>NZ_VDEU01000001.1:2055000-3339419 GCF_013393115.1 Pseudoalteromonas sp. Scap03 | reverse complement strand
CTCATATTACCAATGACATTAAGCAACGTGTTTATGATGGCGCAGAAGGCCATGATATAGCAATCGTTGAAATTGGTGGTACGGTAGGCGATATTGAATCACAACCATTTATCGAAGCAATTCGTCAAATGGGTACAGAAATTGGTCGTGAACGCGCACTTTTCATTCACTTAACGCTAGTGCCATTCTTAGGCCCTGCCGGTGAAGTGAAAACAAAACCAACTCAACACTCAGTTAAAGAGTTACGCTCGGTAGGCATTCAACCAGATATTCTTATTTGTCGCTCAGACCGTAAGCTGCCAAATAACGAGCGTGCAAAAATTGCACTGTTCACAAACGTTGAAGAAAAAGCAGTTATTTCATTACCCGATGTAGATAGTATTTATAAAATCCCTGCGTTATTAAAATCGCAAGAGTTAGATAACTTTGTATGTCGTCGTTTTCATTTAGACGCGCCTGAAGCGGATTTAGCTGAGTGGGAACAAGTATTATACCAAGAGTCTAACCCAACGGGTGAAGTGACAATTGGTATGGTAGGTAAATACATTGAATTACCAGATGCATACAAATCAGTAAACGAAGCATTAAAGCATGCGGGACTGAAGAATCGTTTAACTATTAATATCCAATACGTTGATTCACAAGACATAGAAACCAAAGGAACGGATGTACTTTCTCGTTTAGATGCTATTTTAGTACCGGGCGGTTTTGGTGGTCGTGGTGTTGAAGGTAAGATCTTAGCGGCTAAATATGCCCGTGAAAACAAAGTGCCTTACCTAGGTATTTGTTTAGGTATGCAGGTTGCGCTTATTGAATACGCACGAAATGTTGCTGGTTTAGTTGATGCAAACTCAACTGAATTTAACGCAAATTCAGAGTCACCAGTGGTTGGTTTAATTACCGAGTGGTTAGATGCTGAAGGTAATGTTGAACTACGTGACGAAAAGTCTGATTTAGGTGGCACTATGCGTTTAGGCGCACAAAAATGTCATTTAACACCAGGCTCTAAGGTGCATGGCGTGTATGGCAGCGACGAGATTGTTGAACGTCATCGTCACCGTTATGAAGTTAACAACAACTTTGTAGCACAGCTTGAGCAAGCTGGTTTGAGCTTTACAGGTTTATCTGAAGATAAAAAACTAGTAGAGATTATTGAGAATAAAGATCACCCTTGGTTTATTGCAGCGCAATTCCACCCGGAATTCACTTCAACACCACGTGATGGTCACCCGCTATTTGAAGGGTTTGTAGCTGCGGCTCATACCTACCAAAAAGCGTCTTCGTAATATAAAAAGGCTGTGCATGATGCGCGGCCTTTTTTGTTTCTAAGGCTAGCCAAACTCAGGTTAGCCGCACTCACCATTTTGGGAATATAGAGGAATCAAGATGTCAGAAATCGTAAAAGTAATCGGTCGTGAAATTATGGACTCGCGTGGTAACCCAACTGTTGAAGCTGAAGTATATTTAGCTGATGGTTCGTGGGGCCGTGCTGCTGCACCTTCAGGCGCATCTACAGGAACTCGCGAAGCATTAGAATTACGTGATGGTGACAAGGCGCGTTACTTAGGTAAAGGCGTATTAAAAGCGGTTGGCTTTATTAATAACGAAATTGCAGAAGCACTAAAAGGTCAAAATGCACTTGCTCAAAGTGATGTAGACCAAGTAATGCTTGATTTAGATGGTACTGAAAACAAAGAAAAACTAGGTGCTAATGCTATTTTAGCGGTTTCACTTGCCAACGCTAAAGCGGCAGCACAATCTAAAAAAGTAGAGCTTTACGAGCACATTGCGGACATAAATGGTACGCCAGGTGTTTACTCTATGCCATTACCAATGATGAACATCATCAACGGCGGTGAGCATGCTGATAACTCAGTAGATATTCAAGAATTTATGGTTCAGCCAGTGGGTGCAACTAACTTCCGTGAAGCATTGCGTATGGGTGCTGAAGTATTTCATAGCCTAGCTAAGGTACTTAAAGCAGATGGACATTCAACAGCTGTAGGTGACGAAGGTGGTTTTGCACCAAACCTTGCATCAAACGAAGCAGCGCTTGCAGCCATTAAAGTAGCAGTTGCAAATGCCGGTTATGAGCTTGGTAAAGATATTACCCTTGCACTTGATTGTGCGGCCTCTGAGTTTTATAACAAAGAAGCAAATATCTATGACCTTAAAGGTGAAGGTAAGCAATTTACATCTGAAGAGTTTAACCACTTCTTAAAAGATTTAACTGAGCAATACCCAATTGTATCAATCGAAGATGGCTTAGATGAGTCTGATTGGGATGGCTTTGCACACCAAACTAAACTAATGGGCGATAAAGTTCAATTAGTGGGTGATGACTTATTCGTAACCAATACTAAGATTTTAAAACGCGGTATTGATAACGGTATTGCCAATTCAATCTTAATTAAATTTAACCAAATTGGTTCACTAACAGAGACGTTAGCAGCAATCAAAATGGCAAAAGATGCAGGTTTTACAGTGGTTATTTCTCACCGCTCTGGTGAAACTGAAGATGCAACTATTGCTGATTTAGCGGTAGGTACTGCTGCAGGTCAAATTAAAACGGGTTCATTAAGCCGTTCAGATCGTGTTGCTAAGTACAACCAATTGCTACGTATTGAAGAGCAATTAGGCGCTAAAGCACCGTACAATGGTTTAAAAGAAGTTAAAGGTCAGTAATATTTATTTTTAACTCCGGTTAAGGTAAATGTTCAACTTTGATTTATAAATCCCCGCCCATGCGGGGATTTTTTGTAAAAAATAGCAAAAAAGAGGCAAAGAGAACGGACTACTGGCGTTAAGTTTGCAGGTCTGCAAGCAGTGCGAATGTCTGGGTTAAAAAAATAGGAAAGTAGACATTAGGCGGCAGGCATTAGTAAGCAACTAGCCGAGCTCTACGCAAATTACTTTTTATCAATTAAAGCTGAAATTGCTGCTTTAAAATCTCGCCGGTAAAACTGGTTTTTAAGTAAAAACCACGAGGCAAGGTTTTAATTATTTTCCCATTTGGGCCTATGGCATCGGTAACAATATGGCTATTCGCTGCTTTTGGGCGTATTTGCATTACATCCCCTAAATGACCTGAAATTTCATCAACTCTACCAAGGGCTATAAGCTCCATTTGTTCTTCCCAGTCTCGCTGCAATTGTGCATCTTGCGCGGGGGAAGGTTGCCATAAAAAGCCACTGCCAATGGTTCTATCAAACGGTGCTATATCGCGCTCGCCTAAAATAGGTAGCCATAAAACATGATTCAACTTTTTTCGAACATTACTTGAGTGCCAGGTCGTACCGGTTACATTTATTAACGGGGTTACCGACACAAAGGTGGTTTCTAATGGTTTGCCTTTATATGAAATGGGCAGTGTTTTAAGCTCTATGCCTAAATCTTCAAAGTCGGGGAGCGGTTTTGAACCAGCGGTTGCGCCTAATACATACTCAATCAGTTGACCTGTCCAGCCTTTTTCACGCAATAAATCATCTGGCGTTTTAAAATGGTACTGCTGTGCTAGTTGTCCAAGTGTGAGCCCTGCAATATTATTGACACGTTGCATTAGTTGATTAATTGAGTGAGGTTTTAAAGGTTGCATACTGTTAATTTAGTTGAATAAATACCAACGCCATGATAGCAAATTAGCTTGATAGTGGATATCTTTAGCGGTTGGTTGATTTTTATACGTGCTGTGATTGGTGCAATTTTATGCACTGCTTTAAAACGCTAAAATTAACTAAGTAACTGAACTACATTGTTTTTTTTGTTTTTGGTGTTCAGTTTTAATTAAGGTCTATAATTGTTGTAAGGATAAATACAGATGTATAAACATGTTTATCCACAGATTCTGTGGAGAACATCACTTTTTTGATCTTGTATTGTGGATTTGTTTGCTAAATGAGCGTGTTTTACAAAAGTTATGCACAAGCTGTGAGTAACCAGCACAAACAGTGTGGTTTTTATGTATTTACGTATGGCTGTGTTGTTTGTTATTCACATGCAATGGATTTCGCCATTAATTTGCCTTAAGCGAAGGTGTTAACGAGGCTTGCACGTAATAGTATTTGCCGTATTGCAGCTAATGTGGAACAATCATAAAAAATCGACTTACAAATGAGGCACTAAGGTGATTGATGCCGAAGGTTTTCGTGCCAATGTCGGAATTGTAATTTGCAATAATCAGGGGCAAGTGTTTTGGGCCAGACGCTATGGTCAACATTCTTGGCAATTTCCCCAAGGTGGTGTTGATGATGGTGAAACACCAGAACAAACTATGTACCGTGAATTACACGAAGAAGTAGGTTTGCGACCAGAAGATGTAGAAATAGTTGCAAGCTCAAAACATTGGTTACGCTATAAATTACCCAAACGATTAATCCGCCGAGATTCAAGTCCGGTGTGTATTGGGCAAAAACAAAAATGGTTTTTACTAAAACTGCGCTGTAAAGATGAAGATGTTAACTTACTGAAAACTCATCATCCGGAATTTGATGATTGGCGATGGGTAAGTTATTGGTATCCGGTTAGACAGGTTGTGTCGTTTAAACGGGACGTTTATCGACGTGTTATGAAAGAGTTTGCTCCTTTTGCTATGCCTTTTAATAAGCGAGAGCAACAAAAAGATCACTGGCGGAATAAAAGGTAGTTTTTCATAAAAAGGAGCAGTGTATGCTGGCAACACTCAGAACGATAGCTGAGTCTGTTTCGCAACAAGCGAATTTAGACGATGCGTTAGTGTGCTTTGTGAAAATGGTAAAAGATGCCATGAATACCCAGTGCTGCTCCATTTATTTTGCCGATTATAGCCAAGATAACTTTGTACTAATGGCCTCATCAGGGTTAAATCCTGATGCGGTAGGCAAGTTTAGAATTGGCTTTACCGAAGGTTTAGTAGGGCTTGTTGCCCAGCGTGAAGAAGCAATTAATATTGCCTTTGCCAAGTCGCATCCTCGCTTTAAGCTCTCCCCAGAAGTTAATGAAGAAGGCTATAACGCCTTTTTGTCCGTGCCTGTTGTTCATCAAAAAAAAGTGTTAGGTGTTATTGTTGTTCAACAGAAAATGGCGCGGGTATTTTCTCAAGATGAGGAGTCGTTTTTAATTACGCTTTCTGCGCAGTTAGCTTCGCAATTAGCCCACGCCGAAATAAAAGAAGTATTACGCCAAGATGAGTCATCCCATCAAACATCAGTATTAAAAGGGGTTTCTAGCGCGCCAGGTATAAGTATTGGTAAAGCTTTTGTTGTTATTCCTAAACTTAATTTTAAGTCTATAGAACTTACTAAGAATAACGATGTTATTGAACAGCGTCGTTTATTTACACAAGCGGTTGCTGCAACGCGCAAAGAATTTAGCACCTTATCGATGACATTGAGCGACAGCATACCGCAAGAGGCGTTGGCTGTATTTGATGTGTATCAGCAATTATTAGATGCTAAAAGTTTAGGTCATAATGTAGAGGCTCAATTACAAGAAGGGTGGTGTGCTAAAAGTGCATTAAAAATTGTGATTGAACGTTTAGTTGCGCAGTTTAACGAAATGCAAGACCCTTATATTAAAGAGCGTGCGGTTGATGTTAAAGACATTGGTTTACGGGTGCTGCATCATTTAGTGAATACCGAGCATGCAATAAAAGACTACCCTGAAAACACCATTTTAATAGCGCATACATTAACACCAGCTATGTTAGCTGAGGTACCCAATGAGCGTTTGGCTGGGGTTGTGAGCATTAATGGTTCAGCCAACAGCCATGCCTCTATTTTAACCCGCGCTATGGGCGTGCCGGCGATTTGGGGTATCGAAGATTTACCGCTATTGCAGTTTGATAGCAAAGAAATGATTTTAGATGCTTTTGCTGGGCGTTTATATATTTCGCCTTCGCAAATGCTTATTGATGAGTATACAGAATTACAACATCAAGATAACTTACTCAATAATCGTTTTTTAGAAGAACAAGCATTGCCTTCAATCACGTTAGACGGTGAGCATATTAGTTTGTTACTTAATGCAGGGCTTGAGCTTAATACTCAACAAAATAGCGCCCATATTTGTGATGGTGTTGGTCTTTACAGAACCGAAGCATGGTTTATGCAAAAGGGACAGTTTCCTTCGCAGCAAGAACAAGAAAACTGGTATCGAGAAGTACTTAGTAGCTATTACCCTAACCCCGTTGTTATGCGAACGTTAGATATTGGTGGCGACAAAGTTTTAGATTATTTTAATATCACTGAAGAAAACCCATTTTTAGGATGGCGTGGTATTAGAATTAGCCTTGACCATCCCGAGCTTTTTTTAGATCAGCTCAAAGCGATGTTAAAAGCCAATATTGGCTTAGGTAATTTAAAAATAATGCTGCCGATGATCAGTGGTACTGATGAGGTTGAAGAGTCACTGGCACTATTTAAACAAGCTTATTATGAGTTAAGTGAAGCATTTCCTGAGCAACTTATAGAAAAGCCTGATATTGGCATCATGCTTGAGGTACCTTCAAGTGTATTTATGCTGCCAGAGTGGTCTAAAAAAGTCGATTTTTGCTCAGTAGGTAGTAACGACTTAACTCAGTATTTATTAGCCGTAGATAGGGCAAATGCCCGTGTAGCCGATTTATTTAACCCTTATCACCCCGCGGTATTGCGTGTATTAAATAATATTGCCAGCGAGTGTGAGCATTATGAATTGCCCTTTAGTCTATGTGGTGAGCTCGGCGGCGACCCCGAGGGCGCAATATTACTGATTGCTATGGGGTATAGACGTTTAAGCATGAACTTATCGTCGCTAAACAAAGTGAAGTGGGTGCTAAGACGCTTAAATGTAAGCGACATGGAACAGTTACTGAGCGATTGTTTGGCACAGCCTAACGCTAAACAAGTACTACGGTTAACCCGTAATTTTATGATAGAGCATCAGCTAGGTGATTTATTTTATACACCTAAATGATAGAGCTGTAATTGTTTATATAATCAATTAAAATATACATATAATTAAATGTATTAGAGATAACTATGTATGAACTAGGACTTCTAGTTGCAAGTTGTGCGCTGTTAGGTTGCATTGTTGGTTTTTTAGCAGGGCTACTAGGCATAGGCGGTGGTTTAATTATTGTGCCAGTGCTAAGTAGTTTGTTACTTAGTTTTGACGTGGCCGCTGCCGATCATGTGTTAGTTATCGCTATTGCAACATCGTTAGCCTCTATTTTATTTACTTCCACTTCTTCAGCGTTAGCTCATCATAAAAATGATAATGTGCCTTGGGAAATTGCACCTTGGGTTATGTCGGGCGTGGCCGTTGGCGCATTAATTAGTGGCTTTGCTGCCAGCTTTATCCCTGAGAAAATGTTAAGAACGGTGTTTGCGGTCAGTGTGGTTTTTATTGCGATGAGAATGGTACTTTCTGCTCGAAATAAAGTGAACGCAGAACACCCTTTACCTGCAGGCCCCGTACTGGGAGGTATTAGTGCGGTAATGGGCTCACTGTCTGGGTTAATTGGCATTGGTGGCGGTGCATTACTTGTGCCTATGTTGCATTATTTTTCGGTTGATATTAAAAAGGCAATTGGTTGCGCTGCTGCATGTGGTATTGTAATTGCCTTTTTTGGCTCTATCGGTTACATCAGCGCTGGTTGGTATGTAACGGACTTAACGCATGGTTTTATGGGGTTTGTATATTTACCCGCTTTATTTGGGATTGTTATTACCTCATGGTTTATAGCGCCTATAGGGGCTAAGGCAACACATTACTTACCTGTGAATACAATTAAGAAAGTTTTCGCGATGTTACTGGTTTTCATCGCTATTAAAATGGTTTTTAGCTAAAGGTTTATTTTTATGGCACTGGAGTTTCCTCAAATTGATCCAATAATATTTTCTGTTGGACCACTTAGCGTTCGTTGGTATGGGTTAATGTACTTAATTGGTTTTGCGTTTGCGATGTGGTTTGCTAATCGTCAAGCGAAGAAACCAGGGTCGGGTTGGACTAAAGACGAAGTCAGTGATTTACTCTTTTACGGCATGCTGGGCGTTATATTAGGTGGGCGTGTTGGATATGTTCTGTTTTATCAATTTAGTTACTTCATTGAAAACCCCTTGTATTTATTTAGAATCGATCAAGGTGGCATGTCGTTTCATGGCGGCACACTTGGGGTGATCACTGCGATTGCTATTTTTGCTTACAAGCGTAAAAAGTCGTTATTGCAAGTTGGTGATTTTGTAGCACCTTTAGTGCCTGTTGGTTTACTTGCTGGGCGTATAGGTAACTTTATTAACGGCGAATTATGGGGCCGTACTACCGATGTTCCTTGGGCAATGGTGTTTCCAACTGGAGGCCCGCTTGCACGCCACCCATCACAACTTTATGAAGCTTTTTTTGAAGGGCTGGTATTGTTTGTCATATTATTGTGGTTTATAAAGCGTCCTCGTCCTGCGGGAAGTGTGTCGGGTTTGTTTTTACTAGGTTACGGCGTATTTAGGTTTGGTATTGAGTATTTTCGCCAACCAGATGCACAACTGGGGTTATTTGCCGACTTCATTTCAATGGGGCAAATCCTATCGTTACCTATGATCATTGGCGGGTTAGGCTTACTTATTTGGGCCTATAAACAACCACAATCGCAAACAGCGGCAAAAGTTTAAAAGAAGAAGTTAGATGAAACAATATTTAGAATTATGTCAGCGTATTGTTGACCAAGGACAGTGGGTTGAAAATAAACGCACCGGTACACGTTGTTTAACGGTTATAAACGCTGATTTAGAATACGATGTGGCGAATAATCAGTTTCCTATGATCACTACTCGAAAGAGCTATTACAAAGCGGCTATTGCTGAGTTGTTAGGGTATTTAAGAGGGTACGACAGTGCTGAGCAGTTTCGTAATATAGGCTGTAAAACATGGGATGCTAATGCCAATGAAAATAATGCTTGGCTCAATAACCCTAACCGTAAAGGTGAGGACGATATGGGGCGCGTTTACGGCGTTCAAGGTCGTGGCTGGCAACGCCCTGATGGTTCAACACTGGATCAACTGGCAAAGGTCATCAATAATTTAAAAAATGGCATAGATGATCGCGGCGAAATTATTACATTTTATAACCCCGGTGAGTTTGAACTTGGTTGCTTGCGCCCATGCATGCATACACATACCTTTTCGTTATTAGGTGATACTCTGTATTTAACCTCATATCAACGCAGTTGTGATGTTCCGCTAGGACTTAATTTTAACCAAATTCAATGTTTTGTATTACTTGCATTAGTTGCGCAAATTACCGGCCTTAAAGCGGGTAAGGCATACCATAAAATCACCAATGCCCATATTTATGAAAATCAGCTCGATTTAATGCGAGATGTGCAATTAAAGCGTGAGCCATTTGCTTCTCCCCAATTAAAAATCAACCCAGAGATTAAGTCACTCGAAGACATTGAAACATGGGTAACACGTGATGACTTTGAGGTGGTTGGCTATCAATGCCATGAAGCGATTCAGTACCCATTTTCAGTTTAAAAAATAAGGAGAGCATAATGAAAGCAGTGATCCCTGTAGCGGGCCTTGGAACACGAATGTTGCCGGCCACTAAAGCAATTCCAAAAGAAATGCTGCCAGTTGTAGACCGTCCACTTATTCAATACGTTGTTAGCGAAGCCGTTGCCGCTGGCATTAAAGAGATAGTGTTAGTAACGCATTCGAGTAAAAATTCAATTGAAAACCACTTCGATACTAGCTTTGAGCTTGAGGCAACGTTAGAGAAGCGTGTAAAGCGGCAATTACTTGCCGAAATACAGTCTATTTGCCCTAAGGACGTGACGATTATTCATGTGCGTCAAGGTGAGGCGAAAGGGTTAGGCCACGCTATTAACTGTGCTGCCCCTATTATAGGGGATGAACCTTTTGTAGTTATTTTACCCGACGTTATTATCGATGAAGTGGAAAGTGATTTAACAAAAGATAATTTAGCGGAAATGATCACTCGTTTTGAGCAAAGTAAACACAGCCAAATTATGGTTGAACCAGTACCTAAAGATCAAGTAGATAAATTTGGTGTTGTTGATTTAGGTGATGTTGAGTTAAACCAAGGTGAGAGCTCACCCATTAAGAGCATGGTAGAAAAACCACCTGTTGACGAGGCACCTTCAAACCTTGCTGTGGTTGGTCGTTACGTGTTGAGCAAAAATATTTGGCCATTATTAGCTAAAACACCACAAGGTGCAGGTGATGAGATTCAGCTGACTGATGCAATTGCGATGCTTATGCAAGATGAAAAAGTAGACGCTTATGCTATTAAAGGCCGAAGCCATGACTGTGGTAGTAAAGTTGGTTATTTGAAGGCGACGATAGAATTTGCTTTGCGCCGTGATGAATTTGCTGATGAGCTTAAAACCTTTATTAAAACATTAATTTAAATAAACTTATCATTATTCAAAGCGCCTACATGGCGCTTTTTTTGATTGTAAAATCGCTTTTACAGACATTTAATTATAACTATTTTTGCAGTTATACAGACAGATTTGAGTTTGTAATGTAATCTTTATGTTAACTAAAGTTGTTTTGTAGTTAACGTGCTTTATTAAGCCAATCGCAAATTGGCTCAACTTAGCGGTCGAAACTGTTGAAAGAGAAACAATCAATGTGTGAATACAGCATAAAGTATCACCGATATTTAGTTATAGCTTTACTTATGTTAATAGGGAGTGGCTGTACGATATCGCATGATAAAACCTCATTAAATGAAAGGGTTAAAGATTCACCCGAATATGTAACTATCACCGCAGTTGAACTTGCACAGCTAAAAGATGCCGCTTTGCAATGGCAAAAAGCACGTTCTGGTATAGAGAGACTATTAAAGTTAGAACGTGAGCTTACATATTTAGTTGATAATTTAGATATTATTAACAGTAAAGCAATAGCGAAATCTAACCAAGCTGTTAGCAATCGCTATGCTCGCTCATCAATTAATGCTAATACCTCGCCAGACCTCAGGCATGGTAATAACTACGCAAGCACGTCAGATAACGTTGAACGACCGAGACAAAGATATAGTAACCGTTATGTAAAACCGACTGGTAGGGACGCTCTAAAAAATCAGCGATATAGCAGCCGCTATGCTAGTGTTCCTACAAAAATAATTACAGCTCCTTCAAAAAGCTACAGTAAACGAACTGCTCGCTCGCCAGTGAAAGCGATTAGTTCTAGGGTGAACAAAAAGATTGCCTCTAAAATATCGATGGCAACAAAAGTGGCAATGGTAGATAAAAACAAAAAAGTATTTGCCTTACAGGTAGCGTCCCTTGATTCAGAAGAAAGTGTTGCTAAAGAGTGGAAGCACATTAACAAAAAAGCAGCGCCTTTGTTTAAGGATAAAATCACGACAAACATTGAAAAAGCAAAAGTTAATAACAAAACCTATTATCGATTAAAATTAGGTGAGTATTTTAACTTTAAAAGTGCTGAGGATGATTGTGAGGTATTTAAATTCTATAAAGTTGATTGCTTTGTGAGTAACTACACTGACAAACCAATTAGATTATAAATTATTTATTTGGCGCTTTTATTGCATAATAGCTAGAGCTCGTTTTTTGTAATAGGTGCTTTAAAGTGAAACTTCGTTTAATAATATTACTAATACCATTTGCATTAGCTGGTTGTAGCAACCAGCTAATGCCCGCCGACTCACAAAGCGACAAGCTTGTGCGTGAAAAAGATATAAAACCTTACTTAGAGCAATGGGATAACAACAAAGAGCAGATAGCGCGTTTAAGCACCATGGAAGAGGACTTATCATTACTGATTCAAGCTCTTTCTGCACAAACAGATATTGATACTGTACCTGAGCCATTGAAAGAGAAGGTAAAACGTGTTGAATATGGCTCTAAGCAATCTTTACAACTCTCCTCAGAAACTGCCTTAACCGATAACACTATCAGTACAAACAAAGCAATGTACGGTGTTCAAATTGGACGTTATTTAGTTTCTAATGGAGCCAAAAGACAAGTGGAGCGACTAAAAGAGCAATATCCCCAATTGAGCAGTATTTTGCAATACCGTATCAATGAGCAACAAAAAGAATCAACTACGCTTTATAGTGTTGTAGCAGGCCCGCTAAAAAGTCAACAGCAAGCAGCGCAATTGTGTTTGTTTTTTTACAAAATAGGTAATAAGTGTACCTTAGCGACATTTTCAGAGGATGTTTAAGGTTTTTTTAGGCTTATTTTTTCATCCTGTTATTATAAATCAAAATAAAGTAAATATTTTCTAACTTTTTAGTGATTTTGGCCGATACTTAACATAACCTGACTAACAGGTTTATACTTTATGTCTAAGGGAAAACTATGAACAAAATATTTACTAAAGCAGCGTTAGCTGCATCAATGACTGTTCTTTCTTTCGGTGCGGCTGCAGAAACTGCTTCTTTTCAAGCGGGTGTTACAGTTCAAAACGCATTCACCTTTACGAATGATGCACCACTAGATTTTGGTACAATCAGGGCTTCAGGTGATTTAACTGGGACGGAGACTGCAACATTAGTATTAGCCGCAAACCCTGCTACTGCTCCTACAACGGCTTCTACAGATGCAACCGCAGCTGAAATTGCAATTTTAGTAGCAGGTACACCAGCCTCATTCTCAATTTCAGGTGTGTCTCCTTTTGGTACATTGACCATTACAAATCCGACTGAAACTGCGATTGCGCCTGATACAGCACCTGCGGGCACTGCTGCATTTACTTTGGGCACTCCAACGTATTATGTGTTAACTGGTGCGACGCCTAACAGTGCAGCTACAACGACTATTCAGGTCGATTCAGCTGGCGAAGCAACTTTTAATTTTGGTGCAACATTAACCACAACAGCGGTTACTGCAACTAGTGATTATATCGATGGATCATACAGTGGCACGTTTACATTAGAATTAAATTACTAATGGGCAAAGCCTGCTTTATTGTATAAAGCAGGCTACTTTATGAAATTAATTTTACTCATACTAGCAGCTTTTTTAACTACTGATTTATACGCACAAGTTACACCGCTTGAGCAATTGGATTTTGGTAAAATTGTTATCAGTGATAACCAAAGTGTTAGCTCTATGACCTTGTTGCCCAGTAACACAAATACTTTAACCAATAAGATATATTTACTTGAAAAAGGCCATGCAGCCGAATTGTTGCTTGAAGGATATCCTGCACGTATCCAGGTAAACGTGAGTGACTTTGTAAGTGATCAGCCCCTAAATAACATTTTTGGTGGCGCGCCACTGATTTTAAATCAACTCATTTATAATGCGACCATTACAACCGATACCACAGGAACTGCTTTATTGAGAGTAGGAGGGCAATTAAGTACCTCAGGTGACGGAAATACTTATAAAGATGGTATCTTTGATACTACAATTGAAGTGACGCTAAATTATTAGACAACTAGAGATGTTGATAAAATGACAATAATAAAAACTTTTTTTATCTTAGTAAGCTTTATCTTAACTAGCTTCCATTCTTATGCAAACTTACTTATTTCCCCAACAAGAGTAAATTTTGATGAGCGTCAGCGTGTTGCTAAAGTCATTGTTGTTAATAACTCTAATGAAGCAAAAACTTATAGATTGGAGTGGCAAGACAAAGTTGCACTAGCTGGCGGAGGGTATGCTAATTTAGCGGCTGATCAAGAAAGTTCAGCTTCACTTAAAAATATGGTTAGGATTAGCCCATCGCAAGTTAGATTAGCGCCAGGAGAAAGGCAGATTGTTAAGCTTGCTATTCGAAAGCCAAAAGGTTTACTAGAACAGGAATACCGATCTCACCTAGCATTTAAAGCACTCCCTAATGAAACTCAAATCCAGCAACAGAGACTTGGTATTAATTTGAAATTACTATTAAGTTACACTATCCCTGTTATTTTGCGTAAAGGCGCTGAAATACCTAATGTTAATATTAGCAATTTACAGCTTATACACAGCCCAGAAAAAAAAGCGCTTGAGATTGAAATTAAGCGAGAAGGGGGCTTTAGCTCTTTTGGCAAGTTAGAAGTTTTCTTTAAGCAAAAAGGAATGGATACAGAGAAAAAGATCGCCATGTTAAACGATTTTAGTATTTACCCTGAGCTAAAAACAACAACGGCGACGATACCAATTTTTGTAGATCAAAACATCCCGAAAGATGGCGAAATTCGCGTAATTTATACAGGGCTTAAAGAATATCGCGATACTATTTTTAGTGAAAAGCTTGCGCCAATTAATAATGCAATTATCGGTAATTTGAAATAGGCGATGTATTACTTTAAGCGTTTAAAGTGGTTGTTGATCATTTTTTTATCAATTGACCCCTTATTAGCAGCAGAGCCTGACACTCAGGCCATTCTTGCTAGCATAAAAAAAATAGATAAAAAATGGCAGCAATACAACACTGATCAAGCTGTAAATGAAAGAACAGAGCCTGAGCTTAATGTGCAGCAAGGTGAGGGCATCCCCGAAGGGGAGTTATTATTTTTTTCATCGTTCGTGAAAAAAAATTACCTGGGTGAAATGCTCGGGGTGAAAAGTAAAACCGGTGTATTAATAGATTTATTAAGTTTTTCAGAAAGCCTGGATTTTGCTATCGATATAAATAGCGATGACCTTATTGCTCAAGGCTGGTTTATTCGTGAAGATAATCAGTTTTATCTAGACCTAAATACAAATACAGTACAAATTAACGGCGCTAGATATTCATTTAACAGCCAACAAGCTTATGCTGATAACGGCGATATGTTTGTTGATAGTAACTTGCTAGCGCAGTGGTTTTCGTTAGATATTGATATTGAATATTCAGCACTTGAGCTAAATGTAAGCTCCCCCACCAAATTGCCTATAGAATTAAAACGCGAAAGAGAGCAGCGAGAAACTGTAACTAATAGAGAGTCACGTCAAGCAATATTACCTTGGAAGGCCAGTCCATACAGTGCAATTTCATCTCCTCTTGCTGATGTGCAGCTTAGTGCAACCAAGAGTAATAGGGATTCAGCGATAGGGTACTCTGTATTAGGGTCAAATGACTTAGCCTATTTTAATGCTCAGTATTTTTTTGCAGGGCGAAAACAAGATTTACTATCAGATTCAAGATTATCATTTAGCCGTCAAAGTAAAGATGCACGGTTATTAGGTCCCTTAAATGCGACAACTGTTCAATTTGGAGATGTATTAGCAACTCAAATCGGTAAACAATTTAATAGTAGTTACGCCAGAGGAATAAAAGTTGATAACAAACCACTTTTTAAACAGGTTAATAGTAATCAAATTAATTTAACGGGTGCTATTCAACCAGGGTGGGATGTTGAGTTATACCGTAATGATGTACTGCTAGCGCAGCAGTTTAGTTTAGCTGATGGGCGTTATTTATTTGAAGATATTGATTTATTGTTTGGCGCTAATAATTTTGAGCTGATTTTTTATGGTCCACAAGGGCAAGTAGAGCGAAAAACAGAGCAATACTTTATAGATGGTAATAGTTTATCAGCAGATGAATCGTTTTATGAGTTGTCAATTACTGAGCAAGGTGAACAGTTATTCAATCAGTCACTTTATTCGACACAAGGTAAAGGTTGGCAGCTAGCAGGCCGTTATGAAACGGGAATAACTGATTATTTATCGGTTTATGCTGGTACATCAATATTAAATAGTAATTCGAGTGATAATGTTAACAATTATGCTTTTGGTTCGAACCTAAGTATATTTGATAAAGTATTACTTAATCTAGATTATGAAAAAAATAATAACGATGAAGATAAGCTAGAGGTAGCTGCTAGAGGTGAGTTAATTGGTCAATCGGTACGGTTAAGCCTGTCTCAAAACAATGAAAAGATAACTGATGATTCGCAGACAGCGAAAGTTGAAAGTTATCAATTATATACGGCAGGAAAGTTGTTTGATAAATCGTTTGGAAGCTTAAGCTATCAAAATACGCTCGCATATAACAGCAGAGAATTTAGCGACTCATATCTAAGTGTTGATAATACCTTATCGTATAATTTAGGTGGCACCGTTGTTAGTAACAACTTAATTTGGCGAAAATTTGATTCTTTAGATGATGCAACAACACTTGGCAGCATGCGTCTTCAACATCGATTTGGTAAAACATACACTCGTTTTAGTGTTGACTATAGCGCAGACTCCGGTTCGACTATACTGGGTTACCAAGCAGAATTAAGCCGTAGTTTATCTCAGAATTTACAATCTGAATTCACACTAAGAAACTCCCGTATAAATGATTTAGTTTCTATGGAACTGGGTCTAAATTGGCAAAGCGATAGTTTTAGCTTAAATAGCACAATGAGTTACGACGATGATGATAATTGGCGGCTAGGTTTATTTAGTCGCTTTAGTATTGGTTTTGATGCGAACACTGACGAGTACTTTTTAAGTAAAAGAAGCCTCGCAAACTCTGGCACTTTAATGGTTAGAGTCTTTCTTGATTCAAATAATAACAATATTCAAGATGACGGAGAAAAGGGAATTGAAGGCGTTAAGGTAAAAGGAGTTCAAAACTATCGCCGAGCTGTAACCAACGAAAATGGTTTAGCAATACTTAAAGGAATGCCAGCAAATAGAACCACCGACATAGTGATAGAGCCAGGTAGTATTAGTGAGCCTTTTTTAGTTGCCGCCAACGATGGCTTTTCAATTACACCTCGTGCCGGTTTTGTTGAATATATGGAGATCTCGCTTAATAACAGCAGTGAATTAGAGGGAACTGTTTACAAACAAGATGAGCAAGGCAGCACTGAAGTACAGCCTTTTGCTACCGTAAAATTACTCGACAAACAAGGCAAGCAAGTGGCACAAACGCAGGCTGCTTATGATGGTTATTATTTGTTTACCGATTTACGCCCTGGCGAATATAAAGCGGTTATAGATGATGAATTTAAGCAACGTAAGTCTTTAAAAGATACGCAACAGGTGGTGGTTAAGTTACCAGCGCAAGGTGAAGTAGTAATGGGCGTTGACTTTGAGCTTAAAGAAAAAACACAAACTCCAGCGTATATTGCTAATGCGGGTGGGTTTTCATCATTGCCAATTATGAAAGCGTATTATCAATTAATTAAACGTCATTTAAATGAGCAATCAAAGCGTGATGCTTTTTATATTAAAGACGAAAAACAAAAACGGTATATTTTAGCCGTCGCTTATGCCGAGTCTGCGCAAGGGGAGCTTGAACAAGTATGTGCAGAATTAAAAGTAAAAGGCTTGAACTGCCAAGTCCAAGCGCAACTTATTAGCCACTAATAACAATAAGGTTTAACCATGCAATATGCTAATTTATATAAACGCTACTCAATACTAATTGCCTGTATTGCTGCTCTTTTTATATCAGGATGCAGTACCACCAAAACTGCAGAATCTCCTCAGCCAATGCAAGCGAGTGCCAATCTTTCTGAGGCAGAGTTGGCGCAGCTAAAAGCATCGTCTCAGCAGTGGCAAGCAGCCAAAGCAGGTGTTGAACGTTTATTAGTGATTGAACAAGACTTAAAGTTATTAATAAGCCAATTAAATGCAGTGGCAAAACAAAGCTCTGCATCAACAAATACGCCTGCAGTATCAACAGCTAAAGCTTCGGCTGAAACGGTAGCACCAACAAAAGTTGCAAAAAAAGCTAAAGTAGCAACGAATACAGCTGACGAAAAACAAGCCGTTAAAGCCTTATTTGCCTTGCAAGTTGCAGCCGTTACCGACAAAGAGCGACTTAGCCAAAGTTTAAATCAAATAAAAGCCAGCGCATCTTCGTTATTTCAGGGCGAATTCGTGGCGAATGTAGAAACTATTAACGTGAGTGGCATGACTTACTACCGTTTAAAGCTTGGGGCTTATCAAAATCAAGCGAATGCGGCTGCCGATTGCGATAAACTTAAACAGCGCCAAATCAATTGCATTGTGAGCCATTACACCCAACAGCCATTAAAATAAATATGCATCTAGGGTATTAGGCATAATAATTGCTTTGTAACTATTATGTTTTTAGAGGATGGCAACTATGCGCCTTTTGTTACCCTTACTATTATTAAATTTAGCGGGCTGTAGCTTAACACCCCAGCCAAAGCCGAGTATAAGCACTGATGCGCCTAAAGCGGTCATGGCACCTTATACGCTTAACCAGTACGTAAATAGCTTGAGCGCCCAGCTTAGCCATATCAAAGAGCCTTTTAAAAGCACCGCTTCAATCGCGGTCAGCAGCTTTTATTTAGCCAATGCTTTGGATTCACAAATTGCTCAAGGGCAGGGTTCAGGGCTTAGTCAGCAAGTTCAAGAAAGCTTAATAACCCAATTTACTCAGTTAGGGTACAACACGGTTGAATATCGGCTTGAAAACCAGCTTAACTTATCAGCGAGCGCTGATTCAGTGTTAAGCCGCAGCACGAGTAACTTAAAGCAGCGTCAGATTATTGACTTTGTGATCACTGGTACTTTAACCCGTCAAGAACATGCTTATATTGTTAATGCTCGCATGGTAAATATGCAAACTAATCAGATTGTATCTGCCGCAAGTACTGAAATTCCCATCAATGTGATGTGGAGTAATGAAAAAATACAGCAGCGCGGTGACTATATTTACCGCAGTGAATATTAATTAGGAGCACACATGAAACGCCTACTATTAACTTTATGTTTGCCACTGGGCTTTGGTTGTTCACAAATGACAAACCATAGTGACACGCAAATTACCGACGATGCGCCTATGTTTTTTGAGCAACGCCCTGTAGCTGCACCAACAAATACAGATTCGCTTTATCAAAATAAAGCCGCAGTGATGAATAAAAACAAACAAGTAAATACGCCAACCCGTAAAAATATTAATCACTATGTGCGTGGCATCATGCAAGATATGGCTGAAAACTTACAGTACGTAAATACTAAAACGCCATTGGCAGTATCAAGCTTTGTTTTTTTAGACCGTGACTACAACAATGCTGACTTAGTAGGTAACCAAATAGCAGAGAGCTTTATGCACGAACTGCATAATTTTGGTGTGCCGGTCATTGATTTTAAAACCACCGATTATATGCGTGTAACCCCTGGTGGCGATTTTGTTTTTAGCCGCGACTACTTAGAGCTTAACCAAGAACAAAACTTTAGTTACGTATTAGCGGGTACGCTAGTAAATCACCAAGGCGGCATATTAGTAAATGCACGAATTGTTGGTTTAGCGAGTAAAGCGGTTGTAGGCTCTGTACAGGGCTTTATTCCGCAATCAGTTATTGATGCGCTAAATAGCAGTAACAGTGCTGATGGCATTATGCTTAAACAAGCGAGTAAGTGAGGTTTACCATGGTTAACTTAGTTAAGCGCTCTGCTTTAATTGGTATAAGTGCATTATCACTATTACTTTCAGGCTGTAATTTAATGGGCGAGTCGACCGCGACCGAGCCCGCCAAATCTGAGCCAGAGCAAACAGTGGTAAGCAATCTTGATTTTAACCAGATCATGGCGCAAATGCAGCAAAATGACGAGCAAGAACAATACGCCGATACAACGCAGTTTAACCCAAACAAGCACCATAAAAGCTTAGTTAACTACGTAGAGCAAATGGCACTTGATTTAACCGACACCATGCAAGTAGCCCCGCAAGATGCAGCGATTGCAGTCACGTCGTTCGTTGATTTAGACGCAAGTTTAACTACAGCAAGCCAGTTAGGTAATCAGTTATCAGAAACCTTTATACACCAGCTACAAAAGTTTGGTTATAGCGCGGTTGATTTTAAAACAGCCAATTTAATTACCGTTAATGAACAAGGCGACTTTGCATTCACCCGCAACACTCGCAAGCTTGCAGGTACGAATATAGCCAGCCATGTTTTATCGGGTACATTAATTTACCGTGCAGATGGGGTTGTTATTAACGCTCGCGTAATAAATATTGAAAATAAGCGCCTTGCCGCCAGCAGTCGAACATTTATACCGCTTTACGTATTAAATAAAGAAGATATATATTTATCAAGCAATTAACTTACTTTGATACTTGATATAAAAAACCAGATACCGTTATAATTTTTGTAAGCTGTAAGCTGTAAGCTGTAAGCTGTAAGCTGTAAGCTGTAAGCTCGATGTGGCCTCTTAGTTAAATGGATATAGCGGCCCCCTCCTAAGGGGCAGTTGCAGGTTCGATTCCTGCAGGGGCTACCAATAAAATCAATGGGTTACGAGCACCTCCTGTTGTGAAGTTTATTTTTTATAGCGCATTTATAGCAATCTAAATTGAATTATTATAATTTTAGAGAGGCTATTTATACCTTCTTAATACCCCCGATAATTTTGTATCGTGATTTAATTTATAAGCATCTAATAAATGCAAAAGTAGCTGGTTGAGCTCATCTGCACAGATGTAAAGTTAATAGTTTTTTCTACTTGAAGGCTTATAGTCTTATTTAGTTTATTGGAATTTATAAGCCTTTGATGCATAATTGTCCGTTATGGTATTTTTTTAATGGATATGAGCATAATAACCGAGGATTGGTAATTCGAATGAACAATAGTGTATTCAAATTATGAAAGTAGTTATCTTATCAGGTGCAGGACTTTCTGTTCCTTCGGGTTTACCTTTATATGAAAACATCAAAGAAACTCCTGAGTATAAACAGTTTCAAGTAGCTGATGAATCTGAATTATTGAAGTTAATTGAGGCTATTGGCTACAGATACGCGACATTTATGCCAAATCAAGCTCACTTTGAATGTAAGTACCTTGAGACATACTGTGATTCTATTGGTGTAGAGTTTAAACACTACACACTTAATATTGATGATTTAATCGAAAAGTCAGGTGGAAGTGCTATACATATACACGGCTCTATAGCTGAACCAAATAGTATTGTTAGTTTTAAAGATATTCCAAGCATAGATCTTTTTGAATTAAAATGGGAACAAAATGATATTTTAATTGTGTTGGGTGTCAGTAATACAGGTTTTCCATTAGCTGCTATCGAAGACAATGTACTTGCAAGTGGAGCAAGGTTTTTAAACTACAATGTGATGCCCAATAATGAAACAAGTACTGACACGGTTCTAGGTGATGTTGTAGATACTTTTAGAGCTCTAGATCATAATAATTTGCCACAGGTTGAGTTCATCGAAGTTGATTTAGGCTATACTGTAAGCCAGCTCGAATGTAATATCATGGGTGATGAGTACATAGTATATATACTTCCCTCGACTGAAAGCGATTTTAGTGCAGAAAGACTTGAAGAAACTGAATCATTAATAGGGATGGAACTCGACGAAAATTGCTATGAGATTAAGTTTGATCTTAAATCTAATATTGAAAATGAAACTCCATTTGAGCGACCAAAGGAACCTGCTACAAGAAAGCAACTAAACTTGCTAGGTAGGGTTATTTCAGGGTTAATATTATCTCATTCTATAGATAACGGGGCTACAGCTTACACTGCGTCAGCCGCAGACAAAAGACTTGTCTCATTTTACAATTTGCTTGCAAATCGGTATGTTGATCGACTAGAATATGAGCCATGGTGTGGTTTTGGTAATGACGGAGTAGATTATGCGTTCAAAAAGAAATGAAGTGACTAATCAACGTAAAGTTGAAGCTATGCGTAAGCTATCAAAAGCTTGTAATATTGCGATTAAAGCTGGTAAAGCAAAAAAAGCGATCCTGAACCCACAATAAATTAATAGCTTTATATTTATCTTAAAAAAACTGACTCTTATGTCAGTTTTTTGTTTTTAAATATCGAAAAATTATTCTTATATGTGTCTAGGTCTAGAGAATAGATTTTTTGTATTTAAACTGCACGTAATATGTGCTCTTTAGTCTACGCTTTAGTACTCAAGTTGAACAAAACTTATTAACCCACGCGCACTGCGTCAAACTACCTCTGCATTACTCTGTCTTTATTCTCTTTCTATTTAATTTATATTATTTAAAAAATGAATTTATAGAATATCACTTTACAGCTCTAAGCTGACAATGAAGTAACCGCATTTTTATATTACTTAGTACAGTTATTTACAGAACTCCAAGTAAGACCTTTTTTGCCATTCTGGCAAATAGTGAACTAAAGGTTGTTCTTGGCTTTGAGACTTTATTGGATATGAGCTAAAGCTAAATTAAGATCTTTAGCTATTTGAAATGTTGTATTTAACTACAGTTTTATTTATTGATGATAGCTTTAGCTAACTCGTTCTAGCTTTAGGTTATGCCTTTTCTACCTTCCATGAATAGTGCCTTGTGATTATAGCTTTACCAGCGAACCACAATCCTTTTACTTTAAGTATGAGTTCACCATCGTAATAGTTTTGTAAGCACTTGCCCGTTTCTTCTCATTTATAAAATCTTTTCTAATTACAAATAATAAAGCGAGTAACATAAATTTACTCGCTTTATTATTTTGATAGCTGATAGCTGATAGCTGATAGCTGATAGCTGATAGCTGATAGCTGATAGCTGATAGCTAGTTCTTAACCATCACTAGTAATTGTAGCGATAAGCTCGCTCAGTACCTGCTCAGCTTTGTTTGTTTCTACTTGGCAAGTACCAGCATTTAGATGGCCGCCGCCACCGTATTTAAGGCATAACTCGCCAACATTAGTATTGGAGCTGCGGTTGGTGATTGATTTACCAATGGCGTACACCACGTTTTGCTTTTTAAGCCCCCACATTTTATGTATTGAGATATTACATTCGGGGAACATGGCGTAAATAACGAAGCGGTTAGTAGCGTAAATGGTTTCTTCTTCGGTTAAATTGAGTACCACTAAGTTGTCGTGTACTGATGAGCAGCGGTCTATTTGCTCTTTAGCTTGTGCGTTGTGCTCGTGGTATAACGCAACACGCTCGGCAACATCTTCCATTGCTAGTATTTGTTCTATGCTGTGATCTTTACAGGCGTCAATTAACTTCATCATTAACTGGTAATTAGAAATTTTGAATTCACGAAAACGGCCAAGTCCTGTGCGCGCATCCATAATAAAGTTCATCAGTACCCAGTCTGTTGGGTTTAAAATTTCGTCTTTTGTAAATTGTGCCGAATCCCCTTTATCAACCGCTTCCATCATGTCAGTTGAAATATTAGGGAATTTCTCTGCGCCACCATAATAGTCATAAACAACGCGTGCTGCAGAGGGCGCATCTGGGTCAATAATATGGTTTTTTATATCGCTTTCGTTACGAACGGTTTCACTTAAGTGGTGATCAAATGCAATATGACAACCGGCAACATAGGGGAGGTTAGTGGTAATGTCGTTGCTGGTAATGGCTATTTTACCGTCTTGCATGTCTTTTGGATGCACAAATAAAATATCGTCGATTAAATCTAAATCTTTAAGTAATACGGCACACACTAGGCCGTCAAAATCGCTTCGAGTGACAAGTCTATATTTATTATTGCTCATTTTCGGTCCATTTTTGTTTGTTTATTAATCTGAGTGTAGCAGTTTAAACTCCATTTTATATACCAGTTTTTAACATAAAAAAAGCCAAAACAATGGTTTTGGCTTTGAGTAGCAAGTGTGTATTAGTGATGTGTTATGCGCCTGGGCCACATTCCATACAATGGTTAATAATGTCTGGGCCAAATTTTAATTTAGCGTTTAAATCACGTAGTGCAGTGCGTAGGCCTTCTTCAATAACAGGGTGATAAAAAGGCATATCAAGCATTTGTGGTACAGTCATTTTGTTTTGTACAGCCCATGCAAGTAAGTGTGCTATGTGCTCTGCTTGTGGGCCTATAAATTCCGCACCTAAAAATAAGCCGGTGCCGTGCTCGGCATACACACGCATGTGGCCTTTGTTTTTTAGCATAACGCGGCTACGGCCTTGGTTTTCAAAGCTGACTTCGCCTATTTCAAAGCACTCACAGCTGCCTAATCGTTCGCTAATTTCTTTAAAGCTTTCACCAACCATGGCTATTTGTGGGTCGCTAAACACAGCGGCAATTTTAGCGCGGCGTAAACCCGCACGTACATGAGGGTAGCGGCCTGCGTTTTGCCCTGCGATTGTTCCTTGATCGGATGCTTCGTGAAGCAGTGGGATCATGTTACTGGCATCGCCAGCAATAAATATGTGAGAGTTGCCACATTGCATAGTGTGGGCATCAGCGAGTGGTACGCCACGCTCATCAAGCTCTATGCCGGTGTTTTCTAACCCTAGTTTATCGGTGTTAGGTACTCGCCCTGTTGCAGCCAGAACATAGTCAAACTGCTCGGTATGTTTAACATCTTGTTTGTCGGTATAGGTTAGCTCTGCTTTATTACCTACCTGTTTCATATCTGAAACGTTTGAGTCGGTATCAACATAAAATTCTTCTGCAAATACGGTGTTAGCGTAATCTTTAACTACTGGGTCGGTTAGTGGGCCTATGGCACCACCTACACCAAAGAGTTTTACCTTTACCCCTAATCGGTGCAACGCTTGGCCAATTTCAAGGCCTATAACGCCTGGGCCAAATACGGCTACTGATTCTGGTAAATCATCCCAGTCGAATACATCGTCATTAATAATCAGTCGGTCGCCAAAGTTATTAAATACGCCAGGGTAAGATGGGCGTGAACCTGTTGCTATTACAAAGCGTTTAGCAGTGATTATGGTGTGCTCATCTATTTTCACGCGGTTGGCGTCTAAAAATTGTGCATAGCCACGAATTTTATTTTCGCTAGGTATTTCATCTACCGCTTCTACTACGAATCCTGCAAAGCGATCGCGCTCACTTTTTACTCGTGCCATAACGGCTTTACCGTCAATTACCGGTTTTGAGCTGTGAACTCCAAAGGCAGGTGCCATTTCTATTGAGTGCGCGGCTTCTGCTGCAGCAATCAATAACTTACTTGGCATGCAACCAACACGTGCGCAGGTTGTACCGTATGGGCCTGATTCAATCATAAGTACGTTTTGAGTAAATTGTTTTGCATTACGGTAGGCACTTAAACCAGCGGTACCTGCACCTATAACAACAACGTCGGTTTGCAATTCTTTCATAGTGTTTTTCCTTTAATAAACAGGGGCGTTGCAGCCCCTGTTTTATTTACTTAATTAAGCAAAGTATTTTTCTAGGTCGTCTGAGCCACCAATGTGCTTACCGCCAATAAATACTTGTGGTACGGTTTCACGGCCTGATACTGCTTTAAGGCTGGTAAGTGATGCGCCAGCACCCATTACAATTTCTTCAAAAGCAAAGCCTTTAGCTGTAAGTAGCTCTTTTGCTTTTTTACAGAAAGGACAACCAGGCTTAGTAAATAGAGTAACCGCCTCTGGTTTTACTTGAGTTGGGTTGATGTAATCAAGCATAGTGTCAGCGTCTGATACTTCAAACGGGTCGCCTGGTAAATCTGGCTCGATGAACATTTTCTCTACTACGCCATCTTTAACCAGCATAGAATATCTCCAGCTGCGCTTACCAAAACCTAAATCGTTTTTATCAACTAGCATACCCATGCCGTCAGTAAATTCGCCGTTACCATCTGGTAGTAAGGTAATGTTTTGCGCTTCTTGATGTTCAGCCCATGCGTTCATTACAAAGGTATCGTTTACTGATACACAAACAATGTCGTCAACGCCATTTTGTTTAAGTACACCAGCTAACTCGTTGTAGCGTGGTAGGTGAGTTGATGAACACGTTGGTGTAAATGCACCAGGTAGTGAAAACACAACGACTGTTTTGCCTTTAAAAATGTCATCAGTAGTTACTGATTTCCATTCGTCGTTTTGACGCGTTGCAAATGTAACGTTAGGGATTGTTTGACCTTCAATATTGTTTAACATGTTTTTAGTTCCTCTTGATTTGTTGATAGCCATTATGGCGAACAATTAAATATAGTTCCAATCGTTTGTTTGTATTAAACTGATAGGCATAAGCTATCAGGTTGAGTGTGAATATGAACTTAAAAGATTTAGAATATGTAAAAGCCGTTGCGCATTTTAAACATTTTCGTAAAGCAGCCGATGCCTGCTTTGTAAGCCAGCCCACCTTGAGTGGGCAAATTAAAAAGCTAGAACAAGAATTAGGGGTTATCTTATTTGACCGTTCAACTAAGCACGTTACCTTAACAACCCAAGGTGAACGTTTGTTGACACAAATCACTCTTATATTAGAACAAACTCAAATATTAAAAGAACTGGCTGCTACTTCTAACCAACCGTTACAGGGCAAGCTGAGTATTGGTATTATTCCTACTATTGCCCCGTATTTACTTCCTACACTGCTTACATCAATGAAAGCGGCATTTACTCAAAGTCAGTTTTCGTTTATTGAAATGCAAACTTCTACCATTTTAGCTGCGCTAGACAGTGGCGAGGTGGATTTTGCAATTTTAGCGGATGTGCCTGAGCTAAAAAATTACCATACGATTAATGTATATAAAGAAGACTTTTTAGTTGCGGTATCTGCTGATAACGCTTTAGCTGTAAATAAAAAGGTAGCACTGCAAGATCTTCAAGGTAGTAACCTATTAATGTTAAGTGATGGCCATTGCTTTAAAGATCAAGCCCAGCAGTTTTGTTTTTCGGCAGGAGTGGATGTTTCTAGCCAGTATCAAGGTAATAGCTTAGAAACCTTATTAGCGCTGGTGGCGATGGACGATGGGGTTACGTTTGTGCCAAAACTTGCTGCAATCCCCCGAGAGGGAATTCATTATTTGCCTATTTTTCCTAATCAGCAACGTAATATTGTATTGGCCTGTCGAAAGCACTACCCGCATTTATCTGGGGTTGAGCAGTTAGCAGATTGGTTAAGCGCTCACGATAATTTAAAAGTTAAGCTAACCCAAGCACTTTAGGGCGTTGCAACTTCCACAATATCGTTAATTTGTACGCCCGGTAAAGGCTGATCATTAATACTGACGGCAATGGCGCTATGCTGATATAGCTGCTCTACACGAATACGGTTCAAAGTGGTTATAGTATGCGGCATGGTGTTGCCTTGCGCATCGGTTAAATAATTATGATGAGCAATACTCAGCTGTTGGCCTTTTTCTAAGCCATGTGCCTTTCCTAAATTAATGACGAGTTTATTATTTTCCATGTGCATAATTTTGCCTTGGGTGGGTAGGCACGCCATGGCTGCTTGCAAATCGTAACTTAGGGTTTGGTTTATCTCACTAATACTTTGACCAAAAGGTGACTGCCAAAAACGATTACTGTTTACATCAATAATAGTTGTTTTTTCAAATGGCCAGATAGCTTGGCTTTGATAGCTTTGTTGCCACAAGGGTTCATAAGTAGTGCCATTAAATAAACTAAACTCTATTTGATAGTGACGCTGATAGCTTTCATCTTGCCAAAATGCATAGTCGCTATTGAGTTTATCGCTGGTGGATAAACTGGTAATTTGGCTTAACAACACATATTGCGCGTTACTGCGCGATGAAATTTCCTCTAACTGGCTATTAGAGTAGTCATGTTGTTGATTAAAGTAGGTATCGACTTTTATCGCTTTATTGAAATAGGCAACAGGGACAGCACTCATTTTTGATTTTTGCAGTGCCGTGTAGATGTTTTTGCTTACGGCTTTATTAATGTCAAATATTTGACCCATTCTAGCGTGTTCGCGATTAGTTAATTGGCTTTGCGTCACGGCTATAAATTTATTGAAGTTGCTTTGCGGGCATTGTTCGGTTTGTGCAAAAATATCTAGGCGTAAGGTAATCGCAAATTCATCACTGCTGCGGTTTTCGCTAACGAGTTCTATTTTTTGGATTTCGCCTTGGCTACTTATTTTTAGTTGGTCTTGAGTTAATACGCCATCTACAAGGGTTTGCACTGAACTTACACGAGCCCCAGAAAATACTAAGGCTTGGGTTATCGCATCTTTTATGGCTGCGGCTTTTGCACTAGGAATATCGCTATTTTGAATAACTGCATGGCCGGTAGACTCATACCACTGAGCGTGAGTAAAAGGTGAAAACGTTAATACCGCAGTGGTACTTAACCCTGCTAATACAGCCTTTAAAAACGATTTCATACTTTTACTCCAATTAAACGTTAGCGTTAATCAACTTCAGCAAGTAATGTACCACTATTTTTTGTTATCTATTTAAAGGCATATCACTGGCACTAAACATGCATAACTGAGTTTAATTAGTTTTTAAAGGCCCAGTATGATGCGAGTAATGCCATTAATGATCACATTAGGCTGCTTAACTTTAAGCGGTTGTAGTAATATATTTGATAAACACGTTGAGTATAAATATGTTGAGCCAAATAATTACCCAGTATTAAAAGCGGTTGGCTATGCGCCCATTAGTTTGCAGTCGGGAAGTAGTGATACGCAAAAACAACTTATGGCGATTAAGGCTTCAAAGCTCGAGGCTTATCGCGAACTAACAGAGCAAGTATACGGGCAAAAAATTACCGCAGGTACAACAGTCGCTGGGTCTGTTGCCCAAGATGATTATTTACAAAGCAAAGTACAAGGTATTATTAAAGGCGCACAAATTATAAAAACATATGCCGTTAATGATATGTATGTAACCGAGCTTGAGCTTAATATGAAACGCGTTCACGACTTGTACATCGGTGAGATAAAACCACGGGAAGTGAAAAAAGTCACTTATTACTAAGCGACAAATTATTACCCATAAAAAACGCCTAAACGAATTATCGTTTAGGCGTTTTTTATGGGTATTTTTTTAGGCTTTTAGGTTACGCACAATGCTGTTATCGGTATTTACGACGCTACCAGCTTGGTCGTAGGTCATTGATGAAGGTGCACCAATTAAAATACTTTTTAGCTGCTTTACACTTAACTGTGCCTGATGAGCTGCATGAGCATTAACTTCATTTTGTTTTTGACATTGCTCAAGCTTAGTTCTGGTCAGCTTTATTAAGTCATTGTTTTCATCTGTTTGCTGATCATTACTGGCAATCAGGTTACTGAGTTCTTTATCTAGGGTGCTTATGCTGGTTAAAAAAGACATTTTCTGTTGGGCAATTTCTTTCAAACCTTCGCCTCTACGTGAGGCAATAGCATTAAGCTCTTGAGTAAGAAGCTCACTCAAGGTTGTTAAACAATTTATTTGTTCGTTTAGTTTAATCGTAATTAAACTATTGTGATCAGCCATAAACATTAAACTCGAAGTCTGCTAAATTTTTGGCAAGTTTCTCACTGTCTATTTGATACTTGCCTTCGGTAATGGCTTTTTTAAGTTCAGCAACTTTGTTACTGTCAAAACCAGAAGACTGCTCTGCTTTTTCTTGTAAAGATTTTAATTGCTTAGCTTGCGGTGTTAGGCTCACCGAATCGCTTGCCGCTTTAGGCGAAGGCGTTTGCGCAGCCTGCGTATTTGCATTATCTCTTTTTAAATCAACTTTTTGCTGTTGAGTGTTTGTTAAAACACCAGGCTGTTGATTTGATTTGTTAACTTGACCGACCATGATAAAAACCCATTTATTACCCAACTGATGCCTATATATCGGCATTTACTAAAGATACTTTAGCATAAATTACATTAAATATTTACCTGCACAGACTCTACACCATCTACCCGTGCATTTAAAACTTTACCTGTTTTTTTGTTTTCTACTCGTACTTGTTCACCTAAGGTTCCATCCTCTAATGCAACACCCGTTGTTTTTACTCTTAACCCTTTAATATTGGCAAAAATGTTGACAGAGTCGCCTTTGCAAACCATACAAATTTGATTGAGTAGTACTGGCATACCTTCACGAATATTACGTTTACTGCGGCTACCAATAAGTTGTGCAGGATCATCAAGATACTGAACGCGTATAAAGTGCGCAGGGCGCATATCAATACTTAAATGGGATGGAGTAATCACTTCACCTCGTGCTAAATTAGTCGTTGCGACTACAACGGGTGCTGATTCAGTAATTCTGACATGAACGTACTGTGCCCAGTTATCACTATCGTTACATTTTATTTGAATGGTGACTTGACGATTAAAAGGGGGCTCACTTGGCGTTACTAGCTCTGGCTCAGAGTTACAATAGCGATCAGGTATGCGGCTATCTAACGGTAATGCGCTAAACTGTATTTTGTTATCATTTGTAGTCACTGCTTTTTGTGCAACATAAGATACAGCCATTTCTTGAAGTGATTCTTTACTAAATACTTGAGCCTTTAGTGGCAAAGTGAAGCAGAGGCTAGCAAGAAAATAAAAAACACTGTATCTTCTGATTTTTTTTAACAAACTCATAATGTTTCGACTATGCTTATGGTTGCAAACAGGGTATAAATATTTTGCGTCAGAATTTAGACGCCCCCGTTGTGTTATGACGCTTTATTAATTGAAAGCAATTATCGTTCCTTATATTTGTTTTCTTAGGAGATTTAAATGGCCGGTATTTTAGACTCAGTAAACCAACGTACTCAGTTGGTTGGGCAAAACCGCTTAGAATTATTGTTATTTAAGCTTAACGGGCGTCAGCGCTTCGGCATAAATGTGTTTAAAGTAAGAGAGGTATTACAATGCCCGCCTCTTACTAGTATGCCAAAGGCTAATGCTTATATTCGAGGTGTTGCACATATCCGTGGCCAAACTATTTCGGTGATTGACTTATCTATGGCTGTAGGTGGCCGTCCTATAAAAAATATAGAAGAAGGTTTTATTATCATTGCTGAATATAACCGTTCAGTTCAAGGATTCTTAGTTGGTGGCGTTGAGCGGATTGTTAACATGAACTGGGAAAAAATACTGCCTCCGCCATCAGGTGCGGGGCGTTATTCTTATTTAACAGCCGTGACTGAAATTGAAAATGAGTTAGTTGAGATTCTCGATGTTGAGCAAATTTTAAACGAGATTTGTCCAGTAAATACAGAGGTTAGCGCAGATGTTGCGGCTCAGGCTCAAGGTAGTATGCAAAAAGATTTGGGTGAGCGTATAGTATTTATAGCCGATGATTCGGCCGTGGCACGAAATCAGGTTAAACGAGCGTTAGAGCCTTTAGGCGTAACTACTGAACTTGCTAAAAATGGTAAAGAAGCTTTAATAAGACTAAAAGAAATTGCAGAGCTTGATTGTGTTAACGATATTACAGAGCGAGTAGGGTTACTTATTTCAGATGTAGAAATGCCCGAAATGGATGGTTATACGCTCACTGCAGAAATTAAAGCAGATCCCAAACTTGCACCACTGCATGTGATTTTACATACTTCATTAAGTGGTGTTTTCAATCAAGCAATGATTGAAAAAGTAGGGGCTGACGATTTTATAGCGAAATTTAATCCAGACGAGCTTGCTACAGCCGTTAATAAGTGGGTTCATTGTGATTAATAAACATAGGTGTTATTGATTTGACTAATAAAGATTTGCAGCAAACAGAATACGATCAATTTCGCTTATTTTTAGAACAACAGTGCGGTATTGTTTTAGGTGAAAATAAGCAGTATTTGGTTAAAAGCCGCTTGGCACCATTAATGTCTCGGTTTAATGTTGAATCGTTATCTGAACTGGTTAGCAAAACACTTGGCGTACATGAGCGTCAATTGCGCGCTGCTGTTGTTGATGCCATGACAACCAACGAAACATTGTGGTTTAGAGATCAATACCCATTTGAGTTGCTCAAAACCAGATTATTCCCTGAATTTAAAGCGCTAAATAGACCATTAAAAATATGGTCTGCTGCGAGCTCTTCAGGGCAAGAACCTTATTCAATTGCTATGTCAGTGGCTGAGTTTCAATCAAGTAGCCCTGGTGTTTTAAAAATGGGTGCACAAATAGTGGGTACTGATATATCAAATACCATGCTAGATATGTGTAAAAACGCTGAATATGATGCATTGGCACTGGCTCGCGGGCTATCTGCTGATCGTCGTAAGAAATTTTTTAAAGATAGCGGCAATGGTATGGCACAAGTGGTTGACTCTTTGAAAAAGCAAGTGAGCTTTAGGCATTTAAATTTGCTCGACTCGTACGCCTTGATGGGTAAGTTCGATATTATATTTTGCCGTAATGTTTTAATATATTTTTCACCTGAGGTGAAAGCCAAAATAATTGCACAATTTTCTCAAGCACTTAACCCTAAGGGGTATTTATTTTTAGGTGCGTCGGAATCTATGTCTGGTTTGAGTACCGAATTTGATATGGTACGTTGTAACCCCGGCATTATTTACCAAAAGAAATAACGAATATTAAGATATACCCCCTCCTAAAAACGGCGCTGTAGCGCCGTTTTTTGTTTTTATCATCACTACTTTCATTGCTGGCTTACTTATTGCTTTACTGATACTAAGTCAATTTTTTGGAGATAGTTATGGCTATCAGTTTTGATAAAGCATTAGGCGTGCATCCGCATGCGATGTTGATCCGTTCGCAAAGAGCAGAAATGCTCGCCACTAATATCGCAAATGCTGATACGCCCGGCTATAAAGCAAAAGATATCGACTTTGCCTCAGCATTAAAAACGGCAAAGTCTAACCAACTAAGCGGCAATACGATGGTAAGAACCAACGAAAAACACATTGCCGGTGGTACCCGTTTTGTAGGTGGAGATGAATTATTTCGTACGCCAAATCAAACAGATACAGGTGATGGTAACTCTGTTGATATACAAGTGGAACGGAACTTGTATACACAGAATGCTATGGAGTATCAGGCCAGTGTCCAGTTTCTTAATGGTAAATTTAAAGGCCTGAAAAAAGCCCTCGGTAGTCAAGGAGCCTAATTATGAGTTTATATAATGTGTTTGATATTGCAGGTTCGGGTATGAGCGCGCAAAACGTGCGATTAAATACCACCGCAAGTAATATCTCTAATGCCAATACAATTAGCTCTTCACAAAATGAAACGTACCGAGCGCGACAACCTGTATTTGCTGCGGAGCTAACAAAAGCGTCAGCGTCAGCAAGCAACCCACAGGGCTCTGCCGTTGGTGTGAAAGTGTTAGGAGTGGTTGAGAGTGATAAACCACTACAAATTGAATATAACCCAAACCACCCGAGTGCGGATGAAAATGGTTACATTTATAAACCCAACGTGAATGTTGTTGAGGAGATGGCAAATATGATTTCTGCATCTCGCTCTTATCAGACAAATGTTCAAGTTGCTGATGCAGCTAAGCAAATGTTAAGTAAAACACTGCTGTTAGGTCAGCGGTAACTGAGGGTAGCTCATGAGTAACGATATTAGTACTTCTTCATCCTACATGGACTCTTTACGTTGGCAAGATAAGCAAGTGCCACAAAAAGAAGACAGTGATGCGTTAACCCAAGAAGATTTTTTTTCGTTGTTAACACAGCAGTTGTCATATCAAGATCCCAGCAAACCTGCTGATAACGATCAGATGATTGCACAAATGACAAACTTTACCATGGCTGAAGGAATATCAAATTTGAACTCTAACTTTGATTCCTTAGCTGCGTCGATGACATCAAATTCGGCATTGCAAGCATCAACACTGGTTGGCAAACAAGCTTTGTTGGAGTCGGATACACTGGAGCTTAATGAGTCGGGTGAATCAAGAGGTTCTGTTGTAGCTGAAAAGCCAGTCGATAGTTTAATGATCCGCATTGAAGATGCATCCGGGCAGTTGGTTAAAACTATAGATTTAGGCACTCAGCCTGCAGGAGCCATCCGTTTTGCATGGGATGGTAAAAATGAAGCGGGTGAACGGCTACCACCTGGTGAATACAACATCAAAGCAGAGGGTAGTACAAATGGGGAATTTTCAAGCCTCCCATTAGCTACATTCAAAAATATTGAAAGTGTTAATATTAACGGCTCAAGCGGCATTATTATTAATACTAAAGAAGGTGCGGTTAGGCTGACTGATGTCGCAGAAATCGCGTAATAGATTTTATGTATTTTTTTAGCCATCAGGCTAAATATTTTTAGGTTAGAGGTTAATTATGAGCTTTAATATTGCATTAACAGGCCTTGCTGCCGCACAAAAAGATTTGGATGTTACCGCCAATAACATTGCCAACGTAAACACCACTGGTTTTAAAGAGTCTCGCGCCGAGTTTGCTGATGTATACGCATCATCAGTATTTAGCGCCGGTAAAACAAAAAATGGTGATGGTGTGCAAACGACCATGGTTGCCCAGCAGTTTCATCAAGGGTCGCTGCAGTTTACTAATAACTCACTGGATTTAGCGATCACGGGTGAAGGTTACTTTGCAACTACTCAAAGTCTGGATTCACAAGACCAAACTTTTACACGTGCTGGAGCATTTAAGCTTAATAAAGACAATTTCGTTGTTGATGCCAAAGGTAATTTTTTACAGAGCTTCCCTGTTGATGAGGTTACCGGAGATACAACCTCAGTAAGTCTTAGTACTTCATCTGCATTACAAATACCAGACTCTTCTGGTTCACCACGCTCTACAAGTAACGTATATACTTCTTTCAACCTTGACTCACGTAAAGATGTTGTGGCAGTACCGTTTGATGCAACAGACAGCAGCACATATACTGCATCTACATCGACTACAACTTATGACTCTTTAGGTGAGCCACATGTTTTACAATTCTTTTTTGTAAAAACAGCGCCTAATGAATGGCAGGTACATGGCACGCTAGATAAACAACCGTTTGATGCTACTGGTGCTGCAACGGCAACACCAAGCCCTCTAAGTACCTTTGGGTTTGATGCAAGTGGTTTGCCTGCAACTACCAATGGCGTTCCAAATGTCGGTCCAACCTTTACTGATGTTAATTTAACCGGGGCTAATTTAAGTGGCCTATTAAGTAATGGTGCTCAGTTTAGTGATATAGCTATTAACTGGCGCGACGAAGCGAATACATCAAATAAAGTTCCAAGCCAGTTTGCGAGTCGCTTTGAAGTAAAAGCACTAGAGCAAGATGGTGCGACAGTAGGTCGCTTAGCGGGTATTGATATTGGTACTGATGGAAAAGTAGTTGCATCGTACAGTAATGGTGACTCAACTTATTTAGGTCAAGTAGCCATGGTTAGGTTTGCAAACTCACAAGGTTTACAACAGGTGGGTGATACTTCATGGAAAAAAAGTTTAACCTCAGGTGAGCCGATTGCGGGTGAGCCGGGAACAGGGACTTTAGGCAAAATTAATTCTTCAGCCCTCGAGCAATCAAATACAAACTTAACCACAGAGCTGGTTGATTTGATTAGTGCGCAGCGTAACTTCCAAGCAAACTCTCGTGCGCTTGAAGTGAATTCAACACTGCAACAAAATATCTTACAGATCCGATAATCATATTTTGACTTATAAAGGCTGCTTAATGCAGCCTTTTTTATTCCTCTCTTAAAATCTTATTCATGCTTTAATTTAATTTGGCACTTATATTGCATTTACTCATATATAGATTTCTTAATGAGTCGATGTTATGGATAAAATGGTCTACATAGCCGCATCTGGCGCTAAACAAAGCATGCAAGGGCTTGCTCTTAAAGCCAATAATTTGGCAAATGCAAACACCACTGGGTTTAAATCTGATTTTGCGCAAGCGCGCTCAATGCAGGCTTTCGGTGAAGGTTTGCCGACTCGTGTTTTTGCTATGCAAGAGCGTCCAGGATCAAACATGACATCGGGCGGTGTTGTCGAAACAGGTCGCAGCCTTGATATTGCTATGAGCGATAACGCCTGGTTGAGTGTTCAGGACGCCTCTGGTAATGAAGCTTATACAAAAGTGGGTTCGTTAAATATAACGGCTGAAGGTATGCTAACTACCAGCGACGGTCGTCAAGTTATTGGCGAAGGTGGGCCAGTCATATTACCTGTACCGATTGAAAAAATTGAATTTAGCAAAGATGGCACTATTCAAGTTCGCCCTCAAGGTGCACCGGCTAACTTTTTAGAAGAAGTTGATCGCCTAAAAGTGGTTGATGCAAACAACGCCACGCTTGAGAAGGGTAACGATGGTTTATTTAGAGCTAAACCAGGCGAAATAGTTGAAACATCAGCCAATGTACAAGTATTAGGTGGCACATTAGAAAAATCGAATGTAAATCCTGTGCATGAAATGGTCGATATGATCAGTCACCAACGCCAATTTGAATTACAAGTAAAACTGATGAAAACAGCTGAAGAGATTGACGAACGTCAAGAGCAGCTGATGCGCATCGTTTAACTTTAACGTGAGGGTATTATTATGAATCCAGCATTATGGATAAGTAAAACAGGGCTTGACGCTCAACAAACTGATATATCGGTTATATCAAATAACTTAGCGAACGCCAGTACAGTAGGTTACAAAAAAAGCCGCGCTATTTTTGAAGACTTGCTTTACCAAAATATTAATCAACCAGGCGGTCGATCATCGCAAGATACCGAAATGCCGTCAGGCTTAATGCTCGGTGCGGGTACTAAAGTAGTAGCTAACCAAAAAAACTTTTCGCAAGGTAATATGCTCACTACTGAAAATTCATTGGATTGGATGATTTCTGGTCCTGGGTTTTTTGAAGTACTGCAACCAGATGGCAATATTGCATATTCGCGAAACGGCCAATTTACTACTGACGGCGACGGGCGTGTTGTGACCTCGGGTGCTGGTTATGTTGTTCAGCCTGAAATGAATGTACCTGACGATGCACAGTCGATCACCGTATCTCAAGATGGTGAAGTGTCAGTTCGCGTAAAAGGTCAGGCCGAAAACGTGGTTATTGGTCAGATCACGATTAGTGATTTTATTAATCCGTCTGGCCTTGAGCCTATAGGGCAAAACTTATATACCGAAACCGCTGTAAGTGGTGCGCCTGTTCAAGGTAATCCGGGGGTTGAAGGTTTAGGTACGATTATTCAAGGTTCACTTGAAACATCAAATGTAAATGTGACCGAAGAGTTAGTTAATTTGATTGAAACGCAGCGCGTTTATGAGATGAACTCAAAAGTGATCTCAGCCGTTGATGAAATGATGAGTTATATCAATCAACAGTTATAGTTTTGGGGGATTGTATGCGTAATATTATGTTATTTACAGTAGGGACTTTACTATTAAGTGGTTGTGTAGCTACACAAAATAATGAGGTAGTACAAGACGATCCCTATTATGCACCTATGTATCCAGAGCCTAATATGGAGCCAGTAGTCGCAACCGGCTCTTTGTTCAGTACTCAATTATCGAATGATCTTTATGCCGATAAAAAAGCACTGCGAACAGGCGATATCATTACTGTTAAATTACAAGAGTCAACCCAAGCGACTAAAGCAGCTAAAACAGAAACGGATAAAGAAACCGATGCCAGCCTCGACCCTGTGATTGGCTTAGGTGGTTTACCGGTAAATATTGGCGGCGATAGCATTCAATTTGGTATTGGCAGTGACTCCTCATTTAAAGGTGACTCAAAATCAAATCAATCAAATAGCTTAGTTGGCGATATTTCGGTTAACGTAATGCGAGTACTACCAAATGGTAATTTAGTGATTCGCGGTGAAAAATGGCTAACGTTAAACACCGGTGAAGAATTTATTCGCTTAGAAGGGTTAGTGCGTCCACAAGATGTCAATGCCGATAATACCGTTGAGTCTAATCGAATTGCGAATGCGCGTATTCAGTACTCAGGTAAGGGCCAAACACAAGAGGCACAAAGCCCAGGTTGGTTAACGCGTTTCTTTAGTAGCTCATTGTTTCCCTTTTAGAGGACATTCGACATGAATGGTTTTAAAGTTTTTTGTTTTATGGTGCTACTAGGCTGGCAATTTACTGCCAGTGCTGAGCGAATTAAAGATGTGTCTATGGTCGAAGGGGTGCGCTCAAACCAATTAGTGGGCTATGGCTTAGTTGTTGGTTTACCAGGCACCGGTGAGCAAAGCCGTTTTACCGAGCAAAGCTTTAAAGGCATGCTTAATAGTTTTGGTATTACGTTACCTTCTAGTTTAAAGCCAAAAATTAAAAATGTTGCAGCGGTTGCTGTTCATGCTGAACTCCCCCCATTTAGAAAGCCAGGGCAAACCATAGATATAACTGTATCATCGATTGGCAGCGCAGGCAGCTTGCGCGGTGGCACATTACTACAAACATTCTTAAAAGGGGTTGATGGTAATGTTTACGCCATCGCTCAAGGCAGTTTAATTGTAGGTGGCTTAGGCGCTGAAGGCCTTGATGGTAGTCGCGTTGTGATTAATACGCCAACGGTAGGACGTGTACCAAATGGTGCAACCGTTGAACGTGCTGTTAAAAGCCCATTTATGCAAAACGACTATATTACCTTTAATTTAAACCGTCCTGATTTTACTACTGCTAAACGTTTAGAGAAAACCATTAATGATTTAATTGGTCCAAATAGCGCTCAAGCACTCGATGCAGCTTCTATTCGCGTTATTGCACCTCGTGATGCCTCGCAGCGCGTATCGTACTTATCAACTCTTGAAAACTTAGAATTTAAACCAGCGGATACTTCGGCAAAAATAATTGTTAACTCACGTACCGGCACCATTGTTATAGGTAAAAATGTAAAATTACAACCTGCGGCAATTACCCACGGTGGTTTAACAGTAACGATTGCGGAACAACAAAATGTAGCGCAGCCAAATCCTTTAGCAGAGGGTGAAACCGTGGTTACTCAGCAAAGTATTATTGATGTTGATCAGGATGACTCACGCGCTTTTGTATTTGACCCTGGTGTAAGTCTTGATGACTTAGTACGTGCAATTAATGAAGTTGGCGCTGCCCCTGGCGATTTAATGGCGATTCTTGAAGCACTTAAAGAAGCTGGTGCAATTAACGGTCAGCTTGTTGTAATTTAACCTTTAAAAAACACCGTTTAATATTTTATTGCGGTGTTTTTTACTTTTTTTTCCTGCTTACTCCCACCTTTGAAAATCTCGCTGGCTCAATTATTGCATTATCTAGATATTATTAATTATTGTGTCAAAAAGCTGATGGAAACAAATCATCTAGATAAGCAAAACTTTTTTGATTTAGGCAACTTAGACTCTTTGCGTCGAGATGCTTTAAACAGCGGTGACGCATCAACCGATGCATCTAAAGCGGCGTTAAAAAAAGCGGCGGCACAATTTGAAGCTATATTCACCCAAATGCTGCTTAAAAGTATGCGTAAAGCCAATGAGGCTTTCGAAGATAAAGAAAGCCCGTTTAATGCTAGTGGCGTTAAGTTTTTTGAAGAAATGCACGACCAACAAATGGCCACAGAGCTTTCATCAAATGGCTCTTTGGGTCTTGCAGATTTAATTGTGCAGCAATTATCGCCAGATGGAAAAAACTTTATGCCAGGCTCTGTTCTTCGCACAACGTCAGATTTCTTTAGTGACCAACGTGCGGGTAGCACCTTACCTCATCAAGAAAATCAAAAGGTCACTGAAAAAGTGCCGCTCGTTGATTCAACTGAAAAAAGCGAACAAAACATAGCGTCTGGCACATTTGAAAGTGCTGAGGAATTTGTGAGCACAGTGTGGGAACACGCAAAAACAGCGGCTAAAAAAATTGGTTTAAATCCGGCGGTTATGGTCGCACAAGCGGCATTAGAAACTGGCTGGGGTAAACATATTATTAGTAAAGGTGATGGTAATAGCTCAAACAATTTATTCAATATTAAGTCAGATAAAAGTTGGCAGGGTGAAAAGGCCAGTAAGGTCACTTTAGAATTTGAACAAGGTGCTGCAGTTAAAAAGCAAGCAAGCTTTAGAGCGTATGACTCGATAAAAGATAGCGTGAATGATTTTGTGGATTTTTTAACACAGAACCCGCGCTATCAAGATGCATTAAACAATACGGCAAAGCCGCATAAATTTTTAGACTCTTTACAGCAAGCTGGTTATGCAACCGACCCTAATTATGCAGACAAAATAAAAAGAGTGCTGAACAGTAACGAATTGAAGAATATCGCCACAAGCGTGATCCGCCAGGGAGTAGAGTAACATGTCGTTTAATTTATTAAACATTGCTAATTCAGGAATAAGAGCAAACTCTGAGTTATTGCAAACGACAAGTAAAAACATCGCAAATGTTAATACCGAAGGGTATGTACGTGAGCGCACCGAGTTTACCACCATGATTGATAATCAGGTAGGCCGTGGCCAAACGTACCGGTTATTGAATGAGTTTGCGCAAAAGCAATTAAATCGAGATACTTCAAATAAAAGTTTTTTTGATCAATTTGTTAGTGAAGCGAGTCGGGTTGATCAAATTTTTTCAGAAAAATCAAACAGCTTATCAACTAGTATCAACTCAATGTTTAATAACGTGCAAGAAGCCCTTAATCAACCTTCATCAACGGTTGCTCGTTCATTGGTGATGAGTGATGCACAAAACCTGATTGACCAAATGGATCGGCTTGCAGGTATCGTATCAGAGCAAAAAGCAGTGGTTAATGAGCAATTAGAGATTTTTTCAGAAGAGGCGAATACGTTAATCGAAAGTATTAGTTCGTTGAACCAAGAAATTGCGGGTGTTCATGGTACCAAAAACGAAGCTGATGCGAGCTCTGCTTATAATGAGCGTGATAAAGCAATACGTGATTTATCTGAGCTAATTGATATAGAAACACTTGATGGCCCTAATGGTGAAAAACAAGTGTTTATGGGCACAGGCGAAGCCGTTGTTATGCAAAATGGGTCATTTAACTTGTTTTCGATTAGTGGCGATCCTGATGCTAACTTTAAAGAGCTACGCTTAGATGTAAATGGCGGTAAGGCTGTGCCACTCGATATAGACCCTACTAAACTCAAAGGTAAAATTGGCGGTTTATTAGCATTTAGAGACGATATTTTGGTGCCGGCACAAAATCAAATTGGCCAGATGGGTATTGCGCTTGCTGATTCGTTTAATCAGCAAAATCGTTTAGGTATGGATGCAAACGGTGAACTCGGAGGGGATATTTTTGATATCCCAACAGTCAGTGCTTTTGTTTATCAAGCCAATACCGGAACAGCTAATATGTCAGCAACCGTTGAGGCTGGTAAAGGCAGTGAACTGCCAGCCAGTGATTTTGTGATCACCTATACGGGTAATCCTAACGAAGTAAGTATTCAGCCAATTGATAATAAAGGTGAACCTTTAGGTGCAGCCTCTTTAGCAATTATTCCACCCAGTGGCATTATCGACTCAGCTGCTATTACTAGCGGAGAGGCGTTTGGCTTAGAGCTTAATATAACGGGAGCTGGTAATGCCGGTGACCAATTTCAGGTAAAACTTAACAGTGGCGCGGCTGGCAATATATCGCTGACAACAGGTCGAGGTGAGGACATTGCATTGGCCTCCCCAATTAGAACAGCAGACGGCCTTGATAATACAGGTACAGGGACTATTTCACCGGGTAATGTTACCGATGTAACCACTGGCAGCTTTAGTAATCCTTTGGGTTTAGCAAATGGCCCTATTAGCATTGTTAAAACAGCCAATGCTAACGAATATCAACTTACTGATGGTAATGGCACAACTACGTTTACAGTTACACCGCCTGCTAACAATATACTCGCTCAAGCCGGTGCACCATACGATGGTTATGGTTTTGACTTTAATATTGAAGGCGTACCAGCAATGGGCGATACCTTTAATTTAGAATTTAATGAAGGCGGTTTTGATGATAACCGCAACGGCCAAAAACTTGCTGACTTACAGAATACCGATTTAGTACGTCAAAATGTAGTAGCGAGCGCATCAGCTGATAATCATAAAACATTGAATCAGGCCTATGCTGGATTAGTCACCGATGTTGGTGTGGTAACCAGTCAAGCAAAAACCAATGGTGCTGCATTTGATGCTTTAGCACAACAATCAGAAGCCTGGTACGAATCGTTGTCGGGCGTAAACTTAGATGAAGAGGCGGCTAATTTGCTGCGCTTCCAGCAATCCTATGCTGCTTCTGCACAAGTATTAACTGCAGCGAGAGCTATTTTTGACACCTTATTGAGTGCGGCGAGGTAATTATGCGTTTATCAAATAATTTAATGTATCAAAATAACATTAATAAAATACTTGAGAATCAACAAAATGTAGCTGGTGCGCAGGAGCGCGTTAATACAGGTCAAAAATATTTGAGTACCTCTGAAAACCCTGCTGCTATTTCGCAAGGTATGTTGTACACCAATAAAATAGAAACTAATGAGCAGCTGACGAAGAATATTAATCAGCTAAAAGGGCGTTTAGAAACCGAAGAAAGTTTATTGCAAGGTATGAACGACACTATTTTAGAAGCGCAAATGTTAACTATACGAGCGGGCAATGGTTCGTTAGATAAAGGTGATTTGGCTTCAGTTGCCAGTGAACTAAAAGAATTGCAAAAATCACTGCTTAATTTAATGAATAGTCAATCTGAAGGAGGGAAATACCTTTTCTCTGGCTATCAAGACGATATTCAAACTTATACATTTAATAGCACCAATGGCAAATACGAATATCAAGGCGATCAAGGCCAACACGAAGTGACGATCGCAAAAGGCGTTGAGATCAAATCAAGCGATAATGGCTTCAATGTATTTGAACGAGTTGATGCGCGACTCGATGTAGTTTCAAACGATGGAACGCCAACAGGCGGCATTACCGCTGGAACTGTTTATGTTGAAAACCAAGGCGAGTTTGACCGTTTTCATAAAGATAATTATAACTCAGATCCAGATCCGCTTATTTCTCCAACGATCAATACCTATAATGTTAATGTGATCCCTGGGGCGACCCCTTCAGCGCCAGATCAATATGAAATATTACGTGATGGTAATCCTCTTGTACCACCCGTTACGGGTGAAGTAACCGATGAACCGATTGAATTTGCAGGTATGGAAATTCAACTTGAGGGGGCAGCACCAGGACAGCTTGATTTTACTCTTGAAAAACCAGGCAAAGAAAATGTACTTAATACGCTAGAAGATTTGATCATTAGCCTAAATGACGAACAACTTGATGAAACGCAAATTAACCAAGCATTATCTGATGGTTTAATTCAGCTTAAAAATGCTAGTGAGCAAATTGTGTTTACTCAGGCTGGTTTAGGTGGGCGTATGAATGTAGTTGAGCGTGTTACCGACTCAAACAGTGCTCTAGATATTAATAATCAAGAAAACAGATCTAGCCTAATTGAGATTGATGCCGCTGAAGCCATCAGCGATCTCACTAAACATGAGTCTGGTTTACAGGCTTCACAAGCGACTTTTGGTCGCTTGGCTAAACTTTCATTATTTGATTATTTATAAATACCATCCAAGGCAGGTTATTACTATACGAGAAAAGTAGGTAATAACTTGCCTTAACGAAGCGGCAAAAAACTGTCACCCCCCTTTTTTCTCCTGTCAAAAAAATGCTAACTTCTGATTTTAAGTATCAATAAACGCTATTTATTTATTAAAAAACAGTTATTTAACTATTTTTTATTAGTTGGCACAACTAATGCATTCAACTGGTTATAGAAAGTGTGGTTTTTGCTTAAATATTTTGAACCACATTCTGATTGAAACTAGGAGATGGTAAAATGGCTTTAAGCGTAAATACAAATGTTGCATCACTTAATGGGCAACGCAATCTATCTAAATCTAGCATGGCACTTGAAACTTCAATGCAGAGACTATCATCTGGTTTGCGTATTAATAGCGCAAAAGACGATGCTGCAGGTTTACAAATTGCCAACCGACTAACGTCTCAGGTTAATGGCCTAACGGTTGCTCAGCGTAATGCCAATGATGGTATTTCTATGGCGCAAACTGCTGAAGGTGCGATGCAAGAGTCAGCAAACATTTTACAACGTATGCGTGACTTATCACTGCAATCAGCCAATGGGTCAAACAGTGCAGTTGACCGTGCATCACTGCAAAAAGAAGTAGCAGCCCTGCAACAAGAGCTTACTCGAATTGCAGACACTACCAAATTTGGTGGAACCAGCTTACTTGACGGTACATTTGGTACAAAACAATTCCAAGTAGGTGCAAATGCGAATGAAACCATTAATGTAAGCTTACGTAATGTAGCAGCAGACTCAATTGGTGCGCATGAAATTAAAGGACCTGGCAACGCCGCAGATGCAAATACTAAGCTTGGCGATGTACAAACTGTTAACTTAGCAACAAATCATGGTACAAGTGCGGACACGGTTAATATTAACGGTACAGATATTGTTATTGCTGGTGGTTCTGGTGCGGCTGTTATTGCAGATACTATCAACAAGTCAGGCGCCGGTGTGGTTGCAGAGGCTAAAATTGATACCACTTTTGCTGGGATCACATCGGACAGTAAAGGTGTGATTGAAATTAAGAAAAATGGCTTAGTTGAGAAGTCATTTGACTTAGGCAATTATGGTGGTGAGATGGAGCGATTAACAAATGACATGCAACAAGCAGGTTATGATGCCATTTACGACCCTGCAACTGAAGAGATTGCTTTTAAAGCCACAGATGTTGATGGTATTGATATCACAGGCACTGATCAAAGTGGCTTTACTATAGGTGGAACTGCAGTAACCAGCACAGCGAACTCATTTAGTGTGTCCGCAGAGCTAAATTTATCATCAGCGAATAAAATAGGTATTTCAGGGACCACTGCGAATGAATTATTTGGTACAGGGGCTGCTGCAATACAATCATCAGGCGGTACTAGTTCATTAACAAGTATTGAGAGTGTTGATATTTCAGGCGCGACTTCAGATGGTGCGCAAGACGCGATTAAAGCAATTGATGCAGCATTAGCGCAAATTGATGCTCAACGAGCTGACTTAGGTGCGGTGCAAAACCGCTTTGGTTTTACTATTGCCAACCTTGCTAACGTATCTGAAAACGTATCGGCTTCGCGTAGCCGTATTCAAGACACTGATTATGCGCTTGAAACTGCAACGTTGACTAAAAATCAAATCATGCAACAGGCAGGTACTACTATCTTGTCGCAAGCAAACCAGTTACCACAGGCTGCATTAAGCTTGTTAGGTGGTTAATAATAATTAAAATTAAAAAAGCCAAGTATTTATACTTGGCTTTTTTGTTTGTATTTCAATCAACTAAAAGTTTTTACTGTTTTTTTAAAAAAAAAGCTAAAGGTAATTTTATAACAGCCGTTAACTTAATTAGAACGGAGCTTGAACAGGTTTTTATTGTGATGGCTCTTGGTTAAAATCAATTAGTTACATTACGAAAGTAATCAGGAGTTATAACATGGCTTTATCAGTAAATACTAACGTTGCATCAATAAATGCACAAAGAAACTTATCAAAATCTAGCGATGCGTTAGGCACATCAATGCAACGTCTTTCATCTGGTATGAAAATTAACAGCGCGAAAGATGATGCGGCTGGTCTACAAATTGCTAACCGTCTATCTTCACAAATTAATGGTTTAGGTGTTGCTCAGCGAAACGCTAATGACGGTATCTCAATGTCGCAAACCGCTGAGGGTGCGATGACAGAGTCATCAAATATTCTACAACGTATGCGTGACTTAGCACTACAATCAGCGAATGGTTCAAATGATGCTGATGCACGTGCGGCCCTTCAAAAAGAGGTAGGCGCATTACAACAAGAATTAACGCGTATTGCAGAAACTACTAAATTCGGTGGTACTAGCTTATTAGATGGTTCATTTGGTACTAAGCAGTTCCAAGTGGGTTCAAACGCTAATGAAACAATCAACGTAAGCCTTCGTGACGTATCTGCTGATGCTATCGGTGCGAATGAAATCAAAGGTGCGGCAACATCGACAGTTTCTGCGCTTGGGGATGTTCAAACGGTTAACCTAGCCGGTAATATTGTAACTTCAGCAGATACATTAAGTATCAATGGCACAGATGTATCTGTTGGTGCTAACCAAGGTGCGGCAACAATTGCTGATACAATAAATTCATCTGGTTCTGGTGTAAATGCCGAAGCTAAACTTGAAACTACAATTGGTGCTATCAAAGCTGGAAGTTCATCAGTAATTGAGATTAAAAAGGGTGCCACTGCAGTTGATTCATATGACCTAGGTGACTTTGGTGGTGATATGGCGCGTCTTGCTAATGAGATGCAAGCTGATGGTTATGATGCTGTTTTTGATGAAGCTAAAGATGAAATTACGTTTAAAGCGACAAATATCGATGGTATTGATGTTACTGGCGCTGGCGATACAAGTGCTTTCACTATCGGTGGTCAAGCTGTTGCTAGCACCGCAGGTTCGCTCAGCGTTTCAGCAGAGCTTAACTTAAGCTCTGCAGATAAAATTGGTATATCTGGTACGAGCGCAAATGAACTGTTTGGTAAAGGTGCTGCAGGTGCTGATATTGCATCTACAGGTGGTACAAGTGAGTTAACTTCAGTTGAGTCTGTGGATATCTCAGGTGCGACTTCAGCTGGTGCGCAAGATGCGATTAAAGCAATCGATGCTGCTCTTGCTCAGATTGATGCACAGCGTGCAGATTTAGGTGCGGTACAAAACCGCTTTGGCTTTACCATAGCAAACCTTTCAAACGTATCAGAAAACGTATCAGCTTCTAAAAGCCGTATACAAGATACCGATTACGCTGCAGAAACAGCTAAGCTAACGAAAAACCAGATTATGCAACAGGCTGGTACAACAATCTTAGCTCAGTCTAACCAGTTACCGCAGGCAGCACTTAGCTTATTAGGTTAATTTAACAATAAGCTCTATACTTTAACTACTAAGGAAGGGGTAACCCTTCCTTTCTTGTATAGGTATAAAGCTTTATATCGCTTTATAGTAGGAGCGAATTATGGAAACGCAAAGTTTAAATCTAAACATCAACTCAGCTCAAAAAGGTGAGGTTACCTCAAGTTATCAAGCCCCATCTCAAGTTAAGCAAAATGTTGATGAACAGAAGAATACAACCACCCCTACTGCTGCAAGTAGAAACGAAGTCTCTGAAACTGAGTTATCACCTGAAAAGCTAGAAAAGGTGGTACAGCAATTGCAGGATTTTATGGGTGAAATGAACCGCAGTCTTCAATTTAAAGTAGACGAAGACTCTGGCCGTAATGTAATCAAGGTTATCGATAAAGAGAGTGGTGACTTAGTTAAGCAATATCCGTCAGAAGAAGTATTAGGTATAGTGGCCAAATTAGCAGAAGCCACGGGCGTATTGGTTGATTTTAAAGTTTAGTATTTCAGTAATTTAAGAGGGCAACAATTATGGCTATTTCATTTACAGGTATAGGTTCAGGACTTCAAGTAAACGAAATTGTAAGTGCTTTAGTCAATGCTGAGAAGTCCCCTTATCAAGCTCGAGTAACAAAACAGCAAGCTAATTTCACGACTGATATATCTGCTGTTGGAACACTAAAAGCGTCTTTAGAGGAGCTGAATGGCTCATTGGAGTCACTATCCTCTGTTGAGGAGTTTCAAAAGAGAACAATTAGTGGCAGTGATGATTTTGTTACTTTAAGTTCTGAAAAAGATGCACAAACCAATAATTACTCAATTAAAGTTAATAGTTTGGCCGAAAACCATAAGCTAACATCAGATGCTATAGCTGGCGATGAAGCTGTGGGTGAGGGTAAGCTAACGATCAGCTCTGGTTCTAACAGTTTTGATATTACTGTGTCAGATACAGCAAAGCTTGCCGATATTCGTGATGCGATTAATGATTCAGTTGATAATGACTCGGTAAACGCCACCATTATCACTGATGACACCGGTCAGCGATTGGTATTGTCGAGTAAAGAAACCGGCGCGGAAAATGCTATAAAAATAGTAGTCGATGATGCTGGTGACGGTGGCAATACGGATCTTTTAGGTTTATCTCGTTTGGCGTATGATAGTGATACGACTTCAACAACGTATGCCGAAAATTTAAATGAGGTAACTGCAGCAACCGATGCTTCTATCACTATAGATGGTACGCTTGTGGCTTCAAGCAGTACTAATGAGTTTAAAGATGTTATTGAAGGCGTCACCATTAATGCAAAAAAAATGCATGGCACTGACGATGATTTAAGTAAAGCTGTTATAACTGAAAATAACAAAAATATTACAACAGGTTTGAACTCATTTGTAGACAAATTTAATGCCTTTATTGATTTATCGAAACAGCTGGGACGCTCAAGTGCTGAAGAGGGCGTAGGGGCGCTTGCCGGAGACTCTTTATTAAGAGGGTCTGTTAATCAGGTGCGCTCATTGTTAACTTCAGAATTTAGTACGGGAAATGGTAACACTGATTTTTTAGCTAATTTTGGTATTAGAACGGAGCGCTCTGGTAAATTAAGTATTGATTCTGACGCATTAAAAGCTGCGATAGAAAAGGATCCTCAAGCCTTACAAACCTTTTTTGTAGGTGAAAAAGATAAAGGCGGTTTTGTTGCACAGCTTGATACTGTTATTAAGGGTTATACGGCTTCTGATGGTATTATTAGTTCACGTATAGAAGGTCGTGAATCACAGCTTTCTAAACTAGAAACTGATGTAGAAAAATTTAATATTCGTATGGCCAAATATGAAGAACGATTATATAGCCAATACAATGCAATGGATTTATTAGTGGCCAATTTAAATTCAACAGGCAGCTATTTACAACAACAATTAGCTAACCTACCAGGGGTGGTTAAGAAATCAAGTTAAGCGGAGTGAACTTTGGACGCTAATCAGCAAGAATTAACAAAAATGATGTTGCAAGCAACCCTGCTTGCAAATTTAGCTCTACTTCAAGAGCAAATGCCGGCTATTTATGAAACATTTAAAGATTACACGCCAAGCGATACTGGTGTTGCAATCGATGAAATGGGCAATGCTAACTTGTTTAACAATAATGAGTTCGTTTATCAAGATGAGCCTAGAGAATTCGCTAAACAGCAAGTTATTCAGTTTCTAGAAAACCCGCTTTACTTCAAATATCAAATAAATCACCAAGATGACACAAATATTGTTTTTGAACATGCTGCGCTATTAAAATCAATTTACAACGTACGTACCGCTGAAACAGATAATAAAATAAATAACCCTGCTGAAGAAAAGCGCCTCGACTTTGTTTGTTTTTTAGGTGGGGGGTTAGGCTATCAGATAGAAGAGTTACTCAAGAAAAAAGATGTACTTAATGTGTTTTTATTTGAGCCGAGTAAAGATACCTTCTATGCACTTTTACATTGTATCGAATTAAAGCCGCTTTTTGATAAATGCACTGCCAATGGTGGGCAATTTTCAATACGTGTTTCTGGTGGTGAAGATGGAGTGATTAACGAAATTTCTAAGTTTTTGTTTAATCAGGGTCATTTTAACCTCAGTCAAATTCTTTTCTTAAAGCATTATAATAGCCCACTGATTGAGAAAACAATTGAGCGTATTAAAAGTATCGGACATCGTTGGTCTGCAGGCTGGGGTTTTTTTGAAGATGAAATAATAGGTGTATCTCATACTCTGGCTAATTTAAATGAAAAGTTTCCAGTATTGAAAAAGCCTGAGTTAGTAAATAACACTCTGCAAGAACATTCTGTATTTATTGTTGCTAATGGTCCCTCTCTTGATGATGCGATTGAGTTTTTGAAAAAAAATCAGGGTGACATCATTATTATTTCTTGTGGTACAGCATTAAGAGCCTTACTTAGTAATAATATTAAACCTGATATTCACATAGAAATGGAGCGAGGCGCAGGGCTGCTAGAATGGGTGGAGTCAATAGATCGCGTCTCTGGACTAAAGATAAAATTAAATGAGATAAATATTGTTGCACTTAATACGGTATACGATAGCATTTTAAAGCGCTTTAAAAGTGCGCATTTGTTATCAAAATTAAATGATGCAGGCGGTCGTCTTATTCGTGCTTTGGATACAAAAAAGCAATTTACCTACCCTGACTACAGTAACCCAACAGTATCGAATACAGCACTTGCTACAGCTATTGAGTTGGGGTTTAAGAAAGTATATTTAGTTGGTACTGACTTAGGCTTTGTATCTAAAGAGCATCATCATTCAAAACATAGTATCTATTTTGATAATGACTTTAAGCATAAAAAAGTGGTTGAGCAAGGTATTGAGGGAGCATTTATTGTTAAAGGTAATTTTACCGAAGAGGTCTTTACGATTCCTATATTTGACTCATCAAAGGGTAACTTAGAGTTATTACTCCAAAAAAACCTCAATGTTAAAGTATTTAATACGGCCAATGGTGCATTTATAAAGTATTCTGAGCCTAAACGTATTGAAGATATTACTGATATGAAGCCAATTAGTAATAAGCAAGATAAAATAACAGAGCTACTTAATAGGGCTACTTCTTTAGAGCAATTATCTGCTGGTAACGTTAACTATAAAATGGAAGCTATAAAAGCTAGAACCAAAGATGTTCTTGAGCAGCTGTTATCAATTACTTCTCAACATTTTGAAACACGTGAGCAGCTTGCTGATGCGTTTAATTTACAAAATAAAATATTACTTACATTACGTAATAGCACCGCAGACGATAATGTAGTTTATTGGCTGATTCAGGGAACTTTTAGATATTTTCAAGCTTACATTATGACAAGTAGCTATTATTACAATGATTTAGAAATGCGTACAGGATTTATAAATGCATGTATTGATGCGTTTCATGAGCATGTAAAAGGTATTTATTTAGAGTTTATTGAAAACTATAATAAACCGGCCAAAGCTTAGCTTTGGCCTTTTTTGGTAAATAACTTACTTATATTAGGGTTTAATATTAAACAAAGAGAGTTGGATTAGATCACTTGGTTTTCCATTCAATATATAATGATTTTTAAGTACACACTCTTTGCTATAGCCAGCCTTTTTAAAGGCTTTAAAACTTCCAATATTGTCGGTGTAAACCCAGGCGACTAGTTTTCTAATCAATAACGTTTCGAAAGCATATTGGTTAATTAGCTTGATAGCTTGATTTGCATAGCCTTTCCCCCAACTTTCTTTTTCGCCAATAAACAGACTCACTTGAGCAATATTATGAATCCTATTTATATTTCCAACTTTAATATTCCCAATGTGTTTATTATTGTTGGTTCTAATCGTAAATAATTGTTCAAGCGGGTTATTTAAATTAGCTGAAATATAATCCTTAACTGAGTTAAGATCCTGTTTACTAAAACGAGTTTCTAAGTACTGATTTACTAGAGGATCATTAAGCCAAGCAACATAATTTTCATTTACATCGTCTAAAGATATACTTTGCAAAAAAATATCTTTCACCTCATTACTTGTTACTTTAACTAGATTTTTCATCAATTAGCTCCCATTTAGCAGCTGTTCCTCTTGTTATATTTACAGAAGTTTTCTTACCAATCAGCGTATCGTAATACTTACAGGGGAGACCGTAGCCTGGACGTATTCTTTTTATGTGTTTTTTTGTTATAACTGTACCTGCTGGTACGTCTTCAATAAAATAAATAGAGCGTCTAAATTTTAGGTTTTCGCTTTCGGCTGATTTTACTTCATACCCTGGATTACCTATCGATTTGTACACTTCTTTGCTTTGACTAACAATTGATTTAAGCTGCTCAGGCTCAATTGAAAATTCTGAATCAGGCCCTTTTTTAGATCTATCTAAAATAAAATGCTTTTCAATAAAGCATGCTCCTAAAGCCACTGATGCAATTGCTGCCGTTGTGCCTAAGGTATGATCAGATAAGCCTGTAATAACGTTAAAGCGTGTTGCAATATCCGAGATTGTAGCTAAATTAGCTTGCTCGAATGGCGCAGGGTAAGCACTTATGCAATGCAATACAATTAGTTCATCACAACCATTATCTCTTGCTGTGCTAATCGCTTCCTCTATCTCTGAGATATTAGCCATACCAGTAGACATAATGATAGGTTTACCTGTTTCAGCAACTCGCTTGATGAGAGGTAGATCGGTTAATTCGAAAGAGGCCACTTTATAAGCTGGGGTGTTTAATGCTTCTAGCAGCTCAACGGCTGTTTCATCAAACGGTGTTGAAAATAAAGTGATACCGACTTCTTTGGCCTTTTCAAACAGTGCATTGTGCCACTCAAAAGGAGTATGGGCCCACTCATATAATTTATATAAATTATAACCATCCCATAATCCGCCTTTAATCTGAAACTCGTCCTTATTACAGTCGATAGTCATTGTATCGGGCGTATATGATTGAATTTTTATTGCATCGGCTCCACATTTAGCGGCTTCTTCAATTGTTTTTAGGGCTTCTTTAAGATCGCCGTTATGGTTAGCTGAAAGCTCAGCAACAATGTAAGGTTCATAGTCTAAACCTATTCTTCGACCATCTATTTCTACAAATTTATTTTTCATGATTACTCAAGTAAAGTTAATTTTATATTGGCAGTTAAAGCGTCGTTGCTTTTTTTGGCATTTGTAAACTCAAGCTTATACTTTCCATGTTTTATGTATGCTTTTGGATAACTATCGGCATCTAACATGCGAATATGATCAAAGATATCATCCAGCTCTAAGTTCGTATCAATAACACTTTGGCTTGGATTGCGTCTTGAAAATGCTGTTACAGGGCCTTCTTGAGGTGTTACTTCAGGATTATCGTTAACAATAAACTCAATCATATCAAAAGTTAAAGCTGAACAGCGTAAAAATATTTGTTGCGCTGTGCCCTCCAAAGATAGAGCCCTTTTTAGATAAATAGGGCCTGTATCTATACTTTCTTCCATTTTTAGGGCACTTAACTTTGTGGTGGTATGGCCAAGAGAAATTAAATTCTGCATTGGGCTTCCGCCCCGTCCATAAGGCAAATCAGTCATATGAAAGCAAACGCAATTAAAGTTGTTAATTATTTCTTCGGGAACAATCCAGCTCCAATGAGGAAAAAATATATATTTAGGGTTTAGATGTTTTAAGTGATTATAAGTGAGCTCTTTTTTGTCAGTAATTAAATGCCAATTTCCATTATAAGCTGGCGTGCGTTTTTTATATTGGGCAATATTCCAGTCTTTAATTGTAGCTACAATGTAATTGTTCATATTCAATCGCTTATCGGTTTTAGAGACGCTATCTCATAGTCAAATTAATAGTTATTCAGCTTCAGGTAAATTGCTACTCTATGACTTTTAGCACTTCGTTGGTGACTCTTACAGTGCCTTTGCCATCACAAATATTAATACAATTTTTATGAACATCATTACTTAATTTTAACCTATTTTGCCAAAATTCAATTTCTTTAATTAACTTGTCTTCAATCTCTGCAATTGAAATAAAGCGGATCACTTCAGCTAATTGAAGCGCGTTAGCGATCTCTCGCTGATTGTCTGCTTGTACAATAACAACAGCAGGAAGGCCTAAAGCGCATCTTTCCCATGATGTTGTTCCAGCTGCACCAATCGCTATTGTTGCCGTTGACATAATTTCCGCAATATTACTCGGCGATATATGTAAAAAGACTTTTTTATGACATTGTGCAAAGTTAAACACTGATTTCACGTTTTTTGCTGTTTTATTTAGGATTACATTAATTCTTTCAAAGTATTTTAATTTGATTACTCGCGCTAATACTTGAAGAGTCAAATTGTCAGGATCTGTTCCTCCAAACATTATGAGTAAGGTGCGCTCTTTTTTTACAATTGATGCTTTTTGAAAATCTAAAAACTCAGGCCTTAATAAAGCAAAGCTTGAGCCAAGTAGGAGTTTTGTATGGTTATTTATCAGATGCGAGTATTTAACTGTTGGGCATTGGTAGGTTTGATCTAATAACAAGTCACAATTGTGTATTCGGTTCGCTAGATCGTCAATAACCATAATTTTTTTGGTTATGCTTTTTACTTTATTATGCCAATGGTTATCAATAGCATAATGATCTATTACGATTAAATCGTAATTTTTCCCCGCTGTTAATTTTAGAAACTCTTCACAGTCATCATCTATGCTAGTACCCAGCCATGAGCTGTAGTTTTTTAAGTCGATGGTATTTTTTGGAGGAGCCATTCTAACAAGCTCAAACCCAGATTGGATTATATTTTCATTACTATTACCGGCGGCATCGCGACAGAAAAAAGTGATATTAACATTGGCAGCCTTTCTAATTGCTGTCGCTAGTGTGAGGCAGCGCATCACATGGCCTGAACCAATATTTAAAGAAGCATCAACTCTAAAAGCGATGTTGAGTAATCGAGTCGGAGTTTCGGTATTACTTTTATTTATATTAATGCTCACCATCTAGAGCCTCTTTACGGATGTAAATGAAACATTTTTTATTTTCTATTGTTGTTTCTTTTTCACGTTTAAAGTTACAGGCTTCGAATAATTTAATAGATGCTATATTTTCAATTAAAATAATCGCAATAAATGTACTATTTTTATTTTTTTCTATTAGTTTTAGCGCTTGTTTTAACATTTTTCGACCGTAACCATAGCCTCTACTGCAAGGAGATAAATGCGTGTCTATTTCATATGTATTAAGATCTGTTTGATTAAATCTGACTTGTCCGATTGGTTTGTCGTCAATAGATGCAATATAAATTTTACTATTAAGAGACGCTAGTTGCTTATTAAACCAATTTAAGTGATTTTGTAAGGTAATTGGGGCGTCTTTTAATGCGCAGCTGCGAATAACAGGATCATTAGCCCACTGGTATAAAGTAGTACAATCACTTTGCTCGGCTTCCCTTAATGTTATCATTTTATTTTCTATCCTAAATTAGGTATTAAAACCGCAACTTTATAACGAGCGTAATAGGCCTAATCTATAAAGCGTTCAATATAAAATGCTTCAGCAAGTGGAGTGCCTATACACATGCCTCTAAATTTAGCGAGTGCTTGAATATTCTCAAGACTTCGAGTGTGTGGTGCTTCTCTCATTTCATCTTTATAAGCTGTAAGAGCTTTTATTTTTTTACTAAATACATGCTCGATATTGACAAAATAGTTCGGTTTGAATGCCTCGTAACGATGACTTGCCCATTCAGTGCTTGATAGTGTTTCGAAGCAAAATATTTGCTTTACTGATTGCATGGGTTGCGGCCTGCAAGCTGTTAAAACAGCTTCATAAGTTTTTCGATGATCAACATTTAAATCGCTATGATAATGGGTATACACGCGTGCAATTATATTTTTAGATAAAAATAGTTCGATGGCTTGCGCTATTTTTAAAAGTGGTATGGTATCGAATTCATTATCAGGAAAATCTAATGATGTTAGATTATTAGGTGAAACGCCTAAATGTTGGGCGGCATTTAAAAAGGCTGCTTGCCGGGTTTGAATCTCTGCTTCAGTATATTCTAGGCGCGAACTAACCCCATTAGAAAGTGTTAAAATATATACTTCATCACACTTTTCAATATGGTTCGCGATTGTGGCACCACAGCCGAGTGTCTCATCATCAGGATGGGCGACAATTACTGCTACTTTCATACTTACTATCCTCGATAAATTTAACTAAGAGAAGAGTTGTCTTACATTAGTTGTCATTTATCTAACTTTAAAAACTGGCTCTAAAAGATGTCCTTTAAAAACATCATATAAATTTTGTGTTTCTATTGTATTTTTTAAAATAAAAATAACTTCATCGTATGCATTAAGTAATTTTTCTATATCATCATGTGTATGGGCATAGCTAAGGTTATGACTACCACCAATTAAAATACCTCTAGAGCACATCTCTTGAATAAATAAAGATTTTAGCTCTAATGAGGAGTATTTTTGAGTGTCTTTAATAATAATAAAAGACCATGACGGATGACCTGCAGTGCTCAGCCAATCTTTTACTTTGTGTTTTTCTATTAATTTATTAAGCTCACAAATTAATTTTTCACCTAAAGTGTGAATATGTGTCAGTACTCTTTCTTGCTGCATTTTTTTTAATGTTGTTTTTGTAGCAATTAAAGACATGGTTTCGCCCGCAAAGGTACCGGAGAAGAAAATATCTTCCATCAATGACATTATTTTTTGTTTACCTACGACAGCTGAGATAGGGAATCCGTTTGCCATGCCTTTGCCAAAGGTTGCTAGGTCGGGTGTAATATTAAATAAGCCTTGAGCACCATGTAGATCGAACCGAAAACCGGTAATTGTTTCGTCAAAAATTAGTACAGAGCCATGTTTTTTACAAAGTGCTTGTACTCCTTGAAGAAATCCCGTTTCTGGAAAGGAGACATTCATTGGCTCCATAATTACAGCTGCAAGCTGTTCAGGGTATTCAGTAAAGAGCCTTTCTAATGAGCTAAGATCATTGTATGTAAACGCATGGGTAAGCGCTCTAACACATTCAGGGACACCTAAATTTCTGGTTGTTGAGCCAATATACCAATCTTGCCAACCATGATAACCACAGACAGCAACATGCTCTCTTTTTGTATAAGCTCTTGCTAGTCGAATAGCAGCAGATGTTGCATCACTGCCATTTTTACCAAAACGCACCATTTCAGCGCAAGGTATTAGCTTTGTGAGTTCTTCGGCGACTTCCATTTCTAATCTATGAGGAAGGGAGAAAGTGATCCCTGAGCTAAGCTGGTCTATAACAGCTTGATTCACATCAGCATCACAGTAGCCTAAAGAAACAGAAAGTAAGCCATTCACAAAGTCAATATACTCATTATTATCTGCATCCCACACTTTAGAACCTAAACCTCGTTCAATAAATAAAGGTGCTGCATTCTGTGGGAACGCAATTCTACTCTTACTAAAAGTTTGGGAACCTAGAGGAATGGTTTTTTCAGCTCTATGTAGCCACTCCGCTGAATTAGTGTAATTATTCATAGCCTTCTTCTTTATCTTGTTTTAATGATTTAACCATTCCCTCATTTCGAGCAATTTGGGGGTTTAATAAGTTCAGCTCTGGTTTATGTGATAACAATTCCAGTATATCTTGATAATTAAAATTAGGCTTTTTTACATATAAATTTTCATATATTGATGAAATCAACTCAAAGTCTTTGGGTTCGTCAACAGTCCATCTATAGGCAGACAGGTCTTGCTCACTTTGGATATTCTGTAACTTATACTTATCAGGGTGACTTGTTATATAAGGTGTTACGTGTTCTAACTCAGAAGGCTTTTCTGCATATTTATAAGCGTTGTGTAAGGCCTTCTTACTAATAACTTCAATATCGAGACCATCAGGGTATGTGGCTACTAAGCAGTTTGAAGTATAATCATTGTTGTTTTTTAAATGACTATTAATGACATAGTCCATGAGCTCAGGGTCAATCACTGGGCAGTCAGCTGTTATTCTAACGATAGCATCACAAGGGTAATTGAGTTCAGCATGAAAGTACCGGCTGAGAACATTGCTTAAACTTCCTCTAAAGCATAATAAATTATTCTCATTGCATAACTGTTCAATAATGTCGTCACTTTCATCAGTACTTGTGACAATAACTAGGTTGTCTACCAACTTGGCTCGTTGTACACGCTTAGCTTGTTGAATAAACATAGGTAAACCTTGGAGATTCTTTAAAACTTTATTAGGTAAGCGTGTTGATCCTGTCCTAGCTTGCATGAAAGCATTTATCATATTTTTAATCCTAGCGCTTAATTAACCAAGCCATTGCGATGGATTGATTAATGCTAAATTACTTGAAGCTAAAGAGGCTAAAACGTCATCCGAGGGGAGTGTAAGCTTTTTTGCGACGCAGTAGCTGTCTATTAATTGTGTTAACTGTTCTTGTGAGCAACACCCTATAATTGCATTTTCGATATGAGGGGCTTTTTGCGCAATAATTGCTAATGCGAAAGTTAGCCGATTGCAGCCTAATTCATTAATAACACAATTATACTGAGAAAACTCATTATTAAACTGTGAAAAATAAGCGTTATTTTGAATCATTGGCTCTAATAAAAGCCCTTGTAAAAATATCGAGCGAGCGTGAAGCTTTATATTTTTTTCTATTAGCTTATCGATGATTTCAGGTTGTATAAAACGTTGATCTAACCAATTTACAGGAGCTTGAACCAGATCTAAATTAAACCTTTCACTAAGTAATTCAAGCTCTTTAGGGTTATAAACAGAAACACCTATTCGCTTAACTATGCCTTTGGCTTTTAACTGCTCTAGCTGCGAAAAATAGTCTTCCCCTGAACTGCTTAAAAGCAACTCACAATTATGAAATAACACTGCATCAATTGACTCACAGTTCAGATTTTTTAAGCTTTTTTCTACCTGCGCGTGAATATTTTCACCTGATACTTTAGTAACAATAGATAAAGCTTGGCTTAAACCCGATTGACCAATATTACTCTCGCTACTACCATAAGCCGATGCCGTATCAACAACTGTTATACCAGCGTCTAGTGCGAGGCTGAGTATTCGTTTAACCTCATCAGTTTTAACCTGTCCGACAGTATTACTAATGCCATAATCTAAACCAAATTGGGCGGTTCCTAAAGCGATTTTCATAGTTGTTCGGCTAGTGTTTCTATTATGAAATTTTGTTCTGAATTAGTTAATTCAGGATGCAAAGGTATAGTGAGAGCGCAACTGTAATATTTTATTGCATTTGGAAAGTCATTTGCCTTAAAGCCAAGCTCTTTATAATAAGGTTGTATATGAATTGGAATATAATGCAAATGACTCGTTATGCCTCGCTCTCTTAAACTACAGATAAGAGACTCATGTTTTACAACTGCGTCACCAGACAAGGTTAAAATATATAAATGGTAACTAGAGTAGCTTTGTTGTGATTGAGTTAAATGATTAATAGGCAAGTCTTTTAATTTGCTAGAATAGACTTTAGCCAGCTGGTTGCGCTTTGTAACAAATTCATCGAGCTTTGAAAGCTGGCTAAGGCCTAATGCCGCTTGCAACTCAGTCATTCTATAATTAAAGCCGAGTTCAATTTGCTGATAGTACCAAGGGCCATGACTTGGTTCGGTCATTTCACTCGGGTTGGCTGTAATTCCATGGCTACGTAAACGCTCCATTCTTTTAGCAAGTTGTTTATTGTTTGTTACCGCCATGCCTCCTTCAGCTGAGGTGATTATCTTGACTGGATGAAAGCTAAATACGCAAATATCTGAAAACTCACAACTGCCCACTGGGCTGCCTAAATATTTTGCACCAATAGCATGTGAAGCATCTTCAATAACCTTAAAGCCATATTCAACTGCAAGTTGATATATAGCCTGCATATCACATGACTGACCTGCCAGGTGAACTGGGATGACTACCTTTGGTAAACGATTATTTTCTTTAGCAATAATAAGTTTTTTTTCTAACTCATCAGTGCACATATTCCCTGTTGCTACATCAATATCCACAAAATCTATTTGAGCACCACAGTAAAGTGCACAATTTGCAGAAGCAACGAACGAAATAGGGGAGGTCCATACAATATCGTCTTTCCCTACATTTAACGCTAAACATGCAATGTGCAATGCCGATGTGGCACTGTTTGTTGCACATGCATAGGTGCTGCCACAATATTTCGCAATGGCTTGCTCAAAAGCGGGGACTTTAGGGCCTTGCGTTAACCAGTCGGATTTTAAGACATCAACTACTGCGTCGATGTCTTGTTGAGAAATAGCTTGTTTGCCGTAAGGGATCATGGAGTAATAACTTTTAAACTAATGCTTCAATGTTGAAGGCTTCAATTTCTTCAATCGTCATGTAATGAGGGTTGTTTAAAGAGTTATATTCAAAGCCTTGCTGAACTTTTTTTCCCTTTTCATCAAGCGCATTTACTGTAAAGTCATTACTACGACTGCTAAATTTAATGCCTGGTGCAATAACAAAGTGATCGTTATATTCATAGGTTTCAAAACACAGATCGGCAGGGCACATAACCTCATGAAGTTTCTCGCCTGGGCGAATACCAATAATTTTAATAGGTAATTCAGGAGCCATTGCTTTTGCTAGGTCCGTAATGCGAATTGATGGAATCTTAGGTACGAAAATTTCACCACCCAACATGCGCGCGAAATTTGTTAAAACAAAATCAACGCCTTGTTGAAGGCTTATCCAAAAACGGGTCATTTCATCATGAGTGATAGGAATATGATCACGACCTTCATTAATAAACTTTTGGAAAATAGGCACAACGGAGCCTCGCGAACATACTACATTACCGTAGCGCACCACTGAAAAAGTGGTTTTATGGCCGCCAGCAATGTTGTTTGCCGCTACAAATAATTTATCTGAAGCCAATTTAGTGGCACCGTATAGATTAATCGGGTTGGCTGCTTTATCCGTAGAGAGAGCTATGACTTTTTCAACGTTATTATCAAGTGCTGCATTAATAACGTTTTCTGCGCCATTTATGTTGGTTTTTATACATTCCATTGGGTTGTATTCAGCGGCAGGTACCTGCTTAAGGGCTGCAGCATGGATAACGTAATCAACGCCACGCATTGCGCGATTTAGTCGTTCTTTATCTCGAACATCGCCAATAAAGTAGCGCATACAAGGCTGATCAAAATCTTGCTGCATTTCAAACTGCTTTAGCTCGTCACGAGAAAAGATAATAATTTTTTTGGGGCTGTACCGTTCTAATAATGTTTTTACATACTTTTTACCGAACGATCCTGTTCCACCTGTTATTAAAACTACTTTTCCATCAAACATGTGATTTTCTCCACAGCTAACCAGCCTAATATTGCCAAATCTATTTTAAAAGTTAGATTTATACTTATTTACAGCTTTTTTATTTTTTTGATTACCAACTATTTTAACCGCTAATAGTTGCTTTTGATTATCTATTTTAACAGATAGCTGTTCTATTAGGTTAATTAAAAACTCAAGTTCAGTAGCTGAATAATGAGTTTTTTCTCTAGAAAGTGAGCTACTTATGTGAATATCAAGTTTATTATGAATATTCAGCGCTTGCTCAATATCCCAATCTTCTGAGTCAGCAATCAAACTTACTAGATCATTGCAATATGCTCTAGTCTCACTATCTTTAACTTGTGAGCTTGTAACCCGCTTTAAAGACATTATAGTTGTGGTTCTCTTTGTTCAAATGGAATTGCTTCCCAACCTGATTTTATTTCCTTAATCAAGGTAATTACTTCATCAATTTTTTCTATATCGTTCTCGAGGTTTGCGGTTAGTAAGCATCGCTGACAATAATCATATAAAGAGTCTAAGTTAGTTGATACTTCATTATTATGTTCAAAATTTAATACTTGCTGCAAAGCACCAAGTAGCACAATACAATCAGAGATTGCGTTGCCTTTTTTTTCTAACTCTTTACGTTCAATAAACCCTTTAGCAGCTGATAACTTACCAACAATATTAACAAACACGAGTTTGACTTGATCATAAGGCGTCATTTCTTTAACGCTGCTAACTGTAATTTGACGGTATTTATTGATTGATGCGTGCGCCATAGGTAATTCCTTAAATTTTAATTACATGTGTAGAACCTTAAGCAAGTTTAGTTCCAACATAAGTTTGACTATTACTTATCGGCCAAAACAGTCACACCTTTAAGTAATAATAGCAGTTTTTATGAGTTTCTTCTGTGTGAAATCGTATCATTACTGGTGGCAAAAATGTGTTAGGTAATTCATCCTAAGTGGGTAGTCCGTTATAAATAGTTAAAGAGTTATTAGTTATAAAGTATTGACTTTTCAGGCGGTGTGTCTGTTTTTTGGCGTTAATGTCAAAAAATCGCCGCTATTACTTGCATCCAAATCCAACTGGCTTACAATTTGATTAATAAAACAAATTAGTGAAATAAATGGCTCGCTAAAAAATGATCTTAATTTTAGATAATAATAATAATCGCTCTATTGGATTATATGCATCGCTTACTTTTATTGGTGAGGCGGTACAGTTGCAAACAGAAGCTGACTTTGAGCAGGCATGTAGTCACTATCAAAACAAAGAATGTATTGTGGTGTTAGGGGCGCTGCAATCTTTAGATCATGAAAGTTTAATTAAACGCTATCCAACATTTCCTTTTTTACTGATTGGTGAAACGCTCAAACCGCTACTGAGTCTCGCCAATGTTGTTGGACTAATTTGTGAGCCATTTACTCATGAAGTTACCACTCAGTTACTCCATGATTGTCAGCAATATCAGCGTATGCTGCCTCATGAGCATCAACATAATAAAGAAAAAAGCACCTTTGATGGCCTTGTAGGTGAAACCAAAGCTGTAAAAGATTTACGCTTTTTAATTACTCAAGTTGCTAAAACCGATGCCAACGTGCTTATTTTAGGTGAGTCGGGCACGGGTAAAGAAGTAGTTGCTCGTAATGTGCATCTGCTTTCTAAGCGTAACAAAGGCCCATTTGTACCAGTAAACTGTGGGGCAATTCCTGCGGAGCTACTAGAAAGTGAACTATTTGGCCATGAAAAAGGTGCATTTACCGGGGCTATTTCAGCACGTAAAGGCCGGTTTGAATTGGCGCAAGGTGGCACGCTATTTTTAGATGAAATAGGGGATATGCCGCTGCAAATGCAGGTCAAGTTACTGCGAGTACTACAAGAGCGTAGCTATGAGCGCGTTGGCGGTACCAAAGCGATTCAAGCCGATGTACGTGTTATTGCTGCAACCCACCGTGATCTTGAAAGCATGATTGAAAAAGGCTCATTCCGAGAAGACTTATACTATCGCTTAAATGTTTTTCCTATTGAGAGTCCATCACTTGCTCAACGTGCAGAAGACATCCCTTTGCTACTTAAAGAGCTAATGCGCCGTGTAAATGAACAAAGCGGCACTACGGCTAAGTTTACAGAGCGTGCTATTGATAGTTTAAAAGAGCATTCTTGGCCAGGTAATATTCGTGAGCTCGCTAACTTAGTTGAGCGTATGGTTATTATGTTCCCAGACAAGGTGGTTGATGTTCCTGATTTACCTAATAAATACCGCTACATTGAAGTTGAAGCCTATGAGCCACAGTACCCAGAAGAACTGATGGAGCGTGATGCGTTTAATGATATTTTTAGTGGCGGATTCAGCGAAGACGAAATAGACCTCGAAGATGATTTTGCTCAAGCGGCACCCGGTTTATTGCCCGATGAAGGTATTGAGCTTAAGGAGTACTTAGCTGAGCTTGAAATTAACTTAATCACCCAGGCATTAGAGCGCTTTGATTACGTTGTTGCCCGTGCTGCTGAAGTACTAGGCGTAAGGCGAACCACACTGGTCGAAAAAATGAAAAAGTATAATCTTTCTAGGGATTGATTAAAACCGCTAATAAATTGAACTGTAGTTAATAAAGTTCTATGTTATTTTTAATTTTGGCTTTAAAACTTGATTTGCCTCCCATTAAATAGTGACAATTTAATGGTGTGCGGTGCTCTTTTTCTTATTGTACACTCCTAAGTTAATGAATAATCTAGCATGTGTTTTATGCAGGTAACGCTTTCTATACAAAGTAAAGTAAAATAAGGTTAAAAATGAACGAAGCAATCGATGGAAATAGAATGTATGGGTGGGCAAAGGAGCTATTTCCAATCAATCGAAGCCTTACAGGTGATGGTGTAAGAGAAACATTGAGATATATCAAACAGTTTGTACCGGAACTGGTTGCACATGAGGTTCCTTCAAATACTATCGCTTTTGACTGGAAGGTACCGCAAGAGTGGAAAGTAAATAACGCATACATAATTGATCCTAATGGTAATAAAATATGCGATTTTAAAGTTAATAACCTACATCTAATGGGTTACTCAGAGCCTGTTAATAAGACACTTTCTTTAAAAGAATTACAAGCCCACCTTTACAGTATAGAGGATATGCCTGACGCAATACCATATGTTACATCATACTATGAGCGTAATTGGGGATTTTGTCTTAGCCACTCTCAACGTTTATCTTTGACTGAAGGTAGTTACCAAGTTGTTATAGATACAAATTTATTCAATGGGCATTTAACGTATGGAGAGTTTGTTTTACCTGGAGAAACAGAAAATGAAATTTTGCTTTCTACATACATATGCCATCCTTCTTTAGCTAATAATGAATTATCTGGACCAGTTGTTTGTATGGCATTAATTGAGCAACTTAAATTAATGACTGACCGTAGATATACTTACAGAGTTTTATTTTTACCAGAAACCATAGGATCAATAGTTTATATTTCAAAACATTTAAAACGTTTGAAAAAGCATCTGAAAGCTGGATTCATTGTCACATGTGTCGGTGATGAAAGAGAGTACTCTTACCTAAGTTCACGCAACTCTCGTACTTTAGCCGACAGAGCAGCACTAAGTGCTTTAAAGAATTTAGTTGGTAGTTTTAAACAGTATTCTTTTCTTGAGCGCGGTAGTGATGAGCGTCAATTTTGCGCTCCTGGTGTTGATTTACCTGTATGTTCAATTATGCGGAGCAAATACGGGGAATATCCCGAATATCATACATCATTAGATGATCTTACATTAATTACACCTGCTGGATTAAGAGGTGCTGCAGATGTAATTGTTGGCGCTATTCAATTATTAGAAAAAAATAAAGTATATAAAGCAACTAATTTATGTGAGCCGCAACTTGGTAAAAGAGGATTGTATCCTAATACGAGCAATATGCAGCAAGATTATACTCAAGTAAAAATGCTCACTAATTTACTAGCTTATGCAGATGGAGGTAGTGATTTATTAGAGCTTGCTGATAAGATTCGAGCTAATATTTTTGAGCTTTTACCTTTAGTTGAATCTCTCGAAAAAGCTGGTTTAATCAAAGTTCAAGACTAAATAGGGTAGAAGGAGCGCATAAATGCGCTCTTTTGTTAGTTTAATTTAATTACAGCAACATACCAATTGTAAGCTAATCCGAACCAATCCATTTTTATTTCTGCGCATTCACAATATTGTGAAATATTTGAAAAGCAGCTCAAAAAATCATCTTTATCTTCAAAGCGACGCATGACTTGACCATTGCGAACTCCGAAGTAATCATTTTTAATTCTCACATACCCTTTTTCGAGCTCTTCACACGATTCGTAAATAAAAGCTGAAGCAGTTGGAACAGATACGATTAGATAGCCTTTTGGCTTTGTTACTCTTACGAATTCATCAATATGTTTTTGATAATCAAAACTTTCAGAACTCATATAATAACTACTATTCCAAGATATTAAATAATCAAACATATTCGCTTCGAATGGGATTTCTTCGCAGCTACCTATTCGTAAGTCTAATTCTTGGCCTTTAAACTCCTTTCTTTCAGAGGCATTATTTACGATATCTTTTGTGATTTCTACCCCACTACTCAATAAACCAAGTCTATTAAAAAGAGGGAAATTACGGCCATCACCAAAACCTACATCTAAAATTTTCTTACCTTGAAAATTTTTATCTAGAAACTCTAACTTTGGAAATTGCCCTAAAAAAATTCTAATAACTGCTTCTGGTGGGTAGGCTATTTCTGTGTTTTCAGCATATATGCTATTCCATGATTTATCTCTATCATACTTCATTGTAGTATTATTACCTTTATATAGGGTTAGGTATAATGTTTAACACTTAAGATAACATTTCATAAATACGGTTTACAATATTTATAGGAATATCTAGCTGCCAAGGTTATTAATAGTGGCTTGTATTTTGCTTTATACTTGAAAGCTAGTAAAAACTTTAAGTATGGCAATGTTCATCGACTGGTCTTCGAGTAGAGGCAAAATAAGCGCACTTTTAAGTAGTGCTCCAATTATTAAAAGGTATTAGTGATGAAGTATCCAAAAATACTAGAATGCACTTTAAGAGATGGAAGTTATGAAATTGACTTTCAGTTTTCTAAAAATGATACAGTTGGTATTTGTAGTGCACTAGATTACTGTGGATTTGAGTTAATAGAAGTTGGTCATGGTGTCGGTCTAGGTGCTTCAGAAAGAGGTATAGGAGTTGCTCTTGAGACTGATGAAGTCTATATGAAAGCAGCGTCTGAGAGTGTAAAAAAAGGTAATTGGGGGATGTTTGCAATTCCGGGGATTGCAAATTTAGAACACCTTACGTTAGCTGAGTACCATGGAATGGATTTTGTTCGCTTAGGTTCTACAATATCTGATTTTAAAAAGTGTGAAAAATTTATAAGCTCTGCGAAAAATAAAAGTATGCTCACATACGTCAATTTCATGAAGTCGTATACTGTTTCGCCTAGCAAGCTGGCTAAGGCTGCAAAGGCTGCTTTCGAAATTGGGGCTGATGCTGTTTATGTAGTGGACTCAGCAGGCGGAATGCTACCACAAGAAGTAACGGAGTATGTTCAAGCAATACTTGCTGAATGCCCTAGTCTAACAGTTGGATTTCATGGGCATAATAATTTGGGGTTAGGTGTGGGAAACGCTCTTGCCGCTATCAATGCTGGTGCTGAAATTATTGATTCGTCGCTGCAAGGATTTGGACGTAGTGCCGGTAATACAAGTACAGAACAAATTATAGGGTGCTTGGCTCGTATGGGATTGGAGGGAAAAATAGATCCAATACAAGTAATGGATTTAGGTGAAGAACTCATAAAACCTTTGATTAATAAAAATGGTCTTTCATCTATTGACACTATATCAGGGATGTCATTATTCCATTCTAGTTATATGCCTATAATTTTTGAAATGTCACAAAAATATAAAGTTGATCCAAGGCATTTAATTATTTCTGTTTGTAAAGAAGATACTTGCAATGCACCTGAAGAAATGGTTGAAAGGCATGCAATTGAGCTGTTAAAAATACAAAAGGCAAAAGGGTATTGGAAGCCGAGTTATAAAAATTACCATGTGAATGAGCAAGTAATTCTATGATAAAAGAACTATTTAAGTCAGCAGAACAACACTCTTTTGCAATAATACAAGGTACTCAAAAGATTACTTATTTAAATTTTGAGAGTCAGGTAATGTTTTATATGAATCAGTTAACTAAAGCTGGTGTAAGTCAAGGTGATAAAGTAGCTCTAGAGCTCGAAGATAAATTGGAGTTTTTTGTAATTCTTGTTTCATTGTTCACATTAGGTGCAAAGGTCTTACCATTATCAGCTAACTACAATGAATGTTATAAATGCACATTGCTGGACATCTTTAACCCTGACAAAGTAATTAACAATGTTGGCGAATTTGAAGAATACATACCCGAAAAAAAAACGAATAGCTTTATCTATAAGGATAGTTCGAATAATGCTCAGGTTATTACCTTTACTTCAGGGACTACAGGTACACCAAAAGCGGTATGCCACGACTTAAAAAGCTTACTTGTTTGCGCTGAAGCGTTTAACAAACATAATGAAATCGGTTGTGAAGTTAAGATGTTGCATGTAATGCCTTGTTTTTACATGGCTGGTATTCTTAACACTTTTTTATGTCCATTAATAGCTGGTGGATGTGTCATTTTAAGTACAACCTTCTCGGCTAGTAATGCCGCAACTATCTTTAAGAATTTTGCTAAATATAGAGCAAATGCTATTTGGCTAAGCCCTTCAATGTTAGCCCTTTCATCTAAAATGACAACCGATAGAGATACTATAGGCTGGGTAAGTGATTGCGCAGCAAAGATATTTATCGGTACTGCGCCTCTTATGCAAAATACAAAAAAAGAGTTTGAGCATAAATTTGCACATGAAGTTTTAGAAAGTTATGGCACAAGTGAGCAGTTGTTTATATCTTGTGCGAAAGTCGGTGAAGGGCATTTGGACGGAGTTGGTCGGTGTCTGGATCTTGTAAATGTAACTTTTTCTGATTCGAACGAAATACTAATTGATTCTCCTTGGGAGATGCTTGGCTACTTAAACGCTGACTCAGAGTGCCCTGCTACAGGTGATATTGGAAAGTCATCATCAGGGGTTTTAAGCATAACTGGACGTAAAAAAGATATTATTATTAAAGGTGGAATTAATATAAGTTCGAGGTATATAGAGGATGTTAGTTTGAAGTATGCTGGTATTATGGATGCTGCAGTAGTTGCAAAGCCCCATGATTTTTGGGGTGAAGTGCCAATATTATTTCTTTTATCAGAGCATGATTTAAATATTAAATCTATAAAGGCGTGGTTGGGTACCTTGTTACCTTCAGAGTTTCTTCCTGAAAAAATAATTGTTTTGAAAAGCTTTCCTACTTCAGTCACGGGAAAAGTAATGAAAGCAAAGCTAATCGAAAAGTACTTAATATGATTATTGGATTCTCCCATCTTACTTGGAATTCAGCTTTTGTTGAGCGAGATATCTCTAAATTTAAAGAGTTAGGATATGAATCGGTATTTGATGAAAAAGAGTTAGAGAATAACTATTCAAAAAAGGATTTACTTGCTTCCTATTCTGCGAAACATGATATTAAATTACTTAAACGAAGTGATTCATATGACATTGAGATTATTAATCACCATAGTAAAAACATGAATGTACAAAATCGTTTATTTTACAGTGACTCAATGATGACTATTTTGATACCATCAGGTTGTTTTGCAAAGGAAATTGATTTTTGGTGTGGGCTAGGTTTCAAAGAAAGTGGAAATTGCCTAAGGTTATCTAGACCTGTAAAAACATGGAACCTCGATATCTCTTTTGTTTCAACGGAACAAGATCTTGTAGAACAAAAACTGGATCTACAAGGCTTTACATCAATTGCATTTATAGTAAAAGATTTAGCTCTGTTTAAGAGTAAACTAAAAAATAAAGTAATTTGGATTTCTGAGATATTTACTCTTGAAGTTAATGAACAGAAGATGGATATACTCCTATTTAAAACTCCCTCAGGGGTAATAATAGAACTCATCGAGGTATTAAAATGAAAATAACAGATTTAACAATGTTGCTTGAAGAGGGGATGCAAACATTTGCAGCTCATTGGCACCCCTTTTTTGAATCAACTCAGTTAGGACGACACGGAATTGAAAATAGAGAAACGCGAAAAATTGTATTAGGTACACACACTGGAACTCACATAGATGCCCCAAGGCACTTTATTGCTGATGGTGAAACAATTGAAAATATACCATTAGCTCAATTAAATGGGCCTGCACGGGTTATTGACTTTTCGAATCTTGCAGATAAACATGAAATTACTAAAGATGAGTTGACATTAGCTTTAGGTTCCCAGTGTCCGGTTCGCCTTGTTGCCAGGTTTGACTGGGATTTAAAATTAAACACTAATGAATACTACACAGACCATGCCTTTTTTTCTGAGGATGCTTGTCAATGGCTGGTAGATAATGGGTGTAAGCTTATCGCCCTAGATACCCCCCAGCCTGACAACCCTTTAAATGGAAGAGGGGCAGAAAAGGATGCACCTAACCATAAAATACTGCTTGGTGCAGGTGTTGTTATCGTTGAATATTTAATTAATATTCGTTCGATTGAGAGCGAAGAATTTACGCTTATCGTCGCACCCTTAAAAATTAAAGGTGGCGATGGGGCTCCAGTTAGGTGTTTTGCAATTGAGTAAGAGTAATGAAATGCTAGTAAAAGAAAAGCTAGTGCAGTGGTTTGTTTCCAAAAGCCAGATGGAAAATATTGATACAACGTTAAATTATTTTGAATCCGGTTATATTGATTCATTTGACGTGCTGATGTTAATAGAGTTCTGTGAATCAAGCTTCAATGTAGTGCTTAATGAGATACATTTTGAAGATAGAAGGTTCTCTTCAATTGATGGGTTGGTTGATATTTTAAACGATTTACAGGTGCAATGAATTGCAAAACTATCATTATAGTAGGACTGATTTTGAGTTGGCTTTACAATCTGTAGGGATTTGTAAAGGTGATACTGTTTTTTGTCATAGTAATGTTGGTTACCTAGGTTACCCGGAAGGAGTTACTTCCAAGCAGCAATCCTTAGAGTTAATACTTAGTACTTTTTTAAATTTACTAGGAAGCCAAGGTACCTTAGTGGTACCTACCTTTACTTATTCATTTGGTAAAGGAGAGAATTTTAATGTCAATGATACAGCGTCTGACTGTGGTATGTTCTCAGAATATATTAGGACTAATCCATTGTCAGTGCGAAGCAATGACCCTTCTGTATCTGTTTCTGCTATTGGAAAGTATGCTAGTTTCTTAACAAATAAAGTATCTGAAAATGCCTATGATGAGGGAAGCGCTTTTTCACGACTCGTTCAATTAAAGGCTAAGGTGCTTAACATTAACTTTGATGCAGGCAGTACGTTATTACATTTTTTTGAAAGAGTACATAATGTATCTTATAGGTTTGACAAAACATTTTATGGTAAAAAGTTTGATGGCAAATGCTATATTCCATGCAAATCAACCTTATGGGTTCGAGATTTAAACATAGAGGGGTCTCAGGCGAGTTTCGAGCGCTTTAACCGTTATGCCAGTGATAAAGGTATTTATAAAAGGGCTAAGGTAGGTCGAGGTGGAATTGGCTGTATTTCTGTCGAAGATATGAACAAGGCATTCTCAGAGTTATATGAGAAAGACCCTTGGTTTTTAACAGATAAACACATTTAATTTTTTAAAGATAATGGAGTTTTTTCGAACATTTAAGAATATAAGTGTTAGATTAATTATGAAATGAATCAATAAAAAGTATGAAAACAGCACAATGTAACGCTTTTAACTAGACTTAATTGGCATCGTTCAGGCTAACTAAATCTATTTTAATTACTAACCTATGAGTACTGCGCGATATCTTCTTCCTTCCTAAAGCAATCATTACTATGATCGTTAACCATTCCACAGGCCTGCATGTAAGCATACACTGTGGTTGGGCCTAAAAATTTAAAGCCACGCTTTTTTAAATCCTTCGCAAATAACGTCGATGCCTCAGTAACTGCAGGGTAGTCGGCCAGTGTTTCTAGATCGTTTACCTGAGGTTTATTACCAACAAACCGCCATTGATAATCACTAAAACTGCCAAATTCTTCTTGAATTGCAATAAAGCATTTCGCGTTATTAATTGTTGCGACAATTTTTAAGCGGTTGCGAACTATGCCCGCATTTTGCATTAATTTTTCTATATCGTGTTCAGTAAAGGCCGCTACTTTGTGTACATCAAAGTTGGCGAAGGCATTTTTATAATTCTCACGCTTTTTTAATATTGTATACCAGCTAAGTCCTGCTTGTGCCGATTCTAATGTTAAAAACTCAAAAAGTAGTTGATCCTCATACACTGGGACGCCCCATTCATGATCATGATATTCCACATAGTCAGGTTTTGTTGTATCTAACCATGGGCAGCGGCACTGAGTCTCTTTATTCATACATTTTCCTTTGCGCGTCATTTTTACGGCACGTGTTTTTACGGTTTAATCTATTGAATTTACTGTAAAATAATTTTGGTACACATTATGCATTAGCTACTGTATCTACATTATTTTAGAGAGTTGATTATGGCCCTTGCAAGTGTGCTAAAACCCCAGTTTATTTCTGCTAACCAGTATAACCCATGTTTACTGCAAGAGGAGTATGTTGGTGAGTTGAGTGATTTGCGTCAACAGGCAAGTTGGCTTTCTCATTTAGTTGATACTATGCCTGCGGGCGTGATTGTACTCGATGGTAAAGGAATGATCGCTAAAGCGAATCAAATTGCTATCGATATGCTCGGTGAACCACTAGAAGGTGAGAAGTGGTTTAGTGTTATTCAGCGCTCATTTCGTCCTCATCAAGATGATGGTCATGAAGTGTCGTTAAAAGATGGACGCTTAATAAAACTCGATATTACCGCACTTGCGCCAGAGCCTGGGCAACTTATATTAATGACCGATTTGACTGAAACCCGACGCTTACAAAAACGAGTCGCGCATATGCAGCGTTTAAGTGCGTTAGGTAAAATGGTGGCATCTTTGGCCCATCAAGTACGCACACCGTTATCAGCAGCGATGTTGTATGCTGCCAACTTAGGCTCAAAGCGCTTACCGGAAGCATCACGCGGCAGTTTTCACACAAAATTAATGTCTCGCTTGAAAGATTTAGAAACCCAAGTAAACGACATGCTGCTATTTGCTAAAAGTGGTGATCAACAGGTAGTTGAGCAAGTGTCGATGCAACAGTTACTCAGTGAAGTAAAAGCTGGTGCCGATGCCATGGTAGCGCTCAATGATAGCGAATTAAATGTGAGCTTACCTGAACCCGATATAGAAATCATGGGTAATAAAACCGCATTAGCAAGCGCTATTCAAAACCTAATTCACAACAGTATTCAAGTTATTGGCAGTGGCGCGCAGGTTTACCTTAGCGCCCAGCGTGACAAACAAGACTCTGACTTTGTACGCATTAGCGTGAGTGACAATGGTCCAGGCATTGACTTAGTCCAGAGCGAGAAAATATTTGAACCTTTTTATACCACTAAAAGCCAAGGTACAGGCTTAGGGCTTGCCGTTGTTAGTTCGGTAGCCAGTGCGCATCAGGGAAGGGTGGAGGCAAACAACAACCCACACGGGGGAGCAATTTTTAGTATGTTGCTGCCTATTAGTGTCACATCTAAATTAGGGGAGTCACATGAGTAACACTATTTTAGTTGTAGAAGACGACGCCGGACTTCGTGAAGCATTAATTGATACTCTAGAAATGTCGGGCATCGCTTGCACGGCAGCCAGTAGTGCAGAGCAAGCCATGTTGTTATTAAAAAAAGATGTATTTTCACTGGTGGTCAGTGATGTACAAATGGGCGAAATGAGTGGCTTAGATTTATTACGCAGTATTAAATTAAATCACCCTGATTTACCCGTTTTAATGATGACGGCCTATGCCACTATTGATGATGCGGTTGAAGCCATGCGCCTAGGCGCGATTGATTATATGGCTAAGCCATTTGCACCAGAAGTGCTATTGAACATGGTGAGCCGTTACTTACCTGAAAAGGAAAAAGAAACAGACGGTCCTATCGTTGCCGACCCTAGTAGTATTCAATTACTTGAACTTGCAGGTAAAGTTGCTCGTTCAGATGCCAGTGTAATGGTACTTGGGCCAAGTGGCTCAGGTAAAGAAGTGCTGGCACGGTATATTCATGACAAGTCAAAACGCTGCAATGAACCATTTGTAGCAATTAACTGTGCTGCTATTCCTGAAAACATGCTTGAAGCTACTTTGTTTGGCTACGAAAAAGGCGCGTTTACTGGTGCGATTCAGGCCTGCCCGGGTAAGTTTGAACAAGCACAGGGTGGGACTATCTTACTTGATGAAATCACCGAAATGGATTTAGGCTTACAAGCTAAACTACTGCGGGTATTACAAGAACGCGAAGTTGAGCGTTTAGGCGGTCGGAAAACTATTTCGCTAGATGTACGTGTGCTTGCAACCAGTAACCGCGAATTAAAAGAGGCCGTTGCTGAAAATCAGTTCCGCGAAGATTTATATTATCGACTCAATGTGTTTCCTTTACTGTGGCGACCTCTGTGTGAGCGTCCTGGCGACATTATTGTACTGGCTAAGCATTTAATTGAACGTCACTTAAGTAAAAGCAAAGAGCCAATGGCGTATCTAGATACAAGCGCTGAACAAAAGCTACTTAGCCATAGCTGGCCGGGTAACGTTCGAGAGCTGGATAACGTTATTCAACGTGCTTTAATTTTACGCAGTGGCAGTACTATTGATGAGCATGCAATTTTTATCGAAAATTTAACCCCAACTCAGTTTGTGGTTGAAACAACGTCAGTGCCTGAGCCTATAAACAATAGTCTCAGTAACGCTTATTATGATGAAAAAACAATGCCCGAAGATGAGCAAAAAAATGATTTGCTCGCCTTAGACACGGGGAGTTATAAAGATGAGCTTAAAGATAAAGAGCATCGCATAATTCTAGAAACCTTGGCGCGTTGCCAAGGGAAACGTAAAGAAGTAGCCGAAACCTTAGGTATAAGTCCACGTACTTTGCGTTACAAATTAGCGCAAATGCGCGATTTAGGTATTTCCCTCCCTGCATAACCTCAACAGCTCTAAAACTAAGTAACTGATTTTAGGGCTGTCAAAACTCTGACTACGCAAATAAACATAGTAAACCATTGTTCTAGTTGAATTTTATTTTTGGCATGTTTTGTGCTTTATTCTCTTTAAGAGTTTACTGCATTATCAGAGACAATTATGAAAATTCAAAACAGTGCTTTATTTCAAGAAATGCAATCTATGGCTTCAGAAGCCACGCGTAGTAACCAAGTTAATAACTTGCCAACGCAAGTGCAATCAACGTCTACAGCACAATTTGGTGATATGTTGAGTAATGCACTTAATACAGTGCATGAGCTTCAGCAAGACACAGGACAAAAAAGAAAAGCAGTTGAGATGGGCGACAGAAGCGTATCGCTTGCTGAGGCGATGATTGCCTCGCAAAAGTCTTCTGTGGCATTTGAAGCTACGGTACAGGTTCGTAATAAGCTTGTTGAATCTTACAAAGAAATTATGAACATGCCTGTTTAACTAGGTAGTGGAGAATTATTGTGGCGCAATCTAATCAATCAACAGATCTGGCACTTGCTGATGGCATGATGGAGCAAAGTGAAACTGAAGATCAACAAGAGCAAAAATCGGGCTATTTCAGCGCCCTAGGTGGTGTTGATGTTTTACGTCAAATTACCCTGATTGTTGCATTGGCCATTTGTTTGGCTATTGCTATCTTCGTGATTATCTGGGCTCGTCAGCCAGATATGCGCCCATTAGGTAAAATGCAAACTCAAGAGTTAATTGAAACACTCGACTTTTTAGATGCGCAAAAAATTGACTATGAACTTGATGGTAATGTGGTGTCGGTTGATGAAACTGAGTATCAAAATATTAAGTTACTGATGACACGTGAAGGTTTAGATCAAGGGCCAACATCAGGTAGCGATATTATTATGCAAGACATGGGGTTTGGAGTAAGCCAACGTTTAGAACGTGAGCGCCTTAAACATGGTCGCGAGCAACAGCTTGCCCGTACTATTGAAGAGCTAAACAACGTTACTCGCGCCAAAGTACTATTAGCTATTCCAAAAGAAAATGTATTTGCTCGTCGAGAGAAAAAACCCTCAGCAACAGTAGTACTAACGCTTAAGCGTGGTCGCTCATTAGATAGCGAAGAAGTTGACTCAGTAGTTGATATGATTGCTTCAGCGGTGCAAGGCCTTGAGCCTTCTCGCGTAACGGTGACCGATCAAAACGGTCGCTTACTAAATTCAGGTTCGCAAACCTCTTTGGCTGCACGCTCTCGTAAAGAATACGACCTAGAGCGTAAACGTGAGCAAGAATACCTAGAAAAAATTGACAGCATTTTAATTCCCGTCGTTGGTTTGGGTAATTACACCGCCCAAGTAGATTTAAGCATGGACTTTAGTGCAGTAGAAGAAACACAAAAACGTTACAACCCAGATTTACCGGCAGTAAGAAGTGAAACCACTTTCGAAGAAAATAATATCGGTGGTTTAGCGGTAGGTATTCCTGGTGCACTTACTAATCAGCCTCCTGTTAACTCAACGATACCTGAAGATGCAATGGCTGGCGGTGCAGGCACTGCAACCTCACCAAGTCGTACTCACAAAGAAGCTACCCGTAACTATGAACTTGATACCACTATTTCTCATAAACGTCAGCAAACGGGTGTGATCCGCAGAATTAGTGTGTCTGTAGCGGTCGATTACTTACCCACGGTAGATGAAAACGGTGAAACAACCATGACACCACGCTCGGTAGAAGCTTTGTCAAATATTCGTCGCTTGTTACAAGGTGGCGTAGGCTTTGATATGCAACGTGGCGATGCACTTGAAGTAGTGACCGTGCCATTTGTTCGTGAAGACTCAGCGCTTGATTTCGAATTGCCTTTATGGGAACAAGACTGGTTTATGAAAATGATGCGCTTAGTATTGGGTGCGCTGGTTATTATTGTACTGATTTTAGCTGTAGTTAAGCCTATGCTTAAGCGATTAATTTACCCAGATAATACACTTGAAGAATATGATGAAGACTCTCTTAGTTCAGGTGTTGACCTTGGTGACAGCACATTAGATATGCTAAATAATGACTTTGATTCTGCTTCAGTTGGCTTCTCAAGCGATGGTACACTACAGTTACCAGACCTACATGGCGACGAAGACTTATTGAAAGCGGTTCGTGCCCTTGTAGCCAATGAACCAGAACTATCATCACAAGTAGTGAAAGCGTGGTTAACAGAAGATGACTGATCAAGAACAAAAACAACTACCACCGGCGTTTGATGTTGATAAGCTCGATGGTGTAGATAAAGCGGCGATATTATTGCTAAGTTTATCTGAAGAAGATGCAGCGCAAATCCTAAAGCACTTAGAGCCAAAGCAAGTGCAAAAGGTAGGTATGGCCATGGCGGCAATCGATGATTTGTCGCAAGCTAAAATCAGCGCAGTGCACAACTTGTTTATCGAACAAATTCAAAGCTTTAGTACGATAGGTTTTCAGTCTGAAGATTTTATCAAAAAAGCACTTACTGCTGCATTAGGTGAAGATAAAGCTGCCAGCTTGATAGACCAAATTGTTATGGGCTCAGGCGCCAAAGGGCTTGATTCATTAAAATGGATGGACTCAAAGCAGGTAGCGAATATTATTCGTAATGAGCATCCACAAATTCAAACAATTGTGCTTTCTTATTTAGAGCCGGAACAATCTGCTGAGATTTTAGCGCAATTTCCTGAAAAAGTGCGCTTAGATTTAACCATGCGTATTGCCAATTTAGAAGAAGTTCAACCAGCGGCTTTACAAGAATTAAACGAAATTATGGAAAAACAATTCGCTGGTCAAGCGGGTGCACAAGCTGCGAAGATGGGTGGCTTAAAAGCGGCTGCAGATATTATGAACTACCTCGATACCAATGTTGAAGGGCAGTTAATGGATTCTATCCGTGAGCATGACGAAGAAATGTCGCAACAAATTCAAGACTTAATGTTTGTCTTCGAAAACTTAATGGATGTAGAGGATCGAGGTATTCAAGCAATTTTACGTGAAGTGCCTCAAGATGTTCTGATGAAAGCCATTAAAGGCACTGACGAAGCGCTTAAAGAGAAGATTTTGGGTAACATGTCAAAACGTGCAGCAGAAATGCTTGCTGATGACTTAGAAGCTATGGCACCAGTGCGTATTAGTGAAGTAGAAGCAGCACAAAAAGAAATACTGTCAACAGCTCGTCGTCTATCAGATTCAGGTGAAATTATGCTTGGTGGTGGCGGTGGTGAGGAGTTCTTATAATTTATGAGTAACTCAAAAGGTCGCCCGTTACACGCTGATGAAGCTGATGAGCTATTAAAAAATTGGCCAATTCCAGATGTTGCGCCAGATGAGCGAAGTTTTGGCAATCGTTCGACCGCTTTTGGTACGCCATTGGCAGAGCTATACCATAAAGAAATGGCCAAAGAGCAAGATGAAGAGCCCGAAGAACAAGAATTACCTTCTCTTACTATGGTGGAGCTTGAGCGCATTCGCCAAGATGCGTATGAGGAAGGTCTTAAGCAAGGACACGAGCAAGGCTATATAGATGGTTTTGATAAAGGCGTAACTGAGGGAAAAGAAGCTGGTTACAAAGAAGGTGTTGAGCTGGGTAAAACCCAAGGTCAAGAAGAGGTTAAACCTTTGATGGATGAGCAGTTAACTCACTTACGCAGCTTGTTAGATAGTTTATCTGATCCACTTAAAAAAGTGGATGAGCAAGCAGAAAAGCAGTTGGTACAGTTAGCAACTATGCTTAGTGAAGCAATCATTTATCAAGAGATAAAAACTTCGCCTGATATTATCTTACATACCTTGAAAAAAAGCATTGATGCATTGAATGCAGAGCAACAGAAAGTTAAAATTCATCTTCACCCAGAAGACCTAACACTTATAAAAACCAGTTATGGCGAGCAAGCTATTGAAGATAATCATTGGCAGTTAATTCCAGAGCCTACATTGGAGCGCGGCGGTTGTGAAGTTAAGACAACACTATCGTCTTTAGATATGACCTTGAAAACTCGTGTCAAAGAAACATTGGATAGTTTTTTGCATAATAGTGGTATCTAACTTTTTATTGGCGTGCAATGTCTGTGAGCGATACTTCATTAAGCGAACGCTTATCTCAATACCAACAACATATTAAAACCCCAGCCCCTGCGGTTGCGGGTGTTTTAACCCGTGTGGTTGGTTTAACACTTGAAGCAAAAGGCCTGCGAGCTCCAGTAGGCAGCCAATGTAAAATTGAAACCATGAGCGGCTTTGTTGATGCCGAGATTGTTGGTTTTAATGATCAAACCTTATATTTAATGCCCAATGATCATATCTCAGGTGTACTTCCTGGTGCCCGAGTTATTCCTCAAGTTAATGACACTGGTTTACCTGTTGGTATGAGTTTACTTGGCCGAGTTATCGACGGTTTAGGGCGACCTTTAGATGGGCTAGGGAAAATAAACGCAGAACACACACTTAAATTCGCTCAAAACGCAATAAACCCACTGGCAAGACGCCCCATTAGTAAACCCATGGATGTGGGAGTTCGCGCTATTAACTCAGTAATTACCGTAGGCCAAGGTCAGCGTATGGGCTTATTTGCAGGCTCCGGTGTGGGTAAATCTGTACTATTGGGCATGATGACTCGAGGCAGTGAAGCCGATGTAATTGTAGTGGGTTTAGTTGGTGAGCGTGGCCGAGAAGTAAAAGAATTTATTGAAGAAATACTGGGTGTTGAAGGACGTAAACGCTCAGTTGTTGTGGCAGCGCCTGCTGATGCTTCACCATTAATGCGATTAAAAGGCTGTGAGAGTGCAGTCACCATTGCAGAATACTTTCGAGATCAAGGGCTAAACGTATTGTTACTGCTTGACTCGGTAACGCGTTATGCCATGGCACAGCGTGAAATAGCACTTGCTGTGGGTGAGCCTCCTGCTACCAAAGGTTATCCGCCTTCAGTATTTGCTAAATTACCCGCATTAGTGGAACGTGCTGGTAATGGCGGAGAAGGGCAAGGCTCTATTACTGCCTTTTTTACTGTACTGAGTGAAGGTGATGACATGCAAGACCCGATAGCCGATGCCGCACGTGCCATACTTGATGGGCATATTGTTTTATCGCGTGATTTAGCCGACAGCGGTCATTACCCTGCTATTGATATAGAAAAGTCTATTTCTCGAGTGATGCCACAAGTGGTTTCTGAGCCACATATGCAGCAAGCTCGGGTACTTAAACAAGTATATTCTATGTATCAACAGAACAAAGATATGATCACCTTGGGTGCTTATCAAAAAGGCAGTGACCAAATGCTTGATCAGGCAATAAACATGATGCCAAGAGTGAACGCATTTTTACAGCAAGGCATGCGTGACGTGATTAGTTATGATGATGGCCTACAAGGGCTCGCACAATTATTAGGACAAGCATAATGGCAAAAAATAAACTACATTTGCTGCTTAAGCTTGAAAATGAAAAAGAAGAAACATTACGCATGAGCTACTTGCAAGCAAATCAAAACTTGCAGCTAAATCAGCAAAAGCTTCAAGGCTTAAATGACTTTCGACTTGAATATACGCAGCAACTTCATATTAAAGGGCAATCGGGCTTATCAAGTGCTGGGTTTAGCCAGTATCACGCATTCATAGCTAAGATTGAAGAGGCGACTCGCCAACAAGCGAGTACCGTTAATACTGCAAAACAAGTCGTGAGCCAGCGTAAAACGTTATGGTTAAAACAACAAGTTAAAGCGAAAGCGGTTGCTAAGCTAATTGAAAAGCAACAGTTAAAAGCGGATATGCTGGTGGCTAAGAATGAACAAAAAATGTTAGATGAGTTTTCTTCTAATCAATTTTATCAAAGAAATAAAGCACTGTAAGGTAGGCATACTAATTGCTTATGTTCTATAAGAGCAATGTTTTTTAGGATTGTGCGGTGGGCTGTTGCCGCTTTTATTAGGTGATTTATGGCGATGAATGATATTTCAATGTTGGCGGTATCTGAGCAAGACTCATACCTAGTTAATAAAGACAGTGATAAAGCAAAATTAGATAGCAGTAATGATGCTGGCTTTTTTGACCAACTAGCACTTGCTAACCAAGCTTCTGATACACAAAATGCAGAGGTTAAGGCGCCAAAAAAACAACCATCAGATGAACCATCCGATCCAAAAGAGCAAACTAGCGAAGAGAAGCCTTTGAGCGGTGAGGATATGCTGGCGCAAATTAATGCGGCACAGGTAATCGACACCTCAGTAAAAAATAACTCTCATGGCGGCGCAGAGTTAATAGACAAAAATGGTGTCAAAATAAACATTAAGCCTGAAGATAAGCTTGCACCTATTGTTATTAATTTGCCAAGTGATGAAATTGTTGATGATGCAGCTATTTTACAAGTACAAAATGCTGTAGGTGCTGAGTCAGCGAGCAAAACTGCTGTTGAGTCTCCACAGCTTGGTACTCAATCAATAGCGACAGCTGCCACAGCTGGAGAATCTGAGACTGTTAAAAATGAGCAAGCGGTTGCAAAACCATCAGATAAGCCGACTGATTCTACAGGCACTAAAGCATCGATAGATGCGTCTGTTTTGGCGTTGTTATCAAAAGATGATAATGCAATAAAAGCTGATAAATTCTTAGCAAATTTAACGCCTTCACAACAAGGTGAACTTGCTACTGAGCTAGATGCGATGAGCAAGCCCATTAATAAAGACAATGTAGCGGATTTAAAGCAGTTACTCAGTAAGTATGTTAGCGAAAGCGAGAAACCGCAAACTCCTCAACAAGCCATTAATGCACAAATAAGTACGCTAACGACCCCAGAAAAACAGGCATTGCTTAATCAGTTGCAGGGATACATTAAAAGCGAGCCTATACCTACTAAAGAACTTACCTTATTAAAAGGGGTTATCAGTGATTTAGAAACTGCTATCAACGCAGACACTTTGTCTAGTGCCAAAGATAAGCCGTTGTTTGCTAATAATACGTTGATAGCAGGCGTTACACCTAAAACACAACAAGGTACAGAGTCGGCTAATGTAAAACCTGAGCTAAAATCAGAAAGCTCTAAATCGATAGCCGAAACGCCTGAGGAGCTTACTAAACAGCTTGATGTACTACAAAAAGAGAGTATGCGCGCCACTAACGCAGAACAAATGCCACCGCGTGCTGCACAGATTTTTTCTCAAATCATTAATATATTCGATAAATCGTCGCTTAATACTATCGCTAAATACGATACTTTAGGCTACGAGCAAGCTATTATTGAAGCGCAAAGTTTACAGGCTGGGCAGTTACAAAGCACTGCGCAAGCTAAACAGGTGAGCATTGATCCTGCCACCTTACAGGCATTAAATATTATTAAAAGTGATGCCGCAAAAATGCTACAAGAGCGCGTTACTTCAATGTTAAGCATTAATAACAAAGAAGCTGAAATTCGTTTAGATCCACCTGAAATGGGCAGTATGCAAATTCGTATTCGAAGTGATGCGGAGCAAGCACAAATAAACTTTGTAGTGCAAAATCAGCAAGCCAAAGAAGCGCTGGAGCAATCATTACCTAGGCTTAGAGAATTATTAATGCAACAGGGTTTAGAACTAGGTGAAAGCAGCATTTCTTATGGTGGTTCATCTCCAGAACAAAACGAGCAACAAGAAAGTCAGCCACAAGGTCAAATGGCTAATAATAGCTCTTCAGATGAGACAAATAGTGAGCAACCAGATAAGCAAACACATAGTTCTGGACAACAAACGTCATCATCAATAGATTACTATGCCTAAGTCCTGCTATTATAATAGTTAAAACAAGCAAATACCTTTGCGAATAAAGGAAATACAATGGCTGAAGATACTAATTTAGAAATAGAAGAAGTCAGTAAAAATAAAAGCAAACTCATTATAATTATAGCCGCTGTATTAGTTATTGTTGGCGGTGCAGCTGGTTACTTTTTACTATCGGGTGATGATGAGCCCGTAGAAACTTTAACAGATGATGCCGCCAGTGGTGAAGTAGCCGCAGAATCATCAAGCTCCTCGGCAACGGTCGGCAGTGCGCTATATGTTGCTATGCCAAGACCTTTTATATTTAATGTTCCAGGGGCGAGTCGCGATAGAATTGTACAAATTAAAGTGCAATTGCTGGTGCGCGGAGATGGCAATGAAGAAACTGCTAAAAAGCATATTCCACTGATTGAAGGTACGCTATTGAGTGTATTTTCAATGACTACCGCAGATGAACTAAGCACCAGTGTAGGCAAAGAAACACTGCGCTTTACTGCGCTTGATAAAGTACAAGCTGCAATGATGGATGTGGAAGGAAGTAAAGTAATTGAGCGGGTACTGTTTACCGGCTTTGTGATGCAATAAGGGGTCAGTGTGAGCGATTTATTATCCCAAGACGAAATTGATGCGCTATTACACGGTGTTGATGAGGTCGAAGAGGAAGATATACACGACGGTGAAGACGGTGAGGGAAGTACGCTACAGTATGACTTCTCTTCGCAAGATCGCATCGTGCGTGGTCGCATGCCGACACTTGAAATTGTTAATGAGCGATTTGCGCGTCATATGCGAATTAGCTTATTTAACATGATGCGCCGCACCGCTGAGGTGTCAATTAATGGCGTGCAAATGATCAAATTTGGTGAGTATATTCATACCTTATTTGTACCAACCAGTTTGAATATGGTGCGTTTTCGCCCATTAAAAGGCACTGGTTTAATTACCATGGAGGCGCGCTTAGTCTTTATACTGGTAGATAACTTTTTTGGTGGCGATGGTCGTTATCATGCCAAAATTGAAGGGCGTGAATTTACCCCAACAGAGCGCCGTATCGTGCAAATGCTGCTAAAAATAATCTTTGAAGATTACAAAGAAGCATGGGCGCCGGTTATGGATGTGTCGTTTGAGTATCTCGATTCTGAGGTGAATCCCGCCATGGCTAACATTGTTAGCCCAACCGAAGTGGTGGTTATTAGCTCTTTTCATATTGAGCTTGATGGCGGCGGTGGTGACTTTCATATTGCGCTGCCTTACTCAATGCTCGAACCTATTCGAGAGCTACTGGATGCAGGTGTTCAGTCTGATACTGAAGATACCGATTTACGTTGGAGCAAGGCACTTCGCGACGAAATAATGGATGTAGAAGTCGATTTGTCGACTCAGCTACTTGAAGTTGATTTAAGCTTAAAACAAATTATGGAGCTTAAGGCGGGGGATATTATTCCTGTTGAAATGCCAGAGCATATTACTGTGTTTGTTGAAGAGTTACCAACATTTAGAGCTAAAATGGGTCGCTCACGCGATAACGTTGCGCTACAAATTAGTGAAAAAATTAAACGCCCTGATTCAGTTAAATCTGAGCTGCATGTCTTTACTAAAGGCGGCAAAAAAATTGATTCAGATGCAGAATTAGCAGAACTAGAAGATGATTTACACCTTTCAAACGGTGTAGACTTAGACTGGTAATTGATTAAAAGGTTAAAAGTATGAGCGATGATCAAGATACGATGGACGAATGGGCAGCAGCACTTGCTGAGGCTGAGGGAACTGACGATGATAGTGCAGAGGTTAAAGTAACCGAGCTTGATGAGCTGGATGATTCAAAGCATGAGCTCAGCGGTGAAGAAAAACGTAAACTCGACACTATTTTAGATATTCCCGTTACTATTTCGATGGAAGTAGGGCGTTCTAAAATTAATATTCGTAACTTATTACAACTTAACCAAGGTTCAGTTGTTGAACTTGATAGGGTTGCAGGTGAACCGCTAGATGTATTAGTTAATGGTACGTTGATAGCACATGGTGAAGTGGTTGTGGTGAACGATAAGTTTGGTATTCGCTTAACGGATGTAATTAGTCAGGTTGAACGGATCAAAAAGTTACGATGATAGCATTACTTGGTTTAAGCAATTCTGTGTTTGCAGCTACCGATGCTGCAACACCCACCACAGACATTATTTCAATGGTTATGTCGTTAGGTGTGGTGGTAGTGTTAATTTTAGTGTTGGCTTTTTTTGTTAAAAAGCTTAATCCAAATTTAACCAATAACGATGAGTTTAAAGTGATTCGCAGCCTCCCTTTAGGCTCACGCGAGCGTTTGATGGTAGTTGAGATAGATAATGCACAGCATCTATTAGGTGTAACTCCACATAGCATTAATTATTTACACAAACTAGAAACCCCCCTAACAGAGAAAGAGTTACCAGAATTAGCGAAGCGTTTTGGCAAAATGTTAAATCCACAACTTAATCAAAATAAAAAGAATTAATATTATGACCAAATGGCTGCTTATTATTCTTGCCACCGTGTTCATTCCTGGTGTTAATGCGGAAGGAATTGACGCGCTTACGATCACAAGTAATCCTGATGGCACGCAAGACTATTCAGTGACGCTACAAGTGTTAGCGATCATGACGGCAATGAGCTTTATTCCAGCAGCCATTATCATGATGACCTCGTTCACTCGAATTATTGTTGTTTTAGCTATTTTGCGCCAAGCGATTGGTTTACAACAAACGCCTTCTAATCAAGTATTACTAGGTATGTCGCTGTTTTTAAGTATTTTTATTATGGCGCCTATTTATGAGCAAATAAACGAACGTGCAATCGAACCGTACTTAAGTGAACAGGTAACATCACTAGAAGCACTCGATTTAGCTAAAGAGCCAATGAAAGCTTTTATGCTTTCTCAAGTACGATTAAAAGACTTAGAAACCTTTGCAAAAATAGCTGGGTACGATCAGCTTGATTCACCCGAAGCAACGCCAATGATTGTTCTTATTCCGGCGTTTGTGACCAGTGAGCTACAAACGGCCTTTATTATCGGTTTTATGTTCTTCATCCCCTTTTTGATTGTCGATTTGGTGGTTGCATCGGTGTTGATGGCCATGGGTATGATGATGCTATCCCCCATGATAGTATCGCTACCGTTTAAGATTATGTTGTTTGTATTGGTTGATGGTTGGAGCTTGGTGATGGGGACGCTCGCTAAAAGCTTTGGGTTGGGCACATAGTGGTGCTTTCTACTTTGAACCAATCACTCTAGGAGTCGCCCATGGAACCTGAAGTATTTGTTGATATTTTAAGTGGAGCCCTGTTTTTAGTGATTAAGCTGGTGTCTGCTATTGTGGTACCTGGTTTAATTATTGGTTTAGTAGTGGCAGTATTTCAGGCGGCAACCTCAATTAATGAACAAACACTGAGCTTTTTACCGCGTCTATTAATTACTATTAGTGCGTTAATAGTGGGTGGACATTGGTTTACTCAAGAGCTGATGGATTTTTTTAATCGCTTAGTGCTTCTTATACCCGAAATAGCAGGTTAACGATGGAGTTCCCATTTTCCGTTGTTATTCAATGGTTAAGTGATTTTTTACTGCCCCTGGTGCGTATTAGCTCAATGATCATGATAATGGCGGGTATTGGCGCCAAAAACGTCCCTTCTCGAATTAAAATGGGCTTGGCTGTTGTAGTCACATTTTTAGTTGTGCCTGTTTTACCTCCCGCTACATTTACTAATTTATTTTCTTTTGAAATGGTTTTAGTGGTGCTACAACAAATGCTGATTGGCGTTGCGATTGGTTTTGCATCCACACTACTGCTCAATACATTTGTGTTAGCCGGGCAAATCCTTGCTATGCAAACTGGTTTAGGTTTTGCGTCTGTTGTTGACCCCTCAAATGGAATGAGTGTGCCTGCTGTAGGGCAGTTCTACCTCATTTTAGCTACCTTGTTATTTTTTGTATTTAATGGCCATTTAATGATGATTCAAATGGTGGTACATAGTTTTCAGGTATTGCCAATTGATGGTAATTGGTGGGCGGTTGATCATTATTGGGACATAGTGACATGGGGTGGTTGGATGTTTACCACTGCACTAGTGCTTTCGTTAGCGCCATTAACGGCCATGCTTGTAATTAATATGTCATTTGGCATCATGACCCGTGCTGCCCCACAGTTAAATATCTTCTCTATAGGCTTTCCGTTTACCTTAGTGGCAGGGCTCGTTATTATTTGGGCTACCCTCGGTAACTTTATCACTCAGTTTGAGTTCCAATGGCTAAAAATGGTTGAGCTAATGTGTACTCTAGTTGGTTGTTCCCCTTAGGAGAGCGTAATGGCTGAAGATTCAGGACAAGAAAAAACCGAAGAACCCACGCCCAAAAAAGTTGATGATGCCAAAAAGAAAGGCCAAATAGCGCGCTCTAAAGAGCTAGGTACTATGTTTGTACTTATTTTTTCTGCTATTTCTCTATTAATGTACGGCCCTGAAATTGGCAAAGGCTTGTACCGAATTATGGGCAGAATGCTTAGTCTTAATCGCAATGAAACCTACGACACCACAAAAATGTTTGCGGTGTGGGGGGAGGTGGCCGACGTACTGTTATTTCCTATGTCGATGTTTGTACTTATTATTGTACTCGCTGCGTTTATTGGTAACACCATGCTTGGCGGCTTTAATTTTAGCTGGCAGGCAGCTGCGCCCAAAGCCAGTAAAATGTCGCCAATGAAAGGTTTTACTCGGATGTTTGGCCCGCAAGCGGCTATTGAACTACTTAAATCATTATTAAAGTTTGGCCTAGTGGCAACTTTCGCTATCTTTTTAATTAATGTTTATTTTGATGAAATATTACATTTAAGTATAGAAAGTGCGCCAGGCAATATCGTGCATGCTTTGGAAATATTAGCCTGGATGTTTTTAGGGTTATCTTGCACCTTAATTATTATTGCAGCTATTGATGCGCCATTTCAAAGTTATAGCCATAACAAACAGCTTAAAATGACGATGCAAGAAGTAAAAGATGAATATAAGAACTCTGAGGGGGATCCGCAAATCAAAGCGCGTATCAGGCAAACCCAACGTCAAATGTCGCAAAAGAGAATGATGCAGGATGTTCCCGATGCCGATGTTATTGTTACCAATCCTACTCATTACTCAGTGGCTTTAAAATACGACACAGAGCGAGCTGGAGCGCCTATTGTACTAGCCAAAGGTGTTGACGAACTCGCTATGCAAATTCGTAAAATTGCTTTAGGTAATGAAGTGCCTATTGTTGAGTCGCCTACTTTAACGCGAGCGCTTTATCATACTGCTGAAGTAGGGGATCAAATTCCCGATCAGCTATTTACTGCTGTTGCTCAAGTGCTTGCCTATGTATTTCAACTTAAACGGTTTAAAAAAGGCCGTGGAAAACGCCCTGTCGCGCTTAATAAAAAACTGCCAATCCCCGATGAATTCAAGTATTAACCGCTAACCAACTAACTTGGAATAGTTATTGCAATTTCAGCGTAGTGTCAATTTTTTGAAATTGTAGAGTTATGGAATTTAAAGCGGTATTACAACAACTTAATAAAGATAAAAAAGAATATGCAAAGGGCGTTGGTACACCGCTTTTAGTCTTAGCTGCGCTTGGCATGGTTATTTTACCCCTGCCTCCATTTCTGCTTGATATATTATTTTCGTTTAATATCGCGCTTGCATTAGTAGTATTACTGGTCACTGTATATACCATGAAGCCGCTTGAATTTGGCATGTTTCCAGCTGTGTTGTTAATCGCCACGATCATGCGTTTAGCACTTAATGTAGCCAGTACTCGGGTGGTACTACTTGAGGGTCATAATGGTGGTGATGCTGCTGGTAAGGTAATTGAAGCATTTGGCTCGGTGGTGATTGGTGGTAACTACGCCGTGGGTTTAGTGGTATTTTTGATTCTAATTATCATAAACTTTGTGGTAATTACCAAAGGTGCAGGGCGTATTTCTGAAGTGTCAGCACGTTTTACCCTTGATGCTATGCCGGGTAAGCAAATGGCGATTGATGCAGATATGAATGCTGGCTTTATTAGTGCAGAGCAAGCCAGAGAACGTCGTGATGAAGTAACCCGTGAAGCCGACTTTTATGGTTCTATGGATGGTGCTAGTAAATTTGTAAAAGGCGATGCTATCGCGGGTATCGTTATTTTAGTGATTAATATTGTAGGTGGTTTATTTGTTGGTATGATCCAACATGATTTGAGTTTTTCCCGTGCCATGGAAGTGTATACACTATTGACCATTGGTGATGGCTTAGTAGCGCAATTACCTTCATTACTACTTTCAATTGGTACTGCGATTGTTGTAACGCGTCAAAATGAATCGCACAATATGGGCGATCAGTTTAAGCAGCAGCTAGGAAACGAAAAATCGTTATTTATTGCCTCTGGTATCCTCATTACTATGGGTTTAGTCCCAGGTATGCCGCATATTGCATTTTTAAGTTTAGGGGCGCTTTTAGGTTACCTTGCATACTACACGCAGCAAAACAAACTTAAATTAGCAGCTGCTGAAGCCGAAGAAGCTGAAAATGCAGCCTCAGGTACCGGAATTGCGGCTAAACAAGAACAAAAAGAACTGGGTTGGGATGATGTACAGCAAGTTGATGTTATTGGCTTAGAAGTGGGTTACCGGTTAATTCCTTTAGTAGACCAATCACAAGGTGGCGAGCTATTAAACCGTATTAAAGGGGTGCGTAAAAAACTATCTCAAGAGCTAGGTTTTTTAGTGCCGCCAGTGCATATCCGCGATAATCTTGAGCTCGACCCAAATGCGTATCGCATCACCATGATGGGTGTATCAAGTGGTGAGGGTGAGCTTAAACACGGCGATGAACTGGCAATTAATCCTGGCCAAGTGTTTGGCCCGCTCAAAGGCATTGAAACTACAGACCCTGCATTTGGTTTAGATGCGGTATGGATAAAACCAGATCAAAAAGATGAAGCGCAATCTTTAGGTTATACCGTAGTTGATTCAGCAACCGTTGTGGCCACTCATATTAGCCAGTTACTCACAAATAGCGCCGCATTATTGCTTGGCCACGAAGAAGTACAAAACTTATTAGATATGTTAGGTAAAAGTCACCCTCGCTTAGTTGAAGGGCTGGTACCGGATGTATTACCGCTGACCACCATCGTTAAAGTACTACAAAACTTATTAAATGAAGGGGTAGCAATACGAGATATGCGTTCGATTGTTCAAACCCTTGTTGAGTATGGCCCTCGTAGCCAAGACCCTGATGTATTAACGGCTGCAGTGAGAATATCGTTGCGTAGATTAATCGTTCAAGATGCTGTTGGTATGTCTTCTGAAATCCCTGTCATAACCTTGGCGCCTGAGTTGGAACAGATGTTGCATCAGTCACTTCAAAATGCAGGTGATGAAGGTGCCGGAATAGAACCAGGACTTGCTGATAGACTTCAAACATCATTGAATGAAGCACATCAAAATCAAGAAATGGCCGGTGAACCTTCAATATTGCTAACGTCAGGAATGTTACGCACTGTGTTATCTCGATTTGTTAAATACACCATTCCAGGATTGCGAGTGATGTCTTATCAAGAGATACCAGATGAAAGACAGATCAAGATTGTCAGCTCTGTAGGCCAACAATAAGATTTTAAAGGGGTTTGAATTATGAAAATTAAACGTTTTTTTGCTAAAGACATGCGCACCGCACTAAAAGAAGTAAAAGAAGAGCTTGGTGTTGATGCGGTTATTATGTCAAATAAGAAACTAGCTAATGGCGTTGAAATTGTTGCTGCTGTTGATTACGACAAAGCCGCGACAAAAGCGCCAGAGCAACCTCAAAGCCAACCAGCTGCAAGTGCTTCATTTGCACATACCCAGAGCTCACATAACTTTGTAAAACCAGAGCCACAGCGTGCTCAACCTAAGCCACAAGCAAAGGTAGCAGACAGTTTACAAGCTTTATTAGAACGTCAATCTCCCCGTCCTCGTTCAGCAGAGCTTGCGTCAATGTTTTCACAATCAGGTATTGATACTTCTGGCCATTATCAAGAACAAGAAGCTGTGCAATCTCGACCTAAAAATATGTTTGAACGTGAACAAAGTGCGCCTGCACGTCCTCGTACTCAAGCTGATAGCTTAGGTTTTGATGATTTAGACAGTGGTTTTGACGATTTAGACTCACCGAGTGCACCGCGTCAGCAAACGATGCAAAACGAGTCGAGTGATATAAGCACCATGCGCGAAGAAATGAACGCAATTCGTCAATTACTAGAACATCAAGTGTCAGGTTTAATGCAACAAGATATGGCACGTCGTGATCCAACCCGTGCATGCATGATTGACCGTTTAGTGGGTATGGGAATAGATAAAGACGTTGCTGAGCAGATGGCATGCTTTGTACCTGATGATGTATCTCGCCAACAAGGTTGGAAAGCCTTATTGAATATGGTTGAAGATCAAATGCAAACCACTAACAACGAAATTCTTCGCCAAGGTGGTGTTTATGCTCTAGTGGGCCCAACAGGGGTAGGTAAAACCACCACCGTTGCAAAATTAGCTGCATTAGGTGCGCAAAAGTATGGTGCTGATAAAGTCGCGCTTATTACCACTGATACCTACCGTATTGGTGCGTATGAGCAGCTAGCAACTTACGGTCGAATTATTGGCTGTGGCGTAAAACAAGTTAAAGATGCAAATGAATTAGCAGAAGTTTTATACCATTTACGAAATAAACGTCTAGTCTTAATTGATACAGCAGGAATGAGTCAGCGAGATTTACGCTTAACTGAGCAGCTTAATACCTTAATGCGTAATCAACGTGTGGATATACGTAGTTATTTAGTATTAAGTGCTACAGCGCAAATCAATGTATTACAAGAGACAGTAAGGCACTTTAAAAAAGTACAGCTTAGTGGGTGTATTTTTACTAAGTTAGATGAGTCATTGAGTTTAGGTGAGATTATTAGTATTGCGATTCAAAATCGTCTCCCAATAGGGTATCTTACTAATGGTCAGCGAGTACCAGAAGATATCAGAGTGGCAAATGCTGAAAAACTAGTAAAAAAAGCTGAGCAATTGTATTTAAAAAGAATAAAAGCACAACAATCAAGACACCAATCAGTGGCGTCGAACACAGTAGAGATGTATGATTAACACAGTTTTAGATCAAGCAAGCGGCCTTCGCAAAATGAGCAACAATAATAATAACGGCGTAAAAGTTATCGCTGTCACCGGCGGCAAAGGTGGAGTGGGTAAAACAAACGTATCCCTTAACACGGCAATCGCGTTAGGCCAACAAGGCAAGCGTGTGCTGGTATTAGATGCTGATTTAGGGTTAGCTAATTGTGATGTTATGCTTGGACTGCGTGTAGAGCGCAATTTGTCTCATGTTTTATCAGGTGAATGTGAACTCGAAGATATTTTAGTTGAAGGCCCCGCAGGCATAAAAATAGTACCTGCAACATCGGGATCGCAAAGCATGGTTGAGCTATCTCCTTCAGAGCACGCCGGACTTATCCGTGCATTTAGCGAGCTTAACACCGATTTTGATATTTTAATTGTGGATACCGCAGCGGGTATTTCTGACATGGTATTGAGCTTTTCTCGCGCCGCACAAGATGTGGTTGTGGTGGTATGTGATGAGCCAACCTCAATTACTGATGCTTATGCACTAATTAAAGTACTGAGCCGTGAACACGGCGTAATCAAATTTAAAATTGTTGCCAACATGGTGCGTAGCTTACGTGAAGGGCAGGAATTATTTGCTAAACTATCAAAAGTAACCGACCGATTTTTAGATATAACCATGGAGTTGGTTGCAACAGTTCCTTATGATGAGAATATGCGCAAATCAACGCGTCGCCAAAAAGTGATAGTTGAAGTTTTTCCAGGGTCTCCTGCTGCGATTGCTTTTAAAACACTGGCGACAAAAATTACTAAGTGGCAAACACCTAGTCAAGCCTCGGGTCATTTAGAGTTTTTTATTGAGAAGCTAGTTAGTAACTAACGATGACAATACCGGTGAATAGAGCTATGGGATATCAGTCAGCACAGAATTTAAATATGATTGTTGAAAAGCATGCCTCATTAGTCAAAAAAGTGGCATGCCATTTAATTGCTCGTTTACCGGCCAGTGTGCAACTAGATGATTTAATTCAATCAGGTATGATTGGCTTAATAGAGGCTTCAAAAAACTTCGATGCCAGTAAAGGCGCGAGTTTTGAAACCTTTGCGGGTATTCGTATTCGTGGTGCAATGATAGATGAAATGCGACGAGGTGATTGGGTTCCACGTTCAGTTCACAGAAAAAGTAGACTAGTAGCAGAGACGATAGTCGCGCTTGAAAACAGTTTAAATCGTGAACCTAAAGATAGTGAAGTGGCTGAAAAACTTGAAATTTCGTTAAATGAGTACCATCATATTTTAAATGATGTCAATGTAAGCAAAGTTTTGGGCATTGAGGACCTTGGTATTGACGATGATGTGATTACACCTCATGGCCAAGATTTAGCACTAGACAAACCTTTCAATAATGTTAAAAATGAACGGTTTAATGAGTCTTTACTCAATGCGATAAAGTCGTTACCGGAAAAAGATGCAATGGTGCTTTCTTTGTACTATAACGATGAAATGAATTTAAAAGAAATTGGGCATATACTCGATGTTAGTGAGTCGCGTGTAAGTCAGATACATGGTCAGGCGATGATTAAGCTTAAAGCAAAAATCAATGACTGGATAAACTAGAAGTAAGTAAATAAAGGTTCAGGCCTCACTGGAGGATGTTTTGGATAAAAACATTAAAATTCTTGTTGTTGATGATTTTTCAACAATGAGACGTATTATTAAAAACCTGTTGCGCGATTTAGGTTTTACCAATGTTCAAGAAGCGGATGATGGGTCAACTGCTTTACCTATGTTGCAAAATCAAGTATTTGATTTTGTTGTAACAGATTGGAATATGCCAGGCATGCAAGGTATTGATCTTTTGAGGGCAATTCGAGCTGATGACAAATTAAAGCATATTCCTGTTTTAATGGTTACAGCAGAAGCTAAAAAAGAACAAATAGTAGCTGCGGCCCAAGCAGGTGTTAATGGTTATATTGTTAAACCATTTACTGCAGGTACATTGAAGACTAAATTAGAAAAAGTGTTCGAACGCTTAGGTTAATGAGAGGGAGAGGCTTATGTCAGCACCTGCTGCGCCTCAGATTACTTTAGAACAAGCTCGCCAGTTGGTTGTTTTTTTAGAAAATGGTGAGCAAGATAAAGCGAATCAGTTAATTTTAGAAACAGCTTCACAAGAGCAATCACAGTTATTTGCTGAGGTAGGTAAGTTAACGCGTCAATTACATGAAGCTTTAAAGAGTTTCGAGTTAGATACGCGCTTAACAGACATTACCACTGATGCCATCCCTGATGCTAAGAAACGCCTCAACTATGTCATGGAAATGACTGAGAATGCAGCCAATAAAACAATGGATGCAGTTGAAGCTAGCTTACCTTTAGCGCAAGAAATTGCTGACGAAATTTCTGATATCAAGCCAACGTGGGATCGGTTAATGAACCGGGAAATTGAGCTTGGTGAGTTTAAGTCACTTTGTCATAGTATTGATAAGTTTATGAACAGCTCTCATCATAAAACTGATGAGTTGCAGATGTTGATGACCAATGTATTGATGGCTCAAGACTATCAAGATTTAACTGGTCAGGTTATTCGTCGTGTTATTGAACTTGTGCGTGAAGTTGAAGAAAGCTTGATCCACTTGTTAACTGCATTTGCAGCACAAGGTGAGGTTGAGCCAACACAACAGACCGAACAACCAGAAGAAACAGAAGATTCCATTGTTGCACAAACACTAGCAGGCCCTGAAGGGCCTATTATTGATAAAGAATCGCGTAATGATGTTGTATCTGATCAAGATGAAGTTGATGATCTATTATCAAGTTTGGGCTTCTAATAGGAGAGTACTGCATGAGCTTTGAAGTCGATGAAGATATTTTACAAGACTTTTTAGTAGAGGCCGGAGAAATCCTTGAGCTTTTATCTGAACAGTTAGTAGAACTGGAAAACAACCCAGATGATACTGAACTACTAAACGCAATATTTCGTGGTTTCCACACTGTAAAAGGTGGCGCCGGCTTTTTGGCAATGACAGAGCTTGTTGATGCATGTCATGGTGCTGAAAACGTGTTTGATTTATTGCGCCAAGGTGTAAGAACAGTTAACTCTGAATTAATGGATGTAATTTTACAAGCGCTCGACACCATTAATGAAATGTTTGCCACAATTAAAAATCGTGACCAGCCAGAACCTGCTGATCCAGAGTTACTTGCAGTCCTTCATAAGCTTGGACAACCACCGACGGCAGAAGAGCTAGCCGGCGATGCTGTAGTTGAGGAAGATACAGCCTCTGTTGAAACCCCATCAGTAGAACCTGAGGCCGCTGTAGAACAACCTAGCAATGATTCTGAAGAAGACCCATTCGCATTTGATGAATTATTTAGCGGCCCAGATAGTAGTAGCTCAGACTCTCAGATTGATGAAATAACTGAAGATGAGTTCGAAAGTCTTCTTGATGAGCTTCATGGTAAAGGCCAGTCCACGCAAGAAAAACAATCCCCATCAAGCGACAGTGATGTAAATGGCGATATTACAGATGATGAATTTGATAGCTTATTAGATGAGCTTCATGGTGTTGGTAGTTTTGGCGAAGTTACTCAAAGCACTGCAAGTACACCACAGCAAGCACCATCAGCTCCTGTAGTAGATTCACAAAATAGTGACTCAAGCGCGGGCGATGATGAAATAAGTGACGATGAATTTGAAGCTTTGCTAGATGAATTACATGGCAAAGGTGCACCTAAAGCTATAGAAGTATCGGCTCCGGCAAGTAAACCTGAGCCCGTAGCCGCAAACAAGTCTGCACCTGCTGCTACACCGAAACCTGTACCAAAACCTGAACCGAAACCGGTACCAAAAGCAGAGCCTGCTAAGCCGGCGCCTGCTCCACAGCCAGCCAAGGCCGCGCCGCCTAAAAAAGCAGCGCCTCCACCGGCAGAAACAACGGTTCGTGTTGACACCAAACGTTTAGACCAAATAATGAATATGGTAGGCGAGCTGGTACTTGTGCGAAACCGTTTGGTGAGTCTGGCAACAAACTCTGACAGCGAGGCTATGGGCAAAGCTATTTCTAATTTAGATGTAGTGACTGCTGATATCCAAGGTGCGGTAATGCAAACGCGAATGCAGCCAATCAAAAAAGTGTTTGGCCGTTTTCCACGTGTAGTTCGAGATTTAGCACGAACGCTACAAAAAGATATTAATTTATTACTTGTTGGTGAAGACACTGATTTAGACAAAAACTTAGTAGAAGCATTGGCAGATCCATTGGTGCATTTAGTGCGCAACTCAGTGGATCATGGTATTGAAATGCCAGATGTTCGTGAAGCATCGGGTAAACCTAGAACGGGTACTGTGACCTTATCAGCTTCTCAACAAGGCGATCATATTCTACTTACCATCCAAGATGATGGTGCCGGTATGGATGCTGAAAAGCTTAAAAAGATTGCGATTAGTAAAGGGGTGCTTGATCACGACCAAGCGAGTCGTCTTTCTGATACTGAAGCGTATAATCTTATTTTTGCACCTGGTTTTTCAACTAAAGAAGAGATCTCAGATATTTCCGGCCGTGGTGTTGGTATGGATGTGGTTAAAACAAAAATCACTCAACTCAATGGCTCGGTGAATATCAAATCAGAAATGGGTGTTGGTACTACTTTAGAAATTAAAGTGCCACTTACTCTAGCGATACTGCCTACCTTAATGGTAATAGTTGGCGAACAAACCTTTGCGTTGCCGCTGGCGGGTGTGAGTGAAATATTCCATTTAGATTTAACAAAAACCAATGTGGTTGATGGCCAGCTAACTATAATTGTTCGTAAAAAATCAATTCCACTATTCTACCTTGAACATTGGCTCATTAAAGGCGCCGATAGAGGTCAGCGAAAAGCACAAGGTCATGTGGTTATTGTGCAAATAGGAACTCAAAAAGTGGGTTTTGTTGTTGACTCGCTCATTGGTCAAGAAGAAGTGGTAATTAAGCCTCTAGACGCATTACTTCAAGGTACACCAGGTATGGCAGGTGCAACAATTACCTCTGATGGTGGTATTGCACTGATCCTAGATGTGCCAAATATGTTAAAGCATTACGCTGGATAATTAAAAGTAGGCATACATTTTATGCCTACCCATTCATTGAATAAGAGAGCGAAATGGCTGTTAAAGTTTTAGTAGTTGATGATTCAAGCTTTTTTCGCCGCAGAGTGAGTGAAATACTTGAACAAGACAGCGGCATTGAAGTTATAGGTTTCGCTGTAAATGGTCGAGAAGCTGTCGATAAAACAGCTCAACTACGACCCGATGTGATCACCATGGATGTTGAAATGCCTGTGCTTGATGGCATCAGCGCAGTTAAAGAGATAATGGCGAGTAATCCCACTCCTATTTTAATGTTCTCGTCGTTAACGCGTGCAGGGGCATCTGCTACCTTAGATGCACTTGATGCTGGTGCGATGGACTTTTTACCGAAAAAGTTTGAAGATATCGCACGTAACAACGACGATGCAATTAAGTTACTACAAAATAAGGTTAAGGAAATAGGTCGCCAGCGTATTGGTAGAATCACAAGAGCGCCAGCCTCTCCTAGTATAAGTAAACCAGCACCAAGCACGTCTGAACGCTTTTCTAATCTCGCTAAAAAGCCAATTGTTCAACCTGATCGCAGCTTCAATAATACAGCTCCTGTACCAACCAGTAGTGGTACATCAGTGCGCGCAAGTGGTAAACAGTATCAACTAGTTGCTATTGGGACATCAACAGGTGGACCGGTTGCACTGCAAACTATATTGACTCAGTTACCTGCTAATTTCCCACACCCAATACTACTCATACAACACATGCCTGCGGCATTTACACCTGCGTTCGCAACCCGATTAGATAGCTTGTGCAAAATTAAAGTAAAAGAAGCACAGCAAGGCGATAGGCTTCAACCTGGCTGTGCATATTTAGCACCAGGTGGGCAGCAAATGATGGTAGAAGGACGGGGTTCAAACAGAACACTACGCGTATTTGAAGATAAAAATGAACGAGTAAGCTATAAGCCTAGTGTTGACATAACCTTTGCTAGTGCAGCAAAAGCATACCAAGGTGATGTACTTGCCGTTATTTTGACTGGTATGGGCGCGGATGGTCGTGATGGTGCTCGTATGCTTAAACAAACTGGCGCTACAATTTGGGCTCAAGATGAAAAAAGCTGTGTTGTATATGGTATGCCGCAAGCAGTAGCAAGTGCAGGATTAGCAAGTGAAAGCATAGGTCTTCATGATGTTGCTGCGCGTTTAAAAAGAGAGATTGGCTGTGGATAAGCTTTCTATTTTAGGATTATTGGTTGCATTAGGTGCTATTGCAATCGGTTATTCTTTAGAGGGAGGTGTGGTATCTGCTCTGTTTAATGGGCCTGCACTTATTATTGTATTAGGCGGCACATTAGGAGCAGTGATGCTGCAAACATCAGCCAATACATTTAAGAAAATGCTTAGTATTACTCATTGGGTTTTTGTTACTGATGACCACGATATTGAAGATACGATTGAACAAGTAAAACGCTGGTCGCATAAAGCCCGCCAAGAGGGCTATTTAGCGCTCGAAAACGAAGCACTTACTCACTCTGACCCTTATGCCACTAAAGGACTGAGTTTATTAGTCGATGGCTGCTCAGATCAAAAGCTTCGTGATACTCTCGAGATTGATTTATTACTTGAACGAGAACGATTGCTGGAAGCTAGCCGAGTGTATGAAGCGATGGGAGGTTACAGCCCAACCATTGGTATTTTAGGTGCTGTGCTTGGACTGATCCAAGCTATGTCGTTTATTAACGATCCTGAGCAATTAGGAACGGGTATTGCCACTGCATTCATTGCGACTATATATGGTGTAGGTTTAGCTAATTTACTGTTTTTGCCGATGGCCAACAAATTAAAGCAACGGGTTGAGCAAAAAATGCTTTACCATGAAATGCTAGCTGAAGGCGTTATTGCCATTAGCCAAGGCGAGAGCCCTATTAATATAGAATTAAAGCTTGAAGCTTACCGCGTTGAACGTCCTATATTACAGGCTCATTAGCGGTTATGCTTCGCCGTCGCTTACGTCATCAAAACGTTAAAAGCCAACATACTGAGCGTTGGCTAGTCTCTTATGCAGATTACATGACCATTATGTTTGCATTTTTTGTTGTATTGTATGCTATTGCAATAAACAAAGAAGACAATATACAAGTTTTATCTGACTCTCTTGAGCATGTTTTTGATAAGTCAGCTAAACAATTTTCTCAGCAAGGTAAGGGAGTAAACGGCGATGCTTTGTTGCTTGAAAGAGTGACTCCCGAGGCTGAAGTTTTATATGGCGAAAGTATTCAAAAACAAGAACAAGGGCCAGTATTGCTCGATGGCCAAAGTGATAATAGCAATATCAGCCAGCGTCACTTAGGTAAGCCACTCGACAGTTTACTGGTCAAACTACAGTCGTCACTCATTGATGAAATACGTAGTGGCGATGCAAGCTTAGAGCTTAGTCAAGATTGGCTGGTTATTGAACTTAATTCTGGGTTGTTGTTTGCCAGCGGTAGTGCCGTTGCGCATAACCAAGCTAAAGACGTTGTAAAAAAGATTGAAGCAATAATCGCACCTGTCGATAACTATATAAGAGTGCGGGGATACACAGATAACGAAACTATTCGCAATGAAATATTTCGCTCTAATTGGGAGTTGTCGGTGGCACGTGCAACATCAATATTAGTTGAATTAGAGCGCTTAGGTATTCAATCTGCGCGCATGGCAATTGAGGGATATGGCCAATACTCACCTTTTGCCGATAATGATACCGAAGCAGGGCGGGCTGAAAACCGCAAAGTGGTGATTGCGCTTTCCAAATACGGCTTGGTTTTAGAGTCAGCGGATGAGGATACTGAGCAGCAACTTCCTGAAGCTATTAAACCAGCTGAAGTTGAGCTGCCTACTCAAGACGATACAATAAAAATAATTCGCTTAGAGCATGGTGGTATTCGTGTTACTACGCGTAATGAACAGTAATTAGGATGTAATGTGAAAATCTGGACAGTAGCCAATCAAAAAGGAGGGGTAGGTAAAACCACTACAGCGGTTAGCCTTGCTGGCATCCTTGCGCTTCAAGGTAAGCGAGTGTTACTGATTGATACCGATCCACATGCATCATTAACTTATTACTTTGGCATTGATTCAGAAGATTTAGAGGTCAGTGTTTACGATATTTTCAGTCGCGGGTCGAGCATGAAAAGCGAGGAAATATTGCAAGCATTATGCCCTTCTACTATAGAAAATCTTGATATTTTACCTGCCACAATGGCGATTGCTACACTTGACCGTAGTATGGGTAATAAAACGGGGATGGGCCTGATTTTAAAAAAAACATTGGCTAAAATTGGCGAGCATTACGATTACGCAATTTTAGATTGTCCGCCCGTTTTAGGGGTACTTATGGTCAATGCCCTTGCTGCTTGTGAAAGAGTGCTGGTGCCAGTACAAACTGAGTTCTTAGCGCTTAAGGGGCTTGATAGAATGATGCGTACTATGGAATTAATGCAAACCTCGCAAGCGAAAAGCTATGAATATACTATAATTCCAACTATGTATGATAAGCGCACCAAAGCGTCACTTGAAGCCTATAAAACATTACAAGATACGTACAAAGAAAAAGTATGGCCAGGTGTAATTCCTGTTGATACAAAATTTAGAGATGCGAGTTTAGCGCAAAAAGTGCCTATTGATTTTTGCCCTAATGCCCGTGGAGTCTATGCTTATAAAGCATTGCTCGAATATTTAATAAAACAAGGTTAATAAATGAGTAAGCAATTATTTGCTAATGAAAAAGTAGTCACTCAGTATTTAGGGGCGTTATTATCTGATGACGTACCAGCGAAAGACCTTGAGCCTGTTGCTAAATTGCTTGAGCAGGTAGCGTATGAAGAGCAAAAAGAGCAACCACTTCAGGTTGAATCGGTAGTTGAGCCGGTTGTTGAGGTTGAAAAACGCCATGAGCAGGTAACGAATGTAGAAATAGATTCTCACCAAGTTCAGCAGCTTAAAACTGAACATGATGTAGCACTTGGTAATGAAGCTGAATACTTTGATGGTGAATTTCAGGCATTATTTTTTGAGGTAGCAGGACTCACTTTAGCAGTGCCATTAAAAGCGTTAGGCGGCATTCATGAGCTTGGGGAAGTGAATCATTTATTTGGTAAACCTAAATGGTTTAAAGGTGTCATGATCAACCGAGAAGAAAAGCTCAATGTTGTTGATACTGCACGCTGGGTTATGCCTGAAAAGTATGATGAGCAGTTAGAGGCATCTTTAAATTATCAATATCTAATCACTTTAGGTGATAGCCAGTGGGGTTTATTAGCAGAAAAACTAATAAATAACATTACATTGAGTAAAGAAGATGTAAAATGGCGTACAAATGACAGTAAGCGCCCATGGCTTGCTGGAGTAATTAAAGAAAAAATGTGTGCTTTAATAGATGTTAATAATTTAAATGCACTATTAGAGAAGGGCTTAGATAGCCGTCACAAGTAATGACCATTACGAGGTAAGAGCATGAGTGAAGATAAATTACTGTCAGCTAAAAAAAATGCAGATAATAATGATGAAATTTTACAGTGGGTTACGTTTAAGCTAGAAGATGAAACTTATGGCGTAAATGTAATGCAAGTGCAAGAAATACTGCGTTACACCGAAATTGCTCCTGTCCCAGGTGCGCCTTCGTATGTGATTGGTATTATCAACCTGCGTGGTAATGTTGTTACCGTTATTGATACTCGCTCTCGCTTTGGGTTACCTGACATTGAAGCGACCGACAATTCACGTATTTTGATTATTGAAGCTGAAGAACAAGTAATTGGTATTTTAGCCGATAGCGTGTCTGAGGTCGTGTATTTACGTAGCTCAGAAATTGACAGCGCTCCAAACGTGGGTACTGAAGAAAGTGCTAAATTTATTCAAGGTGTATGTAACCGCGATAATGAGCTACTTATTCTGGTTGATTTAAATAAACTACTTAGTGATGACGAATGGGATGAGTTAAGCGATATATAAGCTTCTCTACATAAAATTATGTTATTACTTGGTATTGCAATTGCGGGTTTGGCATTTGGGCTATTCTCGCTGCTGTTAATTGTGATGTTTAAAAAGCGTTATGCGAATGAGCTTGGCGCACAATTACAGCAATTTAAAGATTCATCAGAGCAGATTAATATTTTACGTAGCGAAGTCTCTGAGTTACGAACTGGATTAATGAGTATTGGTAAACGAGTGCTTGAGGTAGAACAACAAAACCAAGAGCTGATACAGCAACAAGCTGCTCAAAAATACGATGACCCTGATGCTAAAATATACTCTCGAGCGGTAAAAATGGTTGAGCTAGGTGCTGATTTAGATGAGGTTATTCGCGAGTGTGAATTACCCCGCGCCGAAGCAGAACTGTTATTTTCTTTACACAAACAAAAAGGCGCTTAGCGCCTTTTTTGTTTTTATCATATTGGCTCATGCTTTTATATTGAGCTTCCCTTGAAAGTCCTGCCATCCGGGCGGGAATTTCCCTCTTACCACATATGAAAAAGCAATCAGTTCAGCAATAACAAAGTAAAGCTCTTTAGGGATCTCTTCGCCAAGCTCTAATTTCGACAGTGTATTTGCAAGTGCTTCATCCTGATGGATTAAAATACCTTTATCTTTAGCTAGGGCAATAATTTCATCCGCCAATTCTCCAAACCCTTTAGCGCTTACGGTGGGTGAATTACCCGTTTCGTAGAGCAGTCCAATTGCTGAATTGTTTTTAAATGAATCCGTCATGGCTAAACCTTAATATTTATAATGGTATGGGATTGATAAAATGCTTGATGGTTGTCATCTGCGCGTTTCAAATTAAGATCGCCGACTTGTAAGCCCTGTTTTGCTAGTTTTGAGCGTAAATTATCAAGGTGTGGATGAGCCAACGCGCTCACAGCTTGAGTGGACGCTAATAACTGACAATCTAATGCTTTGTCCATCAACTCTGCGGTTATTTGCAGCTTACCTAGTTCAGCATAATCAAAATTTAATCTTACAAACCACACGTTTTTATCCGCTAATTTGCCGTTGTTTGGCTTTTTATATTGTCCTAACGATATTTCTGTTTGTGCCGCCTCTGGTGGCAGTTTCATAGGCAATAAAAACTGCACTAAGGAGTTAGTGTCAGGCTGCTGGCTCAAAACGGGCGCTTGTACTTGGCTTAAGGTGTTTTTAATTTGTGTTAATTCACCTGCTAATGCTTGCACTTGTGGTTGCTGTAACTGTTCTAATAACTTATTAGTATTATTACCGGCCTTGAAGCTTGGTAATAAAACCTGAAGTAGGGCCTCTAAACCGCTTTGATTATTAATGCTAACGGCTGTTGGGTTTTGGTTAATAATCGGCGCAGCTAAAATGCTTAATGAAAGTTGTTCTACACCTCGATTAAAGGAACTCTGCAAAGTGTCACTGGTTAGTTGTGTCGGCTTTATAGTGCTGAGTATTTCACGTTGTATGGTGGTCGGGTGTAAATTACTTTCTGACAACATACGGTTAAAAGCTTGATTAACCAAGCGGTTTAAGTCAGTACCCTGATCTGCCGCCTTAGTTACGATAGTGTTTAGTTGGCTGCTTAGAGCGTGTTTGCTTGCTTCTTTTTGCTCTATTGGAGCGGTTTCGGTTTGCTTTAAAACGGCTGTCAATAATAGCTTTTCCAGTGGCTGCAAATGATTAACGGCTGTTAAGGTGCTATTAGCTGTTTGTGCTGATTGGGTAATAACAGGGTGTAAATCTACGGGTGTTGGTAACGCTCGCTGTTGCCATAAAGAGATACTGGTTTTTAGCTGCTGGGTTAGTTGCACTAAAGGGGGGGGAGTTCCTAAAGGGCTTTTTAATTGCGTAATGTCTATTTTTTGCGTTGGCGCGAGCAATTGTTGCTGTTCATTAAAAGCAATGTTTGGTTTTTGAGATGCGTTTAATACAGTGGTAAATGGCTTGCTTTCAAAATGTTTTACCGCATCTAAAATACGTGTTTTAAAATCAGCAAAGCTGCTTTTTAGCCATGATTGAATTGGACTATTAACGGTACTAAGTGGATGAGACTTAATTTTTTGCGAATCGATAGCAACTTGCGGTTGCTGTAACAGCATTTCATTAAATGGTTTACTAAATGAGTTTTTAAGCTCCACGGTTATATTTTGATAAGCGGTTTTAATTAATAGTTTATCTGCTTGGCTGCTAATAGTTACCTTAGTCGGCGTTGTGGGTAGTTCAGATAACTGTTGATGGCTTAAGCTAATATTTAACGAGCTTTTTGCGGTATTTGGAGTTAGCACCGCAAACTTGGGTGTAGCATGAAGCTGAGCATGACCTAAATTGTTAGCAACTAATTGTGTTAGTTTTGCCTGGCTTAAAGGTTGAGAATGTACAATGTCAGCAAAACGATTAATGATATTTAGCCGTGTACCTTTGCCATCAGTATCAATTATGCCTTTTAATAAGGGTTCTTCGGCCAGTAATTGCGCTACTTGTTTATTAATGGCGATGCTGGCATTAAATTTTTCAATCACCAGTTTTGGCGTTGGCTTTAAAGTAACTTGTATCGATAGCGGGTTGTTTTGAATATCACTTTGAGTGTTTATAAAGTTTAAAAACCGCTGTAACTGTTCTGGTTGTTTAATTGATAAGGTGCTGTTGTTAGGAATAATGGTTAAGCTTTTACCATCTGCACTTAGTTGTATGTTAGCACTCGCTATTTTTTCAACGTTTGTTGGGGCTTCATTAACAGTGAGCCGAATTGTTTGCCAATGCTTATTCATAAATACATCAAGCGTAACTGAATCTTTAGAAAACTGAATGTTTTTTGCCGCTAGTACTTCAGGCGGCAGTATTGGTAACGCAGTTTTACCCGAATCGGTTGTTTGATTACTAACCTGTGGGTTAGTCACTGTAATGTGCGTTGGTGTATTCATTATTTTATATCAAGTTTTCTGTATTTTAAGTAAATCGATTCTAAAGCAATATTCGTATTACCCTATCATTATGGTAGACTTACCGCTAATTTTTGGCAGAGAGAATCGTCATCTTGTTACACATTAAGTCCGTTACTTGTATCAAGCAAGAGCGTTGTTTGTTTGATGAACTTAATTTTAGCCTTAAAAGCGGTCAAATCATGCAGTTAGCTGGTCCTAATGGGGCTGGCAAAACATCATTATTGCGCATCATTGCCGGTTTTTCGCTGCCTGATGAAGGTGATATTTTATACCTTAATCAATCTATCAAAAAATATTATGACGAATACGCCAGAGATTTATTATTTATAGGCCATAAAACCGGAGTTAATGTACAACTCAGTGCAGTTGAAAATGTAGCACATTGGTTGGCAATTAATGGTTATGTTAATACACCTGATTTATATCCTTTGTTGAGTAAGTTAGGTTTGGTAGGGCTGGAAGATGTGCCCGTAAGAACATTATCGGCGGGTCAACAAAGACGAGTAGCTTTGGTTAGATTATGGTTATCTGAAGCTAAGTTATGGATTTTAGATGAACCATTTACAGCGCTCGACAAAAGTGGCGTTGCTTTTTTACAGCAACGTTTTACTGAGCACTTATCAAAGGGGGGCGCTATTTTGTTAACAACACACCAAGACCTAACCACCCACTTTAGTGACCTACAGACCTTGACTTTGGAGTACCGCCACTAATGACACGACAGCACTCATATTGGCAGTTATTTGTCGCGGTATTTAGTAAAGACGTTAAACTCGCTTTTCGCCAGCGTGCTGAAATAGTCAATCCTATCTTGTTTTTTTTAATTGTTATCTCGTTATTCCCATTAGCAATAGGGCCAGAGCCTGGGTTGTTATCAAGAATGGCGCCAGGCATTATTTGGGTTGCGGCTTTATTATCAACCATGCTTGGACTCGATAAGTTATTTAGAGATGACTATAACGATGGCTCTTTGGAGCAACTAATTGCTTCCTCGTATCCATTATCATTAACTGTGCTAGGTAAAGTTGCGGCCCATTGGGTGATCACCGGCTTACCGTTGGTCTTTATGACTCCTTTATTTGCTTTATTACTAAATTTAGAAACAACGGCCTTAATGGCCACGTTATTAACGCTATTACTAGGAAGCCCTTTATTAAGCTTTATTGGCGCAATAGGGGCGGGTTTGACTGTGGGATTACAAAAAGGCGGCATTTTAATGAGCTTATTAGTGTTGCCTTTGTATATTCCAGTTTTAATTTTTGCAACTTCCGCTATTGATACCAGCACTATGTCGCTGGATTACAGTGGTCAGCTTGCAATCCTTGGTGCTATGTTAGTCGTTGCGATTATCAGTGCACCAATTGCCATATCATCAGCATTAAAAGTGAGTGTAAGTTAATATGTGGAAGTGGTTACATCCGTATGCGAAAGCAGAGCGAGCATATCAATTATGCAATACTCTACTGCCATATTTTGCAGTAGTAACGGTCGTTAGTATGATTGTTGGTTGGATTTGGGGGTTAGGTTTTGCCCCTGCCGATTACCAACAAAAAGACAGTTATCGTATTATTTTTATTCACGTGCCCTCCGCTATTTTATCTATGGGCGCATATTCATCAATGGCGATTGCTGCCATTGTTGCCTTGGTATGGCAATTGCGTAATGCAGAACTTGCGGTAATTGCAATCGCGCCTGTTGGCGCGTGTATGACTGCAATAGCCTTAATTACCGGTGCCGCATGGGGTAAACCGATGTGGGGTGCTTGGTGGGTATGGGATGCACGACTGACTTCTGAACTTATTTTATTATTTTTATACTTAGGGGTGTTGTCTTTGTACCATGCCTTTGAAGATAAAAAGTCAGCCGGTCGCGCCGCGTCAATTTTAGCCATAGTAGGGGTGATCAACCTACCTATTATTCACTTTTCGGTGGAGTGGTGGAATACCCTGCACCAAGGGGCGAGTATCACTAAGTTTAATCGCGATGCGGTTGACCCTAGTATGTTTTGGCCATTAATGATTAATATTTTAGCCTTTGCCGCGTTTGTCGGTACGGTGACTTTAATTCGTCTTAAAAATGAAATTTTACACCGTGAAAAGCACCGCCCATGGGTGCGACAGTTGTTAACTAAGGGGTAATTATGCAGTTTGACTCGTTTTCAGATTTTATTGCAATGGGAGGCTATGGTTTTTATGTATGGCTTTCTTTTGGTACATGTGCATTGATTTTATTAGGTATTTTATTTAGCTCGTTACGCGACAAAAAACAAATTTTAGCGTCCGTTGAGCAGCAAATTGCACGTGAAACTCGAATTAAAAATTCTAAGCAGGAGCAAACCTCGTGAACCCTAGACGTAAAAAACGCCTTTTGGTTATTATCGCCGTACTCTTTGGTATTGGCGGATCAATTGGTTTAGTGTTGTACGCCTTACAAGAAAATATTAATTTGTTTTACACCCCCAGCGAATTAATTGATGGTAAAGGTCCCGATAAAGAAAAGCCGTTTGTAGGTCAAAAGCTGAGAATTGGCGGTATGGTAGTACCAGGCTCTGTGATCAGAAATGAACAAAGCCTAAAAGTAAGTTTTAAGCTGATTGATACAGGCCCATTGGTAACGGTACGTTATCAAGGTATTTTGCCTGATTTGTTTCGTGAAGGACAAGGGATTGTTGCGCAAGGTGTGTTAGTAGAGCCTAACGTGATTGAAGCATTTGAAGTATTGGCCAAGCATGATGAAGAATATATGCCGGCAGAAGTTGCTGAGGCAGTAAAAGGCATTAAGCACGAAAAGCCAAAATATAACTTAGATAGTGGGAGCTGATATGATCCCAGAAATTGGTTATTTTTCTTTAACATTGGCCATGGTGCTCAGTGTGCTGTTGTGTATTTTCCCACTTTGGGGAGCACACACAGGTAATCTTCGTTTGATGCGCGCAGCGCCATCATTAGCGGTTGGTCAGTTTGCATTTGTTGCTTTGTCGTTCGCTGTTCTTATTTATGCCAGCCTCACCGATGATTTTACCGTGTCTTACGTTGCTTATCATTCAAGTAGCACCTTACCTTGGTATTATAAAATCACCTCTACATGGGGCGGTCATGAAGGTGCTATTTTACTGTGGTTACTTATGCAAGCCGGGTGGACAGCTCTGGTCGCTGTGCGTTCAAAGTCACTTCCTTGGGTGCTTCGTGCTCGTGTATTAGGTGTGCTTGGCTTTTTAGGTGTCGGCTTTATGATGTACACCTTATTGCTTTCAAGTCCGTTTGAGCGTTTATTGCCCTATTTCCCAGTTGAAGGGCGAGACTTAAACCCATTATTACAAGACCCAGGCATGATCATTCATCCACCATTACTTTACATGGGGTATGTGGGGCTTTCTGTGGCTTTTTCCTTTGCTATTGCTGCACTATTAACTGGTAAACTCGATAATACCTGGGCGAAGTGGTCACGCCCATGGACAATGACTGCATGGGGCTTTTTAACCTTAGGTATTACCATTGGTAGTTGGTGGGCCTATGCAGAACTTGGCTGGGGCGGCTGGTGGTTCTGGGATCCAGTTGAGAACGCATCACTGATGCCATGGTTAGTGGCAACGGCTTTATTACACTCTTTAAGTGTGACTGAAAAGCGCGGTGTATTTAAATCATGGACCGTATTATTAGCAATTGCTGCTTTTTCATTAAGTTTACTGGGCACTTTTATTGTTCGTTCAGGGATTATTGTTTCGGTGCACGCCTTTGCAACCGATCCAGATCGTGGACTATTTATTCTTGCTTTCTTAGCCATTGTTGTTGGCGGCGGCTTAGCGCTTTACGGCTTGCGTGTGTCACAAGTTAAAAGTGAAGGACGTTATAAGTTTGTCTCTCGTGAAGTAGCACTTTGGCTAAATAACATTTTCTTAGTGGTTGCCACCTTAATTGTACTATTAGGTACTTTATTACCTATGGTGCACAAAGAAATGGGCTTAGGCAGCATTTCTATTGGCGAACCTTTCTTTAATAAAATGTTTGCCATTCTACTGGTGCCATTTGCGATTTTAATGGGCATAGGGCCATTTTTGCGCTGGAAGCAAAATAAATGGGCATTTTTACAAAACAAAATATTTGTTGGCGCACTAGCCAGTGTTGTTGTTACCTGTGCTTGGCTGTTTAGCAGTTATGAAGTGGTTACGCCACTCACTCTGTTAGCGACTACATTGGGTGTATGGATATTTATAGCCACCTTTATCGACCTTTACACCAAGGCCGCAGTTCATGGAACAATTAAACTTGGCATCAAACGCTTAGGTTTAAGTTATTGGGCTATGGTGCTTGGTCATGTTGGTTTAGCCTTTGTTATTGCCGGTATTACCCTTACCTCTGCGTATTCAGTTGAGCGCGATGTAGCCATGAAGCCAGGTGATAGCGTACAGCTTAATCAGTATCAATACCGTTTTGAAGGCGTGAAGACAATTCGTGGTGCAAACTACAGTGGTCATGCTGGTGTGGTAACAGTGTCAAAAGAAGACAAAACGATTGCGCGTCTTTATGCAGAAAAACGCCGATACGATATTGGTATGCAATTTATGACTGAAGCTGCAATAGATGCAGGTTTTACTCGCGATTTATATCTCGCCCTTGGCGAGCAATTAAGTGAAGGAGCATGGTCATTACGTATTTACCACAAGCCGTTTGTGCGTTGGATGTGGATTGGTGGCATTCTGATCTCACTCGCTGGGTTTGTGATTTTATTTGATAAGCGTTATCGCGCTACACCCCGCAAAGATGAATTAGAGGGGGCATTATGAATCGTAAATTGATGGCAATAGTCCCTTTATTAATTTTCATCTTTATTTGTGTGTTTTTATATCAAGGGTTGTTTGCTAACCCTCGGGAAATACAAACAGGACGTATTGGTCAAACCGTACCGACATTTAACTTGCCTGATTTAATGCAAGATAATAAACGTTGGACTGATGAGCAGTTAAAAGGTGATGTGTATTTATTAAACGTGTGGGGCACATGGTGCCCAACGTGTCTAGCTGAGCTTGATTATTTAACTAAGCTTCGCGAACAAGGCATTAAAATTATCGGTTTGTATTATGTGCAAAGCTACGATGCCGACTTTGATGGCCCGTTTGATATGCAAGCTCTGCGTGACGATGTGAGTAATATGCTTGCGCGCGCAGGTAACCCTTATCAGTTTAATATTTTAGATTTAGAGCGCTCTTTGGCGTTAGATTTGGGGGTGTCTGGAGCACCAGAAACATTTTTAGTTGATAAAAATGGTACTATTTTGTTACACCACACCGGTGATATAAACCCTCGAGTTTGGCGCGCTAAATTTGCGCCTCTTATGCAGGAGCTTCAGCAATGAGATTGTTTTTATTAACCCTTAGCTTATTTGTTAGTTTAGCTGCGTTTGCTCAACAAGACCGTTATCAGTTTGATAGCAACGATCAAGCGGTTCGTTTTGAAGAGCTAACTAAGGAATTACGCTGCCCTAAATGTCAAAACCAAAATATTGCTGATTCAGATGCCGTAGTTGCAAAAGATTTACGCGATCGCGTATTGGCGTTAGTAAAAGATGGTAAAAGCAAAGACGAAGTCATTGACTATATGATTGACCGCTATGGCTACTTTGTTCATTACGATCCACCAGTAACGCCGGCTACGTTAATTCTGTGGGTGTTGCCAGTACTCATTGTAATAATAGGCTTTGGCTTTATTGTTATTCGCCAGCGTAAAGCGTCGGTAAAACAAACGTGGAGTGACACTGATGAAGTGATGCTCAATAAGTTGATTAAACAAAATAAACGTCAGGAGCAAAGTTAAATGATTCTAATGTGGGCGTCTTTTGCTTTACTCACACTCATTGCATTGCTGTTTATTATTGTGCCTTTTTTAAAAAAAGAGCGCGTAGTAACGATTACTCATAACGCTAATGCTGAGCTTATCAGCATTTATGAGCAGCGTTTAGTTGAACTGCAGGCTGATTTAGACAACCAACGCATAGACTCGCAAAACCACAGCGAGGCAATTGTTGAGCTAAAACGCCGTTTGCTAAATGAATTATCACCAGAAAAGTCACTCAATAGTCGTGGTGATAATCGTATATTTGCTTTAACAGGGGCGGCGTTTTTAATTGCGTTAGCGGGTATATTTTATGCAATGACCGGCAGCCAGCAACAAATAGCGGCTTGGCATGATGCAATGGACAATTTGGCCGATTATGGCCAACGCGCTGTAATGCAAAAAGGTGAGCCGTTAACTAAAAATGAACTGCAAGCGTTTGCATTGGCACTGCGTACTAAGTTAAGCCAAAGCGGTGACGATGAAGTGGCTTGGATGCTGTTAGGGCGTGTGGCTATAATGCTTAATGAGTTTGACATGGCAAAACAGTCATTTGATAAAGCATTGTCAATGAACTCTGATAATATGCAAGCTTTGGTGAGTTACTCGCAGGTATTATTACTTGAGGGTAGTGATGAAAATATGACTCGCGCAGCGGGTATGCTTTCTAAAGTACTACAAGCACAGCCAAATAACCTCGATGCGATTTCGTTACTTGCGCTGATTGCTTTTGAGAGAAAGGATTGGATACAGGCAAAAGCTGCATTTGAGGTACTTCTTGCCAGTATGGACGAGTCAGATACGCGTTATGCTATGATTTCAAAGCGCATTAGTGAAATTGATGGCCAAATAGCTAAGCAAAGTGAGCTAAACAGCCACGACCAGCGAGTTGTACAGGGTATTCAGGTTACGGTTAAGATTGACGAGCAACTCGAAGAGAAACAGCCCAGTAACGGTATTTTGTTTGTGTTTGCTAAAGCTTCTGAAGGTTCACCAATGCCTTTAGCCGTTGTTAAACTGACTGACTATAGCTTTCCAATCACCGTTGAGCTGAGCGACAAGAACGCCATGATGGCGGGGCTAAATTTATCCAGTGCTAATGAAATTGTTATTTCTGCGCGTATTTCTAATGATGATTCAGTGATGCCAAGTACTGGTGAGCTTGAAGGCCACTCTGAAGTACTGCTTCGTAAAGATGTGCGACAAGTGCAACTGAACATTGATACATTAATACCTTAAGGATTTGAGATGTTAAAACAAGGCTTACTTTTATTATGTTTACTCACCTTATCGGGCTGTGCTCAAGTGCCCGAGAGTAAATATGATGAGCGCGATCCCTTACAAAGTGTAAATAGACCCATTTATGACTTTAATATGGACGTACTCGATACCTATATTTTAAGGCCAGCAGCAGTGGGTTACATCACTGTTACACCGCAGCCTGTTCGTCGTAGTATTGTGCACTTTACCGATAATATTACTGCACCCGTTGATATTATAAATGCCGGCCTGCAAGGAAAACCAAGCAGTGCTGGAATTAATTTTGCACGTTTTTTAGTGAATTCAACGGTGGGTGTATTTGGCATATTTGATGTGGCCAGCTCACTTGGGCTTGAAGTAACTAGCGAGGACTTTGGCCAAACTTTAGGTGTGTGGGGAGTGGGTGATGGTGCTTATTTAATGATCCCAGCAATGGGGCCATCTACCGCACGTAACTTAACCGGTGATGTTGTTGATAACCTTGTATTGCCTGAAATAGCACTGACCACGCCACAAACCATTTTAGTGTTCGCACTAAAAGCGGTTGAAGCGCGTGCGTCTTTAATGGCTCAGGAAGGGTTATTAAATGATTCGTTAGATCCCTACTTATTTATTAAAGACATTTATTTTCAGCGTCAATTATACGAGTTATTTGACGGTAACCCGCCAATAAAAGAAGAGCCTGAAGATTTTGATGAAGATTTTTTAGAAAGTCTTTAATTAAAATAGAAACGCCAGCAAATGCTGGCGTTTTTGTTAATGGGCATCAAAGATCTCTTAGCTATCAATCATCACCTGCATTTGCTCACTAACCCAATTGAGAGCTTCGTGGTATGCATCAGGCACTTCATCACCTAAGTTTAGTTGCTGAGCTTTGTCATTCGCAGCTTGCCAATCACCTTGCTCATACAGAGTCACTAAACTTAAGTATTCGGAAAGTAGCCCTTCATTTTTTAATAGCGCTGTTTTTATCTCATTAGATAGAGGTAATTTAAGCATTACGCTGTCCATTTCTTCATCTAATATCGCATCCATAAGCGACATCATGCCAGTTAAGAACGCCATGCCTGTGTCTTTCAGTTTGCCATGTGAAATAGCTAACAACTCACAAAAACGCGCCCGCGTTAACGACAGTCTAATAAGCTCTAATGGCTTATCGGCAGAGACTTGTGCTGCAAACAATAAAGAGAGCAGCTTTTTTATTTCAGCAGCGCCTAATACAATTAGTGCTTGTTTTATAGTGCTTATTTCAGAGCGGCGGGTAAATGCTGCTGAGTTTGAATAGCGCAGTAGTTTATATGATAAGTTAACATCACGCTCAAATACATCGGTGATTTTTTTAAGATCCATTTCTACACTGGATGTTTCATAGAGCAGTTCAGCCAGTGCCATGCCTGATGGCGGTAAGGCTTTACTTTGCACCATCTCAGGTTTTGAAAAGAAAAAGCCTTGAAAGTACTCAAAGCCCAGTTCAAAAGCTTGGTTGTAAAGCTCGTAGGTTTCAACTTTTTCTGCAAGTAATTTAATATGAGGGTAAGGTTTTAAGTCCTCGATGAGGGCTTTAACGATTTCTATATCGCACTTTAAAAAATCAATTTTAATGATATCAATAAATGGATAAAAGTGGCGCCAAACAGGTTGGTGCGCGTAGTCATCTAGAGCGAGTGTATACCCTTTTTCTTTTAGATCTTTAACTATTGCGAGCAGGCGTTTTCCTGGCTGAACGGTTTCTAATATTTCAATAACTACCCCGTCTTTATTTAATAGCGTAGGGTAGCCTTTTAATAAGGTGTCTAGGGTAAAGTTAATATAAGCGGGTTTATTATCGGTTAAATCTTCAAGGCCAAAATTAAACTGACTGCCTTCAATTAGGCGAGACGTCGCTTCGTCGCCGTCAATATTTGGAAATACGTTATCTACCCCATCACGAAATAAAAGCTCGTAGCCAATTAGCTCCTTATTGCGATCTAAAATGGGTTGGCGAGCAGCGTAAAAATACATATAAGATTCCGTAAAGGTAGAAATTAATTAACATTGTAATAATATATTGGAAAACATTCAAAATAGCATCGGTAAAATGAATTTTATTAATAAAATATCATGGCTTGGGTAATTTTAATTAATCTAAACTTATTGTTTTTACTCTATTCGTTTTAAAAACAAGCGAATGGATGGTTTTTTATCTACTTAAATTAGCGGGTTGGAGTTATTAGCGATTACCGTGTTATAGTTGAGTAGAAAGCTTTTATTCCAATACTGTCTTAATTATAAGATTTCAAGAGTCATTATTTGGATTACAAGCCTATTATTACTTTTTTAAGTGGAGGCGAATTTGGAAACAGGAATGATTATTTCACTGGCATTATACTTTATTGTAATGCTAGGAATAGGACTATACGCATATAAGCAATCTACCAGTGATATTTCAGGGTATATGCTAGGTGGTCGTAATTTAGCCCCCAGTGTAGCTGCCCTATCGGCTGGTGCATCAGATATGAGTGGTTGGTTATTAATGGGTTTACCTGGCGCAATGTATTTATTTGGATTGAGTAAGGTTTGGATTGCAATTGGTTTAGTATTAGGTGCATGGGCAAACTACTTTTTAGTAGCACCAAGACTGCGTGTTTATACTGAAAAAGCCAATGACTCCATTACTATCCCTGATTTCTTTGCAAACCGTTTTGATGACAACAAAAATATCCTACGTGTTATCTCTGCAATAGTAATTATTGTTTTCTTTACCTTATATACTTCATCGGGAGTTGTTGCCGGTGGTAAGTTATTTGAAAACTCATTTCAAATGAGTTACGAAATGGGCTTATACATCACCACGGGTGTAGTAGTGGTATATACCTTGTTTGGTGGTTTTTTAGCGGTTAGCCTTACAGACTTTGTGCAAGGCTGTATCATGTTTATTTCGTTGTTGGCAGTGCCAATTGCCACCTACATGATGCTTGACCAACCCTTTATGGATACCTTAGCAAATGCAAACTATCAGCAGTTACTAAGCTCGCCTAAAGCAAGCGAAATTCATTCTTTAAGTATGCTTGACTGGTTTGCGGGCGGTTCTACCATTGCTATTATTTCTGCAATGGCGTGGGGCTTAGGTTACTTTGGTCAGCCGCATATTATTGTTCGCTTTATGTCTATTCGCTCAGTAAAAGAAATGCCAACCATGCGTCGTATTGGTATGTCTTGGATGACGCTATCCGCTATTGGTGCGGTATTTACCGGGCTATTTGGCGCAGCATTCATGATTGAAAACCAAATGCCGATTGCCGACAAAGAAACAATCTTCCTAGTATTAGCTGAATTAATATTCCATCCGTTAATTGCCGGTTTCCTACTAGCGGCTATTTTAGCTGCGATTATGAGTACTATTTCATCGCAACTATTGGTGTGTTCAAGTTCTTTAACTGAAGACTTTTATAAGATCTACTTAAATCGTAATGCTTCGCAAACTGAGCTGGTATTAGTAGGGCGTATTAGCGTGATATTGGTTGCGTTATTTGCAATCTACTTAGCGTATGACCGCAATAGTTCAATACTAGATTTAGTAAGTAATGCATGGGCTGGTTTCGGTGCTGCATTCGGTCCACTGGTATTGTTTAGCCTTTACTGGAAGCGTATGAACTTAAAAGGGGCTATCAGTGGTATGGTTGTAGGTGCACTAACGGTGCTTGTGTGGATTTATGCGCCTATTACTATTAATGGTGAGAGTTTGAGTAGCGTGATCTATGAAATCGTCCCTGGCTTTATTTTAGCAAGTATTGCGATTGTAGTAGGAAGCCTTATGACAGCTGAACCGAAAAAGGAAATTACTGATCTGTTTGATGAAGTTGAATCGTCATTATAAGTGATTAGTTAACCTAAGTTTTGGTTTAAAAAAATGCCAACCAGTTTAACTGGTTGGCATTTTTATCGACTGACTTTTAACATTAGCAAATAGTGATGATTTACTCGCTTTTAGCTATCATTATTTAAAGGCATAAAAAAAACTGAATTCGAATACCGAATTCAGTTTTTTTAATAATTACTATTAGGTTTTTAAAAGTACTAACTTGCAGCTTTATCTTTTATATCTGCAACGTTATCTGACTTTGTTTTTTTAGCTTTTGCAGGTACTTCTTTAGTCCCCTTAAGTACCGCCATAAAGTCGTCTTTACTTTTCGCAATCTCAAGTGCAAGCGACTCAACTTGTTGTTCACTTAGCGGCACATCTACTTTTTCAAGCATTAGTTCTAGTGACTCGGCGATATCGAGCATTTTGTCATAGGCATCAGCTTCTTTTTTAGTAGTAAACGTCATGCGCTCGACTCCGTTTCGTTCTACAACATATTTAACAACAACAGCCATGATTTCTCCTGCTTACTTACGTGGCAATATGATTATTTTAAATCATTAGATTACTGTTTTTATGTACAGTACAAGCTTGCGCGTTATTTTGCAAGCTTTAGCCTTAGTTTATCTGCAGCTTAGTTGACAATAAAGGCTGACTCTACTTTATTTATTAAGTCACTTTATAACGCGTTGCAGTAAAGGAGTCGCAAGGAGTGATTGTTACCGTTAGTACTTAGTAACCACAACGTTATGTAAAAGTGCTGGGTGTAAATAATCAACGAATGTTCATGTAGGAACGCAAAAGGAAATAGTATGAAATTAATTAAAATAATCTCGTTAGCAGCTGCTTTATGTTTATTACCTATGGGTACCACCTTTGCGCAAAGCGATATGCTATCAGAGCAGATGCAATCAGCCATGGTTAATATTAATAGTGCTGATTTAAAACAGTTAATTAAGTTACCAGGTGTCGGTAAGAAAAAGGCACAGGCAATTATCGATTATAGAGAAGCTAATGGTGATTTCGCATCACTTGAAGATCTAGCTAAAGTAAAAGGGGTGGGTAAAAAAATGCTAGCCAAACTTGATGGAAAGGTGACGTTTTAACTAAAAAGGGCGCTATGCGCCCTGATCAAACTGTTTTAAGGCAGCACCAAGGTGCTTTTTAGCAAAGTTAATATCTACTGGTGCTGTTAATAGCGGATAGCTCAACCCAGCTACAATTAAAAAGGGCACCAGTAACCAACCTTCGAAAAGAGTAAATATTAAAAAGAATGGGCTTAATAGCATCAGCTTTAGTATGCGTATAAAGACCCTGTCACTGGGTGATAGCATGCTTAAAGAGATAGCTATAACAGTTTGTCGTTGACGAACTTTTAAATGTTTAAGCTCATCAACTTGGCTTGAAAAAAAAGTAAACATATTAAAGTGACTTTTTAGTAATTAATCGACTGGCCACTAATATAAACAGTGTGGCGGTAAAGAGTACAAAAATAATTTCCATCCACGCTGGCATACTTAGGCTGGCAAATTGCCAATCTATATTTCCGCAGTCACCTGTCGCTTCAAAAAACTGCGGTATCCAGTGATGTAACGGTATAAATTCTGGAAAGTTTGGCTCAAATTCACAGCTAAATGCAAATGGGTCTGTGGTTGTTTGCATTTCAATGTGCTCACGGGCTATTAGTAACCCCCATACACTTGAAATCCCCCAAACAGCATAAGCGACAATACGTACTATGAGGCTGTTTGGTTTACTGGCTCCAATCATACCCGCAAAAAGTAGGCCTAATACTGCGGTGCGCTGGTATATGCACATAATGCATGGCGCTAACCCCATGTTGTATTGAAAGAAAAGTGCAGTAACTTCAAGCAGAAAAACAATCCCACTGAATAATAACCAAGGTGTACGCTGAGTACTTAGATTAGCAAGCCAGTTCATAACAATTCCGTATTTAAATAAGGGCTTAGATTATGACTTAGGATAAACAGCGGGGCAAGTAAAAGGAAAAAGCGAGGAGCTATGAAAGCTTTTCGCACCTCAAAGTTAGGGATATTCTGTTACATGACTTTCCCCAGAGCCATCAAGTTAATCCAGTTGTAAGAGCTAGTCAAACTGTCTCGTATGAATAATAGGTGGGCATTCATATTGTGTTTAATTTCTACCAGTAAAGTTACCCTTTTAATCACATACCTAGGTAATTTAACTTACTTTACTTGTTAGTTGTGACTTGTCTGGTACAATCAGTCAGTTAATCGTATGTAGCGATGTAATGTGAATTAATTCGAGTAGGAATTGAATGAGAATTTTTAAAGCGAAAAGCCCAGCAGGATTTGCTGAGGAATACATAGTAGAGTCAATCTGGAATGGTGATTTCCCTCCAGGTTCAATTCTGCCAGCTGAGCGTGAACTCTCAGAGTTAATTGGTGTTACTAGAACCACATTGCGTGAAGTGTTACAACGATTAGCAAGAGACGGTTGGTTAACAATACAACATGGTAAACCTACTCGCGTAAATAATTTTTGGGAAACGTCAGGGTTAAATATTCTTGAAACACTGGCCCGTTTAGACGAAGACAAAATGCCAGAGTTGACCGATCAGTTACTTTCAGCACGCACCAACATCAGCGCAATTTACACCCGTGCAGCAATAAAGCTTGCACCAGAGCGCGTTATTGAAATTTTATCGCAAAGTGATGAGCTAGAAGACAGTGCGCAAGCATTTGCTGATTATGACTATAAAGTGCACCATGAGTTAGCTGTTGCTGGTAACAATCGCATTTATGTGCTTATTCTTAATGGTTTCAAAGGCTTTTATTCTAAGATTGGTTGTCATTACTTTTCAGATCCTCGCACTCGTGAGCTTGCACGTCAATTCTATAAAGATCTCACTAAGCTTGCTGAGAATAAAGAGCACGATGGTGCGATATCCATGATGCGTAAGTATGGTCATCAAACCGGTGAAATATGGCAACATATTCGCGGTGATATGCCTAGCGACATTATGGATTAGAAAAAAAACCTGCTTTAAGCAGGTTTTTTTATGAACAATAATCCGTGTATTTATCAAGCGTTCGCTATTTTAGAACGGCGCTATCTATAAATACGATTGTTAATTTATTTTTGATAGCCATAGAATAATGATTAATTAGATATGGTGCTATTGTAATTTAAAAATTAGTGCCCATATTACTATCAGTATTGCGTAAGCAATTGACAATAAACTCAAAATATTTGGAGAATAAAATGGGTGTATTAGTAGGCCGCCAGGCACCAGACTTTACCGCTGCAGCTGTTCTAGGTAACGGTGAGATTGTAGATAGCTATAACCTTCACGAAAAAATCAAAGGTAAAAAAGCAGTAATCTTTTTCTACCCACTAGATTTCACTTTTGTATGTCCTTCTGAGCTTATTGCTTTTGATAAGCGTTATGCAGAATTCCAAAAACGTGGTGTAGAAGTAATTGGTGTTTCAATCGATTCACAGTTCTCACACAACGCATGGCGTAACACCGCAGTAGCAGACGGCGGTATTGGTAAAGTTCAATACGCACTAGTTGCAGACGTTAAACACGAGATCTGTAAAGCATACGACGTTGAGCACCCAGAAGCGGGCGTTGCATTTCGTGGTTCTTTCTTAATCGACGAAGAAGGTAACGTACGTCACCAAGTAGTTAACGATTTACCACTTGGTCGTAACATCGACGAAATGATCCGCATGGTTGATGCATTAGCATTCCACAGCGAGCATGGCGAAGTATGTCCTGCTGGTTGGACTGAAGGTAAAAAAGGAATGGATGCAAGCCCTGAAGGCGTAGCTAAATTCTTATCTGAAAACGAAGGCGAGCTATAATCTAGCCCTTTAGTTTAAGATAAAAAAAAACCGCCATATTGGCGGTTTTTTATTGCTTTTAATTAAAACGAAAAGCTCACTTTAGTGTAAATGTAACGACCTCGAGGGTTGTGTACACCCGATGCGTAACCATACAGATCTGAATCACCGTCACCAATTGCAAATGGTGGCTCTTCATCAAATAAGTTATTTACACCTAGCGATACTTTTGCAGACTCAGTAATACGGTATGATGTTTGTAAATCAACCAATACTTGAGAATCAACAGTGCGCGATGTATTACTATCGAAGTCTAAGTTGCCATCGAAATCGATATCTGGCGTATCTTCAAACTCACCCACATAACTAATGTTCATATTCGTGTTGAATTGGCCAATTTCCCAGTTTGTTGAGAAAATCCAACGGTGCTCTGGGTAGCCATATTCACCAGTGTAATCGCGGCCGTCTTTTTCAAATTTATCTTGGTAAGCCCATTCTAAATTGAATTTTAGTAAGCCTAACTCATCCAGTGAATGATTGTAGTTTGCTGAAATATCAACGCCAGAAACTTCTTGTGATGATACATTTTCAAAAGTACTGAATATCTTTTGAATAGTTCCTAGGCTGTCAGTACCTGATGGTGGTAAGCGTACACATACCGTACTATTTTGGTTATTACACTCTGAGTTGTAAATTGGACCAAACTCTTGCTCATCAATTTTATTATCTTGGGTGATACTCCACACATCAATACTTAAACCAAAGTCAGTTGTGGGTGCCCAAATGAAGCCGACATTCCAAGATTCAGATTCTTCAGCTTCTAAATCTGGGTTACCGGCAAATTCAATGTTGTAATCTAGCGGGTCACAATCTTTACCTGTTGCATCACAGCGGTAATTATCAATAAAGAACTGACTCTCTTGAGATGGCCCTAAACCTACTTGTGCAAGTGAAGGTGCTCTAAAGCCTTGCGCCCAAGAACCGCGAACCGTGATTTCATCACTAGGTGCCCAGCGTAAAGCGACTTTAGGGTTTGTCGTAGTGCCAAAGTCACTGTAATCATCATAACGGCCCGCAAGTTGTAGCTCTAAGTTTTCCGCAAGTGGAATTGAAAACTCTACATAGGCAGCGTATTGGTCGCGCTCTGCGGCAGCTGAAACTGACTCGGTACCAAAGATTAACCCACGTTGAAATTGATCATCTGGCGTATCAGTTACGTCTTCTTCGCGGTATTCAATACCGGCCGCCATCATGACAACATCATCACCAAAGTTAAATGCTTCACCTGAAATGTTAGCATCGAACGACGTCATATGAGACTCACCTTGGCGAACCAAGCTCGTTGTGATTCTGTCAACAACAGCCGGATCGTTGTAAGTGCCGCCAAATGGGTTGTAGTTACCTGCGTCAATCTCTTGTTGTAAAAAGTCGGTGCGAACCCAACCTTGTGAACGATCCCCTGTTTGTAATGACTTGCTACGCCCTTTTTGTACCGCTGTTTCCCAGCTCCAGTCGTTAATTTCACCTTTTAAACCAGCAACAAAACGTAATGTGTCTGATTCGATATCCCATTGACGCGCGCCTGCATCCACTGTTCTGTAACGACCAATTTCTATATCTTGACCAAATGGGTTATTTGGATGATTCCCTGGTACGGTTAAACCCGCATCTTCATCAAGTGGCGTTGGTGCGCCAGCTGCAACTGAGCTGTTATGCTGTACAGCCATTTCTAAAAAGCCGGTGATGCCATTGTCGAAGCGGTATTCAAATTGTGAAATTGCGCCTACACGTTCTGATGCAGGGGCAATATAGCCGAATGGACCATAGTCAAATAAGCAACTACCACTTGATGTTGCATTTTCAGCAGGACACGAAGGATCGATTGTTTTAACGCCATCTACGTAAAAGTAGCCCGGGAAGCCACGTGATGAACGAAAGTCTTGGCCGCCATAAGGAGATTGATTAGCAGTACCTAAACGGCCCATTTCGTCTGATGATAAAGACGTGTTTTTAAAGTAATCAATAATAACGGACGCACTACTTTTTGCACTCGTTGTACCCCAAACAATGCTAGCCGTGGTTTCTTCATAGTTAGGGCCATCTGTGCCGCCGTAACCTAAATTAACTTCAATCCCGTCGATGTCTTTTTTCAAGATAACGTTTACAACACCTGCTACAGCATCAGAGCCATAGATTGCTGATGCGCCATCTTTTAAAATATCAATACGTTCAATTGCTGAAACAGGAATGCTGTTTATGTCAACAAATGAGTTGGTGATCCCTTCAGCAAATGCGCTTATAGCAACACGACGACCATTAATAAGTACCAACGTAGCATCAGCCCCTAAACCACGAAGGCTGACGGCGGCTGAACCATTAGCGGTTGAGTCTTGGTTATTGCCACGGGTTGAAAAAGTACCATTACCTGCAACAGGCATTCTTTCAAGAAGCTGTTGTAGGTTGTCATAACCCATGTTTTCGATGTCTTCTTTATTAATGGATTGTACTGGCGATGGGCCTTCGATATCGGAACGTTTGATACGAGAGCCTGTTACTTGAATACGTTCTACTTTTTCTGCAGTCTGCTGTGCAGCGTAAGTTGTTGTACTAAAACCTGCTGACAATGCGATAGTAGCACCGATGATTAAGCTCGGTGTAAATGCAATTGATTGCTTCATCCTTAAGTCCTTGTTGATATGTTATAATTTACTTGTTTTTTCAAGCCGAATTATTAATACCATGTAACTTAACTGTTATCAATTGACTGCAAAGCTGATTTTATTATCGGCACGAATATATACTGATTTTCTCAATAATGAAAAACAATGGGATACTCGCTATCTGGTGCGGGAGAGTGCTTTGGTCATTATTAAAAAATAAATCACTGAGCGACTTTAATTTGTAATAATTTGTATTTTCTTAAAAATTTAATCAAAAAAAACGCCTAACATGATGTTAGGCGTCTTTATTTAAACTTTGTGTTTCATTAAACGTTCTTTTTCACGGGACCAATCTTTATTTTTACCATCTTCACGTTTGTCATGCATTTTCTTACCTTTAGCTAAATGGAATTCAAGCTTCACCCAGCATTTTTTCCAATACATAGCGGTGGCAACTAATGAATAACCATCACGTTCAGTTGCACCAACTAAGCGGTCAAGTTCACGCCTGCTTAGTAGTAATTTACGGTAACGTAGCGGGTCACAAATAACATGTGTTGATGCACTATTTAAAGGCTGAATGGTACTACCTAATAAAAATGCTTCACCGTTTTTAAGATGAATGTAAGTTTCAGAGATATTTACCTTACCTGCTCGGATACTTTTTACTTCCCAGCCTTGGAGTTCAACACCTGCTTCAAACTTGTCGTGTAAAAAATACTCGTGTCGCGCTTTTTTGTTTAGCGCGATGGTATTACTTGTCGATTTTGATGAATTTTTCTTAGCCATAGTGCCCTATAATATACGTTATACAAGATGTTTTACATCGATTTTTTAAATTATACATGCAAAAGCGAAGGATTAATTTAAGCGCGATGAAAGTTTGGGGAAACGCACAAAGCTTGCTAAAATTCCTGCACACAGTTGGGAGTGAGTATGCCACAAATAGAAAAAAGCGCGCTGGTTATGTACAGCACTAAAGAGATGTTTGATCTAGTCAATGATGTAGAAGCCTATTCACAGTTTTTACCTAATTGTTCAGACTCAAAAATTATTAAGCAGCATGATAATAACATGACCGCTAGTTTAGAAATATCCAAAGCCGGTATAAAAAAATGGTTTACCACTGAAAATACGCTAATTGATGAGCAAACAGTGATGCTTCGCTTGGTTGATGGCCCTTTTAAAACCCTACAAGGTCGCTGGCACTTTCAGCAATTAGATGCGCAGGCGTGTAAGGTTAATTTACAGTTAGAGTTCGAGTTTTCAAGTAAGCTAATAGAGCTAGCGTTTGGTAAAATTTTTAATGATGTGGCTAAAAACATGGTGAGTGCATTTACTCAACGTGCAAAAACCGTGTACGGAGAACGTGCATGATAAATATTGAAGTTGTGTTCGCGTTACCCACTAAGGCAACCACGTTAAATATAGAAGTGCTGCAAGGTACAACGGCTGAGCAAGCAGTAATACAGTCAGGGATTATTAAAAAGTGCCCTGAGATTGATGCAACCGATTTAACTTTAGGCGTATGGAACAGAACGGTAAAGCTTAATCATGAGCTTAAAGATGGCGACAGAATTGAAATTTACCGCCCATTAATTGCCGATCCTAAAGATGCTCGCAGAAAACGTGCTGAAAAAGCCAAAGAAGAGGGCCGTGCTAATAAAGTCACTGGTGGCCGGCCGTTAGATCGTTAGACACAAAAAAGGTGAGCCATGCTCACCTTTTTTAACAACACTTTAATAGCTTCTTATTGCTCTAAAGGTGTTGTAAAGTTTTCTGGTTGCTCATAGTCGCCCGATACCGTAACTAGCTTCTCATTTTCAAAGTTTAATACTAATGATTTATATTGTTCATTAGCACGTCCTTTATTAAAGCTGTATACATAACGCCAAGTATTTTTATCGAAGGCGTCTTCGGCAATGGGTCTGCCTAGTACGTATAGTACTTGTTCGCGAGTCATATTAACGCGAAGCTTATCAACGTCTGATTGTTCTAAAAAGTTACCCTGAGGGATGTTGATTCTGTATACCCAGCTAGAACAACCTGCGGCTGAACTAAGCGTTAAAGCGACGATAAGCCAAAGAGACAAAGTTTTTAACGACTGCATTGTTAGTTGTGATCCTTATTTTTTATAATCTGCATGATACCGATTAGTTACTCAAGGTAAAACCCTTTTGAGTAATTGTTTTTGTTTAGCGTGTTAGGGCGAGGTTTTGACCATTAGTAATCAAAAAAGTTTAAACAATGAGTTGAGCAATAGTAAAAATAAACCGGCGACTTGGTCACTTTATATTGTGCAAACACGGTTTGGTCATTGGTATACCGGCATTACGGTTGATGTAGCCCGACGTATCGCTACTCACCAAGCAGGTAAAGGGGCAAAAAACCTCAAAGGTAAAGGGCCGCTGGTGCTCATTCATCAACAACAAGTAGGTACTAAAAGCGACGCGAGCAAATTAGAGTATGCGATTAAAAAACTTCCACGAGCAAAAAAAGAGGCTTATGTTGCTGCTTTTAAAGGGGGCCTTAATACCACAGGGCTTGTCAAAAGCTGATTAATAAATGCCTCAATTAGCAATACGGCTTCTTGATAGAGGGGAGTATTTATATTTTCGAGCGTATCTTTAGTACTATGATGGAAGTTATCTGCCCCCATAGAAAAGTACACATACGGGATTTTTTGTTTAGCGAATGAATAATGGTCGCTGGCTCTGTGCCAGTCGATTTGTTTAGTGTTGGTGAGTCGGCTCATTTTTCGTGATGAATAAACAGGCTTTAATTTGATCTTGTCACCGTTAATCTGAGTAAGTAAAGGGTTAAGCTGGGTTTTTAATGCGCGACTTGTTAGTGCGTATAACCGCTTATGTGACTTTTTAACTGCCAACATATCTAAGTTAATATTTAAAACAATTGGGAGTTGGCGCATTGTTTTGGCAAAGTGCTCACTGCCGTGTAAACCATTTTCTTCAGCGTCTGTTGCAACAAACATAAAGCGATATGAAGAAGAAACCGTTAGCGCATTCGATAAATAAAGTAATGCAGCAACACCCGAGGCATTATCGTTAGCACCTGGGTGTAATTTTCCTGCTTGTAGACCTAAATGATCATAATGCGCAGTAATAACAATAACGGGTAAATCTTTTACAGTATTAGTGGCAATAATATTAACGCCTTGTGCGTTAAAAAACAGCCCTGAGGAATAAGTAAAAGGTTGTTCACTTACTGTGAGTTGATGCCCTTTGAAGCGTGTTTTTAAATACTCCCTAGTGAGTAATGCTGCATGGCTATTCGTTTTTCTACCAGCTAATTCTGGGCTGGTTAGTATAGTTAAATCAGTCAATAATTGCGGCTCAATCTGTTTACAAAGGCCGCTCCAACTTATAAAAAAAACGATGCAGGTTAAGCTAAATAATTTAATAATGATTCGCCTTCGCAGTAAGTGATTTTAATGCAATGAGCTTATTGTCATAGCGCTGTTTGTGATGAATGAAGTCTGCTTTTTTTCTAGCTTTACGTAGATGAAACTCCGCTTTAGTTATATTACTTAATTTAAAGTAACTGCGCGCCAACCCAAAGTGACTTTCATGTAATGTTGGCGACATAGCGTTAGCTTTTTTATAATGACTAATCGCATTTGTATAGTCACCACTTACATAGTCACTGTTACCAAGCGATATATGATAATAAGGGTTAGTTTGGCGCTTTTTGTCAAGTTTTGCCAATAGCTTTTCGCCTTCGGCTACTCTATCTGTGAGTTTATATAATAATGCTAAATTACCTTGCGCAGTATTATCATTGGCGTTTAAGGCAATGGCAAAATGATACATTTTCTCAGCTTGTTGGAGGTCATCTAATTGTTTAAAGAGTACTCCTAAATTCCCCCAGCTTGCACTAAATGAAGAGTCGGTATTGATAGCTGCTTTAAAATAACTATAAGCTAAATCAAACTGCCTATTAATCAGTGCCTCGCCGCCTTTGTTATTATAAAACATGGCGGTCACTCGTTTTTTCGACAGCGATGAAGTTGCAAAACGAGCTTGTCGGCTATTAGGATCAAAATCAATGATTAAACGCTTATTACGCTGATAAACAAGTGAGCTGTCTTTGAATTTAGTCTTATTGTCTATAGCAATGTTTATGTGCCCAGTGAGTAAATTAAACCCTCGATTTAACGCCCAGTACTCAGGAATATGTACTTTCTGAAAGCGAGCCTTCAGGCCTAAATGTTCGGCTAAGCTATACGCTAAAATTGAGAGGGAAAGACAGTTAGCATTTAAATTTTGATAGCTTTGAGACGCCGTTTGTGTGCCAGTTGATTGATAAGATAGTGAGTTATCACCATTTGAGAGTAAAAAACTGAGTAGACTATAGGCAATTTCATCAGCCGATTTATTTGTTTGTACGTAAGCACTTAATTGTTGTTTAAGGCTCTGATCGAGTTGAAATATTTGCTGTTCAGACTCTACAAGCTGCTGTTTAAGTTGCATTGGGGGAGTAATAATAGGGGGGGGCGTGCTTAAATTGGCGTTATCTGTAGTGCTACACGCACTTAAACTCAGCAAACAAGCAGCCAGTAAATAATGTTTAGCTTGAACAGTACTCATACACACCTCTGTACAAAAAACACACTCAAGTATAGTGGTTATTTCATACAGAGGTTATTTTTTAATGTAACAAACTGTTTAACGCTGCTGATTAAACGTGGCTACTAGCGCATCAAGTGTTTGTGCACTGGTGGCTAAATCGCGAATTGCTTGTTCGGTGTTGATTTGTTCACTCATTGATTTATCACTGATCTCACTAATTTGCTCAATACTTCGACCGACATCATTTACAACGCTACTTTGCTGCTCGGTGGCTGTGGCAATTAGAGTTGCCATGTCGTTAATTTCATTCGCTGTTTCAGTAATCGTATTAAGCAACTCAACCGAGCTTTGCATTGCGCTGACGCTTTGTTGGGCTTTACCTTTCGATTGGCTGATATCATTTACAACATCATCTGAAATTTGAGTAAGCTCTTCAATCATTGATTGAATTTCAGTGGTTGATTGCGACGTACGATTCGCCAGAGCTCTTACTTCATCTGCAACGACTGCAAAACCACGACCATGCTCACCTGCACGTGCAGATTCAATGGCTGCATTAAGTGCAAGTAAGTTGGTCTGCTCTGAAATCCCTCTAATTGAATCTACAATACTGGCAATATCTATGGTCTTTTTAGAAAGCAGTGCAACTTGCTCAGTAATACCATCAATATCGCTGGCAAGAGCTGATATTGTCGTTTGGCTTTGTAGTACTTGTTGATGGCTTTGTTTGGTATTATCGCGGCTATCGTTAGTTAACTTAGCTGCATTCGCTGCACTTTGTGCTATTTCTTGCACGGTAGCGCCCATTTCATTAATCGCTGCAGCAACCGAAATAGTTTGCTCTTTTTGTTTATCCAGCGCTAACGAGTTTTGTTTTGCTTGTGCAAAGACATGATCAGAGCTTTGACGAATACCATGGCTTTCATCAGCTACTTGCACAATGGCGGTTTCTATCTTTTCAATAAACTGATTAAAGCCCGACGTCAAATTATTGAGTTCAGGTTGAGGTGATGTGGGTAGACGATACGCTAAATTAGCATCACCTCGACCTAAACGAGAAAACAACTCTGCCATTTTTGATAACGGTGAGGCTAAAGAGCGAGCTAACAAGTAACTGATCACACTTGCGATAAGTGCTGTCATGATAGTGAATGTGAATATTTGCCACTCTAGGGTGTTTACACTTGCGAATACTTCACTTTTTGGTACTTGAGCTAACACAAATAAGTCGGTGTTTTTAATTGGTGTGGCAGCAATCAGCGTGGCTTGTCCGTTAATATTTACTTCTTCTAAAGCAAAACCGTTTTCATCAAGTAATTTGTGATGAATATTAGCACTGTAAATACTATCTATATTAACCTTAGCGACTTTAGCTGCATCTTTATGTAGCTGAATTAAGCCATTTTTATCGGCAATAAATACAAACCCTGACTGTTCAATTTTAAACTGCTGTAGCAGTTTTTGCATATCAGTAATGCTTTTTGCTAATCCCGCTAAGCCGAATCCATTAAGCTGCTGATGATTAACAAACATTTTTACATCGTTTGCAGATTCCTGATAAATACTGATTGAATAAGGTTGTTTAGATTGAGTAAAAGCAAAAAACCAACCATCTGCAGCATCATTTTTTAAAACACGTAAAAAGCCATCTTGGTTCCAATATTGCGCGGTGTTTTTATTAGCCCACGAAGCGGTGGCAAGGTCATATTGCTCAACCAAACGATTGAGTTCTTTTAGTAACAACGCATCGTTGGTGTTGCCAGAGTTTGCCCAATCTAAAATAAAGGTATTGGCAGAAAGCTGCTGTGCTGCGCCTAAAAGTTCATTGATCTCCCCACCAATATGATTACTGATTGTTTGCAGCTTACTTGGCAGTTCTGATTCGATCATGCGTTGCTCAATAATATTCTTTGAGTTATGCAAAGACGTCAAACCAATTAATACAGCAACACAAATAGCAATAATGCTTCCAAGCGCTGTTATTTTTTGAGTAATAGAGAGATTTTGTATCGTCATGGTAGTGCTTATATATTTACAACTGAGGCAATGAGGCGATTATTCTAGCACATTATTTATTTTCGGCTATTGATGAATAATTTACATTTAAATAAAAAAAGCCCACAGCAAAAAGCAAATGGGCTTAGCTTCTAACAATTGAAAGTTCTAGGGTTATAGAGTTACACTATTTTTTTCATTGCCGACATATAACCGCGTAATTTAGCACCCACTTTTTCAACAGGGTGTTCACGCAGTGCGGTATTTATTTGAATCAATGTTTGATTATCTACTTGGTTACTTTGCTCATTTAAGCCTCTGCCAATAACATCGGTATCAATATCTTGCATAAACTCTTGTAGTAGTGGCAAACATGCATGGTTGTATAAGTAACAGCCATACTCTGCCGTATCGGAAATAGTACGATTCATTTCAAACAGCTTTTTACGTGCAATGGTGTTAGCAATTAACGGCGTTTCATGCAATGACTCATAATAGGCAGATTCTTCAATAATACCGGCTGCAGTCATGGTTTCAAATGCCAGCTCTACGCCAGCTTTAACCATGGCTACCATTAAAATGCCGTTATCAAAAAATTCTTGCTCAGTAATTTCTACATCACTCGCTGGGGTTTTTTCAAAATGAGTTTCTGCAGTTTCAGCACGCCACTTTAATAAGTTAGCGTCATCATTTGCCCAGTCTTCCATCATTACTCGTGAAAATGTGCCATCGATAATGTCATCTTGATGTTTGTTATACAGTGGACGCATGATTACTTTTAGCTGCTCACTTAATTCAAACGCTTTTACTTTGGCAGGGTTTGACAGACGGTCAAGCATATTGGTAACGCCGCCATACTTAAGTGCTTCTGTGATCACTTCCCAGCCATATTGAATTAGCTTTGAGGCATAACCAGCATCAACGCCTTTATCAATCATTTTATTAAAACATAGAATAGAGCCAGTTTGTAGCATGCCGCACAGAATGGTTTGCTCACCCATTAAGTCAGACTTAACCTCAGCAATAAACGATGATTTAAGTACTCCCGCACGATGACCACCTGTACCTGCGGCATAGGCTTTTGCTTGTGCCAAGCCATGACCCTGAGGATCGTTCTCTGGATGAACCGCAATGAGTGTCGGTACACCAAAGCCGCGTTTATACTCTTCACGTACTTCTGACCCCGGACATTTTGGAGCAACCATAATAACGGTAATGTCTTCACGAACTTGCATGCCTTCTTCAACAATATTAAAGCCATGTGAGTAAGCAAGCGTTGAGCCGTGTTTCATTAATGGCATAATGGCATTAACAACCGCAGTGTGTTGCTTATCAGGTGTTAAGTTAAGTACTACATCGGCTGTTGGGATTAATTCTTCATATGTTCCCACTTTAAAACCATTTTCCGATGCATTTAAGAATGACTGACGACGCTCAGCAATCGCTGATTCACGCAGTGTATAGGCTACATTTAAACCCGAATCACGTAAATTTAAGCCTTGATTTAAGCCCTGTGCGCCACAGCCTACAATCACTAACTTTTTACCTTTGAGTGCAGCAACACCATCGTTAAATTCGTCTGCCCCCATAAACTCACATTGTGCCAGTTGCGCTAATTGTTCACGTAAAGGTAAGCTATTAAAATAATTTGCCATGATTAAGGTTCCTATTAATTCAATTTGTTAGATGCATTGCATTTGCTTTGCTTGGAATAACCATATGAAAAATATCTTCTTGCGTAAAATGATATATTTGAATTAAAGTATTTCATAATTTGAAATACTGGTGTTGTTATGGATCATAAGCATTTACATTACTTTTTGGCGTTGGCAAAAACGCTTCATTTTTCTCGTGCCAGTGAGTTGTGCCACATAAGTGCGCCTACTTTAAGTCGTAATATTAAGCAGTTAGAAGATGAAGTAGGGGTGATGCTGTTCCAGCGAGATAATCGCAGTGTCAAACTTACTCGCGAAGGCGTTGCATTTAAGGAGTATGCTAGTGCAACGCTCAGTAATTGGCAGCGTTTTAAGGCCAATTTAAACGAACCGCAGCAACATATTTATGGCAATGTGAGCCTTTATTGCTCTGTTACTGCATCTTATAGTTTTTTGCATCATATTTTGGAGCAGCTCAGGGCTCAGCATCAGCATATTGAAATCACCTTAAATACGGGCGACCCTGCTCTGGCAATAAATCGTGTATTAGACGGTCACGAATCCATGGCTATTGCAGCTAGGCCCAGTAAATTACCTGCACAAATTGCATTTGTAGATATTGGTTATTCGCCACTGGTATTAATTGCGCCCACTATTCAATGTCCGATCACAGAAAAACTAGCTAATAACAGCGAGACTATTGATTGGTCAGAGCTTGAATTTATTGTTGCTGAACAAGGGTTTTCACGACAAAGGTTAGAGCAGTGGTGGCGAAAAAGTAACGTGCAAGGAAAAATCTATGCACAAGTCGCTGGGCATGAGGCTATGGTATCTATGGTGAGTTTGGGCTTAGGTGTGGCCATGATCCCAAAAATTGTTCTCGATAATAGCCCTTTAAACGATAAAGTTCAGATTTTGGATAGTAAAGATGAGCCCCCACAAGGGTTTAAAATTGGCTTGGCGGTATTACACAAAGAATTAAATGATCCTGCGATTAGTGCGCTGTGGAATATTGCTCAAAATATGGGGGAAAACATAATATAGGCTTGTTGAATGATAAAAAACTGTTAATATAAACCGCTAATACTTATGTGTTTATTAACATCTTTGTTGTGATGTCTGAGAGTTTCGATTATGGATAATACTGCCTCACTTGCTCATTCTGCCCAGTGTTTAAAAAAAGCCATTCCGCTTATGGTGAAGTACAAAATGGCGGTAACGCCGATTAATTATGCAATTTGGTATTGTTATGTACAGGGCGATAATCCACAACTAAATTTAGAGCTTGATAGAGTTATCGGTCAGCACAATACTTGTTCTGCTCAAAGTGCACAGGAAATATTCGATAAATATATAAATGATGAAGAGTTAGCGTTTTTCCAACAAATGTCTGAAAGATTTCATAATACGGTAGAGCAAGTACAGTTTGATTTGAGTGATTCTATTCAATATTCAAAAAGTTTTACCACCTCGTTAGTTGACTCACAAAATGAGTTAAAAACACTCTCTAGTATAAACTCATTTAATGAAATTCTCTCTTGTGTAGAGCGTTTAACAGACGAATCAATTGCAATGCAAGATTATGCTCGCGGCTTCCAAACTAAATTAGCGCAAGCATATAATGAGATTAAAGATTTAAAAGAAGCCCTCACTATGACTCAAGAAGCGGTTGATAAAGATTCGCTAACGGGGTTATTAAATCGCGGTAAATTTGATACCGATATAGTTGAGTTTTGCCTTCATGCATCTTCACAAGATGAGCAAGCTAAGATAGCCGTGTTAATAATGTTAGATATTGATCACTTCAAGCGTTTTAATGATGATTTTGGCCATCAAAAAGGTGATGAGGTTCTCAAGCTTGTTGCCCAAAAAGTGCAAAATAGTGTGCAAGAACAATATAATGCTTATCGTTACGGTGGTGAAGAATTTTGTATTACGGGTTACTTTGATAGCATTAATGATGCGATGACATTTTGTAATCAGTTGCGTTTGAGTATTGCTAAATTAACCATTCGTAAAAAAGAAGATAGCAATAATAAACGTAATATCTCAGCAAGTTTTGGTATTGCTTTAATGGAGCCCTTTAGTAAGAGCTGTTTGTTAGTAGAAAAGGCCGATAGAGCACTTTATTTAGCTAAAACTCATGGTCGAAATCGAGTTGAAATAGCCGCCAATTTGTAAACGTGTTCCGTTTGTATCAAATTTGTTAATGATTGTAACCTTCTAGAGCTTGTACTTATACTACTTGCTACTATAGGGTCAAAGCCACTTTATAAACTAGTGAATAACTCCATGGCGTTACATCTGAGAATAAAAATATGCATTTTATTGGTGTTGTTTAGCGCTAATGCGATTGCTCAGACGCAGCAAAATATCACTACTGATGAACTTAAAATGAGTGTCAGCTTAGGGGTAGGGGTGATCAGTAATCCTTTATATGGAGCAGACAATATTCCTTTAGTGGTTGTCCCACAAGTGGCTTATTATGGCCAAAATTGGTTTTTTGATAACGGTCGTTTAGGCTACTCTTTTATACAAAGTGATACGCATAACATTAGCTTTGTGTCTGAGATTAACCCAGAATCACGGTTTTTTATTGATTGGCACCCGAAAAATATATTCCCGCTCACAACAATGTCTAATAACGAAATATTAGAATCACAAGATGTTGAATCTCCGCGCCAGATTAATATTAATAATATTCAAAAAAGACGAGTAGTACTGGATGCTGGCGTCAGTTATGTTTTTGTAAAACAACAACAGGTATTTTCTGCGCAATTATTGCATGATGTAAATAGTGTTTATAATAGCTACAGAGGATCATTACAATGGCAATACCATTTTGATCTTAAGTTGTTAAAACTTAAATCAACCTTAGGCGTTAACTACAAATCAGCCAAACTAAATAATTACTTTTATGGCTTAAACAGCGCAGAATTTTCATATGGTAAAATAGAAGTTGGTAGTAGCTGGCAACCTTATGCTAAAATCGACGCCCGTTGGCCGGTAGGTAAAGCCAACGCACTTCGTTTTCATTTAGCATATTATGACTATTCAGCAATGGATAGTAGCCCGCTATTTGAACATGACTATTCAATGACCGCCTTTATAGGATTCGAACATACATTTTAATATGAAGTGTTTTATGTTGGTTGTGTTTGCAGCTTCATTTTTTAGCAACCCAAGTGTTGCAAAAGCCCCTTCACTTAACGTATCACCCAAAGTCTGTGTGGTTTCCGAACAACAAGAGTTCTGTGATCTTGAGTTAAAATTTAAGTGGCAATTGCCTGAGCCAATCGATGTGTGTTTATACCAGCAATATACTCAATTGAAATGTTGGCAAGGGGTAAAAAAAGGGCAACTTAGTTATAAAGCGCGTGTTCAGGTGGAGACCATATACTCCCTGATTAATCCCCTTACAGGTGTATCATTAGCGAGTGTGCAAGTAGAAGTGCAAACTGCATACGCGAAGAAGAAACATCGGCTACGCTCACCTTGGAGCTTTTTTTAATTTAGGAGCAATAAATGCCAAAGATATTACTTGTTGAAGATGACCTAGGGTTGCAACAATTAACCAAAGACTATCTTGAGCATAATGGCTTAGAAGTTGACGTATTAGATCGCGGAGACGAAGTGTTTCCTTACCTGAGTGAAAACGATGTTGATTTAATCATTCTAGATGTGATGCTGCCAGGAAAAGATGGCTTTAGCGTGTGCCGCCAAGTGCGCGACAAATACACCTTACCTATTTTAATGCTTACTGCAAAGGGCGAAGATTTTGACCAAGTTATTGGCCTAGAGCTCGGGGCTGACGATTACGTTATTAAACCTGCGGAGCCGCGCGTGTTGTTGGCTCGAATTAGTGCATTATTGCGACGTGGACAGCCTAGCGTAAAAGCCATTGAGGAGCTTAAGTTTGGTGATTTATCAATAGATAAAACCAGTCGTATTGTAAAGTTAAGCGGTGTAGAAATCGTATTGACCTCACATGAGTTTGAATTACTGTGGTTATTAGCTTCAAATGCAGGAGAAGTACTCAGCCGAGAACATGTGCACCAACATATGATTGGACGTGAGTACGACGGGCTAGATCGAACCGTTGATGTACGTGTATCTCGAATTCGTAAGAAGCTTGGTGATAATAGTGATAAGCCATACCGTATTAAAACGGTGTGGGGGCAAGGCTATTTATTTGTATCAGATGCGTGGGACATGTAATTAATGCAAGGTATTAGGCTAGGTTAATGGGGAAGCTATTTATAAGCCTTTACGTGTATATTATTGCCTCTTTGTTTATTGCCAGTGGTGTTATAGAGCAGCTTTGGCCGTATGATGAATCTGAGCAACATGTTTTGTTAGATGATGAATTTGGGCAGTCATTATGGCTGCTCTCTCAAACGGCAGATGGTCTTGAACAGCTAAAGCATAATTTTGATAGTCAAGTTATCTCTCAGCAAGATTTAGTTCTCCCTCCTGAGCAGCAATTACAATTAGCTCAAAATAATTACCTTTACTTGTATGATAAGCAGCAACGTATTGTTTGGTATGTTACTTTAAATAATTCTCAGTTGTTACAAGTAGGTCCTGTAGGTGTCAAAGCTAAAAACACTGGGACCGTAATACCTTATTTATTGGTGCTATTTATTATTAGCTTACCGATAGGGTTATGGAGCTTATTGTTATGGCGAGACTTTGCTAAGCTCAGCCAAGCCTGTGAAGCCGTCGGAGGCGCGCAAGATTTTCAATTAAGCGACCGCTCTAAATCATTTTTTTTACCCATCACTGATACGTTGCAAGTAATGCAGCAGCGGATTGAGTTTTTATTGAGTGCTCAACAGGAACTGACCTCATCAGTGTCACATGAGTTTAGAACACCATTAGCGCGTTTGAAGTTTGCAATCGCGATGTTAGAGGATAAAACTCAGGACATCAAAGCACAGCACTATTTATCTGATATGCAAATGGATATTCATGAGCTGGAATCCTTGGTATCAGAAATGTTGGAATACGCTCGTTTAGATACACAGCAACCAAGCTTACAATTGGCTCCTTGTGATATCGTCGCATTAATTAAAGCCAATATCGAAAAAGTAAGTTTTGATACCCCTATTAAATTAACAACAACGCTACCGAGTCAATTCATTTACGTATGTGATAGTCATTTTATGTCGCGAGTGCTACAAAATTTAATTAGTAACGCACTAAAACATGCTACGCAAACTGTGCATATTAGTTTAACTGCCAACGCCGAAAAGTTATTTCTGGTTATTGAAGATGATGGCCCAGGTATTGCGGATGCTGAACGTGAGAAAGTGTTTAAACCTTTTACCCGTTTAGATAAAAGCCGTGATAAAAAAACCGGTGGGTTTGGATTAGGGCTAGCAATTGTAAATAAAATTATTAGCTGGCATAAAGGGCAGTGTAAGATTGAAGACTCACCACTGGGTGGAGTTAAGTTTATTATCACCCTCGACAACTAAATCCCAAACAATAAAAAAGCGCCATAAAGGCGCTTTTTTGCGGTTTAAAACCAAAAAATCAACAAGTAGCAAATAGATAGACAGACCATTTATAGAAAAGTTCTATTTTATTTACTATTTTTTTCTAGTAATGGCATCAGCATTTGCTCTAAGCCATTAAGCTTCACTTCGTACATCATAGCGAGCTGAGAGCCAAGCTTGCTATCAGGAAAGCCTTGTTGTTTAAACCACACTAAATATGGCTCAGGCAGCAAAAGTAAAGGGCGTCCCGCATACTTGCCAAATGGCATAATGGTGTTAATCGCTACTTTTAGTTGTTGAGGATCCATTACTGACATCTTTTATAAATAATGGGGATAAGTGTAAGGGATTTTAAGAAAATAAAATAGGCTGTAACGGGCAAGTAACAGCCTATTGATAGAGGGAGTAGGCCCTCTAATTTGAGAATCTTATTGGTCACTTAAAAGCAAGGGGTCCGTTATTTGTCTTTTATAAAACACAAACTTAGGTATTAGCTTTATTAAACCAACACAGACATTTTACCTGATTTTTTGACCAATAAAATACTCAGATGTAAAGGAATGTAAATGCAATCTATTTGCATCTAAGCCCGATTACGGAAACAAGGTTTGCTTTACATGCTCTGCAAAACCGCTACCAGCCTCTAAGTAAAAGTTATATGTAGAATCTATTCCCATATCTTCTAATTCTTTTTGCTGATCGGGGTAATTAGCAATGGCTGTTACTTGTCCTTTATAGCCTGATGCTTGTAATTGCTCTAAGGCAAAAATATTTTGCATATGTTTGGGCATAGTTAACATGACCATTTCGACATGAGAGTGATTAACACGCTGCCAAAAATCAGGGTCAGTTGCATCCGCAATTAATACTCTGCGTCCACGTTTAATATGTTTATCAACCACCTCAGGTTTAATATCAATACCTGCAACCACATCAGGGTGGGTTGCGTTTATTGTTTCATAGGCACCGGTGCCAATTCTACCCATACCAAAGATTACTATTTTCGTATCATTTAAGTTTACAGGAAGCTCTTCTGCTAAGCGGGTCTTGCTTTCAAACTTCAATAAGAGGCGTTCAATTTTAACGTACAGCTCGTTAGAGCGTTTATTTAAAGGGGAGGCAATCACAAATGTAATTGATACGGCAATCGCGATAACAGCGAGCCATTCAGAGGTAACCATGCCGCTAGATGCAGCAACGGCACAAACAATTAAGCCAAACTCACTAAAGTTAGCCAAACTAAATGCGGTGAGCAAAGAGGTACGAGCTCGCAGTTTAAATAAGTTAGTTAGTATGTAGTAAAGCAGCGTTTTAACAGGAATAACCAACACTAAAATTAAAGCAACGACTAAAGAGTGGGCAGTAAGCTCTGCGCTTAAACCAATACTTAAGAAAAAGCCAACCAGTAATATATCTTTAAGGCTAAGCAGCGATTTAGACAGCTCACCTGCTTTTTTGTGAGGGGCGAACATCATGCCAATGATCAATGCGCCTAAATCGCCTTTTAATCCTGCGAATTCAAAGGCATTGTACCCAGCTACCAATGCAAAGAAAAAGCCAAATAGCGGCAGTAACTCACCGTGTTTAGAGCGGTTTAAAACCCAGTACATAATTGGGCGAAACAAAGGTAGTGCAACAATTAACCCTAAGGCCCAAATGTTCGGTACTTTACCTGTACTGACCGCTAAGAATATGACTGCAAATATATCTTGCATAACCAAAATACCAATGGCTATTTTACCGTGCAAACTTGCCATTTCACCGCGTTCTTCAAGTACTTTTACAGCAAATACCGTACTCGAAAAACTTAAAGCAAAGCCGACTAACAATGCACTTTGCCAGCTTAAATCGACAAATAATGGCAGTGCAAATACACCAAGCAACAACATGAAGCCACTAAACAATGCGCTACTTAAAATGATGTGTATGGTGGCAGGAGCCCATACTTGAGGTTTTATAAGGTTAGCAATTTTTAGCTTGAGTCCAATACTAAAAAGTAGCAGTGTGACCCCTAAAGAGGCAATCGTTTCGAGTAGCTCCGTGCTTTTGTAACCCGCTAAATTAAGAATAAATCCGGCCATAAGAAAGCCGATAAGCGGCGGTAATTTTAGCTGATATATACCAAAACCGCAGACGAAGGCGGTAGCAAAATAAATTAGTTCCATAGTTATTAGTATCACTGCACTTGGCATTGTAGTGTAGCGAAAAACAATGCTTATTGACAATTAATCTACTTATTTACTACAGCTAATAGGCTGATTATGAGTATTTATCACCTGATATCTAAAACACCGTTATGCGTGTATAAAGTGACTATAAAGTACAAAAAACAGACATAAATGGTCGGTTTTATGGTAAACAGCATGTAAATAGCAGTTTTTCGCTGACAAGCGCTTTTAAATGTGGTTAAGATGCCATAACGAAGGAATTTAAGCGTAAGCAAACAAGTGTATGCTTAGCTTAAGGAGAAACTATGTTTAAAAAAATTTTAGCATCGGTAGGCATTGGTGCTGCCAAGGTAGATACCATTTTAGAAACCGAGCATCTTCAGCCAGGCCAACTATTCAATGCACAAATTGTTATTACTGCAGGTGATGTGAGTCAAGAAATTGCGGGTTTGGATTTAATGTTAGTTACCCGGGTAAAAGTGGCCAGTGAAGACGGTGATTACTTTACTAATCATGTTATTGATCAATGGCGCATAACTGACATTGGTACTGTTGAGCCTGGTGAAGTTAAAACTATCCCGTTTGAAGCCCGTTTGCATTCAGAAACACCAATTACTGAAATTAATGCCGGTTATAACCAGTCTTATGTGTGGTTAGAAACAGGGCTTGATATTGACCTTGCGCTTGATCCAACAGATAAAGACCATTTGCACATCTATCCGAATGAAGCAGTTAAAACCTGTATGCAAGCAATGGAGAAGCTAGGATTTAGTTTAGTTAAAGCAGATGTAGAGCAAGGCCATTTACGTGCTTCTACTTTTCAATCTGTGTCTGGGTGTTATCAAGAGCTTGAATATCAACCAAATAGTCGCAGCTTATTTGGCATAAAGGAAATTGAACTGTCGTTTATTCCTGAAGCGCATAAAACGCATGTACTGATTGAGTTAGACAGAGCATTTAGAAGTGACGGTTATGTCGATTTAACTATCGAGCATGATCATGTTAACTTATCTCAGTTATGTGATCAGTTAGAGCGATTATTTGCTTAATAAGATTATGGGGCCTTTTAGTAAGGCCCTGTAATAATAAAAGGTGTTTAAATGGCGTTTAAATGTGAGCCATTCTCTGCGCTCGACTCCCAAACCCTGTTTGCAATAATGCGTGAACGTGTTGACGTATTTGTTGTAGAACAAGCGTGTCCTTACCCCGAACTTGATGATGTGGATATTGCAGATGCTACTCGCCACTTGTATTCACTCAATAGGCAAACAGTAAATGCCTATGCTCGTTGTTATGAGAAAGATGCACATTATAGTGCGATAGGGCGCGTTTTAGTTGCTCAATCACAGCGCAGCTCTGGTTTAGGCAAAGAATTAGTTAGCCAGGCTATTACCTGTTGTAGAACTCAGTGGCCTACTCGTGATATTTATATAGGCGCACAAACCTACCTACTGAATTTTTATCGCTCATTTGGTTTTGAGTGTGTTGGGGAGGAGTACTTAGAAGATGGCATACCCCATCAAGATATGATTTTAAAGCAGTAGATAATTCTTAATAAATAAAGGCCCACATTAGTGGGCCTTTTTTGTTTTACTAGCTAAGTAAAGAATGTAAAAATACTAAGCTAATGGCGATAGGGCATACAAACTTAGTGTACCAAGGCCATATTTTCCAAAATAAGGTGTTATGTACTTCAGGGTTACCTTGCTGGATTGCTTTGAGCAGTGATGACCTATACCAGATCCATCCTACAAAAATACAACACATAAGTCCTAATAAAGGTTGCGCGACTTTAGTTGTTAAGGTGATCACTAAACCAAATAACGTGCCTAAGTTACACACTATGGTAATACTAACTATGGCAATTAAAGCACCTATTAACCATGTTGCTTGCACACGCTTCATTGCAAAGCGCTCTACAGTGTACGATACCGGCGCTTCAAGCATTGAAATTGACGAGGTTAGAGCGGCAATACTCATTAATGCAAAAAAAGCAAAGCCAACAAATAAACCCACACCACCCATGCCATCAAATAAGGCGGGTAAAACCTGAAATACTAAGGTGTCTTCTGAAAGCAGTTTACCTGTTGTTGACGAGAATATTTCAACACCTTGGGCTTGTGCAACATACATCGCGGGGATAATCAGTAAGCCTGCTACAAATGCGATGAATACATCAATAAGCGTAACATAAGCCCCCAAAGAGACGAGGTTTTCTTTTTTACTGATATATGAGCCATAGATAATCATTACACTGGTACCCAGTGACAATGAAAAGAAGGCCTGTCCTAGTGCACTGACTAATAAGGTGGGATCAAAAATAGAAGAAAAGTCAGGGACTAGGTAAGCTTTTAATCCCTCAACAGCGCCTTCTTGAGTCATTACATAGGCAATTAAGGCAAACAAAATACCGAGCAAAGCAGGCATTAAACGTTTTGACCATTTTTCAATACCATTTTCAACACCGCGGCTGATAATAGCAACGGTTAAAATAATAAATACCACAGTAAAAAGAATGTTACGTGTAAGTGACTGTTCACTTAACCAAGAAGATGCCGCATCTGCGCCTATGAGAGTAGTAACCGGCTCTAAAGTTGCACTTAACATCCAACCAGCAACAATCGCATAAAAGCTTAGTATAAAGCCTGCACATAAAATCCCGCCAAAGCCAACAGCAAATGCAAACTGCTTTTGCCAAGGTTTAGTGGTTAATTTTGTTAGTGAAGAAACCGCATTAGCTTGTCCATGACGACCTATCATCAGCTCTGCCATTAAAGCAGGATAGGCTAAAAAGAAGGCCAGTACTAAGTAAGCGACTAAAAAGGCAGCCCCGCCATTACTTGCTGTTTGTGTCGGGAAACCCCAAATATTACCAAGCCCAACAGCAGATCCTGCCGCAGCCATTATAAAACCAAAGCGGGAGCTAAACTCACCTCTTACTGCACTCATATTATTTTGCTTCTCTATTTTTTCGACGCCGTGACAATCTACTGGAATTGTAAAAAAATAAAAAGTGCTTATTTGACTTAGTCGCACAATTATTGCGTTTTATTTTCAGATATAAATAACACGTGCATTTTTTGATTATAAATAGCACGATTTCTTTAATTATATTGCGTTAGTTAGAACGGATGGTACTTGTTTAATTAATATCTAAACCGCGCAATCGTAAGTGTAAAGCAGGCCCCACCAAGGTGCTCACTTTTACTCACTTCTATTGAACCATGATGCCAATCGGCTACTTTGGCAACGATAGCCAATCCTAACCCGTAACTGTTGTCACTGCGATTACGGTGGCTGCGCTCACGGAAGAACGGGCTAAATACTTTTTGATTGTTTTCTTGAGCTATGCCTGGGCCATCATCGGCAATGCTGATCACTAGAGTGTGCTCTTGTAGCGAGGCGGTTACTTTAATGTGATGATGTGCAAAATCGCAGGCATTATTAATTAAGTTAGCGATCGCTCTTGCTAGCCAATGTAAGTCAGCAAAAATAGTATGATCATCACATTCTAAAGAAATATTAAGCGAACGTGCGGTTATTCTTGGTTCAAGCTGCAGCACAATGTCACTTAGATATTGTTTAAGGTTTGCTGATGAGTAAGTGAGTTTATTGGCATTTTGTTCCAAAGTAGCAAATGCTAAGTAGCTTTTTAACATTGACTCCATATGATCCAAATCGGTTTCCATACGGGTTAGGTAATGCTTTATTTTGCTCTCATCATGGCTATCAAGTGCAGCGTCAACACCAAAGCGTAAGCATGCTATTGGGGTTCTTATATCATGGGACAGGCTTGAGGCCATCAGTTTATTTTCAGCTACTAACTTTTCAATTTGGCTTGCCATGCGGTTAAAGGTCAGTTCCACATCTTTAATATAGGTAAAGCGAGAGGGCTTAATTCGGGCTTTAACATTACCGGATGCGAACTGTTTTGCCGCATCATTTAATACTGTAAGACGTTTTGCTAAAGGGGTAATAATAAAACCCATAAAAACACATAAGCCAGTATAAAATAACAAAGTTAAAATTATGTCGTTTCGCTGTGTGCTCTCGTAAGGCTTATCTAAACGCATGGTTAAATGGTAAGGGCTTAATGCATCATTAGTGTAGAGCATGTAAAAGCCTTGCTCGTCCTCGAGTATTAACCCGCCTTGAGTTTGCATTTTATCTAATAGCGCTGATGGTAATGCTAGCGACTGATTTAATTTGTAGTTAAGAGTCAGGTTAAAATCTTTGGCTAACTTAGTTACCTGTTCTGGTCGTGCCTGTGGCTTTATAGCTGTGAGCTGTTTACTTAACCCGACAATAATCTGGCTTTGTACACTAAACTCATCCAAAGGTGCATGTGCTTGTTGGCTAAATGCATCAATAAGCCAACCTAAAACAATAATTGAAAGCAGCGCACTGCCTAGTAGTGAAATATAAAACTTTTTCATTGATGCTATTCCATAATAGGCTGGGTGTATTGAAGTGACTTTTATTATTGTCGCGCTTATTATTTAAGCGCTCAGGCATTAAAACTTACCACGCTGTAGTCACAAACAAATAACCACGCCCCCAAATAGTTTTTATTTTTTCTGGTTTTTGCGGATCATCATTAAACTTTTTACGCAAAGCAGAAATAAGCACATCAACGCTTCTATCTAGGCCGTCATACTCCCTGCCTTTGGTTGCTTTAAACACCGCATCACGTGATACAACTTGCCCAGCGTTGCTCGCTAAATAATGCAGTAATAAATACTCTGCGCTTGAAATATTCACATCTTGCTGGTTGAGTGTAACGTTACGAGATTCGGTATTAATACTTAATTGACCAATATTGATCATGCTCTCTTGAGCATCAGTTTTAGGCGTGTCACTGCTGTAGCGTAAAGCCGACTTAATACGAGCAAGCAGTGCACGAGGGCGAACAGGTTTTATAATGTAATCTGTGGCACCGACTTCAAGCCCAATGACCTCATCCATTTCTTCATCTCGTGCGGTGAGCATAATTATAGGGGCTTGATAAAAGCTACGTAACTCACGGCATACACTGATACCATCAAGACCTGGTAACATAATATCGAGTAAAATAAGCTGTGGGTTTAAATGCTTTACTTGGCTTATAACTTCATCACCGCGATGACATACATGCACAATATAGCCTTGCTCAGTTAAATACTCAGTTACCCATTGTGCAAGAGAGATATCATCTTCAACCAGTAAAATAGTACCGTAATTATCCATAAGCTTTCTTCGTATACCTGAATGATGTTTATAGTGTGTGGCTAAAATAACCGCCAGCGCCGCTTTTTTTGTCTATTTTGATACACCCATTGTAGTTTAACTTCGCTTACAGCAATCACTTGTGATGTATTACTATCAAACAGCTCAAATGAAATGCTCTGGGTTGAATCAAAGGCGTAATTAAGTGAGCCTTGTCGCTGTTTAAGCCAGCACTGCATAATGTATTTTGAAGTCGCATCGCGTAAACAATAATTTCCTACCTCTGGTTGCTGCCACGATAAGACAACATCGGCATAACATTGACGCCCTTCACGTAAGGCTACACAGGTATCGGGAACAGCAGTAAGTTCACTGGGTGGTTGTGTAGTGGCTGCAAGCAAAGAGCCCGAATATGTAAACAACAAACAGTAAAAAAATCTAAAGTACATAACGCAGGCCTACCTTGGCTTTGTGTTGATATCCTTGGGAAATAATTGGGCTGTCATCAATTTCTTTTGAAAACCAAGTGGTTAACCAGCCTGCTAAAAATACCCAATCTTGATTGATGGGGTATTCGGCATGAAATTCAAACATAATACTGGTACTGGCATCGGTACTATAAATAGGGCGTGCTGCGTTTGCTTCATCGCTATCAATACCAAAGTAATAGTTTGTAAAATCAGCAGAGTAGGCACTTAAGCCAATACCGGAGCGAAACTCCCAATTGCGCCAAGGTTGAATATGGCTGAAAAACACATTGGCAACCCAACCATTATGAGCACCGCTTATATCATGTAAATATTCAAATGAAACTTGTGAGTTTTCAAATCGGCGTGTTAATCGAAGGCCGGTGTCAAAATCATAGTTACGCTTTTTTATACCACGCAGTGGATCAATTATTCCGTCGTTATAAAAGCCTAAACCTTGTTCATCAAAACCTGCTTGAATGTTGGTGCCTAATAAATCAAGACCCCAATCATATTTGTTAATTAAGCTATAGCCTAAAACAAGTCCACCGCTGAGCTGATTATGGTCAAAATCTAGATAAAAATTATCGTAAGAAACTGCAATACTCAAATCTAGTTCTGCACCAACATCATAGGAGTTCATGCCAACTAAATAAGAGTCTTCAATGTAATAACCTGCGCCAGCGCTCCAATCCCAGGCAAACCCAGTGGTGGGTTCCAAAGTGTTATCGGCATAGTAACGATTACTGGCGCTGCTTTGGGCACTAAAAATAGCGGCAACTAATAAGGCCGCACAACCAAAAGACTGTTTAAGAGAAGTATACGTCATCCTTGGAACCTTAATTAGAGTTTGCTAAAGAGGCTAGGGTCTGTTGACCTTTGCGGATTAAAATTTGTTCAAACTAGGGGCGGTTTAATCGCGGCGCGAAGTTTGTAACCTAGTGGGCTAAGTAAAAACCGAGCAACAAAGAGTAAATCGCCCCTAGGCAGAACCCTTCGGGCAGCGTCTGTTTGGCATTGATGCTGCGTTATCGCCTATTTATGGGGAGCAACCACACCACAAAGACTCTGCCTTGTCTAAATACCAAACAGAGTGCTGCAAATTTAACCTTGAAAGGTCAACAGACCCTAGTATATTGTCAAACTCTTAGCTAAATCTGTAAAAAAATGTAGCGGTCGTCCTAACAACTACTGAACTTTAATTTTATCAATAAGAATACTGCTTAAGTAAAATTGCATCATAGGTGTTAGAGCACTTATTTCGGTGCGTGTACATGGCCCATTTAATTTAGTTAAACGACTTAATTTTGTAATGGTTTTATACGCAGGGGCCGTTACTTCATTATTAAGCTCAGCTCGTTTTAGGCGAGCCTGTTCGGTGTTGTGCTTATGTATAAATGCAACAACTTCTAGCTCATTAGTGATCTTCTTTTCTTCGCTAAAGCTATAAACAAGGGGTTCACGATGGAAGCTTGCACTATCAATTGATGATTTAGCAAACCACACCACATCGCCCGATGCTTTGTGAGTAAGTCGCATACTAACTTGGGCTAATATATTGGCGCATTGTTGGGACGGAAATTGCTGGGCTACTTTTGAAAATAATGAATATGGTTTTTCTGGTTGCGCTAGGGTGTACTTAGCGTCATCTATAAATTCAAGATCAACTTGATGAATTGCTAACGTATAATCGCTATTCTCGCTAGTGGTCACCTTAAGCTGTTTATCAATTAAGGCTTGGCTTATTTGAGAGACCAAAGTGTCGGTAACACTTGCACGGTCTACGATTACTCTAACAGTTTGATTTTTTTTCACGTTGTGGGCGGGTAATTGCACCGACTTCACTTTTGGTGAAGCATGCTCAGCTTCATACTTTAACTGGTAAGTTTGGCTCTTGAGCATAGGCTTTGCAGGCATAACTAAAGGTTCTGCGGGTTGTTTAACGACAGCACAACCTGACGCTGATATTATAAAAAGTGATACAACTAAAAAACGCATAAATATTTTACATCCACTCAAAAGCCATTAATCGGACATATTGTACGTTAGTCCGAGTAAAAGTTCATGATATTATAACGGTTGATTATGACTAAAAAAGAAAAATTAGCTAAGAATGAAGTATTTTAACACCTTACCCTTTTACTTTTTTGCCGTGCTCCTTATCGGGACGCATTTACAGGCGAGCGCAAGCACAGATCCTGATTGGGAAGCATTTGTTAAAAGTTATGGACGCTATACAGAAAAAAAACTAAAAATAAAAAAAATCCCAGGAGGGGCGCTATCCATTGTCAACTCACAAGCGCGTGACTACATCCATACTATGGGTAATACAAAGGTGCGCGGTGGGCAAAAAATCAACCCGCACACTCGATTTCGTTTAGCCTCCGTATCGAAAACATTTGCAGGGTCGTTAGCGGCTAAACTCGCAAATGAACAGCGGCTCAATCTTTATTTACCTGTTAGTTATTATTTACCGGATTTTAAGCAAACTGGCTATAAAGATGATTTAAAAGTTTTTCATATTTTAAGCCATTCTAGTGGTCTAGTGCCTAACGCTTACGATAATTTAATCGAATCGCGGATGGGTTATAAGGACATTGTTGAAAAACTATTGAGTGTTAAACCCATTTGTGACCCTGGTGATTGCTATGGCTATCAAAATGTAATGTTTAGCTTAATAGACGACGTAATTTTAAAAAGTACCAACAAAACCTATACCCAGTGGCTTAATGAGGCGTTTTTTACTCCCCTAGAAATGAATGATGCTAGTTTGGGTTACGATGCCATGGTGCAGGATAATAACTATGCACACCCTCACGTGCGTGGAAAAAAACGTTGGTATAGCGCCCGCTTAAAAAAGAATTATTATAAAGTTGCACCCGCGGCAGGGGTAAACGCCAGTGCGTCAGATATGGCTATTTGGTTAAATGCGCAATTAGGGCAATATCCATCGGTATTATCCTTAGATGCATTGGCCACGCAAACACGCCCTTATACTCATACTAAAAAAGAACGCTACAGACGAGTATGGCGAGAGCACATGAACGAAGCCTACTATGGGCTAGGCTGGCGTGTGTATGACTATGATGATGAAACGCTTTATTATCACAGTGGTTGGGTGCAAGGCTACCGCAGTGACTTAGTGGTTTTTCCGCACTTAAATGTAGGGTTTAGTTTAATTTTAAATGCAGAAACTGGGCTCATTAATGAGCTTACTACGGAGTTCATAGACCGTTTATTGGCATACAAACGAGGTAAAAAACAATGAGTACATTGATAAAATCAGCATGGGCAGTATTACTATTACTGCTGTGCCACCCTGCTTTTTCTGCGCCTGAACAGCTTTATTTGTTTCGTCATAGTGAAAAACAAACAGGCAATGATCCATTTTTAACAGAGCGAGGGCAAGTACGTGCTGAGCATTTGGTTTCGCTAGTTAAAGCCCATCCAGACATTACGTTATACAGTAGTAACTATAACCGAACATTAAGTACTGCAGCGCCTTTAGCTAGGTATTTTAATGTTAAAGTTATAACTTATAATGCTGCTGATTTAACGACATTGAAAAATCAGTTGTTAGCACAAAATGGTGTTGTGGTGGTTGTAGGGCATAGTAATACCACACCGCAATTGGCTTCGTTATTGAGTAACCAAACTATTGAAAATATGAATGAGGGGCAGTTCGGGCACTATTATTTGCTGAGTAAGTTTGAGGATGGTAACTACAGAGCAAAGTTGCGAATAATGGATTTTTAATTATATATAAAAAAACCAGCCACGGCTGGTTTTTGTATCATTTATAACGGATTGTTAGCCGCGAGGTAACTGAATTTTTTTCTCAGGGCTTTGACGGTAAAGCACAATCGTATGGCCGATTGTTTGTAGTTTGGTAGCTCCTGTTTCGCGAACTATGGCATCAAAAATAAGCTTTTTTGTTTCACGATCGTCAGTTGGCACTTTCACTTTAATTAATTCGTGAATTTCTAGTGCGCTTTGGATTTCAACTACTACGCCTTCGGTTAAACCGTTAGAACCTAGTAAAACTACAGGCTTAAGGCTATGTGCCTGACCTTTTAAAAACTGCTTTTGTTTGTTTGATAATGTCATGATATTACAAATTTTGCTGAATATGGCTTGAATTAAGGGTATTCTAACGCCATCTAGAGAATATTACTAATTAGTTGCGTGTTAATTTATGACAAATAAAAAACAGTCAGCCAGTTCACAGCGTTGGCTTAAAGAACATTTTGATGATAAATATGTTCAAGAAGCGCAAAAAAAAGGCTGGCGCTCTCGAGCTGTTTTCAAATTAGACGAAATCCAAAACAGAGATAAGTTATTGCGTCCAGCAATGACAGTGGTTGATTTAGGCGCAGCCCCAGGGAGTTGGTCACAATACTTAGCAGAAAAAGTAGGTGACAAAGGCCAAGTGGTTGCGTGTGATATTTTACCTATGGATTCATTAGCGGGTGTTGACTTTTTACAAGGTGACTTTCGTGAAGAGGCCGTACTTGATGCATTGTTAAAACGCATTGATGGTAAAAATGTAGATGTGGTATTGTCTGATATGGCACCTAACATGAGTGGTAATAACTCGGTTGATCAGGCGGGGAGCATGTACTTGGTTGAGCTTGCACTTGATATGTGCCACCAAGTTTTAAAGAAAAATGGCGCGTTTATTGTTAAAGTATTCCAAGGTGAAGGCTTTGATCAATATTTGCAAGATGTACGTAATAGTTTTAAAGCAGTGAAGATACGTAAACCGGATGCCTCGCGTCCCCGTTCTCGGGAAGTATATATAGTAGCGACTGGATACAAACTGTAGTACAGTTGCTTGGCGTTTAGTTGAATTTAAATTAATTGGATACAAGAGGTTAACCCCTTGAGCGATATGGCGAAAAATCTAATACTCTGGCTGGTTATTGCAGTTGTGCTTATGTCAGTATTTCAGAGCTTTAATGGCGGCGATCAAGTTGATCGTCAAACAAGTTACAGTCAATTTGTTAAAGATGCCCGCAGTGGCTCTATACAAGAAGTGTCTATTGAAAGTGGCAGTGGCACAATTACTGGCATAAAAAATAGCGGCGAGCGTTTTCAAACGATTATGCCGATCTATGATAAAGATATTTTAAATGATTTGTTAAAAAGCGATGTAAATGTCAAAGGTGTAAAACCTGAGGAACAATCGTTTTTAGCAAGTATTTTCATTTCTTGGTTCCCTATGATTCTGCTAATTGGTGTGTGGATTTTCTTCATGCGTCAGATGCAAGGTGGCGGTGGCAAAGGCGCCATGTCATTTGGTAAGAGTAAAGCCCGCTTAATGAGTGAAGATCAAGTCAAAACGACTTTTGCTGATGTAGCTGGCTGTGATGAAGCCAAAGACGATGTAACCGAGCTGGTGGACTTTTTACGCGACCCATCTAAATTCCAAAAATTAGGTGGCAGTATTCCTAAGGGCGTACTTATGGTCGGTCCTCCTGGTACAGGTAAAACATTACTTGCTAAGGCGGTTGCCGGTGAAGCAAAAGTGCCATTCTTTACTATTTCAGGTTCTGATTTTGTTGAAATGTTTGTGGGTGTAGGTGCATCACGTGTACGTGACATGTTCGAACAAGCTAAAAAAGCAGCGCCCTGTATCATCTTCATCGATGAAATCGATGCAGTAGGACGTAAACGTGGCGCAGGTATGGGTGGCGGTCACGATGAACGTGAGCAAACGCTTAACCAAATGCTAGTTGAGATGGATGGCTTCGAAGGCAATGAAGGTATTATTGTTATTGCTGCGACTAACCGTCCGGATGTTTTAGACCCAGCATTACTTCGCCCTGGCCGTTTTGATCGCCAAGTTGTGGTTGGTTTACCAGATATTCGTGGTCGTGAACAAATTCTAAAAGTACATATGCGTAAAGTACCTTTAGGTGATAACGTTGAAGCGGCAGTGATTGCTCGTGGTACACCTGGTTTCTCAGGTGCAGATCTTGCTAACTTAGTGAATGAAGCGGCTCTTTATGCAGCACGTGGTAATAAACGTGTTGTTAGTATGGCTGAATTTGACGCTGCAAAAGATAAAATCATGATGGGTGCTGAACGCAAGACCATGGTGATGAGCGAGCAAGAAAAAGAAATGACAGCTTATCATGAAGCAGGTCATGCCATTGTTGGGCGTATGGTTCCAGAGCACGATCCTGTTTATAAAGTATCTATTATTCCACGTGGCCGTGCGCTAGGTGTGACGATGTATTTACCAGAGCAAGACCGTGTTAGTCATTCAAAAGAGTTACTTGAGTCTATGATCTCTAGTCTTTATGGTGGCCGTATTGCTGAAGCCATTATTTATGGTGAAGACAAAGTAACTACCGGTGCAAGTAACGATATCGAACGTGCAACTGACATTGCTCGCAAAATGGTTACACAATGGGGGTTAAGTGAAAAGCTAGGCCCATTACTTTATGCTGAAGATCAAAATGAAATGTACATGGGTGGCGGCGGTGGTCGTTCTATGAGCATGTCGGATGAAACAGCAAAAGTAATTGATGCAGAAGTACGCTTGTTTTCAGACCGCAACTATCAACGTGCAGAATCAATATTGAAAGAAAACATTGATATTTTGCATGCCATGAAAGACGCACTGATGAAGTATGAAACCATCGATGCCAAACAAATTGATGACTTAATGGCGCGTCAGCCAGTACGTGAACCACGTGATGCGCATGACCGACATGAAGCTAAATCAGAAAAAGAAGATGTTTCTAAAGATAAAGCTGTTGATGAAATACAAAAACCAACTAGCGAATCTAAAAACGACGACTCTAAAAAAGATGAATCTAAAAAAGATGAAACAAACCTTGATGATAAAGCTGAATAATCGTTAAAATAACAAATCCAAAAGCCCCGAATTTCGGGGCTTTTTTGTATCAGTTTGCTGTAATTAACTCAAATTACACTTAACAAACACATATTAAGGTTAGCGATGAATAATAAAATTAACCTTGCACGTGGTCGAGCGCTTGATCTCAGCGAACCCATTATTATGGGAATAGTAAACGTTACCCCTGATTCATTTTCAGATGGTGGCCAGTTTTTTAATATTACAGCTGCACTCAAACATGCAATGCAATTACTTGATGACGGCGCGACTATTTTAGATATCGGCGGTGAATCAACACGTCCAGGAGCGCCGGATGTCACTCTTGAAGATGAACTGCAGCGCGTTATTCCGATTATTAAGGCTATACGTGAGCAAAGTGATTGCGTTATTTCAATCGATACCAGTAAATCCGAAGTCATGCGTCAAGCCATTGAAGCTGGTGCGGATATTGTTAATGATGTGCGAGCATTACAAGAACCTAGTGCATTAGAGGTGGTTGCTCAGTATCCTGACGTGGTCGTGTGCTTAATGCATATGCAAGGACAACCGCGAAGTATGCAAAACGACCCTCACTATAATGATTTAGCAAGCGAGATAAATGACTTTTTTAACCAGCGCATCGCTGCATGCGAAACTGCTGGTATAAGACAAAGCCAATTAATATTAGACCCTGGTTTTGGCTTTGGAAAAACACTTAAACACAATTATCAAATATTGTCTCAATTTAATGACTTTGCCCAGTTTGGCTTACCGCTGCTGGCGGGTTTATCACGTAAGTCAATGATTGGTAATTTACTCAACAGAGATACAGAAAATAGATTAGCTGGTAGTTTAGCTGGCGCATTAATAGCAGCACAAAACGGTGCGCATATTATTCGTGTGCATGATGTAAAAGAAACCGCAGACGTGCTTGGCGTATATCAAGCCTGCAAACAAGGAGTACTTTAATGCAAGAAAGAAAATATTTTGGCACAGACGGTGTGCGTGGTCTAGTTGGGCAAGGGCCTATTAATCCAGAATTTGCAATGAAATTAGGCTGGGCTGCAGGGCGCGTATTATCACAACATGGCACAAAAAAAGTCATTATTGGTAAAGATACTCGTATTTCTGGTTATATGCTTGAAACTGCATTGGAGTCTGGTTTAATTGCAGCCGGTATTGATGTTATTTTGCTTGGTCCTATGCCAACGCCTGCCGTTGCATATTTAGCGCAAACGTTTCGCGCAGAAGCGGGTATTGTGATTAGCGCATCTCATAATCCTTATTACGATAACGGCATTAAGTTTTTTAATGGCCAAGGCTTAAAACTAGATGATGTTGTAGAGCTGCAAATAGAATCCATGCTTGATGAACCAATGACATGTGTTGCCTCTGATAAGCTAGGTAAAGCAACACGCCTATCAAGCGCTGATGGCCGCTATATTGAATTTTGTAAAAGTCAGTTTCCACAAGGTTTATCACTTGAGGGGCTAAAAATAGTCCTAGATTGTGCCAACGGTGCAACGTATCACATAGCGCCTTCAGTTATGCGAGAGCTAGGCGCTGAGGTGATAACCCATGCATGTGAGCCTAATGGGGTAAATATTAACCATGAATGTGGCGCAACTCACGTAGATACACTAAAGCGTAAAGTACTTGAGCATAAAGCGGATGTAGGTATTGCCTATGATGGCGATGGCGACCGTGTAATGATGGTAGACCACAATGGCCGCGTATTTGATGGTGATGATTTAGTTTACATTATTGCCTGCCAAGCTGCCCAAGATGACAACTTAGGAGGGGGGGTTGTTGGTACTGTCATGTCTAATATGGGTCTTGAAAATGCCTTAAAAGCAAAAAATATTGCTTTTGCTCGTAGCAAAGTGGGTGACCGTTATGTGATGGAACTACTGCAGCAAAAAGGTTGGAAAATTGGTGGTGAGAGCTCAGGCCATGTTTTAAATTTAGACTTAATTAGCACTGGCGATGGCATTATTTCAAGCTTACAAGTGCTTGCTGCTATGGTGGCTCAAAACCGTACACTTCAAGATTTAGGCGCTGGATTTACTAAGTACCCAATGAAAATGATTAACGTGCGATACACTGCCGGTACCGATCCAACTCAAGCACCAGAAGTACTTGCTGCAGTAGCTGAAGTAGAGCAAAGCTTAGCAGATAAAGGCCGTGTATTACTTCGTAAGTCAGGTACTGAACCTGTTGTACGAGTGATGGTTGAAGCAGAACAAGAAAAAATAGTTATCGATAGCGCACAAAAAATAGCAGCGGTTGTCGAATCTATGAGCAAACAAACTGATTGATAACAATAACCTCTTGTAACTTTGGGCGAGTCGAGTTAATATCTCGCCCGCTTTCTAATGTGGAGTGGAAAAATGGCAACACGCAAGGCGATGGTCGCGGGCAACTGGAAAATGAATGGTTCATTAGAACTTGTTGAACAACTGTCTGATGCTATTAACGATGTTAAATCTTCTGAAGTAAGCATTGTTTTATTTCCTCCGTTTCCACTGATATCAGCAATGGTCGCCAGTGGTGTAACTACTGGGACACAAACTGTTTCAGAGAATACGCCAGGTGCCTTTACTGGTGAAGTAGATGCCCAGCTAATTAAGCAATTAGGTGCAACATATGTACTGGTTGGTCACTCAGAACGCCGCAGTATATATAAAGAAAGCAACGACACCGTAGCGGCAAAATTTGCTCGCGCACAACAAGTAGGTTTAACGCCTATTTTATGTGTTGGAGAGAGCGAAATAGAGCAAGAAAACGGGCAAACAGAACAGGTAGTTGCTGCGCAGATTGACGCAGTAATTAATAAATTAGGTGTAGCAGCACTGAAAGAATCTGTGATAGCATATGAGCCCGTTTGGGCTATAGGCACAGGTAAGACTGCATCGCCTGAACAGGCACAAAGTGTTCACAAATTTATCCGTGACAAGATTGCTTCACTAGACAGCGATTTAGCACAAGGGCTAACCATCTTATATGGTGGTAGCGTTAATGAAAAAAATAGCGAATTATTATTTGCACAAACAGATATAGACGGCGGCCTAATTGGTGGCGCCAGTTTAAAAGCAGAATCATTCACTGCTATCTGCAATAGTGCAAAAGGGACCGTATAAGATGTACGAAATTTTATTAGTAGTGTATTTAATTGTAGCGTTAGCGCTTGTTGGTATGGTTTTGATCCAGCAAGGTAAAGGCGCTGACATGGGCTCATCATTTGGTGCAGGCGCATCGTCTACTGTTTTTGGTTCTTCAGGAGCCGGTAACTTTATGACGAAAACGACAACAACTTTAGCAACGATCTTCTTCGTGTTAAGTATTGTTTTAGGTAACTTAACTGCCGGTCAAATCAAAAAGACTGACGAGTGGGAAAACTTAGAAGCGGCTCCAGCTGTTGAAACTGTGACGCCAGTTGAAGAAGATGTTCCGGTAACATCTACAAAAGAGCAAAGCTCTGACGTACCAAATTAATTTAGTTTAAATTGTTAAGTCGCTCTCTTTCCTCAAGTTAGCTTTAAGACTTAACGCTAAGCAATAGCTTAAAAAATGCGGATGTGGTGGAATTGGTAGACACGCTACCTTGAGGGGGTAGTGCTTTCGGGCGTGGGGGTTCAAGTCCCCCCATCCGCACCAAATATAAAAACCAGTAACAGCAATGTTACTGGTTTTTTTGTGTCTGAAATTTAAAATATTAAACAACTCTTTTTGGATTAATGTTGAACATTGAGTAGAACACTCTATATTTCAATTGTTGGTGTTTATAAAAGAATATTGTTGTATATTTAATTTTATGTACAAAAAACGTCGAAAGTTAAAAATAAAGTTAACATTTTTCTATATTAAGCCGATAATAACTATAGATAATTAAACGGGGTAAATTAATATGGCTTCAGGTTTCTCTTTTAAAAACCTCAGCATTACTAAAAAAATACATGCAATTACATCTATAGCGATAATCGCATTCTTAGTAATTGTTTTGGTTAATTACTTTGCTATGAACGAAAATCGCATATCACTTGATGAAATGGAGAAATCTTCTTATAAAGTAGCTAAATTAACCTTGGCCAACGTAAGCATTTTAGAAAAGTTAGATGAGTTATACACTCAGGCTGTAACCTTTGGCGAGCAAGAGTTAGTAACAAAAGCGAGTGAAACTTATCAGCGGCTCATTTTGAATTTGGACGCAATAGAAACAATTAATGGATCATATATTGATAGCGACACAAAAACGCGGCTGAAAAATTATGAAAAGATATCTGCAACTATCGCTAATGGCATGGTTAATGGCACGGCTGATTTTAGTAAAATACAACAACAGGCGCAGCTTAAAACAAGCCTTTTCGAGGCGGTTTTAACCAGCTTTAAAAACGCACAACAAAAAGCAGATGATCGCTTTTTCCAGCTAGTTGCCAATACAAAAGCACGATCAGATGATGCGCTTAATCTAATGTTAGTTGTGGCGGTTGTATCATTAGTATTGCTTTTGCTTATGGCTATTTGGATTGCACGTAATATTGGTTCATCAGCCAGTGATGCTGCTAATAACCTAAGTCTTTTAGCAAGTGGTAAAGGATCATTAAGCACCAAGCTTGCTGTTAACTCAGAGGACGAGATTGGTCAGGTATCTATAAACTTTAATGCTTTTATTAGTCTGCTGAGAGAAACCGTTTTAGAAGTTATCGCGGTATGTGAACCGCTAATGGAAAATTCAACCCGTCTTGTGCAAGGGATGGAGCGAGCAGAGCGAGCAACCACTAAACAAACCACCGATGCAGATGTTGTTAAGCAGTCGATGGAAGAGATGAAGCAAAGCGTTGGCGATATTTCACAATCAGCAGCGAGCGCATCTAATGCTGTGCAAACAGCAGAAAAAGAAGTAGATCAAAGTCGTGTACAAGTCAAAATGTCAGTTAATGCGTCGCGTACGTTAAGCGATGAAATTAATATAGCGGCCAACACCATTAATAAATTAGCCGATGACACTAAAAATGTATCGCAAATACTCAATGTAATTACCTCCATTGCCGAACAAACAAACTTGTTGGCGTTAAATGCTGCAATTGAAGCTGCGCGTGCAGGTGAGCATGGTCGTGGCTTTGCTGTGGTAGCAGATGAGGTCCGCGAGCTTGCATCACGCACAGCACAGTCAACTAATGAAATTCGTGAGTTACTAAGTACATTAAGTGTGGCTGCCAATGAGTCAGTAACGGCTATGACTTCTGCAAGAGACATGGCCACAGATAATGCCAGTGCAGCAGAGCAAACCGGTGTCTCGATTGAAAAAATAGCAGAGCAAATACTAGAAATTAATGGGATGAATTCGCAGATTGCAGCAGCAACTGAAGAGCAAACCTCTGTGGCCGCGATGGTAGTAGACAACGTATCGAATATGCATGTTTCATTTGAAGATACGATGAGTTCACTCAAAGCGGTAAGAGATGTGGCAAAAAACTTACATTACCTTTCAGATAATCTATTAGATGCAACTGCTAAGTTTAAAATTGAGTAGTCGTTAAGGCGAAACTTTAAGGTTTTATGACGGTTGTAAATAATAGGCATAAAAAAGCCCGCAACAAAGTATTTGTTACGGGCTTTTATTTTTAATTTAGCAGGTTAATACTTACCTACTACTTTAACTTTATCACTTGCTTTGGCGCTGTCTATATAGCCAATTGCATCAGCATTAGCAGCTACAAAATCAATCACAGCTTGGTCATTATCAAGTTTACCTGGAGGCGTGCCTTTGCCAGTAAAAACTAGCTTTGACCAATAAGCATTTAATTGGCTGCCTGATTTGCCAACAAGCTTGTCGTTAAACTCATCTGCCACTGCAGTACCATTTTGGTTAACAGGGTTTACTTTGGTACCATCAGCAAACGATTTGCTCTTGCCAAGGTATATTTTTTTAATATCATCTTGGCTTATTGCATTGGCATTCGCTGGGTTAACGATTACTGCAACTTCAGCAAATGCTGCAGTACTACATAGTGTTAGCATGCTGGCTAAAATTAATTTTTTCATTGTTCGCTCCAATTAAAATACTAAATCAACGCCAACGGCGATAACATCAGTTTCAGTATTTGATATGTCGTTTTCGAAGCGACTAAAATCTACTTTTAATGCTGCCATTGGGTGGAAGTCATAGCGCGCACCAATGGTGTATACATTACTTTGGGCACGAGTACCTTCTAAGGCTCCATTTATTGCAGCATTTAGAGTCGGCACTGACTCTATAGCATTAAACCTTGATGAGTCATGCTTGTCGTCATTATCTTCATAAGTAAAATGAGCTATGACGTTATCCATACGATACCCAATAGAAGCGTAATATTGAGACTGCTTTGCTAATATACTGTCTTTAACTTCAAATTCGGTATATTCAGCGTCAAATAGAATATTGTTGTAATCTATTGAAATGCCAAAACCTAAGAAGTAGCTATCATCTTCATTTATTGAAATATCGTCAGCTTGAGTCGTTAATCCATTTTGGCGCAATATATTTTCTAGGGCGTTTATTTGAACCCCCGCTAGATCATTCTCATCTTTTTGCCCAAGTTTCATAGTAGTGTCTGTTACAAGGTAAGCTGCACGAGCACTAAACCAATCATAAGAGAGTGTCCAGTTAATACCTGCTACATCATCTAACTCTGCTTGGTCGTTATAAGTAACTGCTACTACATCACCCTCAAAGCCACCGTAGATAACCTGTAAAGTTGAATCCCAATCACCTAATTGTGAAGTGTATAACAAACTCAACCCTTCATAGGTTGAAAATGGCAGTCTGTAAACGGATTGTGGTGGACGAACCCAACGATAGGCATAGCCAACATCTAAAAAGTCAGAATAGCGAAAAAATGGTGCGCGCATTTTACCGGCGCTTAATTGTAGCTCATCAGAGAACTCATATGTTATGTATGCCCATTCAAAATCAGCGTCAAAATCATTTTCACCGCGAGCTACTATTTGCGCTGTAGCGGATAACTTCTCTTGCAGGTCAGCGGTCAGCTGAAGTGCAAATACGCTTTCATTTTTAAATGAAATATCATCATCATATCCATATAAAGTTTGATCACTATCGAGTGACTTACCACCGACAATAGAAGCAAACCCATTAATACGAACTTCAGCACTCGCATTGCTTGTGGCAAGTGCGCAACAAATTGCTACTGCAACTGATAGTTTTTTCATTGTGTATCCTATTTAAATTTCATGTGTATCCCGTTGCAGTATAAGATGAGTATTAACTTTTTTCTAATTAAAATTAATAAATTAAGTCCTTTTTACTGCTTTTTTGCAACAAAAAGGCATGGCCGTGATTGAAAAGTAAGGTTTTTTTATTTTCAGGTAATGTAACTAATTGACTTGTTTGAGTTATTTATAATGAGATGATATTTACTACAGTAGGTATTAAGTAGTAATTATTTTTTAAGTTATGAACGCGAATTCATATTTTTTAGGTTGTCTTGGCACCATCGAATTGCCTGCTGTTTATTCTTGACCGCTATTTTTTTATAAATTTTATGTAAGTGCACTCTTACCGTAGCTTCACTTATAAATAAACTATCAGCAATAGCACTGGAATGAAGCCCACTGAAAAGTAGGTTGAGTACTTTAATTTCTTTATCGGTTAGGTTATTTGTTTGCAAAGCAGTTTTTTGCTCTGAATCGAGCATTTGGCGCATCCAAATATCACTGATAGTACGTGGAAACCACAACTCCCCTTGTTTAATTGCTTCTAACCCCCTGTTAAATAGTTCCTCATTGGTATCTTGATAGAAAAGGCCTTTCAAATTTGGCCATTCTTTAAGTGAAGCAGCATCAGTATTTTTAGGAATATTAAAGATAACTAACCCTTGGTAATTATTGGTTTGCATAAAATGACTCAAAAGTTCGTAATTTGTAAGGCTATTGAGTGCTGAATGACAGACTAATAATATGCCGTTATTCAATGTAGTAAAAAATAATGGACTATAATGGTTGTTGTTAAAAAGCATGTTAGCTGATTGCGTGGTCTGTTTTTTTGTCATGCTTTTCACCTAAAAATGATTCTGTAGTATATTTAAATATAAAGGGTGTTTGGATATTGTCATAATCTTAAATAGCTTTAATGTGTTTTTCGCAACAAAGCGCATGTTCAATTAACAAATAATACTGGTGGTAATTAATGTTAAAGTATTAATTTAAAGCTAAATTTGCATTGCTATTTAGGTAAGTTGGCTAAGCTTAAAAAGATAAAAATAAATTTTTACGTAAACTAAAGTTAAATGTACATATTGTAGCGTTTTTGTAATATAATAAACTCCCAGAGGAAAGATGCATCTAACGCATCTTTTTTTATGCCTACAATTTATGTTTACACAGCATAACGCATAATTAAATTAATACCCTTTGGAGAAGACCTTGAAATTACGCACCCTCTCACAGTTAAGTTTAGCGGTTATTGCAGCCCTAACAACTTCCGCAAATGCACAAGAAGCTAAAACGACAGCCAAACAAGACGCGTTTGAAAAAATTGAAGTGACAGCTCGTAAACGTACAGAGAGCTTGTTCGAATCTCCAACTGCGATTACATCAATAGGTGCTAACCTTATTGATAAAGCCAATATGGGTAACTTAGAAGATATTGGTAAATACGTTCCTAACTTAAACATTACTCGTTATGGTGTTGGTAATGCTGCACATGCCTCAGTGTTTATTCGTGGTATTGGTTTGCAAGATCACATTATAACAACCGATCCAGGCGTAGGTGTTTACCTAGATGGTGTTTACTTAGGTCGTCAAATGGGGTCTAACTTATCACTTCCTAATGTAGAGCGAGTTGAAGTTCTACGTGGGCCACAAGGCACACTTTATGGCCGTAACACATTAGGTGGTGCAGTAAACGTAATTACTAAACAACCTGGTGATGAAGGTATTCTAACAACAACCGCTAAAGTGGGCAGTCGTGGTCGAGTTGCGGGTGATATTTACTTTAATAATGCACTAACTAACGATCTAAGCATGTCAGCCAGTGCGTCATACAAACAACGTAATGGGGTAGGTACGGCAGTAAACTTAGCTAACCCTGAAAAAGAAATTGGTGAAGAGCAAGAGTTTAGTGGTCGTATAGCACTTAAATATGAAGCAACTAGTGATTTAGCGTTTACTTTCTCGCTAGATGGCGTTGATAATGAGTCAGGTCAATCACCTTATACTATTGAACTGACAGATTCATTAGATTCAAATGATGTCTTTAATGGCGATTTCCCATTATTAACTGAAGACTTAATTCCTCAAAACCCTGATGATTTAGGCACAACGGTTGCCGGTATTGAGTCAACTTCATATTCTGGTTGGGGTACGTCATTTACAGCTGATTGGGCGATTAATAACACATATACAGCCAAGTTTATCTCAAGCTACCGTACTTCTGAATATGAAGGTGGTTTAGATGATGATGCATCACCACTTAACTTATCTGAGTTCCCAGAAGTGGGCGGTGCAGATCAATACTCTTTTGAACTTCAGCTAAACGCCACGTTTGATAAAATGGACTTTGTATCGGGTCTATACTTCTTTAATGAAGATGGCTTTACTCGCTCTGAAGATTTTGTATTTAGCCCGTTTAATACACCAGATGGTGTGCTAAATGATGGTGTTACTCCTTCATTTGGTGGCTTTGGATTTTTTGAAATAAATCAAGAAACAAACTCATACGCAGCTTACATTAACGGTAGTTACGATTTAACTGATGATTTAACAATCGGCGGTGGCCTTCGTTACTCAGAAGATAAAAAAGATGCGAATGCTATTTTCCCAACCTTCCCTGAGCGTAAAGACATTAGTGCAGACTTTAATGCAGTAACATGGGACGTTAATGCTTCATACCAGCTTAGCAATAATATGAATGTATACGGTCAAGTGCAAAAAGGTTACCAAACAGGTGGTTTCCCACCGCGCCCATTTGGTGGTCCGGATCAGTTTGTATCGTTTGATGAAACCAAAGCAGTTAACTACGAGATTGGTTTAAAGGGCCAGGTACATGAAAATGTATCTATGATGCTTGCAATGTTTGTTACTGACTACACTGATTTAGCACTGCCATTCTCAGATCCAACCGCGGGCGGTGGCTTTGTAACTATCGTTGAAAATGCAGGCCAGTCTAAAGCGCAAGGTATTGAGCTTGAAACCACAATTGCACTAACCGACGACTTTACTATTCGCACTGCAGTAGGTTACTTAGATTCTGAAATTACAGAAGTAGCTGAAGGTGTACAAGGTATTGGTAAAGGTGACTCACCAGCACTGACACCTCGTTGGACGGTGATGGTTGCTCCATCTTACTTTGTTGATTTAAGCAATGGTGGCACGGTTGCATTAAATGCCAACTACTCGTACCGTAGTGAAATGCAAGGTCAGTCAGTTTTCAATAAAAGTGAAACGATTGATTCGCGTGAGCTAGTTGGTTTTAATATTTCTTACACTAATCCATACGGCGATATGGAAGTAACGCTATATGGTGAGAACGTATTAAACGAAGTTTACGATGTAGGTCGCCTGCAGCAAACTGGTTTTGTTGGCGTAATGCGCAGCAATGACCGTAGTGAGTTTGGTTTAAAATTCAAAAAAGACTTTGAACTATAACCCATAATTTACTCTAAAAATAATACAAAAAAGGTAAGCCATGGCTTACCTTTTTTTATGGTTAAAAATAATTAACCTTCTTTATGCTCTTCACGTGCTTGCTCAATTTCTGCTGCAATTTCACGTGCTTTTTGCTTCGTTTTTTCAGTTAGCTCGCCAGCCGCTTCTTTGCTTTTGATCCATGCATCAACAGCTACTTCTTTGCCGTCATCGTACATGTCTAAGCCCATCGCTTTACTCTCTTCAAGCAGCTCATTAAATGACTCGTCATTTTTAAGCTCATTGGTTTTTTCTTTAACGTCGTTCCACGTTTCGTTTAGCTTTTCTTGAACTTCAGCGCTCGTTTGTTTGGCGTCTTGTTTCACTTCGTTGGCATCTTCACACCCTGTTAGTGTAATTAAAGTGCCTAATAATGCTAAACCTGCTAATTTCTTCATTGACTATCTCCTTTAGTGAAAAATATATTTCAGAGGTAACTATACAACAATGAAAATGAACATAGCTGTAACAACACGATTAAGTTTTAAATTAATGGACGAAAAAGATTGGCAGAAATTATTCGAGCTCGATCAAGATCCAGCCGTTATGCAGTATTTAACACAAGGTAAACCCACTTCGCTTGAAGATATAAAAACGAAAGGCATTCCAAGAATGCTTGCGTATAGAAATGAGCAACAAGGTTGGGGGCTATGGCAGGTAACCCTGCGTGAAGGCAATACCTTTATAGGGTGGGTGCTTGTTCGGCCGATGGGCTTTTTTTCAGATACGCCTGACTTTAGTGATATTGAAGTCGGCTGGCGATTTAAACAAGCGAGTTGGGGTAAGGGTTATGCAACTGAGGCGGCACAAGCGATTTGCTCAACGATTGAAAAACAGTCGCAAGTAAAGGCAATCAGTGCCACAGCGCTGACCGCCAACGTTGGCTCAATTAACATCATGAAAAAGCTCGGTATGCAGCTACAGCACTATTATATTTATACTGATGATGGCTCAAACTTAACTGCTGCGCTTTATTCAAAGCCGTGCAGTTGAGCTAAAACTTCCTAAGCCTTAAAAATGTAGCATCTAAATATTGACCTGATGTTTGTTACTATGCATTAATGTTTTCCATCAATGTATAAAAATAACCTAAGGATATGGGATGGGAGCACTTTTTTCACCAAGCAAGCTAATTATCAGTAGTATTGTGGTAATACAGTTATGTGTTTTTAGTGTAGCGGCTAAACAGAGTGCCGTTGCCATGCCTGACACTTTTAGTGCACATGCTGCAAAAGCTGTGTTAGAGCAGGGGGGGAACGCGGTTGATGCAGCCATTGCAGCACAGTTTGTATTGGCCGTTACGCTTCCCGAGGCGGGTAATATTGGCGGCGGTGGGTTTATGCTTATTCATAAGGATGGGCAAGGTGATTTTATAGATTACCGTGAAACTGCACCGAACGCCGCACATCGTGATATGTATTTAGACGCGCAAGGGCAAGTTATTGCTAATAAATCTATTTATGGTATTCATGCCAGTGGTGTACCGGGTAGTGTTGCTGGTATGTGGCTAGCACATAAGAAGCATGGCACACTTCCTTGGAAAACCTTAGTACAGCCTGCGGTAACATTAGCAGAGCAAGGTTTTGTGGTGCCTGAAAAGTTGGCTCTGTTAATTAAGGGCTACATAGAACATCTAAACAATAAAAACATTAAAGTAAACTTTGCCAATTATTTTGCAAGCGCTACATCTGGTAAGCTTTTTAAGCAACCTGAGCTTGCAGTGACACTCAAACGCATTCGCGATAATGGCCAAGATGGCTTTTATCAAGGTGAAACCGCAACGATCATCGCAAACTTTATGGAGCAACATGGCGGTATTATTACTCAAGACGATTTAAAAAATTACCGCGCAAAGTCTCGTACTCCTATAAAAGCTAACTGGAACGGCTATCAAGTGCTTACTTCACCGCCACCAAGCTCCGGCGGTATTGCTATATTACAATGGCTTAAAATGTATGAGCTTAAAAAGCCCATAGCTGCACCATCACATAATTCAGTTGGGTATGTGCACTTACTTGCTGAAATAGGTAAGCGAGTGTTTGCTGATAGGGCAGAATACTTAGGCGATCCTGATTTTTACCAAGTGCCTACAGCTAAGTTACTTGCAGAAAACTATCTTAAAAACCGCAGCAATAGTATAGATTTAAAGGCCATTTCTACCACTGAAAATATTAAACCGGGTTTAAAAGAAAGCGAACAAACCACACACTTTTCTATTATTGATAACATGGGGAATGCTGTTGCTAATACCACCACCATCAATTTAGGGTTTGGTAGTGGCGTAGTCGTAGAAGGCGCTGGCTTTATTTTAAATGATGAAATGGATGACTTTAGCGCTAAGCCTGGGGTTATGAATGTATTTGGCGCCATTGGCGGAAAAGCGAATGAAATTCAGCCACATAAACGTATGTTAAGCTCTATGACTCCAACCATTTTACTCAGTAATAATAAGGTGAAAATGGTAACAGGGTCGCCTGGCGGCACCACAATTATTAGTTCAGTGTATCAATCAATACTCAATGCGATTGAATTTAATATGAGCGCAAATGAAGTAGTAAATAGCCCGCGTTTTCACCATCAGTTATGGCCTAAAAATGTGATTAGAGCGCACTCGGGTTTGGAGTCCTCAGTAAAGCAACAGCTAATAAAAATGGGTTATACAGTGGATGAGCGTCACTTTGGTGATATGCATGTGATTATCAATAATGATGGCAAATTAGATGCGGCGTCTGAGCAAAGCGGAAGAGGGCAAGCGATAGTATTTTAACGTTAATTATTGACGTTTGAATGGTATGCACCCCAAAACCATCATTGGGGTGCATATATTAGAACAACTATAGGGGCTAGCCTATAGCCGGTATAACTCCTGCCATTTGCAGGCATTGTGCGCTAATAATTGAAATACCACACAAAGCGGCTATGGCCAAACCAATATTACCACTGCGTACTTTATAGCCTTCTTTTTCAATCCCCTGACGCTGCTTGTACACCATGCTAACGGGTAAAAATACTGCCAATATAACCAAAGCAATGGCTGCATAGCCTAATGCCATAATAAATCCTTGCGGGTAAAATAAAGCAAATCCAAGAGGAGGAACAAAAGTAATAAGTGCTGTTTTAATTCTATCAGCCCCCGTGTCTGCTTTTTTGAATGTGTCAGCAAAAAAGTCAAATAACCCCAAGCTTACCCCTAAAAATGACGTTGCTAGAGCTAAGTCGGCAAAGAGTTTAACCGCAGTAGAAACATTGGCGTTATTGGCAATATTGGCCACACTGGCTACAAAACCAGTTAACCCATCGCTTTGTAGTAATTGCTCTTGGCTCATTATGCCTTGGCTTAATACTTGCCAAAATACATAAATAACCAGTGGTAAAGAGGCGCCTGCAATCATAACTTTGCGCAAGGTTTTTATATCAAGCCCGACATATTTAACAATAGAAGGAATTGAGCCATGAAAACCAAAAGAGGTGAATACCACCGGGATAGCCGACAGTATCAGCCCTTGCTCAACAGGCATTTCCAATAAGTGTTGGCCATGTACATAAGGTGTTAGCATATAAAACAAGCTAGCCAAAACTACTATTTTTACACTAAATAGTACTCGGTTAAGCTTATCAACTTTACTAGTGCCTAAAGTCACCACACCTGCAATCAATACGGCTAAAATAACGGAGCCAAATTGTGGAGCAATACTAAGATTAAACCCAGTATTAATGCGCTCTTGTAGCTGAGCACCACCACCGGCTATGTAAGCAGCGCACAGTGCATAAAATAAGAATATCATCGAAAAGTTAGCTACATACTGGCCACGTTTACCAAGCCAAAGCTTAGCCAGTGTATTTAAGGTGGCGTCGCGAGGGGCATATTGGTGAAGCTCCAACATAAGCAATGCAGTGTAGGTCATTAGTAACCAACACCCTACAATTAACACCATTGCCGTATTAAATCCCAGTCCCGCAGAGGCAATGGGTAGGGCAAGCATACCTGCACCTATGGTGGTTCCTGCAACAATTAACATGCTACCTATTGTTTTATTTTTAAGCACTTAATGGTCCTGATCAAACGTGAGAGACACGCAAGATATAACTAGTTGTGCAAAACTTAAATAGTTTTGTCATAAAAGAGACAAAATAAAATGTAATCTTCTATTTACAACTGTATTAAAAAAGCCAAAATCATCAAGAAATGAAATTTAACTTATTAATATAAATGAAAAAATAAAAAGCCAAATGTTAATAACTAAATGGTCAGATTATTGGTTTTGCACAATAGAGGGATTACTAAAACAATAGGTGTTGGCCGAAAGTGCTAAAATTGCACCTTCAGCCATTAAAAGAGGGGGCTGAATTTACATTTTAGCTATTTGAATCACTAAGCGGCGGTTTTTATCACGGCCCAAAATATTATCGTTGGTATCTACAAAGCGTTTTTCACCAAAGCCTTCAGTAACCACTTTAGTTCCATCAACACCTAAGCTAACCATGTAATCTTTAATAGCCTTAGCGCGGGTTCTAGATAAATCGAGGTTATTCCAACGACCGCCATAACTATCGGTATAGGATGCAATACTGATTGACTCTATACTGGGGTCGTTTTTTAAATACTCAGCAATTTTATCAAGGCGTTGCTGCGATGACTTAGTTAACTTACTGCTATTCGATTCATAATTCATTATAGTGAACGAAATATCTTCAAAATTGTATGGCAGCAATTCGTCTCGGCATTGTAAAAATGCCCAATACGCTTGCTTAAAGTTAACATTAGACATACCCACGGCAATTTTATCGGCACTATTTTGCCAGTCTTGGTAGTAAAAAGTGGGTTGGTTGCCTTTTTCAAGCTCAGTCAGTATTTCCCATGCTGTTTTATTACCTAATTCACCATCAAACTTTTTAAGTAATTTCATATCAGCAATATCACGGGCAGGGCGGCCTGCTCGCCAGCTAGGTGGTACCGCTTTTAAACCGGCAATCGCGTAATTTTCTGGGCGCACCACCATGTCTAAATTAAAAGTGAGATCTTTGTTTTTACTTGCTGATGCTTTAAAAACAGCTTCACCATAGTAGGGAACTTCATGATTTAATTGGCATTGCAAGCGAGTTGTTTTAACCAAGTTCCAGTTTGAATTATCTTGGCTAGCCGTGTACTGGCGCATTGCTGCAGTTGTATTCAAACTATACAGCACACTACTAATGCCTAGGCTAATAAATAACAACTTACACTTCATCGAGAATTCTCCAGTTATCTAGCTCTGCCAAAAAAGTGACAAAAACCGTAAAATATTACGCAACAGCAAATAATTCAGCGTAAACGCTAATTACAAAGCAAGTAACATGCCTATAGTTTAACTGTAATTAATCAATAAATCCCCTAGCCGACAGGCCATCAATTTTGACATAATAGACAGCTAATCCCTATAAACCAAGAATACTATGGCAAATACTGAGCAAACACTTTTCGCACAACGCTTTCGTGGCTTTTTTCCTGTGGTTATTGATGTTGAAACCGCCGGTTTTAACAAAGAAACCGACGCACTACTAGAAATTGCAGCATCCGTCTTAAAAATGGATGACGAAGGACTGCTTAGTATCGATCATACCGTTCATTTTCATGTGCAACCGTTTGAGGGTGCAAACATTGAACAAGCCGCTATTGAGTTTAATGGGATTGAGCCTTTTTCAGCACTTCGAAGGGCAGTCCCTGAAGAAGAGGCGATTAAAGAAATTTGTAAAGTAGTGCGCAAAGCGCAAAAAGCCGCAGGGTGTCAGCGCTCTGTGGTGGTTGCTCATAATGCCGCTTTTGACCATGGCTTTTTAAATGCCGCTATTGAGCGTAATAACATCAAGCGCACACCATTTCATCCGTTTGTTAGTTTTGATACCACATCACTTGCGGGTTTGGCATTAGGCCAAACAGTATTAGCTAAAGCGTGCCGAGCAGCAGGAATAGAGTTCGATAACAAACAAGCACACTCTGCGTTATACGATACAGAACGCACCGCTGAATTATATTGTTTAATTGTTAATCGTTGGCAGCAACTAGGTGGTTGGCCACTTGCTATAGATGAAACACAACAGAGCGAAGACGAAGCAAGCAACCAAGATTAAGTTCACAATAGTGAATACTTACTTTGTGGGGCTGAGTCAGTCTTAATAAGCGTTATTAAAACGATTGCGTTATTTTACCTTCACTATGAGTGATTAAATGTGGTGGGTAATTACGCGAAAAGCTAATTGATTCTCGTGCAATTTTAAGCTCTACCCCAGGGTGCATAAGCTCATTAACTTTTAAGCGACTGAGCGCTAAAAGCTGCGTCATTTTCTTTCTTAGCAACTGCTTTTGCTGATTGATGCTGGCGCTTCGGTTTGCTATGTGTTCTTCATTCGTTGTTATTTTATTCAAAAATTGCTGACGCTGTGCGCTTGCAACTTGTTTATTAATTCGCTGACGCGCTTGCTGTAGTTCAATTGACTTACTGATTAAAACTTTTTCAAAGTCAGTGATTTGCGCTTGTTTTTGTTTTAGCACATACCATCGCTGTGCGATGCAAACACGGGTTTTAGTTCCTGCTGGTGCGCCCAATTCACCTGTTTCAATGCGCATTGCGTCTAGAATATGGCCACCAATAATTTTACCTTTAGGATCTTTTGCGCTGCCCACCCTAATTAAATTTCCAGCACTCAAGTCACAATGTAATGATTGGCGATCTATTAGTAAGTTTTGATCCGTTTTTATGTCGCAGTATTGAGAGTAACCAAGCGCAACGGTTCGTTTAGCTAAAATAGAACAGGTAAATGGCTCATCGGCTTCTCGCTTTCTGCCAATTGCACCCTTTACTATTGTGATGGCACTATCACTTTTGAGCTGCGCCGATTCAACAAAGCCTAAAACAGTAATATCGCCGCTGGCGGTCACGCGCATGCCATCTTTTATATCACCACTGACTATAATACTGCCATCAAATTCAACATGCCCAGTACTTGGATCAATATTGTGAAAACATAAAACATCATCAACACGCATACCACGGGGAAGGGCAACCGGTACGCCAGTACAGTCGGCAATTAATAAGTTGGGGTTGTCAGGCGCAATTTTAGTGCCGTCAAAAGGTTGTAATTTATGCTCTTTGCCAGGGGTTGCAGTTAGCACATCTCCAAACACAGTAAACCCATCAACCCCCGATGTTGCTGGAATGCGCCGCATTAATTCACAACCAGGTTTTACAGTAATAATATCACCTAGGTTCCTCATATCAACTTTACCACCGCCTTTAGCTTGTGGGCTAAGTACGCGGTCTTGCGCTGTGCAGCAAAGACGTACAAATTTGGCATCGTTACCCACTTTAGATGCACGACCAAAAGCGACTTCGGCACAATGCGTACTTCCTGGGGGGTGTTCGAACTGTTGCGCCAATAACTGCTCTAATGCATGAGAGCTAATGCCTTTTACAACCCCTGCTTGTGAGAACTCTTCAATCGCTTGTTCCATGCTAAGCAATTTACCGCCCTTGGCAGTAATAAGGGTAGCTTCAACGAGCATATTCTTTTCATCGATGTTTATGGTTAGTTTTGCATCAATGGCTTGAGCAATTACTAAAGAGGGGGCTTCTTCGGTTTTATTTTGAGCAAACAGCTTACCAATATTGCTAGCAATAACCTCACACTCGCAATATTCTGACTGGCCCATTAATTCAATAAGCTGTGTTGCTGTTGAGGCTAAACCTGAAACATGAGGGTGTGAAACTAAAGAGATATACCCCGTTTGCTCATTAAAAGAAAAAACCGACATTTATAAATCCTCTAGGTAATATGTCTGTTATTATTTTTTATAATTTATTAGACCAAGGTCTAGCCTTGCATTTGAGCATAAAGCACCATCATTGTTAAGTAATTGTTTCTTAATTGTCCAATACTTTACATTTACATGTGTGTTTGATGCATGATTAATCAACCAATAAAATAAAACGCCTAAGGTGTTGAGTATTCGTAGGTTACTCGGTTATACTGCTTGGACACTCTGAATGAGTAACCTTATTCAGGGGCTGATTAGGATTCGACGGAATTCAAGAAGCCCGAGGTGCATGTCGAGGTGCGGTTTGCCTCGTAAAAAAGCCGCAATTTAAAGTAATCGCAAACGACGATAACTACTCTCTAGCAGCTTAGGCTGGCTAGCGCTCCTTCCATGTATTCTTGTGGACTGGATTTTGGAGTGTCACCCTAACACCTGATCGCGACGGAAACCCTGGCCGGGGTTGAAGCGTTAAAACTAAGCGGCCTCGCCTTTATCTACCGTGTTTGTCCGGGATTTAAAGGTTAATTAAATGACAATACTAAACATGTAGTACCGACGGTCGAGGCTTTTCGGACGGGGGTTCAAATCCCCCCAGCTCCACCAATAACGGTTTTTAAATTCGTTTGTTTAAAAACCCTAAAAACTGTCTCTTATACACATCTGACGCTGCCGACGATCGCATAAGTGTCGTTTTTATGGCTGAAATTATTGAATTTATTGTGCTTTGGTTTATCTTGCGAACCCCGAACCCCGAACCCCGAACCCCGAACCCCGAACCCCGAACCCCGAACCCCGAACCCCGATAGGCTCCGGTCTCGTGGGCTCGGAGATGTGTATAAGAGACAGCTAAAAGACTAGTCGCTTACATGTCTATTAGTTGTATTATGAGCTTATGATTAACTGCGGGCATGGGTATGGATATTTTTACAGCTGAACACGTTTCGCCTTTGATCTCGCTGTTACTCATTGTACTGGCGGGGTTTACTTCGTTTGTATCGGCGGCTTTTGGTGCGGGCGGCGGTTTAATGCTGTTGGTGGTAATGGCGTCGGTTATGCCTATGGCGGTGGTAGTGCCTGTTCATGCTTTAGTGCAGTTAGGCTCTAATACCAATCGGTTGTTGTTAAGCATTACCCATCTTGATAAGCCGATGTTGCTGTATTTTACTCTGGGTGGATTAATTGGCGTGGGGCTATCAAGCCAAGTAGTAAGCGATATTAACCTTGATAGTATGAAGTTGTTTGTGGCTTTATTTGTTATTTATTTATTGTGGGGAACAATTCCTGAATTTAATAAAGACTCACGATTAGGGCGGTTAATAGCGGGCGCAATAACCGCATTTATCTCGACTTTTGTAGGGGCAAGTGGGCCTTTGGTGGCGAGTTATTTACATATTAATCATTACGATAAGCTTAAATTTACCGCGACTTTTTCAAGTATTATGACCTTGCAGCATAGTTTAAAAGCCGTTGTTTATGCGGGGCTTGGCTTTAGCTTTTGGCAATGGTTGCCGTTAACACTGGCGATGATTTTAAGCGGAGCCATTGGCACTTGGTTAGGGATTAGATTACTTAAGCGGTTATCGGTAGCGCGTTTTAGGGTTATTTTTAAAGTGATTTTAACCCTGCTTGCCATACAGCTTGCATGGCAAGGGATGAATGTAATGCTTATTTAATAGCGGCTTTTATTGGTTTGTCGCCATCAAATAACTCAAAAATACGATTGCTATTAAATGAATTTGTAGCAACGTGAAGCAGTGCGTTGGCTACATTCTCGCGGCTAATTTTAGCCTTTGACTGATCGCTAGGACGCTCAGTTGTTACTTCCAAAGAGGCATTTTCGTCGGTTAATGTTCCTGGGCGGACAATTGTATAATTGAGTCCACTGTGAATTAAATGCTCATCGGCCATATGTTTTGCTACTAGATAGGGCTTTAAGTCACTATCTATTGCATCTGGATCGTCTGCGCCAATAGAGCTGACCATAATAAAGTGTTTTACACCGTGCTCTTTAGAATAAGTTGCCGCTTTTGTCGCTGCCCACAAATCAATAAGTACGGTTTTATCTGTGCCTGTACTTCCACCTGAACCTGCCGCAAAGATAACTTGGTCGCAGCCATTAATGGCATTTGAAAAGTCACCTTCTAAATCCTGTTCAACAATACTTAAAAATGGGCTATCTAAATCATGCAGTTTGCTTTTGTCTCTTACAAGTGCAACAACATTTTGCTCATTTTCTAAAAGTAGTTTGGTAGCCATTTTACCAATTTGACCACTTGCACCAATAATTAAAGTCTTACTCATAATTAATTCCTTCTCAATATAGTGTAAAGGTTGTTCGTACAAACAGACCTTGGGGTAGGGAATTATTTTTAAAGGGTAAATGGGATTTAAATGAGCTTATTTTAAAAAACATATTAGTTAAAAAGTCATTACTTAACTGAGTATTAAAATTAGCTATTATTAATGTGTTTTTTAGAACTTTTACTCGATCCTTATAATTACTTCGGTTACATAGTTACGGTGGTATAAGCTAATACGTACATTGCGTTCTTGATAATTACAATAAAGGGTTTTGTAGGTATTATTACCTTTAAATTTTATTGCGAATAAGATCACGAACAATAAAACGTCCTGGATGAATTGCTTGGCTTACACGCTCACTTAGTGGGCGAGGTTCATTGTTTAAACTACTAATTAAGTGCTCGGCAGATAACGGTGCACTGCATAATGCTCGCGCGCCAAAGCCGGTAAAAATATGTAGGCCCTGTTGTGGTTTTTCTAATGGCTGATATTGATAGCGCTTGCCCAAACGTAAATTAGCAAATGCACGTGTATAATCAGTTTGCTCCACCCATTCACCGGCCATTGGTAAGTGGTCAATAAAACTACAGCGAACAGCGGCTTTGGCTGAGCTAATATCGCCTAAGCTAGTGGCAAATTCAGTGTTGTTATAAAAACTCAGTAATTGCTCGCGGTTAGTGTGGTTGTCTTGCTCGGTCACTTCACGGCTTTTGCTATTTTTTTCAAAGGTGGCGCCCATACAATGATGATCTAAATAAGCGGGAGTAAAATAACCTTTGTGACACAATACAGTATTAAGTTTACGTGATTGCTCGCTTGCCTGAACATGTGACACTTGGCCGCGAACGCCAACAATGGGAAGTGTTTTGGTTTGCGTAAATGCATCACTGTGCTCACCAGTACAAATAATCACATCGCTAAAGGGGCCAAATGTTTGCTTTTGCGTGGTTAAGTACCAACCATCGGGTTGTTTAGTAAATTGCTCAATATGGCAGTTAAATAGGCTTTCAAACGCATTTAATTGTTGTGCGGCATCTAACATTGCACAAACTAACTGCGGGGGATTAACCCAGCCGCCTTGTTCAAAAAATACCCCCGAGTAACCTGTTTTAACCCCAGCGATAGCATCACCCTCATCAGCAGTTACATTTCGCATAAGCTGCTCTGGCCACAGTTGTTTATCTGCGAGGTTTTGATGGCGATCTGCCAATGGCTGTTTTACTGCATGTTGTAGTACACCACACCACTGGTGATCAAACAAAAAGCCATTGTTGATTAATTGATTATAAAGCCGCTTTGCGTATAAAAAACTATGGGCAAATAATTCACTATGTGGCGAGTTTTTTGCCTGTAAGTGCGGATACACAGCCCCTTGTACATTGTGCGATGCCCCCATTGCGGGTTTTTCATCTTGGCAAAATAAGTGGCTTTTTATGCCACGTTTTGCGAGGCTATAAAGGATGCAACTGCTCGCTATACCTCCGCCAATAATAGCCACACTTGAAAGCGGTGAGGGGTGATGCTCAAAATAGGCGGGGGCTGATTGTTTTGGGTTGGCTTGAGCAAGTGTGCCAATTAGCATTTCACGCTTTCGGCCAAAGCCTTTGGCTTTTTGCATGCTAAAGCCTGCCTCGTTTAGTCCTCTGCGCACAAACCCCGCAGCGGTAAACGTGGCTAATGTGGCATTGCTTCTGGAAATATCAACCATGGCGTTAAATACACTTTGCTGCCACATGTCGGGGTTTTTACTTGGCGCAAAGCCATCTAAAAACCACGCATCAACCAGCCCACTTTGTGGGTAGCTCATACTATTAATACATTCCAGTACGTCGCCAAAGTAGAGGTCGAGGGTTACACGGCCATTGGCAAATTCAAGTCGGTGGCAGCCATTTAAATTAATCGGATAGTGGGCAACGAGTTGGTCGCTCAAATGGCTTAAACTAGGCCAAGCTTGCAAGGCTTGTTTTAAATCATTTACGCTAAGTGGATATTTTTCAAAAGAAATAAAATGTAATCGCTGCACTGTATTTGGCTGTTCATATTGAACTTGTAGGCACTGTAAGTGGTCAGAAAACTGCAGCCATGCATTCAAAAAGTTAAGCCCAGTACCAAAACCGGTTTCGGCGATAACAAAGTGTTCACGGTCATGATTTTGTAACCGTGTATCTATACTGTTTTGTTGATAAAACACATAATGCGATTCAGCAAGGCCGTCGTCATTAGAAAAATAAACATCGTCAAAGTCATTGGCAACTGGTGTGCCTAAGTCGTTAAAGTGTATATGGGCGTTTTTTATCATGACCAATTCAATTTATAGATAATTTTTTAATTATTTTACGTGTTTTCTTTGAAATAGTCTGGCGTTATTTATAAGCTGTAGCTTCAGAGTACAAGTGTACGCTAGAAAGCTGACCACTTAGATGATTAAATTCGCGTAAAATAGAACACAATTAAGTATTAAGCTAAGGGAATTACCCATGAGAAGAGCCGTAATAACAGGCATCGGTGTTGTATCAAGCATCGGCAATAATAAACAAGAAGTATTAGAGTCACTAAAAGCGGGTAAAAGTGGTATTGCTTTTAATCAAGAATTTGCTGATTACAAATTGCGTAGCAATGTATCAGGTAAAATTGATATTGATGTTAAAGAGCATGTTGATCGTAAAGCAATGCGCTTTATGGGCGATGCGGCGGCTTACTCTTATATTTCAATGGCGCAAGCGATTGAAGATGCGGGTCTTAGCGACGAGCAAGTATCAAACGAGCGTACTGGTTTATTAGTTGGCTCTGGTGGTGGTTCATCAAAATGGCAAGTAGAAGCGGCTGATATTCTTCGTGAAAAAGGCGTTAAGCGCGTTGGCCCTTACATGGTGCCACGTACTATGGCAAGTACCACCTCTGCATGTTTAGCAACGCCGTTTAAAATTAAAGGTGTTAACTATTCAATTAGTTCTGCGTGTGCGACTTCTGCGCATTGTATTGGCCACGCGGTGGAACAAATTCAATTAGGCAAGCAAGACGTTATTTTTGCAGGCGGCGGTGAAGAGCTTCACTGGACGTTAGCAATGGAATTTGACGCTATGGGCGCGCTTTCGACTAAATACAACGACACACCTGAAAAAGCATCACGTACTTATGATGCAAACCGCGATGGTTTTGTAATTTCAGCCGGTGGCGGTATTGTGGTTGTTGAAGAACTTGAACATGCACTTGCTCGTGGCGCGCATATTTACGCTGAAATTACCGGTTACGGCGCAACCTCTGACGGATACGACATGGTTGCCCCATCGGGCGAGGGTGCAGCACGTTGTATGCGTCAAGCTATGCAAAACGTTGACAGCATTGATTACTTAAATACCCACGGTACATCAACACCGGTAGGTGATGTTAAAGAGCTTGGCGCTATTCAAGAAGTATTTGGTGGTAATTCGCCAATGATCAGTGCCACTAAAGCAATGACAGGCCATGCACTAGGTGCTGCTGGTGTACACGAAGCTATCTTTTCATTATTAATGCTTGAGCACGGTTTTGTTGCGCCATCTATCAATATTGATGAGTTAGATGAACAAGCGGCAGGCTTGAATATTGTAACTGAAGCAAAAGACGTTGAACTAAACACGGTTATGTCTAACAGCTTTGGTTTTGGCGGTACTAATGCCACGCTAGTAATGAGCAAATACAAAGGTTAAGTTAACCGTTACCTATTTTAAAGCCGAGCAAAATGCTCGGCTTTTTCGTTTGTGCTAATAGGGGGTTGTTCGTTACAATAGCGCCTCATTTCGCCAAACGGACTCACAATGAAAATTCTTGCCGATCAAAATATGCCTTTAGTTGAGCAATTCTTTAAAGATATGGGTGAGGTTGAACGATTTGATGGCAGGCAATTAACTCCTGAACAACTTATCGATGTTGATGTACTGCTTACCCGCTCAGTTACTCAAGTTAACAGTGACCTATTAGCACAGGCGAATAAGTTAAGCTTTGTAGGTACCGCTACGATTGGTGTTGATCATATTGATACCGATTTACTCAACGCAAAAAATATTGATTTTACCAGTGCGCCTGGCTGTAATGCCATAGCCGTAGCTGAGTATGTAATAAGTAGCTTATTTGCATTAAGTCAAGAAAATGCCAGCCCGTTAAGCGGTAAAACAATCGGTATTGTGGGTGTAGGTAATATTGGCAGTTGCCTCGCGCAAAAATTAAAAGCACTGAACGTTAATTTACTCTTGTGCGACCCAATTAAGCATGAGCAAGGGCTATTAACCGAGCATGTTGAGTTAGATGAGCTATTAGCGCAGTCAGATATTGTCACTTTTCATGTGCCGTTGGTTAAAACGGGTAAACATAAAACCCTACACATGCTTGATAAAACACGCTTAACTAAACTTAAATCTGGGCTGACTTTAATCAACGCCAGCCGAGGTGATGTAATTGATAACCAAGCCTTGCTTGAAGTAATGCAAGCCGGAGCAGAACTCGATTTAGTGCTGGATGTTTGGGAAAATGAACCTAATATTTTAACTGAATTACTGGAACATGTGCGCTATGCCAGTGTTCACATTGCAGGGCATACCCTTGAGGGTAAAGCGCGAGGTACGCAAATGTTGTACCAGCGCTTATGTGAGCTAAAAGGGGTTAACGCAATAAAATCGCTTGATGATTTTTTACCGCCTCCTGCGATTAAAAAAGTCACCCTAGAAAGCAGTTTTAGCGAAACAGATATAGCCCGTTTAGTGCATTTAGTTTATGACGTACGCCGTGATGATGGCATTTTACTACGTCACTTGGCCGATGAAGGCTTTGACAGCTTACGAAAAAACTACCCAACCCGCCGTGAATTTAGCACTGTGATGGTTGAAGGTGATAGCACCGAGCTTGCCGTACTTGCCCAGCTTGGCTTTACCACAGCAAACTAATTTAATTAGCGCGGTTGTTTTAACCGTGCTTACAGAGGATGAAATATGTCGCAAAAATATAACGTTGCCGTACTCGGCGCTACTGGCCTTGTTGGTCGTCAAATCATTGAAACTTTGGAAGATCGTAAATTTCCGGTCGATCAGCTGTTTTTATTAGCAAGCAGCCGAAGTGCCGGCGAAGATATAAAGTTTCGTGGTGAGAGCATAGAAGTACGCGATGTTGAAGGCTTTGACTTTAGCCAAGCGCATATCGGCTTATTTTCTGCTGGTGGCAGTGTGTCTGAAAAGTATGCCCCGATTGCTGCAGACGCAGGCTGTATTGTTATTGATAATACCTCACATTTTAGAAATGACTTTGAAGTACCGCTAATTGTGCCAGAAGTGAATGCAGCGAGTTTAGCTGATTTTAGAAACCGTAATATAATCGCTAATCCTAATTGCTCAACTATTCAAATGATGCTTGCGCTTAAACCTATTTATGATGCCTACGGTATTGATCGTATTAACGTTTCAACCTACCAAGCAGTGTCGGGCGCAGGCAAAGAAGCGGTTGATGAACTAGCAAAACAAACAGCTAACTTAATGAATGCACGCCCAATGGAAAACGACATTTTTCCTAAGCAAATTGCGTTTAATGTTATTCCGCAAATCGATAGCTTTGAAGACAATGGCTATACACGCGAAGAAATGAAAATGGTAAACGAAACGCATAAAATTTTAGGCGATACGACCATTGCAGTAAACCCGACTTGTGTTCGTGTACCGGTGTTTTTCGGTCATTCTGAGTCAATTAATATAGAAACGCGTATGCCTTATGACTTTGAGCATGTGAAGCAATTATTGAGCGATGCACCGGGTGTTGAGCTAATTGATGATGCGGGTGATTACCCAACGGCTGTTTCAGATGCCAGTGGTAACGACACTGTTTACATTGGCCGTTTACGTGCCGATATTTCACACCCACATGGATTAAATATGTGGGTAGTAAGTGATAATACCCGTAAAGGGGCTGCAACCAACAGTGTGCAAATAGCAGAAGAACTCATTGCTAATTATATGTAATTAGCCTGAAGACAGTGATAATCCAATAAACGGCAAACCAAAGTGGTTTGCCGTTTTTTTGTGCTTTAATTGCCATTTTTTTGCCACTTACAAACAGCTGCGGTGTAAACACTTTGATAAACAACATAAAATTATTTTTATCTAGATGTTTAAGGTATTTATTTTCAATGCGTTGCGATGGATATTATGGCTTAACTGGTTTATAGTTTGTAACTGGAATAGAGCTTGCAATAAAAATAGATTGTAATAAAAATGTGCGTTAGCTACGTGGCTAACAACGGCAAGAATAATCAATGTTTAAGCGCCAATTCAAAGCGCTGTGTTAACATTTAAACATTAAAGGATCAGCATGCGCGGTTTCGTTTCACTTATTATATTAGCGTCTGCACTGATGGTAACGACTGTTTACTCTCAAGACAGTACTCAATTAAGAGGGCCTAAAGGCGCAGATTACGGCGCACAGGGGCGTTCTATTGGGCCAATAAAACCAACCGATACACTTTGGCGCATTGCCGTTAAGGTTCGTCCTGATAATTCAGTTAGCATTTACCAAGTTATGCAGGCCTTGTATAACAAAAACCCCAACTCATTTTTAGAACAAAATTTAAATCATATGCGAAGCGGTTCTTACTTAAAGATACCTACTTTGGCAGAAATTAGACGAGTAAACCCGCAATTAGCTAAGCAACGCTCTGAGCAAGATGATGACCTGTGGGAAAAAAAGAAAAATGGTACGCTTACTCAAGCAGAAATTAATTCAGCTCAAACACAAGTAACCCAAGCCCGCAAAGCAGACGTTGATGAAGCCAAAAAAGAATTACAACAAGAATTAAAAGAGATAAAAACAGACCAAGGTAATAAATTAGTTGAGCTTCAGCAGCAGTTTAAAAGTTCAGTTAGCAACGTAGAAGAGATCTTAGTTGAAAACAACAACCTAAAAAAACAGCTTACAGGTATTTCAAACGAGTTAGAAAACGTTCGCTTACAGCTTGGTCAAGACAGTGAAATACAGCAACAGTTAAAAGAATTAATCCTTAAGCAAAATGAGATTATTGCGCAGCAAAAATTAAAAGAGGTAGAGCAAGAGAGTGAATTTAGCTTTGCCGCGCTACTTTCGAATCCTTTAGTGCTGATTTTATTAATGACCATTCCGGCTTTATTGATCATTTTTGCCGTTGTTATGTGGTTGCGTAAGCGTAGTAATAATCAAGAGCCTGAAAGTGACGATGATGAGTTTATTCCTCAAGCTCCAGCGTTTACTGATCCAATAAATGAAGAGCCAGAGCCCATTCTTGATGAAGAAGCGCCAGCTCCCGATCCGCTTGATGATATAAGCGTGCAATTAGACGACAACATGGATGACGTGTTACTCGATGATGATGTGGCATTTAACGATGATCTCGATGATGACAGTCTACTAGATCAAGATGAGTTAGAAAGCTTACTCAATGATGATGTTGTTTTTGAAGACGAAAATACTGAAGACGATGAACTTGATGTTTTCATGCAACAGGACTTTGATAGTTCCGATGGCGATGATACAGGTGATGCTATCGACCTTGATGAGTCAGATGACATTTTAAGTTCGGATGACCTAGATAGCTTGTTTGATGAAGAAGATGACGATGCTCTGCCAGATGAACCTAAAGGTGAATCGAACGATGATATGGCAGCACTTAGTGAAGAACTTGCTGAAGAGGGCGAAGACTTTAACATTGACGACTTGCTTGATGAGAATAATGAACAAGCAGATGATGTAACAGCACAAGCTGATGATGACGATGAGTTTGATATAGACAGTTTACTCGATGCTGAGCAACCAGTAGCTCAAAGCGAAGAGCCTGATATCGATAGTTTAGTTGAAGAAGATGACGAGTTTGATATTGATGACTTGCTTGATGCTGAGCAACCGGACGCTGAGGCTCAAGGCGAAGAGCCTGATATCGACAGTTTAGGAGAAGAAGGCGACGAGTTTGATATTGACGACCTACTTGATGCTGAGCAACCGGACGCTGAGGCTCAAAGCGAAGAGCCTGATATCGACAGTTTAGTAGAAGAAGGCGACGAGTTTGATATTGACGACTTACTCGATGCCGAGCAACCGGCTACTGAAACTCAAAGCGAAGAGCCAGACATCGACACTCTAGTTGATGAAGACGATGAAGTTGATATTGACGACTTGCTCGATGCTGAGCAACTAACTACTGAAGCTCAAACTGAAGAGCCAGATATCGACAGCTTAGTTGATGAAGACGACGAAGTTGACATTGATGAATTGCTCGATGCTGAGCAACCAACTACTGAAACTCAAAGCGAAGAGCCAGATATCGACAGCTTAGTTGATGAAGACGATGAAGTTGATATTGATGAATTGCTCGATACTGAGCAACCAACTACTGAAGCTCAAACTGAAGAGCCTGATATCGACAGCTTAGTTGAAGAAGACTATGAAGTTGATATTGATGGTTTGCTCGACGCTGAGCAACCAACTACTGAAGCTCAAACTAAAGAGCCAGACATCGACAGCTTAATTGATGAAGACGAAGTAGATATTGACGATGTACTAGATACTGAACAACCTGAAAGTGATGTTCATGATTCTGAAATAGATCATGCATTGGCGGACTCAATTGAAGATTTAACTGACGCGCAAGAAGAGTTAAATAGTGAAGATGTAGAATCTATCGCTTCATCTTTTGCTGAGCCAGAGGTTGCAGCTGAGACAGAAATTGCAGCAGAGCCTGAACTTGAAGCAGAGCCTGAACTTGAAGCAGAGCCTGAGCTTGAAGCAGAGCCTGAGCTTGAAGCAGAGCCTGAGCTTGAATCAGAGCCTGAAATTGAAGCAGAGCCTGAGCTTGAAGTAGAGCCTGAACTTGAAGTAGAGCCTGAGCTTGAAGCAGAGCCTGAACTTGAAGCAGAGCCTGAGCTTGAATCAGAGCCTGAGCTTGAATCAGAGCCTGAACTTGAATCAGAGCCTGAGCTTGAAGTAGAGCCTGAACTTGAAGTAGAGCCTGAACTTGAAGCAGAGCCTGAACTTGAAGCAGAGCCTGAGCTTGAAGCAGAGCCTGAGCTTGAAGCAGAGCCTGAGCTTGAATCAGAGCCTGAAATTGAAGCAGAGCCTGAGCTTGAAGTAGAGCCTGAACTTGAAGCAGAGCCTGAGCTTGAAGCAGAGCCTGAACTTGAAGCAGAGCCTGAGCTTGAAGCAGAGCCTGAGCTTGAAGCAGAGCCTGAGCTTGAATCAGAGCCTGAACTTGAAGTAGAGCCAGAACTTGAAGAAGAGCTAGAACTTGAATCAGAGTCTAATGTCGGATCAGAAGATGATTTTACCGATACGTCTTCTAATTTACTCGATCCAGAAGACGCGCTTGATGAGTACAACAATGAAAACCTTGATAGCGTTGATGATTTACTGAGTGAGTTAGAACAAACAAGTGATGATTATGTAGAAGCACCTGATTGGTCAGTCGATGGCTTAGACGAGCAACCTGAACCAGAAGCTGAGCTTGAACTTGAAGCCGAACCTGAGCTTGAAGCAGAACCTGAACTTGAAGTCGAGCCTGAGCTTGAAGCCGAACCTGAGCTTGAAGCCGAGCCTGAGCTTGAAGCAGAACCTGAACTTGAAGCAGAGCCTGAACTTGAAGCAGAGCCTGAGCTTGAAGCAGAGCCTGAGCTTGAAGTAGAACCTGAGCTTGAAGTAGAACCAGAGCTTGAAGCAGAACCTGAACTTGAAGTCGAGCCTGAGCTTGAAGCCGAACCTGAGCTTGAAGCAGAACCTGAACTTGAAGCAGAGCCTGAACTTGAAGTAGAGCCTGAGCTTGAAGTAGAACCAGAGCTTGAAGTAGAACCAGAGCTTGAAGTAGAACCAGAGCTTGAAGTAGAACCAGAGCTTGAAGTAGAACCAGAGCTTGAAGTAGAACCAGAGCTTGAAGCAGAGCCAGAGCTTGAAGCAGAGCCTGAGCTTGAAGTAGAGCCTGAACTGGAAGCAGAGCCTGATGTTGGATCAGAAGATGATTTTACCGATACTTCTTCTACTTTACTCGACCCAGAAGATGCGCTTGACGAATACAACGATGAAAACTTCAAAAGTGTCGATGAGCTTTTAAGTGAGCTTGAGCAAACAGGCGATGAGGATGAACAAGTACCTGATTGGTCAATGGATGACTTAGACGAGGATCTTGATGAAGAGGAAATTGATTTAGGCGATGACCCGCTTGCTGGCGATATCCAAAGCAACGATTTATCGACAGAAGACGATGAGCTATATGAGCCTGAAATAATCACCCCAAGTGAAGAACTTGAGGAGTATCCTGAGTTAGAGCTTGATGATGAACTGTCTTTATCAGATGAGGAGCAACAATCACTAACTCCAGAAGAGCTACAAGGTGATAATTTAGATGGCGATGCTACAGGTATGTCACCTAGTCAGGCAGAGCAAGATCTCGCTAATGCTCTATCAGCAGGTAACGACCTCGATAGTTTAGAAGATGATTTTGATGATGAGCTATTACTTAATAATGAATTTTCAGAGTTAGATATAGAGCAAGCTCTAGATAATGAAGTTTCAGAGTCTACAGATCTGACTGAACAAGCTGCAGATGAGCAAGTTGTTAGCTCTAATGATGATTTTGACGATGATCAACTTGATGCGTTAACAGAGTCAGCTGAATTTACCGATCAGCAAACAAATGCTGATCGTGAAGCTGATTTAACGCAAACGTCAGTACCGTCAGAATCAGAAATGATTTCAGATGATGAGCTTGATGATGAGTTCATGGCTGATTTAACACAAACAGATTTTGATTCATTACTGAATGAGTTAGCTGAACCTGATGATGTTGATTTAAGCGATAGCAGTGAATTCGATGTTGATTTTAATAGCTTACTTAACGAAGATTTAGCTGATGATAAAGCACCATTGTTGCAAGAGCCCATTGAGCAACCTGAGGTTACTGAGCCATTAGATCAAGATGACTTTGTTGATATTGATGCATTACTAGAGCAAAGTGATGATGCGGATATAGATCACGAACCCTACACCGACGTCGATATGGATGTTGGTTTGGGTGACTACGATTCATTACTTGCTGGTGATAACCCTATGGATGTTGATACTCAAAGTGGTGGTTACTCGGCAAAGCTTGATCTTGCTCACGCATATATAGAGATAGATGATGCTGACTCGGCAGTTAAAATTTTAGATGAGATTATTAATAATGGCCCAGACGATGTGCAAGAAGAAGCACAAAATCTAAAAGCTAAGCTGAAAAACTAACAATAGCTAATCCTGAAAAGGATATCTGAGCTGTAAAACCCGTTATTGGTTAACACTAATAACGGGTTTTTTGTATCGCATAGTTAGGAACCTTAGTTCGCTGCTTTTATTGGAACGCCATATAGCATAAAATGCAGCGTCGATTAGCACAGTAGGTAAAGCAGTAATTATGCGAGTAGCACTTGGAGTAGAATACAACGGCGCGCGTTACAGTGGTTGGCAGCGTCAATCTCATGTAAATAGCGTACAACAAGAAGTAGAAAAAGCGTTGTCGCGCATTTGTAATCATCCGGTTGAAATTGTATGTGCAGGGCGCACCGATGCCGGCGTGCATGGCACTGGTCAAGTTGTGCATTTTGATACCCATGCTGATCGTGAAATGGTGGCCTTTACATTAGGCATGAATACCTTATTACCAAAAGACATTGCTATTCGTTTTGCCCAGCCTGTGGTTGAAGACTTTCATGCTCGCTTTAGTGCAACTGCTCGTCGTTATCGTTATGTGATTTATAATTATGCGTTTCGTGGTGCGGTATTAAATGAAGGTGTTACCCATTTTCATCATCCTTTAGATGAAGTGAAAATGCAGCAGGCTTGCCAATATTTATTAGGTGAGCACGATTTCACCTCGTTTAGAGCGCTTCACTGCCAAGCTAATACGGCAACGCGAACGATTCATCATTTATCGGTACAGCGCCAAGGTGCTTATGTCATTATTGACATTAAAGCCAATGCGTTTTTGCATCATATGGTACGTAATATTACCGGGTGTTTAATGGATATCGGTTTACATAAACATGAACCAATTTGGTTAAAAGAGTTGCTAGATCTTAAAGAGCGTGCCAAAGCGAGCGCCACAGCAAAAGCGGCGGGTTTATATTTAGTAGATGTTGATTACCCAGAACACTTTAATATTCCTAGAACGCCGTTGGGGCCATTGTTTTTAGCCGATACCGATATTTAAAAGGTAATCAGGTGGTTATTTTTATACGCTATTATTCGTAGGGCTAACTACTAAGACCAGTTTTTTATACCGTGATAGCGTAATTCATGTTTTAATTGGAAAAATTTGTTTGCATGGTTAACATGTAGACTCGCGACACAGAACAGCATTAAGAGAGTTGCAAATGAGTTGGCTAGAAAAAATCTTACCAAAAACGACTAAATCTTCAGGTCGTAAAGAAATTCCAGAAGGTGTATGGGCTAAATGTACGTCATGTGATTCAATTTTATATAAAGCAGAATTAGAAAAATCACTAAATGTATGCCCTAAGTGCGACCATCATATGCGTGTTAGTGGTCGTAAGCGTCTTGAACAATTTTTAGATGACGGTGACCGTCATGAATTAGGCGCTCAACACGAACCCAAAGATGTGCTTAAATTTAGAGACTCTAAAAAATACTCAGATCGTATTAATGCAGCTCAAAAGTCAAGCGGTGAAAAAGACGCACTGGTTGCAATGAAAGGAAACCTAAAAGGTATTCCGGTTGCTGCAGTTGCATTTGAATTCTCATTTATGGGTGGCTCAATGGCATCGGTTGTAGGTGCTCGCTTTGTTGATGCGGTTGACCAATGTTTAGAGCATAATATGCCGCTGATTTGTTTTTCTGCATCGGGCGGCGCGCGTATGCAAGAGGCGCTAATGTCACTTATGCAAATGGCTAAAACCAGTGCCGCACTTGCTAAAATGACCGAAAAAGGCCTACCGTTCATCTCGGTAATGACTGATCCAACAATGGGTGGTGTATCAGCATCATTGGCAATGCTTGGTGATATTAATGTTGCAGAGCCTAAAGCTTTGATTGGTTTTGCCGGTCCGCGTGTTATTGAACAAACTGTGCGTGAAACACTGCCAGAGGGTTTCCAACGCAGTGAGTTTTTATTAGAGCACGGTGCAATTGACATGATTATTGACCGTCGAGAAATGCGCGATACGCTAGCACGTATCTTAGCAAAATTTATGAACTTGCCTTCTACGGAACAAGAGCATAGAGTAGCGTAAATTTCAGCTTTACTGATTACATGCTATGACAAAAACAATTCCTAGCCAATCATCAAGCCTTGATGATTGGCTTTGTTATTTAGAGAGTGTTCACCCTGCTAATATAGAAATGGGTTTAGAGCGCGTTGCTCGTGTTGCTAACAACATAGAGCTTTTAACTTCCTCAAGTAAAATCATTCTTATTGCAGGCACCAATGGCAAAGGAACAACGGCACGTTGTTTAGAGTCATTATTATTAGCCCAGGGTTATTGTGTTGGCACCTATGCTTCACCTCATTTAGTTCGCTACAATGAACGTGTACGTGTTAATGGCGCAGAGCTTGACGATCAATACCATGTCGATGCGTTTAATTTACTAGAGCAAGGACGTGGTGACACACCATTAACCTATTTTGAATATGGCACCTTAGGCGCGTTGGCAATATTTAAACGCTTAGAAGTTGACTACGTGTTGTTAGAGGTCGGTTTGGGCGGGCGTTTTGACGCGACTAATATTGTTACCCCATTTGCCAGTGTGATCACCACCATCGATTTAGATCATAAAGAATATTTAGGTGATACCCGTGAGCTAGTGGCTTATGACAAGGCGGGAATTTTTAGAGAGAGTACTCCGGCAATTATTGGGGATTTAAATATTCCGTATACAATGACCGATTATGGCAAAGAAATTAACGCTAATATGGTGCTATCGGGTAGCGACTTTATTTTTAAAGAGTATGCGCAGAGTTTTAGTTGGCAATTTAAAGCACATAAACTCGAGTTACCTAAACCGGCCATCCCGTGTCAAAATGTGGCCACTGCGTTAACGACCTTGTCGGTGCTAGATTTATTACCAAGTGATGAAGTGATAACTCAGTGCATAGCTAACTTAGTGGTAGAAGGGCGCTTTCAACAATTAAGTGAGTCGCCATTAGTGTACACCGATGTGGCACATAACCCTGAATCGGCACGTTATTTAGCAACTAAGTTAGCAAGCTATAAAGATAAAGGCTTTAAAATTCATGCATTAGCCGCTATGCTTGCTGATAAAGATAAAGTCGGTGTGCTTAAAGAAGTGGCTGATGTGGTAGATGAATGGTCGTTGGCTAGCTTAGATGTCCCGCGAGGGGATAGTGCAGCTCATCTTCAACAGGCGCTTTCAAGTATACCCAATAGTCATTTTAAACAGGGTTATAGCAACGTAGAGGTAGCATTGGATGCTATTTTGCCAAGCCAGCCAAGTAATACACTTTTGATTGTATTTGGCTCATTTTTTACCGTGGCTGGCGCTATTCATTACTTTAAAAAATAGAGAGGATGTCGGTGAACTCAGGTTTTATTAATCGCTTAGTCGGAACAAGTATTGTGGTGATCGCAGCAATTGTGTTTATTCCCAATATACTCGATGGTGAAAAAGTGCACTATAAAGAAGGCTTTAAAGCGATTCCAGAACGCTCTGAGTTCAAGACCATTGATTTACAAGAATCAATTGATCAGCAAGTGGCAAATGCAGAACCATTAAAAGAGGATGAAATTGAAAATATTCAGCCTGATGATGCTGCATTTGAGCAACAAAACAGCTCTGCTAAAACTGACGTTACTGCACAGCCAGCAATGGTTGAAGCAGTTATAGCCGATACAAAACAAGGCACAGTCACTACCGGGCAAGATGATGCTATGCGTAATACTGATGAAAACCTAACAAGTATGGCGTATGTCATTCAGCTTGGTAGTTTTTCTCATGCGGCAAATGTAAAAGCGTTGCAGGCAAAGCTAAAAACGAAAGGTTTTAAAAGCTTTACTAGGCCAATTAAAACGCCAAATGGTACGTTAACTAAAGTATTTGTAGGGCCGTCATTAAGTAAAAATGAGCTGCAGTCCCAACTTCCCGCACTGAAAGAACTAACTAAACTAAACGGTAAAGTTACTCAATTTGAAGTGGCAAAATAACTTAGTCATTAATAGGTAAATGTGTTTATCAGCTGATATTACACATTTATCTATTCCCTGAACTATCCTCACTTCTAGCCTACATATTTCACGCTATTTTTTATCTAAAAACTGCATGTTTTTACTCATCTGCAATCTCACGCTTAAACTTGCATCACGAGGAGGTTTAGGTATAGAATGCGCCCAAAATTAGCGACTATTTGGTTCTTATGATCTGGGTTGATTACGCCATTCTTGGCATTATTGCACTCTCTACCATCATCGGTTTAATACGCGGCTTTGTTAAAGAAGCTATGTCATTAGCGGTATGGGCAGGGGCTTTCATCATCTCCAGCTTATTTTATCAATATTTAGCTTCCTTCCTAACATCCATTTCTGAACCCCTTTTAAGAAATGCGGCGGCCATTGCCATATTATTCTTTGCGACGCTATTGTTAGGCGGTTTACTAAACTATATTTTAGGTGAGCTTGTACAGCGAACCGGATTATCCGGCACAGACCGTGTTTTTGGTCTGGTGTTTGGTGCTCTTCGAGGCGTGTTGGTCGTGAGCGCGTTACTCTTCTTTCTTGATGCTTTTACTGGTGCGCCTAATACGCATTGGTGGGGCAACTCCATTTTGATTCCAGAATTTGGCTTTGTAGTTGAATGGTTCTTTTCGTACCTAGAAAACAACTCGAGCTTTTTAAATTCAGTAAACCGTTAATCGGCGAGGATAAATTACATGTGTGGTATCGTTGGAATAGTCGGAACATCGCCAGTTAATCAGGCGATTTATGATGGCTTAACCGTTTTGCAACACCGTGGCCAAGATGCTGCGGGTATCATAACTATTGAGAACAATACATTTAGCTTGCGCAAAGCAAATGGCCTAGTGAAAGATGTGTTTCACACTCGTCATATGAAACGTTTGCAAGGCAACATTGGCATTGGCCATGTGCGCTACCCAACGGCGGGCTCTTCAAGCTCGTCAGAGGCTCAGCCGTTTTACGTGAACTCTCCTTTTGGTATAGCACTTGCCCATAATGGTAATTTAACCAATGCAGAGTCGTTAAAAGAGCAGTTATTTTCAGAGGCACGTCGCCATGTTAATACCACCTCTGATTCTGAGATTTTACTTAACATCATGGCACATGAGCTAAGTAAGTCAGACAAACTAAAATTAGACCCTGAAGATATTTTTACCGCGGTTACTGAAGTTAACAATAAAGTGACGGGTGGTTATGCCACTATTGCCATGATTATTGGCCATGGTATTGTGGCGTTTCGCGATCCAAATGGTATTCGTCCTCTTGTATTTGGTAAACGTGAATCTGCTGCGGGTACTGAATATATGTTTGCCTCAGAAAGTGTAGCGTTAAAGCCAGATGGTTTTGAGTTTATCCGTGATGTTGCCCCAGGCGAAGCTATTTATGTGACGGAAAAAGGCGAGTTTCATTCTTTTGCCTGTGCAGATAAAGTGTCTTACTCACCGTGTATTTTTGAATTTGTTTACTTTGCGCGCCCGGATTCAACCATTGATCGTATGTCGGTTTATGCTGCACGTGTAAATATGGGGACTAAACTAGGCGAGAAAGTAGCACGTGAGTGGGCTGATAAAGACATTGATGTCGTTATTCCTATCCCAGAGACTTCGTGTGATATCGCTTTAGAAATGGCACGCGTGCTTGACTTACCTTACCGCCAAGGCTTTGTTAAAAACCGCTATATTGGCCGTACGTTTATTATGCCAGGCCAAGAGCTACGTAAAAAATCGGTACGTCAAAAACTCAATGCAATTGACCGTGAGTTTAAAGGTAAAAATGTCCTACTTGTTGATGATTCAATTGTACGTGGTACTACCTCAGCACAAATAGTTGAGATGGCACGCGAGTCTGGTGCTAAAAATGTTTACTTTGCGTCAGCGGCACCGGAAATACGCTTTCCAAATGTATACGGTATAGATATGCCATCGGCGGCTGAACTCATTGCACACGGCCGTGAAGTTGAAGATATTAACCAAAGCATTAGCTCTGATGGTTTAATTTTTCAATCATTAAGCGATTTAATTGCAGCAGTTAGCCAAGAAAACCCTGAAATCACTAAGTTTGAAACGTCAGTGTTTGATGGACAATACATTACTGGCGACGTTGATCAAGACTACCTAAATCGTATTGATAAGCTACGTAACGATTCTGCTAAAAGCACCCGCGAAAACGCGATGTCGTCTGGTTTAGAAATACATAACCAAGATGAAAACGAATCTGATTAATAGTGTAGTTACAGTCTAATAGTTATATTAACTGTAAATAAAAAAGGAGCTTAATCGCTCCTTTTTTGTTTTTCAAAAACTAATTTTTTATGTAAACATAGGGCTGATTATACCGTTGGTCCATAGCATGGCGGTAAGTGCTAAAATGATAACCAGCAAAATGAGTCCACAGGTTACAACAGAGCTTGCATAAATAAAGCCGCGCTCCTGCGGAATGTGCATTAAAATAGGGACGCCGGTATACAGTAAATAAACTGAGTAGGCGAGCGCCACTAATCCAACACACACCACAAACCATAACTCAGGCCAAAAAGCAGCCAATGCTGACATAAACACCGGTGTAGCGGTATACGCTGCCAGCTCGATAGTTTGGGTAAAGGTCGGTTTAGCACCGAAAGTAACCGCCATCCAATGCGCTAAATAGGCCAGTGCAAATACACCGCCAATTAAAGCAACATACATGGCTGCGCCAATCATCAGTGCGCTTTCATGGGTTAAAAAAACGGGGTTACCTGTGCCTATACTCCAGCCTAAGTAAACCGATGAGTAGTACCCCATTACGGAGGGAAATAAAGCGATAAGCAAAATGTGCGATAAGCTGTAAGTTAAGCTTTCGTGACGGTTATCAATTGTTTGCCACTCTTCGAGTGGGTGGGCGTATAAGCCCCATAGGTGATTTAGTATCATTGCGTGCTCTCCATAAAGGATAAGTTACTGTTTGGTTATAGTTGGTTTGTTTTTATACAGTCCATTTAGTTATGGTTCAGTAACTAAGCAAAGTCAAGTTATCCACATGCCTGTAAGAGCTGCGTGTGTTTATTTTATTCAGAACATTATTTCGTGTTAAAATGCGTAATCGCAATTTTTAGCAATGAGTAGTCAGCGTGCCACATAGTCAGCTTTTAGAGCCAATTAACAACTTTTTATTATGCCGTACCCCTGATGAGTGGGTTGAACAGGCGACCAAAAAAGAAAATTTATCCATCATATTAATTGATCATTTAATTTGTGAGCTAAAAGCGGCGCAAAGTGCGATGTTTTTAATTCGTAAGTATGCAGTAGATAAAGACAGCAGTGATGCACTGCTTGAATGGCTAAAACCGTTTGAAACGCTTATTTATAAACGTGAGGGGAATTGGCGTGATTTAGCGGCTAAAAATAAACTCACTAAATCTATTATTCCTAAATCTAACTCACCTTATGGACAAGACTTAATTGATAAAATGGTCATGCTAATAAAAGAAGAACTACATCATTTTTATCAGGTGCTGGAAATTATGGATGAATATGGCGTTGAGTATAAAAGCATTACGCCGTGTCGTTACGCCAAAGGCATGTTACGTAATGTTAAAACGTTTGAGCCCAATGCCTTAGTTGATAAACTTATTGTAGGTGCGTACATAGAAGCGCGCTCATGTGAACGTTTTGCTGCGCTTGCCCCGCATGTAGATAAACGCTTAGGGGACTTTTATATTTCATTGTTACGCTCAGAGGCTCGCCATTATCAAGATTACTTAACCCTTGCTCAAGAAATTGCTGATTTTGATATTACCGAGCGGGTAAAAGAATTTGCTGAAATAGAAGCGCAGCTAATTACATCGGACGATGAAGACTTCAAATTTCATAGCGGCGTACCTATTACTGCTTGCCAACAACCTGCATAATTTACACATAAAGCTGCTACTAACTAGTTAAACAACAAACTGTTGTAGCAGCTAATTTTAATTAAATTCTTTTTAAATTAGACACATCCAATACCCTCACCTAATATTAGAATAACTATTTAAATTATTTAACTTATTGCTTTGTAATTCATTTTAATAACAAGGTCATACCTTATTTATTATTGGGTGAGAAGATATGCAAGATAAAGAGGGATTGTTTGTATTTGCTGCTGAAGAAGAAAAAGCAGATACAGAGCTAAAAGCATGGAAGATATTAACCGTTGAGGATGACCTTGATTATCAAAACGCGTTAGTTAATAGCTTGAGAGAATTAAAAGCAAAGGATGGTTATAAATACGAGCTGTTAACAGCAAATTCTGTGCCTGAGGCTGCTTTGGCGTTGAGTATGCATCCTGATATTGCACTTATTTTTATAGATGTAGTAATGGAGGAGGATGACTCAGGCTTGCGTTTAGTAAATACTATTCGAGAGGTTATAGGTAACGCAGAAATGCGTATTGTGCTATTAACAGGTCAACCTGGTTTTGCTCCAGAGAGTGATATCATGAAAGTCCTTGATATCGATGAATACTGGAATAAATCAGATATTACAGCAGAAAAGTTGCAATCAATTGTTAATAGTAACATGCGTACATGGGAGTATATTTCACAAATTAGGTCAGCAAAGCAAGGTTTACAGCTGGTGCTAGATGCATCTAGAAGTATTAACGGTAAGCATGATATGGCCTCTTTTTCTCATGCAGTGCTTAAAGAAATTAGTAATATTTTAAAAATAACCGAAGGCGGCGGTATTTTTTGTTCGAGTAATTCAAACTCTAGCTCTGAATGCTTAATACTCTCTACCCATGGTTGCTTTAGTGGCACTAAAGGGCAACCTGTTGTACCTAACCTGCCTGCAGAAATGCTGCAAGATTTTAAACAAGCGATTAAACAGCGTAGTCATATTTTTTCAAAGCACCACAGCGTATTTTTTTTCGAGACTCCCTTAACGCAAGAACAAGATATTTCTTATATAACGATCGTAAAATCAGACAACCCAATTAATGAGCAAAATGAGTATTTACTAAAAGTATTTAGCGAAAATGTGAGCACGGGATTTGCGAATATTTCGTTATTAAATCGTTTAACAGAGCTTGCTTATACCGATGTATCACTAAATTTACCAAATAGGAACTGGTTAACCCGTGAAATAAAGAACATGAATGCCCATGAGCGATTAAAAACACGATTAGTCATTTTTGACATTTATCAGTTTGATGAAAAAGCATTTACTTTCGGGAATGACTTTTGTAATAAATTAATGAAGTTAGTTCATCAAAATATAGTTGATACTTTTGCTAAATATGAACCACGCATAGCACTAATTAGTAACAAAACCTTTGGCATGCTAATTAGCGTTGACTTTGATATTTCAGATGCAATTAGTTACTTTCAAAATAAGCAAAAGTTCGAAATTGAACAGGTGAAGCAATATATTGATGTGCGTATACTGGAGTTGAAGTTAAGCGCTGCTTTAAACTTAACACCTGAAAAAGTGATTAGCTTAGCAGAGTCTAGCCTCAACTATACGTTGGCAAACCATGCAAAATATATTCAGCATACAGAGGAAAAAACAGATCAGATAACTCGTCGATATGAGCTGATGGCTGAGCTCAGAACGGCTATAGGTAATAAAAGCTTAGAGGTGGTGTTACAACCCAAAATCAGCTTATCAACCTTGAAACCAGCAGGTTTTGAAGCGCTCGCTAGGTGGCAAAGAGCCGATGGCAGCTTTGTACGCCCCGACGAGTTTATAGAATTAGCTGAAACAGCCGGATTAATTAATGAACTAGACCATGTGATTTTTGAGAAAATACTAGAGGCTATTAATCAACTTAAAGAGCAAGGCTGTAACTTACCCGTTGCATTTAATGCGTCCTCTTATGATTTAGTTGAGCCAAGCTACTTTGAACAGATAAAAAATAAAATTGAAGAATACAGTATTTTGCCTTCTATGCTTGAGCTTGAGGTGACCGAAACACAAGCTATTAGTAATTACAGCTTAATTAAAGAGGCGCTTGAGCGGTTTATTTCTTTGGGCATGAAAGTCAGCATTGATGACTTTGGTACAGGGTATTCGTCTTTGGCTCACATTAATGAAATACCGTCTACGTCGATAAAAATAGATCGCTATTTTGTTAGTGACCTTGAGTTTAATGACAATAATCAATACATGATTAAGATGATATTGTCTTTGGCAAAGCAATTTAACTTTTCGGTGATTGCTGAAGGTGTTGAGAATGAGTTTGAGGCCAAGTGGTTGCAGCAACAAGGCTGCGAAACAGCTCAAGGGTATTATTTTTCTAAACCTCTATCTCTAAAAGATCTGTTCGGATGGTTAAAGCAGTATGAAGTGACTGATAATGAATAGCATTAATAGTTTGCCTGTTGGTACAAAAAAAAGTGTGCTAGTTAAATTGCTATTCAGTTTATTCATTACCTTCTTTATTGGTTGGCTTATATACGAACAAATATATCAAGAAAAAATAAACACCATTAAAGCTCAGCAAGATGAAAAGTTAGTACTAATTAGTAGTGATTTCTCCAAAGAGCTCAGCAGCATTAAAAAGCTAACTCGTATTTTGGCTCAAGGCCCAGTTTTAAAAAGCGATGCACAAAACAAGCCTTTGCAACAAATGCGAAGCAGAGATGAAATAAATAATTATTTTTTAAATTTTGCGGCTATCTCTACTAACATAGCCCAAATTCGCTGGCTCGATAAGCAAGGGCAAGAGCAATACCGCATTAACGCAGTGAATGGTGTTGGCGAAATTGTATCGCCTGATGGTTTGCAAAATAAGCAAAACCGTTACTACTTTCAAAAAGGGATGCAGATCAGTGCGCCTGACATTTTTGCTACAGAAATAGATTTAAACATTGAACACAACAAAATCATAAAACCTCATCAACCATCAATCCGCGTAACCTACCGTACCAATCAAGAAAATTACCTATTAGATGGCCTATTGGTGGTTAACTTTAACTTAGATTATCTATTTAATCAGATCAAAAGCTATAGCCAAAAAAGTACCCATATAAGCATTTTGAATCATAATGGTTTTTGGTTATTAAATAGTGATGAAGATTTAGAATGGGGGTTTATGTATGGTAAAAATGAGCAAACGCTTGCTATTCAAGAGCCTCGGCTCTGGCAGCAAATTATTGGTGGCAAAGTCGAGTATGGTTCGCACTTTTTTGACCATAACCTCTATACTTACCGACGTTTTTCTATTTTTTCACTGCGCGAGAACAAAGGCAGAATTAGTGACACCGATAAAGAGTTAATTATTTTAATAAGTAGTCCTGATGAATTACTAATAACTGGACAGGTGAAAGCCTTACAGTTTGCGTTTTTGTGTAGTGGATTACTGTGTTTAATTAGTTTTGGCTTTATTTATCGTGAGTATAAGTTTCAAAATAAGCTGTTAACCCTCTCGCATAAATTACATATAGAAAAGATAGAACTAGATATAGTGAACCGAGAGCTTGATGCCACCATAAAGCAGCAACAACAGCTACAAGAAGGACTAATTGAAGCGCAAAAACTATCCTCATTAGGATTGCTCGTAGCAGGAGTTGCTCATGAAATGAATACACCCATTGGTGGAGCCGTTATTTCTGTTTCTAATGCAGATATGGCATTAGCTAAATTAAATGCGGCGATGAGGGAGGGGCTGACTAAATCAACGTTAGAGGAAACAACAACCAGTATTGGTGAGAACCTAGCACTAGCTAAAGTTAACTTAAATAAAACCGCAGTATTAGTGAAAAGTTTTAAAAAAATGGCCATTGATCGCCATAACGATGAATTTATTGCATGTGATATTGAAAAAATCATTCAAGAGTTATTATTGTCATTAAATTCCAGATTAAAAAATTCACCGATAAAAGTGAAAACTATTTTCTTGCTCAAAAAACAGGTGATTAGTTTGCCGGGGATTATTTCTCAGGTGGTCGAAAACCTTGTAATTAATGCGCTAAATCACGCTTTTGATGAAAAGCAGGAGGGAGTGATAGAAATAAAAGTAGAGCAAGCGACAAATAATAGCGTAAGGCTTAGCGTGTCAGATAATGGTAAAGGAGTAAATAATGAGACTAAAGCAGATATATTTGAGCCTTTTTATACAACCGCACGAGGTAAAGGTAATACGGGCTTAGGTTTATATATGGTGCACCAATGGGTAACACAAGTTTTGAAAGGAGACATCAAACTTCATTCAGAACCACAAAGCGATGCCTATTTTAAAACACAATTTATTATTACCTTGCCTGAGTTAACCGCAAAGTCTGATTACGATTAATTACTAGGGACGTTATAAAGGCGTTGAAATTAATTGTTGTGACTCGGGAGTAATCACTAAATACGAACCTTGAGTATACCAATCGCCCAATACTGTACGAGTAAGGGTTTGGTTATTAACTTCATAGGTATGTACATTAGGGCGGTGAGTATGGCCGTGGATCATATTAGCCACGTTATGCTTAGCAAAGGTTTCGAGTACCGCGCTTTGCACTACATCCAGTATTTCTATAGGTTTGTCTGCTTGGCTAAGTTTACTTTTTTCACGCGCATCGCGGGCTATTTTTTTTCGATACCATAATGGCATAGCAAGCATTAATTTGGGCCACCACCAACCACGACTTTTTTGACGAAACTTTTGATATTCAATATCTTGAGTACACATTTCATCACCATGTAAAATTACCGTGGGTGTGCCGTAAAGGTCGATCACTGTTTGCTCATCGAGTAGAGTCATTCCTGCCATGTTTGCATATTTTGTGCGCATGATAAAATCGCGATTACCGTGTACAAAATAAATAGGTATGCCCGAGTTATTAACTGCTTTTAATTGTTTGGCCACTGCTGCTGATAGTTCGCTTACATAATCGTCACCAACCCAGACTTCAAAAAAATCACCTAAAATATATAGGGCGTCTACTTTTTGAGGAACAATATGGGAGTGTAAAAATTTAAAAAATGCCGCTGTAATATCAGGGCGATTTTCACTCAAATGTAAATCTGCAATAAAGTAGGTTTGGCGAGTCATGGTGATTCCAGTTAAATAAAAGCGGGTGAATACCCGCTTTATGTATTCTTTGAAGAATAAAGGGGGTTTTAGCTTACAGTTACACTTTCAATTACCACATCTTCAAGTGGTACATCTTGGTGAAAGCCATTGCTACCTGTAGCAACACCTTTGATTTTATTTACTACGTCCATGCCCTCTACTACTTCAGCAAACACACAGTAACCCCAGCCTTGCGACGTTTCGCTGCTGTGGTTTAAAAAGTCGTTGTTATTCACGTTAATGAAAAATTGCGCTGTAGCTGAGTGTGGATCAGGCGTACGCGCCATTGCTAAAGTACCTACTTTGTTAGATAGGCCGTTGTTAGCTTCATTTTCAATTGGGTCGTTTACTTCTTTTTGTTCCATACCCGATGCAAAACCACCGCCTTGAACCATAAAACCATCAATTACACGATGAAAAATAGTGCCGTTATAAAAACCTGAGTTTGCATACTCTAAAAAGTTTTTTACTGTATTTGGAGCTTCGCTTTCGTGCATTTTAATGGTGATATCACCAAAGTTTGTGTGTAGAACAACCATGAGATTTCCTATAGCTGGTTTGAATATTGGCGCTATTTTATCGTAGTTGACCCAGATTAACAAAGTGCTTTGATAAACCGCTAGAGCCCATGCTTAGCAAGTGGTAACATAGCTTTTCTGTTAATCGTGAAGGAAAGCAACTAAATGGTACAAATATACAACACACTGACACGCCAAAAAGAACAATTTAAACCTATGGTTGATGGAAAAATCGACATGTATGTGTGTGGTATCACCATTTATGATTACTGCCACATTGGCCATGCACGCACATTTGTGGGTTTTGATGTGATTGTTCGCTACCTTCGTCACTTAGGTTACGATTTAAAGTACGTGCGTAATATTACCGATGTAGACGATAAAATTATCAAGCGCGCAAATGAGAACGGTGAAGCCATTAACGACTTAACCGTGCGTATGACTAAAGCCATGCATGAAGACTTTGACAGCTTAAATATGCTACGTCCTGATGTAGAGCCAACGGTTACAGGTCACATGGATGAAATTATTGCCATGGTTGAGCGTTTGATTGCCAAAGGCCATGCTTATGTTGCAACCGATGGCGACGTTTTATTTGATGTATCAACCTTTGAGCAATACGGAGCACTTTCACAGCAAGATTTAACCATGCTGCAATCGGGCTCACGTGTGGAAGTAGCACAAGATAAAGACGATCCTCTTGATTTTGTTTTATGGAAAAAAGCTAAAGCAGGGGAGCCATCGTGGTCATCACCTTGGGGTGAGGGTCGCCCTGGTTGGCACATAGAATGTTCAGCGATGAGTTCAAAGCACCTAGGTGAGCACTTTGATATTCATGGTGGTGGTTCAGACCTACAGTTTCCGCACCACGAAAACGAAATCGCGCAATCATGCTGTGCTAACAACGGCCAATACGTTAATACTTGGATCCATACCGGTATGGTTCAAGTGAACAAAGAAAAGATGTCTAAATCATTAGATAACTTTTTTACCGTTCGTGAAGTATTAAAGCAATACGATGCTGAGTCGGTTCGTTACTTTTTAATTTCTGGCCATTACCGCAGTCAACTTAATTACTCGCAAGAAAACTTAGACCAAGCACGTTCATCACTTGAGCGTATTTACACGGCATTACGTGGTGTTGAGCCAGTTGAATGTGAGCTTGAGGGTAATGAGTATGTAGCTAAGTTTAGAAAAGCTATGAATGATGACTTTAATTCGCCAGAAGCATTACCGGTTGTATTTGAAGTTGCTAAAGAGCTAAACCGAGTAAAAGAAAGTGATAGCGAAAAAGCAGGACATTTAGCCTTTATTCTACGCAGCTTAGGTGAAATACTTGGTATTGCTCAACAAGCACCTGAAGCATTTTTACAAGGCGGTCAAAACGATGATGAAGTGGCTGAAATTGAGGCATTGATTGTAAAACGTAATGACGCACGTGCCAGTAAAAATTGGGCTGCAGCTGATGAAGCTCGCGATGCTTTAAATGCACTGGGTGTAATACTTGAAGATTCAGCGGGAAAAACAACGTGGCGTAAAGCATAGGGACTTTTAACCTTTGCGTATTTAGCCATAACGCGCTGATCACAAAAAAAGGGTTGCCATTGGGTAACCCTTTTTTGTTATATCAATTGCATTAAATTGATTATGCTTTTAATAAAATTGATATTGTTGACCTCAATTATGGTTGAGGTTTTAAACTCGCATTCATCAATTTAAAAATGGAAAATTAATGAATATTTTACTTGCCATGATCCCTGCTTTTTTATGGGGAACGACTTATGCGGTAACTAAATACGCAACCCCAGAGTGGCCGCCAATCTTATTAGGGGCCATACGTGCACTTCCTGCTGGTTTATTATTGTTGTTATTTAAACCCTCTTGGCCAACAGAAAAGCAATGGCCTGGCATCTTTTTAATCGGCACGATTAATATTGCGCTATTTTTTAGTTTTATTTTTGTAATGGCAATTAACCTACCAGCAGCTATTGCTGGCGTGGGTATGGTATCTGTCCCTGTGGTTGCATTATTATATGCATGGCTTGTAAAGCGACAACAGCCAGCGCTAGTGCAAGGTATTTGTGCGCTTGCTTTAGTGGTTTTAGCATGGCGCTTATTTGATCCACAACATGTAGCACTTAATGTTTTGGGGATTTTGGCGCTGATAGGGGCGTTATTAACTATTGTGATAGGCAGTACGCTGGTACAAAAAGTAACGGCTAAAGTTCACTGGTGGACGGTACTCACGTGGCAGCTAATCATTGGTGGCAGTTTGCTAGCAATTGCCGCTATGGTTCAAGCTTTCTATTTTGCACCACAGCAGTATCAATTTTTAACTGCATCAATAAATATCACGCAATGGCTGGCGTTATTTTGGCTGGTGGTACCTAATACTGCTTTGGCTTACATCCTATATGTTTGGTTATTAGGACGAATGTCAGTTGTTGAATTTACTTTTGGCACTATAGCCAACCCAATTGCCGGTATTTTATGTGCAGGAATATTAATTAACGAGCAGTATGCAAATTGGCAGTACGCGATTATGTTATTAATGATTGTGTTTTCGGTTTTGCCACAAGGCTTGGACTTAATAAAACGAAGAATGATGATACAAAAAGCCCGCAATTAAGCGGGCTTTGGATTACTTTATTTTTATTTATTAGCTGTGATATTTCTCACACGCTTCTAACGTATTTTCAATTAAGCTAGCAACTGTCATCGGGCCTACGCCGCCAGGTACAGGGGTAATAAAGTCAGCTTTTTGTTCTGCAGTAGCGTATTCAACGTCACCCACTAACTTACCGTTGTCTAAACGGTTAATACCCACATCAATAACAATCGCGCCTTCTTTTATCCAGTCACCCGGAATAAACTCTGGTTTGCCTACAGCAACAACCAATAAGTCAGCACGGCGAACATGGGTTTCTAAATCTTGTGTGAACTTATGACAAACAGTAGTCGTACAGCCAGCTAACAACAGTTCAAGTGACATAGGGCGACCCACAATATTAGAGGCACCCACTACCACTGCGTGCATGCCTTTGTAACGCACGCCGGTTGAATCTAATAAGGTGATAATACCCTTTGGCGTACATGGGCGAAGGGCAGGCATACGCTGCGCTAAACGACCAATGTTATAAGGGTGAAAGCCATCAACATCTTTATGCGGGGTAATACGCTCAAGAATTTTTTCTGCGTCTAAGCCTGCAGGTAAAGGAAGTTGCACTAAAATACCGTCAACTTCGCCATCAACATTCAATTCATCAATTAATGCTAATAGCGCTTGCTCTGTTGTGTCTGCGGGCAAATCAAATGATTTAGAAATAAAACCAACTTCTTCACAGGCTTTACGTTTTGAACCAACGTAAACTTGGCTTGCTGGGTCTTGTCCAACAAGCACCACAGCTAATCCTGGGGCTCTAAGGTTTTGTGTAACACGTTCTGAAACTCGTTCAGCCACTGCGCTACGTACTTGTTTTGCTACTGCTTTACCATCAATGATGTTTGCCGTCATGGGTGACCTTTAATTAGGTTAATTAACTTGATACCGATACATTTAAAAAACGAATGCATATATAGGGGTTAAAATGCCGATAAAGAAAAAGACCTTTACCTTACTCATTTTTTAATATGGCGGCTATTTTCGCAGAAAAGCGGTTGAGCGCCAAGTTGCTTTTAAATTATAAGCCCCCGAATTTAAAAAAGAGTTTAAATTTTATCCCTGTATCGTAATATTTGACCATTATGAACTAAAAATGAGCAATTGATTTGTTTTCTTAAAAAAACGTTTGACCTAACACGGTCAAATCACTATTATGCACCCCGTTGTCAACGAGGTCACTCGCAGACAATAGTAAGTATCGGCGATTAGCGCAGTTTGGTAGCGCACTTGGTTTGGGTCCAAGGGGTCGCAGGTTCAAATCCTGCATCGCCGACCATTTTTATGTTTAGTCATAACAATTTAACTTACTAGTGAACTATGAAGTTTTCGATGCGCCCATAGCTCAGCTGGATAGAGCAACGCCCTTCTAAGGCGTCGGTCGAAGGTTCGAATCCTTCTGGGTGCGCCATTTTGAAAACACTGTAATGCCGTGGTGATTGTAGCTCAGTTGGTAGAGCCCCGGATTGTGATTCCGGTTGTCGTGGGTTCGAGCCCCATCAGTCACCCCAATTTACAAAAAAGAATATCGGCGATTAGCGCAGTTTGGTAGCGCACTTGGTTTGGGTCCAAGGGGTCGCAGGTTCAAATCCTGCATCGCCGACCACTTTCTTATAAGTGGTCTTAAATCCTAAGTTTAAGTATTCGAGAAAATATTTATATCGGCGATTAGCGCAGTTTGGTAGCGCACTTGGTTTGGGTCCAAGGGGTCGCAGGTTCAAATCCTGCATCGCCGACCATTTCCCCTTAAGTTCTATATTCTAAATCTCTATATTTCATCTAAAATAACTCTATTTTTGCTCCAATTCATTCTATACAGTTGAATTAGCCTGTTTTTTATTCGCTTAGTCGTTATCTACCCTGATCTACCCCAAATAATTGCCCCCCACACTCGACTATCATGAATATTAGGTTATAATGCCGCGTCTATTTGTTTAAAAATATAGTGCCCTAGGGCAGAGCAGCAATGGTATCTCCTGGTAGCGACGGATTTTTTTAAGCTCTAAGGCTTGAATTTTATCAAGACGCCTATAGATTACTTTGTTTGTAATGAAGGCGAAAAGTCGCCAAAATTGAATATTGAGGTAAATCATGCAAGTTTCTGTTGAGACGACTCAAGGCCTTGAGCGCCGTCTGACCATCACCGTTCCTGCAGAGAACGTTGAGACCGAAGTAAAAAAACGCTTACAACAACTGTCAAAAACGCAGCGTATCGACGGTTTCCGTGCTGGTAAAGTACCAGTATCAGTAATCAACAAGCGTTTCGGACCAGCTGTTCGTCAAGAAGTTGCTGGCGAAGTAATGCAACGTAATTACATTGAAGCAATTGTTGCTGAAAAAATTAACCCTGCTGGCGCACCTACATTTGCACCAAAAGCACTTGAAGCAGGTAAAGATTTAGAATTCTCAGCAACATTTGAAGTTTACCCTGAAGTTGAAGTTCAAGGTTTAGAGAAAATTGCTGTTGAAAAACCAGCGGTAGAAGTAACTGACGAAGATTTAGCAAACATGCTAGAGACACTTCGTAAGCAACACGCTTCTTGGGCTGACGTTGATGGAGCTGCTGGCGCAAATGACCGTGTAACGGTTGATTTCGTTGGTACTATCGATGGTGAAGAATTCGAAGGCGGTAAAGCTGAAGATTTCCCATTAGAACTTGGCCAAGGTCGTATGATCCCAGGTTTTGAAGACAACATCGTAGGCAAAAAAGCAGGCGAAGAAGTTGTTGCTGACGTAAACTTCCCTGAAGATTACCACGCTGAAAACTTAAAAGGTAAAGCGGCTCAATTCACTATCACAGTGAAAAAAGTTGAAGCGCAAGAATTACCTGAATTAAGCGATGAGTTTGCAACTAAATTCGGTGTTGCCGAAGGCGGCGTAGACGCGCTTAAAGAAGAAGTTAAAAAGAACATGACACGTGAGCTAGACCAAGCGGTTAAAGCTAACGTAAAAGATCAAGCAATCAAAGGTCTTTTAGAGCAAAACGAAGTTGAAGTGCCTAAAGCATTAATCGACCAAGAAGTTGACGCTTTACGTGAGCAAGCTGCTCAACGTTTTGGTGGTAACGGTCAAAATATGCCTGAGCTTCCAGCTGAATTGTTCCATGAGCAAGCAGTTACACGAGTTAAAACTGGCCTATTATTAGGCGAAGTGATCAAAGCAAACGACATCAAAGTTGATGACGCTAAAGTTGAAGCACTTATCGCTACTGTAGCATCTGCATACGAAGATCCAACTGAAGTGGTAGAATACTACAAAGCAAATGATCAACTAATGCAACAAATGCGTAATGTAGCAATGGAAGAGCAAGCTGTTGAAGCTATTTTAGCTAAAGCAACTGTGACTGATGTTGAAAAAGCATTTGATGACATCATGAATCCACAGCAAGGTGCATAATAAGTCATTGACTTAAGCGCTCGCTAACGATTAAATGGCTCGTGTTACTCTGTTTATGCAGTGTGCCCGGGCCATTTTAGTTTGTGGTTCTTAATTAGCTAAAAATGATCATTATGCTTTTCTTAGAATAAGTATAAGCGCATAAGGAATTAAATAAGTATGAACACTGGTATGACAGATCCCCTAAACGCATTAGTACCAATGGTTGTTGAGCAAACAGCTAAAGGCGAGCGCTCGTTTGATATTTATTCGAGACTATTAAAAGAGCGTATTATCTTTTTAACGGGCCAAGTTGAAGACAACATGGCAAATCTGATTTTAGCGCAAATGCTTTTCTTAGAATCAGAGAACCCAGATAAAGATATTTTCTTATATATCAATTCACCGGGTGGCTCGGTCACTGCGGGAATGGCTATTTACGATACAATGAATTTCATTAAACCTGATGTAAGTACTATTTGTGTGGGCCAAGCGGCTAGCATGGGTGCGTTTTTACTATCTGGTGGTGCTAAGGGTAAACGTTTTTGTTTACCTAATTCACGTGTAATGATTCACCAACCATTAGGTGGATTCCAAGGTCAAGCATCTGATTTTGAAATACACGCGAAAGAAATCTTGTCTATTAAAGACAAATTAAATCGCTTAATGGCTGAGCATACTGGCCAACCGCTTGATGTTGTTTCACGTGATACAGACCGTGATAACTTTATGAGTGCAAGCCAAGCTGTAGATTACGGTATTGTTGACTCAGTATTTACTAATCGCGGTAGCAAGTAAGTATGCCTGCAAGCAGTAATGCTTGCTAATGAGAGTTACTATGCGAAAAAGCCTAAATTTTGGTATAGTTAAAGCGTATTAAAATAGCCACCAAGACTTTGGTGGCCAACGTAATAAAATGAGGTAGCTGAATGTCTGACACTCCTACAGACGGCGACAAAAGTAATAAATTGTTATACTGCTCTTTTTGCGGCAAAAGCCAGCATGAAGTTCGAAAATTAATTGCAGGACCTTCAGTATACGTTTGTGATGAATGTGTAGAGCTGTGTAATGATATTATCAGGGAAGAAATTAAAGACATCGCGCCTAAGCATGATGCCGCTGACAAATTACCTGTGCCAAAAGAAATTCGTAACCACTTAGACGACTACGTAATTGGCCAAGAGCATGCGAAAAAAGTGTTGTCTGTAGCGGTTTACAATCACTATAAGCGTTTACGCAACCAATCAACTAAACAAGACGTTGAACTAGGTAAAAGTAATATTTTATTAATTGGTCCAACGGGGAGTGGTAAAACACTACTAGCTGAAACGTTAGCACGTTTGCTAGATGTGCCGTTTACAATGGCCGATGCCACCACGTTGACCGAAGCCGGTTATGTGGGTGAAGATGTTGAAAACATCATTCAAAAGCTTTTACAAAAATGTGACTACGACGTAGAAAAAGCACAACGTGGTATTGTTTACATTGATGAAATTGACAAAATTTCACGTAAATCAGATAACCCATCAATCACCCGTGATGTATCAGGTGAAGGTGTACAACAAGCCTTACTTAAATTGATTGAAGGTACCGTTGCTTCTGTTCCGCCACAAGGTGGACGTAAACATCCACAGCAAGAGTTCCTGCAAGTAGACACTTCTAAAATTCTGTTTATTTGTGGTGGCGCATTTGCTGGTCTTGATAAAGTTATTGAACAGCGTAGCCACAAAAATACTGGCATTGGTTTTGGCGTTAACGTTAAAGAGTCGGCAGCGAGCCGCTCTTTAAGTGAAACATTTAAAGATGTTGAGCCAGAAGATTTAGTGAAATATGGTTTAATTCCAGAGTTTATTGGCCGTTTACCTGTTGTTGCTACATTGACTGAACTTGATGAAGCTGCACTGGTACAAATTTTAAGCGAGCCTAAAAACGCTATTACTAAGCAATTTTCAGTATTGTTTGGGATGGAAGACGTTGAGCTTGAATTTCGTGATGATGCACTACGTGCTATTGCTCACAAAGCAATGGAACGTAAAACCGGTGCACGTGGCCTGCGTTCAATCGTAGAAGGTGTATTGCTTGATACTATGTATGAGCTGCCTTCAATTGATAACGTAAGTAAAGTGGTTGTTGATGAAACCGTTATTAAAGGTGAGTCTGACCCAATCTTGATTTATGACAGCAGCAATCAAGAACAAGCCGCGGCGGATTAAATTCTGAGCAAGTTGTAAAAAAAAGGAGCCAATGGCTCCTTTTTTTATAATTAATTTAATCGAGTTGGCAAAAATTGTTGAACTTTAATTAGGTTATCCCCATATACTTGAGTAATCTTTAAATAAATGAAGTGCAAAGAGAAAATACAATGACGCTTGAGAGAAACGATCGAGTCGAAATCCCTGTGCTAGCACTGCGCGATGTAGTGGTGTATCCACACATGGTGATCCCGCTTTTTGTAGGCCGTGAAAAATCAATAAAATGCCTTGAAGCGGCAATGGATAAAGACAAACAAATTTTCTTAGTTGCACAAAAAGATGCAACTGTAGACGAGCCTGAGAAAGACGATATTTATCGTGTAGGGACAATTGCGACTGTACTTCAATTATTAAAGCTACCCGATGGTACAGTAAAAGTATTAGTTGAAGGCACGCAGCGTGCAAATATCGAAGAGTTTGTTGATAACGAAGACTTCTTTGTTGCCAATGCTCAGTTTATTGAATCTGATTCAGTGAATGAACAAGAGCAAGATATTTTTATTCGCAGTGCATTAAGCCAGTTTGAAGGCTACGTAAAATTAAATAAAAAAATCCCACCTGAAGTGATGACTTCGGTCTCTGGTATTGATGAGCCAGCGCGTCTTGCTGATACCATGGCTGCGCATATGCCATTAAAAGTGCCTGAAAAACAAAAAGTACTTGAAATATCAAGCGTTACGGAGCGCTTAGAGTACTTAATGGCGTTGATGGAAGGTGAAATAGACTTACTGCAAGTTGAGAAAAAAATTCGTACCCGCGTTAAAAAGCAGATGGAAAAATCGCAGCGTGAGTACTACCTCAATGAGCAAATGAAAGCGATTCAAAAAGAGCTTGGCGAAATTGACGATGTACCAGATGAATTCGAAGCGCTAAAAAAACGCATCGAAGAATCAGGTATGCCTAACGAAGCGAAAGAAAAAGCCACGGCAGAGTTTAACAAACTTAAAATGATGTCGCCGATGTCGGCAGAAGCGAGTGTTGTTCGCTCATACATAGATACGCTAATTAACGTACCGTGGAAAAAACGCTCTAAAGTTAAAAAAGATTTAGCAGGCGCGCAAAAAATACTAGATAGCGATCACTACGGACTTGATAAAGTTAAAGAGCGTATTATTGAATATCTCGCGGTACAGCAGCGTACTAATAAGCTTAAAGGGCCTATTTTGTGTTTAGTTGGGCCGCCAGGGGTAGGTAAAACCTCTCTTGGGCAATCTATTGCGCGTTCAACTGGCCGTAAGTACATTCGTATGGCACTGGGTGGCGTACGTGATGAAGCTGAGATACGTGGTCACCGTCGTACTTATATTGGCTCTATGCCAGGTAAATTGATTCAAAACATGACTAAAGTGGGCGTTAAAAACCCGTTATTCTTGTTAGATGAAATTGATAAAATGTCAGCAGATATGCGTGGCGACCCTGCATCAGCATTACTTGAAGTACTCGACCCTGAGCAAAACAGTCATTTTGCTGATCATTACCTAGAAGTCGATTACGACTTATCTGATGTAATGTTTGTTGCTACCTCTAATAGCTTTAATATTCCTGGGCCATTATTGGACCGTATGGAAGTTATTCGTTTAGCCGGTTATACCGAAGACGAAAAATTAAATATAGCTAAAGAACATTTAATTCCAAAGCAAGTTAAGCGTAATGGCTTGAAAGAGAAAGAAGTTGAAATTGCTGACAGTGCCATTATCGGTATTATTCGATATTACACGCGTGAAGCGGGCGTTCGTAACTTAGAGCGTGAAGTATCTAAATTATGCCGTAAAGCGGTTAAAAATATCTTAATGGAAAAAGACACCAAAACGGTCACTATCGATGCAGATAACCTTGAAGAGTACTTAGGTGTGCAACGTTTTGATTACGGTAAAGCAGAAGATGGCGACCGTATTGGCCAAGTAACTGGCCTAGCATGGACAGAAGTAGGCGGAGACTTACTAACGATTGAATGTGCTGCAGTACCAGGTAAAGGCAAATTGACTTACACCGGCTCGTTAGGCGATGTAATGCAAGAGTCGATTCAAGCGGCAATGACTGTTGTGCGTAATCGTGCTGATGAGCTACGTATTAATAGCGACTTTTATGAAAAACGTGATATTCACGTGCATGTACCTGAGGGCGCAACTCCTAAAGATGGTCCAAGTGCGGGTATCGCAATGGTTACTTGTTTGGTTTCAAGCCTAACGGGTAATCCAGTGCGCTCTGATGTGGCCATGACGGGTGAGATTACCCTACGTGGTGAAGTACTGCCAATTGGTGGTTTAAAAGAGAAATTATTAGCGGCTCACCGAGGTGGTATTAAAACGGTGGTGATCCCTAAAATTAACGAACGTGACTTAAAAGAGATACCTGATAACGTATTGGCGGGTCTTGAGATTCACCCAGTTACGTGGATTGACGAAGTATTAAAGCTTGCTTTAGTGCATCCAGTTGATAGTTTTTCAGTCGAAACACCAAAAAAGCAGTAAAAAAGCCAAAAAAAGTGCTTTTAGGGGCTTTTCAAATCTAAACGGTATGATAAGTTAAGCACTGGTTTTCAAGCCTAGCCCTTGCAGGGCCTAGGCTTAAGAAAAATATAATCATATGAGCTTAAAAAAATTGCTCAAAAATTTCAAAACAGTGATGTTAGTTTAAAAAACAATCGCTCTTGATAACAACAATGAAAGAGGATGATATTGTGAATAAATCTCAATTAATCGATCAAATCGCAGCTGATGCTGACATTTCTAAAGCGGCTGCAGGTCGTGCACTAGATTCATTCATCGAATCTGTATCTGGCGCGCTAAAAGATGGCGACTCAGTTGCACTTGTTGGTTTTGGTACTTTCTCTGTACGTGAGCGTGCTGCTCGTGCAGGTCGTAACCCACAAACTGGTGAAACGATTCAAATTGCTGCAGCTAACATCCCAGCTTTCAAAGCCGGTAAAGCGCTTAAAGACGCAGTAAACTAATCATTGTGTAAACAATTTAGTTATGGCGAGTAAAGAGACGCTTAATTATTGCAATCGATAAATTAAGTTACTTCACCGCCAGTTACTTCAAGTGAAAAAGCGTATCTGGTAAGATACGCTTTTTTTACATATGACAAGGTAGAAAATACCTTGCTCAGAAAAGAGATAAACAAATGCTTGAGAAAATCAGAGAAGGTTCGCAAGGGCCGGTAGCCAAAGTCATTTTAGGCGCGGTGATTTTATCTTTTGCCTTAGCTGGGATCGGTAGTTACTTAGGTCAAACCACAGAACAACCCGTTGCTGAAGTAAATGGAATTAAAATTAGCCAAACAGAATTTAGCCGTGCGTTTCAAAATGAACGTAGCCGCTTAGAACAACAATTTGGTGAGTACTTTACCCAAATAGCAGCTGATCCAACTTACATGGCTCAAATCCGTCAAGGTGTGATTGACCGTTTAGTACAACAAGAATTACAAAGTCAGTTAGCCGCCGAGCTTGGTTTGCGCGTAAGTGATGAAAGCGTTCGTAAAACAATTTTAGAGCTACCTTATTTTAAAATTGGCGACAAGTTTAATAACGACCGTTATTTACAAGTTATTCGTCAAATGAATTTTCAACCTGACGCATTTCGTGAATACCTGCGTGATGATATGACGCGTAGCCAGTTAGTATCTGCCGTTGCGGGTACAGACTTTGCGCTGCCAAATGAGCTTAAATCAGCCATTGCGTTGCAACAGCAAACACGAAGCATTGATTATTTAGTAATTGATAAACAAGCAATGCAAGCTGATGTTGAAGTTACAGAGCAAGAAGTTGCGGATTACTATGAATTAAACGCAGGTCAATTTTTATCACCTGAATTAATTTCAGTTAATTACATCGAACTAAATGCAGATGATATTGATGTTGCATCGGTAAGCGAAGACGATGTAAAAGCATATTATGAGCAGAGTAAAGCGCAATATGTTGAACCAGAAAAGCGTCGTGTGTCGCATATTCTAATCGACAATAGCGAAGATGATGATGCGGCTAAAGCGAAAGCTGAGTCGTTACTTGCCCAGCTTAACGCTGGTGCTGATTTTGCTGAGCTAGCAGAGACATCGTCAGATGACATTGTTAGTGCAGAAATGGGTGGCGATTTAGAGTGGATTGAACGTGATGTTATGGAACCAGCATTTGAAGATGCAGCGTTCGCATTGCAAAACAAAGGTGATTACTCTGACGTTGTTGCTTCTGAGTTTGGTTATCACATCATCAAACTGACTGATCTACAAACTCAACAAGTTAAACCGTTCGATGAGGTTAAAGCTGACCTACGTGCTGAACTTGAGCAAGCTGAAAAAGTAGATGCGTTTTACGAGAAGCAAACAGAAATGGGGGCATTAGCCTTTGAGATTTCTGATCGCTTAGACGATGCTGCTGAAGTGGCGGGTGTAGAAGTACAATCTACTTCTTTACTAGCGCTTAGCGCGCTTCCTGAGCCGCTTAATAACCCAGCGGTTGTGACTGCCTTATCATCAGTTGAACTACTAGAAGATAAAGTCAATTCAGAAGTAATTGAGCTTGGTAATGAGCACGTGATTGTGGTGCGTGTAAATGAGCACCAACCTGCGGCAACGAAAGCATTAAGCGAGGTAAGTGAGCAAATTAAAACACGCTTAATGAATGAAAAGGCATCAGACCTTGCAAAAGAAAAAGCACGCACGTTATTTGCACAAGTAAAAGAAGGCAAGAGCTTAAACGATGTGGCTGCTGAGCAATCACTAAACGTTCGTCAAGAGTCGCAACTAACTCGTGAAAGCTTTGCTGTTTCACCTGCTATTGTTACCCAAGTATTCAAAATGGCACATCCTAGTGATGCGGCTGTATATGATATGGTTAGCTTAAATAATGGCGATGCAGCGATTGTTGCGCTTAAAGCGGTAAATGATGCACCAGTGAGTGACAACATTGAGCCACAAATGAAGCAAAACATTACTATGGCGCAAGCGCAGAAAAACTATACGGTATTCATTGAATCGCTTAAGCAACAAGCAGAGCTTAATGTACCAAAAGCAGCTCAAGCAGCTGAATAAGTAATAGCTAAATTAAAAAAGGCGCCAATTGGCGCCTTTTTTGTTTGTTTAGACATTAACAACTCAATAAGCGCTGGGTAACCTTTGACTGCGGGTTTTGAAAAATAGTTTCTGTAGCGCCGTATTCAACTATTTCACCTTTATTGAGTACCACTAACTGGTCGCTAATATGGCGCACTAAACTTAAATGATGGGTGATCAAAATATAGGTTAATCCAGTTTCAAGCTGTAGTTTAAGTAATAGGTTTACTATTTGCGCTCTTACAGAAGGGTCAAGCGATGAAAGTGCCTCATCGAGTACAACAACCTTAGGATCTAATATAAGCGCGCGAGCGAGCGCTACACGCTGTAATTGCCCCACACTAAACATATGCGGATAGTATTGCTGATGATCGACCAGTAGACCCACTTTAAGCAGCGTACTGCCAATTTTTTCACTACGTTGAGTTTTATCAAAATCAGTATTGAATTTTAGGCAATCATCGAGCATTTCAGCAATGGTCACTGCTGGGTTCAATGAGGTGGCGGAGTCTTGAAAAATCATTCGGATATAACGACACTGGGCATCACGATTACCATTGTTTTCTATAGTGTTATTCTCCAATAATATCTGCCCGCTATCGGCACTGTATGCACCCACTAATAATTTAGCCAGGGTACTTTTTCCTGAGCCTGTTTCACCAATAATGGCAATTGTTTCACCTTTACCAATACAAAATGAGATATTTTTTAAAACATCAAACTTTTTACGGCTAAACAGACCCGCTCGCATGTTAAAGGTTTTTGATAAGGCTTGAACTTTTAACAGTGGCTGCATTATTTTATTTCCTTGATCAGCGGAAAGTGACAGGCGTAGCTATGACCATGATGCTTTGAAAGTTTAGGCGCAACCACACATTCTTTTTGTGCTTGTGGGCAACGTGGACCGAGTCGACAACCAATCGGTAAATGCTGTAATGTTGGTATGGTGCCTTTAAGTGCATAAAAGGGTTCTTTATGGGCTAAACCATGCTCATAATCGGGCAGGCTTTTTAGTAAAGCCTGCGTATACGGATGACGAGGTTGGCTAAAAATACGGTGTGTTGGACCTGCTTCAACCATTTGACCGCAGTACAGCACATGAATACCATGCGACCAATTAACAATTTCTTCTAGTTCATGAGAGATCATCAAAATAGACATGTTCTTTAGCTGATTTAAACTTTTTAATAACCTAAACACCTGTGCACGGGTGGTGCTTTCTAGTGCGGTTGTAGGCTCATCTGCAATTAATAACTTAGGTGTGCGGGCAATCGCCATGGCTATCATGACCTTTTGGCATACGCCCTCAGAGAGCTCATGCGGGTAACTATCAAGCACCGCTTCATGATTTTTAATACCTACTTTATGTATTAAGGCTTTAACACGGTCTTTACGCTCACGGTTGCGTTTTAAGAAAAACCCTTTAGCAGCCACTTCAGGCAGTGTTTCAGCAATTTGGTTAAATATTTTAGCAGTAGGATCTAGACATCGACTGGGGTCTTGGTAAATCATCGCAATGTCTTGGCTAACCGTTTTACGGCGTTGCTCTGGTGTTAAGCGCATTAAATCAACACCACGCCAATGCATTCTGTCTGCGGTTATCACCCAGCGTTCATTAAGCACGCCGACAATGGCTTTTGCAATTAAGCTTTTGCCAGAGCCTGATTCGCCCACTAAAGCATGTACTTCACCTTCTTTTAAACTAAAGCTTACGCGATCAACAGCACGAATGGCGGTTTCGGAAGTTTGAAGTTCAATGGTTAAATTTCGAATATCTAGTAACTGCATCTAATCGGCCTTACGCGCTTGTAAAACTTTGCGAAGTCCATCGCCCACTAAGTTTGTTGAAAGAACCGCTAAAAATAACAGCACGCCCGGCAATGCTACCGTCCAGGGTGCTAAATATATAAGTCCTAAGTTCTCTGCTAAAATTGCGCCCCATTCAGTAGTCGGCGGCTGTGCACCCAGTTTTAAAAACCCTAACGCCGCAATATCTAAAATAGCAGTAGAAAGCGCCATCGTAAAAATAACCACAATATACTCATACACATTAGGAAAAATCCCGCGTGATAAAATATGCCATTTAGAGGCGCCATCTAAGCGGTAGGCTGTAACATAATCTTTGCCAAGTTCGTCAACTATCAGGTTTCTAATTGAATGAATAAACTGGGGTAATAAGGCTAAAATAATTGCCCATACGGTATTCATTAATCCAGGGCCGAGTATGGCAATAATAATGATGGCCAGTAACAATGAGGGAATTGACAGCGTTACATCCAGTAAGTGGTTCAAAAAACTAGAACGTATGCCTTTACTGATCCCTGCAAAGGTACCTACCAACACACCAATAACAGTGGTGATCAGTGCAGCCACAACCGATAACCCGAACGTATATGTGGCACCATTCATTAAACGAGACAGCACATCTCGGCCTAAATCATCGGTGCCAAGTATAAACCGCACATCGCCCATTTCATTCCACGAGGGAGGCAGTAATAGTGCATCACTGTGCTGTTGATTTACCCCATAAGGCGCAAGAAAAGGCGCGGTAGCCGCTAACAGGCTAAAGGCAATAAACACCCATAAACCAACCAGTGCAGGGTGGTTATTTTTAAACTTTCGCCAGAGTCTCGCTAATGGCGATTTATTTGAATCTTCTGAAAATAAGTTAAACTTTGCCATGCGCTTGGTTCCGAGACAGAGGATCGAGTAGGGTGTAGGTCAGTTCGGCCATAATTGTGGCAATAATAATAAATAAAGAGACGGCCATTAACCCACCTTGTATGGCGGGATAATCACGTTGATAAATACTGTCTATTAACCAGCGACCGATCCCAGGCCACGAAAAAATAACTTCAGTGATCATCGCTAGGGTGATCAAGGTACTAAACTGCAAACCTATTTGTTTTATAACCGGTAGTAAGGCATTTCTTAGGGCGTGATGAATAATAAGCTGTCCACGAGTAAGCCCTTTGGCACGAGCCGTTTTAATGAAATTTTGATCCATTACTTTTAACATCGATTCGCGAGTAAAGCGCACTAATACCGTGGTTGGATACATAGCAAGCACAATAGTGGGTAAGGTAAGGTGATGCAGTGCATCTAACATGGCCAAACCATTGTAAGGAAAATCAGCGAGTAAAATATCAAGTAAAATAAACCCTGTGCTCGCAGGTATCTCATACAACAAGCTCACTCGCCCCGACATGGGAAACCAGCCAAGTTGGAGCGAAAAAACCATAATTAATAATAATGCCAGCCAAAAAATTGGCATAGAATAGCCAATCATCGCTGTAGAGCTAATAAATTTATCAGGCCATTGTTTATTATATGCCGATGCTAAAATACCGACAGGCACACCCACTACCACCGAGATAACTAACGCGTAAATACTTAGCTCTAACGTTGCAGGGATTAAATCAATCACATGGGCGAAAACACTGCCCCCCGAGGCGAATGACATTCCCCAGTCCCCTTGTAAAATTCGTCCCACAAAGGCGATGTACTGCATAAAGTAGTTACTGTTAAACAAGTACTTTTCTTCTAACTGCGCATTTTGGGTGAAGTTAGTATCTGGTATGCCGCTTAAATTACTGAGTGGATCGCCGGGAAATAAGTAACTCAACGAAAAGGTAAAAATACTGAGTAGTAACACCATAAAAAATAACAGTCCGAGGCGGCGTAAAATATAATCTAAGATCATTATTTTTTCCTCGCGTTAGCCAACGAAATAGCACCGAATGGCCCTAAGGTAATGCCCTCAACATCTGCACTACTTGCTTGAAAACGCATGCCGTGGGCAATTGGCAGTAGAGGCAATTGTTTGATGATCATACTCTGTGCTGCGTCATAATATTGTTTACGTAAATTTAAATCTGTGGTGTCTAACGCTTTGGTTAGCAGTAAATCAAATTCAGGATTACACCAGTTTGCGGGGTTTTTGCCGCTGAATGTCGCAGTACAACTTAATAATGGGCTAAAAAAGTTATCGGGATCAGGCGTATCAGCTGCCCAACCTAATAACACACTGTCGTGGCGATGTTCTCCAATGCGTTGAATAAAGGTGTTCCATTCATATTCAACAATATTTACGTTAACGCCAATTTTGCGTAAATCACTTTGCATTAGCTCAGCCATTTTGCGGGCGTTGGGGTTATAAATACGGCTTACCGGCATAGCCCAAATGCTCATATCAAAGCCTTTTGGAAAACCGGCTTCAGTTAATAACCTTTTTGCCAACTGTGGGTCAAAAATAGGCATGTTTTTTTGTAGTTCAAACGCCCAAGACGTAGGCGGAAGAATAGACTGTGCACGCAAGCCATTACCGTAATACACCGCCTGCATTATTTTATCTATATCAATGGCATGAACTAATGCTTGACGTACTTTTAGGTTATCAAAAGGTGGACGCTCGGTATTAAATGCCCAGTAACCAATATTTAAGTTAGTTTCTCTTTCAACATTAATATCATCACGTTGCGCTAAGATACTTAATTGGGCACTGCTTGGGTGTGCAGTAACATCACATTCTTTGGTCAATATTTTTGCGATACGGGTGGTACCATTTGGAGTAATGTCGTACACCAACTGCTCAAGGGCAACATCATGTTTCCAATAATCAGCGTTTTTATAAAAGCGTACTAAATGGTCGCGTCGATACTCTTTGTAAATATAAGGACCCGTACCAATCGGGTATTGATCAAATAGGTTTTCTTGATTATTAGCTTTGAGCGCCATGGCATATTCTTTAGAGAGCACGACAGCAAAATCGGTCGCCATATTAGCTAAAAAGCTGCTCTCGGGATTAAATAGCTCAAATCGGACTTGATGATCAGAGACTCTAACAATTTTACGAATTAGCTGATCAATCCCCACACTTTGAAAATAAGGGTAATTAGCATCGCCAATAAAGTGATAAGGATTATAAACGTCGAATAATCGACTAAAAGTAAATATTACATCATCAGCGTTAAATTCACGACTAGGAGTAAAATAAGAGGTGGTATGAAACTTAACTCCTTTGCGCAAAGTGAAGGTAACCGATTTACCGTCTTTACTGATTTTCCAATCAGTGGCAAGTTCACTCTTAAATTCGGCGGTCACGGGGTCAATACTAATTAACCGGTCGTATAACTGGTTAGCAATAATATCGATAGTCGACCCTGTGGTTGTGACTTGTGGGTTAAACGACACAGGATTAGCCTCGGCGCAATAAACGAGGCCTTGGTTTTTTTCTTCTAAGATTTCTTCTTTACTATCAATGCAACCTACTAAGCTCAATGATATTAAAGCAAGTAATAATTTATGCACCCGCACAACCTCTACTATTCTAGCAAATTGTATTTTTTCAAATAACCACGTAGTTGATGATACGTTAAACCAAGTACTTCTGCAGTCTTCTTTTGATTAAATTGGCTATGTTCTAATGCTTTTTTTATCAATGTAATTTCAAATTCATTAGAGAGCGTTTTTAAGTCGCATGGAAACTCAGGTTCTTTGGTACTTGAACTCAATGCTACAGGCGCTTCTGCAGGTTGGGCATGAGTAGTCGGTTCAGATTGTATTATAGCAGGTGCTTGTGCATGTTTTATGCGGGCTTTAGGTCTAAAGCGACTTTCGAATGGGTCTAAAATAATTTTATGTACAGGAATATGTTCATTGCCGTGGCGATACAGACTTCGCTCCACCACATTTTTAAGTTCACGGACATTACCTGGCCACTCATAACTGAGCAAACTTTCTTGTGCACTGCGGGTAAAGCCACTAAATAGCTCCCACTCAAGGTCTCGTGCCATATTCATCGCAAATTGTTCTGCCAGTAACATAATGTCATCTTGACGTTCACGCAGTGGCGGTAAGGTGATCACATCAAACGCGAGCCTATCGAGTAAATCACTTCTAAATTCACCTTGCTCGGCTAAATGTGGCAAGTCTTCATTGGTTGCACAGACTAAGCGAGTATCTACTTTAACGGTTTGCTTGCCGCCAACACGCTCAAATTCACCATACTCAATCACTCTTAGTAGCTTTTCTTGAACCATGGCAGAGGTATTTGCTAACTCATCTAAGAATAAGGTGCCGCTATTAGCACGTTCGAAGCGGCCTTCATGGCGTTTACTTGCGCCTGTGAAAGCACCACTTTCATGACCAAATAATTCACTCTCGAGTAGGTTTTCGTTTAAAGCCGCACAGTTAAGCTTGACGTAATTTTGATCCCAGCGCTTGGATAAAAAGTGTAAACGTGCTGCAATTAGCTCTTTACCGGTACCACGTTCACCAATAATGAGTACGGGTTTATCTAGGTTAGCCAGTTGCGAAACCTGATCAAGCACCGATAAAAAGCTGTCTGATTGGCCAAGTAAATTGTCCTGTTGGCGATATTGACTCATATTTCCTAACTCTTAGTCATTTTTACTAACAGTTAGTGTATTTCATTATGAAGGATAACAAAAGTAATTTGTAATTTACATTTAACATATTGAAAATAAATGGTATTTTAAAAATATAAAAGTTGGCAAGCATATTGATACTAATAAAAGCAGACACATTTAGATTAAATAATAGAGGTATATGTTATGGGAATTTTTTCACGTTTTGCAGACATTGTTAATTCTAATATCAATGCCATTTTAGATAAAGCAGAAGATCCTGAAAAAATGGTTCGTCTTATTATCCAAGAGATGGAAGATACACTTGTAGAGGTACGCTCTACGTCAGCAAAAACCCTTGCTGAGAAAAAAGAATTAGTACGTCGCGTAGATACACTAAAAGCTCAAGTAAGCGATTGGCAAGACAAAGCCGAATTAGCACTGAGCAAAGATCGTGATGATTTAGCTCGCTCGGCTTTACTTGAAAAGCAAAAATCAGCAGATGCAGTCGCCGCAGTAGAAAGTGAACTTGATCATGTAGAATCTCATATCGAGAAACTACAGCAAGAAGTGACTACGCTACAAGAGAAACTAGCGGATGCTAAAGCACGTCAAAAAGCTATTATTTTACGTCAACGCTCGGCTGAGTCGCGCCTTGAGGTTAAAAAAGCACTTGATAGTTCTAAAGTGGATGATGCACTTAATCGTTTTGAACGTTACGAAACCAAAATTGATGGGCTAGAATCTCAAATAGAGTCTTACGATTTGGGTAAACAAACGTTAGCAGATGAAATTGCTGATTTACAAAAGAATGAAAAAATTGACGACGAGTTAGCTGAACTTAAAAAGAAACTCTCGAATAAATAAATATAAAACAGGGGCCTTGTGCCCCTGACATCAACATTGAATACGGATTGTCAGGAGAGGATTATGTTTGATTCAGACGTAATAATTGTACCATTTGTTATGTTTATGATTTTTGTTGCGCCATTGTGGTTAATTTTACACTATCGAAGCAAAAAGCAGGTAAGCCAAGGGTTAAGCGAGCATGAGCATCACCAGTTATTAGAACTTGCTCAAAAAGCTGAAAAAATGACTGATAGAATCGAGACATTAGAAGCGTTACTTGATCAAGAGTCACCACAGTGGAGACAAAAAGTATGAACACCAAACGCGAATTATTAAGAGACCCACAACGCGGTAAAATTGCCGGTGTATGTGCGGGATTAAGTGACTACTTTAATATGGAGTTATGGTTAGTTCGCATTATTTTTGTTAGTGCTGTGCTACTAACTGGTGGCCCATTATTTGTGGTGGCGTATATTGCAGCGTGGTTTATTTTAGATAAAAAACAACCCAGTGCCGTAAGTAAAACACAATCAACGTATGGCGGTGATCCGCTAGAAGTAAAATTTAAAGTATGGCAAAAAGGCGAGCCACCGCGTCGTGCGCTTCAAGACTTAAAAGAGCGATTGACCCGTGTAGATAGCCGCCTTCAAAACATGGAACGCTACGTTACTTCAAGCGAGTTTACGGTCAGCCGTGAAATTAATAAACTTTAAAGGATTAATAAGCACCTTGTTTGCAGCGTGATCAATGACGGCAACTAAGGTGCAAAACACTTTATGAGCCAATCATTTGCAAAAAAGACCTTTAAAAGCGTTAAAGGCAAAGCACAAAAAGCCCTGCACCGTAGTTTAGATCAACACGTTAAACTTGCCGTAACAGGGCTGAGCGGCAGTGGTAAAACGGCGTTCATTAGCGCGCTAGTTAAACATTTAACCTCTCAGGCGAATGACAACAACTTACCTTTTTTTGATGTAATGCGTGAACATCGCCATATTGCTACTAAAATTGTGCCGCAAGAGGCATTAAATGTTCCCACTTTTGATTACAACCGTGCAATAAGTGCTTTACTACCAAGTGAAGGCGACCCTGCATGGCCCGCTTCTACCGAGCGAATAAATACTTTACGTTTGGCGATTAAATATCAAAGCAACGCGGGTCTGCGCGGTCATTTCTCACCACAATCGACGCTGTATTTAGATATTATTGACTATCCTGGTGAGTGGTTGCTTGACCTACCTATGCTCGGGCAAAGCTTTGAACAGTGGTGCGAGCAACAATATCCATTGCTAAGCCAAACGCCACGTGATCAAAGCTCAGCTGAATTTTTACAATCCATAGAGCTGATTGATTTAGATGCACCGGTAGATGAAAACGCACTGGCTGATATTGCACGATGTTATCAAACCATGTTGGTAGGGCTAAAAAAAGACACTAAGCTTGCCATGTTACAGCCAGGGCGTATGTTAATGCCGGGTGACTTGCAAGGTGCACCATTATTACTATTTTTTCCAATTAGTCCTAAAAAAATAAGTGACGATGTAGTAGCGGGTTCTAACTTAGCGCATTTAATTAAACGTTTTGATGCTTACGTAAAAGAAGTCGTTAAACCTTTTTATAATGAGCATTTTCGCCATTTTGACCGTCAAATCGTCTTGGTAGATGTACTGAGTGCATTAAATGAAGGTTATGAAACGTTGGCTGAGCAAAGTCGAGTGATCAATCAGTTATTGTCACACTTTAGCTATGGTGATTCCGGTTTTTTTAAACGCTTGTTTAAACCTAATATAGATAAAATATTATTTGCTGCTAATAAGTCCGATCACATCAGTGCGAAGCATCACAAAGATCTTGCATTGTTACTCGATTCGTTAGTTAAAGAGCAAAGTAATCACTTAAAATTTGATGGGGTTAAAATAGAAACATTGGCGATGTCATCAATTGCTGCCACTGTGCCCCGCCAAGTGGTTGATAAAGGGCAAACACTCGACTGTATCTATGGCAAGCCATTGAATGAACAACAGTGGCTAACTTACCTGCCTCCTCAGCCGCCGAGCAGAATGCTTAATAAAAGTGAGTGGCCAGCACATGGGTTTGAGTTTTTATCATTTGCACCTATGCCAAGCCCAGATCAACAGCTTAAGCACATTCGCTTAGACCATGTGATGCAGTACTTGTTAGGAGATAAGTTAACATGAGTGAGTCAACACACCAATTTCAAGCTGGGCGTCGTATTAATGCCCAAAATATTGAGCAAAATGAACCAGATTTATTAGCGGCTAAAGTCGTAGAGCAGGGACAAAGTGAGCAGCCTAGCAAAGATAGTGACGAGCTAATTGAACCTGAAATCGATATTGAGCCTGTATATAAAAAGTCTAAGTGGCAAACCCTTAAAGGCCTATTTGCACTGAGCTTTATTGTTTTAATATTACTTGAGTTCGCATTTTCAATTGTATTGGCGTTTCAGCAGTCTGTTATTTTAGGTGGGGTGTACTTAACCGCTGTAATAACCGGTGTACTCCTGATATCGCGTTTATTGTGGCGTGAATATAGAATGTTACGCAGCTTAAAGCGTAATCAGCTACACCGCCATGAAGCTAACCGTTTGCTCAATAGTGAGCAGGTAGGCGGGGCGATACCTTGGCTTGAAAAGCTTAATAAACATCAGCAATTAGATAATTTCGAAAACTTTAAAAATCAGGTCGCTACGCACCACAGTGACAAAGAAATAATGTCTCTGTACGCGAATAGCTTACTGATAACGCAAGACAATCAAGCTAAAAAGTTAATAAACCGTTTTGCAACAGAGTCAGCTTTATTAGTTGCTCTAAGCCCAATTGCGCTGGTGGATATGATGGCTGTGCTGTGGCGTGGCACTAAATTAATAGAGCAAATAGGCCGCATATATGGCATTGGCTTTGGTTATGCCAGCCGTATTAAACTTTACCGCATGCTTATTAAGCAAGTAATGTTTGTAGGCAGTGCAGAGCTCGTATCTGATTTAGCCGCCACGGCACTCAGTGCTGAATTATTAGGCAAGCTTTCAGGGCGAGCTGCACAAGGTGTTAGTGCCGGTATATTTACAGCGCGTATTGGTTACAAAGCTATGGAATTAAGCCGACCCTTACCGCGTCTTGAAAACAAGCGTAGCTTGTTAAAAGGCACAGTCCAAGGGATTGCGAGTAAAATTATGAGCCGTAAGGGAGCTGAAACTAAGTAGTGAGACTTCGTTGGCAATATTTGTGTACAGCTTTTTGGGTAAAGTTTGCACAAATAGCCATCTGAGCATCCGGCATGCTTGTGATTTTAAGTGCGGTGCGTTTTATTTATGCTATTGACACACATAATAAAAACGAGAACACACAATGAGCAAGCATCATCAAAATACCCAATGTATCCATGGCCCACAAAAAGCAAATGATCCGCATGGCGCATTAACCTCACCTTTGTATCAAACGTCTACGTTTCATTTTGAAAATGCCGCCCAAGGTGCTGCCCGCTTTGCAGGTGAAGAGCCCGGTTATATTTACACGCGTTTAGGTAACCCTACCACGACTGAACTTGAGCAAAAAGTGGCGCAATTAGAAGGCTGTGAGGCCGCCGCCGCCACGGCAACAGGTATGGGGGCTGTATCGGCTTCGGTACTAAGCTTCCTATCGCAAGGCGATCACTTAATTGCATCAAGCGCTCTGTATGGCTGCACTTTTGCTTTTTTTTCGCATATGTTGCCGCGATGGGGAATTGAAGTCACCTTTGTTGATATGACCAATGAAAGTGAACTGCGCGCAGCCATTAAGCCTAACTCAAAAATGATATTTGTAGAAACACCAATCAATCCAACCATGGCAGTGATTGATTTAGCACTTATTGGCGATGTTGCTAAACAGCATAATTTACTGAGTGTGGTCGACAATACTTTTTTAACCCCGCTGCTGCAGTCACCAAAAAAGTACGGTATCGATATTATAATGCATAGCGCGACCAAGTATTTAAATGGTCACGGCGATGTTGTTGCGGGTATTGTGTGTGGTTCACTTGAGCATATTACACAGATTAAAATGACCGTGCTTAAAGATATTGGTGCCACTATTAGTCCACACGATGCGTGGTTAATAAACCGCGGCTTAAAAACTTTAGCTATTCGCGTTGAACGCCATTGCCAAAGTGCGCAAACGATTGCTGAGTATTTAGAAGCTCATCCGCAAGTAAATAAAGTGTATTACCCTGGGCTTAAGTCTCACCCAGGTTACAAGTATATTGGTAAGCAAATGAAAGCGGCTGGCGGTGTTATTGCCTTTGAAATTAAAGGGAGCTTAACCGACGGTGAGCAGTTTATTGATAGTATGCAGCTGTGCACATTAGCGGTTAGCTTAGGCGATGCTGAAACGCTTATTCAACACCCTGCATCGATGACGCATTCGCCATACACTCCCGAAGAAAGACTAGCAGCTGGAATTAGTGATGGTTTAATTCGTTTATCAGTTGGACTTGAAGATGTTAACGATATTATTAACGATCTCAACCAAGCATTTACTAAAATATCCTGAGGTGTAATTTAATGTTTACGAATATTTCTATCTATAGGTACCAATAAATATGGTGTGTGCTTTTATCTTTGCTCTTGTGTAATTTTAAATTTACGATTTGTGTGATCTGCAAAAGTATTGATCTGCGTCAAGCTATTAAACTTTTGTTCACTTTTGCATAGTATGGCTACATCGAATAGCCAAGCACTTGGCTGTTATTTTGACACCGATTTAGGGTTTTATCCCAAAGAAGGTATTTATGGCTAAAGCAAGTAATTACACCTCCAAAACACCTGATGAAAATGGGGTTATACATTGGAGCGATGAAGAAAATAAAATTTGGTCTGAGCTTGTAGCACGCCAACTTGCGTGCATTGAAGGCAAAGCCTGTGATGAGTACATGGAAGGATTGAAAAAAATCAATCTGCCTCATGATCGTATCCCACAGCTGAGTGAGCTAAACGAAGTACTTTTAGCAACCACAGGTTGGCAGGTTGCACCTGTACCTGCACTTATCGATTTTGATGAGTTTTTTAGGTTACTCGCTAACAAGCAATTTCCTGTAGCGACCTTTATTCGTAGCCGTGAAGAATTTGACTACTTACAAGAACCCGATATTTTTCATGAGATATTTGGTCATTGTGCCATGCTAACCAATCCTGACTTTGCAGAATTTACCCACAAGTATGGGCAACTAGGATACGCGGCAGAGAAAAAAGATCGCGTTTATTTAGCGCGCATGTACTGGTTTACCGTTGAGTTTGGTTTGATGCAAACTGAAAAAGGATTGCGTATTTACGGTGGCGGTATTTTATCAAGCCCAGGGGAAACCCAATACGTGTATTCAGATACACCAGAGATTAATCTAATGAATGTGCTAGATGTGCTACGTACACCGTACCGTATAGATATTATGCAACCATTGTATTACACGATAAATTCGATTCATGATCTGTTTGAAATATCTCAAATGGATATAATGACTTTAGTTGAGCAAGCTAAATCACTTGGTTTGCACGACCCTAAGTTTCCTCCAAAAGAAAAATTAGCTAGTTAATTTTTGAAAAAAGTAACGCTAAACTAAGGATTTAAAATGTCTTCATTAAGTGCACAAAAATGTGAAGCCTGTCATGCAGATGCACCAAAAGTATCTGATGCTGAATTGGCTGAATTAATTAAAAAAATCCCTGACTGGGTGCCAGAAGTACGCGACGGTATTATGCAGTTAGAGCGCGTTTATAAGTTTAAAAACTTTAAACAAGCCATTGCGTTTACCAATAAGGTAGGTGATATGGCTGAAGACGAAGGGCATCACCCAGGTCTATTAACCGAATGGGGCAAAGTAACCGTGACTTGGTGGAGCCATTCAATTAAAGGTCTGCATAAAAATGACTTCATTTGCGCTGCTAAAACAGATGACGTATTTAACGCGTTGTAATTAATTAGATTTGAGTAAATAAAAAGGCACTTAACAGTGCCTTTTTTATTTTTGTGGTTATTAAGTTAACCTGAGTATTGATTAAGAGGCTTTGTAAGGTATTGAATTAAAATGATATTTATTTTTATCTTCTCTGGCCTATCTTATTATATATCCCGTTTGTTAGCCAATTCAGTAGCTTGTTTTATATACTTATATTAGAAGTAAAAAAGTAGATAAAAGTTAGTTTATAGGCTTCTAACTAAGCTTAGCTGAACGTTTATAACTTAAAGCTATAAACTTTTCTCCCAATTGCATTGCTTTACTAAGTTAAACCATGGGCTGGTAAACTCTTTAGCCGTAATAGGCTCAGGTAGGGTTAAAGTCACATTAAGTTTGTTAGCTAAATAACGTGCAATTAATTGCTTCATTTTATCGCTTTCTAATTGCTCGTAAGCTGCTTGCAGCTGATGTTTATCTTTTTGACTTATAAACTCGCCAGTTAAATTTTTGTAGCCTAATTCAAGCCAAACTAGCTGTGCTTGTTTAGCTTCATTGGGAAATGCATGGGTCAAAGTTGCCGTTGGAGTGTAGAGGCGTTCGAAGTTAAGCTGATGTTCTTGAATTAAAAAAACCATTAATAAATTAAGCCCAGCCGAAATTTGCCCTGCGCGTTTATCAATATTTTGGTTAAGGCTTAATGCACTTCTAAAGTAGCGCTCAGCGTTAGCAACATTGCCTTCATCAAGTGCTAAAGAGCCCAAATTATTTTTTATAAGTGCTGTTACATTAGGAAGTGTTAATTGTGTTGTGAGATCAAGATTATTTAAGTATAAAGCACGCGCCTTAGCAAAGTCGTTTTGCGAGCGAGCAACCAGTGCCATACTGTTGGTGAGTGTTAATCGTTGGCGATCGCTTTGCGCATATTTATAAGCACATTTAAATGAGAGCTGGGCATCGCTTAAATATTCAGCATGGCGAAGCCATATTCCCAAGGCACTCATTATGGTGGTCAATTTTTGTTTAAAGTAGTCAGCTTGATAATGCTGAAATATTGCGTCAATCGATTTATAAAGCCGATCGTAATGACTGGTGGGAACCGCTGATCGAGCATAAAGCAAGTGCCAGCGGATAAATAGCGCAGCAGGAGCTGTATTTAGTTCTGTGAGATTTTCAAGAATGATTATTGATTGTGCAGGATTAACAACAAGATAATCCTCGGCTTCGTTAAGTTTAGCTTCAAACGTTGTAAAATCATTAGCCATAGCCTGCGTTGAACCTAATAACACCAACCAACCTAAAACGAAAAGGCGCAACAATTTATCCTCAAAAATCGAATTATGTGTTTTTCCACTATAGATGCTGGTATCTAACAAAGCAAGACTATTAAAAGGGATAGATTTGTGAAGAGGTATTTTGAAAGCACTAAAAAAGCCCCAAACCTATACAAGCTTAGAGCTTTTTCTGTATGTAATTAAATTTTAGCGAATACACTTAACTTTAATGTGTTGTTGGGTTTCGTTTTACTCAACCCAATCTACGTTTAATATTAACCTGCTTAGCGCTAACAGCTAAAAACTTACAGCTGCTTTTTAATCATCAATTGAGCGAAGTAGGGCGTTAATGCCTACTTTTTCGCGTGTTTGTTGATCAACTTTTTTCACAATAATCGCAGCGTATAAACTATGAGTGCCATCTTTTGAAGGCAGAGCACCTGGAACCACGACAGCACCAGCAGGTACGCGACCATAATGAATTTCACCGGTTTCACGGTCGTAAATACGGGTACTTTGGCTAATGTAAACACCCATTGAAATAACCGCACCTTCTTCAACAATAACGCCTTCAACAATTTCTGAACGTGCGCCAATAAAGCAGTTGTCTTCAATGATGGTAGGATTTGCTTGTAGAGGCTCTAAAACGCCACCTATGCCTACGCCACCTGATAAGTGTACATTCTTACCAATTTGAGCACATGAACCTACAGTGGCCCATGTATCAACCATAGTGCCCTCATCAACGTAAGCACCAATGTTTACATACGATGGCATTAGTACAACATTTTTCCCTACAAAACTGCCTTTACGCGCTACGGCGTTTGGTACCACACGCATACCGCCTTGCTGAAACTGCTCCGGTGTATAGTCGCTAAATTTAAGCGGTACTTTGTCGTAAAACTGGTTTACGCCGTCGTTCATTGGTTGGTTGTCGCGAATACGAAACGACAGTAACACGGCTTTTTTAAGCCATTGATGAACAACCCATTCGCCAGAAATTTTTTCTGCAACACGCGCTGCGCCACTATCTAGTAGCTCAAGTGCATCAATAATTGCTTGTTTAACATCGCTTGATACGGTTGCTGGGCTAATACTGTCGCGGTTATCCCACGCATTTTCAATCATGGTTTTTAAATCTGACATAGTGTCCTCTTATTCAATTTCGGCGTTGAGTTTTTTACGTAATGCCTGATGAATTTTTGCTTGCTCTTCATCAGTCAGCGCTTGATATTCGTTATTAGATACCACAAAGAAATCTTCTGCGCGCTCGCCTACCGTGGTAATGCGTGCGGCATGTATGTGGAGTAAGTAAGCTTGAAAAACCTCGGCTATTTTAGTTAATAGTCCAGGTATATCAACCGCTTGAATTTCTATTAAACTACGATCCTTACGAGGATGCGGGCGTAGTACAATTTTAGGTTTAATATTAAAGTCTTTAAAGCGTTGTGAGCGGCTCTTTTTAAAGCGTATTTTTTTTCGCGGATCATTCAATGCTTGCTCTAATCCGCGTTTAATCGATTGTGCACGGCTACTGGCAATTGGGTCACCGCTAACTTCTAAAATAACAAAGTTAAATAGTACGTAGCCATCTTTGGTGGTCAGTACTTGGGCGTGTTGAATTTGTGCTTTTTTAGAGCCAATAACACTGACTAATCGAGCAAATAGTCCACCTGAGTAAGGGCTGTATGCAAATACTTGAGTACCGCCATGCATTGCTTTATTCGAGACAATAACACTAGGTAGGCTCAAGTCAGTGCATTTTAGTAAATGCTCTGTATGCCACGAAATTTGTTGCTCACTAAAGGCGGTAAAGTAATTCGCTTTAAAACGACTCCAAGTTAAGTCAATTTGTTCCTCGTGATAATGCAAATTAATCAGGCGTTGCTTAGCTTGATGCTTCTTATCTCGAATTTGGTCGCGTTGATCCATTGGATTTTCAAGCCCAAGACGCAAAGCTCGTTGTGTATGTAAGTACAGCTCACGAAGTAGCGTGTTTTTCCAGTCATTCCATAAGTTGTCATTGGTAGCGCGTATATCGGCGACCGTTAAACAATAGAGGTAATCGAGTTGACGCTCTGTTTTTACTCGCGATGCGAAATCTTTTATTACATCTGGGTCGTTTATATCTTTACGCTGCGCCGTAACTGACATAAGTAAGTGATTGCTAACAAGCCAAGAAATTAACTTACCATCGGATGATGCAAAGCCATGCAATTTAGAAAAAGCAATGGCGTCAACAGCACCCAGCTCAGAGTGATCCCCCCCACGACCCTTGGCAATGTCGTGGAAAATACCGGCTAAATACAGTAGCTCCGGTTTATCCATACGCGTGACAATTTCGCTACAAATTGGGAATTCGCTAACCCCAGTTTTATCAAAATACTGATAAATATTATTGATTAGCTTATGGGTATGTTCATCAACCGTGTAGGCATGAAACAAATCAAACTGCATTTGGCCAAAAATATTTCGCCACTGCGGCAAATAAGCGGCAATCATGCCGTGTTTGTGCATCAGCGTAAAAGCACGCCCCATACCATTAGGATGCTTTATGATTCGTAGAAAAGCTTCCCGGCAGGCCGCGTAGTCTTGTAGGTCGCCCAATAAACGACGACGAACTTGGCGAATAGTGCGAATAGTGCTCGGGTATATATGGGTGATTTCTGGGTGGTCAGCAATATGCTCAAACAATACAAAAAGTTGATCGCGCCTAAAGAATACTGATGGGCTTTTTACTCGAATTTGATGGCCAACGCGCTCAAAGTTGAGATCGAGTTCTTCAACAGTCGCTTGACTACTGTCTGGCGAAATACTTTGCTCAAAGTACGAAAGCAACATCTGGTTGAGCTCACGTACTCGGCTCATAATTCTGAATAAGCGTTTCATCATGCGCTCAACCGAGGCCTTACCATCGCTACCAAAGCCCAAAATTTCTGCAGCTTGGGGTTGGTGATCAAACAATAAACGGTTTTCTGAACGTTCTGCAGCTAAATGTAACGCAAAACGAATATTCCATAAATTCTCAAGACACTCTAACAGCTCTTGATATTCCTCGTGAGTCAGGTAGCCGTGATTAATTAGCTCTTGCAGAGTTTCGGCTCTAAAGTGCTTTTTAGCCACCCAAATAATAGTTTGCAGGTCGCGCAGACCCCCTGGGTTTTCTTTTATATTTGGTTCTAAATTATAGGCTGTGCCGTGGCACTTTCTGTGACGCAAATTTTGTTCTTGTACTTTTGCGACAAAAAATTCACCTGAGCCCCAAACCGGTGTTTCAATAATATGGTTTTTGAGTTTTTCAAACTCAATATGATTGCCAAAAATAAGACGGCTTTCTAATAAGCTGGTGGCAAAGGTAACGTCTTCACGTTTTTGTTCTATGGCTTGTTCAATAGTACGAACACTGTGGCCTATCTCGAGATTAAGATCCCACAACATAGTGACAAACTGACCGATTTTTTCGCAAATATCATCATTAGGCTGTTTCGTAACAAGTAATAAAAAATCTATATCAGAGTAGGGGTGTAGCTCGCCACGACCATAACCACCTACTGCTATCAAAGCGAGATCTGGTTCGTGAGCTAAATCATAAACTTGGAAAAGTTTGATCAGCAGTCGATCAATAAATTCTGCACGGGCATTAATTAATTTACCAACCGGTTGTTTTGAGAATTCATTATGCAACCATTTATAGAAATAGGCGGAGCAATCGCGGTAATCGCTTAATTGCTCAGCATCATTGAGCAACTTTTTTACTTTGTTAGGTAATGCCACTTAGGCTGGCTCCTATATATGGACTGCATTATAAGTTTGAGATTTATTTTTATAATATATTTGCTGTAAGGGCAATAAGTTATGTTAGCCCCTTACAGCAAACCACTTAAGCGATATACAGGCAAAACCTGTTACAACCGCGATTAAGCGCGCACTTAATTAGTGCTCGATAATTCTATCGATTGTATCATCTGATCGTAGTGTTAAAATTTCAACACCATTTTCAGTTACTAGTAAGGTGTGTTCCCATTGAGCGGATAAACTACGGTCTTTTGTTACCACAGTCCAGTCGTCTTTGAGTAATTTACATTGGCGTTTGCCCGCATTTACCATAGGCTCAATAGTTAAACACATACCTGCTTTTAATGTTTCGCCAGTGCCTGCTTTACCGTAATGCATTACCTGTGGTTCTTCATGGAACTCGCTACCGATACCATGGCCGCAGTATTCACGTACGATAGAGTAGTTAAAGCTCTCTGCATATTTTTGAATAGCTGCACCAATATCACCAAGGCGAACACCTGGTTTTACCATTTTAATGGCAAGGTAAAGACTTTCTTGAGTGACTTCTGCAAGACGTTTACCTTGGATATTAGGCGTGCCTACATGAAACATTTTTGATGTGTCACCATGGTAACCATCTTTGATAACAGTGATGTCAATATTAACACTATCACCATCTTTTAATGCTTTGTCATTCGGAATACCGTGACAAATTACATGATTTACTGAGGTACAAATTGATTTTGGAAAACCATGATAATTAAGAGGAGCAGGAACAGCATCTTGCACATTAACAATATAATCATGACAAATTGTATTTAGCTCATCGGTGGTGATACCTGGTACCACATGTGGTTCGATCATTTCTAGCACATCAGCAGCCAAACGGCCGGCTACACGCATTTTCTCGATTTCTTCAGGGGTCTTAATCACAGCGCTCATTGAGGCTCCAAAGTTGCGTTTTTAGATGATTATCGTCGCACAATTTTTGCACGAGACGTTGAGTATTTATTTTTAATATGGTATAAAGCGCGCCGTCTTTTTACAAATAAATTCTTAAATGATTTTTTGTATTTAAGGCAAACACAATTTTATTTTAACACACACACGTATCGTCACATACACTTGGGTGCATTTCAGTTTCATTTAACTGCGGTGTTGGTGCTATGGGATATGTGGAGGCCTAACCCTAAACAACTTAGAGGATTTACAAAATGGCAAACGTTTCAATGCGCGATATGCTTCAAGCTGGTGTTCACTTTGGTCACCAAGCACGTTACTGGAACCCTAAGATGAAGCCTTTCATCTTCGGCGCACGTAACCGTGTACATATCATCAACCTTGAGCAAACTGTACCAATGTTCAACACTGCACTTAAGTTTTTATCTGGTGCTGCTGCAAACAAAGGTAAAGTTCTTTTCGTTGGTACTAAGCGCGCAGCAAGCGAAGCAGTAAAAGAAGCTGCTTTACAAAGCGATCAATTCTTCGTTAACCACCGTTGGTTAGGCGGCATGTTGACTAACTGGAAAACAGTTCGTCAATCAATCAAGCGTCTTAAAGACCTTGAAGCTCAAAGCCAAGACGGTACTTTCGAGAAGTTAACTAAGAAAGAAGCGTTAATGCTTACTCGTGAAATGGACAAGCTTGAAAAGAGCCTTGGTGGTATTAAAAACATGGGTGGCCTTCCAGACGCTATCTTTGTAATCGATGCTGACCACGAGCACATTGCTATCCGTGAAGCTAACAACCTAGGTATCCCAGTTGTTGCAATCGTTGATACTAACTCTAACCCAGACGGTGTTGATTACATCGTACCTGGTAACGATGATGCTATCCGTGCAATCAACCTTTACACTAGTGCTGTTGCAGCTGCGATCACTGAAGGCCGTGAGAGTAACATCGTTGCTCAAGCTGAAAAAGATGACTTCGTAGAAGCTGAGTAATTAGCTGTCATCAAGTCTTCATCTTTTAAAGGTGAAGACTTGCTATTCTTGTGGAGCGGGTAACCCGCTTATCTAAACCTGATTTCAGATTTGAGGATTTACTAATGGCTGTAACTACTGCCCTAGTTAAAGAATTACGCGAGCGTACTGGCGCTGGCATGATGGATTGTAAAAAAGCGTTAACTGAGACTGATGGTGACATCGAGTTAGCGATTGAGAACATGCGTAAGAGCGGTGCTGCAAAGGCTGCTAAAAAAGCAGGTAACATTGCTGCTGAAGGTACTATCATCATCAAGCAAAACGCGGGTGTTGCAGTACTTGTAGAAGTTAACTGTCAAACTGACTTCGTTGCTAAAGATGCAAGCTTCCTAGCATTTGCTAACAAAGTTGCAGATGCTGCTATCGCTGACACTACATCTATCGAAGACTTACAAGCTAAGTTCGAAGAAGACCGTGTTGAGCTAGTAACTAAAATTGGTGAAAACATCAATGTACGTCGTCTTCAGTACATCACTGGCGAGCAACTAGTTGAGTACCGTCATGGCGAGCGTATTGGTGTTGTTGTTGCGGGTGTTGCTGATGAAGAAACACTTAAGCATGTTGCAATGCACGTTGCTGCTTCAAACCCAGATTACCTAACTCCAGATGACGTACCTGCTGATGTTGTTGAAAAAGAAAAGCAAGTACAAATCGACATCGCGATGAACGAAGGCAAGCCTGCTGAAATCGCTGAGAAAATGGTTGTTGGTCGTATGAAGAAGTTTACTGGTGAGGTTTCTCTTACTGGTCAAGCTTTCATCATGGAACCGAAAAAATCTGTTGGCGAAATTCTTAAAGAGAAAAACGCAACAGTTACTGGCTTTGTACGTATGGAAGTTGGTGCAGGTATCGAGAAGAAAGAAGAAGATTTTGCTGCTGAAGTTGCTGCTCAAATTGCAGCTGCTAAAGGTCAGTAAGACATACTATTTGTGATACAAAAGGAAAATACATGCAATTAAAGTACTATTTGCTTTTGCGTCACGCTTAGAAATTCTTTAAAATAACCGCGCTTTTATGTTTAACATAAGCGCGGTTATTTTTTATCCATAATTCAATAAAAGTTGGCCCCAAAACTATGACTATCAATCGCAAACCTATTTTTAGACGTGTTCTTCTCAAATTAAGTGGTGAAGCTTTAATGGGAGACGAAGGCTTCGGCATCGACCCAAAAGTTTTAGATCGTATGGCACAAGAAATTAAAGAGCTTGTAGAACTCGACGTAGAAGTGGGTTTGGTTATTGGTGGCGGTAACTTTTTACGCGGTGGCTCATTAGCCGAAGCGGGCATGAATCGTGTTGTTGGTGACCACATGGGGATGCTTGCAACCGTAATGAACGGCCTAGCTATGCGTGATGCGCTACACCGTGCGTTTGTAAATTGTCGCTTAATGTCAGCTATCCCATTAAATGGCGTATGTGATGCGTATAACTGGGCTGAAGCAATTAGCTTGTTAAAAACAGGTCGCGTTGTTATTTTTGCCGCTGGTACAGGTAACCCGTTCTTCACTACTGACTCTGCGGCGTGTTTACGCGGCATCGAGATTGAAGCTGATACGGTAATTAAAGCGACTAAAGTAGATGGTGTATTTAGTGATGATCCGGTGAAAAACCCTGAAGCGACACTTTACCGTCACTTAAGCTACAATGAAATTATTGATAAAGAATTAAAAGTAATGGATTTAGCGGCATTCACTCTTGCTCGCGACCATAATATGCCATTGAGCGTATTTAATATGAATAAATCAGGCGCATTAAAGCGCGTAATAATGGGTGAAGAAGAAGGAACCCTTATTTCTTCACAAGCCTCAGATGAAGTTAGTAACTAGATTAGGATTAAACCGTGATTAACGATATTCAAAAAGATGCGCAAGAGCGCATGCAAAAAAGTGTAGCAGCACTTGGTAGTCAATTATCTAAAATTCGTACTGGCCGTGCTCATCCTGCAATTTTAGACGGCATCATGGTGTCGTACTACGGCGCACCAACGCCTCTAAACCAAGTTGCAAATGTAACTATTGAAGATTCACGTACACTGGCTATTGGTGTATTTGATAAATCTTTAGCTCAGGCAGTTGAGAAAGCGATTATGGCTTCTGACCTTGGTTTAAACCCAATGTCTGCAGGCACGGTTATTCGTGTACCACTTCCTCCATTAACTGAAGAGCGTCGTAAAGATTTAATTAAAATCGTGCGTGGCGAAGTAGAAGGCGGACGTGTTGCTATTCGTAATATTCGCCGTGATGCAAATGGCGATATTAAAAACTTATTAAAAGATAAAGACATCTCTGAAGACGAAGCACGTCAAGGTGAAGATGCAATTCAAAAAATCACTGATAAGTTCATTAAAGAAATGGATACACAACTAACAGCAAAAGAAGCTGAGTTGATGGAAATTTAATAACTGTTCTAAACCCAAATAAACAGCTTTAGTTAGATATTTAAGTCGCTGCTTATCAGTCTTCGCACTTTATTTTAATAGTGTGATTTTAAAAGGTAACAGATTGTGACTGCTCTTTAGTGACGACTCAGTTGTCAGTAAATACAAGGTTGTTAGCTGTATAATTATTTGCTTAAAGTAGATTTATTATCACGGGTACAGGTTAAATTTATTAGTTTTGAAACGCCGTCTGGGGTATACTAGGCGGCGTTTTTTTATGGAATACACAAAATTTATGGTTCTAGACGCTGATACAATTTCACAGCAATGTTTGCCTAAACATGTTGCTATCATCATGGATGGGAACGGGCGTTGGGCACAAGCTAGAAATAGGCCTCGTGTATATGGGCATAAAAAGGGCGTGGATGCAGTTCGTCAATCTGTGCAGTTTTGTACTAAATTAGGGATACAATCGTTGACCTTATTTGCTTTTAGTAGTGAAAACTGGCGCCGCCCTGAAGACGAAGTAAATACATTAATGGAGCTTTTTTTATTTGTACTAAGTAAAGAAGTTAAAAAGCTGCATAAAAATAACGTAAAACTAACCATCATTGGAGATTTATCTCGATTCTCTGAAAGCTTGCGCGCGAAAGTACATACTGCACAAGAACTAACAGCGAATAATACCGGCCTGCACTTAAATGTAGCGGCAAATTACGGTGGTCGCTGGGATATGACCCATGCTGCTAAGCTGGTTGCTTTACAAGTAGCAAATGGGGAAATTGATCCCGCAGACATTACAGAAGAACATATTGCACAGCATATGAGTATGGCAGATCAGGCACAGCCTGATTTACTGATCCGTACTGGTGGCGATGTCAGAATTAGTAATTTTTTACTTTGGCAGGCAGCCTACGCTGAACTTTATTTTACCAATACACTTTGGCCTGACTTTAACGAAGCTGCTTTTGCAGAGGCCATTGCATGTTACGTTGCCAGAGAGCGACGTTTTGGTTGCACGGGCGAACAAATAAAACAATTACTCGCTCAAACCTAAAATAGATTAAGGGTCATCATTTTGTTAAAACAACGTATTTTAACCTCACTAGTGCTAGCGCCATTAGCACTGGCTTTGGTTTTTTACACCCCACTAACGTTATTTAGTTATTTTGCGGGTGCTATTGTATTAATGGGCGCATGGGAATGGTCTGCTTTTATGGGGCTATGCGATAAACTAAAGCGCGGTGCGTTTGTATTGTTAGTTGCGGTTTTACTAGGCTTACTTAATTTACATTGGCCGATAGAAACCCTATGGCAGAACGGCAAGCTTGTAGGTGATGCCAATTACTTATTTACCTTATCGTTTTCGTGGTGGCTGGTTGCAAGTTATTTAGTGTGGCGTTACCCCGCTATGGCTAAAGGCTGGAACGAAGGACTTGTAATGCGCGGTATTGCCGGTTTACTGACATTGATACCACTGTGGCTTGCGCTTAATACGCTTCGCAGTGCGCAATATACAGAATCAACACACTATGGTTCTATGCTGATTTTAGTGGTACTGGGTATTGTATGGAGTGCCGATATTGGCGCTTACTTTACCGGTAAAAGTTTCGGTAAACATAAGCTAATGCCTAAAGTTAGTCCAAATAAAACCATAGAAGGCCTCGCTGGTGGCGTGGTTGCTGCGGTGTTATTTGTATTGGCTTTTTGTTTTTACACCAATGTTGATACTTCTGTATGGCCTATTTATGCAGTAATGACAGCATTTATTGCTTTGTTCTCTGCGGTAGGTGATTTACTAGAGAGTATGTTTAAGCGCGAAGCGGGTCTTAAAGATAGCGGCAGTTGCCTACCTGGACACGGCGGTATTTTAGACCGTATTGATAGCTTAACTGCAGCAGCGCCGATGTTTGTTATTTGCTTTGCCTGGACACTTAGTTTATGAGTGCAGTGCAACAACTGGTTATTTTGGGTGCGACGGGGTCGATAGGTCTTAGCACGTTAGATGTTGTTGCAAGAAATCAACAGCAGTTCAAGGTGTTCGCATTAGCCGCTGGGCAAAATGCAAAAAAAATGGCTGAGTTGTGTCTTGCTCATCAACCTCGTTATGCTGTTATGGCTTCAGAGCAAGCCGCTAAGCAGCTTTGTGAACTTTTAAAAGGCATAAGTAAAACACAAGTAATGCATGGCGAGAAAGCTATGAGTGAGCTTTGTGCGCATGTTGATGTTGATACTGTGATGTCAGCAATTGTTGGTGCGGCTGGATTACTACCCACTTTGAGCGCAGTCGAAGCGGGTAAAAAAGTGTTGCTGGCAAACAAAGAGTCATTGGTGATGTCGGGTCAGTTGTTTATTGATAAAGTGAAACAACACCAAGCAACTTTATTACCCATCGACAGCGAACACAATGCCATTTTTCAGTGTTTACCTAGTGCGTTACAAAACACCCAAGGACAAGCACGGCTTGAGCAGCATGGTGTTAGTAAAATTTTATTAACTGGTTCTGGAGGGCCGTTTTTAAACCGTGACATTAATACGCTTGCTAGTGTTAGCGTCAGTGAAGCGGTTGCTCACCCTAATTGGTCAATGGGACAAAAAATATCGGTAGATTCAGCCACGATGATGAACAAAGGTTTAGAGTTTATTGAGGCTAAATGGTTATTTAACTGTGATGCCAGCGATATTGATGTGGTGATCCACCCACAAAGTATTATCCACTCTATGGTGCAATACCAAGATGGCTCTATTTTAGCGCAAATGGGAAATCCCGATATGCGCACCCCAATAGCGCATGCGCTTGCTTTTCCACAGCGAATTGATGCGGGAGTTAAACCGCTAAACTTTTCTGATATTTGTGATTTTTCGTTCACCAAACCTGATTTCTCGCGTTACCCTAATTTAAAATTGGCAATTGCTGCGTGTGATGCGGGACAGGGGGCAACAACTACGGTGAATGCTGCCAATGAAATAGCTGTAAATGCATTTTTACAAGGTCAAATTAGTTTTACTGATATTTATAAAGTGAATGCGCAAACGTTAGAGACTGCAAAGTTTACTAATGTGCAAACTCTAGATGAAGTTTTAGAGTGTGATCGTTTAGCACGCATAAGCGCAACGCAGTTTATAACAAAAGTGGTGCATTAAGATGTTCGATTTTTTTTGGAATTTAGGCTCGTTTATACTTGCGCTCGGTATTTTAGTGACCGTTCACGAATATGGTCATTTTTGGGTAGCACGCAAGGCTGGCGTTAAGGTACTGCGCTTTTCAATTGGTTTTGGTAAACCCCTATTAAAATGGCACGATAAATACAATACTGAGTTTGTGATTGCGGCAATACCACTAGGTGGTTACGTAAAAATGTTAGACGAGCGTGTTGATGAAGTACCTGCCAATCAACGTCATTTATCGTTTAATGCTAAATCTGTTCAAGCGCGAATAGCTATTGTAGCAGCAGGGCCCATGGCGAACTTTTTATTCGCTATTTTTTCTTTAGCGGTCATGTATATGGTGGGTGTGCAAACCATAAAACCGGTTGTAGGCAATGTTGTTGAAGGCAGCAGAGCAGAACAAGCGGGCATTTTGCCTACTCAGCAAATAATTAAAATTGGTGATGACGATATTAGCAATTGGCAAGATGCGACTTTCTCTTTGATGTCGCACTTGGGTGATAAAAGCGTTGCTGTTACTTTACGTAACGAAAATTATCAACAAACAACGCAGACTCTTAACCTCGATGGCTGGAAGCTTGATCAGCAAGACGTACCGCCATTAAGTTCGTTGGGGATTGTGCCGTTTCGCCCTCAAGCAACACTCACCATCGCTGCAATTACCAAAGACTCTGCTGCTGAACAGGCAAATTTACAGGTTAATGACGTTATTTTGGCTGTAAACGGTGAAACAATGAGCAGTTGGCAGCAATTAGTTAATCTTATTACTCAATCGGCTAACAAATCCTTACAATTTAGTGTAAAAAGACAAGATAGTATAAAAACCATATTAGTTACCCCAAAGAGCCGAGTTGTTAGTAATGGTGTTGAACAAGGCTTTTTAGGTGTTGCTCCAGTTGTAGAGCAGTGGCCTGATGATTTTGTTGAGACTAGACATTATGGGCCACTAGATAGTATTGTGCTGGGCACAAAAGAGACATGGCGTTTAATTACGCTGAGTTTTGACATGATAGGTAACTTAATTACTGGTCAAGTGTCAGTGAAAAATTTAAGTGGGCCTGTCGGCATTGCAGTCGGCGCAGGCACAAGTGTTAGTTACGGATTAGTCGCATTTTTAAGCTTTTTAGCTTTGATCAGCGTTAATTTGGGAGTATTTAATTTACTTCCTCTGCCGGTGCTTGATGGTGGGCACTTAATGTATTACATAATTGAACTTTTTCGTAAAAAGCCGGTCTCTGAAAAGACACAAGAGTTTGGTTTTAAAGTGGGAGCCTTGCTACTCATTTTTCTAACATGTTTCGCTTTGTTCAATGATGTATCGCGCTTGTAGTTGTTTAAGCGTGGTAACGACAAATTAGAACACGATTGTAAAGCTCGTAACTATTTAGTTTTCGATGCTAAGCGGTAATACAGTTGTAAAGGATAAAGATAATAAAATGGCTATAAAAAAACATTTGGTAGTTTCAAGTTTATTGGGTGCAAGTTTTGCAGCCCTAGGCCAAAACTCCTTTATTGTTGAAGATTTAAAAGTTGAAGGGTTGCAACGTGTTGCACTTGGTGCCGCATTAACGCATATTCCTATTAACGTGGGCGACAATGTTGATGAATACACAATTTCAAAAACAATTAAGTCACTTTATCGCTCTGGTCACTTTGACAATATAAAAGCGTTGCGTGATGGCAATAACGTAATTTTTAAAGTAACTGAACGTCCAACAATTAGCTTTATTGAATTTGAAGGCAATAAAGACATTAAAGATGAGCAGTTAAACCAGTCGCTTGATCAACAAGATATTCGTCAAGGCGAGCCGCTGGACAAAACGGTTATCGATAATATTGAAAAAGGTTTAGTTGAGTTTTTCCACAGTATTGGTAAATACAATGCAAAAGTGGACATTAGCATCACTAAGCTGCCACGTAATCGGGTTAAACTGAGACTCGAGTTTGATGAGGGCGATGCTGCCTCTATTCGTCAAATCAACTTAGTTGGTAATGAACTTTTTTCAAACGAAGAGTTATTACAGCTTGCTGAGTCGCAACAAGATTTGCCTTGGTGGCAGTTTATGGGTAGCGATCGCTATCAAAAACAAACCATCGAAGGCGATTTAGAAAAAATTCGTAGCTTTTATTTAGACCGTGGCTATTTACGCTTCAATATTGATTCGACTCAAGTGTCAGTCAGTCCTGAGCGTGAATCGGTTTATGTAACGGCAAATATTACCGAAGGCGTAAAGTACAAGGTAAAAGGCTTTGATTTTATCGGTGATTTACTCGGCCGAGAAGAACTAATCAAAAGTGTTATCCCGCTTCGCACCGGAGAGCTTTATAACGGCTCAGTGGTAACTTCTTCAGAAGAGTTTATAAAAAGTTACTTAGCTCGTTTTGGATATGCTAACGCTGAAGTACGCACCATTCCAGAAATTGATGATGAAAACCAAGAGGTACAACTGACTTTATCGGTTGACCCTGGTAAACGTGTTTATGTACGTCGAATCATTGTAGGTGGTAACCAAAATACAGCTGATGAAGTACTGCGGCGTGAAATGACACAGCTTGAAGGGGCATGGTTATCTAACCAAAACTTAGAGCGTTCTAAATTGCAAATTCAACGCTTACCTTATATGGAATCGGTTGACTTTAATGTAGTGCCTGTTCCGGGTGTTGATGATCAAGTTGACGTTGACTTTACTGTTAAAGAGCAATCTGCAGGTAGTTTTAACGCCGGTCTTGCTTATGGTTCATACTTAGGTCTGCAATTTAATATTGGTGTAACCGAATCTAACTTTTTAGGTACGGGTAATCAAATTGGTTTTAACATTAATACCTCGCGTGGTTCTGAACGCGTTAGTGTGTCATACACAGACCCTTACTTTACGCCAGATGGTGTATCGCAAGGTAGCAGTATTTTTTATAGTAATTACGACGCTAGCCAGTTTAGCTTGATTGACTATAAGTCAAAGAGTTATGGTCTTGGAACTAACATTGGTTTTCCAATTGATGCTATAAACCGTATTAACTTTGGAGCTCGTTGGATAGAAGAAGAGCTATCTGATATTGCAGAATATGAGCAAACACGTGTACTACGTGAAACTTTCCTAGACCCAGAGAACCCAGATGCGGGCTTTGAGTTTACCAAGTATGAGTTAAGTGTGGGTTGGTCGCGTGTAACGGTTAACCGTGGTTTATTCCCAACAGCAGGCTCAAGACAAACATTAAACCTAACAGCAACAACGCCGAATTCAGATTTAAAATACTTTAAATTAAATTACGATTCACGTTTCTACTGGCCGATTTCAAACGACCATCGTTGGGTGTTCTCAACGCGTGCGGCATTAGGTTACGGTAATGGTTATGGCTCTACTAATGGGTATGAGCAGACGCTTCCATTCCAAGAGTATTTCCGTATTACAGAAATGGAACTACGTGGCTTTGATAGAAATACTATCTTACCGCGTGCAGTATCACGAGTACCACAATCTATACCAGGCACGCCATCAGGTGATGGTACAACCACAGGTAATATTGGTGGAGCATCGGAGTTTGATGTATTGAGAACTCAAGGCCGTATAGGTGGTAACGCGAAGGCGGTTGCAGGTATGGAACTTATTGTTCCTACACCGTTCTTAGATGAAGAAAATACCAGTTCGGTACGTACTAGTTTCTTTGTTGATGCTGCCAACGTTTGGGATACCGAGTTTAACGTTGATCGTTATCAAAACTTAGGTATTGATGAGCGTGCAAAATTAGATGATTATTCAGACCCAATGCGCTTTAGGGTTGCAACCGGTTTATCATTACAATGGATCTCACCTATGGGTCCTATGCTGATCAGCTTTGCGTATCCGTTGCAAAAAGAAGAAGATGACGATACCAAGACCATCAGTTTTAATATTAGTAACACTTTCTAAAGGAGTTTTTTGTGAAAAAATTATTCAAATCAACAGCAGTTGCAGTTCTAGCTACACTTATGATGGGTACATCAGTTAATGCTTTTGCTCATAAAGTGGGTATTGTAGATATGCAAGAAATCTACAAGCAGCTTCCACAAATGGCTAAAATCGAACAGTCTTTACAAACTGAATTTGCTGAGCGTCGTCAAGAGCTTGAAAAGTTACAGGGCGATATTCGCTTTGAAGCTGAAAAGTTTAAGCGTGAAAGCACCACAATGAGTCAAGATCAAAAAGACGCATTACGTGATAAAATCCAGGGTATGCAAAAAAACCTTGCTGAAAAGGGCCGTCCATTAGAGCAAGAAATTAAAGCACGTCAAAATCAAGAGTTGGCTAAAGTTCAGACTTTAATCATTGAAACTATCCAAGAGATTGCTAAAAAAGGTGATTTTGACGAAGTTAAAGTAAAAGACACAACTATTTACTTCAACCCTAAAGAAGTAACTGATCTTTCTGAAAAAGTAGTAACAGCTGTAAGTAAGAAATAATTAATCTATGCAAAATTATACGCTTTCGCAAATTGCGGAACTTCTAGGTGCCGAGCTTCAAGGTGATGGCGCTTTAGAAATTAAAAAAATAGCGACACTTGCAAATGCCCATACTGGGCATATTGCATTTTTAGCGAACAAGAAATATCGATCTCAGCTTGAGACAACAAAGGCCAGCGCAGTAATACTTAGCCCTGACGATGCGCCTTACTTTTCAGGCAATAAAATCATCGTTGCCAATCCTTATGTTTGTTATGCCAAACTCGCTCAGTTTATGGATACTACACCACGTAGTGCAAATAGCGGTATACACCCGAGTGCGGTAATACATGCCAGTGCACAAGTGAGCAAAAGTGCAGCCATTGGTGCTAATGTTGTAATTGAAGCTGATGCTGTAATTGGTGATAACGCACAAATTGGTCCGAACAGTTTTATTGGTGAACGTGCTAAAATAGGCTCAGGCACCAAACTTTGGCCAAGTGTGAGCATTTATCATGATGTTGAGATTGGCGCAGATTGTTTATTGCAAGCTAATACGGTCATTGGTAGTGATGGCTTTGGCTATGCAAATGAACGTGGTCAGTGGCTTAAAATTCCACAATTAGGCTCTGTGATCATTGGCGATAAAGTAGAAATTGGCGCAAGTACCACGATAGATCGTGGTGCGCTTGATGATACTATTATCCACAGTAACGTTATTATTGATAACCAGTGTCAAATAGCACACAACGTTGAAGTTAACTCAGGCACTGCTATTGCCGGTTGTACTGTACTTGCAGGCAGTGTCACCATAGGTAAAAATTGCCAGATTGGCGGCATGAGCGCAATTAACGGTCACATGTCTGTGTGTGATGGTGTTATAATTACTGGCATGAGTATGGTGACCAAATCAATCAACGAACCAGGTATCTACTCATCTGGTATGCCTCATACGACTAACAAAGAATGGCGAAAATCAATTGCTCATTTGCGCAACCTTTCAGACATGAAATCACGTCTAAAAGCGCTTGAAGCATTGAACAAGTCATGAACGTTGAACACTAATAAGGATGCTATTTTGGCAAACGAATTAAATAGCCTTGATATTCAAGAAATTTTAAGTTTATTACCGCACCGTTACCCGATGCTACTAATTGATCGTGTAATCGATTTCACCCCAGGTGAATCGTTGCATGCAATTAAAAATGTATCGATTAATGAACCTATTTTCACTGGCCATTTCCCAAATCAGCCGATTTTTCCTGGTGTGCTAATATTAGAGTCAATGGCGCAAGCAACGGGTCTATTAGGGTTTAAAACGGTTGAAAATCGCAGCGAAAACGAACTTTACCTATTTGCAGCCGTAGACAATGCCCGTTTTAAGCAGCCGGTTGTACCAGGTGATACCATGCATCTTCATGTTAAGTTTTTAAAAGAGCGTCGTAACATATGGAAATTTGCGGCTGAAGCTAAAGTTGACGGCAAAACAGTGTGTAGCGCCGAAATCATGTGTGCTAGAAGAGAGTTTTAATTGTGATCCATGCTACGGCAATAATCGAACCGGGTGCAAAACTTGGTAACAATGTGTCAGTTGGACCATACAGTTACATCGGTAATGATGTTGTTATTGGTGATGACTGTATAATTGAGTCTCACGTTGTTGTTAAAGGGCCTGCTACCATTGGCTCTGGTAACCATATTTTTCAGTTTGCTTCTGTAGGCGAAGCCTGCCAAGACAAAAAATATAACAACGAGCCAACCAGCTTAATTATTGGCGACAATAATGTTATTCGCGAGTGTGCGACTATTCACCGCGGCACAATCCAAGATGAGGGCGTCACTAAAATAGGCAGCAATAATCTATTTATGGCTTACACTCATGTTGCGCATGATGCTGTTGTTGGTGATAACGTTATTTTTGCAAATAATGCCAGTGTAGCGGGTCACGTTCATGTTGGTGATTGGGTGATTTTAGCGGGCAACTCCGGTGTGCATCAATTTTGTAAAATTGGTGCGCATGCATTTGTTGGTATGTATTCGGGGGTAAATAAAGACGTGCCTCCATTCGTTACTACCATAGGTATGCCAGCAGGCCCTGCGGCAATCAATACTGAAGGCATGAAACGCCGTGGTTTTGAAAGTGATGAAATCATGGCAGTACGCCGCGCTTATAAAGCGTTTTACCGCAAGAGCTTAGGTGTTGATGAAGCGATTGAATTACTTGCTGAAGATGCTGCAAAGTTTCCAGCAGTGCAACTGATGATTGATTTCGTTAAAAGTTCTGAACGCGGTATTGTGCGTTAACAAATAGTACTTTTAACAGATTTAAAAAACCACCGTTGAGTAATCAAGGTGGTTTTTTATTAGCTGATTAATAATTCAGTCTCTACTCAGCCTTGTCCTATTACACTTCCTACACATTTCCCTATAAAGTATAAAGAATGAAACTGATAAAGTTAGTATTGCTTTCAATGCTATTGGTTATTTTAAATGCATGTAGTGCTTTGCCAAGTAATATAAATAATCAACAACGTGATGTTGCAGAGCAAGGTAAAGCATCATTTTATGCTGATAAGTACCACGGCCGAACTACTGCCAGTGGCGAGCGATTTAGCCAACAAGCAGCAACAGCTGCTCACTTAAAACTCCCGTTTGGTACACGGGTAAAAGTTACTAATAGTGCTAATAATAAGTCAGTAGTGGTGAGAATTAATGACAGGGGTCCTTATATTCAGGGGCGAATTATAGATCTATCAAAAGCTATGTTTGAAAAAATAGCCGACTCTAGCGCCGGCGTTATTGATGTATCGGTCACCGTTATTGAGAATAAGTAATACTGCTAAGGGCTAAAAGCGGGTTGTTAACGCCACATAGTCAGGGTGTTCATTGAGCAATTGTTGATGTGAACCTTGAGCGATGATTTGTCCACTATCTAACCAGATAACACTATCCATTTGCGATAACAATGCTGGATCATGAGTAATTGTTAATACACTGGCATGCTCTTTTAGCTGTAAAACACTATTCATAACAGCTTGTTTAGAAATATTATCGAGCCCTTCAGTCGGTTCATCGAGTACTAAAATGGCGGGTTTTTGTAGCAGGGCCTGTGCCAAGGCTATACGTCTTGATTGACCTTGAGACACATTTCGCCCGCCGGTACCTAAACGGGTTTTCAGCCCTTGTTTGAGCTCAGAGAACCAACCACCAAGTTCTGCCTGTGTTAATGCTGCTATCATTTGTTGAGAGGTTGCATCGGGAGCTGCATAAGCAAGGTTTTCGCTTAATGTGCCATCAAAAATATGATGCTGCTGAGCTAAAATATTTAATGTCTTTGCACGACTCTCATTATTTAAATCATGCAGGCTTATGATTTTTTTGTCGCTTTGTAAGTTTATTGTTCCTTGCTGCAGTGGCCATAAACTACTGAGCAAATTCACTAAGGTAGTTTTACCACTGCCGCTTCTACCAACAATAGCCACTTTTTGCTTCGCGGGGAGCTCAAAACTCACATTATTTAATGCCTGCTTTTGGCCATAGTGATAGCTGACATTATTTAATGATAATGCCCAGTGCTTATTTAATAGCTCAATATCTGTGGTTGATACATTATTTGTGCTAAGCGTTTTGTCTTCAAGAATAAAGAGTCGCTCAGCTGCTTTTAGTACATTAGGAAGCTCAATAAAGGCATTAGGCAGTAACAATACGCTTTCAAAACTGGCAAGCACAAACAGGCTCAACATCGCCAGCTCTACATTGACCATAGCACCGCTAAACACTAGCGGCACAATAGTAATAATGCTGGCAAGCATAGCCAATTGCACTATGAGTAAGCTTAAGCCATCAGCGTTGCCAAGAGTCTTATGACGAATAAATAATTGCTGATTATACTGTACACTTAACTGATCACACTTAGTGAGTTGTTGGTTTCGAGCTTGATAAATATTTAGTTCTCTAAGGCCCGTAAGGGTGTCTGATAGCTCTGCTCTAAGTTGTGCACTAAGTAAGGTTTCTTGGTGACTATTTTTATCTAATTGCTTACTCAATATTGCCGGTATAATCACCCCAATAATAATAATGCCAACAAAACAAATAAGGGCGACATTTACATTGTAGGCTGACATAAACAGCATAATAATAGGCACAGTCAGTAAAGCTACTAACATCGGCAGCAACACATTTAAATAAAACTTATCTAATGCGTCTACATCGTTTTGTAAGCGATTAACTAAATCGGCACTGCGGCTCATAGCTAAATCAAGGTTATTGAGCTTGCTGAGAGTGGCGAACATGTTTACTCGTATTTCACTTAACAATAAAAATGTGGCGTTGTGAGTAACTAAGCGTTCAGCGTAACGTGAGGCGGTGCGCACAATCGCTAAAAAGCGGATGGTGCCAGCTGGGGTAAAGTAGTTCATATGGACGCCGGCAATTCCTGCGGCTGCCATAGAAGCTAAAAACCAGCCTGAAATAGCGAGTAAGCCTACATTTGCTAGCACCGTGAGTGACGCTAGAAACGTCCCTAAAAGCATCGCTTTATAATGAGGGCGGCACAATTTGAGCAAACGAATAAAATTAGCCATTAGTTACCCCTTGTTGTGCTGTTTTTAGCAGCTTTGCAAATTCGCCAGGTTGCTGGCTGAGCGCTTTAAAATCGCCGTGTTGAACGATGCAGCCGTTTTCCATAACGATAAGTTGCTTAGCATTTTTTACTGTATTTAAGCGATGTGCGATGGTGATCACCAAGTGGTTTTTTGCATACTCAGCAATTGCGTTTTGAATGAGTTGCTCGGTTTGACTATCTAAATGAGCGGTTGGCTCATCGAGCATTAGAATAGGGGCGTGTTTTAAAAATGCACGAGCTAATGCTATACGCTGTTTTTGCCCGCCAGATAGTCCTTCACCTTGCTCACCTATTAAGGTGTTAAAGCCATCGGGTAGCTCGTTAATAAATTCCAGCGCACCTGCTTGCTCTGCAGCATGTACAAGTGCTTCATATGAAGCGTCTGGGTTACCTAATTTTATGTTGGCGGCTAGGGTGTCGTAAAATAAGGTTGGCTTTTGTGGGATCCATGCAATGTTTTGTTGTAATTGGCTTATATCCGCTGTCGTCAATGGTTGTTGTCCAATGGATATGTGTTGTATTACTTCTGGGTGAAAACCAAGCATGCAATCAAGTAGGGTGCTCTTACCTGAGCCGCTAGCTCCGACAATGGCTACTAGTCCTGTGCTTGGCAGGGTTAAATTAATATTATTTATTCCCTCATTGCTATTAGGGTAACTAAAGTTGAGCTCATGGATGCTTATAGCTCTACTAGCATTAACATTGATCTTTGCTGTGTGGCTATCATCATTTTCGGGCAGTGGTGCATTTAAAATAATCAACATATCTGCAGCAGCACTAATTCCCTGCAGGCGTGCATGGTAATGGCTGCCTAATTGGCGAAGGGGTAAATAAAATTCAGGTGCTAGTAACAGCACTACAAAGCCAGTAGCAAAATCTAGGGTGCCAAAAAATAATCTAAAGCCAATAATTACCGCTACCAGTGCCACACTAATTGTGGCTAAAAATTCCAGAGCAAAAGAGGATAAAAAAGCAATTTTTAACACGTTCAGCGTTGCGTGTCTAAAGTCATCGGAAATACGCGCGATTTGTTTAAGCTCTTTGCGTGTGGCATTAAATAATTTTAGTTGAGTAAGCCCTTGTACGCGATCAAAAAAGTAGTTACCTAACACTGCCAGTTGTTGCCAACGTTTTTGATTAAGTGCCTCGGCTTTGTGGCCAACTAAAATCATAAAAAATGGAATAAGTGGTGCAGTTAATAAAAATATTAATCCTGCTTTGTAATCGGTCGGAAATATAACCACTAATATTGCAATAGGAATAAGCGCACTGTAGGCAACCCCAGGTAAGTACTTTGCATAGTAGTCATGCAGTGCTTCTACGCCATTGTGCAGCGTGTTAAGTGTTGCACCTTGGCCATGTTGCTCTATATAACTTGGGCCGAGTTGTGTGAGTTTATCGAGTAAGGTTTGGCGAATAGCCGATTTAATTTTAAGGGTAGCAAATGCGCTCAAGCGCTCACTTAACGCTAAGAAAATGGCGCGCAGTAAAATAATACCCGCTAAAGGCCATAAATAGTGGGTTACTTGGGCTAAACTATGCCCTTCAAACATCACCTCATGAATGGTTTGCGCGAGTAAGTAAGCTCCTGCAATCATTAAAATCGCATTAACTGTGCCAAGTGCAATGCTTAGCTTTAACCACATTGCCGCCGGTTTACTCTGCTGTTTTAAAAAAGCGCGCAGGGGTTGTTGCTGCGCGCGATTTGGTCGGGGATTAGTCGTCATTGTGATTTGTATTATGCTCGTTTAATAAATCATGGGTGGCTTGTTCATCATCAGCAATGCTGTTTTTATTTTGATGAAATTCATACCACATCACGTTTATAACGCCTAAGGTACAAGCAAGCAGTACACCTAAAATCCACGCGAAATACCACATAATTTAGTCTCCTTAATAACTGCCGTGAGGGTTATTTTCAATTTCATCAACGGTCACTCTGCGCCACATTTTCACATAACACCAGGTGGTGTAGGCTAAAATGAGTGGCACAAATATAACCACAGCAATAAACATAACATTGAGTGTTCTGTGGCTCGATACCGCATCCCAAATTGTTAAGCTAATATCAGGGTTATTGCTTGAAGGCATAATAAACGGAAATAACGATATGCCCGCAGTCATAATCACCCCAATTAACATCACACTGGTTGCTAATAATCCCAAAGCGGGCTTATTCAATTTAGAAAACAGGAGTGCACACAGTGCCATCGCAAATGCCAAAATAGGGAAGGTCATTGTCCATGGACGCTCACTGTAGTTATTAAGCCATGCGCCTTGAGCAGTGGTAACTACTTTAGCCAGTGGATCTGCATGGCCTTGGGTGTCACCCATAGAGGCAATTTGATAGCCCGTTAGGTTGGCAACCCACACACCAGCTGCCGCAAATAACACTATAAAGGCAAGTAATGAGTAGCGACCATATTGTCCTGAGCGCTCAGCAACTTGATCAGCGGTTCGCAGTTGTAACCACATGCCCGCATGTGCCACTAACATAGTAATACTAACCAAGCCGGCAATGAGCGCAAACGGATTAAGTAAAGCAAAAAACGACCCTTGATAACTGACTCTTAATAAATTATCGATATGAAACGGCACGCCTAAAAACAAGTTACCAAACGCGACACCAAATACTAGGGCAGGTATGGCACTGCCGGCGAATAAGCCCCAGTCCCAGTTATTACGCCAGCGTTTAGAGTCAACTTTAGAGCGATAATCAAAGCCAAGAGGCCTAAAAAATAATGCAAATAACACCAGCATCATGGCAAAGTAAAAACCAGAAAACGCTGCCGCATAAACCATAGGCCACGCTGCAAACAAGGCACCGCCTGCAGTAATAAACCATACTTGGTTACCATCCCAGTGGGCACCAATGGTATTAATAACGGTACGCCGTTCACTGTCTGTTTTGCCCACAAAGCGCAGTAACATAGCAACGCCCATGTCCATACCATCGGTAATGGCAAAACCAATTAACAGCACACCAATAATTAACCACCAGAGCATTTTTAATGTTTCATAATCAAAAATCATGATAGTTCTCCTTTAGCAGCCGTGCTGTGATCAGGTAATTCAAAATGGTACTTACCGGTATGAAGGGAGCTTGGGCCTTGCTTAATAAATTTAATCATTAACCATGCTTCAACAATCGCCAATCCAGTATAGAAAACAATAAAACCGGTCAAGCTAATTAAAATATCATTTACCGTCAGCGATGACGTTGCTAAAAAGGTCGGTAATACTTCAGAAATAGCCCATGGCTGGCGGCCATATTCAGCCACAATCCAACCAAATTCAATAGCAATCCAAGGCAGAGGAATGCTCAATACCGCCGCCCACAACAACCAACGTTTTTGTTCAATAATACGATGTGCGTTGTAATAAAAAGAGAGAATAAACACGCCAAGCATAATTACACCACAGCCAACCATAATCCTAAATGACCAAAACATAGGACCCACTTTAGGGAAGGAGTCTTTAACGGCTTGTTGTATTTGTGCCTCACTGGCATCTACCACGTTAGGGGTATAACGTTTCAGTAATAGGCCATAGCCTAAATCATCTTTCACGTTATCAAACTTTTCGATATTTGCAGGGGTATCGTCACCTGCGCGAAGTTTTTCTAGGTATTCATAAGCAATCATGCCATTGCGAATACGCTTCTCGTGTTTTTTCTCAAGATCTGAAATACCAATCACTTGTTCATCAAGTGAGCGCGTTGCAATAATACCTAATGCGTAAGGAATTTTAACCGCAGCATGAGTTACTTGCTCTTCAGAGTCAGGAATACCAAGCATGGTAAAAGCTGCGGGGGCTTCTTCGGTATGCCATTCAGCTTCAATGGTCGCGAGTTTTACTTTTTGTACTTCACCGACTTCGTAGCCAGATTCATCACCGAGTAAAATAACACATAAAATAGAGGCTAAACCAAAGCCTGATGCCACCGAGAACGAACGTTTAGCAAATGCCAAATCACGTCCTTTTAATATGTACCAGCTACTAATCCCAAGCACAAACATAGACGCCGCAACATAACCTGCAGACACAGTATGAATAAACTTAACTTGCGCTACAGGGTTAAATACTAGCTCTGCAAAACTAGTCATTTCCATACGCATGGTTTGATAGTTAAACTCTGCCCCGACTGGGTTTTGCATCCACGCATTAGCAACTAAAATCCATAGCGCAGACATATTTGTGCCCAGCGCCATTAAAAATGTTACCCCTAAATGCTGGCGTTTAGAGAGCCTGTCCCAACCTAAAAAGAACATCCCCACAAAGGTTGACTCTAAAAAGAAGGCCATTAAGCCTTCAATAGCTAGTGGTGCACCAAATACATCACCCACATAATGAGAGTAATACGACCAGTTAGTACCAAACTCAAATTCCATGGTGAGGCCGGTAGCCACACCAATAGCAAAGTTAATACCAAATAACTTGCCCCAAAACTTAGTCATATCACGATAAATCTCGCGACCGGTCATAACATAAACCGATTCCATAATAACTAAAATCCAGGTCATACCGATTGTTAACGGCACAAATAAAAAATGAAATAGAGCGGTGACAGCAAACTGTAATCGCGATAGATCCACAAAGGTTTCATCTATCATTTTTGGCTCCTTTGGTTGTGATGCAGTGACAGCACAAAGCAATTGTTAATGTTTTTTAATAAACTTTCAGTAATTTCTGAAAGTTTGCATCATTATTGGCGTTTGTACAATTTTTGTCAATATGTATATTAGAAAACTTTAATATACTATGACATTACATCAGTCTATAAAATACGCAATCATCAATTAAGAGTAAGCTAGAAAAAAGTGGTGCGTTTTAAGCGTTTAACCTGGCCTTAAAACACGGTAAACTAATCGATATGAACGCCGGGTTTACTTGTGAAAAAATAGCAAATGAAAAAAGATAAAAAACAACTACGAATTGGTATTGTGGCAGGTGAACTGTCGGGCGATATTTTAGGTGAAGGGCTCATAAAAGCGCTTAAAGCGCATTTTCCTGATGCAATCTTTGAAGGTATTGCAGGTCCTAAAATGCAAGCACAAGGCTGCAAAACGCTGTTTGATATGGATGAACTGTCGGTTATGGGGTTGGTTGAAGTCCTTGGCCGTTTACCGCGCTTGCTAAAAATTCGCAAACAACTTGTGCAGCATTTTATTGATAATCCTCCTGATGTGTTTATAGGCATTGACGCGCCCGATTTTAATTTACGTGTAGAAAAACCGTTAAAAGATGCGGGTATTAAAACTGTGCAATACGTTAGCCCTTCAGTATGGGCGTGGCGTGAAAAACGCATTCACACCATAAGTGCAGCCACTAACTTAGTATTGGCTTTATTACCTTTTGAAAAAGAATTTTACGACAAGCACCAAGTACCGTGTACTTTTGTAGGCCACACATTAGCCGACGACATTGCACTTGAGCACGATGATAGCCAAGCCCGCAGCCAATTAGGCTTAAGTGCTGATGACAAGGTGTTAGCGTTATTACCCGGGAGCCGGGGCTCAGAAGTGGGCTTGTTAAGTGAAACTTACATAAAAACAGCGGCTCAGTTGCAAGCACAGAACCCAGCGCTTAAAGTCGTTGTGCCACTGGTGAACGAAAAGCGCAAAGCGCAGTTTATTGCTATTTTAAATGCCACAGCGCCCTCACTTAATGTTAACTTACTAGACGGCCAATCAAATTTAGCCATGCAAGCCGCTGATGCCATATTACTGGCATCAGGTACGGCAACGCTTGAGGGCATGTTATATAAAAAACCAATGGTGGTTGGTTATAAAATTAAACCCATGAGTTATTGGATTTTTAAAATCTTATTTACCTTTAATATTAAATATTTTTCGTTACCTAATTTATTGGCAGACGAAGAATTAGTGCCAGAGTTTTTGCAAAGCGAGTGTAATGTCGCTAATTTAACAGCAGCACTTACCCCTATGCTAAATAGTGACAATAAAGAATTAAAAGCCCGCTTTTTAGCCATACATGAAAAAATTAGATTAGATGCAAGTAAACAAGCTGCAAATGCAGTGGCGGAGTTAATAAATGCAAATTGAACGACCTAATGTAACCCTAATTGCCGGTGTAGATGAAGTGGGTCGTGGACCGCTGGTGGGCGACGTGGTTACTGCCGCTGTTATTTTAAATCCCGCTAAGCCAATCGCAGGCTTGGCCGATTCTAAAAAATTAACGGATAAAAAACGTCAATTATTAGCCACTGAAATAAAAGAAAAAGCACTGTGTTACGCCATTGGCCGTTGTAGCCCCAGTGAAATAGATGAGCTAAATATATTACAAGCCACTATGCTTGCTATGAGCCGCGCAGTGGAAGCACTTAGCACCGTGCCTGAATTTGTGTTTGTAGATGGTAACCGCCTGCCTAAATTAGCTATGCCCGCCCAAGCGGTGGTTAAAGGTGATAGCTTAGTCGCTGAAATATCAGCCGCATCTATTTTAGCAAAAGTGGCTCGTGATGATGAAATGATTGAACTTGATGCGCGCTATCCACAATATGGGTTTGCAGGGCATAAGGGGTATCCGACCAAAGCACACTTTGCAGCGCTTGAGCAATACGGCGCTATAGATGAGCATCGTAAGAGCTTTAAACCGGTGCAGCGTGTGCTTGCGCTTTCGGGTAAGGAGTAATTATGCCAGCTCCTGATTTTGTTCACTTACGAGTGCACTCAGACTTTTCGATGGTTGATGGTTTGGCAAAAACCAAACCAATAGTCGCTAAAGCACAAGAGCTTGAAATGCCAGCGCTGGCAATTACCGATCAAATGAACTTTTGTGGTTTAGTGCGTTTTTATGGCGCAGCGCATAACGCAGGTATCAAGCCACTTGTTGGTGCTGATTTTTGGGTACGTAGTCCTGAGTTTCCTGATGAACCAAGCCGGATAACGTTATTAGCTAAAGATAACACTGGCTATAAAAATATTACTTTATTGATTTCTAAAGCCTACCAACGTGGTCATGTGTTTCATCGCCCAGTGATTGACCGTGAATGGTTAGTTGATTTAAAAGAGGGGCTCATCATACTCTCGGGTGCTAAAGATGGCGATTTAGGAAAAGCATTAATAAAAGGCAACCCCGCTATTGTTGAGTCGGTGGTAAGCTTTTATAAGCAGCACTTTAGCGATCATTATTATATTGAGCTTATTCGTACCAACCGTGCTCAAGAAGAAAATTATTTGCATATGGCAGTGGAGCTTGCAACCACAGAGCAACTGCCTGTAGTGGCTACCAATGAAGTGGTTTTTTTAAAGCCAGAAAACTTTGAAGCCCATGAAATTCGGGTGGCTATTTTTGATGGTTATACCCTAGATGATAAACGCCGACCAAAGCGTTTTTCACAAGAGCAATACCTAAAAACGCCAGAGCAAATGGCAGAGCTATTTAGTGATATTCCAGAGGCGTTACAAAATACCGTAGAAATCGCAAAGCGCTGTAATGTAACCGTTCAATTAGGTGAGTATTTCCTACCAGATTATCCCACAGGCTCACTAAAAATTGATGAGTTTTTGGTTAAAGTCTCACAAGACGGACTTGAAGAACGACTGCAGTTTTTATTCCCTAATGAACAAGAACGCCAAGAAAAACGCGGCGAATACGATGAGCGTTTAAAGATAGAGCTCGATGTAATTAACCAAATGGGATTCCCAGGCTACTTCTTGATCGTAATGGAATTTATTCAATGGAGTAAAGATAACAATATTCCTGTAGGTCCAGGGCGTGGTTCAGGTGCGGGCTCCTTAGTAGCTTATGCGCTTAAAATTACCGACCTTGATCCACTAGAGTTCGATTTACTCTTCGAGCGCTTCTTGAATCCAGAACGTGTTTCTATGCCCGACTTTGACGTCGATTTTTGTATGGATAGACGTGATGAAGTAATTGATCACGTATCGGCCTTGTATGGCCGTGATGCGGTATCGCAAATTATTACCTTTGGTACTATGGCGGCCAAAGCGGTTATACGCGATGTAGGCCGGGTACTTGGTCATCCTTATGGATTTGTTGATCGTATTTCTAAGCTTATTCCGGGCGATCCGGGAATGACCTTGGCCAAAGCGTTTGAAGTTGAACCTCGTTTGCAAGAAGCCTACGACGGCGATGAAGAAGTTAAAGACTTAATCGACATGTGTCGTATTCTCGAGGGTTGTACCCGTAATGCCGGTAAACACGCAGGGGGGGTTGTAATATCGCCGACCACGATTACCGATTTTGCTGCGCTCTATTGTGATGATGAAGGCAAGTTTCCGGTTACTCAGTTTGATAAAAACGATGTAGAAACCGCCGGTTTGGTTAAGTTTGACTTTTTAGGCTTACGTACGCTGACCATCTTGCAGTGGGCAGTGGATATGACCAATGAACGCTTAAAGCGTGAAGGCAAACAGCCGGTTGATATCAACACCATTCCACTGGATGATAAAAAAAGTATAGAACTACTGCTGCGCGCTGAAACCACCGCCGTATTCCAGCTAGAATCACGCGGCATGAAAGACCTAGTTCGCCGATTAAAGCCCGATTGCTTCGAAGATATGATAGCCCTTGTTGCTTTGTTCCGTCCAGGTCCACTGCAATCAGGCATGGTAGATAACTTCATCGACCGAAAGCTCGGCAGAGAAGAGATTTCATACCCCGATGCGCAATATCAACACGAAAGTTTAAAGCCGATTCTTGAGCCGACTTACGGCATTATTTTGTATCAAGAACAAGTTATGCAAATAGCGCAGGTGCTGGCCGGTTATACACTAGGCGGCGCCGATATGTTACGTCGTGCCATGGGTAAGAAAAAGCCCGAAGAAATGGCAAAACAGCGCTCAACCTTTGAAGAGGGCGCGCGTAATAATGGAATAGATGGCGAGCTTGCGATAAAAATATTCGACTTGGTTGAAAAGTTCGCGGGTTATGGTTTTAACAAATCTCACTCAGCAGCTTATGCATTGGTATCGTATCAAACGCTGTGGATGAAAACCCATTATCCGGCCGAGTTTATGGCTGCGGTAATGTCGGCCGATATGGATAACACCGACAAAATAGTAACGCTGGTGGATGAGTGTGAAAACATGAAACTCACTTTGTTACCGCCCGATGTAAACGCCGGTGAATACAAGTTTACTGTTAATCTTCAAGGTGAAGTTGTTTACGGTATAGGAGCAATTAAAGGCGTGGGTGAAGCCCCCGTTGATGCCATATTAGAAGCGCGAGCGAAAGGCGGCCCATTTAAGGATTTATTTGATTTTTGTGCGCGTGTTGATTTAAAGCGCTTAAATAAACGTGTCACCGAAAAATTAATTTATGCAGGTGCATTAGATCAGCTAGGACCAGAAAAAAGCCAACCTGGGCGAGCAACGCTGCTGGCAAGTTTAAAAGATGCAATGCGCGCAGCCGATCAACACAACAAAGCTGAGCTGTTAGGGCAAAGTGACTTGTTTGGTTTACTGGCCACAGAGCCTGACGAAGTAGAACAAGCGTTTTTTAAAGCCACACCACTTACAGATAATCAGTGGCTTGATGGTGAAAAAGATACCTTAGGCCTTTATTTAACTGGCCATCCTATAAACCAGTATCGACGAGAGCTTGGCCATTATACTAGTGGCCGACTCATTGATTTGCAGCCCACTAACCGTGATGTAGTCTCAACTGGGGCGGGCTTGGTGATTGCCGCGAGAACCTTAATTAATAAAAAAGGAAATCGCTGGGGCTTGATAACTTTAGATGACAAAAGCGCCCGAATTGATGTACGCTTGTTTCCAGAACAGTTTGAAATGTACCAAGATATGTTGCAAATCAATAATATTTTGGTGATATCCGGACAGGTCAGCTTTGATAACTTCTCTGGTGGTATTACAATGACCGCCAGAGAAATAAACACCATTGCTCAGGCGCGTGAAAAGCGTATAAAAGCGATTAAGATGACGCTGAATATGGTGCAGATCGAGGCTGGTTTCTTCGATAAATTACAAAAAGTACTCGAACCATACAAAATGGGAACGTGTCCGATCAAGGTATATTATCAACGCCCCGATGCGTTGGTGCAATTAACCCTAGGGATCGAATGGTGTGTTACGCCAAGTGACGACTTAATTCATAAGTTATCGCTGATGGCAGCGCAAAATGTAGAACTAGAATTTAACTAATTAGGTAGTTTAGAGCATGAGCCTCAATTATCTTGATTTTGAGCTTCCAATCGCAGAATTAGAAGCAAAAATTGAAGAATTACAAAATGTAAGCCGCGCTGGCGAATTAGACCTTGGATTAGAAGAGGAAGTCAGCAAACTTAAAGAAAAGAGCGCACAAATGAAGGAGAAAATTTTCTCTGAACTTGGTGCTTGGCAAGTATCACAGCTAGCACGTCATCCGCTGCGTCCTTATACTCGAGATTATATCGAGCGTATTTTTACGGAATTTGACGAGTTTGCGGGTGATCGTACGTTTGCTAACGACCCTGCAATTTTAGGCGGCGTTGCTCGTTTAGATGGTGAACCTGTTATGGTGATCGGTCAGCAAAAGGGCCGTGGTACTGCTGAAAAAATTAAACGTAATTTTGGCATGCCAAAACCAGAAGGCTACCGTAAAGCATTGCGCTTAATGGAAATGGCTGAGCGTTTTAAAATGCCAATCATGACATTTATCGACACCCCAGGTGCATACCCAGGTGTTGGCGCAGAAGAGCGTGGTCAGTCTGAAGCAATTGCACGTAACCTAAAAGTAATGGCCGCACTAAAAGTACCTACAATTTGTACTGTTATTGGTGAAGGTGGTTCAGGTGGTGCATTAGCGATTGGTGTAGGCGACAGAGTAAACATGCTGCAATACAGCACTTACTCAGTTATTTCACCAGAAGGCTGTGCCTCTATTTTATGGAAAAGTGCTGATAAAGCGCCACTTGCAGCAGAAGCAATGGGTGTAACAGCCGAGCGTGTTAAAGAGCTAGATTTAATCAACAACCTAGTTGATGAGCCGCTAGGTGGTGCACACCGTAATTATGATGCCATGGCACGCAATTTAAAAGTTCGCCTTAAGCGCGATTTAGCAGATTTACAAGCGTTATCGCTTGAAGAAATGCTTGACCAACGTTACAAGCGTTTAATGTCGTTTGGTTATTGCTAAACATAGCTAAATGTAGCTAAATGTAGCTAAATATAGAAAAAAGCCGCCTATGCGGCTTTTTTTGTTTTAAAATAACGTAACGTAGAGCCTTTCTTATTGGGGTTATTAGCAATTCACTCATTGGTTATAATAATGAACACATCACAAATTTATCTGCAGGTACAAAAAGCCCTTAATCACTATATAGAAAACGGGCAATTCACATTTACTGTGGCCTTATCTGGTGGCGTAGATTCGGTGGTGTTGTTGCAGATAATGCATGGGTTAAAAGAGCAGTGGCCACAATTAAATTTAAGTGCAATTTATGTAAATCATGGCTTAAGTGATAACTCCCATCACTGGCAGCAATTTTGCCAAGCACGTTGTGAGCAACTTTCAATTTATTTTAAAGCGGCACACGTCATAATTAAGCAGCAATCGCGCATCAGTATTGAAGCGCAGGCTCGCGAAGCTCGTTATCAAGCGCTTGATGAATATAGCCCAAATGATAGTGTCATTTTGTTAGGCCAGCATTTAAACGACCAAGTAGAGACATTTTTACTTCGTTTAAAGCGCGGCTCAGGCTTAAAAGGGCTCGGCGCTATGCAGCAAACTCGCGTGCTTGAAAGTGGCCGTGAGTGCTATAGGCCATTATTGGCGGTAAAACGCAGCGAGATAGAAGCGTTTGCCCAGCAATTTAATATTAGCCATATTACCGATGAATCCAACGCCAATGAACGCTTTGATCGTAATTTTTTGCGCCAGCAAATAGTGCCTAAGTTGGCAGAGCGTTTTACTGGGTTTGAGCAGTGTACAGCACGAAGTATTGAATTATTACAGCAGCAGCAAGCACTGCTTGATGAATATACCCAGCAAGATCTCGCACAGTGTCTTAACCAACATCAGGCGCTTAATATACAAAATATGGCTCATTACAGCGCTATTCGCATTGCTAATGTATTACGCGCGTGGCTGGCATTATTTAGCCACACTATGCCCTCACAAAAGCAATTAACACAAATAATGAGCCAAGCCATTCATGCACAAGCTGATGCACAAATAAAAATTGAGCTAAGTGATGGGCAAATACGTCGCCATCAAGGTTTACTTTATTTTGTGCAACCAAAGCCATTAGCCGTTAATATTGAGCAGGTAATAAGTAATGAGCTGGTTTTGAGTGACGGAAAAAAATTATCATGTCAGCAAGGAGTGGGTATACGAGCCCCTAAAACGGATGAACAAGTTAGTGTGCGCTTTAACTGCAATAGTGCGCGTATTAAACCACTCAAAAAACCAGGTAGTAATACGCTTAAACATTGGTTTAAAGATGCAAAGGTAGCGCCTTGGCTACGTGCTGATATTCCATTAATTTTTTACAACGATGAGCTAGTGCAAGTGGTTGGTTATTTTGTTAGTGATAACCATAAAGATGAACATGGTGTAATTTGGGAGTATAAATTATGAGTCAACAAGCTCATGTTGGGCTGTCGCTTATCAATAAGGCACCCATTGGCATATTAATTACGCTATTGATTGCGGTTTTAGCGAATGTATTTTTAACCCTTAGTATTACTACCCTCGGCTACGCTGTATTGGGTGGCATGGTATGTGCCGCCATTTTACTTGCCTACTGGTTGGGTAAAGGGGGCGTGTTTTTCATTTTAGGAGTGAGTACGCCTTTACTGTTGGTGCTTTTTACACCGCTTGCAACAATTGCCGCACTACTTAATTTACTCAGTGGCTTCTTTTTTGGCTTTTGCGTCATGCTACTAATTTACAAATACTTTATATTAAAAAAGTAGCGTAAAAAAGCCCAGCGGGGGAGGCTGAGCTTTTCTAATATTTTGCTCTTTTATTGCTTAGTAAGCTTTTGCGCAGTTTCGCCCAGATGCCTTTGCTTTATATAAGCCCTTATCCGCACGAGAAAATATCTCATTTTGGCAATCATCACTGTTAGTTAGGGTAAAACCAATACTGGTTGTTACATTGTATTTAGACATAATCGGTGAGTTTCTTACTAAACGCATAATACGTTCAGCAATCACTTTATTGGTGGTAAAAGCGGGGTCCTCAATTAGTATTGAAAACTCATCGCCGCCAAAACGAAATACCGAATCTGTGCCTCTAATACTACTAGATAAAACTGTGGCAAATTCTATTAAAACGTCATCGCCAATTTTATGACCATAGTTATCATTTACTTGTTTAAAATTATCTAAATCAAGCAGCATTAAACTAAATGGATGGCCGTTACGTCTATGACTTTCAAGCTTTTGTTGTAACATGTCATTAAATTGACTACGGTTGTTTAACCCCGTTAAAGAGTCTTTAGTTGCTAGCTTTAATACACGGCTGTACATTATTGCATTTCGCAGTGGATATATTAATACGCTGTGAAAGTGCTGCAGCTTTTTTTCAATAGCCGCACTAAGCGGATATTTGGTGTAATAAGTGAGTGTGCCTAAATGCTCATTTTCCACTTTTAGATCAAATGAGTAGGCTGGGTTTTCAACATCACTATTAGGTGTTTTTACATCAATATGAGCTGATTGAAAGTGCACCCCAGAAAAATTAAGCAGTTGTTTTGCAAAGCTTGCAAATGTACCTAAAATATCTTCCAGCACTAGGCTAGTTTGCAGTTTGGCCGCCAGCTCATGTAGTGCTGTTGGTGTATTGCTATTGTATTGCTCCGCTGAGAACGGCAAAAATTCACCGCGTCCAGAGATACGTTGTGTCAAAATATGAACGTTTTCCACTATTTATTCCCCCTATAGTATTACTTTTTATAAATAAGCAGATTGCGTGCCATATTTTTATTCTGGCTGAAAGTTATGCGGTTGCTATAGTTAAGTCACACTCCATAGATTGTTTTAAGGTTTGCGTTGCAAAGTATTAATGCTCAGATTTTTGGACTTTTAGTCGCTGCGGTTTTATTTGTATGGATATTTAAGCGCATAGGGCTTCCCCCTGTATTGGCATACTTGGCTGTGGGTTTATTCGCGGGTGGTCATGGTGTCGGCTGGATGACACAAAGCCATGAAATAGACTTTATTGCAGAGCTAGGTATTGTATTTTTGCTATTTAGCTTAGGTTTGGAGTTTTCAGTATCGCACCTAATGGCAATGCGTAACATTGTATTTGGTTTAGGGTCGTTGCAAGTATTTGTTAGTAGTATTTTGCTGATTGTGATTCTGTACTTATTAAATTTTAATTTATTAACCAGTTTTACCATGGGCATTATTATTATGCTTTCCTCTACTGCGGTAGTTGCTAAATTATTAAAAGAGAGCGGCGATTTAAATAAACGCCGAGGGCAATTAGCAATCGGCGTTTTACTATTTCAAGACATTGCCGTTGTACCATTACTGATTATTTTACCATTATTTGCCAGCAGTGATTCTAATGATATTGGCTGGGCATTATTGTTTGCACTTTCTAAAGGGGCGTTTGTATGCCTTTTGTTATGGGCTATTGGAAAATGGGTTTTACCTAAAGTTTTTAATGAAGTGGCATTAGCAAAAAGTGATGAACTATTTGTGTTAACGACTCTATTAGTTGCTTTGTTTGCGGGTTTACTTACTTATTCATTTGGCTTATCAATGGCATTAGGGGCATTTTTAGCGGGTATGATGCTTGGTGAAAGCCATTACCGCCATCAGCTAGAAGCGGATATTCGCCCGTTTCGTGATATTTTAATGGGTTTATTTTTTGTCACCGTAGGTATGCAGCTAGATATCAGCTTTGTTGTTAATCATGCAGGGATTATTGTTGTTGCCTTACTAGGAATTCTAATCTTAAAAATCGCCGTAGTAACCGTGTCGTCTTTATTTATGGGAGAGCGAAAACAGGACGCATTAGCCTGCGCTATTATGTTATGGCAAATGGGAGAGTTTGGTTTTGTGTTAATCGCACTTGCAGCACAGCATGACTTACTGAGTGCGGAGCAAGTATCATTTTTAATTGCCATGGGTGTAATTTCTATGGCACTCACCCCGTATTTAATCGATAAAACTCCCTTTATTTTAAAGCGACTGGGTATGTTAGAACGCGCTAAGTTTGCCTATGAAGATGAGCCACAAAGCAGTACGCTTTATAATAATCATGTAGTTATATGTGGATTTTCTCGGGTAGGGCAAACTATTGCCCGCTTTTTATCGCCAGAGGCTATTGATTATGTGGCCATTGAAAGCGACCCCATATTAGTACAAGAAGGAAAAGCGGCGGGTGAACCATTATTGTTTGGTCACGTTGAGCAAAAAGATATTTTAAAGTGTGCAGGGATAGAGCGAGCACGTTTAGTGATTATTACTTTTACGGAATTTCAACAAACTCAAATAGTGATTGATGCTATAAAGCAGGTTGCTCCTAGGGTAAAAATACTCATAAGAACCCGTGATGACAGCCAACTAGAGCGTTTAAAAGATTTAGGCGTCACTGAGGTTGTTCCTGAGGCATTAGAGGCAAGCTTAATGCTGGTCTCACATGTGTTGTCTATGTCGGGTGTACCAATGAGCCGAATAATTCGCCGCGTTAGTAGTGAGAGGCGTAACCGCTATAAGCTATTACAAAGCTTTTTTGCAGGCGAAAACATCGAAAGCGATACCAATTTGCCCGAACGCTTAGAGTACTTACATGTCATTGCCTTGCCGGATAAAGCATTTGCGGTAAACAAGGCTATTAGTGAGCTTAATTTAGCTAAAAGAAAGGTGCTAATTAAGGCGCTTCGACGTGAAGGCGAGGAGATAGAGATGCCACAGGAGCATACCATATTATACGCAAATGATATTTTAGTATTGCAAGGTAAACCTAGGCGAGTAGAGCATGTTGAGCATTACTTACTTGATGGCATTGAGTAAGAGTGGCTTCTTAGTCTAGCTCTAAAAACTTTCTCATCTCGGGCAGTTGCTTCATACCATCTTCGTATCCAATTTGAATTAAGTGCTGGGTGTAGCGTTTTTCAAATAATAAATAACTGGTTAAACTCGACTGAGAGCGTTTTTTTACACCTATCATACGCAGTAACACTTTAATTGCCCAAGGCATATCGTCATAGTATTGCGCTGCAATTGCATTAAAGTTTTGCGAGGGGTTAATGATAAAGCTGTCTATTTGTTTTAACTCTTGATGCTTTTGCTTATTTGGTAATAACCCCAGTGTACGGTTTACTCTATCTAAGCGTTCTAAATCAGACTGCATGGTGTCGGTAAATACACTGTCGAGTAAGTGACCTGCTACCGCAGAAAGCCCTGGAAAATGCGCAGAGTAACCTGGAGGATGAGGTTCCTTGGGTTGCTCAACACCAATAATAAATATTTTGTTTGCCCCTAAGTGAATAGACGGGCTTAAAGGTGAAAGTTGATGTATTGAACCATCACCAAAATAGTGGTTATAAATATTTACACTAGGGAACACCATAGGAATAGCACTAGAGGCCATTAAATGCTCAACATTGATACGCGTAGCGCGACCCTCGCGCTTTGCTCGTTGCCAAGAATGCTGTGTATTTGACTGAAAAAAAGCAACAGAATCACCAGTAGTATAACTAGATGCTGTAATCGACAGCGCCTCTAAATAGTCACGATGTAAGTTACGTTCAATTCGATGTAAATCAAGAATATCGTTTAATAGTTTTCTAAGTGGCCGATTATTTAACAAACTCGCTGGTGGATGGTTTATATGCTCAGACTGAAAACTAGTTAAAATATTACGAGTAATATGGCCAAATACACTCAGAAAGTCACTTTTGTATACCATAGAGGTGGAAAAGTTTTTCCATACTGTTTCTAGCTTTCTAACGGCTAAATGCATACATGAAGCGTAACACGCTAACGCCGCAGAATTAATTGCGCCAGCAGAGGTTCCATTTATCACTCTAAAGGGCAGTGGGGCAGTTCTGGGCATACTTTGCGCTAATGCTTTTAACACGCCCACTTGGTAAGCCGCTCGGGCACCACCACCGGTAAGTAATAAAGCCACTTTTGGTTTACTAGGATCGACTTGCTTAATTTTCATATTACGTATTTAAACTGTTCACTGTCTTTACTTTATTTATTCACTGTAAGTCTTTAAGCTAGAAGAATCAAAGGATACATTAGCTACATTAATAAATATTAGTGTAAGTTATGAATTAAACCTGTTTAGAGTACTCTAAACAGTATCGCATTTTTATATTTATGGAGTTCGTATGTCAGATAAACCATCAGGATCAGACGTTCAAAAACGTCCGCCGAATAACAACCTTATCTTTGCTGGGGTTATTTTATTAATCATCATTATTGCCGCTGCGTTTGCTTTATTAAAACCAAGTGAAGCTCCAAAAACAGTTATGCAGGTTGAAGAACCAGTAAAAGAACAACCTATTATGGAGCTAAAACCTGAGAACGACCCTGTGGTAGGTGCGCCCTCTGTTAAGCCTGAAAAACCTGCCGAATTAGCCGTTCCAGCTCAGCGCCCAGAAGTTGAGCCTGAAGCTGAAGTTGTGCCTTTACCAGCGTTAAACGACAGCGATCCTGTAGTCATCGCAAAATTAGATGAATATTTGGGGGATGTAGCGATGAGCTTAGTGTTAAATGATGATGTTATTCGTCGTGGCGTGGTATTTATTGATAATTTAGCAAAAGGCAAAGTGGCTACCAAGCATACCCCAGTTGCAAAATTAGAAGAGGGTTTTAGCGTAAACGAAGGGGATATTTTAACAATTGACCCTAATAGCTATGAACGCTATACCCCGTATGTAAAAATACTCACAAGTATGAGTGCAGCTCAAACTGTGCGTTTATACGAAGAGTATAAACCGCTGATCAACAGCGCATACACTGAGATTGGTTATGGTGATGATGAGTTTACTCAAACACTTGAAGATGCCATTGACCTGTTACTTGATACTCCTGAGCCAAAAGGTAGCTTACCATTATTGCGTGATTCAGTGACCTATCAGTATGCGTTTTCAGAATGGGAGCAATTACCCGCTGCGCAAAAGCAACTTTTACGCATGGGCCCAGAGAACATGAAAAAAGTAAAAGCGGCACTACGTAACATAAAAGCTGAGTTAGAGAGCAATTAATAATCGCTTTAACACCCAAATAGACTGCGATTGTATATGAAGTATGCAATCGCACTTTCTTTTTTGATTATCCCTTGAATAACAGAGCAAAAGTAGAGATAATCTCAATCGCGCCAACCAAGGCCCTCAATGGTAGTCTTATTGGTCCTCTCGCAACACTAGCAGGCGAACCTGGTCAGGCCCGGAAGGGAGCAGCCACAGTTTGTGACGTGTGTGCCGAGATGTGGCTGGTAAGACTGCCACCCAAACTCCTCATTTGGGTGCTTATAATTCTTCAAATATTAATCCATGTATTTTAAGTGAGTTTTACTTAAATTTTGTATCAGAATAACTCTTTTCACTTAATGTTTTTATAAAGTAAAGCCAACCGACAGCGTTTTATTTCTTATACAAATACTGAAAGTATAAATTTCATAGAAATTAATGTTAATAATGATGGTTTTTGCTACAAATCAAACATTTCAAGGCACGGTTCCTTCATTGAATACCTTTTAAAAGTAGCAATCGAATATTAATAATGCTTTTAATAAGTTATACGATTAGGTAAAAGTAAAGTGTAAAAATATAAAAATCACTTAACAGTTTGTTATTTATAAAAATTTAAACTACTTTTTATAGTGAGCTGCCGAGTAGGTAGCTGAAAATGTACAGCAAAGCGGGAAGTTGTGAGCCTTTTTGTGAACTGCCGAGTAGGCAGCTGAAAATTTAGAAAATAGTCGTGTAGTTCCTACACGTGTATCTTCTGCCGAATAGGCAGCTGAAATTAGGCCAGGAAGTAAACAAGCACAACTTGTGACTTTTAACTGCCGAAAAGGCAGAGGCTAAATAAAAAGACCCCAGCAAACGCTGGGGTCTTTTTATTCAACTTTAATTAAGGTATGAGCTATTTGTGTTTATTCATACTTGATCTATTTCTTGTTTCACAGATAATTTTATCCTTATCATCTAAGCCATAAAGTTTTTCGTTACTGCTCAGTTTTTCAAAATGCTTAGAAAAATCCTGTTCTAAATTAGAGTTTATAGCTTCGTCAAAATTATTCATAAATACACCTTGTTCAGCTGCTCTAAGATCATCTACGGACAGCCGACCATCTAATGCAGCTTTTACATTTTCATAATCGAAACTCTCCGATTTATCAATGGTGCTGCTAGTTTTTATTGTTTTAGCCATATTAAACTCCCAAAATATAAGAGCTGTTATTATCTAACCATAACTTAATTCTAGAAATTTGCGAAGTTCGGCTATTAGCGAAAAGCAAACTGTCGAGTAAACTTGTTTTTTGGACAGAAGTGACCTCGGGCCTTTTTCTAGTGTGGGTGGCATGGATCAGGATAATTCATGCGAAAATAAAAGAGCCAGCAATCCAGCTGGCAAAAAAGCAGTGTAAATAGCTAACAAGACTTTCAGTGGAAGTCAAACCTTGGTTGCTATCTCTTTTAGTGTTTCACGTAGTGCATTGATATCGAGAGCCCCCGGAACAACCCACCTTTTATTGATAATCAGCGTTGGCGTAGAAGTAATGCCATATTCTTGAGCTAACTTCCTATCGCGTTGTATCTCAGTTTGTCGTTCAGAAGAAGCAAAGTCATCAAGAAAACGAGGTTTATCTAGCCCAACCTCACCGGCAGTTTCTATAAGCTCGTCCAAATCACCGATATTTCTGTTTTCACTCATATGTGCATGTGTTACAGCATCAAAATAGTTCCAGTAAGCACTGGCTCCTCCCTGTTGTTCGGCGGCCTTACATGCCACCAAACCTGGCGTTGAAAATGGGTATTCAAACTTCTGCTGACGCATCCCTTCGACGTTAACGCGCTTGTTATCGTCGGCACGCGCACATTGCTCCCAGTGCCCCAAAATGATTTGCTTTGCTTGCTTCATTGAACCAAACTTGCCAATCATTTCTTCCCGTGTGGCTGACAAAGCAAATGCATGATGATGGATATCTAAATTAAACTCTTCTGCAAGTTGGCGTAGTCTAGCTGACAAAACATAACACCACCCACAAATGACATCGTGAAAAAAATCGACTCTAATCTTTTTGCTCATTACTTTTCTCCAAGGTTGAAAATATTACTGGTTCACCAACTGATGTCAGGCCCTGCTGGAACGATTCCATGTGGGTTAATGTGCTTGTGCGAGAAGTAGTAATGCTGCTTCATGTATTCGATATCAATCGTTTTTCTGATGCTCTCTTCACTGAGTAAATCCAACATATAGCGGTATAAGTTCTCGAAATTTTTTAGCGGCTCTTTATTAGCCTTAAAATGAACTTCATAAACCGCTTCAAACCTGACAAGTGTTGGCAATAAAAATAGATCCGATAGAGTAATATTCGAACCATTTAGATAACAAGTTTGATTTAGTCTCCTGTCAAGCTTCCCCATAGCATCAAACAAGGTGTCACTGGCTTGGTCATATTCTGCTTGAACTGTGGCAAAACCAACGTGGTAGACTTTTCGATTCACATTAAGATGCAACCACTCGTTGAGCTTCTCTATTTCTTCTCGCAGACTATTTGGAACCAATTCAACTTTGTTCTTAGCTAAAGGTAACCATTTGGTAGCTAACTCCATCGCTATCGAAGAGGAGTCATTACCTACAATGGTATGCTCTTGTTTATCCCAAAGTACAGGTACTGTCACTCTTCCTGTGTAATTTGGATTTGCTCGTTGGTAAAGTTCTACCAGATTTTGAGAACTATACAAAGGATCCGCGTTGAAGTCGTCAAATAACCATCCGTCGGAATATCGTTTTGCTGCAACAGAAGAAACAGTGATTGCATTATTCAACCCCAAATAGTTGATCACTAGATAAGGTCTATGAGCAAAAGGGCAAGCAAACGACATATACAAGTGATATCGCCCTTGCTCAGCGGCTTTCGGCAGTTCGAAGCTGTCCTCATTAGACAAGTTATTTGCTTCTTTATTGGGATACCATATCCCTTTTTCTAATACAGCCATTCGTTACTCCTAAGTACTTGAAACAGAGACTAATGTAACGTGAACTTTTACTCAACGTTACATTGTTGAGGTATACAGTGATAAATTTGACTCACAACATTGAACGTAACATCCATGCCGCTTTTTCATGCTCTCGCATTCGATCAGAGACCAATGATGCAGAAGATTCATCATCCCCATCTTGAGCCAATCTCAGCACGTCTCTGCAAGTCTTAACTACTTTTTCATGAGAACGAATAAGAATAGATACCATTCCCGTCGCCGCAGGCACGCCATCGACTTCAGCAATTGAACTCAGTTTAGCGAACGCTTTGTAAGTCCCAGGCGCAACTTCATCCAGTGTTCGGATTCGCTCAGCAATATCATCGACGGCGATTGCCAATGCGTTGTATTGTTCTTCAAACATAAGGTGTAGCTCGCGAAATTGGGGGCCAGTAACATTCCAATGAAAATTATGTGTTTGCAAATATAAGGTGTATGAGTCTGCTAGAAGGCGTTTAAGCGCTTCTACAATCACAACTCGATCCTGTTCATTTATTCCAATATCTACTTTCATATTTATACTCCTACAGTGAATATTCAAAGGAAGACATCAGAGCTTTCAGCTCTATTTTTGTTTTCTGGTCAAACTCACCCTCATGACTTTTCTCTTGATAACTCCCTAAACTATATGAACCTTTAACATCACCCCCCCACCATGGCATTAACTCTGCCATCGTTTTGAGATTGGTTGCACCACCATTTGGTCCAGGAGAGGTACTGACTAAAAGAACGGGCTTCTTATCGCTACCAAAAAAGGGCTTACTTGGTTCAGCAACACGTGAAAGCCAGTCAATCACATTTTTTAAGAATGCAGGCATAGATCCGTTGTGTTCCGGTGAGGCGATAATCAAAGCATCGTGCTCAACTAGTACTTGTCTCAGCCTTATTGCATCAGTAGGGATACCCTTTGACTCCACATCAATGCTATACATTGGTAAATCAAAATCAGTCAAATCCAAAATAGTCACTTCTGTTCGAGCAGCACAAGCTGCTAACGCGCGAATCAGAGTATTATGAATTGATTGGCTATGATTACTTCCCGAAAATGCGAGTACTTTTTTCATGATTTCATCCTATCTAATATTTGAGACCAACCTCTTGCGTTGGCGATTACAATAAATATTAATTGACCACTTATGATGAATAAACTATATATTAGTAACAAAATAGTTTACCAATGGTAAACAATAGAGAGTTAAATGAGGTTGTCGTGGATAAAATAAGGGCTCTAACCGTTTACAGAAGGGTTGTGGAACTAGGAAGCTTCAAAGCGGCAGCAGAAGATTTAAGCCTATCAAAAGCCGCTATTAGTAAGAATATTAATGAGCTGGAGGACTATCTTAAAAGTCCGTTGATCAACCGTACTACTCGCAACATGCATATTACTGATAATGGACAACTTTATTATAGACAAGTTTGCAACATATTAGATGATTTGAAACATGCTGATTTATCCGTTATGGAGTCCTCTGATATCTTAAAAGGCTCACTGAAAATAAGTGTTCCTATGTCCTTAGGCCTTTTAGAAATTAACCCCATCGTTTGTGAATTCATGCATCAACATCCCGAGTTATCTGTTGAAATTGTCATGAGCGACCAATATATCGATCTAATTGAACAAGGAATTGATATTGCAATTAGGGGTGGGGGCGAACTAAGTAACTCCAGCCTGAGATCCCGAAAGCTTATCAATATGAGAAGAGTGCTTTGTGCTTCTCCGGAGTACCTTTCAAAGTGCAGTAAGGTCCTCAAGCCTGAAGATCTCGCTCACCATAAATGCCTCATATACAGTTTCTCTTCATCAGCAAGACGCTGGCTATTCAGAAATGAGGATGAAGTCAAAGAGATCGAACTTCCACCTAACTCTTACGTGGTAAATAACGGGTTAGCACTCAAGCAAACAGCGTGCGCAGGCCATGGTATTTTGTTACTGCCTGATTTATTCGTTAATGATGAGTTAGAATCTGGAGAATTAGTTGAGATTTTACCGATGTGGCAAGTGGAAGATCATTCACTGTATGTTGTTTACCCTTTCCATAAAGAGCAGTCTCAAAAAGTCAGGGCTTTTATTGATTTTGTCGTCAAACACTTCGAAAGAAAACAACATTAACCTTCATAATCTCCTATCCAATTGCTTACTTAAACATGAAAACGCCACCTTTGCGAGAAGGTGGCCAGGTTTTTCAACAGACTTAGTTTCACTTGGCGTTACTATTCGCCAGCTGTAATATCACTGTAGAAAAGATGGATAATGCAATACCCGGATATACCGCTGTAGGTATACTTTTTCCCTGAAATAAAAACATGATAAACGCAACAAATACAGGACTTAGATAAATATAGGCCATCACTTTTGCAGGCCCCAGTACAATAGTAGTTTTGTGGATGATAAAGGTTGAGACCAAAGTCGCAAACAAAGCGAGGTATAGCATGTGCAGGGCAAGCTCGGCATTTAAGGCAAACCAGTCTAGTGGTTGATGGAATACAAACAATGCTAGCATCATCCAGAAGGCACCTCCCAACAGAGTACAAAATACGGTAACAATGGTTTCTTCTCCACGATGAAAAACTTTCATCGAGACAGAGAAGCACACCATAGAGATACAGCCGAGCAAAAATAAGATGTCTCCCTTATTGAGGTTCAGTCTCAATAATGTCTCTAAGTTTCCTTGCACAATCACCCAGCATGTACCTATAGCCCCTAGCAAATAAACGCCAAGCATCGGAATTGATAATTTTTCCTTAAAGAGGAAAACACTGACAATGGCAGTAATAAATGGCACTAATGTATACAATGTTCCTGTGTTTAATGCCGTGGTTGTCTCCAATGCCATGAACATACATATAAAGAAGATTGCAAAGAAAAGGCTCATGATAAGACTTCTAGGAAAAACATTTTTCGCTATTTTGAGAAAACGTTTCTTTGTTAGAATAAAAGGAAGTAATACCAGCGCTGAAAGCAGGAACCTCAATAACGTTAAGGAGAATGGATTGATTACACCGGATAGTTTTTCTGAAGATAAAAAAGATCCTGCAACCAGTGCTGTCACTAATAAGGACAAAAGGTGATATTTAATATTTTTCACATCGAGACCATCTATTTAAGGAGAGGGGAAGTTCTCTACTAATGGTTAAGTACCATAAACTTAACCCTAACAGCCGTCTTTACTAATTAAACATCCATTTAGTAATTTAACTATTTACCAAGAGTAAACAATTCATAGTGAATTACTCAGAATTAATCTATCTAAATGTCATTAATTCACTGTTGGTAAACAATTAGTTTACCTGAGTGCTGTTTATTTGATTTAGCACAACTCCTACACTTAGGCCTGAAAACACAACTCACCGTCCTATAATCCGTCAGGAGAGCGAATAATGAAAAAATTAATTAACTTAGTCTTAGTGAGCGCGATTGCCACTATGCCGGTCGCACAAAGCGTAGCGAAAACGATATCAACAGAGGGCCAACTTACCTTGTCTTACAGTGATGGTCGAGTGCCGACGCGAGGAGTTGAAAAAGTAAACAAAGTGCTCAAAACTGTTGGAGTACGAGTTAGTAGGGTTCCCCTACCTGAAGAGGCTAAGCCTATCCTCGAAATATCCAAAAAAAGAGCTATTACAAAGAAAGAAACCGAGAAACTAATCTCACTCTTTTCTATGCATCGCGGTGACTTATTGGATCAAATCAAGAAAGCTGGCCGAGTACCAGAGGTACACAGAGGCGGCTTCTTGTCGACATCTGAAGTTGGCGTTGCTCCATATCCAAAGGTTTATGATATGAAAGCAATGACTCCAGAAGTTATGCACTATTTACAGGAGAAATTTGGCAAATTGCATGTCAATAGTTCAGACAATGGCCAGGGTATTGATGAAGTGATGACTATAGTGTCAGGTGGGGAGTGGACATGGTTTTTCGCGCTAGCGAATAATGTAGTAGGTAAACTAACTCTGGGCTATGTATCAACGGATGGTGATGCATGGAGAATTAGTTACCCTGGACTAGGCCCTCACGGAGGTTTCTTAGATGCACCTTATGGTTTGGTTGTTGCATATGCACACGGTCCTAAAAACTTTGAGATGCGTTACGAAGAACCAAGTGTGCAAGGTACTGAGACCCTAGGTACTAACCCTTGGATCGACCTCAGCGGCGATGTTCCGAAGCTAGTTGACTAACATCAAAACACTACGAACCCCAGACTAATTACAATGACCAGATTTGCTTGACTGGTCATTTTTCATTTCTAGGTATTTCACTCCTTTGGTTAAGGTATTGACCCTGATAAGTGTAACGCTTCCACATTTTTTGGATGAAGCCAGGTATGACAACACCACATGAACAGATAATGAGCGAACATTCTAAGTGGGAATGGGGCAGAAACGAGTTAATCATGAATGACTGCTCATGGCACATAGCAGTAAACTAAACTTGGTAGTATTTTTATTTAGTTGGCTTCATAAAGCCTGTAATTGGTAACTTTATGCCATTATATGCTTCAATATTATGCCAAGTTACACTTCACTTGTAGCTCAATGAAATCTAATGTGCCTATGTCAACTTATGCTTCAAACAACATTTGGGTGCTTATAATTCTTCAAATATTAATCCATGTATTTTAAGTGAGTTTTACTTAAATTTTGTATCAGAATAACTCTTTTCACTTAATGTTTTTATAAAGTAAAGCCAACCGACAGCGTTTTATTTCTTATACAAATACTGAAAGTATAAATTTCATAGAAATTTATGTTAAATATTATGGTTTTTGCTACAAATCAAACATTTTAAGGCACGGTTCCCTCTTTGAATACCTTTTAAAAATTGCTTAATAGAATGGCGCTTACTAATTCAAGAAACAAAATCTATAAGCTCAATTTTATAAATACATTACGTGGCGTGAAAATAAAAAATCATAAGATGCCAGCCAGTGTTATGCTGCGTAAAAATGCTAATTGGGATAGTAAATCATGAAGTTGTTTTCGTTAAAGCCCGTTACTAATTCTTACGACATGGTTGAGTGGGACATACTTTCATTCGCGGAAAAAATACAACCAATGTTGCCATCTAATCAAGATGCTTGCATGTTTCTACTTGATATCCATATGAATAACGACTCTTTATTAGCGTAATGGCCTTAAGGTTATGAGTTGCCTTTTTTACCTGATTATCTAAAAGATAACTACGATATAAGTATCATAGATGGGTTTATAGCTCTTCGGATGAATGCTTATGAAGCTTTAAAAGATTTATTAGCGCCTTTAGGTGAGTTTATTGAAACAAAAGCTGATGGTGAACCTATTGTAATCTTTAACTTGCGTACATTTGGACTAGAAGATGAAGCAAAATGTGAACGCGAATATTTAGATGGTTATCCTTTAGATTATATCAAGATTGCTTTCATAAATGATGATGTAAAAAATAAGCCTGTTTTTAAGAGTAAATTTACAGGTGGTTCTCGTTTGTATTGTACAGATAAGTTTAAATCTGCTGTAGAAGATAATGGATTAACGGATGTTTATATTGACGAAGATCTCGATAATATTTTTTCTAATTAAGTTAATTTAGATAAAGAAAACATTATTTAGGCCGCGTTATATAAAACGAAAATCAAAGCTACCTTTAAAAACCAACTATTATATTTTAGTAATTTCAATACCCACATGGATGTGGGTATTTAAATGACTGAAATAAATCGGATGCTATATGCCAATAAACTTTAACAGCTTATCCGGTGATTGTTTTTTACCAATTCCTCTTACATAAAAATTTAATAACATATTTGTAGTAGCCCACATCTCAGTTTGAAAAGAGGATTTTGATTTTATCTAACAGTCCCTAGTGAGCGAGAAGCAGTCAATCAAAAGCGTTTTTATTAAATCCATGTGCTTACTATATACACAATAAAATAGTGATATATTTTATCGTGCATTATTAGGTACATTAAAACAATAGTTATTTTTGTGGGCTACCAGCGTTTGTGCTTTAAACTATTGGTTAATTAATTTAATCCATTCAATTGGATTCGAGACAATGAATTGATATTTATTACCATCTTTTAATACGATTTCAATTGCATCATGTGTATAAGGCAAAATACCCGAAACTTTACCAGAGCACTTACTCACTTTTACAATTTCACACCGTGCAAACATATAAGGCCCTAACCCAAATTGTGCATTCAACGGCGCAAAATGAATATCGGTGTTGGTTAGCCAAAATTTGCCGTCTGCTTTAACCGCCCCTTGTTGAATCGTGGCGATGGTCGATTTGATTGTTATTGCATGCATAATAGTATTCCTTTATGTAGTGCTGCTTTTAAGTCATTACCAAGTAACGACATTTAAGCTGACTGTATTACCTTTCTCTTGGTTTGCCTACCGTTAAGTAGTGCGCCCAGCCACATATTTTTAACTAATAATAAATAACTTATTTGACCTATAAGCAATGTAACCACCACGCTTACTATAAACTTTACTAAAACTGGCCAATTAGTATTAATCAATGGCATCTGAATATAAATCAGCACTGGCACATGTATTAAATAAATCCAATATGATGCATTTGAGATGCTGCGACTGAGCTTACTTTGGTGATTTAAAAAACGATGCCCAAGTAAAAACGTTATGGCGGTTAACAAAATAACACTCAGTCCTTGTGATAAAACATGTAATACATGTAGCTCTCCCGCTGCGGCAAAATACCCCGAAGTTGCGGCGGCAATCACTTCATCTAAGCTTGGCGCGGCTGGTAATAAAGAAAAATAACCAGTCAGCGATATTGCAATACCCAAAATAAGAGGCCATAAGTACTTATGATATGACCAAATGAGCTGCTGTTTTTTATAAAGCCCCACTCCTAACCAATAAAAACTGCCGTAAAAACCATACGACCATAACTGTGGCGTGAGTTTATCAGGAGCAGGAAATGGAATAGATTGCCCCATTAATGAAAACGTTAACACGATGGGAAGTACAACCCACATAAATAAAGGGTGAACGCTAAGCGCATCGAATTTATTGCCTAATAAGTTAGTTGTTTTCAACAACCAGTGAATTAAGCAAAACTGGAATAAGTTCCACAAAAACCATAAGTGCATAGTGCTAACAACAGGCTCTTTAATAACTTTAAACACAGCAAAAATCGGCGGTATTGGATTAGCTATACCGGCTCCAAAACTCAATGCATGGTAGTAAACGGCAAAGCTTAAAGGTAAAAATACAATAAAAGGCAGTAGAATATGTTTACTGCGATGATGTAAAAAGCGCGCGTTGCTCGATTTATCTATTAAAAGTGCACTGCAAAACCCTGCAATAATAAAAAATAACGGCATCCGAAATAAGTGCAGCGTATGCGTAATATAATCAAATAGACCATGTGTGCTTGAGTCTGCCGTAAACCAAATATTGCCAAAGAACGGACTGTAGGCTAAAGCGGCATGAAATACGATGCCGAGCAATAGCGCGAGGCTGCGTAAATTATCAATGTAATGTAATCGACTGTCTTTATTCATTAATGTGCCCAACTATTTTTTATTAATAAAGCATAAATGAATGAGGTTTCATGGCACTAGTCACAAAGCTCATAGCCCGAGCTATGACAGATGTCACTGTTTTTACAACGCGAGTTCTGCAATAATTGCTAAAAAAATATGGCCACAGTAATGGAATCAACTATACGACATACAACCGATTGGCATTTCTCAACATTGGCATCGTGGCTTGGAGTGACATCGGCGTGTGCCTATTATGCCAACTCAGAATTAGCGCTATATTTGCAAATCATAGTAAGTGGTTCCATTTTAGCTATTTTGCTGTATGTGTTAAAACAGCCTAACAAATTTGTTCACGGCGTAGCACTTGGCTATTTCCTGCTTATTTTGGCAATGATACAACTGAGTTCAACATCCTTAGTTTTTATCCACCTAGTGATGTTTACCGCGGTTTTTAGTCCTCATTTTTCGCTTCCTAAAATACTGGCTTGCGTTGTGGCCGCCATGCTGGTGTATGGTTTAACGCATTATGCGCGCTGGGAAAATGGCATTCCTTGGGTCACGTTTACAATTTGGTTTTTCTTTTGCTTGATGAATTGGTTTGTTAGCCGGCGTATTGTCGAAAGTTTAAATACACATTACCAATCCCGCCAAAACTACAAAGAGTTAAAAGCCACCCAACACATGATGGGGGCGATGCATGCAGCGCAAGAGCGACAAAATATATCACGCGAGCTCCATGACTCACTCGGCCATAAGCTTACCGCGCTCAGCATTAATTTAGATTTTGCTAAAAGAGCAGCAAATGAAGCCACCGTTGAAACCCTCTCTCTTTGCCACCAACTTAGCCAAGAAGTATTGGCTGAGGTGCGCGAAATCGTTTCCACTCAACGCAATGACAAAACGATTCTTAAGCAAGCTCTTGAGGCCATTTGCGAACTGACACCTAATTTACACTGTGATCTCCAACTAAGTAAGGAGACAGAGCAGCTTCCTCAAGACGATACCCTGTGTGTATTGCGGTTTACCCAAGAGATGATCAGCAACACCCTTAAACATACCCAAGCAAACCATTTTACTTTGCATGTAAATGTCACCCACGTTGGCCAACAGCCGCTGTTAATTGCAAAGGCGTATCATAATCAGCCAGAGACCCATTTACCAAAACAAGGGAATGGATTAGCAGGATTAAATGAGCGAATGGCACAATTTGGCGGTGAATTTTCACAACACCTTGAGCAAGAAACACTGATCAATACCATGACACTGCCACTCAATTTAGAAGAAAAAAGCCATGATAAAGTGCCTACTAGTTGAAGATCAGACCTTAGTTCGTTTAGGCCTCGCTAATTTACTTAACCTCGATAGCGCCATTAATATCGAAGCCCAAGCTGAAGATGGCTTACAAGCGCTTGCACTATTAGCTGAGCATAGTTTTGACATTGCTTTACTCGATATGAGAATGCCGAATTTAGATGGGCTCGGCGTGCTGCAAAAAATGCGTGAAAAGGGTGATAAAACCCCTGTGCTGATCATTACCACATTTGAAGATTGTGATGTATTAGTCAAAGCCCTTAATCTAGGTGCTCGTGGGTATGTGCTTAAAAACATTGAGCTTGAAGAACTTATTAGCGCTATCAAGCAGGTCGTTGCAGGTGAGCGAGTATTGCAAAGTGCGGTGACTGATTTTTTACTCAAAAAGCAGTTAAGCCCTCAGCTCTGCTTAACAGGCAAAGAACAAACCGTATTGCAGTGTTTGTCTTTAGGCATGTCGAACAAAGTGATTGCCAAAAAATTAGATAACTCTGAGGGGACTATTCGTAATCATGTGTCACAAATCCTTGCTAAGTTAGAGGTAGAAGACCGCACTCAGGCCGTTATAAAAGCCATTAATCAAAACCTAATTTAACACGCGAACAGCATCAAATTCGCACGGAAACACCCCAAACTAACCAAGGTATACCACCAATAAAAAAGAAAGGAATAGCTAAAAACAATTGTTGGAGCACCCACGTTTTTTAGATGAGTTGATAAAACTTTTTTAAAGATACTGATTTTTTTCTATCTTAAATTCAGGTGAAGAATTTAGTTCAAGGTCACAATTTAGTTGCCACCAATCATCCTTTAATATTTTTGAAGTGAATGGGGTCACCCATTAGAAAGTTCCGGTCAAGCAGGCAGCTGTGTTTCCTTGATCTTTTATTCAAAAACTAAGTGTTTTTTATTGTTTAAACTCAATTTAAATATGACTACGCACCTAGTAATAACGTCGATTGGTGTGAATATGCACTATGGCTTAGGTAAAAAACGCGATATGAATTTAGGCAGTTTAATTAAGCATTATTGATGATTAATTAATGCCCTTGGCTTTCGCCTCAGTCATCGTTTAGTACCAATGTCAGTCCAGTTTCTGGCTGTGTTTACACACTGCGCTGTAACAATTCTGTGGTTTATGCTTGAACATAACCAGCCCTTGGTGGCTCAAACATTGGGCATATCCAGTATTTAAAATATGAGCGGTTAACGTGCAGGCTCAATCAAATCTAGTGGTTTTACCAACCCCATTACTAGCTCAACACATTAACCTAATTTGTTTTTTCGTCGCTAGGAAAAAGCCTTGTGTTCATCAAATGGAACATTATCTTTAAGCCTGTGATAACAGGCTCTTGCGAGCTTATGCGCAACCGTTTTAATTGCGATAACTTGGTTCGTTTTAGCCAGTTTTCGTTGATAATATTTTTTGATTGTCGGGTTGTACCGAATGGCAAAATTAGCGGCCTCAGTAAAAGCCCACGCTAAATAACGATTACCATTCTTCTGATTCGTAGCGCCTTTTTTCTTTCCATTACTGTACCTTGCTCCTTTAACACAGCGACAATACGATGAGAAATTCCCTGGGCTATTAAAACGTTTAATAGTGCCTGTCTCTAACATAATGGTCAGTGCTAAGGTATTCCCAATTCCATCAATACTGGCTAGGTTCATAAACTCAGGGGAGAGTGATGTTTGTTTTAAAATAGCGCCTTCTATCACATTAATTTGCTGTTGGGCACAGCGTATTAATGAGAGGTTAGAAATGACTGACAGTGCTGTATTCATTGAGCTAAAGTCTGCATGTACCTGCTCAGTATCAACGCCTTTTCTGATAGCGGCCATTTGTTTTATTTTGTTGCTACTGAGCTTATATCCAAGATGTCGCATGTAACAACTTTGTACTGATTAATAAGTTTTTAGTGGACTTTAAACTCTGTATCCATTAAAGCGTCGACTAACCAGTACCAATTAAATGTTGATTCGACAACAAGCTCTTTTAAGTTGTCTTTATAAGGACTTAGAAAAGATAAAATGACAGACATGTCATTATTTAAACGCTTAACGGTAAGTGTTTCACCTTGTTCATTAATGATAGCAACAACAAAATTTTTTGAATACAAGTCAATGCCACCATATAGTTTCATACCAAGCTCCTCGAAATACAGTTTATGTTTTGGTCAACACAACTGTATCGAAAAACTCGAGAAGCTTTCTATATGATTATCAAATCTTGATTTTGGACATTAAAGATTTTCAAGGTCTGCTCAAGGCACAGAGCAGTCAACTAAACTGGGCTGTATTATTAAGTGGTTAGCTACATAAAGCCTGTATTTAGTAACTTTATGCCATTATAAGCTTCAATCTTATGCCAACTTACACTTCAAACAACATTGGGTGTATTAAAATTCCATTTATCTATTTTCTAATATTTTATTTTGTTATTCGTGCGCTAATTCTAGCTTTTACGCACTTAGCTAATTCTTTGTCTTTATAGACAATAGCTAATGGGTAAGTAATAATTAAAACTCGTGATTATACTTTACGCCGCAGGTGTTCAATAAAGCTATTAAGGGTCAATATGACATCTCAGAGGAATAAATGGGCGCTGGCAATATTACTCGGGCTTATTGGAGGTTGCGTTAATCTTTTACCTCTGTATTTTTTTGATAGCTCTGAATTTTTATTTGGTCAGACGTTTGTAATACTTAGCCTAGTGTTTGCAGGGCTTCGTTATTCTCTCCTTAGCTTAGCGATTGTAACTGGTTTTTTATTTTATCGCTGGGGACATAGCTGGAACAGTGTTGTTTATGTGCTTGAGCTGTTTTGGCTTTATGCCTTTTGTTTAAAGCGTTCTAAGCCAATACTTCCCTTAGGCGCTGTATTTTGGTTTTTAGTAGGTTTACCACTGGTGTGGTTTTTGGGTCACTTTGTTATAGGCCTGCCTTGGCTCACACTTGTTGTGGCTGCCTCAAAGTACTTAATAAATGCCATGATTGCATTGGCCCTGGTCGACTTGGTCAGTCTGTTTGTTCCTCATGCCAGTCGAGTCTATCAAGGACAACCTCTTGCACGTATTTTAAGTTATATTGTTAGCGTTATCATTATTTTAGTGGTGTTGATCACCAGTGTTTCTTTGGTTAATCAGCATTATTCGCGTTTAGAATACGAAGTGAATACGCAACTCGAAGAGCAGTCTCAATCAATTAGCACTCAGCTCAATGATTATTTACAGTTTCATAAAAACGCGGTTGTAATGACCAGTAATACAATTAGCGTTGGTGGACAAATTCAGCCTCAGTTAGAGCAGTTGATGGCTTTATATCCAGGTTTTTTAACTAGCCTTTATGCCAGTCCAAAGGGCCTTGTTAAAAACAGCATGCCGAGCGAGCTACTAAGTGGACTAACTAAAGAGCAGCGTTATGTTAATGATCGCTCTTATTTTTCTCAAGCTCAGCAGTACCCTTTCGGTTATAGCAGTGGTGTATTTCGAGGAAGGGGATTAGGGAATCAACCGATCGTAGCACTTTCCGCTCCTATTTATAGAGATGATGAATTTTATGGTGTTATTGAGGGCTCGCTCCAACTAGACCGACTAGAGCGATTTATTCCGGACTTATTTGAATATAAAGGGCAGTTAGTAATTTTAGATGCCAACAAAAAAGTAGTATTTAGTTCACTAAATCAGTTTACTGCACTGAGTGACTTTAACCTGCAAGCTTTTAAAGCTCAGCGTCAACCTAACAGCCAACTATTTCGCTCTGCTGATAATGAAATGTATCACACCAGTCAGTTTATTGATGACAAAAATGGTTGGCAGGTCATTTCTTTTTATAATCGAAAGTACATAACCATAGTGGTCGTGGGTACATGGTTGCCAACCATGCTACTAGGCTTAATTTCGATGGTATTGGTTGTGTTGTTTATTTATAAATTTACTCACTTACTTACCAAGCCAATTAGAGAGCTGACTAATTTAATTCAAGACTTTAGCAAAACAAAAAAGCAGGTATTCAATACGGAATCTAGTTGGTATGAAGTACTACAATTGCAGTATCAATTTGACATGTTGGGCAGTGCGTTACAGCATTCAATTGGCAATTTAGAAGCATCTAATATAGAAAATGAAGAACTCAATAAGCAGCTTAGCCAATTTAATCAGCAATTAGAAAGTAAAGTCGCAGAGCAAACAACTGAATTAACACAAACGGTTAAACTCGCCAATGAAGCAAATATTGCTAAGTCACAATTTTTAGCAAACATGAGTCATGAACTTAGAACACCTATGAATGGCATATTAGGTATGGGAGAGGTTTTGCTTCGAGATCAGTCCTTGAGTACCGAACAAAAGGAATTGTTAATCACACAGCAAAAAAGTGCCAAAAACTTGCTTAATATTCTTAACGATATTTTAGATTTTTCTAAAATTGAAGCAAATGCCATGGAGCTAAATATTAGGCCCACGCAGCTAACTCCATTTATCGAAAATATACGCTCTTTATTTTCCTCGATTGTTGCTGCCAAAGAGGTAGAATTTACGGTTATTCAAACTAATAATTTGCCACAGTGTATTAGTATTGATGAATTACGCTTAAATCAGGTGATCATAAATTTACTCTCTAATGCGTATAAATTTACGCAGCAAGGCTTTGTAAATTTATCGTTTGATTATCACGATAATAAGCTTCAAGTTAGCGTTGAAGATAGTGGTATTGGTATTGCGAAGGCACAGCAATCACTGTTATTTAGCGAATTTACTCAAGCTGATGTGGGCGTTGCGCGTAAATATGGAGGAACAGGGCTCGGGTTGGCTATTTCTCAAAAGCTAATAAAAATGATGGACGGTGAAATTCAGTTACATAGCGAAGAGGGTAAAGGTAGTACGTTTACATTTAGCATTAGTGCACCAAAATCAGCAGAAGCCCCATCAACATTACCTAAAAAAACAGCTATGCAACCAAACCTGTTGGGTAAGCACATACTGTTAGTTGAAGATAATGCGATTAACCGACATGTTATTTCAAAAATGTTGGAGCCGACTGAAGCGGTGATAGTTATGGCCGAGGATGGTGTTAAGGCTCTTGATGTATTAAAAGATCAATCGTTTGATTTGATTTTAATGGATTGCCAAATGCCTAATATGGATGGCTATGAATGCACACGTACGATTAGAGTTATGGAAGTTAAAACAGGTTTGCGAGTGCCTATAGTAGCGATTACGGCTAATGCCTATGAAGAAGATAAACAGCGATGTTTAATAGCAGGTATGGATGACTTTATTGCCAAACCAATTAATAGTGATGATTTATACACTGTGATTGGTAACATTCTCAGCTGATAATAGTTCAACAGGCAAAAGCTTACACCGTGCCAGAGAGTATCCGCTTGCCAAATGGTTAAATGTATCTAATTAGTTTTATGAGCAGAAAAATAAGATAATAGAATGGGGGGATTAGCCTGAGTAAACTAATGGAAAGTCGGCGCTACTCAGGCTATATAATTACATTGACTCTAATTTCATGCCGCGTGTTTCTTTGATGTATTTAACCACAAAAAATACACTAATAAATGCCGAAAGAGTGTAAAAGCCATAAGCACCTGCTAAACCAATACTGCCGAGCATAATCGGGAAGGTCATAGTAATAGCAAAGTTAGCTATCCATTGTGCGCTAGCTGCAACAGCAAGGGCTGCTCCGCGAATACGGTTATTGAACATTTCACCAAGTAGTACCCATACAATAGGGCCCCAGCTTAAGCCAAAAAATACCACAAATAAATTAGCCATTATTAATGCAAAGGTACCCATATTTTCGCTAAGTGCTAACTTGCCCGCTTCATCAAGGCCTGCACTTCCAAAGGTGTAGGTAAGTGCACTTAAACTAATAAACATACCTATGCTACCTACCAATAATAGTGGCTTACGGCCTACTTTATCGACTAAGGCAATAGCTATAAAGGTAGATAAAATATTGGTGGTGCCTGCAAGTACATTAATAAACAGTGATTGTGATTCATCAAAACCAGCGGCTTGCCATAGCTCTGAGCCGTAATAAAATACCACGTTAATACCAACAAATTGTTGGAAAACTGATAAAGCCACACCCACCCAAACAATAGGATGTACTTTTTTACTGCCATCAATAAATAAGTCGCGAATACTTGGTTTTTTATCACTTTGCAGAGACTGTTTCACGTCATTGATTTGCGTATCAGCATCGTCATTTGAGATTTTATTAAATACAGTTTTAGCGTGTTTAAGTTTACCTTGTGCGACTAGGTAACGCGGTGACTCAGGAATAAAAAGTACGCCAATTAAAAATAAGCCTGCAGGAACAAGTTCAGCCCAAAACATCCAGCGCCATGCGGCTAAATCTAACATTAAAATACCTTCGGCACCGCCAGCGGCGTTAGCAATTAGGTAATTACTTAAAAAGGCTGCAAATAAACCAAGTACGATAGCGAGTTGTTGTAATGTCGCTAAACGACCACGTAAACTTGCTGGTGCTACTTCTGCAATATAAGCAGGTGCTAAAACAGAGGCTGCACCTATGCCTAATCCGCCAAATAAGCGGTAAAAAATAAACTCAGCAGAACTATCGGCAACCCCAGAGCCAAAAGCGCTGACTGCAAATATAATGGCAGTGACAATCATAATAGCGCGACGGCCAAATTTGTCAGCTAATGGGCCAGCAGCTAAAGCCCCCAGCGCACAACCTAATAATACAGATGCAACATTAAAACCAGTTGCAACACTGCTTGAGTTAAATGTATTACCTAATGCCGATACGGTGCCGTTTATAACGCCCGAATCGAAACCAAATAAAAAGCCACCAATAGCGGCAACGGCCGATATAAAAATAACATATAAAAGCGAGCACTTAGTCTGTGCGCTATGCTCACCTTTAGTTGCATGCTGTGTCGTCATGTTGTTCAATCCTAATTTTTATTATGTGTAATGTAGTTAAAGTAGCACTAAATTTGCTGGCAACCTTAGCACAGAGTGATCACGCTAAAAAAGATATTTCAATAGTAATACGTATGCATAAAAATTTTATTGGGTTGATAAAAATAACGAGATACTAGATACTGTTTTTATATACAGTATGGGCGGTTTTATGAAAAAAGAGTTACCAGCGAAATATTATTTGGCACATTTTAGAGAGCTATTAACGTTTGTGAGCGAGAAATGCATGCATTTACTCGAGCAAAAGCATATTTCATTTATTAGTAAAATAAACACGCTCGACGAACAGAGCCAGTGTATGTTGGCGCGCATTTATTCTCGTAAGCCTTATTTAGTTCAAACCCAATCATTAAACTACGAAGAAATTAGCTTGCCATACCAAGCACTTTTTAAATTAAAAGCGGCAAAGTTAATTGCTGAACCTTCTCATAAAGATTATAGGCAACTACTAAGTCACCTAACAAAACCGGCCTTAACAGAGCTGCTAGAAAAGCAAGAACAACCGCCATTATTTAAAAAAAGCGCTGCTAAAAGTAACTTAGTTGAAATAGTTAGTTCATTCTTTGAATCTAAGCCAGAGTGTCTTGCACACTTATATAATCAGTACGTGATAAATAATAGAGAAGAGTATTACGAGTATTTTGAATTTTTATATATCGGCAGGCTCAGTGCAGGCGATATTAATCATCAAAATCGATTTGTACTGCGAGATTTAGGCGTAACACCTGTTAGGCAAGAGCATAGTGAAAGCTTGTCGCGCTTTGATTCAATAGAGGAAGCGCAGTCTAACTATGCATTAAACCGTTTGCGGCTAACGCTTAAAAATACAAAAGATGACAATGAAAGAGAGGTACTAGCAAAGAAGCTAATAAATGAAGTAGCGTTAGGGGATCTTGCACAAGAGTTAAAAAACAAGTTACTGGTTATACTTTATAAGCAACTAAAAACAACTAACCCAACACTTGCGTTTGATGTACTTAATGCTTGCGAAGACGATGCACAAGCCCTCGAGATTCAAATAAGGGAGCAATATCGACAAGGCAATAAGCAATGGGTAAAAACGCAGCTTGAGCAAATTATAGAAAACCCGCTTACTGATGAGTTACTGTATTTTGCAGATGACTTTTTAATGCGTAAATTTAACAAGCAAACCCGTTCGCGGCTCAGTGAAATGTTAGCCAGTACACGCTGCATTATAGAAGTTGATGAACTCTACCGCGGCGATGTTGAGTTAGGTGTAAGCGATCACTACACTCGTCAAGGCAAACAGGTTTTTTATACTGAAAATACTTTGTGGCAAAGCCTATTTTCGCTGGTTTTTTGGCAAGAGCTATTTATTGAAACCCCGACGTCGCTTTGTAATGAATTTGATATTTTCCCACAAGCGTTAAAAACAGACTCCTTTTACTTAAATCAATCCTCACAAATAGAAGCGCGGCTGGCTGCGTGTAATAGTACCCCCAAATTGCTGCGTTTAGTGTGTAACCATGCCGCGAAGTATTATGAGCAACCAAATGGCTTATTTAGGTGGCACCCAGATGTTTTAAAGCCAGTAGAGATGCTTATATTAAATAGCCCAATAACGGCTTTACTTCAGCATTTAAAAAATATGGCAAAGAACTACCGACAGCTAAAAGATGGTTATCCCGATTTAATGATTGTTGATAATAACGCCGTTCATTTTGAAGAGGTTAAAGCGCCTGGCGATAAGCTCAAAAGAAACCAGTTAGTGAGTATCGATAATTTAAAAAACTGTGGCTTTATCGTAAATATTGCAGCGGTAAACTGGTATGTAGATCCTAAGCGGATTTATAGTGTGGTAGATATTGAAACAACAGGGGGCCTAAAAGGGGGGAACCGAATTACCGAAATTGGTGTTGTTAAAATACAGCAAGGCAACATTATTGATACATGGACTACGCTGATAAACCCAGAGCGGCCTATCCCTCGTTTTATTACTAAACTAACCGGTATCAACGACGCCATGGTAAGTGATGCGCCTATATTTAGCGACATTGCTTCGACTTTATTAGATAAGCTTTCGGGTAGTATTTTTGTCGCTCACAATGTTAATTTTGATTATGGCTTTATTAAAAAAGAGCTTGATGGGCTGGGAATCAACTTTAAAATGCCAAAACTATGTACCGTTGTTGAATCACGTAAAGCATTTAAGGGATTAAAGTCGTACTCACTGGGGAATTTATCTGCACACTTTAATTTAGATTTAACTAACCATCACCGTGCATTAGATGATGCTAAAGCGGCCGCGCAGTTATTGTTACTGGTACAACAATCTACAAATAGGGTTTGCGTTTAGGAAGTAAAAAGCGCTAAGTGCGCTTTGTTACTTTATTTTCAAAGTCACTTTTTACGATATCGAGCGCTTTTAATACTTCTTCTGGCTCTACATCGTGTTGCTCTAAAATCATAATTAAATCAACAGCCAGTTTCACGTGTGTAGGAGCTTCTTCTAGTGGGTTACTCATGGAGCGCTTTCTTTTTAGCTATTTGATCAATCGCAAAATTAATGGCAACTTCTACGCGTTGCTGCATATCTAAACGATCTGTTTGAGTTAAATAAAACGCCATATCTACATCGTAACGAATATAGCGGGGTGGTAATTGATTGAGAACGGTGCAGCAAAAGTCAGCCATTACATCGTCGTTGTAACGTTCATTAAGTTTACGTTTTTCTATTTCTTCTAAAACGAGTTTTTCGTAAAAATTGTGTATGTCGTCATCTAATCGCATATTCCTGTCACTCTTTTTTATTGTCTGTAATGAGTCTATACCAAGGATTGTTATAAATCGAGAGTCGCTTTAAATAGTTGCTTATGGACACTAACTAAATTGTTGATGTTACGTTGATAACCGCCACCTAAAGCGCACGTCAGTGGTATGTTTCGCTGCTTACAAAAGTTAAGAACAGCAAAGTCGCGTTTATACACACCAGCTAAGGAAACATCAAATAAGCCGAGTTCGTCTTTGGTATAAATATCGGCGCCCGCATTATATAAAATAATATCGGGCTGGTGCAGACGAACACATAACTCAAGAGCTTGCTCTAGTGTTGTTAAATACTCTGCATCTGTGGTGTTTGCAGGTAAGCCAAAGTCATAGTTTGAGAGCTGTTTTTGCCGAGGAAAGTTTTGTTCACAGTGAATTGAGCAACTAATTATCTGCTCGTGCTGTTGGGTTATTTGCGCGGTACCGTCACCTTGGTGTACGTCACAATCAAATATTAATACAGTGTCGGCTTGCTCTGTTGAAATAAGATGCGCTGCCGCAATGGCTAAATCATTAAAAATACAAAAGCCACTGCCGTAATTGCTGTAAGCATGGTGATAGCCGCCACTTAAATTAACCGCTAAACCACTTTCAAGTGCTGTTTCAGCGGCTTGAATACTGGCACCAACAGAGTAAAGAGTTCGCTCAACAAGTTTATAAGAGTGAGGAAATCCCATTTTCTTCACCGCTTTGTCAGTTAACGACCCGTTTAAAAAGTCAGCAATATAATCTGAGCTATGGCATAAGCTTAACTGCGCTTTAGTTGCTGGCGAAGGCGATATAAACCGCGTATAGCCTAAACGTTCAACTTCATGCTTGAGCTGTTGATACTTTTTAATTGGAAATCGATGGCGCTCAGGGAGCGTTAAAGCAGAGTAGAGAGGGTGATAAAAAAGCTGCATTAGCGTAGCTGTTGTTTTTCTACTTGTTGAATTTTGTCTTCGGTGGCAGAAATTGCTTTTCTACAACGGCCGAGTCGTGCATGAGTAGTTAAAATTTCTTGGTTAAGCTTTTGTGCTTGCGCAGGCGATGCTTTTTCCATTTGCAGTTTACGCTCTTCAATCATCAGTACTAGGCGACGTTCAAATTCATGGTTTTGTTTAAGTTCATCATATAATTCGTGGGATGATTGCATGATTTTTTGCACCGCTTGTTTATAAACAGGCTGTTTAGCACGAGGCTTATAATGACTTTTATTTTCTTTCACCCAAATAGGGGTCGATTTAATAACATTAAATACCGCTTGTACCTGACTGGCAATACGCTCAAGTGCATAGGTGTATGCATGACGGTGTTCGCTCGGTGGTAAGCTGGCTATTTCATCTTCTATTTCTACTACGTAGTCGGCTAAGTTCATACTTTTGGTGCTAAACACGGCTCTGTCAAATAGGCTCGGCTGTGCCTGCATATACCGGTTTTTAGAAAAGAGCTTTGCTTTGTCAAATTGCTCTGCTTGTTGCTTAAGCGTGGCAACTTGTTGGCGTAGTTTGTCTAAAGCAGCAGATTGCATATTAAAAGTATGCCTCGTAAATTAGTTTTAATGCTAAAAGTATAACCATAGTATTAAATACTGGACGAATAAATTTACTGCCAAAACGAATCGCTGAATGTGCGCCAAACCATGCACCAAGCATGATAAAGAAGCCCATTGTAATTCCCAGTAAGAAGTTAACATGGCCAAGTGCAACAAAGGTGATCAGCGAGATAAAGTTAGAAACAAAATTCATTGAACGCGCCAAACCACAATTAAGTAGCAAACTCATTTTATAAAGCATACCGTTTGAGGCAGTCCAAAAAGTTCCCGTTCCAGGCCCAGCTAAACCATCAAAAAAACCTAGGCTTAATCCTTGTAGCCACTGTTTTACTTTTATTGTGCGGGTTAATTTAGGCAGATCATCACTTTGTGTGGTACTTAAATTACCAAACAAGCTGTAGCAAGCCACTAAAATAATAATAATGGGTAAGAGCTTATTTAAAAACTCGATACTTAAATGATCAACAATAAGTGTGCCTAACAAAGCACCTATGGCGGTAGCCATAATAGAAGCAAACCAAAATCGTGGACTAAATAACTGTTTTTTATAATAGGTGATACTGGCCGTTAACGAGCCAAAACTGGCGGCCAATTTATTAGTGCCAAGCGTCAAATGAGGAGGTAATCCCGCCGTTAACAGTGCCGGTACAGTGAGTAAACCACCACCGCCAGCAATAGCATCAATAAAGCCCGCTAAAAGTGCAACGCCACATAAAATAGCCCAAGTTGTTGGGTCGAGTGCAAGTTCAAACATCAGTAATCTATTTGTCTTTTAAAAGGTGGTAAGGTGTCGAGCATGGCTTTGCCATATCGTTTGGTGATTAAGCGTCTATCTAAAATAGTTATTGTGCCAATATCACTTTCTTTGCGCAGCAGTCTACCACAGCTTTGTACCAATTTCTTTGCTGCGTCTGGCACGGTTATCGATAAAAACGGATTACCGCCTTTACTTTGCACAAACTCCGCTTGTGCTTCTTCGATAGGCGAGGTGGGCACCGCAAATGGAATTTTTGTAATAATCAGGTTTTCTAAATATTTACCAGGTAAATCAAGTCCTTCAGAAAGGCTTTGGGTGCCAAATAAAATACTGCCTTTGCCTTCATCAATATTTTTAGTGTGTAATTTGAGTAAAGCTTCTCGTGACATTTCACCTTGTACTAATAAGTTAAATCCTTTTGTTCTAAGAAACTTACTTACATGGTCCATTTGCCAGTAAGAGGCAAATAACACTAAGTTAGCTTTTTTAGTGTTTAGGTATTCGGGTAATGTTTTAGCAATATGATCGCTGAATTCTTTATCTGTTGGCTCTATGCTTGACGTCGGAATACGCAGAGTGGCTTGTTTTGGGTAGTCAAACGGGGAGGGGACTTTAATAAACTTTACCCCTTCTTCTTTAGCAAGGCCACTTTCATAGGCAAAATGATCAAATGAGCCTAGTGCGCTCAAGGTAGCAGAACATAGCACGGCTCCAGCACATTCGCTCCACAGCTTGTCTTTTAAATAGTAACCGACCTCAATGGGGCAGTCGCTAAGCAAGTGATCATGATGGCTTTTATATTCAAGTCGTTTTATCCAACGCGCATGCGGCGTGCCTTCACCTTTAGTGGCGTAACTAAACCATAATTTATTAAGTTGTTCTAACCGGTTTATGTATTGCCCACTTTCAGCCAGAATGGGGTCGGCAACATAAGGTTTAATATCACCGTCGCTTACATCTTGTGTGAGGGTATCGTGCATTTTATTCAAACAGCGTAAAGCATCAAGCGTAGCCTCACTAATGTCTTTTGCCTTAGCGTGTAACGATTTAGGAATTTCACCATGTTCAAAGCGATAGGTATCGTCTTTTGAATATTCAAAATCGGCGTTGTCGAGAATATCGCGGACTACTTTTAAATCTTTGTTAGCATCGTTAACGCTATCGCATAACTTAAAGTTTTGCCCAATACCTTTTTGCCCCACTAACACTTTGGCCATTTTGCCACTAAATTTAGTGAGTTTGTCGAGCCAATCTATCGTGCCTTTTATGGTAGCTGCAGCAGATGAAAAGTCGCGGGTAATATGCGCAAGGTGATGCGCTTCATCGATTACATAAATGGTATTGTCGGGTTCGGGTAAAATTTTTCCGCCCCCTAAATCTAAATCGGCTAACAGTAACGAATGGTTTATAACTAATACATCCATTTGCATTAACTGCTGGCGGGCGAGTTGAAAAGGACATGTTTGGTGTGCTTTCATCTGGCGTTGGCAAGCATGCTTATCGCAAGCAATTAGTCCCCATACCCTATCAGGAATGGTATCAGCCCAGCTGTCTCTATCGCCTTGCCATTTTTTGTTTACATAGGCATCGTAAAGTTGCTTTAAGCACTTAGTTTCCATATCACTTAGTGGTGATGTAAGGGTAGGCATAAACTCCATTTGAGTTTGGCTATCGCTGTTCAGCGCATTATGAAGTTTGTGAGCGCAAATATAACGTTGGCGGCCTTTTACTAAATCAAATTTAAAATCGAGCCCTGAGTGCTTTTTAAAAAACGGCAGTTCTTTAGCGATTAATTGCTCTTGCAAAGCAACAGTAGCCGTAGAAATAACCAGTTTCTTTTTTTGTGCTAATGCCAATGGTAGAGCGCCTAGACAGTAAGCTAATGACTTACCGGTGCCGGTGCCTGCTTCAATAACACAAATACGTTGTTTTTTATGGTATTCACCGGCTAATGTTTTGGCGATTTCAGCAACTAAATAGTTTTGACTACTGCGAGGGCGGTAATCGGTTAGGTTATTTGCAACATGCTGGTGTACTTGTCTAATTGTTTTTTTAAGTGAGCTCGATAGCATGTGATGATTAACCTAAAATATGTATATAATTACAGTGTATATATTAAGTGGGATCGAACATTGACACAAGCAATCTATCAGGGCTTTATTTTATCAAGGCAACAATACGGGGCTAAAAATGCACAAGGTATTACTTTGTGTTACTGGCTAAGCTCTGATCAGGGCCCGATAAAAGTGACGATTGAAAACCAGCAAGCGGTATTCTTCATCCCATTAGCACAGCAGCAGGCAGCGAATACCTTGTTGACTAAGGCGAGTGTTAACGTCCAGTTTAATAATGTTGAGCTTTGTCACTTTAGTGGTAGCGAGTGTGTTGCCTGTTACTTTAACGATATAAAAAGCCTATACACTGCAAGAGCTCTTTTAGAGCAAGTAATGCCAATTTACGAAGCCGATGTGCGCCACAGTGATCGCTTTTTAATGGAGCGCTTTATTAAAGGAGGTGTATGGGTAACCGGTAACGCCAAAGCTCAAAACGGCTTTATTGAAATTAGTGATGCAAAGCTAAAAGCAAACACCGAGTATACGCCAACGCTTAAGTCTGTTTCTTTGGATATAGAATGCAATGGCGACGGGGTGTTATTTAGTGTTGCACTGGTGGGAAATGGTTTAGATTGTGTATTGATGATAGGTGAGCAACAGCTGCAGAGCGACTCGACATTTGAAATAGACTGGTGCTATGACGAAATTAACCTACTCACCAAGCTGCAGCAGTACATTATAAATAATGATCCCGATGTTATTGTTGGTTGGAATGTTATTGATTTTGATTTTAGTTTATTGCAAGAACGCGCTGAGGCGTTAGGGCTTACTCTAAACTTTGGTCGAGATAATCAACCTTTATATATTAATAAGGGTCATTACACCCGATTAACGCTCCCAGGGCGGTGCGTCATTGATGGCATTGATACCTTGAAGAATGCCACTTATAGATTTGACAGCTTTTCGTTAGCTAATGTTGCAGAGCGGGTGCTTAACGAATCTAAATTAATAAAAACTGACAACCGATTAACAGAAATTGTTCGTCAATTTAATGAAGACAAGCTAGCTCTTGCTGCCTACAACCGTCAAGACTGTATTTTGGTTAATCAAATTTTCGAAAAATTAAAGTTATTTGAATTTGCCATAGTTAGAACTCAAATCACTGGGCTCGAACTTGAACGCATGGGTGGATCAGTTGCCGCATTTACAAACTTATACTTACCGTTATTACACCGCAGTGGTTATATTGCCCCCAATTTAGGCGATCATGGGCTCTCATTTGAGAGCCCAGGTGGCTATGTGATGGAGTCGACACCAGGGCTGTATAAAAACGTTTTGGTATTGGATTTCAAAAGCTTATATCCTTCAATTATGCGTACGTTTTGTATTGACCCGCTAGGTTTAATCGTAGGGCTAAATGAGCCAGAACAAGCAGTTGAAGGATTTAATCAGGCATTATTTTCAAGAACGCAGCACCACCTGCCTAAATTAATTGAGCACCTGACACAAACTCGCCAACAAGCCAAAGACACTAATCAACCCATGCTCTCGCAAGCGATTAAAATTATTATGAATAGTTTATATGGTGTACTCGGCTCAAAAGGCTGTCGGTTTTACGACCCGCGCTTATCGAGTTCTATCACTTTACGTGGCCATGAAATAATGCAAACAACCCGTAAATGGATAGAAGTGCAAGGCTTTGAGGTGATATATGGTGATACCGACTCTACGTTTGTAAAACTTAGTGAAGATAAAAGCCCTGAGCAATGTAACGAAATTGGCTGCCAACTTGTTCGACATATCAACGAAAAGTGGCAAGTAGAATTAAAGCAGCGTTATGACTTAAAAAGCTATTTGGAAATTGAATTTGAAACCCATTACAGTCCGTTTTTTATGCCAACTATACGAGGTAAAAAAACAGGTTCTAAAAAACGTTATGTGGGGCAAGTAACTAAAAATAATGAGAAAAAACTTGTATTTAAAGGTATGGAAACAGTACGTAGCGATTGGACTGAGTTTGCACAAGAGTTTCAAACACAGTTATTCGAGACATTATTTACCGACAACTTCGAAATACAGCAACTGCACGATATTATAAATAGCTACACTCAAAAGCTTTATAATGGTGAGTTTGACCGTAAATTAGTATATAGAAAGCGTTTAGGGCAGCACCTTAACGATTATATTAAAAATATCCCACCTCACGTTCAAGCAGTTAAAAAACACAAAGCGAGCCATCCTGAGTTTGAAATAAAACGCGGGCAAGTAATCGAATATGTTTACGCAATAACTGGCGCCGAACTTTATACTGGTAAAAATATCCTTAATTACCCCCTATACATTCAAAGACAGCTTGAACCCGTAGCGCAAATGATATTAAGCGCTTTAAACACATCAACTGAATCTACTCAAGCTACATTATTTTAACTTAGCTATGAGAAAAATAGGTGCTTTGTAGGTTTTTTCGATTATAAGTTCCTATTTCGCATAAAAATTGTAAATTTTAAAGTTAACATTTGTGATCATGATTACAGAATTGTTTTAAATCACTACAAAATAAAAATCTAACATAAATTAATAATTGCCATTTAAATCAATTATTTATCTTTTTGTTTTTAGGTTGTTTCTAAATCAAATCCAAAAAAAAGCTTAAAAAGCGAACCAAATAAACTTAAAAATGATAACGAGACGTCACTTAAAGTGTTTTTAAGGTTAATTTAATGTTGACCGTGTTGTGGTCAAAGTATTATCATCTAGGGCATGATCACAATTTAATTAACAAAAGTGGTCAAAAATAAAAAAACAAATAGTATTCTAGGGAGAATCAAATGTTAAATAACAAAGTTTCAAAAGCAGTTCGTTTAGCGATCGCTTTTGGTGCAGCTTCTACTGCTGCTTTCTCAGCAAGCACAATTGCTGCAGAAGAAGGCGCTGAAAAAGTTGAACGTATTCAGGTTACAGGTTCACGTATCAAGCGTACTGATATAGAAACTACGGTTCCAATTACTACAATTGGTCGTTCAGATATAGTAGCAATGGGTGCTATCAATGTTTCTGATATCTTAAATCAGTCTCCAGTAACAATTGCTGGTGCAGACCAATCTAATTCATCATTTAGCACTTCTGGTGTTGGTCTAAATACAACATCGCTTCGTAACCTTGGTGAGTCAAGAACACTTGTATTAGTTAATGGTCGTCGATTTGTATCTGGCCGTTCGCCTTCTAGTGGTTACGCAGTAGATTTAAACTCTATTCCAGCATCTATGATTGAGCGCATTGATATCCTTAAAAGCGCATCTTCAGCGGTTTATGGTACTGATGCTGTTGCTGGTGTAGTTAATATTATTACCCGTAACAATGTTGAAGGTGTTGAAGTTAATGCACAAACTGGTATTTCATCTGAGGGTGACCGCGAAAAGTATTCATTAAGCTTAACCGCTGGTAACAGCTGGAGCACAGGTAATGTAACAGCATCTTTTGGTTACGATGATGATAAAGGCCTAAAGCCTGCAGACCGTGCTTTTTCAGAGTTTGACGAAGCGATATTACTTGATGAAAATGGTAATGAGTACGTAGACAAAGTATTCTCATCTTACCCTCCTCAAGGACGTATTGGTAGTTTTAATGGTGATGGTACACCTTATCAAGGACTTGCAGGTGGTGAAGCCTTTAACCGTGCAGCTTTTCGCCAGCTTGTAACACCATTAGAAAGAAAATATGCAGCTCTAAATATCAAGCAAGATATTAATGATGAGGTTCAATTTTTTGCTGAAATGAACTGGAACTCTTCAAAAACTTATGGTTCAACAATTGAACCAACTCCATTCGCTACTAATGATGTGTTTATTCCAGAACGAGGTGGTGTAGGCGGGATCAAGCTAAGTAACCCAATGATTCCTGATTTGTTACGTCAAAACTTAATGGCTGCTAACCCTGATTTAACTATGGATGATAATATCCCTAATCTGGTTCGCCGTATGGTTGAGTTTGGTCCTCGTTCTACAGATTTAGAGCGTGATACAATCCGTATCGCAACTGGCTTTGACTGGTTTATAAATGATGACTGGTCTTTGAATACTTATGTTTCTTGGGGTAAAACAGACCAACGTCAAGACAGCGGTGGTCAAGTTAATATCGAGAGAGCAGCCAAAGCATTTGACGTTGTAGAGAATGCAGATGGCACACTACAATGTGCTGACGACCTTGCTATTTTACAGGGCTGTGTACCGCTTAATTTGTTCGGCGCTGGTACAGTATCTCAAGAAGCAGTTGATTATATTAAAGTGCCTGCAAAAATCGCTGGTCAAACTGAACAATTTATTGTTTCAGCATCACTTGTTGGTCAATTACCAATCGAGCTTCCTGGTGGTTTTGTAGGAGTTGCATTTGGTGCAGAGCACCGTTTTGAAAGTGGTTTCTTTAACCCTGGTGATTTAGCTCAAACGGGTGCTTCTAGTACTAATAAGTCGTTACCAACAGATGGTAGTTACTACTCAAATGATTACTACGCTGAAACAATTCTACCAATACTTGACAACCTTGAAGTTGACTTAGCTGCTCGCTATTCAGACCATGAAATTGTTGGCGGTCAGACAACATGGAATGCTGGTATTCAGTACTCTCCATTAGATACGCTTAAATTCCGTGCTTCTGCTGCAACAGCAATCCGCACACCTAATATTGCAGATTTATTCGGTGGTCGAAGTGAGACTTTTGCTGGTGTAACAGATCCGTGTAGCGGCGTTACTGCTTCTGACACAGGTAATGCAGCTCAAAACTGTTTGTCAATTCCTGAAGTTGCCGCGCGTGTAGCAGCTGATGGAAAATTTGAGCTTACACAGATCGAAGCTCAAAGCGCTGGTGGTTTTATTGGCGGTAACGAGAATGTTAAAGAAGAAACTGCTGACACATACAGTGTAGGTGTTGTTTGGCAGATGACAGAAGAGCTTTCTTTAACTGTTGATTATTATGATATTTCAGTAGAAGATGCAATATCAAGTACTAGTCGTACTACTGTACTTAATCGTTGTTTTGATGTTAGTTCAGCTAACTTTGACCCATCTTGTGGTGGTAACGCATTACGTGATGCGAACGGTGCATTAGTAGAAGTTAATTCAGGTACTGGTAACGAAAATAACATCGAAACTTCAGGCGTAGATATTGAATTAGCATACAAATTAGATACAGAGTATGGTGCTTTTGGAGCTAACTTAATTTGGAACCACTTAAGCAAATACGATACTACAGGTATTGAAAGTGGCGAAACAGTTGAATACGCTGGTGAGGTACTTACACCAGATAACAGAGCTAACCTAAACCTAACTTATGGCATGGAAGATTTAAATGTTTCTTGGCGTATGCGCTACTGGGATCGCTCAGTAGATAGTGTTGAAGGTGCTAACTTTAACTACACTGATTTTACACCGTTAGAGAAGTATAATAACTTCCCATCTGTTGTTTATCATGATGTATCAGCAGGTTATAACTTTACTGATAACACAAGTGTTACATTAACTGTTCGTAACTTATTCGATAAGCAACCACCAGTTGCGAACCAAAGTTCATCAAATGGCGGCACTGGTATTAATACAGTATCAGAAGCTTATGATGTAACAGGTCGTTATTTACAGTTGAACTTTACTACTAAGTTCTAATTTAAGTACAACATATTAAAAAGCCACGGTATACCGTGGCTTTTTTTTTAGTTTTTCCCAAATTTTTTGCTAATATCCATTTTTTGATCATCCTAGACTTATGACCTACACCCTCAGACCCTACCAGAGCGAAGCGGTTGAACGTACCGTTTTACATTTTAGAAAAACTAACGAACCTGCTGTTATTGTATTGCCTACGGGGGCGGGTAAAAGTTTAGTGATAGCTGAGCTTGCGCGTATTGCTAAACAAAAAATATTGGTATTGGCGCACGTAAAAGAATTAGTGGAGCAAAATGCTCAAAAATATAAAAGCTTTGGCTTGCAAGCGAGTATATTTTCCGCAGGACTCAAAGAGAAGTCGTTAACTCACCAAGTTACCTTTGCCAGTGTGCAGTCGTTATCGCGCAATCTAAATAAACTTAATGAGCACTACTCATTACTTATTATTGATGAGTGTCACAGAGTAAATGGCGAAAAGAAAAGCCAATACGGAAAAGTTATTAATGCACTTAAATCTCACAACTCTGAATTAAAAGTATTAGGTTTAACCGCGACGCCTTACCGACTAGGGCTAGGCTGGATTTATCAGCATCATTACCATGGCTTTGTGCGTGGTAATAAGGAAAGCCCATTCAAACGCTGTATTTTTGAATTACCTTTGCGTTATATGATCAAGCATAACTACTTAACTCCCCCTAAAGAGGTTGATGCTGCAATTAGCCATTATGATTTTTCATCTTTAACTAGCAATGCATTTGGGCAGTATAGTAATGAGGATATGAATGCGCTGTTAAAAAAATCGACCCGTGCAACTCAAACAATTCTGCAGCAGGTTATTCAATATAGTGAGAACCGCCATGGCGTGATGATATTTGCTGCTACGGTTATGCATGCACAAGAGATAATGACTTATTTACCCGAGGATGAAAGTGCGCTGATCACCGGAGATACTCCCAATAGCGAACGCGATAAAATAATTAAACAATTCAAAGCTAAAAAAGTAAAGTATTTAGTGAATATATCGGTTCTTACTACCGGCTTTGATGCACCCCATGTAGATTTTATTGCTATTTTACGGCCCACAGAGTCAGTAAGTTTATACCAGCAAATTGTCGGTAGAGGTTTAAGGTTGGCTGAGGGTAAAGATGATTGTTTAGTAATTGACTATGCGGGCAATGGCTTTGATTTATTTTACCCAGAGGTTGGTGATAAAAAAGGCGATAGCGATAATGAACCCGTGCAAGTGCTGTGTCCTGGGTGTGGCTTTGCCAATATATTTTGGGGTAAAACAGAGGCTGATGGCAAAGTAATCGAGCACTTTGGTAGGCGTTGCCAAGGCTTATTAGAAGACGATAATGGGGTAAGCGAGCAATGCGATTATCGTTTTCGTTTTAAAGAGTGTGAGCAGTGCGGCGCACAAAATGATATTGCTGCTCGAAAATGCCATGATTGTGGTGCTGTGATGGCCGATCCTGATGATAAGCTTCGTAATGCGTTAAATCTTAAAGATGCATTAGTCCTTCGTTGTAGTGGCTTGAGTGTGACTAAACTTAAAGAGCAATTGTTAAAAGTTACTTATTTTGATGAAGACGGAGCCAGTTGTGATGAAGTTTTTGATTTAGCAAACAAAGGATCACAGTATTACTTTAATAAGCAATTTGGTAAGCGTGTAGGGCAGGGACAGTCACCAATTGAATTTATCAGTGCAGAGCAAGTTATAAAAGCCCAGTTTGATTTAATACCACCGGATTTTGTGATTGCTCGAAAAAGTAAAAAGTATGGCTGGAAAGTGGCAGATAAACTTTTTGATTATAAAGGCAGCTTTAGAAAAGCAAACCAGCTAAGCCGATAGGCTAAGCTGGATATCTCATTCATCATGAAATTAGGGTTATACTTCTTCTGCGTCTAATCCCCAACCATCGCCATAACCATTTAAGCTATTAGCGATACTTTCAATATATTGTTCTGCTTGGCCTAAAAGTGCATGCTCTGGAACCATTTGTACATGGGCTATTACCTCCCAAACACCGGTATCTTTACATTTCTCAACATCAGCAGTTTGCACTAATGCATCGTTTACAATCTCAGTTGCAAATTTTTCGGCATCAGCCTGTTGTTCAAATAAAATGTAAAAATCAATTTGTTGCATTTTACTTAAATCTACACCGGCGGCGGAAATTTCAGCAAGAAGCTGGCCATTATCATCATCAGGAAATTGCATTTAAAACTCATAAAATTAGTGTTTACTCATTAGCGCTATTGTAACCAAAATAAATCATTAAAGCGCAAGAATTTTTAGTTAACCTCAAAGCGATTTAAAAGGTTCGTATAGAGCCAGTTAATATTTTAGGCACTGATAATGATTAAGTTAATGTTAGGCTCATTATCGCTATGCTATTATTCTGTCGTTAGTTTGTTGTTTTTTATGGGTACATAGTAAGGATGATTACTTGTTCAATCAGTTTTTAAAATCCGTTATTTGTTTTTGCTTATTTGTGAGCTTTTTCACTATTGCAGCTGACAATACAATTGAAGATTATGAAATAAAAGGAATTAGTGGAGAGTTAGAAAACAACGTTGCTCTTTATTTAAAACCCTTAGTGGGTGAAAAATCAACACGCTCACTGCGTCGATACGCTAAAACGCAAGTTAAGGATAGCTTAAAGGCATTAGGGTATTACAGTCCAAATGTGACTATTGAATTTAATAAAGATGAGCGCGAACTCGTTGCGACTATTGAGCGCGGCTCTGCAACCCGTATAGAGACGCTTAATATTAGCGTTAACGGGGAAGCTAAACATGACCCATTAATTCAGCAAGTTATTGAAAGTTTAAAGTTAAAGCAAGGCGACATTTTAAATCATGGAATGTATAGCGCAGCCTATAAAAAAATCGAATCCGTTTTGTTAGAACATGGTTACTTTGACGCCAAATGGCCTGCCCGAAAATTTGAAGTGTCACTAAAAAAACACAGCGCTATTATTACCTTCACCATTGAAAGTGGTATACGTTATCGTTTTGGCGATGTGTTAATTACCAATCAAAGCCCCGCAGAAAAATACATTCTCTCTTTAGCCCCGTTTAAAAGAAGTGAGCACTATAAAGCATCTAAGATTGCTGACTATAACCTAGATTTATCGAGTACTCCTTATTTTACTAGCGTGCGTGTTTACGCTGATATTTCAGCTAGAAAAAATAGCCAAGTACCTATAAAAGTCGACGTATTACATAAGCCCGCGAATAGCTACGAAATTGGAGGCGGGTTCAATACCGAGCTGGGCCCAAAGGTACGGTTTAAATGGAGTAAACCGTGGATCACGGAGCAGGGACACTACCTAGAAAGCAATCTAAATATTGCAAAAAAACAACAAGATATTTCTATGGCTTATACTATCCCTGTTAATAATCCTAATGATGATTTATGGCGTTTATCAGCAGGTTATAAACTTGAGGATGAATTAGCCGACGATATTTACAGTGAAATTTTAACCGCACAACTACAAAGGCAATGGCTTACCGAACAAAAATGGATTAGAACTGCATTTATCAGACGCGAGCAAGAAACCTATCGGTTTGGCGACGGGGTAGAGCGCACTACAGAAATGTTATTACCAGGTGTCAGTTACGCCCGAAAGCAATCGAAAGGGGGCACCACCCCTTATTCGGGAGAGCAATGGTCTATTTCGGCAGAGTTTGGCCTCGATAGTGTGCTCTCTAGTACCAATATTGTTAGGGTGCAATTACAGCATGCATGGCTGCGAACTTACCTTAATAAACACCTTGTGTTTTTAAAAGCAAACGTAGGAGCCATGTTAGTTGACGACATTAATAATGTTCCATATTCATTAAGATTTTATGCTGGTGGCGATCAAAGTGTGCGTGGCTTTGCTTATCAATCAATCTCACCAGAAAATGATAATGGCGATCGCATCGGTGGTAAATATTTGATCGCGACGACAGCTGAATATAATTATCAATTTGCCAAAAACTGGCGAGCAGCCTTGTTTGTTGATGGGGGGACGGCAACCAATGATTTTTCTGAGCAATTTGAAGTTGGTGCAGGTTTTGGTTTTCGTTATTTAACGCCTATAGGGCCAATAAGAATAGATCATGCGTGGGGGCTCACTAAAGAAAGCAAAAGCACTCGTTTAAGTATTACCATAGGGCCGGAAATTTAATGTCTGTATTTAAAAAAGTCACTGCAGCACTTAGCACCTTAGTTGTTGCTGTATTAGTGACATTGTTTTGTGTTGTTTTTACAGCTCCTGGTAACCAGCTAATTGCTTATAGCGCCAATAAGTTAGTTGACGGCTTAAAAATTGAAATAAAAAACGGGCGTTTTTTATATAATGATGCGTTTAATTTGCGCTTTGAGCGTGACGGTTTATTACTTGATGCTCAGCAGCTTAAACTAGATTTATTTTGGTGGCACTGCGATGGTATGTGTATTGATAACTTAAGTGCTCGGTCTATAAAACTAAATTTACCAGCATCGTCATCTAATTCTCCTGATACATCTAGCGAACCGCTGGAACAAATCAGTTTGCCATTTAATATTGCACTTAAGCGTTTATCGGTCACTGAGTTTGTGTTAAATCACACAAGTGCAAACGTAGTTGTTAATAATGTGGAGATTGCTGCAAAGGCACAAGGTGCTGATATTAAAGTTAAAAGAGTGAACATTCCGAGTGTTTTAATCGCGTTAAAAGAGCAGCCTGGAGAAAATACAGCCAGTTCTACCCCAATTACTGAGTTACCAGCATTACCTAATATCGCATTTATGTCGCCACTCAATATTTACCTAGAACAGTTTAATATTGCGCAGTTCACGGTAAAGCAGGGCGAACAGCAAAATGTGGTAAATAATATTGCGCTACAAATGAAGCTAATAGGTTCTGAGATTAACGTTGCTTCATTGTCTGCAAATTATCAGCAGTGGCAGCTTAATACTGCAGTTAACGCAAAGCTCAAAGGCCGCTTACCAATTAATGGTGATATCAGTCTAAAAGGGCATGGTTATGATGCCAATATGCAAATAGGCGGAGACTTAGAAAAGCTCAATGTAGATATAAAAAGCAGTGAATCATTTCCTTTTGAACTAGCTGTTACGGCTAATCTTAAACAACCAAATTATCCATTTAGTGTTAATGGCGGTCTAGAGCAGTGGATCATCGAAACAGCAAGTAAAGAGTTAAAGATAACCGACGTAAAATTAATCGCACAAGGCAATGCTAACGATTATCAATTATCGTTATTTGGTAATAGTCAGTTAGGTGCTTATCCAACTGTGAATTTTAACAGTCAAATTAATGGCTCACTGAGCGATGCAAACTTAAAAAATTTAGCTCTTAAAGCGAATGAGAGCCAAGCTACTATCCAAGCGAATATCGATTGGCAAAATGGGTTTAGTGCTAACTTTAGCGGCGCGCTATCGAGTTTAAAAGCGCAATACCTCACTGACACACTTACCAGTGATATTTCAGGTCAATTTAAAGGGGCATTTGTTTCCAGTTCAAATAGCTGGAAATTAAGTATGGATGACACTCAATTAAGCGGATTACTAAATGATGTACCACTTAATTTTGCTGCTCAATTTAACTTAAATGATGAACTTAAAGCCACTGTAAATAAATTTAACCTTAGCAGCGGCACAAATAGGTTAACCTTAACCGGCGAAGTTGATCAGCAATGGCAGATTAATGGGGCTATTGCGCTGCAAAGTAATGATGATGCAAAGCTTCCGTTTATTGCTAACGGTAAAGCCGATTTAAGTATAAGAGGCGAGCGGTTGACGCCTGCAGTTGATTTAGCGTTAAAGCTAGAGCAGTTTATTTATGACGAAATTAATATTAATAAGTTGGCGTTAAAAGCACAGTTAGACACCGCTACCGATTGGCAAACAGATATCAGCGTTAGTCTTGATTCAGCGCGTGTTATGAATCATCAAATTAATAAAGTGGAAATAGTCGGCAGTGGTGATAAAACCGATCATCAATTGAGTGCATCTATTGATGCTGATGCTGGGGCTGCCTCGTTTGAACTAAATGGCAAACTTGCTAACGCGATTTGGCAAGGTGAACTCAGTAATATTAGTGTAAGTGATAAAACGCTTAGCTTTGAAAATGCTAAAGATATAGCCGTAATTATAGATTCGAAAACGGGCGACTTTGATGTGAGTGCGCATTGTTGGCAATCGAGTAATAGTAAGTTATGTATTGATAGATTGAATCAAACCCGCGAATTAGGCCAGCTTAACGTAAAACTGGCCAATCTTGCATTGCGAGAGCTAAAACATTGGTTACCAGAGAATGTAATAACACGTGGTGATATAGCGGGAGACTTTGCTGCTAATTGGCAAGCAGGCACACTTAAAACTCTACGCGCTAATTTAAATTCATCAGGGCTTAACGCGGTACTTATTAACGAAGAAGATCGATTTAAGCTACCTATAGAAACGCTAAACATAAGCGCTTTTTCTGATGCTAAGGTTGGCCAAATAGAAGCTAATATAGAATCGAGTGTTTTGGGTAAAGTAACGACTAAAGTTAATATTGATGATATTCAAAATAAGCAAACGCTTAACGGTAATATTCAAATTGATAAAATTTTATTGTCTGATATACAGCCATTTTTAAATACGTTCGAGCAGCTTAATGGCGCCATTCGTGGGCAAGTTGCATTAGCAGGCACACTTAAAGATCCCTTGTTAGAGGGAAATTTAAATATTGAGAATATCAACCTAGAAGGTGAGCAACTGCCTGTAGCTCTTAAAAACTCCAATATAAATGTGGCGTTTAATAAGTCTACCGCCACCATTGAAGGAGATTTAAATGACCCTCAAGGCGGACAGGTAAAATTAACGGGGAATGTTGATTGGCAAGGTGAACAACCAGCTGTAAATATGAATGTAGTCGGCAGTGAGTTTTTTGTAAGAGCGCAACAAGGCGTGGTGTTTAAAGTATCACCAGAGTTAAAAATAAGTTTAGCTGACAATGCACTTAAGCTGGCAGGTGATGTTGTAGTGCCTTATGGTCGAATAGAAATTGAAGAGCTGCCAGAGGGGGCTGTACAGGTTAGTGATGATGAAATAATTTTGGATCAAACTACGCAAAATACTAAAAAAGCCCCATTTAACTATGATATTGATTTAAAAGTAACGGTTAAAAATGATGTCAGAGTAGCCTCATTTGGACTTGAGTCTAAAGTAGTGGGTGATATGGATATCAAAATGAGCCAAGACTCACCCATTATTGCCATTGGTGAGCTTAATTTAATTGAAGGAACTTACTTGGCATTTGGTCAAGACTTAATAATTAGAACCGGGCAAATTGGTTTCAGTGGCGCAATAGATAAGCCTCATTTAAATATTAAAGCTATTCGCAACCCAAATAATACCGCCGATGGTGTTATTGCAGGTGTTACTTTAACTGGCAGTGTTGAGCAGCCAAATTTAAAAGTATTTTCAGAGCCGGGCATGGACCAAGCACAAGCCCTAGCGTATTTGCTGAATGGTCAACCATTAGGGGAGGGCGACAGTTCAACGGATGCAATGTTAACTCAATTACTACTTTCTCAAGGAGTGAGCCGAAGCGAAAGCTTAGTGTCTAAAGTCGGTGAATCGTTTGGCTTGTCAGATGTCAGTTTAAGCTCTAAAGGTAGTGGCGAGCAAACAAAGGTAGAAATATCAGGTTATTTAGCACCGAGTTTGCAGGTTAAATATAGCGTGGGGGTATTTGAGTCGCTCAGTGAAGTGGCAGTGCGTTATCAGCTAATGTCGAAGTTATATATAGAAATAACCAGTGGCCTGTATCAAAATGTCGACATACTGTATAAATTCAATTGGGATTAACCTTTATCTACCAATACCAATACCAATAATAAAAAGGAAAAGGTATGAAAAAATTTGTAATCACTATTATAGCGTCGGCTTTGCTCGGCGGATGTGTCCAGCAAAGCACTTTGCCAGCAACGCCGGTTAAAAGCCTAACCAGTAGTGAGATTATTGCATCTACAACAGATGAGCAATGGCGATGGGTAGACCCTGAGAATATTTTAAAACTAACCCTACCTACCGGTGCTGCGTATATTGAGCTCAATCCAGCGCTTGCGCCAAAACACAGTGCTAATATTAAAAAATTGGCACGACAGGGCTTTTATCAGGGCACTCATATTTATCGTTTTGTGGAAGGGTTTGTTGCTCAAGGTGGTGATAGCACGGGTAAAAAGTTAACTAAAACCAAAAATAGCACAGTACCTGCCGAGTTTTATTTAACCACCAACGAGCCGCTTATGATCACTGAAATGGGTGGAGATGGTTATGCACCAATAACCGGGTTTTTAAATGGTTTTGCGGTAGCTCAAAATGAAACGCGTGATCAAACATGGCAAATTCATTGCCATGGTGTCTTTGCAATGGCGCGCGGCAACGATATTAATAGTGCCAGCACAGAGTTTTTCGTCACCATAGGGCAAGGTCCACGTTATTTAGACAAAAATATCACCGTATTTGGGCGAGTACTTACAGGTATGGCACATTTTCATCAGCTAGCGCGCACACCTGAAGGTGGTAGCGAGTTTAACCCCATTACAGATTTACAAGTATTAGCCGACGTTAGCAGCGATAGCAGCCGATTTAAAGTAATGAAAACAGACTCAGATGCATTTAAACAGTTAATCTCAGCACGAGGTAGTCGTAGCGAGGAATGGTTTGCGTATAGCCATAATTACATTGATGTGTGTGGAATGCCAGTGCCAACTAAGCAACTTAACGATTAAAAAAAGGAGCCTCGGGCTCCTTTTTTGCTTAGCTTATTGACGGTTTATTTTTACCGCAAAAGGGGTATCGTTATGATGAGTTGAGCGATATGGATTAATATCAAGGCCGCCACGACGCGTATAGCGCGCATACACTTCAAGCTCTTTAATATTCAATTGAGTGGTTAAGTCGCTATAAATACGCTCCACACATTGCTCATGGAACTCATTATGGGTCCTGAACGAAATTAAATAGCGTAATAATGACTCACGACACACTTGCTCACCAGTATAACGAATAATAATGCTGGCCCAATCCGGCTGTGAAGTAATTAAACAGTTCGATTTAAGCAGGTGACTATGCAAGGTTTCGCTAACCACTTTATCGCTTTGTGATTTTAGAGAATGTGCATCAATATGGTAGTTATCTATTTCAATATCTAACTCATCAATACACTCACCTGGAAGCGGTGTGCAAGGAATACAATTATAATCATCAGCGCTGTATAAGGTCACCTTTACCGGGCTGTTTACCGCATTTGATAAGTCGTCAATTAAATGTTGCTTAACAATTTCAACACTACCAAAGCGGCTTTGATTAAAACTGTTTAAATAAAGCTTAAACGACTTTGACTCTATAATGTGACTACTTTGACATTCGAAAGTAAATATCGCCACCGCAACTTGTGGTTTGCCTTTGGTATTTAACCAAGATAGTTCGTAACCGGTCCAAATATCTTGGCCTTTGAATGGTAATGCGGCTTCATCAATACTCAACGCGTCGCGATTAAGCTTGCGAGCAATAGGAAAAAGCAAGCTGGGCGTGTATTGATCTACATACTCAGTAGATTGACCAAGTACGCTGCCTTTAAGATCGGGAGAATTGCTGTAATCTGTCATGTTTGCTCTTAAATAGTTACAATAGGGACATTATATCTAAATTAAATGAGTTTCACAGTATGTCTGTTGCAATGCAATTAGCCCAACTTCACCAACGCTTTAGTGAAAAAACCATCAAAAATACACAAAAGCAGCCACTCATCGCCCACGATGAGCAATGGCCAAGCTCTTGTGAAATAGGCACAGCCGATGAGCACGGTATGATTCAATGGCAAGCGATAGTGAGAGAGCCTGCAGGTTCTTTGGCAGATCTCGCTAACGCATTAGAGCTTGAATTTCCTGATGAACTTAACCAGTTTTATGGCCATATGTTTGCTGGCAGTATTTTAGCCAGCGTTGATGGTCATCAAGTAGAATTATTACAAGCGTGGAATGAGGATGACTTTGACTTACTGCAACAAAATATCACGGGTCATGTTTTAATGAAGCGAAAGCTAAAGCAAGCGCCAAGTGTTTTTATTGGTTTAACTGATCAAGATGATTTACTTGTTACGGTATTAGTGGAAACAGGGGAAGTGTGCTTAGAATATGTAGGTAAAAAACCGCATCATGTGCTGGCTAATAACCTCAGCGAGTTTATTGCTACATTAACAGTTTAAATGGGCTCGGCGCTACTTATTTAGTGCAACACTTCGCTCGTTTTTCATGGGATTTATTGAAAATCCCATGAAATATTAGACACTAAACCACACGGCTCACACCTAAAATCAAATAAACCAAACCACGGCTCAGGTAATTTCCATTCACCTTGGCAACTTGGGCATTTACGCTTAAGCTCCGAGGTTTTATCAACCCCACCTACACGGTATAAGTAATAGTAAACTGGCTTTTTAGTTAAAAAGCTGATGCGTTTGCTAATATCTTTACCTCGGCGATACAAATCACTTTGTGTGCTGGCTATTTCCTCTAGTGCATGAAATTCACAGCGAGTTGCGCCATTAATTTGAATTTGATCGCATGCTTGCCAATCTTCTTGCCATTTAATCAGGGTTTTATAATCGCCATTGGCAATTGCCGGAATATTAAATAGCGGAACGGGTAAAAAGTCATCGCCACAATACAGTGGGCTGCAGGTGTGCACATAGGTAGTATATAAAATATAGCTTGAGGGCTCTTTACAACCATCGGCGCCGTTTGAATGAATGTCTTGACCTATTATTTTCACTTTAGGTGCTAACAAGCCTGCATCATGAAGCTTTTCAACACTGTGTTTTACAAATTCACTGTTGTTAAGTGGATGCATAGCGTCTTCGGTCGGACACATAACGCGTGTTATAAAATAGCCATCTTTTAACACCGTTGGAAATTCTTCTCCAATGATTTGGCCATTAAAACGTAATGCATTTACCAAGCGGTTTATTGCTTGCTCGGCTTGCTCTAAGGTGGTGTCTTGGTAGCAATCAAATGTTAAATCAACAACAAACATTTATAGTCTCAAATTATTTTGGCGCGAGCAGTGTAAGTAATTGATCTAACTTTTGCTCAATTCTATCTAATTGAGAGCTGTTTTGACCTTCATTACTGGCACTTTGCTTTGGGGTTTTCATTAAATTATAAATTGAATCAGGATTATTCTTATATTGACTCACCGCAGCAATAATAACCGGCATTGGGGTCGGTGTTGTTAAACGACTTTTAGTTAGTGCAACAGTGGGAACTTTGCCTTCATCAAGAAGGACTTTAATAGCTTCAAATACAGCAGCATTCATTCAATTATAACTCTTTTATAAAGTAAGCTCGCAACATTGACGCTGCGAGCGGGTATGGTATCAATAAAGTGGCTAAGGCACATTAAAATGCGCCATAAAATTAATTATTTTTGACGAAGACGTACGTCTAGTTCATCAATTACTTCACTCCAATCGCCATCAACCGCTAGCGATTCGGCAATAAAATGTTGTTGGGCTTCATCCCAAAAGGGAGCATCTTGCAACAAGGTTGTATCGGCAATGGAGTGCGAGGCAATAAATGCATCTATTTGCGCATCCGAATCCGGCAGTCCTAGTTGGGCGAACAAGGTATTAATAGTATGTTTTGTTGTATCCATAATAATGCTCCTAAATGAATTAATATGTATTAACTCTAGGGGGGAATGGTATATCTAGCCAGTTTAACCCTTACTGAATCTATGCTTTATTTACTCAATAGTAAGTCGCTAAAGCATGATCTGACTCAATGCAGTGGATGAGCGTACTAACTAAAATGTAAATTCGCTTATTTGTCTCACTTAGGTATATAGTTATATAAGCATTTGGTCATCGTTGTAGTTCAAAATTAATCCCTTATGCGTTACTTGGCGTAACGATGGGGGTGTAAAATAACAAAGGAAATAAAATGACAGCCACAGCAGAATCGACAGACGCCTTTAGTGTTCAGCATATTGCACCAGAGGATATAAGCACAGCAGCCAGCCTGATATATCAGGCATATCAAAACGATCCTATTTTACAAACACTGCTAGGGTATAACGAAGACAACCCGCTCGATTATGAAAAAAAATTACGTGCACTTATCCGTGAAGAGCTCAGTAGCTTTTGGCAAGAGAAGCAGCCTTTAATCGGCCTTTACCGCAATGATAAATTAAAAGCGGTTGCCTGTGTGTTTGAGTCAAATAGCCAATTACAAGCTGAGCGTTATTGGCATTGGCGATTAAAACTGATGCTAAGTGCAGGTTATTTACAAACGAATCAATTAATTGAAAAAGAAAAAACCATTCGTGACGCCTTAAAGCCGCAAGGGAATTATTACTTTTTAGCGTTTATTGCGGTTGATCCACACTTTCACGGGCAAGGGTTTGGTCGCACTTTACTTAAAGGTTTAGATGGCTTAATACACGATAATCCTGAGTCTTCTGGTATAGCGGTATTTGTGACTCGTGACGAGCATACGAAATTTTTTAAATCGCAAGGCTTTGAGCACTTTAAACAACTTTCATTTAACCAAGTTAAGGGTGAATTACTATTTAAAGTTGCTAATGCTCAATAAAGGTAGTTGTTCATAATGGCGTATCTGTAAGCCTATGTTCCAAATCGGGCACACCAGTGTGAGATATATCCTACATTAGTGTGCTCTTTGTCAGTTTAAATCCATTATTTATCCGTTTATAAGCATCAAGCTTCTGTTATTTATAGCTATTTTAGTTTTTTCAATTTTGTGACATTAAATTTTTTAGTTTTCCTCACTATTATACCCAGCCGTTTGGTTTAAACTTTACTTTGTCAAGACGACATAGCTCAATGACTGAGCTAATGCCATGGATATGGAATCAGGCAGCATAGTAGTGACTAGCAGGAAGCGTAAAGGACAAGTTAACACGGATGCAAGGATGAAACAGGAAGTACATGAAGTACTAAAATAGCTAGGAGCTATTTAAAGGATACCAAGGATGATGCGATAGGATATTGCAGGAGCGTTAGTTTACGCAGGACGGCCAAGGCGGCAAGAGGATATTGCAGGATGCAATGGAGGGCTAACACGGTAGTTTGCTCGTTCAGTGGATGATAAACAAGGATCAGGTAAAGGATACCTTACAGGATGTTGGCAATTAGGGCGTAACTGAGGTTACGCCTTGGTTTTTTGTTTACAAAAATTATATCTTATGTGGTGGCACAACCACACTTTTTAGCTTTTCATCTTCCATGATTAACACTCCCTGATAAGCATTTTCACCATCGCTTGAAAATTCAAAAATAAATTCGCTTTTCATGCCCGGTTTACCACTTTTTAAAATGCCAAACCGACGCTTGCTACAAGCCACACTCATTAGTTGTACCTGCAATTGCTCACTTTGGCGTTTGGCATGAACGTTCGCTGCTTCGGCTATTTTACGATTTAGCCAAAAAAAATAAATTACAGCCCCAATAAGTATGAACGTCCATAAACTAGCCATTTAAGAGAATAACCTTCCAATTGCGCGAGCTAACGTCTCGCTTCTGTTTTCTTTACGTAGTAATGCTAATAAATGTGGGCGAATAGTTGGAATTGCAACTAAATCTGCAAAAATGCTGGGAAATAACTCAGCTATTTTCTCATGGTGCGCACAGTTATCCATAAATACATGCAAACGCTGTGGCTCTTCTAATTGTTTAAAGCAGCGACCTGCAATAGTTAATAAAATGTCTGAGTCTTGCCCAAGCGTAGATTCTAAAGCGCAGTCAACCAGTTGTGCGCTAAGCCCTGTTGCTTGCCCTGATGATATGGCGCGAAGCGCGGCAGAAGCCGTAACCACATCATTATTCTTAAGGGCGGTTTGTCCATAACTTAACAATAACTCACTTAACGTGGGTGGTATTTCGATGTGTTCAAGCATTGCGCTTAATGGTTGTAATACTTCAACAGGTAAATTAGGCCACGCAGCGTGTAAGTGTTTTAAGTTATCAGCACTGTTGAGGCGATAAGCAAAATCAGCAATGCCTTGTAGCGCCACACTTTGCCAATTATCAAAACCAATCTGGCCACTAAAATAAAGCTGGGCATGCTCATAATACTGTGAGGCTGGTTGTTTTAATAACACTTTAACTTGTGCATTAAACGCCGCTAATTTATTAGCATTAGGAGTAAATACGTAAGGGTTATTATCGAGTTTGCCATCGGCTTGTTCGCCGGTAATTTCTGTTCCTAGTGCTTGAATTACCATGTCTGCAAAGTGGTCGCGGCTGGCACTAACGAGTTTACTTTGTTCATCAAGTGGGAATTTTAAAAACCACACATAGGGTTCTTTGCTAGCTTTACTGTCCCAAAATTGAATCGCTAGCCATGCATGGCCTGCTAATGGGTAAGGGTAAGGAACTTGTGCTTGTTCAACAGCTAAAAATTGTTGTTTATCAAGCTTGGTAATATGCCTGCCAATATCAAAAGCACGCCATTGAGTTCCTGCACCGTCTAAAAGCTGGCCTAATGTGGCTATATGTTCACTCATGAATTTCCAACTGTTTTTACTACAAAATTACGCTAATTATACGCCATAGCGACTGTTGAGGGAACAGGGTATAATTGTGCAATATACAAAGTAAAGGGTGATTATGACTGAGCAAACCCAACTCTATTTAACACAATTAACTGCGCTACTTAAAAAGTATCAGCTTTGGCAGAATGAGCCGATTGACTCTGCATTGTTGCATTCAAGCGTCCCTTTTTGCCATGATACGCTTGCATTTGAACAGTGGTTACAGTTTGTATTTATAGAAAAAATTCAACAGATTATTACAATGAAACAACCGTTACCGCGTAATTTTGCGATTGCTCCTATGGCGCAAATGACACTCATTGATAAGTCCGGAAGCGAAGAGATTATTTCTTTGCTGACGCAATTAGATTCATTGCTTGGAGAGCCAGATGACTGAACGTCCAGCGCCAGTTGAATACGGCGAACTGAACATTCTCTATCAAGATGAGAACTATGTAGCGATTGATAAACCATCAGGCTTACTTGTTCATCGCTCCTTTTTAGATAAGCATGAAACTCAATTTGCAATGCAAATGCTACGCGATCAACTCGGTCAGCATGTGTTTCCTGTGCACCGTCTTGATAGGCCGACATCGGGTGTGTTGCTGTTTGCTCTAAGCTCAGAAGCCGCGCGTGATATGAATCAGTTGTTTATTGAGGGCACGATCTCAAAGCGTTATTTAGCTTTGGTACGCGGATTTGCGCCTGAATCTGTTTTTTTAGATAAACCGTTAAAAGAAGAACTAGACAAAATCGCTGATAAATTTGCCGATCAGAATAAAGATGCTCAAGAAGCACAAACTCAGTTTAACTGTTTGCACCAAGCTGCGTTGCCTATTCCCATAGGAAAATACCCAACGGTTAGGTATTCTTTGGTAGAGTGTTTTCCTAAAACAGGGCGTAAACATCAAATTCGTCGCCATTTAAAACATTTGTCGTTACCGATAATTGGCGACGTTAACCATGGTGATAACCAGCATAATCAGTTTTTTAGAGAGCATTTCTCCCTTAGACGATTAATGTTATTTGCTACAGAACTGCGTTTTGTACATCCTTACAGTAATGAATCGATAATAATTAAAGCGCTACTAGGTGATGCAATGTTGAGTATTTGCAAACAGTTAGGGTGGCCAAGTGAAGAAAAGGATTATTAATGGCACATATTAGTATTTTTGTAGGCAGCGTGTATGGTGGTGCTGAACGTTTAAGTGAGCAAATAAGCGATACTATAGAGCAAACTGGCCATCAGGTAAGCGTATTTGCAGAGCCAAGTTTAGAAGATCTAAAAAATGCGACGCATATTTTAATAGTTACTTCAACAACAGGACAAGGCGATATACCCGCTAACTTGGCAGAGCTTTATAATCAGCTTAACAGTACGTTTCCAATGTTAACCAATAAACCATTTGGCATTGTAGCCATGGGTGACAGAAGCTACGGTGATACGTTTTGCGCAGCAGGGCGTAGCTTTGATGAACTATTACGTGACTTACAAGCTAAACCTGTGGGTAACCGACTAGAAATTGATGCCTGTGAAGACTTTGAGCCTTGGCCTGTCACCGAGCCGTGGTTACAAACTTGGCTTGATAAATTACCCTCTTAAATGCGCAGACTCTAAATGAAAAAATATAAACTGAGTTTAATTGTGCTTGCAGGTGGCTTAGGTAGTCGCTTTGGTGGCAATAAACAAATTGCAGAAATTCCAGGGCTAAATTGCACTATTATGGAGCTGAGTATTATTGATGCGCATGCTGCAGGCGTGACGCAGGTGGTGCTGATCATAAACCAAGCGGTACGCAGTGAAATAGAGCGTACTATTTTGCCCCGATTACCTAGTGATATTGATGTGGTGCTGGTGGAGCAACACATTGAAAAGGTGCCCGAACAATTTAAAGCAACACTTTGCCAGCGAGTAAAGCCTTGGGGCACAGGTCATGCTCTGTTGTGTGCCAAAGCCCACATTAATAACCCCGCTATTGTGATCACTGCCGATGACTATTATGGCAAATCTTCGTTTGTATTACTGAGTGAGCACTTTAAAAGAAGCGCTGAATGGGCAATGGTAGGGTATCCGATTATTGATACTCTTTCTGAGCACGGTGGTGTTAATCGTGGGGTATGTAAAATTGCGGATGGAAAGCTTGTTGCCGTAACCGAGTATTTGAATATTCAACAACAGTCTGAGCATATTTTTGGCGATAACCCACAGGGTTTACGTGATAAAATTAGCCCAAACTCCCTAGGCTCGATGAGTTTTTGGGGGATCACCCCCTGCTTTTTTGACTATTTGCAACAAGGCTTTGAAACGTTTTTACAGCAATATAACGTGAATACTCAGCAAGAGTACTTCTTACCTGATCAAATCCAGAAAGCTATTAATGTAAAAGCACAGCCTGTATTTGTATACACTGCAAAAGAGCCTTGGTTTGGTGTTACCTATAAATCAGAACTGACAACCATTGCGGCTACTTTGTGCGCATTACGTCAAGCGTAGCTATTAAATTATTGTCGCCTTGGGCGAAAAGAGTGAAGTAGAAAATGAATACAGTTCCTATAGAAGTTTATTTATCTGAGAGTTTTGGCCTTGACGAGAAGCATGCGAGCATAAAACCCATAGGCAGTGGGCATATAAATACTACTATGTTATTAAGTACTTCGAAGCGGTCACTGGTTGTACAAAAGCTCAATACGGTGGTGTTTCCAAAACCACAGTTACTTGTTGATAATGCGCGATTAATAGAGCAACACTTAAGTAAAAAACAACAAGCAGGTGAATTCAATCTAGCAATAGTACGCCATGTAGCGACGACTCAGAATGACTATTTAGTTAATAATGATGATGATACTTGGCGAGCACTTGAGTTTATTGGTGGCAGTTATAGTGAAGATGTGGTTAATACTGCTAGCCAGGCACAAACAGCGGCCAATGCATTTGGCCAATTTGCGCAAGCGCTACAAGACTTTGACGCGAACAATTTACATGCGGTTATTCCTAATTTTCATAACTTGGCCATGCGTGCAGAAGTATTCAAGCAAGTTGTTAGCACCGATCCTCATAAACGTTTGGCTCATTGTCAGGAAGAGGTTGATTTTTGCCTGTCGCAGCTTTCACTTATCGATGAGCTTAATGCCCTTGAGGGAAAAGTGCCTATTCGTGTGTGCCATAACGATACTAAAATAAACAACATGCTATTTTGCTTAGACTCTAATAATGCAAAAGCGGTGATAGATTTAGATACCTGTATGCCTGGTTATTGGCTTAACGATTTTGGTGATATGGTCAGAACATTTTGCTCTGCAGAGCAAGAAGATTCAACGGCGCTTGAAAAGGTAGGTGTTCGTGAAGATATTTTTGCAGCGATTGTTAAAGGCTATGTTGAGCCACTAAAGGGGGTATTAACACCCGCCGAGAAACAAAGCTTTTGGTTAGGTGCTAAAGTAATGCCCTTTATGATTGGCTTACGCTTTTTAACTGATTATATAGATGGTGATAATTACTTTAGCGTTAAGCATAAGAGACACAACTTAGATCGCGCAAAAAACCAATTTGCCTTATACAAGGATATAGTAAGTAAGCAGCAGGTCTTAAAGGAGATTTTGACTCAGGTATAAACCCAATTAATTATATTGCTCAAAGCGTTATAACTAAAACTTTGAGCAATATAAATTGAGGTTAAACATTGAAAGTATGTGTTAACTTCCAACATCTCAATTTTTTACTTATTAAGCATCCGCTAGTTTTACACGGATTTTGCTTTTGTCTACTGTGGTTTGATTAAGCGCTTTAATTGCGCCTTTAACTTCAATGTCATTAGGCATTTCTACAAAGGCAAAGCCTTTAGATTGGCCTGTTTCTTTATCGAGTACCAAGTTACAGGTGGTCACTTTACCGTGAGCCGTAAATAACGTACGAAGTTCATGCTCAGTAGTGGCACGTGATAAGTTACGAACTAATAATTTCATATATAACCTAAATAATGGGTTCAAGCATAATTATCTCAAGTAACCTTGCTTTAACCTAACGTTATTTTATAAACAGTAAAAATAACTATTAAAAAACAAAAAACCGCCTAATGGCGGTTTTTTATACATTGCGAGAGATTACTTTACTTCTTTACCCGCTGCTTGTTGATCTGCATGATAGCTTGAACGTACAAACGGGCCTGAAGCGGCGTGTGTAAAGCCAATCTCATCAGCATATTCTTTTAATGCGTCAAATTCAGCTGGTGGCACGTAACGCTTAACGGGTAAGTGATGCTTAGACGGTTGTAGGTATTGCCCTACAGTAAGCATATCAACGTTATGAGCACGTAAATCGCGAAGTACTTCCTCGATTTCGCTAATTTCTTCACCAAGGCCAACCATTAAGCCTGATTTTGTTTTAACCTCAGGATGGGCTTCTTTAAAGCGACGTAATAATTCAAGAGACCATTTATAGTCAGCACCTGGGCGCGCAAGTTTGTATAAACGTGGCGCCGTTTCTAGGTTGTGATTAAATACATCTGGCGGCGTTTCAATTAAAATTTCTAACGCTCTGTCCATACGGCCACGAAAATCGGGCACTAAAATCTCAATGGTAATTTCTGGATTATGCTTACGAATTTCGCGGATACAATCAGCAAAGTGCTGAGCACCACCGTCACGTAAATCATCACGGTCTACAGAAGTAATAACCACATAGCTTAACTTCATGTCTTTAATGGTCAGTGCCAGCTTTTCAGGCTCAGCGGCATCAGGTTTTAATGGGCGACCATGTGCAACGTCACAAAATGGACAACGACGTGTACAAATAGCCCCTAAAATCATAAAGGTCGCTGTACCGTGGTTAAAACACTCTGATAAGTTAGGACACGAAGCTTCTTCACATACAGAGTGAAGGCCATGCTTACGCATTGCTTGTTTTATGCCGTCAATTCGCTCGGTTGACTTGGGTAAGCGAATTTTAAGCCACTCTGGCTTACGGAGCATTTCGGTTTTTTCTGTTGGTAAAACTTTAACGGGGATCAACGCCATTTTTTCTGCGTCGCGTAGTTTTACACCTGGTTCCATTTTGACTGGTTTATTCATTCGTTTTCAAACCCTTCAGTATGCTTAACCTGTGTTGCATTAAGCTTCTTGATCATGTGTTTTACCAGCCCTTCACCTGCAGCTTCAAGGTTTTGAGGGCCATTTAGTTCTTTAGTTTGCACCATATTCATGCCCGCATAACCACATGGGTTAATGCGTAAAAATGGACTTAGATCCATATTAACATTTAATGCCAAGCCATGAAATGAGCAGCCACGACGAACTCGTAAACCTAAAGATGCAATTTTACTGTCGTTAACGTAAACACCAGGGGCATCCGCTTTCGCGTATGCATCTATGGCGAACTCTGAAAGGGACTCAATGATGCACTCTTCAAGCCAAGTAACTAGCTCTCGCACCCCAATTTTTAAACGTCGTAAATTAAATAATACATACATCATTTGCTGACCAGGGCCGTGGTAAGTCACCTGTCCACCGCGGTCAACTTTAATCACTTCAATGTCACCTGGGGCGAGTAAGTGCTCATCTTTACCGGCTTGGCCTTGGGTAAATACACTTTCATGCTCTACTAACCAAATTTCATCTGGCGTATTTTCATCACGGGTGTCGGTAAAGTCTTGCATTTTTTGCCAAATCGGCATGTAACGCTGACGACCCAGTTGGCGTACGATTAGGGTGTTTTCGCTCACAACAAATCTCAACTATAGCTTAAAGCATATGGCGCACGTCATCGATATTGCTGATCACGTTGTAAATTTCTTCAATGTGTTTGCCGCTTGTTACTGTGGCCACTAAAGTGACTGACTCATAGTTACCTTTACTGCTCGGTTTTACTTTTGGCGCATAATCACCCGGAGCGATAGGTTGTAACTTTTCTAAAATTTGATCAGTTAAGTTTACGTTTGCTAAACCCATAATTTTAAATGTAAACGGGCAAGGGTACTCTAGGTACTCATCAAATTTAGTGTTTTTAACAGGTTCAACCACGACGGGAACTCCTCAAACAAAAGTGTTGGCTTAACTTATACGTTAAGCTTAAAACTGACAGGCTAATGACAATCTTGAAATGATGTTACTTTTGACCTAAGCCAACGATAGTCATTCAATACGATTGGTATATATGGGGCGCATTCTAGCACTTTTCAAGCAAAAAAAAACGCCTCACAGAAGAGGCGTTCATATTACTTTACTCGTGCTTACATTATTTGTAAGCGTAAGTAGTCATATATTTTGCTGAAGAAGCTACCTTCTTGTATTTCTTCAAGCGTAACTAGCGGATATTGTGCAATATCTTCGCCTTCAAGTTGTAAAAACAGCGTGCCTACTTTAGTGCCTTTAGCTAAAGGTGCTTCAAGCGTATCGTCAAGCTCAAAGTTTGCTTTCAGGTTTTTATGTTGGCCACGAGGGATTGTAATAGGGGTGTCTTCTAAAATACCTAAAGAGACATTCTCTTTGTTACCCATCCAGATGCGTTGCTCTGCAAAACTATCGCCAGCTTTGTAAGGCGTAATTGTTTCAAAAAAGCGGAAACCGTAGTTAAGCAGTTTTTTACTTTCAACTTTACGCGCACGCTCACTTGAAGTACCCATAACTACCGCAATTAAACGCATGTCGTTTTTCGTTGCCGAGGTTACTAAGCTGTAACCCGCATCAGATGTATGGCCTGTTTTAATACCATCTACATCTAAGCTTTCATCCCATAACAACGAGTTACGGTTATATTGCTTTATACCATTGTATGTAAATGACTTTTCTTTATATAGTGCATATTCGTCCGGCACGTCTCTGATTAAGGCTGCACCAAGTGTGGCCATATCGCGTGGCGTTGTGTAGTGCTCGTCTGTATCAAGACCGTGACTATTAATAAAGTGAGTATTTGTCATGCCTATCTTTTCAGCATGGGCATTCATTAAATCTGCAAAGGCACTTTCGCTGCCTGCAATATGCTCAGCCATGGCAACACAGGCATCATTACCTGATTGCACAATAATACCGTGATTAAGTTCATCTACACTTACTTGCTTACCCACTTCAATGAACATTTTAGATGATTCAGGAAAGTTTTTTGCCCACGCTTTTTCACTGATAGTTACCATATCGGTGGGTGCGATATTACCCGCATTTATTTCTGTACCAATTACATAACTAGTCATCATTTTAGTTAAGCTAGCAGGAGCAAGTTTTGTATCAGCTTCACCTTCTGCAATCACTTTACCTGTGGTGAAGTCCACCAAAAAGTAACCTTTAGCATTAACTTGAGGAGGGGCTGGAATAATTTGTGCGGTGGCTGAAAAGACGGCGGCAGAACAGACTAAGCCGCAAACACCAGTAAGAATTTTATGTTTAATAGATTTCATCATACTCATTAATGGTTAAAGTTAAAAATATGCATTCTCCCTATTCTAAAGGGCTTACTGAGTGTAAAGCAAGAACGCGTTTTGAAATTGATTTTGTTTTAATGTTTCTAGTACTTGTTGCGCGTGTTGGGCATCTTTTATCGGCCCTAAGTGCAATCTATAAATACCGTCTTTTTCGACGATATTTGTTGGTAATTTATATTGCTCTCGTAGTGTGTGTGCCAATGCTTCTATGTTGGCTAACGTACTACCTGCAGCTACTTGAACATAGGTTTTTCGTGCATGGGTATCTGCAAGGGTAATCGCTTCAAGCTTAACCTTTGCTGTACCGTATTTATGGTAGCCAAGTTTATAGGCTGCAGCATAAGAAAGATCAATGATTCTATCGTCATGAAAAGGCCCGCGATCGTTAACCCGTACTATAACAGATTGGCCATTGGCTGTATTTGTTACGCGCACAAAACTCGGTAAGGGCAAGGTTTTGTGAGCTGCCGTCATAGCGAACATATCGTAAATTTCGCCGTTAGAGGTGTGATAACCATGAAATTTTCGGCCATACCATGAGGCAATGCCCGTTTCTGAATAACCTGCTTCATCGAGCATAGGGGTATAACGTTTGCCCAACACTTCGTAAGGGCGTGTGGTGCTCGCGCTTTTTATAACTTTAGTGACAATAGCATCTTGCATTTCTAATTCAGTTGGTGCTCGAAGAGGCGCTGCATCATGGCGCATGCTGTAACGGCTATTTGAACTGCTACATGCACTTAAAAAGAGGCTAACGAGTGTAATAATTATAAGTTGTTTATAAAGGCGCATTATTTTAAGAGCATCCTTTTATCTGTGGCAATCGACATAATAATGCCAAATGCAGCCATCAAGGTCACCATTGAGGTGCCGCCATAACTAATTAATGGTAAGGGAACACCTACAACAGGTAATAAACCCGAGACCATACCAATGTTTACAAAAATATAAACGAAAAATGTCAGAATGAGTGAGCCCGCGAGTAACTTGCCAAAGGCATCTTGGGCATTAACGGCAATATAAAGTCCGCGACCAATAATGAATAGGTATAGGCTCAGTAAAACACACACACCGAACAGGCCAAACTCCTCACTCAGTACTGAAAAAATAAAATCAGTATGTCTTTCAGGTAAAAATTCTAGTTGTGATTGTGTGCCTTGCAACCAGCCTTTGCCTTCTATACCGCCTGAACCAATCGCTATTTTTGATTGGATTATATGATAGCCAGAACCAAGCGGATCGCTCTCTGGATCTAAAAAGGTCAGCACTCTCTGTTTTTGATAATCGTGCATACCATAGTGCCAAAATGGCCATGCCGCTAAGGCAACAACAGAGCTTAAAAAGCCAATTAAACGCCAACTCAAGCCAGATAAAAACAACACAAATACACCCGAACTGGCAATCAAAATTGAGGTGCCCAAATCAGGCTGTTCTTTAATAAGTAGGGTAGGTAGCATAACAATGGCAAAGCCAATCACTAAATGCAGCGCTCGAGGGGGTAAATGATTACGGCCAATATACCAAGCCACCATCATAGGAACCGCTAATTTCATCAGCTCTGAGGGTTGAAAGCGGGTGATGCCTAAATCTAACCAGCGTTGCGCACCTTTGGAGCTCACACCAAATAGGAGTACTCCAACCAGCATGAGTAGTCCTAAGCAATACATAGGGATGACTAAGCGTTTTAAAGTTGCTGGAGGGATTTGTGCTAACACAAACATACCAATAATAGCACCAGCCATACGGGTACCGTGGCGCATCATCATTGCAGAGTCTTGGCCAGAGGCACTGTAAACAATTGTGATGCTGCCTGCCATCATTAGTAATAAAGCAATAAAAAGCGGCAAATCAATATGCAAGCGCAGCCAAATAGAACGCTTATCATGTAAAGCCGTCATGGAACTTTACTCCCTGATGATTGAATGGGGTTAGCAGCAAAATAGTAATCCATTAATTGGCGCGCAATTGGGGCACCTACTGAGCTGCCGCCCCCAGTATTTTCTACCACAATAGAGACAACGATTTGAGGGTTATCGTATGGGGCAAAACCGACGTAAATGGCGTTATCACGCTGGCGCTCTTTAAGTGCATCGGCGTCATAGCGCTCGCCTTGAGCAATACTGACCACTTGGGCGGTACCGGTTTTACCTGCTGGGTCGTATGTAGCCCCTTTAAACGCACGATGTGCTGTACCGGTAGTCTTTTTAACCGTGTTATGCATGGCATCAATAGCAATGCGCCAGTGATCCTCGTTATCAAGAACAACAGGTGGCTTTTCTTCATTATTGAGCTGGGTAATTTGGTCTTCTTTTTTAGCTATTTGCACTAAATGAGGTGGATGATTTATCCCTCTGTTAACTAAAATATTTGTCGCATTAGCTATTTGAATCGGGGTGGCAGTCCAATAACCTTGGCCAATCCCGACAGAAATAGTATCGCCACGCCACCATGACTCTTTAAAACGATCTTCTTTCCACTCTTTTGAGGGTAAAATAGCGGTTGCTTCTTCATGTATATCAATACCTGAAAGTTCACCAAAGCCAAAACGGGCCATAAAGTTACTTATTTTAGTGATCCCCATACGGTACGCTGCATCATAAAAATAAGTATCGCATGACTCTTCTATGGCTTTGTAAACATCAACATGGCCATGGCCCCAACGTCGCCAATCGCGCCATTTATGCTTTACGTTTGGTATTTGAAAAAAACCGGGATCCCACATGGTGGTGGTTTCTTGCACTATATTTTCTTCTAATGCCAAAATAGCCATGTGCGGCTTAATAGTCGATGCTGGTGCATAGCGTCCTTGAGTGGTACGGTTTATAAGCGGGAGATCTGGATTAAGTAGGGCTTTGTAGTCTTTGCTGCTAATACCGTGCACAAATAAATTTGGGTCATAACTTGGGTTTGAATAAAGCGCTAGAACGCCGCCATCTTTTGCATCCATTACCACAATAGCGCCGCGCATATCTTTAAGTGCATGTTGGGCTATTTGTTGTAAACCAATGTCGAGAGTAAGTACTAAATCATCCCCCGGCTGCGGTGGTTCCATGTTTAAGGTGCGAATAATACGGCCACGGTTGTTTACCTCAACTCGCTGTGAGCCGACCTGACCATGTAGTAACGGCTCGTAATATTTTTCGATACCTAGCTTGCCAATATCATGAGTAGCTCTGTAGTTGGTGGCTTCACCTTGTTGCTCAAGTTTGTTTAGCTCTTTTCTATTGAGCTTAGCAACGTAGCCTAATGCATGGGTTAAGGTATCGCCAAAGGGATAATATCTCGCTAGGCGCGCTTCAATGCTAAACCCTGGGAATTTATGCTGGTTTACTGAAAACATCGCTACTTCGTTTTCATTTAAACGGGCTTTGAGGACTTGGCTTTTAAAACGTCGAGTATGTTTTATATCATCAAGAAAATCAGCTTGTTGTTGCTCGGTTATTTCAATAATTTTGCTGATAGACTTCAAAGAGGCGGTTAAATCATCAACTTCTTCGGGGATCACTTCAAGGTTATAAACGGGCTTATTTTCGGCCAGTAAAACACCGTTGCGGTCGTAAATAAGTCCGCGATTAGGTGCAATAGGGATTACTTTTATGCGGTTGTCATTAGAGCGAGTTTGGTAATCTTGGTGGTCGTCAACTTGAATGGTGTACAAGTTAGACAATAATATGGCTACTAAGGCTAAGATAAAAATAAAACCCACAAATGCACGCCGAGCAAATAAATTAGCTTCTGCTGAGTGGTCGCGAATAGTGGGTCTTCGTTTTAGCATGGCAAGAAACTACTCGCGATGATAAGGGTGGTTGTTATTTAAGCTCCAGCCTCTGTAAAGGCTTTCAGCAACAATAATGCGTACTAAAGGGTGTGGGAGCGTTAAATTTGATAACGACCATTTTTGCTCAGAGGCCGCAATACACTCGGGAGCTAAGCCTTCTGGTCCGCCAATCAGTAAACTGACATCGCGACCATCAAGTTGCCACTTTTCCATGTTTTTCGCTAGCTGGTGAGTATCCAGTGCTTTACCGGTTACTTCTAGTGTGACAATACGATTGCCTTTAGGTATGGCGGCTAAGGTTTTTTCACCTTCAATGTGCAAAATACGCTTTATATCTGCGTTTTTGCCACGTTTACCTGCAGGTATTTCGATTAGTTCCAGTGCCATATCTTTGGGAAAGCGGCGCTGATATTCTGCAAAACCTGTTTCTACCCATGCTGGCATTTTTGTACCAACAGCAATCATTTGTATTTTCACGACGTTACTTCCAAGCGTTGTCTAAAATAGGGAGCTATTAGCCCCAAAGCTTTTCTAGATCGTAATAGCTACGTGCTTGATCTTGCATAACGTGAACAATCACATCACCTAAATCAACTAATGCCCATTCGCCATCGCTTTGGCCTTCGTAGCCTAATGGCTCTTCACCAGCGTGACGAGCTTCTTTTGCTAAGTTATCAGCAATTGACAATACATGACGTCTTGATGTGCCTGAACATACAATCATGTAATCGGTTACGTCTGAAGTGCCAGTTACGTCAAGTTGAATCACATCACGTGCTTTCATATCGTCAATTTTGTCTAGTGCAAAAGCGAGTAGTTGTTTCGAATCCAAGGTTTTGTCTCAATTTAAAATTTAATAGCGGTTATTTTAACACGCTGAGGGGTTTATACCAATCACTCTTGATAAAGCTGGTGCTGCTCAATATAGTGACTCACGGTGTCGGGTAATAGTTCACTCTTTTTAATACTTTTTTTAAGAGCTTGACGGATAGTGCTGGATGCGGCATCCAGTTGCTTACCTTCTAAAAAGTAAAGGTGTCCGCCATTTTTTTCGTTCAGTAGTGAAATATCGTTGTTCATAGCCTGCTGTTTGTAGTTTTTAAGTTCACCTTGTACATCACAGTTTTGACCTGGGCGTTGATACACCACTATATGGCATAGACTCGTTATTGTTTGCCACTGATACCATTTATCAAGGTTGTTGAATGAGTCCATACCAATTAAAAATAGAATCGGGGTATCGGGATTTTCTGCTCTTAGTTCTTGCAAGCTTAATAAAGAATACGACGGGCCGCTACGTTTTAGCTCCCGTAAATCAAGCTTAAACTGCGAATATGGTTTAATTGCGGTTTTAAGCATTGCAATACGATGCTCGGTGCTGATCCCCGGTGCCGCTTTGTGTGCGGGTATTGCACAGGGCATAAAATAGAGTGAGTGTAATTTAAAGGTCGCAACGCATTGCTGCGCCATATTAAGGTGCCCAAAATGAACAGGGTCAAAAGTGCCACCAAAAATTGCAATCATGGTATTTTTCCTTTACTGGCGGTTAGTATGACACGGCAGTGGAATATCGAGTGGTTGGCAAAATTTAATACAAATATGTGCTAATGCTTGATAGGGGGCAATTAATACACCTTGTTTGTAGCTTGCATCAAATAATGCCAGTTCACTGCTAATACTTTCAAGGGTGTGAATATTTAGTCTGTTTATCGCTGTTTGTACCGGCACTTGCTGATTTTTCCAAATCGCTTTTTGTTTAAACAGGGTCGCTAATGACTCACCTTGCAATAACCCTTGTTGTACACTGATTAAGGTATTTAAATCTTTATTGATGGCCCATAAAATACTCACCACTTCAGTGTTATCACTGGCAAGCTTATTTAATACTTTTATTGCTTGTGTAGTATAGCCGTTTAACAGGGCATCACTTAAATCAAAAATATCGAATTTAGATTGGTTTAGTAGCCCTTGCATTACCAGTTGTTGGGTAATGAGAGCGTCACCATGTATTAGTGACAGCTTTTCAAGCTCTTGGAAACAAGCCAGTAAATTGCCTTCAGTGGCATTAATTAAACTGAGCTTAGCCTCGTTTTGTAAATTAAGTGACAAGCGTTGGCATTGTTCATCAAGCCAACGTTTTAAGTGATTACCACTAAGCGGATAGCAGGGTACAAATAACCCTTGCTTATCGAGTGCTTTAAACCACGCACCGCGTTGCACATCTTGGCTTGCTTTGGCGCCTTTAACAATTAAAATGGTGTCAGGATTTTCAAGTTCAACAACCTTTTTAAAGGTGTTAGCACCGGGTGTACCAGGTTTTTGCTGGTTTAAGTCAAGCTCAATAATTGTACGCGCACTAAATAACGACATACTTTGGTATTGCGCTATGATTTCCTGCCAATCAAAGCCTTGGGCTAAAGTGAATTTAATTACTTCATCAAAGCCTTGCGCTTTTGCGCTGTCGCGTATGAGCTGTACACATTGCGCTTCTTGAAAAGGCTCTTCACCAAAAACCAAATAAAAAGGTTTTAACCCCTTTTTTAATTCGCTAGGCAGCTGATTTGCATAACAACGCATTATAGTTGCGACAACTCTCTAACAATTCGACGACTCGCTTGCTGGCGAATTTCGCTGATCAGTAGTTCAAGCTCTTTTGCTTTAGCTAGTGCGTTGTCAGGATCATCTTGGTAATTACGGTAAAGCTCAAAACGTTTTTCAATGGCTTCTTGTTTTGGGCGTTTTACAACATAACTCACACTGTATGCCAGTTCATATTCAGCTACTTGTCCGTTTTGAAACAACGACAAGGTTTGGCGCTCTAGCTGCTCTTTAAATAAATATAGTTGCGCAGACTGTTTACTAGCAGGGAGTAAAGTGACATCGCTCATAGTCAGTTCTGTTTGCAAATAGCTAAACAAAGCTGATTTTTGATCATCACCCACCAAGGTTAGCTGTTTTAAATCATCGGGTAGGCTTGATGCTTTTTTAAGGTGAAAGCCACAGCTCGATAACAAAAAACAGACTAGCGCTAAGGCTAGTCCGTTTTTAATGGCATTTAAAGTAGCCATATTAGTTAGCTACCACGTTAAGCAATTTACCTGGTACATAAATTACTTTGCGGATTGTTGCACCATCAGTAAATTTAGTGACGTTAGATTCTGCAAACGCGAGTGCTTCTACTTGCTCTTGCGTTGCATCAGCTGCAACCGTTAGTTTTGCACGTAATTTACCGTTTACTTGTACGATGATTAATTTTTCATCTTCAACTAGGGCAGATTCGTCAACTTTTGGCCATGCTGCATCTAAAATATCACCTTCTTTACCTAGCTCTTGCCATAACTGATGCGATAAATGCGGTGTTATTGGTGCTAGCATAATAAGTAATGCTTCTAATGCCTCGTTAGCAATGGCAACATCTTGAGTGTCGTTTAATGGCGCTTTTAATAACTTATTAGACAGCTCCATGATTGCGGCAATCGCAGTGTTGAATGTTTGACGACGTTCAACATCATCGCTCACTTTTGCAATGGCTTTATGTAGCTCACGGCGAAGTACTTTTTGTGGGTTAGTAAGCGACGATTTATCAAGTGCTTGGAAGCCAACCGTTTTAACATCTACCGCGTATTTCCATACACGTTTTAAGAAACGGTGTGCGCCTTCAACCCCTGAATCTGACCATTCAAGCGTTTGCTCCGGTGGTGCAGTAAACATCATAAATAAACGCACGGTATCTGCACCGTATTGAGCAATTACTTCTTGTGGGTCTATGCCGTTATTTTTCGACTTAGACATTTTGCTCATGCCAGATGAGAACACAGGTTCACCATCATCGACGTGCCATGCCTTGGTTACACGGCCTTTGTCGTCGGTTTCGGTATTTACATCACTTGGCGAAATCCATACATCGCCGCCTTTTTCATCTTTACGATAAAATGTTTCGGCAAGTACCATACCTTGACAAAGTAAGCGGTCGAATGGCTCGTCTGAATTTACTAAACCAAAGTCACGTAGTAATTTATGGAAAAAGCGCGAGTACAATAAGTGTAAAATTGCGTGCTCAATACCACCAATGTATTGGTTTACTGGTAACCAATAGTTAGCGGCTGCTGGATCTAACATACCCTCGTCATGGCGCGGGCTACAGTAGCGAGCGTAATACCATGATGACTCCATAAAGGTGTCAAAAGTATCAGTTTCATGAGTGGCTGGTACACCATTTACAGTTGTTTTAGCCCATTCTGGGTCCGCTTTAATTGGTGAGGTAACGCCATTCATTACCACATCTTCTGGTAAACGCACTGGTAGCATATCTTCAGTGGCAGCAAGCTCATTACCATTCTCATCACTCAGCATTGGAATTGGCGAACCCCAGTAACGCTGACGGCTTACACCCCAATCGCGTAGACGGAAGTTTACTTTACGCTCTCCCACACCTAATGCTTCTAGCTTGTCGGCAACAGCATTAAAGGCGTTTTCAAAATCAAGGCCATCAAATTCACCTGAGTTTACTAATACCCCTTTTTCGGTGAATGCTTCTTGAGCTAGGTTTACTTCAAGCTCAGAGCCTTCAACTGGCGCAATAACTTGTTTAATATCTAGGCCGTAAGCTGTTGCAAATTCAAAGTCACGTTGGTCGTGCGCAGGTACTGCCATTACCGCACCTGAGCCGTAATGCATTAATACAAAGTTAGCAACCCAAATTGGTAGCTGCTCGCCCGTTAATGGGTGAGTGGCGTAAAAGCCTGTTGCAATACCTTTTTTCTCCATGGTTGCCATGTCTGCTTCAGCAACTTTGGTGTTTTTGCATTCTTCAACAAACATTGCAATCGCGTCGCTATTTTTAGCCGCTTCTTGTGCAATAGGGTGGCCACCAGCAACGGCTAGGTATGTTACGCCCATAAATGTATCTGGGCGTGTAGTGTATACGCTAAATTTTTCGTTGCTATCGGTACGCGTAAATTCTATGTCTAAGCCTTCAGAACGACCAATCCAGTTGCGCTGCATGGTTTTAACTTGTTCAGGCCAGTCTTCTAATTTGTCTAAATCGTCTAATAGCTCTTGTGCGTAGTCGGTAATTTTAATAAACCACTGTGGAATTTCTTTTTGTTCCACTACCGCACCTGAACGCCAACCGCGGCCGTCAATTACTTGCTCGTTAGCTAGTACAGTTTGATCGACCGGATCCCAGTTAACCGTTGACATTTTTTTGTACACTAGGCCTTTTTCGTAAAGCTTAGTGAAAAACCATTGTTCCCATTTGTAATATTCTGGGTGGCAGGTTGCAATTTCGCGATCCCAATCGTAGCCAAAACCTAATTGCTTAAGTTGGTTACGCATGTAGTCAATATTTTCGTAAGTCCACTTTGCAGGGGCTGTTTTATTTTTAATAGCCGCGTTTTCTGCAGGTAAACCAAACGCATCCCAACCCATAGGTTGCATTACGTTCTTGCCTTGCAAGCGCTGGAAGCGAGAAACCACGTCACCAATGGTATAGTTACGCACATGACCCATATGCAGTCGACCACTTGGGTAGGGAAACATTGAGAGACAATAGTATTTTTCTTTGCTCTCATCTTCTGTGGCTTTAAATACTTGGTTTTCTTCCCAGTAGCGTTGGACTTTTGACTCTATGTCTTGTGGGTTATATTGCTCTTGCATTTACGTTTCCAAACTTCTTGCATACTAATAAAAAATTGTCGATAGGATACCCCAAATAAAGCGCTATTCACAGCGTCAAAGCGGCGCTTTTTGTAAAATTGCGAGTAAATTAGTTTTCAGTACAGGTTAACCTATACTTATCTATGGTATAGAGTAAATCAGTAGACGTTTTGAAGGAGTATAAAATGGCAGATTACAGAACATGGCTTAGTGATTTATCCGATTGGTTAAAAGATGTGAAAGAGCATGAAGTTAAAGCCGCAGTAAAGCGATTTATTGAATCTGAGCAGGCACTTAAAGATTTAGGTGAAGAAAAATACCAGCTTTATCGTAATTACTTAATGCGTGACATTTCTCACCTACAAGAAAATAATAGCTACTATAATTCGCTTGCATGGCAGGAGCTTAAAGAGTCATTGTGGTTTGAGCTTTCTCATATTGAAGACAAAACACAGCTTGAATGGCAGTCATTAAGTGAAGATTTTAAGCACAATGGTGTTTATCACGCAGGTGAATGGATAGCCATGGGCACATTAGTATGTAAGAATTGCAACCATAGTTATGATGTTTACCATGCAACGCAAATTATTCCTTGCACGCAGTGTGATGGCATCTATTTTAGCCGCCAGGCTTTACAACCCTAAATATAAGTATTGAGTGGCTGTAAGCCACTCAATATGCCCAAATCTAGCAATTAAGCTGGTAAAAAAAGAAGTTAGAATGACGAAAAAACTGCTGCCACTATCCGTATCAAATCTTGCACCGAGTATTTCTTCGAGCCATGTAAACACTTGCATGAGCAATCCATACCCTGAGCAACTTACCTTTATAGGCCAACAACGTGCGCAAAGTGCATTGGACTTCTCTTTAGGAATGGACCTACCTGGTTATAATGTTTACGTAATGGGAGAGGCGGCACACGGGCGTTTTACCTTAGTAAAAGACAAATTAAAACAACACGCTAAAGAGCGCACAACACCGCATGAATGGCTGTATGTTAATAACTACGACGATCACCGTGAGCCTATTGCGTTATTTATGCATGCAGGGCAAAGCAAACAATTAGCCGATGATATTGACTCATTTATTGATGAAGTACTCGACACCTTTCCTGCTGCATTTGATAACCCAGCTTATCAGCGCAAGAAAAAATCGATAGACCGCGAGTTTAACGATGCTTACGACGGTGCAATTACCGCGGTAGAAATAGCCGCGCTTGAGCAAAGTGTGGCACTAATTGAAGAAAAAGGCGTAGTCGGCTTTGCACCGCTGATTGATGGCAAGCAACTTACCGATAATGAATTTTCTGATTTGGAAGATGATTTACGCGAGATGTTTTTTGAGCGTATAGAAAAATTAGAAGATGCCCTCATCGAAGCGCTTATTGAGTTACCGCGCTGGAAACGTGAATCTAAAGAAAAGCTCCGCAATCTTAAAAAGTCTACCGCTGAGCAAGCCACTAAACCGTTATTAAAAGATTTAGAACATAAATATGCCAGCCATATTGGTGTACTGCGTTATTTAAAAGATATACGTGTAGAAATTATTGATGCCGTACTCGAATGGCTTGATGATGAAGGTGAAAGCGAAGAAAACAAAGAAGACTTTGACCGTAAAGGCATGCTTACCGACTTTTTTGCACCTAATATTTTAGTTGAATATAAAGAGGGCGATGCAGCACCGGTTGTTTACGAGCCAAACCCAACTTTTGGTAATATTTTTGGCAAAATTGAATACGCCACATCGCAAGGGTCGTTAATTACCAGCTATCGCTCAATTCAGCCAGGTGCATTGCACCGCGCCAATGGCGGCTATTTAATTATGGATGCTGAAAAAGTAATGGCTCAACCCCAAGTGTGGGATGGGCTAAAGCTGTCGCTAAAAACCCATCAAATTAAAAATGACTTACCTTATCAAGACAGTGTCGTTGGTAGTAGCTTTACACTTCGACCGCAGTTAATACCGCTTGATGTGAAAATTATTTTACTTGGCTCACGTGAGCTTTATTACACCATCGGTGAATACGACGAGGAATTTGCTGAGTTATTTAGAGTACTTGCCGATTTTGATTATTACTTACCAAGTAGCGATAAGCTGCAGTATCAGTTTATTACTAAAGTAAGTGATTACTGCGAGCAAACATTAAAGTGCACGTTAAACGAAGCCGCAATGGTACGATTACTTAAATTTAGTTATCGCCAAGCAGAGCACCATAATAAGTTATCAGCACGTTTTGCTGATGTGTTAGAGCTTGTGGCTGAGGCCAGTTTTTACGCTAAGCAAGACAAGCTAACGGTGATTGATGCACGTCATATTGACGAAGCCATACAAGGCAAGCAGTACCGTACGGGGCAAATTAGCGAAAACATGCTCAGCGATATAAAGGAAGGGCACACTTTAATAGCCACTGAAGGTCAAGCCGTAGGTAAGGTAAATGGTTTGACTGTACTGCACATTGGAGACACCTCATTTGGCACACCTGCACGTATTACTGCTACCGTTTATGCTGGTGCTGACGGCGTAATTGATGTGGAACGCGAAGCTGAGCTGGGTAAAGCAATTCACTCAAAAGGGGTAATGCTGCTTACCGGTTATTTAGGTAACAAATACGCGCAACACTTTAGCTTAACACTCAGTGCGAATATTGCTATTGAACAAAGTTATGGCTACATAGATGGTGATAGCGCCTCTCTTGCTGAACTTTGTGCGCTCATTTCGGCCATTACGAGCTTACCTATCAGTCAGTCTATTGCTCTAACTGGTTCAATTAACCAGCATGGTGATGTGCAGGCCATTGGTGGTGTAAACGAGAAAATAGAAGGTTTCTTTAAGCTATGTAAAATGCGCGGCTTAACGGGTGAGCAAGGGGTTATTATTCCTAAATCGAACCAAGTTAATTTGGTGCTTGATGACGAAATACTCAATGCCGTTGAGTTAGGTAAGTTTAATATTTATGCTGTGGAAACCGTTGACCAAGCATTAAACTTATTAATGGATATTGAAGCGGGTGATATGGTTGATGAACACTACCCAGAAGATTCGGTTAATGGCATCGCATTAGCGCGATTAAAAGACATTGCTGATATTGTTAATGGCGATAACAGCGACGAAAAAGACCACGACTCAGAAGATGAAAAAGGGGAGTTATGATCAATATAATTTTACTGATTGTTATCGCTATTTTTTGCGTTTTAATTTTTAAAAACAGTAAAAAAGCCAAACAACAAGCAATCGCAAACGCACAGATTGAAAGTGATTATTTAATTGCCAATGCAAAAACTGAAGGCGTAAATGAAACCGCATCTGGCTTGCAATATAAAATAATCCATAAAGGACAGAGCGAAAATACACCTAGCCCAACGAGTATGGTTAAAGTGCATTATCATGGCACTTTAATCGACGGCACTGTATTTGACAGCTCAGTGGAGCGCAAAACTCCGATTAGCTTTGGTTTGCACCAAGTTATAAAAGGTTGGACAGAAGGCCTACAACTGATGAGCCCGGGGGATAAATTTCAGTTTTATATACCGCATCAGCTCGCCTATGGTGAAAAGCGAGTAGGGAGTATTCCTCCTGCATCATTGCTTATTTTTGAGGTGGAGTTACTGGCTATAGAGTCGTAATTTTAAGGTAAAAAATACTTTAAGCCCTGCTTTAATCAAGTAGGGCTTTTTTATTTGCTCTTATCAGTCAATCCTACTCAAGAATTTAAAATATCAGTCGATACCTAAAATAGTGACAAATTCATTTTAGGGATAAAATAATGAAGATTTCAACCGCCTCAATTCAATATCAAGCATCTAATTATAACAATCAGGCTTTAGTAGAAACAGAGCCGCAACCTAAAGATGATGAATCACAAGAACAACCTGACTATGTTTTATCAGAGTTTTTAGATGCAAAGGTTCAAAAATACAGCGAAGATAACGCAACATTTGCTGAGCAATATCAAAATTTAGAAAAGGCATATAAATATTTCACCCAGCAAGTAGTTGCATTACAAGAGCAAGTAAATAAGCTTAAGCAGAGCACGGTACAACGTAGTTTAACCATAGATAATAGCCAATATGGGCCAGCTGAAGGCGAGAGTCGCTTAACTATGGATACTGAGCATATCGGGGCTAAAAAATATAAAACCGAGCAACAACAAGAAGAGATAAATAGATTGCAGCTGCAACTTAGTGAGGTGAAGTCTCAGCAGGCAGCAATAAAACAACAAATTATTGAGCTAGTAATCAACGAAATGAAAAGGCGAGGCGACGACTTCACTGTTTAACCTTGTAATGTACACAGAGAAGTTAGTTTTTAAACTCAATTTTTCCTATTTCAAGCCTAAATTTCCCCGCCTGTTTACCTGCAATCATAAAGCCAAGCTGCTTTATCTCTTTAAAGCTAATTGTAGGCTGTTGTTCAAGTAAGCGGCCGCGATAAGTAAGCTGAAAATCTTCAGGTAAAAACTCAATATTAAGCCACTCACTCTTCGTGGTACTGAACGAACGTGTATAAGCCGCCCCATCCATGTACTCATTAGTTCTTAAACGTAGTTGGTAGGTTTGACCATCGCCCTTAACACGTAGCATAATTTTAGTGATGTCTTGGCTTTGTACATCCAATAGCGTTCGAATAGAAGCAAACCCGCCATTGTTTGCAAGCGATAAGTTGCCTGTAAACACTAAATTGTCGTTTTCATACAAAACCTGACTATTAGAAATGCCACCCATCACCGAATCATTCACTACATACCAGCGAGCATTGGCATTTGCCTCGGTGGTGGCAAACAGTAAGTTAAAAACAAAAAGTGATGAGAGTTGTTTGGCGGTCATGAGCTCTTCCTAGTAGCTTTTATATTTAATACGATACAGTAGATTAATTGTTCACTCTTTTAAGAATTAATCTACACCTAGCGGCTATTTTTAATATTAACTCTCGTTATCCATTTTATTCGCTTGAGCAAAAATTAAAAAGCGCGTAATTTAACCGCGTTACCTATTTTAATAACAAGTATAATAATGAAAGCACAAGAATTAGAACAATTAGCGTTATCTAAAGCCGAAACTCGAGAAGTGATCACGCCGTATGCCTTTAAGGTTGATAATGCTTTACTTGGCTTGCCTTTGGCTTCGCCGACTCGGCGCGTATTAGCTATGATTATAGATGTTGCATTAATATTCTTAGCTGCAAAGCTCAGTGCAACTATTATTGCATTCGTTGCTGCGATGGCGTTTTACAAAGGAACGGCGCAGCAATACCTTCCTAAAATTTCGAGTGTGTGGCGAAGAATATTAAAAATAGTAGCAGCAAGTATTTTATTTGTAAGCGCTCTTGCTGTGCTTTCAATTGGCATAGATTACTTAGAAGGCGATGACTCTGCTCAAGGCTTAACTGTTCAAGGCTTAAAAATACAGGATGACATTCAGCTTACTTCCACAGAAAAAAAGCAGGTAAATGCCTACTTAGTGCAAACAGACGACGAAAGCTGTGAGCAATCTTGTCAACAAAATGCACTTGATAATTTGATTGGGCAAGTACCCAAATTAGCCGAAATGGACGACCTACAAAACCCACAACTTGCAAAAGCATTTTTACAATTATTAGTGCTTGGTGAAAATAACGGATTAAAGCTTGCGCAGTTAACAGAAGATAAACCCGCACAAACAACCACACACAGTATTTTGCAGTGGGGCAAAGGTATTATTCAAGATTTAGGTTTGGGTTTTGGCTGGGCGGCTGTGTACTTCACACTGTTTTCTTTATTATGGCGCGGTCAAACCCCTGGTAAAAAGCTCTGTAACACCAGAGTGGTTGCATTAAGTGGTGAACCGCTGGGTTTACTTGATTGTTTTGGCCGCTACGGTGGTTACGGTGCAGGTTTTGCCACTGGCTTGTTAGGTTTTTTACAAGTTTACTGGGATCCAAACAGGCAAGCCATTCAAGATAAAATATCAGCCACGGTAGTTATTCAAGGGAATGTGAACCAAGTTGTAAATGTGCAAACTATAGAAGAGACTGTTAAAAGTTAACTTTGCTCTTATTACAAGGATGGTTATGAAAGCTTTATTAATTGTATTTGTTAATCTGTATTTTATTACGGTTTCGTATGCGTCAGAAGATATTATATTAGCAAAAGCGCATCAGCTTAAGTCTGTTATTTTAGATGAGCAACGCAGCTTCAGCGTTTATTTACCGCCAAGCTATAATGAAAACCCTGATAAAGAATATCCAGTTATTTATTTGCTCGATGGTGACCAAACACAGCTGAAAGCTGTCGCCGGGCTAGTAGAGGCACTTAGTACAGAACGGCTAGAGCAGCAAATACAACAAGCAATTATAGTAGCCATTCCAAATAGTAAAAATGCGATAAGAGAACGTGACTTTACCCCAACCAATGTCGATTGGACATTTAACGGTAAACTCCTAGAAAGGTTTGAAAATATTGGTAACGCCGCGAACTACAGCGTCTTTTTCGAAAAAGAACTTATTCCACTCATTAATAAAAATTACCGAACATCAACTAAACGCGTATTAATTGGCGAGTCTTTTGGTGGCTTGTTTGCAAACTATGTATTGCTTACCAATCATGCGCTATTTACAGACTACTTAATAATTGATGCAACTTACCTTTGGGATAATAACTACCTCAATCGATATTTTGATAAGAAGCAATTTGTAAACAAGCAGCTTAACGGTAATGTGTATTTTACCTTTGCAAATAACGGCGAAGCGTTTGGTGAGATTGGTAAAACAAATTATCAATGGGGCTTAGCATTTGTTGAAAAGCTAAAAGCGCACTCGAGCGATAATTTAAATATAAATCAACGTTACTTTGAAGATGAAACTCATGGCACAGTCGCTGCACTTAGTTGGTATTATGGGTTAAAAAGTATACTTAAAAGATAATTTTATCATTGAAGTTGAATGGGAGTTTAATTGCTAAACATAAAGCACAAAGAGTTTCATAAAAGTTTTTTATATCTATTAATTATATTCGTACTAATGAGCTATTTAGTATTGCTCATTGGATGGTACGAGTTTAACGATCCTGCTCTTATTGCTAATGAGCGATTACATTTTATAGAGCTAGTAGTGCTACCTATATTAACCATGGCAGTAATATATACATTATTTAAAAAGTATAGGTGTGATCACAACTTTAATTATTTAATAACTCGTCACTTTTTTAAAGGTAGCAGGCTAGTAAAAGGATTTTTGATAGTAATGTACCCTTGTTTGATCTATATGGCGCTGTGGAAATTTAGCGTAGTTCCCATTATGTATTATGCTGAAAATAATTTAGGCGAACTGTGGTCTGAAGAATATTTTTTAACTGATGTAACTACATGTATTATAAATGATCAGCAGCAATGTATAACATTAAACATTGCTGATTTATCCACTGGTGAAGAGCATTCGTTTAGATGGTACTTAGATACGGACGAGCTACAAACACTTAAAAACAAAAAAATAAATTTAGCCGGTGAAAAAAGTTACTTTGGCTATCTTGTTAACGAAATACAATGGTAAAAACCAAAGGGAATTAAATGAAAAGTAATAATTTTAATGAGAGCATAAAAGGCTTTTTTTGGGGAGTTGGGTTTGTAATAGCAATGCTTGGCGGTATTAGTGCATTCGCCCTGACAATTGCCGCTGATGTTGACAGTGGATTTAAAACAATGGTTTCTAGTAAAGCATTAGAAACAAGTGATGAATTTAACAATGACTATAATCTAACTCTTTCTGAAATATACAAAGAAAATGGTCAAGTAAGAATCGCAGCTGAATTAAAAAATATTACTAACGAGAGCATTTATACGGGAACCGTTATTGCTTCTACATTTGACGAAAGTGGCAAGTTTATTGGTAATTGTGTAGGCAAAAGCACAGACAGCTTCTTAGAACCTAGCGAAGTTAGCTATGTTGACATTAAGTGCAATTTATTTAGATCACAAGCAAGTAAAGTTCACTCGACAAAGCTTAAAATTAAGTGGTTTTAGGCATGTATTCAATTTTTTTAGAGTTAAGTGTAGATGCTAAATAAGCTATTTAGTTGGGAGCGTGGGCGACAAAGATCAGGTTACGACAAGATGCTGCTCTGTCGTATTTTTGCTCCTTTTAAGTTTGATGTTTATTTGATTAAATTTCCACAAGGGAGTGAAATAAAACCGCATATCGATAACGTTAAAACTGGTCGGCACTTTAGGCTCAATATTATATTAAAACATGCCGCCAAGGGTGGTGAGTTTATTTGTGACAACCCAATTATAAATTACCACCGAGTTAAGCTGTTCAGGCCTGATATAGAACAGCACCAAGTATCAAAAATAGAAAAGGGCAGTCGTTATATTTTAAGCATAGGCTGGATTAAAAATTAAATTTTTTTAGGTTGGGCTTTGCAAAGCTAAGCCCAACAAAAATCATCTTCTGTTGCTGATAGCTAAAAGCTCTAATTTACTTCTTAAACCTAGCCCCAAATCCAATCATACCCAATAACAATATAACTCCCCATACAAACCCATTGCCGTATTGGCTATACACGCTATCCCCTTGTATGAGCTTTATATTGGCTTTGAGTGTGGTAGCTTCAAACTGTGGCATAGTTTGGCGTGTTTGGCTTATGGGGTCGTATACACCGCTTATGCCGTTATTGGTAACACGCACTAGTGGACGTTGTAGTTCAAGGGCGCGCATGCGGGCAATTTGCATATGCTGATGGGGGCCTATTGAGTCACCAAACCAAGCATCATTACTCACCGTAAATAATATGTCTGAGTCGCTTTTATAATTACCCCGCACTAGATCGGCAAATACTATTTCGTAGCAAATAGCAGGCAGTAGGTTAAAGCCATTCGCACGTAAGTTATTTTGCACTTTATCACCGCGAGAGAACGATGACATAGGCAAATCAAATAACGGAGCTATGGGGCGTAGTATGTCTTCAAAGGGAACAAACTCACCAATCGGCAGTAATTGATGTTTTTGATAGCGGTTACTGTCTAAGTAACGATAGTGGCCGTGTTCATCATTTTGCTCTTTGTTACCGACCACAATTAGCGTATTGAAAATGGTTTTAGTGTCTCGTTGGTAATCGACAATACCGGTCACTAATGCAGTTTTATTGAATGAGGCGGCACTGTCTAAGCCTGCTAAATACGAATCGGCAAGCGCTTCTATCTCAGGCACTGCAGCTTCAGGCCACACGATTAAATCGGCATCCCAATGACGGCGCGTCATATCCTGATACTTACTCATGGTGGTCCAAAACTCACTGGGGTCAAAGCGCAAGTGTTGTTTTATATTACCTTGTACAAGCAGCACAGAAAGGTCTTTATCGGAGTAATGGGTTACCTTTGTAAAGTGTGCGCCTGCGAAGGCAAGCAAAACCACAGCAGCGGTAACAACAGGCATTTTAAATTGTTTTTGCGCTAAGCTGTACAATGCAAAGCCAATGGCAATACATAATAGCGTGAGCCCAAATTCACCAATTAAAGGAGCAAGGGCATTCAGAGGGCTATCGGTTTGTGTATAACCAAAGCTTAACCAAGGAAAACCAGTTAACAGGTTGGCACGCAAATATTCACTAATAGCAAAACAAGGGAGTAATAGCGCTGCAAAACTTATAGAGCCGTTTGAAAAGCGAGTGGTTGCCCACAGCGCCAGCGCAGGAAATAACGCAAGGTAGCTACAAAGCAGTGCCATTAATGCAATTGAGGCGATAAGTGGCATACCGCCAAAGGTGGCGATAGAAACATGTACCCAACTTATACCTGCACCAAACCAGCCTAGGCCAAATATAAAGCCATATTTAGCCGCTGTTTTAGCATGTACTTTTCCATTGAGGTTTGCAGGAATACAAAAAAATAGCGAGCCTATGCTAAAAAATACAATCGGCCAAATACCAAAAGGCGCGTAGCTAAAAGTTAAAACAAGGCCCGCAACCAGTGCGAGCCATGCTTTTTTATCTTTTGCTAGTAGGGTGAGACTAGTTAGCAGTTTCTTCACTGTCGTTATCATCAGCCTTAGGAATGGTGACTTGCAGTTGCAATATACGACGATTATCAGAATTGGTTACTTTAAACTGAAATCCCTCTATATCGATGGTTTCGCCACGGCTCGGCATATGGCCAAAGGCGTGTAACACGGTACCACCAATAGTGTCGGCATCTTGCGAGCTATAGCCTGATTTAAAATGCTCGTTAAAGTCATCTACAGGGGTCAGTGCTTGCACAACGTAAACATGTTTAGCCAGTTGTCGAATATCTTGTTGTTCTTCTTCTTCATCGTGCTCATCTTCGATTTCGCCAACAATGATCTCAAGAATATCTTCAATGGTTACTAAACCCGATACACCGCCGTATTCGTCTATCACAATTGCCATATGGTAGCGTTGCTGACGAAATTCATTAAGCAGGGTATCCACCCGTTTACTTTCAGGCACTACCATGGCAGGGCGCAAATAGTCACGTAGCGATGGTAAATGCTCATCTTTATTTAAAATGAGAGGTAATAAGTCTTTTGCGAGTAAAATCCCTTCTACATGGTCTTTATCTTCACACACTACCGGAAAACGAGAGTGGGTAGAGTCAACCATCATAGGTATGTGCTCTTCAAGCGGGCTATCAATTTCCAAAGTGACCATTTGTGAGCGCGGGATCATAATATCTCGCACTTTGAGCTCAGACACGCCAAGCACACCTTCAATCATTTCTTTGGTTTCAGGATCGATTACATCCCGCTCTTGGGCATCGGCAATTACCTCAACCAGCTCTTCTCTATTCTGGGGTTCCCCTTGCAACATCTGGGTTATACGACCCAGCCAAGTTTTGCCAGAAGAACCCTGGCTAGATTGCGAGTTATCGTCGCTCATTACGTCTAATTGCTCCGTTTATTTAAATATCGTCCCGATATGGGTCTGCTATGTTTAGTTCAGCAAGTAATTGCTTTTCTATGCTTTCCATCTCTAACGCGTCTTCACTCTTTATATGGTCAAATCCAAGTAAATGCAAGCATCCATGAATAACCATATGAGCAAAGTGGTCATGAAATGACTTTTCTTGCTCTTGTGCCTCAGCCAAAACAATGGCAGGACAAATAATTAAGTCGCCCACAAGTGGGATATCAATACCCGGTGGCGCTTCAAATTCAAATGATAATACGTTGGTAGGCTTATTTTTACCACGGTAGTCATTATTGAGCTGTTGCGACTGTTCCTCATCGCTGATAACAATGGTCAGCTCAGACTCATCACGATATTGGCTAAGCACTTTATCGGCCCACATGGCAAACTGCTCAAGGCTGGGTAAGTTGTCAAACTCACACGCTATTTGTAAATCAAGTTCTGTTTTCACGGTATTACCCTTTGGTAGCAGGTTGCTCTTGAGCGGCGAGCGCTTCTTTGGCTTGTTGTTTCTCTAACCGCTTAAGGCGTTCACGCTCATCGTTGCGCTCATACGCTTCTACAATGCGGGCTACTACAGGGTGGCGTACCACATCGTGCGATTTGAAAAAGTTAAAGCTAATTTCATCAACGCCATCCAATACTTCAATAGCATGGCGAAGACCAGAGCGCGCACCCCGAGGTAAATCAACTTGGGTTATATCGCCGGTGATCACTGCTTTAGAATTAAAACCAATACGGGTTAAGAACATTTTCATTTGCTCTGTGGTGGTATTTTGGCTTTCATCTAAAATAATAAACGCATCATTAAGTGTGCGCCCACGCATGTAAGCCAATGGCGCAATTTCAATGATGTTTTTTTCAATCAGTTTTTCAACACGCTCAAAGCCAAGCATTTCAAATAAGGCATCGTAAAGTGGGCGTAAGTAAGGGTCTATTTTTTGGCTTAAGTCACCCGGTAAAAAGCCGAGTTTTTCACCCGCTTCAACCGCAGGGCGAGTGAGCAATATACGGCGTATTTCTTGGCGCTCTAGTGCATCAACTGCCGCTGCAACTGCAAGATAGGTTTTACCTGTACCTGCAGGGCCAATACCAAAGGTAATGTCGTGGTGCAAAATATTAGCAACATACAAGCCTTGGTTATCGTTTCGTGGTTTAATAACGCCACGACGGGTTTTAATCATCATTTCTTTGCCATAAGCACTGTGTGCAACATCTTGCTCAAGCGCTTTAGACTCAGTGATGGCTAAATGTACGTTGTCAGGCTCAATTTCGCCAATTTCCCCACGTACAGGTTGAGTATCAATATAAAGGTTTTTTAAGATCTCTACCGCGCCGGCGCTACTGTGTAGTTTACCGGTTACTTTAAAAAAGTTATCACGATGAATAATTTCAACACCCAGACGGCGTTCAATTTGTTTGATGTTTTCGTCAAACGGGCCACATAATGAAGAAAGGCGTTTGTTGTCGGCAGGTTCTAAATAAATCTCTAATGTTTTTAACTGATTACTCAAAATTACTTCCTATTACAGTGCGCCAGAGTTAACTGGCGCAATGAATTTTTGCAACTAAGGTACGAAAGTAGCAACGCCAATTTCGTTAGCTGTCTCGGTTTTTTGCTCACTCGCTGCTTTGGTTAAAATAGCAGAAGGCGCAATTTCGCGGCGTAAGTTCATTTCTGATTCTGTACGAATTAAATCGCCACGTAAAGAGTTTGGTAACGCCTCGGTAATACGTACATCAACAAACTGACCGATCACTGTGTGTGGGCCAACAAAGTTAACTACACGGTTATTTTCAGTTCGGCCACGTAGTTCCATCGGGTTCTTCTTAGAAGGACCTTCAACTAAAATACGTTGCTCAGTATCAAACATTTGGCGGCTAATTTGCTGTGCCATTTGCGTAATACGGTTTTGCAATAAGTACAGGCGCTCTTTTTTCTCTTGCTCGGTTACGTCATCTGGCAAATCGGCTGCTGGTGTACCTGGGCGTGCGCTGTAAATAAAGCTAAAGCTCATATCAAAACCAATATCGTTGATAAGGTTCATGGTGGCTTCAAAATCGGCCTTGCTTTCACCTGGGAAACCTATGATGAAATCTGACGACATGCTTAGGTTAGGGCGAATTTTACGTAGCTTACGAATTGTTGATTTGTACTCAAGAGCAGTATGGCCGCGTTTCATTAAATTTAAAACACGGTCTGAACCACTTTGTACTGGAAGGTGTAAGTGATCAACCAGCTCAGGCACATCAGCATACGCATCAATAATGTCTGGTGTAAACTCTACAGGGTGTGAGGTGGTGTAACGAATACGGTCAATCCCGTCAATTGCAGCCACTAAACGAATTAGATCTGAGAAATAGCAAATTTCACCATCGTGTGTATCACCACGGTACGCATTTACGTTTTGACCTAATAGGTTAACTTCACGTACGCCTTGCTCGGCTAACTGTGCAACTTCTAATAATACATCATCAACAGGGCGGCTTACTTCTTCACCACGGGTGTAAGGCACAACACAGAAAGTACAGTATTTAGAACAACCTTCCATAATTGATACAAACGCAGAAGGACCTTCCGCTTTAGGCTCAGGTAAGCGGTCAAATTTTTCAATCTCAGGGAATGAAATATCAACTACAGATGAACCTTTATCGCCTTGTACTTGTTTAATCATCTCAGGTAAACGGTGCAAAGTTTGTGGACCAAAAATAACATCTACAAACGGAGCACGTTGGCGAATTGAATCACCTTCTTGTGATGCAACACAGCCGCCTACACCAATAATAAGGTCTGGTTTGTCATCTTTTAATAACTTCCAACGACCTAGTTGGTGAAATACTTTTTCTTGCGCTTTTTCACGAATTGAACAGGTATTAAGTAAGATAACATCAGCATCAGCAGCTTCTTCAGTTAGCTGATAGCCGTTGGTAGCATCTAGAAGATCAGCCATTTTCTGAGAGTCGTATTCGTTCATCTGACAACCCCAGGTTTTAATATGCAGCTTTTTGCTCATTGAAATATAGCCTCGTGTTCAATTCGATAGTGGCACAAATATGTGCTAGAAACAGGTATAAGTGGCGGAATTATTAAAATTTCGCTCGACTTAAAGGACGCGTATTTTAGCTGGATACACGCTCAAAACCAAGTATAGATTTCATGTTTGTGATCTGAAATCAATATAGTATGGGTTTAATAATAGAATTAAGCGAAGCGCTCACACTGAGCAAACTAATTACGATACAATCTAAGCAGAGTTAAGTCAGAATTAAAATGATGAAAAACATGGCTAAAAATAATGTAATTGTAGTAGGGGGCGGCATGGTTGGTGCCGCTATGGCTATTAAATTAGCGCAACAAGGCAAAGTCGTACGTGTTATTGAAAAACATCCAATAGATGCACCACAGGTACTTAACAGTGATGACGTTGATATACGCGTTTCGGCTATTAATCGCTTTTCGGAAAAACTGCTTGATCAGCTCGGTGCGATGCCATTACTGAGAGCAAATAGATTGGCTCCCTATGAACAATTAGAGACCTTTGAACGAGGTAACGATCATTTATTATTTGATTGTCATGCTATTAACACCACCCATTTAGGTCATTTAATTGAGAATAAGCTAATTCAAGCCAGTTTATGGCAGCAATTTGAGCAACATAATATTGAAATGATTAATCCTTTGTCGGCTTTAACAGCAATAGAGCAAAACCCTGATAGCATTAGCTTGCACTACAACGAACAAAGCTATACTGCTGATTTAGTCATTGCAGCGGATGGTGGGCAATCACAATTACGTAGCAAAGCCAATATTGGTATAACTGGTTGGCAATATCAGCAGCATTGTATGGGCGTGCTAATAAAGCTCGATGCTCCGCAACAAGTTAAAACATGGCAGCAGTTTACACCTACAGGGCCTGTTGCGTTTTTACCTATGAAAGCACCTTATGCAAATTTAATTTGGTATGACGATGCAAAAACCCTCAAAGCATTTAAAGCCCTACAACCTAGCGAATTAAAGGCTCATATTATTGAAAAGTTTCCAAAGCTTGCAGGTGATTTTGAAGTACAAAGCCATGCTATATTTCCTTTGGCAAGGCAGCATGCCAATAATTATTCACAAGGCAGACTCGTTTTAGTGGGTGATGCGGCGCACACCATTAATCCTCTGGCAGGACAGGGTGTTAATTTAGGCTTTCAAGATGTAGCTGCTTTAGCTGAAGTGTTGCGTACAGCTGATGATGTAGGGTGCCCGCTAATGCTCAAAGAATACGAGCGTAGTCGTCGTAACGCTAATTTGTTAATGATGAGTATGATGGATGCTTGCTACTTTGGTTTCTCAAATCAAATAGCCCCATTAAAATGGGCGCGCAGCACATTTTTAAAGTTAGCTAATAATACAGGGAAGGTAAAAAATTGGGTGCTGAAATACGCGATTAGTGGCAAGTTAGATTAAATTCGCTTACATAAATCTAGATTCTTATAATAATAACAAGTGCCGCTTATGTGGCACTTGTAAACGGAGATAAATTTAGTTCCACATACCTGAACGAGAGTACATATATTCAGCGCTTGCGCACCAATTAACATCTTCCCATGTAAAGTCAGTGTAGTAGATTTTATCAACACATGCTGTCATTGAACTTTCGACTTTATAAACGTCAACTATACATGTTGTTCCATCACAACTGGCTGAACGGTCATATGTACCATCAAAAACCCAAACAACATTAGAAACAGCTTTAGAGGTATTAACCTTAAATGCTATTTTCGGGTGAAAATTAGGGTTACTTTCACCGCCAAAGCACATGTTTTGTGAGTAATTGTCGTAAGCCATTGTGTCTACATAACACGACACTGAGTTTGCAAGTACATTTGCTGAAAAAAGACCCGAAAACAAAGCAATGATTAAATATATTTTTTTCATGATAACTATCCTTATTAAGTTTATATAGCTCTTTATTTGAGCAAAACAAACATTACCATAAAAGGTACACCTGTCAACCTTTCATTAACATGTTTTACATAAATACCTAAATTGGGTCTAATTGCTTTTATCTGAGTGACTAATATCAATACGTAATAATAATTAATCATTTTGAGCGGGTAAGTTAGGCTCTTTAAGCATTAAAAGTTTTTTATTTGGAGTTAGCGAGATTTTTGCTTTGCTGTCGACAATTTCTTTGCTTAAAAATGTTGTATTGGATAATAAAAGTAGAAGTAATGATAAATTATTTTTAATCTAGTGTGGAGGTGTAATCAAAGATGTGTGCAAATTGGCTGGGATACCAGGATTTGAACCTGGGAATGCCAGGATCAAAACCTGGTGCCTTACCGCTTGGCGATATCCCAACTCTAAATTTGGATAAGTTTTAGTTCTAGTTAAGAACATGGTGCGGAAGGAGAGACTTGAACTCTCACATCCTAAGATACTGGAACCTAAATCCAGCGCGTCTACCAATTCCGCCACTCCCGCATACAAGTTTATATTTAGACTCTTAACAGAGTTTTCTTATACAACGTTCTTTGGTAGAAGAAGTTGGCTGGGATACCAGGATTTGAACCTGGGAATGCCAGGATCAAAACCTGGTGCCTTACCGCTTGGCGATATCCCAACTAAGAAATTGCTGATAATTTTAATTCTTATCAAAGAATATGGTGCGGAAGGAGAGACTTGAACTCTCACATCCTAAGATACTGGAACCTAAATCCAGCGCGTCTACCAATTCCGCCACTCCCGCATACAAGTTTATATTTAGACTCTTAACAGAGTTTTCTTATACAACGTTCTTTGGTAGAAGAAGTTGGCTGGGATACCAGGATTTGAACCTGGGAATGCCAGGATCAAAACCTGGTGCCTTACCGCTTGGCGATATCCCAACTAAGAAATTGCTGATAATTTTAATTCTTATCAAAGAATATGGTGCGGAAGGAGAGACTTGAACTCTCACATCCTAAGATACTGGAACCTAAATCCAGCGCGTCTACCAATTCCGCCACTCCCGCATCGAGTATACAGGTAATACTGTTTTGGAACCTAAATCCAGCGTCTAATTCAAGACAACCGCCAATTCCGCAACTCCTGTATTATCACTTTGAATTAATCAAAGAAATGGTAGTTATTTTAAACTCTTCATTGAGTTGCAATTTAACTCTTGCAGAGCCACTTCTAAAAAAGAAATGGTGGCTAAGACGGGATTTGAACCTGTGACCCCATCATTATGAGTGATGTGCTCTAACCAGCTGAGCTACTTAGCCATTGTTGGCTGGGATACCAGGATTTGAACCTGGGAATGCCAGGATCAAAACCTGGTGCCTTACCGCTTGGCGATATCCCAACAATAAACAATTGATAGTTTTAATTCATATCAAGAATATGGTGCGGAAGGAGAGACTTGAACTCTCACATCCTAAGATACTGGAACCTAAATCCAGCGCGTCTACCAATTCCGCCACTCCCGCATTATTACTTTGAATTAATCAAAGAAATGGTAGTTATTTTAAACTCTTCATTGAGTTGCAATTTAACTCTTGCAGAGCCACTTCTAAAAAATAAATGGTGGCTAAGACGGGATTTGAACCTGTGACCCCATCATTATGAGTGATGTGCTCTAACCAGCTGAGCTACTTAGCCATCTTTTTTGTTAGCACTTCATCGCTGAGTGCGGGGCGTATTATGCTGATATGCCCCAAATTCGTCAACACCTTTTTTGCAAAAAAACACTTAAGTTGGTTTGTTTGCAGGAAAAATAGGCTAACCGGCTACTTTTTAATTAAAACGTTGCTTTTTTAACACTCTTTATCAGCGTGGCATTGTAATTATAGCTTTGTTTTACAATTCTGAGCTTATGATAAAAGTAGCTAATTATTGTTTTTATTCGGCTGAAAAGTAAAAAGGCTCGTAAAAACGAGCCTTTCAAAACAATTAGCCACTCAAGGTGGTGCAGTGTTTAATTATACGTTGAACAAGAAGTTCATTACATCGCCATCTTTAACAATGTATTCTTTACCTTCTTGACGCATTTTACCTGCTTCTTTTGCACCGCTTTCGCCTTTACATGCAATAAAGTCATCAAAAGCAATTGTTTGTGCACGGATAAAACCACGTTCAAAGTCGGTATGGATTTTTCCTGCAGCTTGTGGCGCTGTTGCACCCACAGGGATAGTCCATGCGCGCACTTCTTTTACACCCGCAGTAAAGTAGGTTTGTAAGTGCAATAATTCATAACCGCCACGAATAACAAGGTTAAGCCCTGGCTCTTCAAGACCAAGGTCAGCCATAAACTCTAACTTGTCTTCATCTTCAAGCTCAGAAAGCTCAGACTCGATGGCAGCACACACTGGTACAACAACCGCATCTTCAGCGGCAGCTATTTCACGCACACGATCAAGTAGTGGGTTATTTTCAAATCCATCTTCTGCTACGTTTGCAATATACATCGTTGGCTTGATGGTTAAGAAGTTAATAGGTGCAATTGCTGCTTTTTCTTCTTTTGTTAGTGCTAAAGAACGTAAAGTTAAGCCTTCATCAAGATGCACTTTTACTTTTTCAAGTACTGCATTTTGCTCTTTTGCGTCTTTATCACCGCCTTTTGCTTTTTTTGCATTACGGAAAATTGCTTTATCAGCACTGTCCATATCAGCAAGTACAAGCTCAGTGTTGATCACGTCAATGTCGTCCGCAGGGTCAATAGTCCCCGCTACGTGAATAACGTTTTCATCTTCAAAACAGCGAACTACATGGCCAATCGCATCAGTTTCACGAATATTTGCTAAAAACTGATTGCCTAGGCCTTCACCTTTCGATGCACCTTTAACTAAACCTGCAATATCCACAAATTCCATACTTGTTGTAAGAATACGTTGTGGGTTAACAATTTTAGCAAGTTCGTCTAGGCGAGGATCTGGCACCGGTACCACACCTGTATTAGGTTCAATGGTACAAAAAGGAAAGTTAGCGGCTTCAATACCCGCTTTAGTCAATGCATTGAAAAGTGTTGATTTACCAACATTAGGCAAGCCAACGATGCCACATTTAAAACCCATAGTAAGATACCTTGTTTAGATTCGTTTAAAACGTGTGTACGTATACCCTTAAAAACTAGGGTTTAAACGAATGTAGTCTGTTTTGTGCTTTTAACACACCGTCTTTAGCAAGTATTTCCATACAACGAACTGCTTCATCAACCGCGGCATCCATTTTTTCCTGATCTTCCTTGGCTGCTTTTCCAAGCACCCAACCGGTGACCATTTCACGATGTCCTGGATGACCAACACCTATGCGTAAGCGCATAAAGTCTTTTTGATTTGCCATTTTTGCAATAATGTCTTTTAAGCCATTATGACCGCCATGTCCGCCGCCTTTTTTCAATTTGGCAACGCCCGGGTCTAAATCCAATTCATCATGGGCGACAAGTATGTCTTCCACTGGGATTTTAAAAAAATTGGCTAAACTACTCACCGCTTTGCCACTTAAGTTCATGTAAGTGGTGGGGATCAGTAATTTGAATTCTTTGCCTTGAATAATCACTTTGCCAGTAAGGCCGTGATATTTAGGGTCGTGTTTTAGCGTGCAGTTGTAGCGTGCAGCGAGTTCTTGAATGAACCAAGCACCTGCGTTGTGGCGTGTATTTGCGTATTCGGGGCCTGGATTAGCCAGGCCCACAAGCATTTGAATAGAATTCAAGGTGCGAGACCTTAAATATTATTCTGCAGCGTCTGAAGCGTCGTCTTCAGTTGGAGCTGCTTTGTTAGCTTTGATAGTAACGATAGACTGATCGTGGCCTTCGCCTTTACCAAGCTCAACAGATTGAACACCTTTAGGAAACGCAAGATCTGTAAGGTGGATTGAATCACCAGCTACAAGATCAGATACGTCTACTTCGATGAATTCTGGAAGTGACTTAGGAAGACAAGAAATCTCAACTTCAGTTAACTGGTGAACAACAGTTGCACCTAACTTAGTTACTTTATCTTCACCGATGAAGTGTAAAGGAACCTTAGTTACTAGTTTGTGAGTTGCGTCTACACGTTGGAAATCAAGGTGAGTAAGCTTAGGCTTGAAAGGGTGACGTTGGATATCTTTTAAGATAGCTTCAACTTTCTCGCCACCTACATTTAATGTAAGGATGTGAGTGTAAAAGCCTTCGTCTTCTTGTGCTTTGATCATATCTTTATGTTCAAAAGTAAGCGATAAAGCTTCTTTATCAGCTCCATAAAGGATTGCCGGCACTTTGTCTTCGCGACGTAGGCGGCGGCTCGCACCAGTACCAGTTTCTACGCGAAGTTCAGCGTCATAAGTATAAGTTGTGTTAGACATGATGTCTCCAATAATTAAAAGTGTTAGGGCCTTTGCGACCAAGGTCCCTAGCCAAAAGGCGCGCTATCATACCACTGCGGGTTTATAAAATAAACATCACCTACAAAAAAAGCGCCAAAAGGCGCTTTTATACTCATTAATGTTTAACTTTAATGTTCAAACATTGCCGAGATAGATTCTTCGTTGCTAATGCGACGAATAGTCTCTGCTAACATATCTGCAAGTGTTAATACTTTAACAATATCAAGCGCTTTTAGTTCGTCAGACAGTGGAATTGAGTCAGTTACAATCACTTCATCAATCACAGAGTTACGTAAGTTTTCTGCAGCTGTACCAGAAAGAATAGGGTGAGTAGCGTAAGCAAATACGCGTTTAGCACCATGCTCTTTAAGAGCTTCAGCTGCTTTACACAATGTACCACCGGTATCAATCATGTCATCAACAATAATACAATCACGACCTTCAACGTCACCAATAATATGCATTACTTGAGAAACGTTAGCTTGAGGGCGACGTTTATCAATAATAGCTAGGTCAGTATCGTTTAATAGTTTTGCAATTGCACGGGCACGTACAACACCACCAATATCAGGTGATACAACAACCACGTCATCAAAGTCGCGGTTTTTCATATCTTCTAATAATACCGGGCTGCCAAATACGTTATCTACTGGTACATCGAAGAAGCCTTGGATTTGCTCAGCATGTAAATCAACCGTAAGAACGCGGTCAACACCTACACTTGATAAGAAATCCGCAACCACTTTAGCTGTAATTGGCACACGCGCAGAACGTACACGACGATCTTGACGAGCATAACCAAAATAAGGAATAACAGCAGTGATACGACCGGCAGATGCACGGCGTAGCGCATCAACCATAACGATAAGTTCCATTAGGTTATCGTTAGTAGGGGCACAGGTTGATTGTAAGATAAAAACATCCGAGCCACGAACATTTTCATTAATTTGAACACTGATCTCACCGTCACTAAAACGGCCAACAACAGCATCGCCTAATTCAATATATAAACGTTTTGCAACTTTTTGAGCTAGGTCAGGTGTTGCGTTACCAGCGAAGAGCTTCATGTCAGGCACGGTAGGGTTCCTCAGGCACTGAATTTTTGGACTAACTTACATTGAATGAACAAAGTAGGTTAACTTATGATTACTTGTACGTTACTTCATTTATCAATGATGGCGGCTAACTCCGTGTGAGCAGGAGAAGTATTAACGCTTGATGCGATAAACCCCTGCCAAGTATGGGGGAGGTTAGCAAGTACATCTTGTGCTTGAACTTGACTAGCAAATTCAACAAAACAACATGAACCTGTTCCGGTCATCTTTGATGGGGCGTATTTTAGCAACCACTGCAGGGTTTTTTCAACCTCGGGACACAGCTTTTTCACTAAAGGCTCACAATCGTTAGTTAAAACCTGTTGTTGCCAGTCACCTGAAAGTTTAGGCGTGTCACGTTTTAAATCGGGGTGAGTAAATATTTGTGCAGTACTGACATGCTGGTTTGGAAAAACAACGCAGTACCATTTTTGTGGCAATTTAACATACTCTAATTGCTCGCCAATGCCATGTGCTATGGCGCTTTTACCTTTAATGAATACAGGTACGTCTGCACCGAGCTTCAAGCCTAAATCTGCAAGTTCATCTAGTGTAAGAGCGGTATTCCACAGTGTATTCAGCGCTAAAAGTGTTGTTGCGGCATCGGATGAACCACCACCAACACCTCCGCCCATAGGCAAACGTTTAGTTAAATTTATTTTTGCACCTAAATTCACTTTACACTGAGTTTGCAATAATAAAGCTGCTTTATAAATTAAGTTGTCAGTTAGTGCAATGCCATGAGTGTCACCGCTAATACTAATATTTTTATCATTAGTAAGCGTAAAATGGAGCTCGTCGCCATAGTTTAAAAATGTAAACAGGGTTTCTAATTCATGATAGCCATCATCACGGCGACCATTAATATGTAAAAATAAATTTAGCTTCGCCGGCGCAATCAGCGAAAGTTCAAAGGGAGTATTCATAATTAGTTAAACTGCCAATCGTAGAGTTTGATTTTAATTTTAATCTTTTGATGGGTTAAGGTTAGCGCGTTAGGTAACCAAAAACCGTGTTTTTGTATGTAACTGGTGTAGTTTATTTGCCATTTTTTGCCAGCGTCATCAAACCATAACACGCTTTTAGCACGGCCTAATTGATCGACTTCTAAGGTTTGATCGTCAATAGTGGCTTTTAACCACTGACCGGCGTTATTTACCGGTAAAGTAAACCCCGTTAAGCGTTGTAAAAGTTTACTCGCATTAGTATCAAAAAACTGTTGATCATCAAATATTAATTCAGCCCCCACTGCGGTTTGTTTGAGCGATAAAATTCGGGTGCCAATAAATGTGGTTAACACTAAATGATTACTATTTTGTGTTTGTTGCCAATTTAAGTTAGCAGATTGGCGCTCATCAGGGCTAATAAACGCTAATTTACCTTCCACCTGCCAAGTTTTTTGTGTACTAAGACGTAACTTCCAGTCTTCGTAAGTTTTTGTATTGTAGTTGTTTTTATTGGCACAGCCCGTTAAAAAAATAATTAACAGGGTTAAAATAAAATATTGTCGAGTCAAATGTTGTTCCTTACTTTCCATATTCCTGAGATTTTTGATAAAATTGCCGCCTATGAAGTAGGGCTCAGCAATATTTGGCAGATATGACCATAATAGCACTTGGTATTAATCACAAAACCGCATCCGTAGATTTACGAGAAAAAGTGGCCTTTTCGCCTGAGCAAATTTCAGAGGCGCTACAGCAATTAAGTGGTCATGCCGACTTTAATGAAGCGGTTATTGTATCTACCTGTAATCGCACTGAAGTGTATTGTAGCCTTGCGCAACAAAATTCCCAAACATTGTTGCAATGGTTAGCCAGTTTCCATGGTTTAGATGAACATGAACTGAGTAAAAACATCTACTGTTATGAAGACAGCGCAGCAATAAACCATTTAATGCGTGTAGCCTGCGGGCTTGATTCGCTGGTATTAGGTGAACCACAGATTTTAGGGCAAATAAAGCAAGCGTATAACAGTGCTAAAACCCACGATGCGGTGGGTGTAACTTTTGATCGTTTGTTTCAAAAAACCTTTTCAGTGGCAAAAGAAGTACGCACCGAAACTAACATTGGTGCGAGTGCAGTCTCGGTTGCGTTTGCTGCGGTTAATCTTGCAAAGCATATTTATGGCAAATTAGACAAAACCAAGGTGCTATTAATTGGTGCTGGTGAAACCATTGAGCTGGTAGCAAAACATTTATACCAAAATGAGCCACAAAAAATAACGGTAGCTAATAGAACAATAGAACGCGCTCGCGGCTTAGCGGATGAAGTGTCAGCAGATGTTATTGCCTTGGCACAATTACCAGAACGATTACACCAAGCCGATATTGTTATTAGCTCCACTGCCAGTACTTTACCTATTATTGGTAAAGGGGTGGTGGAACAAGCACTGAAACAACGTCGTTATAAGCCTATGCTATTTATAGATATTGCTGTACCACGCGATATTGAAAGCCAAGTCGGAGAGCTTGACGACGCTTATTTATATTCTGTTGATGACTTACAAGCCATTGTTAGCGAAAACATGGCTGCACGTGAGCAAGCGGCAGAACAAGCACAAATTATTATTAGTGAGCGCACCAAAGAGTTTTTTATGTGGCTGCGTTCACTTGATTCAGTGGATTTAATTCGCCACTACCGTAATGATGTACAAACTACAAAAGCAGAACTTGTAGATAGGGCCCTTAGCCAGCTAAATACAGGTAAAAATGCAGAAAAAGTAATTTTAGAGCTAGCCAATAAGTTAACCAATCGCTTAATGCACGCGCCTACCCGTGCCATCCAAGATGCAGCGAAAAAAGGTGAAGTGGCTCAGCTAAATCAATTAAAAAAAATGTTAGGTATAGATCAGGAATAACAGTTAAATGAAAGAGTCCGTTTATCGTAAATTAGAAACCTTAGTTGAGCGCTATGAAGAAGTACAAGCGTTACTAAGTGACCCATCGGTCATTAGTGATCAAAACCGCTTTCGTGCTCTTTCAAAAGAATACTCTGAGCTTGAAGAGGTGGTAAAAACATTTTTAGCTTACCAGCAAGCACAAGAAGACTTGAGCAGCTCTGAAGAAATGCTTAAAGATTCAGACCCTGAAATGCGCGAAATGGCACAAGAAGAATATAAAGAAGCAAAAGCACAGATTTCGACTTTAGAAGACGACATTCAAGTTTTAATGTTACCTAAAGATCCAAAAGACAATAATAACGTGTTTTTAGAGGTTCGTGCAGGAACAGGGGGCGATGAAGCGGCTATTTTTGCTGGCGACTTATTCAGAATGTACAGCCGTTACGCAGAAACAAAAAAATGGAAAGTAGAAGTTGTTACCACCAACGAAGGTGAGCACGGTGGTTATAAGGAAGTAATTGCTAACATCAGCGGTGAAGGTGTTTACGGACAATTAAAATTTGAATCAGGCGTTCACCGTGTACAACGTGTCCCTGAAACTGAGTCTCAAGGCCGTGTACATACCTCAGCATGTACTGTAGCTGTTATGGCTGAAGTACCAGAAGCAGAAGCCATCGAAATCAATACTGCCGATATTAAAGTTGATACTTTTAGAGCGTCGGGAGCGGGTGGTCAGCACGTAAATAAAACCGACTCTGCCATTCGTATTACCCATTTACCTACGGGTGTGGTGGTTGAGTGTCAAGATGAGCGCTCTCAGCATAAAAACCGTGCTAAAGCGATGTCGGTATTGGCTGCGCGCCTTCAGCAAGCTGAAGATGAAAAGCGTCATGCTGCTGAAGCATCAGAACGTCGTAACTTAGTTGGTAGCGGCGATCGTTCTGAGCGTATTCGTACATACAACTATCCACAAGGTCGTATTACCGATCACCGTATTAACTTAACGCTTTATCGTCTTAATGAAGTGGTAGCAGGTGATTTAGGCGCCGTTGTTGAGCCACTAATGCAAGAGCATCAAGCCGATTTACTTGCTGCAATGGGCGACGATTAATCGTGACCCCTTCTGTTGAAAACGCTATTGCTACAGGTGCTAATTTATTAGCATCAAGTAGTGATAGCGCAAAGTTAGATGCACAAGTTTTACTGCTCAATATTTTACAAAAGCCACGAAGTTATTTATTTACTTGGCCTGAAAAACAGCTCACAGATGAGCAGTATCAGGCATTTCAACGTGCCTGTGAACGTCGCTTACAAGGCGAACCTGTTTCGCATATTACCGGCTGTCGTGAATTTTGGAGTTTGCAGCTTGAAGTGAACCCAACAACACTTATCCCTCGACCTGATACAGAAACCTTAGTTGAACTTGCGCTTGAGTGCGAAGTGCCTAAAAACGCGAAAGTACTTGATTTAGGCACTGGCACAGGGGCAATAGCATTGGCGCTTGGAAGCGAAATGCCCTCATGGGATATTATTGCTGTTGATCGTATTGATGATGCGGTAGCGTTGGCAAAGCGCAACCAACAGCGATTAGCTATTAATAATGTGACTGTTGAGCAGAGTAACTGGTTTAGTGCGTTAAAAAGCAAGAAATTTGATCTAATTGTAACCAATCCACCCTATATAGAACATGACGATGTACACTTGCATCAAGGCGATGTTCGCTTTGAACCTTTGTCTGCATTAGTTGCGGATGATGCAGGATTAGCTGATATTAAACAAATAATTACACAATCACGTGACTATTTACATTCTAATGGCTATCTTTTAATTGAACACGGATTTGAGCAAAGTGCAGCTGTACGTCATATTTTCAATCAAATGGCGTTTATAAATGTAAGCACAGTGAAAGATCTTGGTAATAATGACCGCGTAACGTTCGGACAATGGCCTTAAATTATTTTTAATAGCTCCGTTGTTTGTTTGCATATGGTTTAAGGAATTCTATGTGATGGAAGATTTTTTATTTTCAAATGAACAACCACCTGAAGTAGCATGTGAAGAGCAAGGGACATGGAAAGTTTTAATAGTTGATGATGAGCCTGAGGTTCATGCTGTTACACGTTTAGCTTTAAGTGACTTTAAGTTCCAAGATAAACGGTTGGAATTTATAAGCGCATATTCAGGCGCAGAGGCAAAAAAGTTAATTGATGAGCACCCAGATGCAGCCATCATCCTACTCGATGTTGTAATGGAAACAGACGACGCTGGTTTGCAAGTCGCGAAGTACATACGCGATACCGTTAAAAATAATTACATTCGTATCATTTTACGTACAGGGCAACCAGGTCAAGCGCCGGAGCGTCAAGTCATTGTCAATTACGACATAAATGACTACAAATCTAAAACAGAACTCACCGCACAAAAACTATTCACCGTTATGATGGCTAGCCTTCGTTCGTATCGCGATATTATTTCTATTGAGCAGTCACGTGAAGGCCTAGAAAAAATAATCACTGCTTCTCGCAATATTTTTGCAACTCATTCAATGGATAATTTTATTGAAGGAGTGATGCAGCAGCTAACCTCCTTGCTTAATGTGGCCGACGAAGCTATGTATGCCACTACCTTAGTAGCGCAAAATCCGTCAGAGGAATTAAATAAAAAACTGATTGTTTGCTCTGGCACCGGTGACTTTGCTAAGCGCGAAGGAGAAGAGCTAGAAACAGTATTAGCAGCAGATCAACTCTTAGCGTGCCAAGAAGCCCTAGCCAACAAAGCAATTGTTTATAAAGATGACTATTTGTTTGCTTATTGTAGTAGTAAATTTAATCATAATTCGATGTTATTTGTATCCGGTGTGCCATCGAAACTGACAGATACGCAACGAAATCTAATTGAAATTTTTTCTCAAAATGTGCAGTTGGCATTTGAAAATGTACAATTACATACTGAAGTTGAAGCTACCCAACAAGAACTTGTTTATCGTTTAAGTGAAGCGGTTGAACAACGCTCATGCGAGACGGGTAATCACGTAAAGCGGGTTGCTTATATTTGTTATGAGTTAGCAATAGGATATGGATTATCTGAAGAACAAGCGAATTTAATTCGTTTTGCATCGCCTTTACATGATGTGGGTAAAATAGGTATTCCGGATGCTATTTTAAATAAACCCGGTAAATTAAACAGTGATGAGTGGGAAGTTATGAAAACCCATGCAGGCAAAGGCTACGCCATTTTAAAAGATTCACCGCGTAAAATAGTCAGTGCAGGGGCCTTAATTGCACAGCAACATCACGAAAAATGGGATGGGTCTGGTTACCCTTGCGGCTTAAAAGGCGAGAGTATCGATATTTTTGCTCGCATAGTGGCATTGGCCGATGTGTATGATGCACTGCGTCATAAACGGTGTTATAAAGGTGCGTGGACACTTGAAGAAGCCGTTGCTGAGATCAATGCAAACAAAGGTACGCATTTTGATCCTAAACTTGTTGATGTATTCAATGATAAACTTGAAGAACTTGAAGCGGTAATTTTACGCTTTCCTGATAAAACACATAACTAAACAGAAGTAAAAATAAACATGGATTATTTAGCATTAAAACATACGCACATGGCGATTGCGCTAGTGAGTATTATTTTATTTTATGTACGTTCTTTTTCTCGCATGGGCAGTGGCAGCCTTGCTAAAAATAAAGTGGTTTTCATTGGTAGCCACAGTATAGATACCTTACTAATTATTTCGGCTATTACTTTAATGGCCATGGCTAAAATAAACCCACTAGAGCAACTTTGGCTATTAGAAAAAATTGTGCTGGTGGTTATTTATATCGCCGTTGGGATTATTAGTGCCAAGCAAACCACAACATTACCTAAAGTTATGTTTTTAGTGTTTAACACTGCGGTTATCTTAGCTATTGGCTTTTTAGCAACTGCTAAAGCCCCGCTATTGTTGTAATTAACAATATTTGCTTAAGCTTTACACCTATGGTGTAAAGCTTGCCTCTTTATTTCATTTCTGATTATTGGTATCTAACCTTAAAATTAGGTAAACTACGTGTTCGTTTTCTAGAATGTTGTAGTATGAATGACCACCCTCGGGTTTGATGAACACGATGAATCTTATATAGAAGATGCCTACGATGATTTTTTGCCACCGGCAATATATCGTTGTATTAAAGCAGAAGCTAAATGGGACCCTCAAATAGACTTAACACCAAGTCTTGAAATATTGACTGAGTTTGAGCAACAAATAGAGACTATTTGTTCGCAAACACGCGATGCACATGATCGTTTAGAACAACTACTTGATTGCTTTTACAGTCAGTGGTTATTTAGTGCGTCAAGCCTTAAAGTACCTGAGTACAAGCTAAACAGTATTAGCTACACCTTATCTATGCGCAGTGGTACACCCACGACCTTAGCTATTTTGTTATGCCATTTTTTACAGCATGCAAAACTTGATGCTAGTGTAAGCATAACTCAAGGCGAAGTGGGCATTCACGTCGCAATGAGCGATGATGAAGGGTACATTGTTGAGCCAAGTAGTGGTCAACAAAGCTGGTATATCATTCCTGAAAATACCAACGAAGATAATGCACAAGAGCAAGAGCCTCTTGAGCTTATTTTTGAAGACGAAGTATATAAATTATTTTTAGCGCAACAAAAATGGTCTTTTATTAGTGAGAACAAATTTGGTCATGCGTTAACTTGCGTTGATTTGTTAATGGAAATGCTAGGGGATGATCCCTATGAGCGACGCGACAGAGGCTATTTACTAAATCAGCTAGGCTGCCCTAAAATGGCACGAGATGATTTACAATTTTTTGTTGATGAGTGTCCCGACGACCCTGCTATTGAAGTCATCCAACATCAAATCGAAGAACTTGAAGATAATCATAAGACCCACCATTAAAAATAAAAATAGGAAACGTTATGGCTGATCCCCAAACTGCCTTAATCACCAATGATGCTGTTGTACTTGGCTTACTAGCGATTATTTTAGGCTTTATTTTTAAAACCTCGTCAAGTCAGCGCCCAGGGCTGGTCGCATTTTACAAATATGTGCCTGCATTATTGCTGTGTTATTTTTTACCATCGTTGCTAAATACCTTTGGTATTGTTGATGGCTCGCAATCGAGTGTGTATTACGTTGCCTCGCGGTATTTATTACCTGCGTGTTTAATTTTATTAACCATTAGCATTGATTTAAGAGCGATTATTAACCTAGGTCCTAAAGCATTAATTATGTTCTTAACAGGAACCGCTGGTATTGTGATTGGTGGCCCATTAGCTATTTTAATCATGAGTGCCGTCTACCCTGAAGCAGTGGGTGGACATGGCCCAGATGCGGTTTGGCGCGGTATGACAACTATTGCTGGCAGCTGGATTGGCGGCGGCGCAAACCAAGCGTCTATGAAAGAAATGTTTGAAGTTGGCGGTGATATTTTTTCTGCTATGGTCACTGTTGATGTAATTGTGGCTAATTTATGGATGGCGGTATTATTATTAATGGCGGCTAACCATAAAGCGATTGATGCCAAAGCGGGGGCCGATACCACTGCGATTGAAGATTTAAAACAGCGTGTTGAAAAATACCATGCAGAGCATGCCCGTATGCCAACGCTGAATGATTACATGATGATTATTGCTATTGCCTTTGGTATTACTGGTTTAGCACATTTTTGTGCTGATATTTTAGGACCGTTCTTTGCCAATAACTATGCATGGGCAAAAGAATACAGCTTAAATAGTAAGTTCTTTTGGCTTATTGTTATATCGACCACGATTGGCATTAGTTTATCGTTCACTAAAGTGCGTCATATCGAAGCCTTTGGCTCGTCTAAAGTGGCATCAGCATTTTTATATATTTTAGTAGCATCAATTGGCCTGCATATGAATGTGATGGCGATTTTTGATTCACCGATGTATTTTGTGCTTGGTGCTATTTGGATGCTAACTCATGCCAGCTTAATGCTGATTGTTGCTAAACTAATTAAAGCGCCATTATTTTACATGGCTGTTGGCTCACAGGCCAATGTTGGTGGCGCGGCCTCGGCCCCTGTTGTCGCCGCTGCGTTTCATCCATCACTGGCACCGGTAGGCGTTTTATTAGCGGTACTAGGCTATGGTGTAGGTACATATATGGCGTATATTTGTGGATTAATGATGCAAGCAGTTGCACCATAAGGAATTAAAATGAACAACCAAGTTATAAATATTAATCAAATAGAACTGGCAAATGATAAACCTTTCGTTTTATTTGGTGGCATGAACGTACTGGAATCACGTGATTTAGCGATGCGTATTGCCGAGCATTATGTTGAAGTGACCACTAAATTAAATATTCCTTATGTATTTAAGGCGTCATTTGATAAAGCCAATCGCTCGTCAATCAATTCTTACCGTGGTCCAGGCATGGAAGAAGGCTTAAAGATATTTGAAGAGATTAAAAATACCTTTAATATTCCGCTGATCACCGATGTGCACGAACCTCATCAAGCAGCACCGGTTGCTGAGGTTGTTGATGTTATTCAGCTACCGGCATTTTTGGCTCGTCAAACAGACTTAGTGGTTGCAATGGCAAAAACAGGCGCGATTATTAATGTGAAAAAGCCACAGTTTTTAGCCCCACATGAAATGCGTCATATCATTACTAAATTTAATGAAGCGGGCAATAATAATGTGGCCTTGTGTGAACGTGGTTCAAGCTTTGGTTATAACAACCTAGTGGTTGATATGCTGGGCATGGATGACATGAAAACCATGGCGCCCGTTATATTTGACGCTACTCATGCGCTACAACGTCCTGGCGGTCGAGCTGATTCAGCCGATGGTCGTCGTGCTCAAGCAGCAGAACTGGCTCGTAGTGGCATGGCACTGGGTATTGCAGGCTTATTTATTGAAGCACACCCAAATCCAAATGAAGCAAAATGTGATGGCCCTTGTGCATTAGCACTGAGTAAATTAGAAGGGTACTTATCGCAAATGAAAGCGGTTGATGATTTAATCAAAAGCTTTGCTCCGCTTGATACCAGTGCTAGCGATTTATAAAAAAGTGATTAACTCATTAAAAAGCGACTTAGGTCGCTTTTTTTGTGGCTTGAATATACTCTTTCCCAGCATAGGTATATAATTCACCGCATAAGAAAAACTAATTCTAAGCTTGGTTGCCATGTCAAGACGAGTTCCTCCATTAAACGCGCTAAAAGCTTTTGAAGCTGCAGCCCGTCATTTAAGCTTTACTAAAGCCGCAGAAGAGTTGTATGTGACGCAGGCTGCGGTAAGTCATCAAATTAAAACCCTCGAAGAGCACTTAGGGTTAAAGTTGTTTTTGCGTAAAAATCGCTCGTTACTTCTAACCGAAGAAGGTCAAGGCTACTTTTTAGATATTAAAGAGATTTTTACTCAGCTAATTGACGCAACCGAAAAGCTACTAGCCCGTGGTGCAAAAGGCTCGCTAACAGTGAGTTTAACCCCGAGCTTTGCGATTCAATGGCTTATTCCTCGATTGAGCTTATTTAACGAGTTACACCCTGAAATTGATGTGCGAATTAAAGCCCAAGATCAGGACGAAAACTCGTTAACAGACGATGTTGATATTTCAATTTATTATGGTCGCGGTCATTGGAGTGGCGTACAAGCTTATAAATTGCACACTGAATACTTAGTGCCACTGTGTAGCCCATTATTGTTAAGTGGCCCTAGAGCGCTTAATCAACCAAGTGATTTAGCAAACCATACCTTGTTGCATGACACCACTCGTAAAAACTGGAAAACGTGGATGAAAACCGCGGGTGTTCGCAACGTACAAGTTAATCAAGGGCCTATTTTTAGTCATTCATCTATGGTGCTGCAAGCTGCGGTACATGGCCAAGGTGTTGCAATTGGTAATAGTGTTTTAGCAAAACCAGATATTGATGCAGGTCGATTAGTGATCCCGTTTAATCACAGTTTAGAAAGTAAAAACGCCTATTACTTGGTGATCCGTGAGTCGCAAAATGAATTAGGTAAAATTGTGTCATTTAAAGATTGGATGTTAAGCCTAGTTGAGCAGGAGCAAGAATATTAATGAGCATTGAATGGGTTAAAAGCAGTCAGCAACCTGCAATCGCACAGTTTATATTTGCGCATGGTGCAGGGGCTGGCAGTGATTCTGAGTTTATGCAAACCATGGCCAAACAGCTCAGTGAGTATGGTATTGACGTTGGGCTGTTTGATTTTGAATACATGCAAATTGCTAAACAAACCAATAAACGTCGCCCACCAGAGCGAGCACCAAAATTACTTACATATTTTGAGCATATACTTACTCAAGCTGATGCAAATTTACCGCTATTTATAGGGGGTAAATCAATGGGCGGGCGCATGGCGTCTATGCTTGCTTGCTCAGCCTCGCATACTGTTTTAGGTGTACTTGCGTTTGGTTATCCGTTTCATCCACCGGGCAAGCCAGAAAAGCTCCGAACAGATCACTTTGCAGACATACCATGTCCTTTTTTAGTACTACAAGGTGAACGAGACACCTTTGGCACCCGTGAAGAGCTTGCCACAATGGCAATGCCAAAACAGCCGCAGTATATATGGTTAACTGATGGTGACCACTCACTAAAACCACGTAAAAAAAGTGGTATAACCGAGCAACAAAACCTTAATGTTGCAGCAATGCAGGCGGCTAACTTTATCAAAAGCACCATTGAGAATGTAAAAGAGGAAAAACATGATTAAACTATTTTTACTCGCAGGCAGCTTTTTTTGTATGCTTTCAGTGATACTGGGCGCATTTGCTGCCCATGGTTTAAAAAGTCGCTTATCAGATTACGCTATTGGTATTTTTAAAACCGCCGCCGAGTATCAAATGGTACATGGGCTGGCACTGATTGCAGTGGCAATCTTAATAAAGTGGGGCATTAACTTAAGCATGGCAGGTGGTTTTTTTATAGCGGGTACACTGTTATTTAGTGGCAGCTTATATTTACTGGCTTTAACCGGCTTAAAGTGGCTGGGCCCAATTACACCTCTAGGTGGACTGTGTTTTATTATTGGTTGGATAGTTATTTTAGTGCAAGTTGCACGATTTAAGTTTTAAAGAGTTTAAGGGTTAATATGTCTAGTGTTGTGATTTACTGTCGTAGTGGTTTTGAAAGCGATGCCGCTGCTGAAATAACGTTTCACGCCGCCGAGCAAGGGTTTGCAGGGTATGTAAAAGCAAAACCAAATACCGGTTATGTTATTTATGAATGTTTTGAAGCGCAGCACAGCGACGAAATAATCAAAAAAGTTGATTTTAAAAATATGGTATTTGCACGCCAATGGTTTGCCGGTAACCTGATAGAAAATATGCCATTAGAGGATAGAGTGGGCGCTATTGTAGATGCCGCAAAAGACTTTACTTTATGCTCTGAACTACGAGTAGAAACACCCGATACCAACGAGGGCAAAGAGTTACTGACTTTTTGTAAAAAAATATCAACTCCGCTTAAAAAAGCGCTCGAGAAACAAAACACCGTATTGCGTGAACCAAAAGCCAATCGTCCAGTAATGCATGTGCTGTTTTTAGCTAATAATACTGCGTATGTGGGTCACTCTTATAGCTATAACAACTCACCTTTCTTTATGGGGATTCTGCGTTTACGTATGCCAAACGATGGCCCAAGCCGTTCAACCCTTAAGTTAGATGAAGCATTTAATGTATTTATTCCTGAGCAGCAGCGTGAGTCAAGAGTACAAGCTGGGATGCGCAGCGTTGATTTAGGTGCTTGCCCAGGTGGTTGGACTTATCAGTTGGTTCGCCGTGGTATGTTTGTTAGCGCGATAGATAATGGCCCAATGAATGAAAGTTTAATGGAAACAGGACAAGTAAAACATTTTAGGGAGGATGGTTTTAAATACCGTCCAGAAAAAAGAAACATAACTTGGTTAGTTTGCGATATGGTAGAAAAGCCAACGAAAGTAACTAACTTGATGATTGACTGGGCAGTAAATGCCTATGCAAAAGAGCTTATTTTCAATCTAAAATTACCGATGAAAAAACGCTTTGATAGTGTGTATGAATGTCTAAAAATGATTAGAGAAGAAATGGCGAAGTTTAGTATTAGCTACGAATTACAAGCTAAGCATTTGTACCATGATCGTGAAGAAATAACGGTGCACTTAAACGTAATTAAAGTACCACAAAGCTTATATAGTTAATCTATTGGCGAGTATAAAAAAATGGGCCGGCTGGCCCATTTTATTTTAACTACGATATTGTGGACGGTAATGCTCAACCCATAGCCGCGTAGCGCCGCATACTGCCACAGGCATCACAATTAAATTTATAAATGGGATAGCGGTTAGCAGCATCACTGCAAAACCAAACCCGTAAGATAAGCCTTGTTTGCTTTTTAGATCATTTTTCATTTGGGTAAAGCTGATTTTGTGGTTATCAAAAGCATAATCTTTATATTGCACCGCATACATCCAGCAGGTAAAAAGCACCCAGAGCACTTGGCCTATTACCGGTAACACCCACAATAGAATAAAAAAGCCGATTGCGCGTGGGAGGTAGTAGCAAAGCTTAGTCCATTCTCGGCCCAGCATTCGCGGCACATCTTTTACTAAATCAGCTAATCCGTCATCGTTAATTTTTTGACCAGTTAAGTATAGCTCAACCTTTTCACTTAGTAAGCCATTGAAAGGGGCGGCTATAAAATTAGTAATAACGGTAAATAACATACTGTAACTAAACAGCACCACCAGTACAGCAATTGGCCACATTAACCATTCGAGCCAACTAAGCCATTCTGGAAGCATTGAATTTACAGCGTTAAAGCCATCACTAAGCCAGCCAAATAAAAAGAATAAGGAGCTACCAAATAATAAAATATTAATAAGTAGGGGTATAAGCACAAAGCGTTTTAGCCCTTTTTGACTAATTAACTTAAACCCGGAAAAAAAATATTCCATACCTTGTGTTATTTGCACACTAACCTCACCAATTATTTATATTTTAGCTATTATAAATAGCCTGATGATTTTAAACAGTACTTTTAAGTAACAAAGTATTTAATAAATGGAATTTCAAATAGAATGATAATAAATTGTTAGCTTGGGCAATTGCTTTGAATTCTTCGAAAGTGCTTAATGAAATAAAATGCTCGGCAATAGACAAAATTACCATAGATGCTAATTTCAATATTATGTATAGTCAAAAGACTATAATAAATTATTATATAGAATATAGCGGCGTATTTAGCGTAAGTGACTGTTGAGGAATATAATTTGATTGAAATAATGAGACTCAGAAAGCTGCTTTCTCAGCAACAAAATATATTATCTAAAATAGCCTTGGGTGCGCCACTTGATGAAGTACTTGAAAATATTTGTTTATCTATTGAGGAGCTTATTGAAGACTCCTCTGCAAAGTGCTCTATATTAACACTCAAAGGTGAACAGCTATTTCATAGTGCGGCCCCGAATATTGCAAAGGGTTACTGTGAGGCAATTAATGGCGTACATATCGGCCCCAGTGTTGGCTCATGCGGTACTGCAGTGTATGAAAAAAAGCGAGTAATAGCCTCAGATATTGCAACATCACCCTTATGGGAAAACTATAAAGCGTTGGCATTGAGTTTTGATTTAAGGTCGTGCTGGTCAACCCCTATTATTTCAACACAATCAGACATATTAGGCACTTTTGCAATTTATCATGACAGTGCCAAGTCACCGACAACTCAAGATTTAGAGTTAATAGACTTTTTTGTTGATTTCACCAGTATTGCTTTAGAAAAGCACACAGAGTCACTAAAATCAAAAGTGTTACTTGCAGAATTACAGCAAAGTAATGAAAAGTTTAAAGCCTTCGCAAAAGTACTTCCCGATCTAACCCTCATTTTGAGTGAAGAAGGGGAGTATACCAACGTTTACGGCACTGCTAATGAAAGTTTATATTTAAGCAAAGAGCATGTGATTAATCGAAATGTCAGAGATATTATGCCTCCCGAGGATTCTAATCCTATTATGGAGGTAATTGCCAAAACGCTTCAAACTAATGAAGTTCAAGTGTTTGAGTATCAGCTAAATATAAAAGGTAAGCAACTTACATTTGAAGGGCGAACAGCCCCGCTTGAAAGTTACCAACCTAATAATCCCTCTCAGCGACATGTAGTATGGATGGCCAGAGATATCTCTACTCGTAAAGCGGCAGAAGAGGAAGTGCAACGGTTAGCATTTTTTGACCCGCTTACAAACCTCCCGAACCGCAGAATGCTCAATGATAAACTCAGTATGTATGTTGAACAAATTAAGCAGTCTGATCACACGGGCGCACTCTTATTTTTAGATTTAGATAATTTTAAACGTATAAACGACTCATTAGGGCACAATGCCGGTGATGAAATACTGGTTGAGCTATCACAGCGACTAACGCGTGTTTTAAACCCAACAGATACCCTTGCCCGTGTTGGCGGTGATGAATTTATTATACTCATTGAGAATGTAGGAGATAGCCATAAGCAAGCGAGTCTTGAATCAGAATTAATGGCTAAAGTGGTACAAAGCGTTTTTTATGACAAGTTTGAGATAGGGGATTTGGCGTTTCAAGTAAGCTGCAGTATTGGTATATGTTTAATTAATAACGCCAATGCCATTAGCGAAAATATTTTAAAATTTGCAGATACCGCTATGTACCGCTCTAAAATGAAGGGTGGAAATAGCAGTAGCTTTTACGATCCTGCATTGCAAACCTTACTGGAAAATCAAACTGAGCTTGAAACAGATATAGTCAGAGCGATTGCATGTGATGAATTTTGTGCTTACTTTCAGCCTCAATTATCAATTGATGGCAGTATTATTGGTGCAGAAGCACTCATACGATGGAATCACCCAACCAAAGGACTAATCTCTCCTAATTCGTTTATTCCGATTGCCGAGCAATTTGGCTTAATTCAAAAGTTACAAAACATTGTATTGCGCGATATTTGTATTTTACTGGAAACACTTCGAGCTCATAACATACTGAAAACCCAGTTTAATGTGTCTATTAACATTAGCCAGTGTCAGTTTAATTCTTCTACTTTAAAAGGAGAATTGTTTAAAGCGATTGAGACGTATGATGTATTACCCTCACAAATTAAATTAGAGATCACTGAGTCCATGTTAGCGGGTGATTTAATGAGTACGGTAAAGCAAATGAAAGAGCTAAAGTCGCAGGGATTTGTATTTTCAATTGATGACTTTGGTACTGGCTACTCGTGTTTAAAGCACTTGAGTGTTTTACCGATAGACGAACTAAAAATAGATAAAAGCTTTATTGATAAAGTGTTGGATAACGCATCGGGACAAAGCATTGTTCAGTCTATTATTGGTTTAGGTCATAGTTTAGATATTAATATTGTAGCCGAAGGGGTCGAAAGTGCTGAGCAACTACATGTATTAAAGTCTATGGGTGTAAACGCAGTGCAAGGGTTCTTATTTGCAAAACCATTAACACACAGCAATTACTTAAAATGGCATAAAGAGCACCAATAACATCGTGCTTGTTACTAACTGAGGCGACAAGTTTAGTTACCCCAATCGATAAGTCGCTTTGTTTAACCTCTAATTGGGGAGTAACGTTTGCTAACTTACTGCGTTTTAGCTCAGACAGAAATGTATACTTTTTGTTTGTTTGCTAGCTAAGTGTAATGAGTTTTTTACTATTTTGTAACAGTTGCACAAATCATTGCTGTGGCATTGGTTTAGTGTTTTTAACGCGTTAAACTAGCCATTAATTGGCAATAAGTCTACTTGTTGTGACATTATCTAAGCGTAAACACGACAGGTACTTAAAACTTGCTTTTGAGTTGCTTTTTTGTTCGTTGTAACTATGGTTTAGGGTTATGTCATGGTATGTCGCTATGTCGGTAACTGTAAAAAACCATTAGGAGCGATAAATGAATACCACGAAAGCAGCTTTAAAGTCGGGTGAAATACACTCTCCCCGAGTAAAGTTTCTGGAAGGGGTTGATATACCCGTTTTTTTAATCAGTGGCGGTATATTAGTTTTATTTGCCGCGCTGGCACTGTACGACATAAAACTGATGTCGGATTGGATAAACTCTGCCTTTGCCTTCTCCACCAAAATATTTGGCGCCTTTTGGCAAGTTCTGCTGTTATTAACCTTTGTGATTGGCATATTTTTAGCCGTAGGCCGCACCGGTTCAGTGGTGCTCGGCGGTTTAAAAACCCCTGAAATATCTACCTTCAAATGGATAAGTATAATTATGTGTACTTTGCTTGCAGGTGGCGGTGTATTTTGGGCCGCAGCAGAGCCAATGGCACACTTTATTTCTCCGCCCCCGTTATTTGGTGGTGAAACCGGCACAAAGGATGCCGCCTACAATGCTCTTGCACAAAGCTTTATGCACTGGGGCTTTTTAGCCTGGGCTATTTTAGGTAGTTTGACCGGTATTGTTTATATGCATCTCCATTACGAAAAAGGCTTACCGCTTAAACCACGCACTTTGCTTTACCCCGTATTTGGCGATCGCGCAATGAAAGGTGCGCTTGGTACTATTGTTGATGCATGTTGTGTACTCGCTGTGGTTGCTGGCACTGTTGGTCCTATTGGTTTTTTAGGTTTACAAGTGAGTTTTGGTCTAGAAAAATTGTTTGCCATTCCTGATACCTACACCACGCAGGTGGTTATTTTATTTAGCTTAATTGGAATTTACACACTTTCAGCGGTAAGTGGGGTTACCAAAGGTATTCAGCTACTAAGCCGTTTTAATGTTGTACTGGCAGTGTTGCTGATGTTGTTTATATTACTAATGGGGCCAACTGCGTTTATTATCGACAGTTACATTCATTCCTTTGGTTTGTATTTAGATAACTTTATTCCTATGGCTACATTTCGTGCCGATAAACCGTGGCTAGACTGGTGGACTGTATTCTTTTGGGGCTGGTTTTTAGGTTATGGCCCATTAATGGCTATGTTCGTTGCACGTATATCCCGTGGACGTACTATTCGTGAAATGATTTTACTTATTTCTGTGGTTGCCCCTGTGATCACGTGTTTTTGGTTTACTATTGTTGGCGGCTCAGGCATCTTTTTTGAATTAAATAATCCTGGCGTTATATCAGAGCCTTTTGCTGGGCTTAATTTGCCAGCGGCATTGTTAGCCATCACTGAGCAGTTACCTATGGGATTTGTTGTGTCGGTGTTATTTTTAGTACTGACCACTATTTTTGTGGCAACAACAGGTGATTCAATGACGTATTCGGTATCTATGGTAATGACGGGTACCGATCACCCACAAACGTCTATTCGAGTGTTTTGGGGGATTATGATGGGGGTGATGGCGGCGTTGCTTATTTCTATAGGCGAGGGCGGAATTTCAGCCTTGCAGTCGTTTATTGTGGTCACTGCGGTGCCAGTTTCGTTTGTGTTACTACCTTCGTTGTGGACAGCACCACAAATAGTTAAGAAAATGGCAGACGAACAAGGGCTTTAATAATTGATAAAGAGCGCTAATAAGCGCTCTTTTTCTGGGTACATCATATTCTCACCTTGTTATTGAGCTATTTATTATCCTAGCAATAAACTAACCCACTAAAAATAACTTAGCCTAAGTAGGTTGTTCATTCCTATCGATACGGTATAGTTTAAATATATTTAAGCATAACCTTGAGATAAACCATGCAGTTAGTCGACTTAGACCCTTGTGATCAGGATGTGATCAACGTATTTGCTGACATAGATCGACTTATTAGCTCATTATATCCTGTAGCAACTTCACAAGCGCTTACAGTTAATGAGCTTGGCCTACCGGGCGTTTACGCTGTAGGGTTAAAAAATCAAGACGGAATAGTTGCCTGTGGCGCGATAGTAAAGCAATTTGATGGTAGCTGGTATGGCGAAATTAGACGGCTTTACGTAAAACCTAGCTATCGCGGAAAAGGCTTATCGCGGCGTATTATGCAAATTTTATTGCACTATGCAGGCGAAGAAGAAATCCCAATCATAAAACTAGAAACAGGACCAAAGCAAATACAATCAATCCATCTTTATGAGAATTTAGGGTTTGTGCAATGTGCCCCTTTTGGTGAATACACAGAAAACCCGAATAGCTTATTTATGGAGCTTGCGCTCAGCTAATATTGCTTTGTTTGAAGCTTTTATTTATCAATTTCAATCCTAACTCGTTACGAGTAGAAATACTTGTTGGACATGAATCACTATTTTTCTTTTAATGCGCGGCAACTAGCCGGTTTGGCATTCATAAATAAAAGAGAAAGATAAATGAAAGAGACAACATCACTAGAACAAGCTCGTACGAGCTACAACGTTCGTCATTGGAGCCAAGGTTTTTTTGGTATTAATGATCAAGGTGATGTGTATGTTGCGCCAAAGGCTGATGCCCCACAGCAAACCATTGCACTAACAGACATTGCTAAGCAGCTTGAAGAAAAAGGCTTAAGTTTGCCAGCACTCGTTCGTTTTCCACAAATATTACACCATCGTGTGCATAGCTTATGTGGCGCATTTAATACCGCAATAGAAAGCTATGGGTATCCAAAAGACTATTTATTAGTTTATCCGATTAAAGTAAATCAACAGCGCGAAGTCGTTGAAGAAATTGTTGCCAGTCAAGCACAAGTAGAAAAAAAACAGCTAGGTTTAGAAGCAGGCAGCAAGCCAGAGTTATTAACCGTATTAGCATTGGCTGAAAAAACCAGTGCGGTGATTGTGTGTAATGGCTACAAAGATAAAGAATATGTGCGCTTAGCGCTGATTGGCGAAAAGCTGGGTCATAAAGTGTATATCGTACTTGAGAAATTGTCTGAGCTGGACATGGTGCTTAGCCAAGCCAAAGAACTTAATGTAAAACCGCGTATTGGTATTCGTGTGCGTTTAGCATCGCAGGGCAAAGGAAAATGGCAAGCAAGTGGCGGTGAAAAATCGAAGTTTGGGTTGTCTGCTTCGCAAGTGCTGTATGTAGTAAACCGTTTAAAAGAAACTGATCAGCTTGATTTAGTACAGCTTGTGCATTTTCACTTAGGGTCGCAAATGGCCAACATTCGTGATGTACGCTTAGGTGTAAGTGAAGCTGCTCGTTTTTATTGTGAATTACGTAAGTTGGGTGCACACGTAGAGTGCCTTGATGTAGGGGGCGGTTTAGCGGTTGATTACGACGGCACACGCAGTCAATCACACAACTCAATGAACTACAGTTTAGCTGAATACGCAAATAATATTGTGTACACCATAGGTGATATTTGTAAGCAGTATGAACAGCCTTTTCCTACCATTATTTCAGAGTCGGGAAGAGCATTAACAGCGCATCACGCGGTACTAATTTCCAATGTAATTGGCACCGAAACGTATACACCGGAAGAAATAGAAGCGCCAGCTGATGATGCGCCGCAATTACTTAAAAATATGTGGATTTCATGGCAACAATTGCATGTGCTTACTGATGACCGTGCATTAATTGAGATTTTTCACGACAGCCAAGGTGATTTAGCTGAAGCGCATAGCCAGTTTGCGATGGGATTATTAGATTTAACTCAGCGTGCATGGGCAGAGCAAATAAACTTACGCGTGTGTTATGAACTTAATAAATTAATGGATAACAAAAACCGTTTTCATCGACCGATTATAGATGATCTGAATGCGCGTTTAGCGGACAAGTTTTTTGTCAATTTCTCATTGTTTCAGTCATTGCCTGACGCGTGGGGTATTGACCAAGTGTTTCCGGTATTGCCTTTAAGTGGTTTAACGCAAGCTCCACAAAAGCGGGCTGTGTTACTAGATATCACCTGTGATTCAGATGGCGCTTTAGAGCACTATGTTGATGGTCAAGGTATTGAAAGTACGTTACCAGTACCTGAGTTCACAGCAGATAAACCTTATTTAATGGGTTTTTTCTTAGTAGGTGCCTATCAAGAGATTTTAGGCGATATGCATAACTTATTTGGTGATACGCACAGTGCTATTGTCAATATGGATGAGCAAGGTATTGCTAGCATTACAGAAATTAATCATGGTGATACTGTGGCTGATATGATGCGTTATGTACATTTAGATGTTGAAGGTTTTCAGCAGTCATATGCGCAGTTAGTGAGCGCAAAAATTGCACCAGATGAACAGCAAAGCGTTTTAGACGAGTTGCAAAGCGGCCTTGATGGCTACACTTATTTAGAAGAGTTATAAGCAATGTCTAGCTTGTTTGGTTGTGTTGACCACTCACTGTACTCAAATGGGATGACGTTTTTACGTCGTCCTATGGTACAAAACATTAACGCGATTGAAGCCGATGTAGTGGTACTGGGTTTACCGTTTGATTTGGCCACTTCAGGGCGCCCTGGTGCCCGCTTAGGGCCTGATGCTATTCGCAGAGCATCGGTACATTTAGCATGGGAAGATACAAAATACCCATGGACATTTCCATTGTTTGAGCGCTTAACCGTGGCGGATGCTGGCGACTTTACTTATCCGGTAGGCGACCCTGAATATTTTACCGCGCAATTAGAAATGGCGGCAGAGCAAATACTTCGCCAAGGTAAAACATTATTAGGCTTGGGTGGCGATCATTTCGTAACGTTACCACTATTGCGCGCACATGCAAAAATTCATGGCAAAATGGCATTAGTTCACTTCGATGCGCATACCGATACCTATAGCAACGGCTCGCGTTTTGATCACGGCACCATGTTTTATCATGCGCCAATGGAAGGGTTAATTGATGTTAATCACAGTATTCAGCTAGGCATTCGTACTGACTTTGATCAAAGCAGGCATGAGTTTGCAGTGATTGATGCCATGCAAGCCAATGATCTGCATGCGAATGATATTGCAGCTCAGATTATTGAGCGAGTGGGTGATTTACCGGTTTACTTAACCTTTGATATAGATTGTTTAGACCCCGCCTTTGCACCAGGTACGGGCACACCCGTGTGTGGTGGTTTAACCTCTGATAAAGTGCTTAAAATCTTACGCGCACTGAAAGGGGTTAATATGGTGGGAATGGATGTGGTTGAAGTATCCCCGTCGTACGACCAAAGTGAGCTTACCGCCATTGCCGCTGCAACGATTGCCAGTGAATTACTGCATTTGTGGGCATTTAAGCATAAATATTAATATGTGTTAATGCAGTTTAAAAAGCGCCAATTTGGCGCTTTTTTTGTATGAAAATAAAAGACTATTAAAACTGCATATTGTGCTTTTTAGCATAAATAAAAAACACCGGAATTTCGATTATGACGTAAGTTAAAAAAGTAAACCAAAACCAATTAACTTCAAATACTAACCAGCTAAATTGCACGCCCGAGTTGTAATAAAGGCTAGATGCAATTAATAGTGTAATGCCCGTTGCAAATAAATCTTGCACCGATACTTTTTTAAAGCTACTGCCTGCAAAGCGCGGATAAATAAATCCGTAGCCAAGCGTTATCATAATGATAACTAATAACAATAAATTTAGTTCAGGGGTCATTGTGGTTTATATTGCCTCGCATATTCTATTCGCTCTTGGGAACTTGGGTGCGTTGATAAATACTTTAACCAAGCATCATCATAGCTCCCTTCTTGCGCTTGTAAATTCTTTTCCAGTGCTTCAATTGCATCAGCAAAGTCGTGGTTAGAATAGCCTAATTTTAAAAGGTTTTTAATCGCATATATATCGGCTTCTTGTTCCATATCTCGCGAAAACGCTTGTTGTAAAAAAGATGAACCAGAGCCAAGCACGACTTCTAATATACCTTCTAAGTCACCAAAAATAACTGCAAATACAACGGTGCTCGCTGCAGCTTGTGCCGCAAGTCGAATGCTGTGATGGTGCTGAACATGACCAATTTCATGAAGTAAAATAGCACGCAGGGCATCAGGATCATTTTTTAATAGATCAACAAGTTCGTCAGTTACTACAACCCGACCATTTGGAAGAGCAAACGCATTAGCTGAAAAATAATCAGACTGATAAAAAGATAGCCTAAACTTTGCACTGTCTAAATTGAGCGAGTTAAGCATTAAACGCCATTGTTGCTGTATTTCTGATTGCTTATTAGTGGAAAGTTGAGAAGGTTCCAATGCGACTTTTTCTATTACACTGAGCGTTTGCTCTCCCATCGTTTCAATTGTCGAGGCAGGTGCTAAGTTAACGCTATAAACGGCTACTGATGGTATTAAGCGGTATAAAATTAACCAAAGTAATAGGGGAATTAGCAGCACGGATGCAACAATAAGAATCTTATTTTTTTCTAAGCGTTCACTGAGTCCATGCTCTTTAAGCGCGAATGGCCACCTAAATTCTAAATCTTGAGGAATAAATCGCCCACCATCAGCAAAATTTAACTCTGACGCCATGCCAGGTAACGGGCTATCAAGTTGGCAATTGTCTATTTTTGATGCAAGTAACGTCGTATTCTCAGAGTCAACAAGTGTTATTTGCTCATGGGAAAGGTGTGCATAGCTTTTAATATGTTGGCTGCTATTAGGGTAATAATAACAGCCAAAAATAGGATAATTACTCATTAGGTGAGTGAAATATCAATATCAAACACATTGGCCGCTTCTTCAGCAAATGATGACTGCTCATTTTGTGCAACATCAATCAACGAAAGTGCGCCGCTATAAATAGTGACTTCAGTAACCGATGCTAACAGCTTTGCTCTGCGTACTTTAGCCCAAGGGTAGGCCAGTCCTAAGGTAAATATAATTGCCAATACATTGGTAAATAGTAAGATGGCATAGTCAATGGCTTTTAAGTTCGAATCAAAGGTAGCTACTTCTGTAAATTCACTGTTATTAAAAATATGATTTCGAATAAGCGAATGATAAACAGCGCCTACCAGTGTTAAAAACGCAACATACAACGTAGCAATTAATAGCGGCACTACAATTGTCGAAAGGCTAAAGTTTTGTGTGTTTAAGTTATCGATAGTTAAGGCACTTGCACCAGCAAAGAAGCCAAAAATAACTAAGCCACCTATTGCAACTCCTAGGGTAATAAGTGCTGCGATGTAATAGCGTTCGCCCTGAAGATTTACTGTAAGTGGTTTATTTCCATAGCTGATGTTTTCATGCATATATTGATCAATTCGCTTTAATACATACGGCAGTAATAGGTGTAATGTGAATACACTTGCAATAGGCAATAAAACGAAGTTAATAAATGCATCGCCGTAATTACCTGAAAAGGCAAAGCGTACATTACGATGGCGAGTCATACGCATATTAAAACGCAGACCTTGGTTGATGATCCACGGCAATAAAAATAAAAAGCCAATAGCAAATAAAAGGCCTATTGCCGGTGCGAGGCTGCTAAGTAAGGTGTAAATTAAAAATGCGATGACCGCTAAAATGCGCCCTTTTAAAATTTGTATTGGGGTCGCTAGATAGTCAAAGCTATGGCCGTCGATACGCGTATGACCGTAAAAATAACGGTAGGTGCGCACTTTTGCCCATGCAGAGTAAATTCCGAGAGTAATAATACTAAGTAGTATATTAACACTCCATATGCCAAAAAATTCGCCGGCTTTGCCGCTAAATTGTACTTTACCGCTAAAAATAGCAGGGGGTGTTTGATTTGACTCAGATGAAGTTGGGTGTACTGGTTCCATTTTAAAAATATATCCATGTAGTTTTTTGTAAATTTACCTTTTTTAGATAAAAAAAACAATCTTTATAATTAGCTAGCTGATTGTAAGTAGGCTATTTTTATTGCTTTTACTGTTTATGGGGCTGCACTTTAAGTCACCTCTGGTATACTGTGCAGATAATTTAATGGGGCTGTCATGATTTCAAAAAACCAACTTAAACTTATTCGCCAGCTTGGCCAAAAAAAGTATCGCAAGCAATTTAATCAATACCTTGTACAAGGCGAAAAAAACGTACTGGAGTTATTAAATAGCCCATTAAAAGTAAACGATGTATTTGCAACGCAAAGCTTTATTGATAATAACCAAAGCGCATACCCTCAAACGCATTTTATTACAGCAGATGAAGAGCAGCTAACAAAGGCCAGTACTTTGGTAAGTAATAATGCGGCTATTGCAATTATTGATATGCCAAGCACCGTATTACCAGATGAAAACAGTTTAATATTAGCCTTAGATGGCGTATCTGATCCTGGGAATTTAGGTACCATCATTCGCGTGGCTGATTGGTACGGTATAAAACATATTGTTGCTAGCACTGACAGTGCCGATCCGTATAACCCAAAAACAATTAGCGCCACAATGGGGTCGTTCGTTCGCGTATCGGTAAGCCAAGTTGAATTGCCTGAATACTTATCTACATTAAACATGCCTATTTATGGTGCATTTTTAGATGGCCAAAGTGTGCATAGCACTAAATTTAGTGGCCAAGGTGTATTGCTTATGGGCAGTGAATCACATGGAATACGCGAGCAGTGTGCAAAATTAGTGAGCAACAAAATAACCATACCGGCTTTTGGCGGTGCAGAGTCGCTTAATGTAGCAATGGCCACGGGTATTATTTTAGATAATTTTAAACGCCAAGCTTAACTTTTTAGCTATTTATGCGTTAAGTTACTTATAGTAAAAAACAATAATAAATCGGTAATAACAATAAAATGCGCTTAAGCACTATTAAATTAGCGGGCTTTAAATCGTTTGTAGAGCCCACTAAAATTCCATTTCCTGACCAAATGACGTGTGTTGTCGGCCCTAATGGCTGTGGCAAATCAAACGTCATTGATGCGGTGCGATGGGTGCTTGGTGAAAGCTCAGCTAAAAATTTACGTGGCGATGCCATGACCGATGTCATTTTTAATGGCTCTACTAACCGCAAGCCCATTTCGCAAGCCTCCGTTGAATTAATATTTGATAATACCCAGGGTAAGTTACCCAATACTTTTGCTGATCGTAACCAAGTGGCTATTAAGCGTTTGGTGACTCGCGATGGCCAGTCATTGTACTTTTTAAACGGCAGTAAATGCCGAAAACGTGATATTACCGACATATTTTTAGGCACGGGCCTTGGGCCGCGAAGCTACGCTATTATTGAACAAGGGATGATCTCACGTTTAATAGAGAGCAAACCGCAAGAGCTACGTGTTTTCTTAGAAGAAGCCGCAGGGGTCTCTAAATACAAAGAGCGTCGCCGCGAAACGCAAACACGCATAAAAAGCACCCGAGAAAACCTAGAGCGACTGCTTGATGTTCGTCAAGAGTTACAAAACCAGCTTGATAAACTGGCGGTACAATCGGTTGAGGCTAAAAAATATCGCGAACTTAAATCCAAAGAGCGCACCTTAAAGGGGCAAATAGCGGTATTAAAATGGCAAAAACTGCATCAACAACAGCTCGATAAAAGTGCGCAAATAAAAAAGCTGGATGACCAAATCAGCTTCTTTAAAACGGCGCATTCAGGCCATGATGATGTGCTGGCAAGCCTTGATGCTCAAGTGCAAGCTCAACAAGATAAACTCGATGATGCACAGCAACAGCAGCACCTTACGCATACCGAATTGACTCGCAGTGAACAGCAGCAGATTAGCATTAAGCAACAAACGCTTTCACTGAAACAAAATTTAGCCAAGTTAGAGCAACAAAAAAACCAAAGTGAAGAAGTCAAAACGCAGCAACAAAGTCTTTGCCAAGAGTTAGATGACAACTTGCAACAGGCTGTAGAGCATAACTTAATGTGTAGCGAGCAGGTTATAGAACTTACCGATGAGGTTAATCGGCTGTTGGAGATTAAAAATACCGACACATCACAGTGGCAATCACTAACAGAAGACTATCAAAAATTAAATAATCAGCAGCTAGCGCATGCAAATGCAGTAAAACATACAGAACAGAAAATCAGTTATGTTAAGCAACAACTAACGCAGCTTGATGATCAAATAGATGAGTTAAAACGCAGTGAGATAGAGCAGCAATTAATTCAGCAACAGCAGCACAGACAAACGCTAACAGAGCAGCTGGCTAACGCGCAAACTGCTCATAGTAGAGGTCAAAGTGCTCAGGCAATACAGCAGCAACAGCTTGATGAAGCTCAGCAGCAATGGCAGCATTTATCTCAGCAAGTTAATGAACTAAAAGCCGGTATAGCAGGGCTAAAAACTACCCTTGGACTTGAAAAAAACAGCGATAAAACTTTAACTTTATTCAAGCAGTTAACTGTTCAGCCTGGTTATGAGTTTTTAGTAGAGCAGGCGCTGTCATCACTTGAGCACATTCATATTTCACCAGGTAAAGCAGAAAATAGCACGTGGCAAATACCCTCACAGTCTGTGGCAAGCAATAGTATTGCTGCCTTTATTAGCGCTGGTATCTACCCAGAGTTATTAAACCATATTGCTTATGATGCCGAGGGTGAAGCTCACCATCTTAACGATGCCAGTTATATTGCAGTGATGGACAAGCAAGGAGCGTTACATGGTCGAAATTGGCATCTTAGTGGCGAAAAAAATGCAGAAAACTCCTTATTATTAATGCACAAAAAGCTCAAACAGCAAGAAACCTTACTTGAGCAACAACAACAGGCATTGACGGACGCACACTCCACACTTGAAGAACATCAAGCGCAGGCTGCATTAATAACCGAGCAGCAAAACGAGCGCAAAGACACTATTCATCAATTAGCACAACAACTTGCTGTAGCAACAACGCGTGGTGAAATGCTCAAAGCGCAAGCTGATCAACATCAGCAACAGGTGACGAAATTACAACAACAACGTCAGCCACTGCTAGAACAACAGCAGCAGTTAAGCGAATTGTTGGGCGAAGAGCTTGATAAAAATGAACAGCTTGCAGAGCAGTTAGAGGCCTTAGCTGTAGAGCTTAACCAAGCCGATAGCACACGAATAAATAGTGATGAACGTTACAAACAAGTTTTGAATAATGCTGAACAATATAGAACGCAAGCACATCAGGCAGACCTTAATGAGCAAAAAGTGCGTAGTGAGTGGCAGCTCAGTCAAACCAAGTTGAACCATGCCGAACAAGCATTAACAATGGCTGTAGAAGGAACGCAAGAGCTAATAGAGCAAATTGAGGCGTTACTTATTCCTGAGCAAGAGCTTGCACTAACTATTGAACAATTATTAGTACAGCACCAACAAGGCGAACAAACCCTTGTGGATATTCAACAGCAGTTAGCTCAAGCAAAACAAGAATTACAAACCAAACAAGCGAGTTTAAAAACGTCACAAACTGAGCTGGTGGCATTACAAGAGCAACACCAGAAGCTGAGCATTGAAGAGCAAAGCCTATTAATAAAAGCGCAAGCGGTACTTGAGCCACTTAGCGAGCTTAATCAAAATTTAAAACAGGTTTTAGCAGAGCTTCCTGCAGAGTTGTCATTAAACGCAGCGCAAAATCAACTTGCTGGAGTCAGTAATCAGCTAGAGCAATTAGGAGCCGTTAACCTTGCAGCCATTGATGAATTTGAACAAGCTAAGCAAAGAAGTGATTATTTAAATAATCAGCTGGATGATTTAACCCAGGCATTGACAGCTTTAGAAGGCGCTATTCATAAAATAGATCGTGAAACTAAAACGCGCTTTAAGTCTACCTTTGATCAAGTGAATCACGATTTTGGCCAGCTTTTTCCAAAAGTATTTGGCGGCGGCAGTGCTTACTTAGAATTAACCAGTGACGATTTACTCGAAAGTGGTGTTAGTATAATGGCAAGACCTCCGGGTAAAAAAAATTCGACAATTCATTTGTTAAGTGGTGGAGAAAAAGCGCTGAGCGCATTATCATTGGTGTTTTCTATATTCAGGCTCAATCCAGCTCCATTCTGTATGCTGGACGAGGTAGATGCCCCATTAGATGATGCCAATGTGGTCCGTTTTTGCCGATTGGTTGAAGAAATGTCACAATCTGTGCAGTTTATTTATATAAGCCATAATAAAATTGCAATGGAAATGGCGGGTAGATTAACGGGTGTAACCATGGCAGAGCCAGGCGTGTCGCGCATGGTTGCTGTAGATATTGAACAAGCGGTGCAACTTGCACATGCATAATTTTATAGTCATTTGCTAGTTGTTTTGGGTAAAATGATGGCAGTTAGGCATATTAATAATAAAAGGTGAGGGGATGGCCGAAGAATTAAGATGGGTTTTAATTGTGATCAGTGTGTTTGTCATTGGTGGCTTATTAATACACGGTTTGTGGTCAGTAAGAAAAAAAGAGAATGCTGAACTCCCTGCAAGCGAGCGAGTTGAACCTGTTCAAGAACAGCAGCCTTCATCTGTGCATACTGAGCCACAAGAGCCAACGTTAGCGCAACGAGAAGAGCCACAAATGAGTGAGTTAAACTTCAGTGCTGATGAGCCACAAATAGATGTTAGCCCAGCTGATACAGCTATTGAAGATGACCTTGAAGTGGTAACCGAAGAGGCTGTTGATACACAACAAGACGCCCCTAAAGATGTTTCAGACTTTGTGATTGTGCATATTCAAATGCCAGAAGGACTGACCATGCAAGGCAGTAAATTACTGCCAGCAGTTAACACGCTAGGTTTTAAATATTCAGAAGAAGGCTTTTTTAATCGCCATCTAGACCCTGCAGGCCAAGGGCCGGTGTTATTTAGACTGGTAAATATGTATAACCCTGGCACGTTCGATATTGATAATATGGAACAGTTTAGTACCGCAGGCGTGAGCTTATTTATGACTCTACCATGTGATGGCGATGGCCTTGCTGCGTTTAATATGCTGCACAGCGCCGCTAAGAAGCTAGCAGATGAATTTGGAGCTGAAATCTTGGATGCTGAGCGAAACGAAATGACGGTAGAGCGTATTCGTCAATATGTTGAGCAGGTTCGCGCATTTTCTGCGTAATATACGCATAAGTTAAATTTTGTAAGCCACTGGGCGTTCACTCGTCAAAGTGGCTTTTTTTATGTTTTTGAGGTCTACATGGCAAGCAGCATTAGTGAGCAAATTAATCATCTTCGTACCACGCTTGAGCAACACAATTATAGTTATTATGTGCTTGATACACCCAGCATACCCGATGCCGAATATGATCGCTTATTACGTACTTTGAGCGAATTAGAAACCCAGCACCCTGAGTTTTTAACCTCCGATTCACCTACTCAAAAAGTAGGTGGGGCGGCGCTTGCCAAGTTTGAGCAAGTAGCACACCAAGTGCCTATGTTGTCGCTTGATAACGCTTTTGGTGAAGACGAATTCAATGGTTTTAATCGTCGTATTAAAGAGCGTTTAATGAGCACTGAAGAGCTTACATTTTGCTGTGAGCCTAAACTGGATGGCTTAGCGGTATCGATTATTTATCGCGATGGGGTATTAGTGCAAGCAGCGACTCGTGGCGATGGTTTTACTGGCGAAAATATTACCCAAAATGTAAAAACAATTCGCAATGTGCCATTAAAGTTACGCGGTGATGATTACCCGCGTGAGCTTGAAGTGCGCGGTGAAGTGTTTATGGATAGCGCGGGCTTTGAAAAATTAAATGCCGAAGCAGAAAAGCGCGGTGACAAAGTTTTTGTAAACCCACGTAATGCGGCAGCGGGCAGTTTACGCCAGCTAGACTCAAAAATTACCGCAAAACGGCCATTGATGTTTTATGCCTACAGCACCGGATTAGTTGCCGATGGCACCTTACCTGAAGATCACTACCAGCAACTTGCTAAGCTTACCGATTGGGGATTACCACTGTGTCCAGAAACCAAATTAGTTGAGGGCCCAAAGGCTGCGCTTGCCTATTACAATGATATTTTAACGCGTCGTAGCGAGCTAAAGTACGAAATAGATGGCGTGGTAATAAAGGTAAATAAAAAAGCCTTACAAGAGCGCTTAGGCTTTGTAGCTCGCGCACCGCGGTGGGCAATCGCTTATAAATTTCCGGCGCAAGAAGAAATAACGCAATTATTAGATGTTGAATTTCAAGTAGGGCGCACAGGGGCAATTACTCCCGTAGCACGACTAGAGCCGGTATTTGTTGGGGGTGTTACGGTATCAAATGCAACGCTGCATAATGCCGACGAAATAGCTCGTTTAGGCGTTAAAGTGGGCGATACTGTCATTATTCGCCGCGCAGGGGATGTTATCCCGCAAATTACTCAAGTGGTACTTGAGCAACGCCCAAGCGATGCAAAAGAAATTGTCTTTCCAACTATGTGCCCCATTTGTGACTCGCATATTGAACGGGTTGAAGGTGAAGCCGTTGCACGTTGTACCGGTGGTTTAGTATGCCAAGCACAGCGTAAACAAGCAATTAAGCATTTTGCATCGCGTAAGGCATTAGATATTGACGGCTTGGGCGACAAAATTGTTGATCAATTAGTTGACCGAGAGCTGATCAAAACCCCGGCTGATTTATTTATTTTAAAGCAGGGACATTTTGAATCACTTGAACGAATGGGGCCTAAATCAGCTAAAAATTTAGTTGCCGCGCTTGATGATGCAAAAACGACTACCTTAGCAAAGTTTTTATATTCACTGGGTATCCGTGAAGTCGGTGAGGCAACCGCGCAAAACTTAGCTAATCATTTTTTAACGCTTGAAAACGTAATCGATGCCAGCATTGAACAGCTGATTGAAGTAAGCGATGTAGGTGAAATAGTGGCAAAGCACGTGCGTGGCTTTTTTACTGAAGAGCATAATTTAACCGTGGTGAACGAATTAATAGCCCAAGACATTAACTGGCCACAGTTAACAGCGCCATCAGAGCAAGAACAACCGCTAGCGGGTTTAACTTATGTGCTAACTGGGACGCTTAATACGCTTAATCGCAATGATGCGAAAGCGCGCCTACAACAATTAGGTGCCAAGGTATCTGGCAGTGTTTCAGCCAAAACGGATGCGCTAGTGGCGGGCGAAAAAGCCGGCTCTAAACTAACTAAAGCGCAAGAACTCGGTATAGAAATACTGACAGAGGATGATTTAATTACTTTGTTAGAGACTCATAATGGCTAGTTTTACAAATATACTTAATACCTTGTTAATTGACCTAGGCCAGTGGCTACAAGGCTATTTACCGCATTTATCATTGCTTTTGATGGTGTGCTTAGTGTCGCTTTATGCGGATGACATTTTAAAGTTAACCAAAGGCGTCGTAGCTAGGCGCCACTTTATTATTAGGGTGGCGTGTTTTGTGTTGATAACTGCGTTTGGCTTTGGCTTGTTAGTGGTGTGGTTAAGCCCACTGCTAACTAAAGCTTTACTGTTTTTTGGCACTAAGTGGTTAGCGCTTACCTTATTAGTGGCATTTTTTATTTTGGGCACTATTGCCGATAGGAAAAACCAGTTGTGAGTCGATATGGACCTGAATACTGGGATAAATATGGAAGCTATCGTACACCATTCGCATTCCACTTGAGTATTTTAGTGTTACTGCGGGCCTATTTTATTTGGGTGATTGCCGCGTTGAGTCGTCGACCTGAGCTTGATTTAATGTCATTGTTTTTTAAGTCAAAAGATGATTTTTTTATTGCTATAGCGATCGGTGCTGTAGCGATTGTACCCACTATTTTATTTTGTTTACGCAGACCAAGAGACTCGCATCAAGCAACACAACGCTTGGCGCGTATTTGGCGGTATATGCGTTGGCCGCTGATTGCGTGTGCATTAATTGATTTGTCGTGGTTAAGTATTCAGGCAGCCCATAGCCATTATCGCTTCTCATTGTTTTTAGCTGTGCAAATGGTGATTGTATTATGGGTGTTGTGGTATTTGGCAAAAAGTCGTTACTTAAGTGTTTTCTTTAGTGATTGGCCCGAGCCGACAGAAAAAGCAACTGATAAAAAGTAAGAGGGCTTATGCACAGTATCAATAAAAAAATAGCACAAGTAATTGCTTTAATAGGGCTCATTATTATAGCGAGTGGCTATTTTTTTTCTTTAGGCGAATTCCTTTGGTTTAAAGCTGCCTTAGTAATGTGGGTTGTGGTGTTTTGTTCGTGTTGTTACCGATTAACGCCGTTGTTTAAAATGCGCAATCCGCTGCGTAATTTTATTCAACGCGATGCGCAGCACTTATTTGTTTTTAGTTTAACAGGGCTGTTTGATAAAAAAAATGGCCCGCATTGGTTAGTCATCAGTAATATTGAGTCGATAGAAATAAGAAACGATGAACTAATAGTGCACAGTAATAATGACCGGCAATTAAGCGTGAGCATTCCTGGCAGTCAAGCCCAATTGCATGCCTATGTAAGCCGTATACTTACAGCAACAGAAAAGCACACTATAGTCTTTAGATAGCGTTGATCGTGGGATTAGCCACAGGCGTACTAGACTACAAGTAAATGATTGCTAGTTAAATTAATAACGTAATGAGGTTGTTATGTTGAAGTGGAACGATATTGTTAATTTTGCCAACCATGGTAATCCAACACCGGTTCGAAAAGTGGTTAAAACAGATCAGCAATGGCGCGAACTGTTAAACGAAGAGCAATATTATGTGACCCGTAAAAAGGGAACTGAACGACCAAATAGTTCGAGTAGTTGTACCTTGTTAGAGCCAGGTAAGTATGTGTGTGTTTGTTGTGACAATTTACTATTTGATGCAGATGAAAAGTTTGATAGTGGCACCGGCTGGCCTTCATTTACGCAACCGGCAACTGAGGAAGCGATTGGTTATGTCATGGATAATAGTCATGGCATGGAGCGAGTTGAAGTTGTTTGTAATGTGTGTGATGCGCATTTAGGGCATATTTTCCCTGATGGGCCACTTCCTACTGGTTTACGCTACTGTGTAAACGCACTGGCAATGAAAAAGCTCTAGGGCCTGTTGACCTTTCAAGATTAAATTTACAGCGGCCTGTTTGGGATTTAGGCAATGCAGCGCCTATGTGGTGTGGTTACTCACCATAAATAGGCGATAACGTAGCATTAATGCCAAACAGGCTCTAACTAATCTCTAGTTTCATTTCTTTAGCAATCTGAAGTAGTTTATCGAACCGCTCTGATTGCTCTTCTGCTAAGGGGGATTTTTTTAATAGTTTAAAGCACTTTTGGGCCAACAGACTATTGAAAGAGTCACCATGTTTTTTTGACTTATCCACTAAACATTGCAATAAATTAAGCGCAATACTTGGATTGTGTGGCATGACTCTAAATGCTTGGCTGAATGCCTCTAAGGCAACATTTAATTGGCCGCGCTCAAACTGCTTAACAGCATGATTATTGAGCTCTTTCGGCCCCATTTTAATATCACGTCTTTCACTTTGCTGTTGCTGTATATAACGCAAGTAAGTAGCATCGCTTCTACTTGGGTGACGTTCGCAATGATCAATTATTTGACTAAATAGCGCTTGCGCCTTTTGGTGAAAACCTAATTCATGCAGTGCTTTTGCTTTGTCTAGGGCACCATCTACTGAACGTATTTGAGTATCGCTGTCATCAAGTTGCTCAATGAGCTGTTTCGCTTTTTTATGTTCATCTTTTAAATAATAAAGGCGTGCATTGAGCACATCGATTTGAGTTTGCGCATTACTGGTTGGGAATTGTGTTTTTAACTCATTAATATATTTATTTGTTTGACGAGAGATCCTGTTTATTTGGTCGGTTTGATCTGTGGTCAATGCAAAATCAATCCCAGCACGAGCAGCATTTAAATAAATGTCTGGGCTATCATGCATAGAGTACTTAGCATAAGTGGCAATATCTTTTTGAGTTAAGTAGCTGGTTTCATAATCTCTATTAATGAGCGATACGCTGTTCAGTGATTTTTGACGGTCTATATTACGTGGAGCAATGTGTGCCGCTTGGCTTAAAAAGTCTTGGGCTAAATCAAATTGGTTTAGTTTTATTTCTAAACGCCCTAATAAGTCTAAGGCTATAAGACGCGTTTCATTTCGTTCAAGCATTGTTTTAAGCATGCGTTGAGCTAAAATATGCTCATTGTTAGCAATTAAGGCTTCTACCAATCCTACTTTTGCCCATGCAAACTTTTGCATATTCAAAACTGACTTAAAAAAATCTTTCGCTTCTTGGTTTTGTTTTAGCGCCAGTAAAATATTGCCTTTTAATCTAAGTAGAATAGGGCTGTATTTATTACTTTTATCGAGTTGGGCATTAATTTGTTTCAATGCTTTAGACTGGTTATCGTCATCAATTAAAGTGTATATAGCTTTTAAGTCGCTTTTACGTTTGAGAATACGCTCTATGCGCACTCTTAACTCTTGTACAGAGAAGGGTTTTACTAAAAAGTCATCGGGTTGAAGTTCTAATACACTGTGAACTAACTCTCCGCTCGTTTCCGCAGATGTAAAAATAAACCCAGTAGAGTGTTTTATTAATGCTTTAGCGCGTAATTCTTCATAAAGCTGGTAGCCATCTTGGCGTTTGCTTAGATTAAAAGAGCAAATTACCAAGTCAAATTCTTCATGTAAGCATTGTTCTTTTGCCGCTAGAGCATGATCTGCAAAACGCATATGTCCAAAGCCAATTTTTTCGAGCGACTGTTTCATGTAGCTTTGAGCAAGTGGCTGCTCTTCTACAATCAGTATTTTTGCTTCATTGAAAATATTTTTAGACATTGGCTTAAGCGTAATTGAATTTAACACAGACTATAATCAACAGTTTAGACGCTTACAAGGTAATTTAAAGATTCGCCTCGAAGATGAGAGCTTATTAAGCAAATTAATTCTAAAGGTTTATATTTTTATCTTAAAAGAGCTAAAAACCCATTTAAAGTAAATGAATAGCACGCGTAATAAAGTAAGTTTAAACAAAATGATTTTGGAGATAATAAAACTCGGAAGATAGATTTTTGGTATGTGATTGGAATACTGATTTTTTGAAACCGAAGAATTACTTGGTAACGAATTTCTAAATGGTAATTAATACTGAACCTGAACTAAAAGAGTTGAGGATAATGAATACTAAAAATGGAAGGTGGTACTGGAGGATTTAGATTTTTGTAATATGCACCATTCAAAGAATGGTGGGTCGTACTGGACTTGAACCAGTGACCCTCGCCTTGTAAGGGCGATGCTCTCCCAACTGAGCTAACGACCCATATTACAAATTTACACATGACTATTAACATAACAATAGATTTATATGTGGTGGGTGATACTGGACTTGAACCAGTGACCCTCGCCTTGTAAGGGCGATGCTCTCCCAACTGAGCTAATCACCCACATATAAATTAAAACGCTACTATTAAAATAAATAGTACTGGACTTTAACCAGTGAACTTCGCCGTTACTTGTAAATAGCGGTGATGCTCTCTTTTTCTAACTGAGCTAATCACCCATTTAGACATCTTGTAATATGCACCATTCAAAGAATGGTGGGTCGTACTGGACTTGAACCAGTGACCCTCGCCTTGTAAGGGCGATGCTCTCCCAACTGAGCTAACGACCCATATTACAAATTTACACATGACTATTAACATAATAATAGATTTTATATGTGGTGGGTGATACTGGACTTGAACCAGTGACCCTCGCCTTGTAAGGGCGATGCTCTCCCAACTGAGCTAATCACCCACATATAAATTAAAACGCTACTATTAAAATAAACAGTACTGGACTTTAACCAGTGAACTTCGCCGTTACTTGTAAATAGCGGTGATGCTCTCATTTTTTGTAACTGAGCTAACGACCCATATTACAAATTTACACATGACTATTAACATAACAATAGATTTATATGTGGTGGGTGATACTGGACTTGAACCAGTGACCCTCGCCTTGTAAGGGCGATGCTCTCCCAACTGAGCTAATCACCCACATATAAATTAAAACGCTACTATTAAAATAAATAGTACTGGACTTTAACCAGTGAACTTCGCCGTTACTTGTAAATAGCGGTGATGCTCTCATTTTTTGTAACTGAGCTAACGACCCATATTACAAATTTACACATGACTATTAACATAACAATAGATTTATATGTGGTGGGTGATACTGGACTTGAACCAGTGACCCTCGCCTTGTAAGGGCGATGCTCTCCCAACTGAGCTAATCACCCACATATAAATTAAAACGCTACTATTAAAATAAATAGTACTGGACTTTAACCAGTGAACCTCGCCGTTATTTGTAAATAACGATGACACTCTATTATTTCTAACTGAGCTAATTACCCATATAGAACTTAGATACGACACATTAGAATGTGGTGGGTGATACTGGACTTGAACCAGTGACCCTCGCCTTGTAAGGGCGATGCTCTCCCAACTGAGCTAATCACCCGCATCTAAATAACACCACATTGCTGCGTTGTTGTGGGGCGCTATTATAGATAGACTTGTAAATGTGTCAACACTTGAATGATAAAAATGTGCTGAATGAAGCTTTTATAATCAATGCAATGCAAATAGTGTTCACTTTATCAACAAGGTAACATAAAACGAACAATAAGCATGCATGGCTGGGCGCTAATGTAACTACATTCATATTCACTTGATAGGGCTCTGTTGCTTTTTAAGGATGAAAATTAATTCAATTTAGTGGTAATTGATTTACCGAGCCAGGGTTGCAACCAAGAAATCAAAGTTAAACTTTCTAGTTCAGATCATCCTGCCTATATTATTCAATTGTTTAAACCACTCAAATTAGCAAGTTGTTTATCGCTTAGCATAGTTAAGCTTTACAATTAGCATTTAATAAAATCCAGCTAGGTTATGATGGAAGTAGGCCCGTTTTAGGCAAAAAGCGGTGGTAACTCAATTTGCATATAAATGTATACCTTTTGAGTCCGATCTGAATAGGTACTTTTAGTATTATAAAGTCGTTATTCTCAACTCAAACGCAAATGTGGCACACTTAACGTAACTCATGGTTACTTAATACTATGAAAATCTACTTTTTAGCATGTATGATAGCCAGTTTGTTGAAAATTAAACCATTTAAATAATGTCGCACAAAAAACTGTTGACTTTATTTTGGGGGGTGCATAGAATGCGCCCCGCACTAAGCGATACACGACGTGGTTATCACCGAGCGTATTGAATAAGTTGGGGCTATAGCTCAGCTGGGAGAGCGCTTCGCTGGCAGCGAAGAGGTCTGCGGTTCGATCCCGCATAGCTCCACCAATTTTTAGTGTTTGTCCTAGGGTAGCAGTTTTCTGTGTCCCCATCGTCTAGAGGCCTAGGACACCGCCCTTTCACGGCGGTAACAGGGGTTCGAATCCCCTTGGGGACGCCACTTAACTTTTAGTTAAAGGCGGTTTTACCGAGAAAATAGCGTAACACATAAAGCTCGAGTCTTTATTTGTACTATTACGCCATTACCTTAAAGCTCAGGATGTGAGTTTAACTAATCAATTGTCCTAGTGACACTTTTTAGTGTCCCCATCGTCTAGAGGCCTAGGACACCGCCCTTTCACGGCGGTAACAGGGGTTCGAATCCCCTTGGGGACGCCACTTACTATTATATAGTAGGGTAGTGTTATTAAAGCTCGTCTGAATCGAGTCTAAACTTTCAGTTGTCCTAGTGACACTTTTTAGTGTCCCCATCGTCTAGAGGCCTAGGACACCGCCCTTTCACGGCGGTAACAGGGGTTCGAATCCCCTTGGGGACGCCACTTACTATTATATAGTAGGGTAGTGTTATTAAAGCTCGTCTGAATCGAGTCTAAACTTTCAGTTGTCCTAGTGACACTTTTTAGTGTCCCCATCGTCTAGAGGCCTAGGACACCGCCCTTTCACGGCGGTAACAGGGGTTCGAATCCCCTTGGGGACGCCACTTACTATTATATAGTAGGGTAGTGTTATTAAAGCTCGTCTGAATCGAGTCTAAACTTTCAGTTGTCCTAGTGACACTTTTTAGTGTCCCCATCGTCTAGAGGCCTAGGACACCGCCCTTTCACGGCGGTAACAGGGGTTCGAATCCCCTTGGGGACGCCACTTACTATTATATAGTAGGGTAGTGTTATTAAAGCTCGTCTGAATCGAGTCTAAACTTTCAGTTGTCCTAGTGACACTTTTTAGTGTCCCCATCGTCTAGAGGCCTAGGACACCGCCCTTTCACGGCGGTAACAGGGGTTCGAATCCCCTTGGGGACGCCACTTACTATTATATAGTAGGGTAGTGTTATTAAAGCTCGTCTGAATCGAGTCTAAACTTTCAGTTGTCCTAGTGACACTTTTTAGTGTCCCCATCGTCTAGAGGCCTAGGACACCGCCCTTTCACGGCGGTAACAGGGGTTCGAATCCCCTTGGGGACGCCACTTACTATTATATAGTAGGGTAGTGTTATTAAAGCTCGTCTGAATCGAGTCTAAACTTTCAGTTGTCCTAGTGACACTTTTTAGTGTCCCCATCGTCTAGAGGCCTAGGACACCGCCCTTTCACGGCGGTAACAGGGGTTCGAATCCCCTTGGGGACGCCACTTACTTTTTCTAAAGTAGGTATGTGTTATTAAGATAAAAAACTTTCTGTTCAAGTACTTCCTACGTTCGTCTATAAAATACCTCTCTAAATTAAATATTTAGGTCTATCAAAGCCTAGAGTCACGATATTCACTCAAGTATTGTTCAACCTCAAAAGACTTAATTAAAAGTATCTGTGTTTTTTATTCAGGGCTTATAAATATTCTACTTGTTAATCTACATAAAACTTCCAAAAAATGAGGAGGATTTATGGCAAGTGGATGGGCGCGAGATGGCGCAATTCAAGATCAAATAGATGCAAGTGTTAATGATGCAGTGCAATACGCAAGAAGTAACCTAATTTCAGGAGCGAGCGCTGAGCTTTGTGATGAGTGTGACGAGAGAATACCACAAGCAAGAAGGTTAGCATTACCAGGCGTGCGCTACTGTATTTCATGCCAAGCGGAATTAGAAGGGCTACCAAGTAATGCTAACGCGTTTAATCGCCGTGGCAGTAAAGATAGTCAATTACGATAAAGGTGCTCAAGGCACCTTTTTTTATGGGTAAAATACTACCCGTGATTATTTATGATTTTTTCTGAATAAGTTCAATTGCATATCCATCAGGGTCTTTAACAAATGCAATTTCCGTTTTGCCACCTTTTACTGGACCTGGTTCACGACTAACGTTACCGCCAGCTGCTTTGATATCCTCACAGGCCTTATAAATATCATCAAATTCAATCGCTATATGGCCATAGGCATTACCTAAATCGTAGCTGTCAGTATCCCAGTTATAGGTCAGTTCAAGTACTGTTGTATCAGTTTCATCACCGTAGCCGACGAAGGCAAGGGTATAGCGATACTCTTCATTATCTGCACGACGTAACTCTTTCATACCTAGCACATTAGTGTAAAAGGCAATTGATTTATCTAGATCAGCAACCCGTAACATAGTATGTAGTAAACGCATTTAAATTTACCTCAATTTATTCTTTGAAATCTGTAAAGTACGATTATAAGCAATTCCTAATCATAAAACTGTATTACGCGATATTTTTACTTCTCAACTTTACCTTTAAGGACATATATTTCGCCATCAAAACTGCCCTGAATCGTTAACCCTTGTCCTGCAAGCTCCTTCAGATAGTCTATATGCTCTTGTGTAATATGTTGCCCCGGAACCAAAAGCGGAATTCCTGGCGGGTAGGGCGTAACTAAACCGGCGCAAATGCGGTTGTTACTTTTGCTAATAGGTACCGATTCGCGCTCGCCATAAAAAGCTTCGCTTGGAATACAGGCTAAGTCTATAGCTGGTAAATTCTCCGGTAAGCGAGAACGTCGTGTCGATGTGGCTAGTTTTACCTTGCCACTATCGAGTTTTTTTAACGCATTGTATAAGCGAATGATCTTCGAGCGCGTGCCGCCAAGAGTCAGTAACACCAAAATAGTACTGTGGGTGTATTTTTCTATTTCTAAGCCAATTTCATCCAGCAGATACTTATGAATATCTTTTAATGAATAGGGTAATTCGCTAATGTCGATAAGAATTTTTAGCGGGTCGTGGCCCATGTTATCATCACTAAAGTGCGGGAATATTTCCGTAAACTCTTGTTTACCAAGCACTTTAATCTGCTTTAGTGATGCCATCTGTTGCTTAAATTCGTCTACATGATTTAACAAGGCATTGAGTAACTTATAGCCTTCCATCTCCAATTGTTTTTGGCACACATCAAGAGAAGCGATAAGCTGATATTTCGGCGATGTACTGGCATAAATACTGTAAATCTCGCGAAAGAAGTCAGCATCAAAATCAGGATCGTTTACATGGATATACGATGCCTGAGAAAACGCCGATACCACTTTATGCGCTGAATGAGTAACATAATCAGCGCCAGCATGAATCGCAGAATAATACCGTAAACTTGGATGAAATAGCGAGTAAGCAAACCACGCTTCGTCGATAAACACCTTAATACCATGTTGATGAGCAAACTCGACTACCTGTTTAAGGTCACTCAGTAGGCCATCGTAAGTACAACCGGTAAGAACCAGCAATTTCGCATCGCTGTTCTGCTCAATTGTTTGTTTTATATCAGCCAATGACGGTGGCGCAAAAATCCCATATTTAGGGTTTAAAATACTCGACAAGTAAATGGGTAAACTGGCTGATTGCAAAATGCCATAGTGCACAGATTTATGGCAATTACGGTCAATAATCACTTTATCGCCTTTGCGAAGCAGTGTCTGCAAGATGATTTTATTTGAAGTGGATGACCCATTAGTGACGAAGTAAGTGTGCTTCACCTCAAACGTAGCGGCAGCTGACTCTTGGGCACGGCCAATGGTATTGGTGCTATCTGATAATGAGCCTAACGAATCGACTGACACCGACAAGTCACCCACAAACACATTACGGCCATAAAACTGATAAAAATCTTTAATATAGGGAGAATTTCTAAAGCTTGAACCACCGCTGTGCCCAGGTGTGTGCCATGAATCGTTCGACTCGCCAACATAACGGCGGTACGCTGTCCAAAAAGGCGTTTCTGAGCGATCATCAAAGTCATTGATCATATAACCTAAAATTGCTTCAGGGTCTGAGATTACTTCATCTTTAAAGAAGAATGACTCAATCTCCTCCGACTCATTAACAATTTCTAGCCCCTCTGTGTCGTCTCCAATAACATACACAGGTAATTCAAGACGGATCCCCTTTAGCTGCTCTATAAAACGACTATAAGTGCGTTCACCAACCTTATTTTGCACATCCCAACTAAGTACAACGGCCTGAATATCACCATCTTCCTTTACACCCTCCAGTGCTTGTTCAAGTTCAAGGTACTCAATAATATCGATATGAATATCGTTTCGCTCAAAATTAGGGATAACTTTTGACAGATTCGTCGAAAGTTCTTTTAAGGTGCTAGGGTCTTGCTCAATCAGTAATATACGAAGTAAGGGTAACATAGAGGGTCGCACTATAATTTTATTATGCTCAGTAGCATAACTAATGAATTAAGACTTGTGAAATTAATACTTTGGAAATGTTCCAATAATTACGGCAAATCACGAATAAACAGATTTTATTTGAATTGATTTACAAGGTATGAAAAATGAAAGGTGCCAAAGTTAGACACCTACTTTGAATAAACAAAAAAGTAACACTGGAATACGAATTAATCATTGAGCTTATTCTTATAAGCCTGATAATTGAGGTTTATTATTAACAATCGTGCTAAATGAACGTTTTTTATTTACGGATCTATTCTACTTTATCTTTAAACTCTTTAGGCACTACTTTTTCGAGCTTCTTTTCTACTTCAATAAGGTTCTTACCCATAGCAAACTTATCAAGGTTTGAGTCGGCCAGCCGAAAGATAATAAAAGTAGATGCAAAAGGTAATACCTATAGGATGCTTTTATTAACTTCCTGACTGTTACTATCGACATAGCATTATTTACCCTAATTAAACAGCTAACAGTCAGCTAACAGCCTCAATAGTTTTAGTTTTTTAAAACAATGTTTTGGCCTACTAAGTGCATTTTTTAAAAATCCATTCTAAAGGCCCGTGTTTAAAATACTTGAGCCAAAACACACTGGAAATTATGCTAATTATGCAAAAAACCAATGCGGAAAATATTGACAAGTCTATGGTTTGATTAACGAGTAAGCCAGTTGCCTCAAGAATTCCCATGCCAATAATGACATGTGCTACATACAGAGTTAACGTTAACTGCCCAGTTTTGCTTAGCCACTCAATTAACCGGTTGGTAGGAAATACACTTGCTAGTTTTAGAGAAACCAGCAAAACAAGAACGGCAGAGCTTGCAGCTGAAAACATATATTGTGGCAACGGCGGTATTATTGACGTGGTTAACAAAAACTCAATTTCATCTTTTGACATGCCAATAGACGGGTCATCTCCTGCCCACATTCTCAGCATATAGAAGCTTGCTTCTACAATAAGTAAAATACTTAAAGACCATGTAAACAAAGACTTCCTTACATTAGTATTGGATAAATCTTGTTTACCCAACCATATGCCAAATAGCAAGAAACCACACCATGGTAAAACTGGGTGATAACCATTAAAGAAAAGGTGTCTAATCACTCCTTCAGTTGTCCAAAAACCAGAATAACTAAGCTCAAGCCAATCCCATCCTTTTTCGTAATCAAAGAATAGCCACATTAATGGAAATGCAAAAACAAAACCGATAGATGCACTGAGCAGTTTCTTGCTGCTAAGAGTAAATAATAATGCAGCTATCAAAAAATAGAATGCATAGAATTTCAAGATGTCGGCTTCCCAAATAGGTGTAAAAGCCAAGCCAATCAAAAGTAGTAAAACAGACCTTTTTATCAAAGAGGTTCTTACTTGCTTGATGTGTTCAAGTGATCCACTGGTAACACATTTTTTAGTTAAAAACGCAATACCTATACCCGCTAATATAACAAACAAAGCCGAAGCCCGACCTTCGAATAGAGCCGCAAACTCTATTAATTGTGGTGTGCCATTATCGGCGTTCATGGCTAACTTAAAGTTGACAATAACCATACCAAAGAGCGCTAACGCTCTTGCAAAGTCAATACCGATTAGTCTATTCACTCTCTTGCTCCACAGAATTCATTTTTAACTTTTGAGACATTGCTGTATCATAATGGAACTTAATAGATGATACAAGGCTGTCTCATAAAATGGATGCAAGAACAAATAATTCGAGAAAAAAAATTATTCAATCGGGGTTAAAACTGTTTATTCAAAATGAGGATTCAACGCTAGTTGACGTGGCTAAAAGGGCTGAAGTTGGTAGAGCAACGGTGTACCGCCAATTTAAGCATAAGGAAGCGCTTCAAGAAGAGATTGCGTTATATTGTTTAGACCGCTTTGACGAAGTAAATATGTCCGTTGAAAATAAAGCTAAAGACTCATTGGATGCTATTAGGCTTGTATTCGAAAATACTTTGCCGTTATACGAGGAATTCGCTTTTTTGCAAAAGTTCGAGAAGATGTTTCAGAAAAGTGAAAAGCTTCAAGTTCGTATGCAACAGCAAGATAACGAGATACGAGAATTGATAAAACTTGCGAAAGATGAGGGGTTATTAAGTAAGCACTTCTGTGTTGATTGGGTTTTTTATTTTTTTGAAGGTTTATTGTACGCAGGTTACAAGATGAGTCATCTAGATAATTACAGTTCAGGTAAGGCAGCACATTTAGCTTTTTTATCGTTCAAGAGTGGGGTTGCTTCATAACCCCCTGCAAGAATATAGATGTAACATTAATTTACTGAAGACAGTTACTACGCCAGCATAACCCCTGAGCCATTCAACGAGCACACTTAGCTGCTAAAAGAAGTGAGTGAATCGTTATAAGTTTACTAGGCACATCTTGTGGTTAATTTATTTAAAAGATCAGTTTGCTACCTATCAGTTCTTTTTTTGGGGGGAAATCGACACAACTTAAGCCAGCTATGTCGCAACTTGACACTGGGTAAGCCAAAGCTAACGTCCGCTTTCGTACCTTAACAGGTGGGAGCTATTCAGTCTTATCTTTAAACTCACATAAATCTTCAATAATACAGCTGCCACATTTGGGCTTTCGTGCAGTACACACGTAGCGGCCATGTAAAATGAGCCTGTCGTGTACAATCACTTTGAACTATTTTGGGGTCACTTTTTTACATTGATTGTCGGCACAACTAAAAGATAGTGCTGATAAATGAGAGATATAGTTAGTTGGATTAGACCTAAGTTTATATCAAAGAGTGCTTCATTCTAGTCATCTCACAATTACTTATTAACTATATTGAAATATATATCATCAATAGTTGTGTAGCGGTTTATATAGAGTATTGAAAAGGCTAAATAATAATGACCTACAGGAAGTAATAAAAAACAATTTTAATAAATAATACGTTCGAATAGGCCCATTTGGTCGTCAACGCGCGCCTAAATGGCTAAATTGCCCAACCTAACTATAAAACGATAATCAATGTTAAAAACCAAAAAAAGGTAAGAAATAACTTTGAATATTTATAACTTTAAGGAAACACATTATGTCTAGTTTAACCGCTGCTCGTTTAGTGGGCGTATTATGGCTAATTTCATCATTCTCATACATGACGGCTAGTTCACTCATTGCGGAGTTGGTTAGTTCACCGGACTACCTTGAGCAACTTTTTGCTAATAAGCTTACGGTAACCACGGCAGTGCTATTAGAGTTCATAAATTCAGCGGCTGTTGTGGGGATGGCAATAATTATTTACCCCATTATCAAACAATATAGTGAGCGTATTGCAGTTTGCTATGTAGCATTTAGGCTTGTTGAAGCAGTTATGTTACTAATAGGTGCTGTCGCTCTATTGTCAATGATGAGGATAAGTAAGGAGCTCGTTGAAACGACCGTTAGTAATGTTGATTACTTGCACACTATGGCGACTGTTCTTAGAGCTGAGCGCTATTATGACTTTCAAATGGGCATGATCCCTTTGGCAATATGTGGCTTTGTTCTATGCGCAAACTTTTATCAATACCGACTTGTACCGCGTGGATTTTCGGTGTTAGGAATGATTGGCTATTTTGCTTTATTGCTAAAAATACTTTTTGGTTTTTTTGGGATGAATTTGGGCGGACAATGGTTATACCTTCCAGGGGCTTTATTTGAGTTGTTACTACCATTTTGGTTATTTGTTAAAGGCTTTAATTTAGAAAATAGTCCGAAAAAATAGTATATTTTCAATTTAATTAAGGTGGGTATTATTTTTTCCTATGGACCCAACATTAGTAGATAAAGAAATTAGGAGAGCACAGAAGTTATTTATCGAAATAAAAGTACTTAACTTCACCTATTATTTATTACGAATTAGCTTAGCTAATGACACAAATAATTACTGGAGAGGCTAGTGAGTATAAATCTACTTAGTTGACAATAGGTAGTGTTAGTTAGAGTTTAGATTTATAATTAAAAGAAATTATAAATCTTTTATCTTAGGTAAGTTCGATGGTTAACCTTTTACCGACAATATTATATTCTAGCATGATAGGAATGACACTTATTGCTTTGCTTGATGTTCTTAAAAGGCCAAAGCAAAAGCAAAATGTTTTTCTGAAAGGTTTACTGTTGTTATTAATGGTGCATTTAGCGGGGGAGCTATTTATTCATTCTGGCGCATATATTTATGCTCCGGGTATAGCAGGTCTTCAGTTTCCGCTTCGTGTATTACTTGGGCCTGCTCTATATTATTATGCACATGCCTCTATGTCAGCTGATAAAGTCGCCAATAAAAGCCTTAAAACATTAGCGCTCTCTGGTCCTATTATTGTTTTATTAGGTATGGTCCCTTTTATATTTATGATCACTCCAGCAGAGAAGCTCGCGCTGGCCACTCCTTCAACGAGAGATCCTGACCTTTGGAAAATTGCAGTATTTACCTGTTTATTCACTACGTCAGTTTTTATTTTTTATACGCTTTTTTATTTAGTGGCAGCCTTAAAGCTTCATAACGTTCATCGTCGACAATTGATGGAGCGCTTTTCTGAAATAGAGCATAGTTCATTGGTGTGGTTTAGGCCCATATTGTTTATATGGGGGGCTACATGGTTATTGTATGCCATTGAGTTTTCACTCGGTGCCTTGGGTATACACTGGTATGGCTCTGGTGTTGTGCTGCCAATATTGGAGGTTATAGCTTTGGCTATTTTTATCCATAAGGCTTTAAGCCAAAAAGTTCTTACTGACTCTGAAAAAGGGATACCTCACACTAGTCAGCCGTCTCAAAGTCAAACAAGAGCTGCATTACTTAGTACTGAAAAAATGCAATTTATAGCGTCAAAGCTTGAACATGCAATGAAAAAAGATAAGCTGTTTTTGCAAGATGACTTATCGCTAAAAAATCTATCTGAATGCATATCTGAAACTGAAAACCATATTTCAGAAACACTCTCTCAATTTTTAAACACCAAATTTTTTCAATTTATTAATGGTTTTCGAGTCGAAGAAGCCAAAAAGGCTTTAGATAATAGTGATAAATTAATTACGAATATTGCCTTCGATGCCGGATTTAATTCAAAATCGACATTCAATACTGCGTTTAAAAAATTAGTGGGTTATAGTCCATCTGCGTACCGAAAATTGAAGCGTGAAAATAAGCAAAATATGTCTAGAGTGAATGAATCTAAAGTTTAAAGTAGAAAACAAAGATTATTCTGTCTCAGCTTTATACTCACACAAGTTTTCAATGATGCACGCACCACATATAGGTTTACAGGCTACACAAGCATAACGACCGTGCAGAATAAGCCAATGATGAACGTCCACTTTTAATTCGGCAGGGACTATTTTTAACAGCATTTGCACAAAATAGACATTTTACCAGTGGCCAATTTTGAACGGTTCGATATTCTAAATATATGGATATCCACGGCTATAGTAGGCCAGCCAAAAGGTGGCTATGTAGATGGTTGAAATTCTTACTTGTACTTAAATCTAACCGATTTATAACAAATTCGGTATAAGAAGTTTATAGCAATTGAAATATTAAACCTTAATGAATTAAAGATAAAAAAGTTTCGACTAAAAAACAGGATTGCTAACCCTAACTGTATTCATCACTGATGATGAGCTGATACAATTTTAGTGAAACATATAATATGAGTTATTTTAGGATGAATTAACCCTCATGACAGAGAGTAAAACGATAAAATTTGACGAAATAAAATATGTTGTCACTAAAGATAATCAATCAGTGACTTTAAATCCGTTAAGTTTTAAATTACTGTTCACGCTGGCACAAACACCAGAACTCGTTGTATCAAATAAAACGCTCATGACAAGTGTTTGGCCTAACACTGTTATTAGTCCTGACACTTTAAAACAGCGAGTATTTGTTTTACGAAAGTCACTAGAGCAATCAACAATAAAAGGCCTTTCAATTCAAACGGTAAGGGGGGAAGGGTACCGATTACTAATTGAGCGAGAGGTCATGCCAATCGATCAAACGTTTGTTCCTGAACCGACACCCAACGTACACACAGATAAAATTCCTCGGTTAAACAAAAAAGTGTTCGGTATAACGTTTGTGGCGCTGTTAATGACAATAATCATATTAATATACGTGACTCAATCAACGAATAATGACAAAGCGACAAGTAACAATCGGATTGCGCTATGGAGTAATACCCCCCTTAATGAAATGCCTGAGAATGCGTTAAGTATTTATCAAACATGGAATGATTTGCTTAGCCAAGCAAATGAAGAACAGCGTCTTCAACTCATATTATCAAAGCAACGAAAAGAGTTAGTCTTACCATTACAAGCAAGAAAAGATCGGCTTGCATTAATTAGTTATTTTGAAGTGATAGAAGTAAACAACAACACGACAATAAAGCTAAGCATAGTAGAGCCAACTACCGCAACAATATTACGGACTAGTTCGTTTTCTATGTCATCAACGTCATCGTTACTTCAAGCATTACAATCACAATTGAATGGCATTGAATCGTTAATGTCATCTGGGAAATTGTATTTAAATAAACAGCAACGTGAATATGCTAAAGACCCTATCTGGTCAGTGTTAAAGGCGCTTGCTAACCCAGCATAACCATTCATAACCTTTATTAACTCGCGCTTTTTTAACAACTCATGCTCAATGAAAAAAAAGGAGCATGATATGAAAATACCATTATTTATTTTACTGGCATGTATTATTAATATGCCAAAATCTACAGCAAAAAATCACGATGAAGTTCAGCACTATAATAAACAAAGCTATGAATGGCAGTTAACAAAACTGCTCACTAGCTTGAATGAAGTTACTGGAGTTCCCGGGTTTTCAGTGGCTGTGGTGTATAAAGATAAACTTGTTGCGTCTGTTGCCACTGGTTTTTCTGATATAAAAAATGAACTACCCGCCAAGCCTAATACCACGTTCAGGTTAGCCAGTGTGTCAAAAGTTATAGGCGCCACCATGTTAGCTGAATTAGTCAATAATGATCAGCTAAACCCTGATGTCAGCATTGGACAGTATTATCCTGAACTCAATAAAAAATATCACAGCATCACAGTAAGGCAATTACTATCACATACTTCGGGAATGCCACATTATCAAATAAAAGATTATGATATTTATGACGCACATTTCGATACAGCTGTTGAGGCAGTTAATACACTCAAGGATCGAGACTTATTATCTCGCCCCGGTACTAAATATCTTTATTCTACACATGGCTATACGTTAGCTGGCGCTTTATACGAGAAAATAACCAAACAACCATTAACAGTGAGTGTTGAAAATTTTATTACCCGTTGGTCAGGCAACGAAACACCAGCGATAGAGAATATCAACGACCTTCATGAACGCAGTTCAAGGCTTTATGAACTAAGTAAAATGGGGGGAAGTGAAATTGCGTTTGGCGAAAAGTCGTATAGCGTTTTTGGTGCAGGGCTTTATGCATCGGCAAGTGATTTAGCCTTTTTTGGGGGAGAAGTCTTAAAAAAAGCAAAGACTCAAAAACCTTACCAGCAACTACTGTTTACGCCAACAACAACTCAAGACGGAAACCCCGTAACAAGTCGAAACTTTGACGTTGGTTTTGGTTGGCGTATAGCTAAAGATTTACATGGGCGTAAAGTTTATCATCATGCTGGAGCTACACCAGGAGCTCGCTCAATGCTAGCAATATATCCCGAGCATGATTTAAGTATTGCCTTTTTATCCAATAGTAGCTGGATTTCCTCAATTGATAAATTAGTGTTTGCGTTAGCAGGCCTTTATATTGATAGCGTCAAGCCTAAAACATTAACTAGCATTGAATATCACATTAATAATAACGGTACGAGCCTAACAGGTACGGCAAGCTGCCAAGAAAACAAATGCCTGTTAACGGATAGCATGACTGATTACTCGCGTTGGTTAAACACATTTAACGTAAACAAAGCCGCCATTAAACAATGGCCCGTCTTTTTCTATAGCACTGAACAAGGTCAGCGACTATTGATGGTAAATAAAGTGGGTATTACTGAGTTTGACGATAAGGGTACCCACTTTGAAGTTAATACGGGTAAAGATCAAACTTACTCAATTGAATTGATTAACCAAAAATTAGATTAATCAATTCAACTGTTTAAATTATTTATTCAAAGGAATTACTTATGTTAAAAGCATTTATTGTCTCATTGTTATTTTTACTTCATATTAATGTTCTGGTAGCCAATGCGTCCGACACCTCTTTACCTAAACCTTACGGTCAAGGTAACTTCGTTAAAAGTAAATTTGGTCATATTTACTATGAAGCAGACGGTGAAGGCACTCCCATTGTTATGATTAATGGTGGTCCCGGTGCTTCTCGCACCATATTTTGGGGAGCATTAGACTTTTTAAAACCACACGGGTATCAAATTATATATTTTGATGAAACTGGTGTAGGCAGAGCGACAAGAGAGATTCAAGATAAGTTCTCACCATCTATCACTGTTGAAGATATAGAAACGTTACGCCAACATTTGAATGTACCGGAACTCGTACTAGCTGGTCATTCATATGGTGGTATCCCAGCGGTGCAATATGCATTAACTTACCCGAACAGAGTAGCGAAGTTGATCATGTTAAGCGCATCTGCTGACGGACTAAGTCAACAGATGAATGTTGATGCCGCCAAGTACTTAAGAAAAACTTTTTTTCCACAACAGTGGGAGAAACTAGAGGAGATTAGAGCAAAAGGCGCATTAACAAGCAGTCATGAGTATATGAAAGCCTTTTACAACAGAGCCATCGGTAATATGTCTGATTGGTACGACCCAGAAAAACGCTCAAAATTAAGAAAATACCGCTCAAGAGATAAAAGAGATGGTTCAAATATCAAGGTATATTTTGATATGGCTGGTTTAGACCCAGAAGTAAAAATTACTGGCACTTTAAAAGACGTTATTATTAAAGAAGAAATGTTCAAAGACTTTCCTATTCCAACCTTAATTATTAACGGACGTAAAGATTGGAAAACTACACCAGCAATGGCTTATCGATTTTATAAAATGCTACCAGAAGGAACAGCAACACTTAAATTTTTAGAGCAAACGGGGCATTGGACATGGGTAGAACAACCTGAAGAATTTGCTGATACAGTTACACAATTTTTGATAAATAATAACAAATTGATTAAATAATTGTTCAAGTTTAGAGTGAATAAAACAAGGGATAGATAGTCGTTCTATTTTAGTTTATTTCATTTAGTTTATTTCGCAAAATTATCAACATGGTATTAGCCGTTACTATTGATTAAACGTAGCATGATATTTTTACTAAAAAAGAGCACAGATTTCTAACGTCGACTTTTAGTATAGCCGACGTTAGAAGCCAAAAATTAGTGCCTTTCTTATACAGAGGTTAGTGCTCATAAATGAAGTGAGGCGCATGGATTTGCTTAGATATCTAGGCAATTTGAGCCTGTAACGGGATTCTGACCAACTTTAGTGGTTCGCTATTTAACCTTGCGGGCGGTGCTCATGTAACGGCCTTGAATAATGAGCAAGTGGAGTACATCGACTTTAAATTCTTTGGGGATCACTTTTTCGAGTTGTTGCTCAACCGCGACCACGTCTTTACCCATGGCAAACTTGGTGCGATTAGAAACGCGGAAGATATGGGTGTCTTCGGCGATTGTGGGCCAGGCAAAAGGTAATTAAAGTAGATTGAAAACTAATTTTGTTTGGTATCTGCTTTTTCTCAGATTGGTAGTTTAATTTTTAACACCTTTAAACCTTTGTTGTACTTTAAGCGACTAATACATTTTATAGAGGAAAGTATTGATGAAAAAATTTGTTGTAAGTTCTTTATTAATTCCTATTTCTTTAGTTGCTTGCTCTAAGCCGGTGGTCGATTGCACTGTATTTCCAGATCTAGAAAATTCAGTCTATTTGTTACCATACGAAGTGGGCACCACAAGAAGTGTTTATGCTGCTACAGAGCATTATCGCGCCTCGAATAATGGGGTAGGTACTTTTGCAATAGATTTTGTAATGCCTATTGGTACTAAGATAGTTGCATCTAGAGAGGGGGAGGTCGTCAGTGTTCGAGAAGTTTTTGAAGATGGAAATAATAAAGATTTGGAAGAAAATTATATTTTTATTCAACATGATGATGGCTCAGTAGCAAGATATTTCCACCTTACAGAAAATGGTTCTTTTGTATCAAAAGGAGATAAAGTAAAAGCGGGAGATATTATAGGATTAAGTGGTAATACCGGACAAAGTGGGGGCCCTCACTTGCACTTTGATGTTCAAAAGTGTGGACCAAATTTACCACCCAATTATAATGTTCTTCCTTGTGGCCAAACGATTCCAATTACTTTTAAGAATACACATAATCATTCTTGTGGATTAAAGAGCGGATCGGAATACAAAGCGTTTAAATATGATGATAAAAGGGGATAGCTCAAACTAACTTTAGAATATTGCGGCTAAAAGATTTATTTGCTCAATAAACTGATATTTCAATGCTAAAAAAGATCAGAGTATAACATGTATAACATGTATAACTTTGATCTTGACTCAAATCTACTCAGTCTTATCTTTAAACTCACACAAGTCTTCAATAATACAGCTGCCACATTTTGGTTTACGGGCAACGCAGGTATAGCGCCCATGTAAAATGAGCCAGTGATGTACATCGACTTTGAATTCTTTGGGGATCACTTTTTCGAGTTTTTGCTCAACCGCAACCACATCTTTACCCATAGCAAGCTTGGTACGGTTTGATACACGGAATATGTGCGTATCTACAGCGATTGTCGGCCAGCCAAAATATAATGAACGTAGAACGAAAATACTTACTTTTTCAAGACTGCTTTGAGCGAAAACCTGTCATTGATATTGAATAATATAAAAGTCAATTGGGTGATCAAACTCTGCTTTGCGCATATATTCACGAAAATGAGCGACGCGCGCATATTGTTCTATTTAACTTTTTTTAAAGTTTTAGAAAACTTAGTGATAGTAATACCTTAGCTTATTTGTTAAAACTATATTATGCAGAAAAATGAGCGTAGCGTCGTCAGAAATATGCGCGATGAGCGCACTATTAAATTGTTATACGAATAAGGAACTACAGTGTCATTATCTAAAATCATTGATGAGTATGATGAGCAACTTTCTCTAAATGAAGAAATGGCTCAATCAATGGTCGCTCTGATCTCGGCTCTATTAAGCAATGAAGCTATTGTGCCTCATTCTGTATCATCAAGGGTTAAAGACAGGAATAGCCTCTCTCGAAAAGTAACCAATAAAGATAAATATACTTCTATACAGGACATTACAGATATCGTTGGAATCAGGATAATTTCAAATTATTCTGATGAGGTGGATAAAATAGCTAAAATTATTGAAGATAATTTTGCTATCGATGCAAAAAACTCTATCGATAAAAGAGCATCTTTAGACCCTGATAGATTTGGCTACTTATCATTGCACTATGTTGTTTCAATTTCACAAGACAGAGAGCGGTTGGTAGAGTACCAAAGATTTAACGGAAGAAAAGTTGAAATTCAAATTCGCTCCGTGCTGCAACACGCGTGGGCTGAAATTGAGCATGACATTGGATACAAATCAACAATTGAAGTACCTAAGCATGTAAGAAGGCAATTTTCTAGATTAGCAAGTCTTTTAGAATTAGCAGATGAAGGCTTTGTTAAGATTAAAGAAGAGTTAACCAACTACCAACATGACGTAGAAGAAAATATTAGCTCCAAACCTGATGAAGTGGAAATTGATTTAGTCACAATTTTAGAGTTCTTAAATAAGAGTGACGTTGTAAATAAATTGGATCAAAAAGTTGCTGAACAAGCTAAATTTAATTTGAAAGAGCTAGATTCAGAATTTGTTAGCCGACACCTCAAATATTTGCAGTATTTTAATATTACAAAAATATCAGACCTCATTTTAACTATTAATGAGAATGAAAAAAATATTTTTCTTAGAGCTAATGATATTAATGCAGAGGGTGATACCGCGAGTAAAGGTATATCTATTTTCTACCTTTACCATATCCTAGCTGCAAAACTAGGCAGCAAAGAAAAAATAGTAACCTTTTTAGATGAGATGGGCTTGTGTCTTGAAGAAGATAGAGATGGCTTTGCTGATTATCTTATTGAATTGAGTGGTAAATTCGTATAACAAGTCGTTTAAAAGGACAAAAAACAGTTGGCTTTTGCTCCTTCGTCGCTTAATTTTAGCCAACTATTTTATTGCCTCTTAACGAGGCGTTACCACTGTCTGCTCATGGCACAAAGCAGGCTTTAATTACTCTGTTTTCTCTTTAAACTCACACAAATCTTCAATAATACAGCTGCCACATTTAGGTTTTCTGGCAACACAGGTATAGCGACCATGCAAAATGAGCCAGTGATGTACATCGACTTTAAATTCTTTGGGGATCACTTTTTCGAGTTTTTGTTCAACCGCAACCACGTCTTTACCCATGGCAAGTTTAGTACGGTTAGAAACACGGAATATGTGCGTATCTACAGCGATTGTCGGCCAGCCGAAGGCTGTATTTAATACTACGTTAGCAGTTTTACGACCTACGCCTGGGAGGGCTTCTAGAGCTTCACGATTCTCTGGCACTTCACCGTTATGCTGATCTACCAATATTTGGCACATTTTATATACATTGGCTGCTTTTGAATTAAATAAGCCGATGGTTTTTATGTAATCACGTAGTGTGTCGTGGCCAATATCTAAAATGGCTTGTGGCGTATTAGCAACCGGAAATAATTTACGAGTGGCTTTATTTACCCCAACATCGGTGGCTTGTGCTGAGAGCGTTACGGCAACTAACAACTCAAATGGGCTTGAATATTCAAGCTCCGTTTCAGGATGTGGATTGTCATCGCGTAAGCGAGTAAGTATTTGGTGACGTTTTTCTTTATTCATATAACTTAAAACGCATTAGCTTTTATTAAGTTAATGCGCTTTCCCCTTAAGTTAAGCTAGTAACACGCGCTCGAGGGCCTTTTTCAGCTTCTGGCGGTGCGACTTGTTTTGATTTTATTTGTGCATCAATTACATTTTTAGCGGCAATCAGCAGACCAAGCCCTAAGAATGCGCCCGGTGGTAAAATGGCCAGTAAAAACTGGCTATCAAAGCTAAACACTTCAATGCGCAATATAGCAGCCCAAGGCCCGAGTAATAAATCGGCACCATCAAATAATGTGCCTTGTCCAACCAGCTCTCGCATAGCGCCAAGTACAACCAGAACCAACATAAAGCCTAAGCCCATCATCAAGCCATCAAAGGCGGATAAGTGCACTGGATTTTTTGAGGCAAACGCTTCTGCACGGCCAATAATGGCGCAGTTGGTTACAATTAACGGAATGAAAATCCCTAAAGATTGGTAAAGGCCAAAAGTGTAAGCGTTCATTAACAGCTGCACAATTGTTACAAAACCGGCAATGATCATCACAAACACAGGTATTCTAATATCTTTAGGTACCCAGTTACGCACTATTGATACAGTAATATTAGAGCCCACTAATACCAATAAGGTTGCTAAGCCTAAACCTAGCGCATTAGTAATTGTAGAGGTAACAGCGAGTAAAGGGCATAAACCTAATAACTGTACCAAGGCGGGGTTATTTCCCCATAAGCCTTCTTTGTAAAGGGTTTTTAATTCGCTCATGGCGTTACCTCTGGGCATGCGTTTGCTGCTGTGAACAGAGCATCAAAGTTATCTTGTGCATAAAGTACCGCGTTTTTGACTGAGCCTACAACGGCACGAGGTGTAATTGTAGCGCCAGTAAACTGATCAAACTGGCCGCCGTCTTTTTTAACGGCCCAACGATCGTCGCTTTCGCTTTGTACTGTTTTTGTATTAAATGTGGTGATCCAGTCTGATTTTTTTACTTCAACTTTATCACCTAAACCTGGCGTTTCTTCATGTTTGGTTACCCTTACACCCGCAATGGTACCATCGCGATATACTGCACTGAGTAAGTTTATATCACCACTGTAGCCGCTAGGGGTGACATGACGAATGACTAATGCCATAGGTTCGTTATCTTTTCGGGCACGATAAATAACTTGGTTATCGTATGGCCCTAGTAATGGATCAGATATAATTACACAATCTTGCGATAGCTCATTGCTGTATTTGGAATGCGGCAATACTTCTTGAAGCTGATTAGTTAACTGCAACTGCTCTTGCTCTGCAATTTTATCAGCGGTAAGTGTATTAATTGTGGCAACGAGTCCCGTTGTTAGTAACGCAAACCCACACAATATTGCGCCATTTTTTACCATTGAAGAAATAATCATTTTACTGCTCCATGGCCATAGGTTCTTGGTTGTGTATAGTAATCGATTAGCGGTACCGCTATGTTTATTAGCAACACCCCAAATGCAACTGCATCAGGAAAACCACCAAAGGTGCGAATTAAATACACAATTAAACCAATTGCTGCACCATAAATAAGGCGACCTCGATTAGTGGTTGCAGCTGATACAGGATCGGTGGCGATAAAAAAGGCCCCCAGCATAGTCGCACCACTAAACAAGTGAAACACTACACCCGGCTCTGTACCTGGCGAGGCAATATAACCAATTGCTGCGCATAAGCTTAAGCTTGCAATAAAACTCACTGGTATATGCCAGTTAATTACTTTTGTTTTTAACAGGTAAAGGCCGCCGAGTAAGAAGGCTAAGTTAACCCATCCCCAACCTAGGCCAGTCCACTCATTAAATACGCTCTTTTGCATGCTCTCTGTCACCGTTAGTCCGTGAGCAATATCTGTTTTTAAGGTATCAAGTGGGGTAGCCATTGTGCTGCCGTCTATTCCTACTCGGAGCTGATCTAAGCTGTATCCTAACGTGGTAAAGTCGCTAAAGATTAAGCTTAACTGCTGGCTGAAAGTAATACCCGTATTAAGTAATTCTGTAACGGGTAACCAAGCAGTCATTTGCACAGGGAACGACACTAATAAAAGCACATAGGCTGCCATTGCAGGGTTAAATAAATTAAAACCTAAACCACCATATAGTTGTTTAACAATAACTATGGCAAACAAACACCCTATAACAATAATCCACCAAGGCGCTAAGGGCGGAATACTTATTGCTAATAACACACCGGTAAGCCATGCACTGCCATCACTTAATGCAGGCCAAATAGGGCGCTTACGCATTAACATAACGGCTGCTTCAAATGCGCTTACACACACTAACGCCAATAATAATTGGATAAGGACACCGGTGCCAAAAAATACAACTTGCGCAATAACACCAGGAATACAAGCCGCAATTACAGTTAACATTAACCGTGTCACAGATTTGTGACTATGATTGTGGGGTGAACTGGCCATGGTTAGTTTCATGACTGATCATTTCCTTCTTTTTGTTGCTTTTTAGCTTTAGCGCGAGCAATCGCGGCGGCTACGGCGGCTTTCTTTTTTTCTTGAGCTGTTTGCTGTGAAGCTTCTGAAGGTTCATCGTTGCTTTGTGGCTCAGTGTTTTCACTTTGATTTGCTAATTCATCAGCTTGCGCTGCTTTTTTGGCTTTTGCGCGGGCAATGGCTGCAGCGACGGCAGCTTTTTTATCATCGGCGGCGACAGGTGATTCACTTGCTATGTCATCGTTTGGTGTTTGCTCAGCAGCTTGCGCTGCTTTTTTGGCTTTAGCACGGGCAATGGCTGCAGCGACGGCAGCTTTTTTATCATCGGCAGCAACTGGAGATTCACTTGTTGTGCTATCGTTTGGTGTTTGCTCAGCAGCTTGCGCTGCCTTTTTAGCTTTAGCGCGGGCAATAGCGGCAGCGACGGCGGCTTTTTTATCATCGGCAGCGACGGGTGATTCATTTGCAGTGTCATCACTTGCTGCCTGCTCATTAGCTTGTGCTGCCTTTTTGGCTTTAGCACGAGCAATAGCGGCAGCGACGGCAGCTTTTTTATCATCGGCAGCGACGGGTGATTCACTTGCAGTGTCATCGCTTGCTGTTTGCTCATTAGCTTGTGCTGCCTTTTTGGCTTTAGCGCGGGCAATAGCGGCTGCAACTGCTGACTTTTTGTCATCTACAGCTTCGTCATCACCATTACTTTGTGCTTTTTGCTCTTTATAAAGGCGAGCTTGCTCTTTACGGGCAGCGCGTTCTTTTGCAACTTCACTGTTATCTGGCTCAAGTTCGCCACCTTGCTTTTTAGCTTTAGCACGCGCAATTGCCGCTGCTACAGCTGATTTATTGTCACCATCGCTGGTTTTATCTTTAACGCGGGCAAGGGCATCGGCTACTTTTTGCTGTTCTTCGGTAGATTTAGCTACAGGCTTACGTTTGTGGCGATTTTTTCGCTCAGCTTGTTCTTGCTCTAAACGCGCTTTACGTGCATCAAAGCGTTCTTTAGCGCGATCTGATTTTATCTTCTCGGCAATTTGCTCTTTAATCTCAACTTTTGCAACGCGGTAGTACTGAACGAGTGGTATTTCACTTGGGCAAACATAGGCACACGCGCCACATTCAATACAATCAAATAAGTTATGCTCTTGGAGTTTGTCGTATTCTTTTGATTTAGCAAACCATTGTAATTGTTGTGGCAATAACGAGGCAGGGCACGCATCGGCACAGGCACTGCAGCGAATACAGGCTTTTTCTGGGCCTGGCTCTGCTAATTCTTTATGATCTGGAGCAAGTATACAGTTTGTTGTTTTAACAACGCCAATACGAACCGTGGGTAAGGTAAAGCCCATCATAGGGCCGCCCATAACGACGCGCTGTTGTGGTACGGGTGAAAACCCTTGGCAATCCAGTAAGTGTTTTATCTCAGTACCTAATAGCGCCCATACATTACCGGGCTTATGAATAGTATTACCCGTTACTGTAACTACGCGCTCTATTAATGGTTTGCCTTCGTATACGGCTTGCGCAATGGCGTACAAGGTACCTGTGTTATGTACTAAAATACCGATATCAGCAGGAATGCCACCATTAGGAACTTCACGATTAGTCAGTAGCTTTATTAGCTGTTTTTCACCGCCAGAGGGATAAGCAGTAGGCACGGTTTGTATTAAAATATGCTCGTTATGCTTCGCCGCTTCTGTCATGGCTGTGATAGCCTCAGGCTTATTATCTTCAATACCAATAATACACAGCGTCGGATTGAGTAGCTGCTGCATTAGCTCAATACCTTTGACTATTTCAGCGGCGTGCTCGCGCATTAAAGTATCGTCAGCCGTGATATAAGGTTCACACTCAACCGCATTAACAATCAAAAATTCAATAGGTTGTTTAATATCAGCTTTTACATAGGTTGGGAAGCCTGCGCCGCCCATGCCAGAGATCCCCGCATTATGAATAACATCAACGAGTTCATCGTGTGATGCATTGGCTGGGTTTGCTAAAGGCGATAATTCACACCAGGTATCTTTGCCATCGGGTTCAATAATAATGCTTAATTCAGGCAAAGCAGAAGGGTGTGCTGATGGCATAGGCGTAATATCAATAATAGTGCCTGATGTAGGTGCATGCACAGGTACCGACCAGTTAGCAGAAGGCTTAGTTAATGGTTGACCTTTTAATACGTGCTGGCTTTTTTCTACAATTAACTTGCCGCTAGCGCCTATATGCTGCTTTAAAGGCAGAACGAGTTTTTCAGGCAAAGGAAGGCGCGCAATAGGCGTATTATTAGATAATGACTTTTGCTGCGGAGGATGTACGCCGCCAGGAAATGCCCAAACGGTGCCTTTTTTTATTTGTTCAAGTAACTTTTCCACTCAAACCTCTAATCTATTTGGGTAACAGGAATAGCGTCTAGTTGCCATTTCCAAGTTTGTTTTGTTGGTGCAACGGGTAGCATGTCAATACAATCGACCGGACAAGGTTCAACGCACAAATCGCAGCCTGTACATTCGTCAATTAGAACGGTGTGCATTTGACGGGTTGCACCAACAATGGCATCAACAGGGCAGGCTTGAATACATTTGGTACAACCAATACATTCATCTTCGCGAATGTAGGCCACCGTTTTAACTGGCTCTGCTTGTTCGCCGCCGGCTAGAGGTTTAGCCTCAACACCCATCAAATCGGCTAACTTTTTAACTGTCGCATCACCACCGGGTGGGCACTTGTTTATTTCATCGCCATTGGCAATGGCTTCTGCATAAGGGCGACAACCAGGATAACCACATTGACCACACTGTGTTTGTGGCAAAATGGTATCGATTTGCTCCACTACAGGGTTACCTTCAACGCGAAAGCGAACAGCTGCAAATCCTAAAATTAATCCGAAAATTAACGCCAGCAAACCCAGCGCTATTAAAGCGTACAACAAGGTCATATTAAAACTTCACTAATCCAGTAAAACCCATAAAGGCCATTGACATTAAACCTGCCGTTATCATTGCGATTGAAGCTCCTTTAAATGGAGTGGGCACATCTGCTGCGGCCAAACGTTCGCGCAATGCCGCAAATAAAACCAATACTAATGAAAAACCTACAGCGGCACCAAAGCCATAAACGGCAGATTGTAAAAAGGTGTGATCTTCTTTGATGTTTAATAAAGCAACACCGAGTACTGCACAGTTAGTCGTTATTAAAGGTAAAAATATTCCCAGTAGACGGTATAACGTTGGACTGGTTTTTCTAACAACCATTTCAGTAAATTGAACAACCACTGCAATAACTAAAATAAAGCTCATTGTTTTCAGGTAGGTGATATCTAGTGGTAATAAAATATACTCGTTTACTAAATAACTGGTCACAGAGGCAAGCGTTAGCACAAAGGTAGTTGCTAAAGACATACCTATGGCTGTATCAAGTTTTCCTGATACACCCATAAACGGGCAAAGGCCTAAAAATTGTACTAATACAAAGTTGTTAACTAACACTGTTCCAATTAATAACAAGACGTATTCTGTCATGTGTGCCTCACGCTAATAAAATCCCGTGTATTATCCTTTTTTCTACTGCGATTAACAACACGTTGAGTGATTATCAGTTAAATAAACAACGTAAAATAACGGGCTAATTCTAAAGGGCCAAAATCTAAGAGCTTTGCAATTAAAAAGCTGTCTGCATTTTAACGGCTGAACAATAGCAAAAGCACACTTTAAAACGTAAAAAAGAGCATAAATGCTCTTTTTTATTTGAGTTAGGATGGGTTAGATGTCTTTAGGCTTTTCAATGTAATAACCCTGAACGCCATCAAGGCATAATGTTTCTACAATATGTTTTTCTTCTTGGCTTTCAACGCCCTCTGCAAAAACACTGACGCCAATTCTATGGGCAAGGTCGACCATTAAACGCATAAAGTACTGATTGTTTTTATCGTCTTCCAAACCACGTGTATAGCTTGCATCCATTTTAATAAAATCTGGTTTTAAATCTCTGAAAAATTTAAATGAGGTGAGTCCCACACCAAAGCGTTCTACCGTTATTCTGGCACCAACGCGATGTACCATATCAATAAAGCGTTTGCTTGCTTTAATGTTTTGTTGAAGACCAAATTCACTCACTTCAAAAATTAACTTAGAAGCAATATGGGTATCTTTGAGTAAGCGGCGCTCTAACCAAATCATGAATTGGTCGCTGTGCGCGCTAGATGGGGTAATATTTAAGCCAAAATACTTTTCAGATAAATTACTCGATTTTATTCTTTCCAAAGACGATTCTATTATTAACTTGTCAATTTCAATGGCCATATCGAGCTTTTCAGCCATTGCTAAAAATGAAGCGGTAGGCAAAGCTTGGTTTTCTTCTGTTTTGAAGCGGGCTTGAATTTCAGCATAGGCTTTAATGCTTTTGCCTAAAGGCATAATATTTTGGATCACCAAATGGACGCTTTTAGACTCAATTACTTCGTTAATCACTTTACGCCAGTTTTGGTTACCAAATCCTGCGCTCACATTATTAACTAGATCAGTATCACGTTGCACATGCCACGCATTAGCTTGCTTAGACTGCGCCATGCTCATTGCATTATCAACAATAGAGAGTAACTCACCCAAAGGTTTTGATTTTTCGTACCCCACAATACCCGTGTTTGCAACCGAGCTAAGCTCTTGGTTTTGCATATATTGAGTAAAGCGAGATTGTAAGTTCTCACCAAATTTTTCGGCTTCTTTCAACGGGGTATTTGGTAAAATGGTTATAAAATCAGAGCTGTTTACTCTAAAAACTTGGCTGCCGGAATAGGTGCCACTGATGCTGACAATAATATCTGCAACGGCTTTAATGTATTCATCACCTTTTTGATAACCGCGGCTTTGATTTATAGACTGCAACTCACTACAGCGAACGAGTGCTAAAGAGCCAAATGTACTTACTTCGGTGTTTTCAATATTCTTTTCGTAGTAATCAACAAACATATTGCGATTACCTAACTCAGTCACACCGTCTTTGTAGGCCTCACGTTTTATTGTGTGTGCAGCATTTTTTATATTGTCATTCTTACTTTTTAAAAAGTGCGATAAACGATTAAAGCTAGGAATTAAACTTTTCCCTAACTTAGCTAACTCTGGCGAATCAATTTTAGTCGCAAAATCATCGCCTAGTTGATTTTGGTTTATATAAATATCAATGACATCAGCAACGTCCGTACATATATTGTCATTAATGTGCTTAACAATGGTTTTCATTAATGCAATAGGTATTAGAGCGAGTAGGGTGCTAATAATTAAAATTATAAAAAAAGCAGTTTGAAACTGCTCACTCAAATGAGTGATGTTGATTTTAAACTCAACTTTTATATCGGCGTTATCATTAGTGGCATACTGAGGGCGTACTGAGTTATTGTTTGACTGAATAAGTTCTGCAATAACAGGTAATTGCGCTGAATTGTTAACTGAAAATACTTCCGCACCTTGATAATCACGTAAAGTAAAATGTGAAAAGATTTCACTGCTTGCAAGTGTATTTTTTAAGTTATCAGCAGAGAGGTCAGTTGCAGATAGGTTTTTAATATATTGCTCGACGGTCGCCTGCGCATTTTTTTGAGCTTTACCGATGGCACTATCAAAGTTTTGGCTAATAAAATAACAGCCAGCAGTCACAAGAATCAACCAAGCCATCAGTTGTATAAAAATAAGTTTTTTAAATGCTGCCATTGTTTAATCTTTATATGTCAAAGGGGAGGACACAACCTCATGATTATTAAAATAATTATAGCTTGATAAAGAAAGTTATCAAATAGTTAGTTTTTGTAATCAAAAAGTTTTTTATTTTAATAGGAAATGGTAGAGCAAATTTAAGGAGATGTCTATGGAAGTGTAGTAAATTGGCTCCCCCTCCCCGACTCGAACGGGGGACCTGCGGATTAACAGTCCGTCGCTCTAACCAACTGAGCTAAGGGGGAACTACATCATAAACATAAACTTGGCTCCCCCTCCCCGACTCGAACGGGGGACCTGCGGATTAACAGTCCGTCGCTCTAACCAACTGAGCTAAGGGGGAAGCGTCTTGCCTTTCAACGGGGCGAAATATTAATGACCGCATAGCAAAGTGTCAACATATAAAAGATCATAAATTCAAAAAAGAGGTCTATTCGTTGTTTTTATGTGCAATCTGCGCGTTTTATAACACTATTTAAGTAAAGCGCAGTGATATTGTTTTACAAAAACAGCGTAATATTTGAATCAAGTGAGTAATTTCAGCTAATAAAACTTGCCGTAAAATTAAATAAAGTAGCTTTTAGTGATAAAAAACTGTTCTATTTCCTATATTTTTACAAAGTCTAAATAAACGTATTTAAAATAAATACCTCACTTTTATTTTGTATCGTTAAAGTTTGTTGAACTGAATCTTAATCAAAGACGTATATTTATTTTAAATATTGATAAAAACCTAATAATTTTAGAACTGCTATGGAGTTGTATAAAAATAAAGCAATCAAAGGCTTGGCTATTTATTAAGCACGAATGTGGATTTGCATTAAATAAACAAATAATCCCATATCAAGGCGTTACAATTCCATTTAACGTTGTTTGCTTATTGATAACGTAAAAAAATCACAGCACCTTTAAATTTGCACCTCGTTGTAGCCCTTTATAAACGTGGGGTTGAATGAGTTATCCACGGTTTCTGTGGATAACTCTGTTTATTAAACTTTAAGAACATCAGCACCCCCAGCGTTGTAGGGCGCTACAACGATTTCAAGTATTAAAAAGCTTTTTTTTTATGTTCTTAAAAACAAAGACTTATGATTCAGCTTAGATAGCCACCTAAACGATAAATAAAATTTTTCGTGACGATAAAGCATTATCGCTAACTGTGTAATAAATCAGCAAAACCTAAAAGCTAAATGTTGCAAAAGTTATATAAATGTATTTAATTTGGTTTTTAATGTGTTTGTGCGAAATTTATTTACAACAGCATAAAAATAACAGTTTTTTGATAAAAAACGGATTAAATGGTTTAGGTTTAATAAAGCATGGCTTGAACAGCTCGGATGCTTTAAAATATGCCGTTCAGTAAAAGAGGCTTATTTATTTTATGCGCGCACATTCTCAATCACATACTCGCTCTGATTTACTCACCGCTCCAATTTTGCCTACGCTAAAGAAAATGACCGTTCCAATGATTTTTGGGATGATAACCTTAATGATGTTCAACATAGTTGATACTTTTTTTATTAGCTTATTGGGTACAGAGCCGCTTGCCGCGGTGAGTTTTACATTTCCCGTTACTTTTACTGTAATCAGTTTAGCAATTGGTTTAGGTATAGGTACTTCTGCGGTTATTGCAAAAGCATTAGGCAGTAACAATATAGAAGAAGCGCGTTTTGATGCCAGTGTTTCGTTGTTGGTAGCGGTAATATTAGTATTGGTTTTATCTGCCAGTGGCTATTTATTGATTGACCCCATATTTACCTTGCTTGGGGCAGGGGAGCAAGTACTTCCACTAATTCATCAGTATATTAGTATTTGGTTTTTGGGTAGTGTGTTTTTAATTACCCCCATGATTGGAAATTCAGTACTGCGTGCCAGTGGTGATACTAAAACACCAAGCATTATTATGGGCGGGGCTGGGCTTATTAATGCTGTACTCGATCCGATGCTTATTTTTGGCTTTGGTCCTATTCCCGCATTAGGTATTAAAGGGGCTGCTATTGCCAGTGTTATAGCTTGGGCAGTTGCAGTGGCGATTATTTTATACATATTAATTTTTAAAAAGCAGTTGCTCAGTTTAAAAGCGGGCAAACAAACCATTGTTGGTGCAATTCGTAAAATTTTAAAAATTGGTTTACCGGCAGCGGGTGCTAACATGCTCACCCCAGTTGCTATGGCGGTAATGACCGCATTGGTTGCTCATCATGGCCCCGAAGCTGTGGCAGCTTTTGGAGTAGGGAGTCGAATAGAATCAATAGCGAGTTTAGTGGTATTAGCTTTGTCGATGACCTTACCACCTTTTATTAGCCAAAATTTTGGAGCAAGTCATTTTTCTCGCGTAAAAGATGCCTACCTAGGTACGCTCAAGTTTGTAATGTTGTGGCAGTTTGTTATTTATATTGTATTAATTATTTTTTCAGGTGTCATTAGTGAAATATTTGGTAAAGAGCAAGCTGTTGTTGATGTCATCAAGCTGTTTATTTATACCATTCCTTTAAGTTATGGTTTGCAAGGAGTGATCATTTTATCAAACTCCTCGTTTAACGCTTTACACAAACCCATGAACGCCTTAGTTTTGAGCGTTATTCGATTGTTTGTTTTTTATATTCCCTTTGCGTATATCGGAAACGAACTTGCAGGCTTAATCGGCTTGTTTATTGGCGCGGCCATTGGTAATTTATTTACAGCACTTGTAGCCTACAAGTGGTTTATGAAAGAAATTGAAGCGTTAAGCAGTCAAGCATTACAGGAGTGTAGTCATTGAGCGATCATTTTCAGCTAGTATCAAAATTTAAACCCGCAGGGGATCAGCCAACCGCTATTGCTCAGTTGTGTGAAGGCTTAGAGGCCGGACTGGCCCAGCAAACCTTATTAGGCGCAACGGGAACCGGTAAAACGTTCACTATGGCTAACATTATTAGTGATTTAAACCGGCCAACTATTATTATGGCGCATAATAAAACCTTAGCGGCTCAATTGTATGGCGAAATGAAAGAATTTTTTCCACATAATGCGGTTGAATACTTTGTATCTTACTACGATTACTACCAACCTGAAGCCTATGTGGTAGCCAGCGACACCTTTATCGAAAAAGACGCATCTATTAATGAACACATAGAGCAAATGCGACTCAGTGCCACTAAAGCGCTTTTAGAGCGACGCGATACCATTATTGTTGCCTCTGTGTCGGCAATTTATGGTTTGGGCGATCCTGACTCATACATGAAAATGATGCTGCTTTTAAAAGTAGGTGAAAAGGTCGATCAACGTGACATGCTGCGCCGTCTTGCAGAGCTACAATATACGCGAAACGATATTGATTTTAGTCGCGGTACATACCGCGTTCGTGGTGAAGTGGTTGATATATTTCCAGCTGAATCAGACACCTATGCAGTGCGTGTAGAAATGTTTGATGACGAAGTTGAACGCTTAAGTATTTTTGACCCATTAACCGGTGCGGTAGAAAAACACATAGTACGTGCCACTATTTATCCTAAAACTCACTATGTAACGCCACGAGAAAAAATTCTCGAAGCCATAGAAAAAATTAAAGCCGAACTCAAAGAGCGCAGAGCACAATTGCTCAGCGCAAACAAGTTAGTAGAAGAGCAGCGCATAGCTCAGCGTACCCAATACGATATAGAAATGATGACCGAGCTTGGTTATTGCTCTGGTATTGAAAACTACAGCCGTTATTTATCGGGGCGTACACCTGGCGATCCACCGCCAACATTACTGGACTATTTACCCGACGATGCATTAATGATTATTGATGAATCGCACGTAACCGTCTCGCAAATTGGTGCCATGTATAAAGGCGATAGAAGCCGTAAAGAAAACCTCGTTGAATATGGTTTTAGAATGCCCTCAGCTATGGATAACAGGCCACTGCGTTTTGAAGAGTTTGAGGCCATTGCACCACAAACCATTTATGTATCGGCCACCCCAGGCGACTTTGAATTAGAGCGCAGCAACGGCGAAGTTGCAGAGCAGGTTATTCGTCCAACCGGCTTACTTGACCCTGTTATTGAAGTTCGCCCAGTAGGCGATCAGGTTGATGATTTACTCTCAGAAATTTACAAATGTGTTGAAGCAAAAGAGCGAGTGCTGGTAACCACGCTTACCAAACGTATGGCTGAAGATTTAACTGACTACCTGAGTGAGCACAATGTAAAAGTACGTTATTTACACTCTGACATTGATACCGTAGAGCGGGTAGAAATTATTCGAGATTTACGTGCCGGTGTATTTGATGTGTTAGTAGGCATTAACTTACTACGTGAAGGCTTAGATATGCCAGAAGTTGCACTAGTGGCTATTTTAGATGCTGATAAAGAAGGCTTTTTACGTTCAGCGCGCTCACTTATTCAAACAATAGGCCGTGCGGCGCGCCACCTTGATGGCCGCGCTATTTTATACGGTGACAGAGTGACTAAATCGATGGCCAAAGCCATTGAAGAAACTGACCGACGCCGAGAAATACAACATGCTTATAATGTTAAGCACGGTATTGAACCTAGTGCCTTGGTTAAAAAGATACTTGATGTAATGGATGTAGGCCAAGATGCCTCACCGCAAGACAATCTACAGCTTATTCGTAAAGACTCTAAAAAAATCCTCAGTGCTAAAGAAATTGCAACGCAAATTAAGCAGTTAGAAACCAAAATGCATGCGTATGCCAGTGATTTAGAATTTGAAAAAGCCGCCTCAGTGCGCGACGAAATACATGAACTACAACAACAGTTGATTAATTAAATGACAACCGATTTTACTCCCCTTATAAATGCTTTGGCAGACACGCCTTTTTCCGATAATGAGCTTTGCCGGGTATTTCATGGGCGTGGCCACAGTGTGGAAGCGCTTAGTCATATTAACTTAGACTTTTACCCACCAAGTTTGTTTTTGGTGTCATACAGTGAAATTGACGAGGAAACACTCGCTGCACTCACCGATACGTTATGGCAATGGGCACAACAACATCATCCAGAGTTAATTACTGCATTGGTGTATCAACAGCGAGCTGGGCTACAAAGCCATAACACCCTTGTTCACGGTCAACTGCCAGTTCGTCATAGCGTAGCCGAAAACGGGGTGCGTTTTTTGGTTGATTTAATGAGTAAGCAAAACACCGGTATTTTTCCTGATATGCGAAAAGGCCGTGAGTTTGTTATGCAAAATAGTAAGCACGCCAAAGTACTAAATTTGTTTTCTTATACCTGTGGTTTTTCGGTTGCGGCTATGCACGGTGGTGCAGATCATGTGATGAACATGGATATGAGCAAAGGTGTGTTAAAAGTGGGTAAGCAAAACCACCAACTCAATAATGTCGATCGTGGGGTCAGTTTTTTACCGCACGATATTTTAAAGTCGTTTGGTAAGCTAAAAAAAGCAGCACCGTTTGATTTGATTATTGTTGATCCGCCCAGTTTTCAAAAAGGCAGTTTTATTTTAACTAAAGACTATCAAAAAGTGCTGCGCAGACTTCCTGAGCTTTTAAACGATACTACACAGCTATTGTTATGCGCTAATAGCCCTGAGCTTACAGAAAACGATTTTAGAGCACTTATTGAAGAGCATACTCAAGGTGCTATTGAGTTTGTTAAACGCCTAGAACCTACGGATCGCTTTATTGAAATTGATAGCGATAAAAGCTTAAAAGCATTGGTGTACAAAACAAAAACATAGTGAGTTAAATGAAACTGAGTAAACGTTTAAACGCCATCAATTCGTTAATTACACAGCCGCACGATATTGTTTGGGATTGTTGTTGCGATCATGGCTTTTTAGGTATGGCATTACTTGAGCGCGGCATAGCCAAACAAATAAACTTTGTTGATATTATTCCAGAGTTAATGGAAGCGCTTGAGCAGTCGCTACAACAATTTGAGCAAGTAAAGTCTTTGCCTTCATGGCAAGTGCGCTGCGAAGATGTTGCTCAAATTAAACTGCCAACAGGTGCTAAGCAAGTAATTGTTATTGCTGGAGTAGGGGGCGATTTATGTTTAAAGCTAATTCAGCAAATTATTGCTAATAACCCACAAAGCCTTAAACAACTTCGTTTTATTATTTGCCCTATTATGCACCTTTATAAGGTACGTGCGGGTTTACAGGCGTGTAATTTGCAGCTCGAAAGCGAGCAAATTATTGTTGAAAATAAGCGTTTTTACGAAGTGTTACAAGTCAGCTTTAATGCCACGGGCACTATCACTAAAACGGGGGCTAACATGTGGGATATACATAACTCTCAACATCATCAATATCAGCAACAATTGCTTGACCATTATACCCGAATGCTCAATAAAGATAGACTTTACTATCAAAAAGTTATAACAGAGTATCAACACGTATTTGGACGCTAAATACTGACAAAAAGTGTGATCGTTTTTTATGATTAACTTCGTAAAGTGCTTCATAGTTAATATCTTGCCGCTGGGCAGATTTATTTGGTTTATATATGTCAGATAACAATATAAAAATTGAGTCATTATTAGGTGATGGGCAAAAATGGCAACACAGCTACGAGCAACCCATTTCGTATGCGCCCCTAGTGCAACTGGCTAATAAAAATTGGATTGTTCCGCAGCATTTTTTGCGTTACAAGCATACACTGGCCAGTGTTAATGAAGTACTTAACGACATTAGTTTTTCCAACCACTTTAGTGTGTTAGCAGCTGAAAAAAACAGTGATGTTTATTTGCAAGTAGCAGTACTTAGTCCCGACAATTACCGTGCTGATAATAAAGCAAAAAAACTATTGTTTGGTCGCCGTTGGCCAGTAGAGCAAAACTTACCTACTTCAGAGCTTATTCAAACTGCATTTTTAGCGTTAAAAGTGGCGCGTGAACATGAGGTTAGAGAGCTTTTTCAGCTGCAACACCAAGGCGCAACTAGTACGCCATTTAATAATCATCATGATTTACCCGTTATGGCACAAAATCCCGAGCTTGTTAAAAGTACATCGTTTAAAAATATTTCATTGAACGAGCTGATAGAGCGCCTTGTGTTTGCGGATAACCAAATAGAGCTAATTAACTGCCAAGCTATAATCACCGGTGAACAGGTGTATACGGTTCAACTTCATTGCGATAGTTGCCAGCTGAGTGAGTTTAATAACAAAACTTTGTCATTCTTAGCACCGGATACAACAACAAATAGCTTTTTACATAGTTTTATTGCCGCATTGGTTGCTATAAGCAATGATTATGTGAGCGAGCATTTTAAATACCAAGGTTTTGCACGTTTTAATAAGCATGTACAGGCGGAGCAAATAGGCGAGTTAAGTGTTTCTATGCGTTCGCCAAGTTCAGTTAGTTTGTGCTCAATGGGTAAACAAGAGGCGAATCAGTTAAATTTTGAAATAGACAGTGGCAGAGCACCGCAAGGGTGTGGTCAAGCAATTGGTGGTTTTTTAGCTGCCCATGGCATTGAGCAGCCTGAAAACGCACATTTATACCCAAATTACTTGTAACGTATACATTAAAGTTTGTTTATTTCTTGTTTTACGTTATAGCTTGAGTCGGTAACAATGGCTTCAAGTGTTTGTACTCGTTGTTTAAGTTCACTCACTTGAGCGGTTACCTCAGCTAGTTGTTTGTGTTCGTCTTGATTGTTGTCCTGTACTTTATGTTTAAATTCAAGGTGCTTTTTATACATATCGTAAATAACTCCCGAACCTACAGAAATAAGTACAATGAGAACTATCATTGTTGTGCCAGACATAATTACTTCCTTTAACTTTTATTTAAGCTTAAATTATAACCATAATTAAGCGCTCATAAAGCTAATTAATTGTAACTTTATTTGTATTTATAAATATTCGATAAGTCATTGTTATTATTTGTGATGCCACCATATAGTAATTATGAAGTTTTTTAATCGATACAAGGAGTAGGTATGTTAAATAATAAAATTCCACCGGTTGTGGTTGTGGTGTTTTTTGCTGCTGTAATGGCACTGATTGCACATTATAGCGTGATTGATTTTAGCGCATTTATTACTTATCTCTCGCTAGCACTTGTCGCTACTGGGTGTATATTTTGTATTGCTGGGGTCGTGAGTTTCCGGTTTGCTAAAACAACAGTACTACCTAACAAACCAGAACAAGCGTCTAGTTTAGTTACCTCAGGTGTTTATAAATTCTCTCGTAATCCGATGTATTTAGGTTTTGCGTTTATATTAGCAGGCTGGGGCGTGTGGTTGGGTTCAATGTGGGCTTTTTTAGGTGTAGCAGGGTTTATTGCTTACATTACCTTATTTCAAATAATCCCAGAGGAACGGGCGCTCCACAAATTATTTGGTGAGCAATTTGACGATTATAAATCACGAGTAAAACGCTGGCTTTAACGTTTTATCGCAACAAAAAAGGCTACCCTTGGTAGCCTTTTAGTGTATTAACGTTGAACTTTACTCATATTCAAGCGGGTCTGTCACGTTGTTAAGCTCAAAGGCCTCTAAACGTTCTTGGCAGGCACCACATTTACCACACGCTTTGTCACGACCATTATAACAGGTCCATGTTTGGCTGTAGTCTAAGCCCATTTTAATACCGTCGGTTAAAATATCGATTTTAGTATTGTTTAAATACGGGCTAAAAATTTCTACTGCATCGTAATTTGCAATACGACATACATCATCCATCTTTTTAACAAACTCAGGACGACAGTCAGGGTAAATTGCATGATCGCCTGAATGCGCGCCGTAATATACTTTGCTCGCTTTAAGCGACACTGCATAACCTACCGCTAAGGAAAGTAAAATCATATTGCGGTTAGGCACAATGGTGCTTTTCATGCTTTCTTCTTCGTAATGGCCTTCTGGCACATCAATATCGTCTGTTAACGACGAACCACCAATAAGCTGATTAATTGCTGATATATCAACAATTTTGTGCGGGACATTTAGCTTTTCACATACGTTGGCGGCAACTTTAAGTTCTTTAACATGACGCTGACCATAATCAAACGAGAGGGCATAAACATCATGGCCTTGCTGCAAGGCTTTATTTAATACAGTAAATGAGTCCATACCGCCGGAATAAATAACAACTACTTTTTGCGTCATACGTGGTTTGCTCTTTAGTTTTGATAGAGGTTTATATCAGGGCGCGATATACTACACGGCCAAGGCATAAATGACAATTTTTGCACCGTGCTTTGCGATTTTTAATAGTAACAATTTTGCCGTCAGGTTGTAAGTGAGATTTCTTTTGTACAAAATTAATGAAGTGTTTGAAACCATTCAAGGTGAAGCGAGCTTTACCGGTACGCCGTCTATATTTTTACGCCTGCAAGGTTGTCCTGTGGGATGTTCGTGGTGTGACACTAAACAAACCTGGGATGTTGATAATGTATATAAAGTATCACTAGATGACACGGTAGAAAAAAAAGCCGACTCAGATCATTGGGCTGAGGCCAGTGCCGCGCAGGTCCTGGAGTTATTTAAATCCCGTGGCTATACAGCCAAGCATGTTGTGATCACCGGTGGTGAACCTTGCATGTACGATTTAAATCCAGTATGTAATTTATTGCATGATCATGGCTTTAGCACGCAAATAGAAACCAGTGGCACCTTCGAAATTCTCGCCCCTGCCCAAACGTGGGTTACGGTATCGCCAAAAATTAATATGCGTGGTGGTTACAAAGTATTGAGCAGTGCTATGCAACGCGCCGATGAAATTAAACATCCGGTTGCTATGCAAAAGCACGTAGAAGAACTGGAAGAGTTATTTGTCGCCACGGGTGTTAACCCAAAACTGGTATATTTACAGCCAATCAGCCAAAAAACGTCGGCAACTAAATTAGCCATTGATACTTGTATCGCCAAAAACTGGCGTTTATCAATTCAAGTACATAAGTTTTTGGGAATTAGTTAAACAGAAAGAGCAGTTATAAGTGCTTAGCTATAAGCGATCAGCTGCTCGGCGTTGAGTTATATTACGTAGGTTGGGTTGAGTACAGCGAAACCCAACAAAAAAGTGTCTCAAATTTTTTGAATGGTGCTTCATAGACTATAAAGTGCCACGAGCGGACATTGTGAGTGTTGTTTTAAGCGGCGAGAAGTAGTTCGTTAAAATACAAAGTGAAGTGGCGCTTAGCAAACTATACGAATCCGACTGGGTAACACTATTTATGTTTCGAGACGTCTATTGTATCTTTATTTTAAAGACAAATAACGAATTACCTTTACCAGTCGCAACCAATAAGTGACGATTATCAACGGTAAGAGTAATAGATGAGATTCCATTTAATTCATCATCATGCACATTTACTAGCTTATTCTTATAGCTAAGTCGCCCATCAGCTTTCACACTAAATAAATATAGACCGCTACCCGACTCCCCAGCTGCATATATTTTTAAGCCATCTGACGATATCGCTAAGCTACTTGCTCCCTCTAAGCCAGAACCGCCAATATCCGAATTATTTATTGCCTGTAAAAATGTAAATTGTCCGGTATCCAATTTGTGAAAAACAACAATAGAATTACTCCCAGCACAGGCAACATACAAAAATTTTCCATTTGGTGAGACAACAATTTCTTGTGGATTAATAAATTGCTTCACACCTGCAATGTCATTTTTTAATACTTGTTTTGCTAATAAGTCACCGCTAGGGTCTCTATCATAAATGGTTAATTGATGACCATCAAAACCTAGGACGTACAACTCATTATTTAGTGGAGATAAAGCTATGGCAATAGGTTTCCCTAAATCATTACTAAGTGGCTTAGCGTCTTTTATAACTCTATTAAAAATAACCTTTTTATCCTCCATTACATCTAAAATAGAAATAGCGTTACTCATATAGCTTGCAACGAAGAGCTGCTTTTCGTTGTTAGCCTTGACGATATTCCAAGCGCCTAAAAGACCAAGGCTATCAAGTTTGCCTATTGGCACATTACTATCAAACACTCTTTCATAGCTTAGACCGTCACTGATAAATTGATTAAAACGGTAACTATTATTATTTCTAGAGAATTTGGTTAAGGCGCCATCATAGAATCCAGTAACGACTATTTCATTACCGAGATCAAAATAGGTAACACCAGAGGCGCCTTCTAAACCGTTTATGTTGGTGGCGGTATTTTTGAACACTTGGCTAAAAGTTAGCTTAAAATTTTCGTCTAAATTAAAAACAGCGAGAGCATTATCGTCTCCACTAGAAACAAAAACCTTTGAATTATCCGAAATAACCTTAACACTCCTAGGGTTACCTAAGCCATCAAAGTCGTTAACGTCATCTTTTAGTACTTGGATGAGCTGAAGATCTTCTATACCACTAGCATAAGATGCATCGGTGTTAATAAGCCCCACAAAGAGGAAAAGTGCAATCATCTTTTTATTATTAAACATTAATTTTAAACTCTTTTAGGAACATAGCGCCTGTATAAACTGTGGAGCGAGTTAGCGCACTTCTTCGCCTTTTGTATTTTGCAAAAACGACAGCTTGCGGAGTCAGATTTGATACGCTTGTTATAGGCCGTAATCTCGCTCTACTTTTGAGATACGAACTTTAAATGAATCGTACCAAGACTTACGACCAGTTTTTTGAGCTTCTAAGTGCTCAGAGTTAGCTTTCCAATTTTTAATTGAATCTAGATCTGCCCAGTAGGAGACAGTTATACCAACATTTTCTCTAGCTGATTCTATGCCTAAAAAACCAGGTTGTTGCTCAGCAAGCTCAACCATCCTATTTGCCGTTTCACCGTAGCCATTATCATCTTCAGTTCGCGTAGAAGTGAAAATCACAGCAAAATATGGAGGTTTAGGTGTATTAGCGATAGCTGACATTGGGTCTCCTAAGTATATAACGCCTCGTTAAAAGTTATCGGTTTTTTGTCCTTTTGAACGACTCATTAGAAATTTTAACATCGTTCTCTGAAATTTTCTTGCCTCTTCGCCAAAAGAGAGCATTTTCACTGCTATACCAATGCTTCCGCACACTACCTTAACCACTAAAACCAACGCATAGTAAAAATGCCACGCGTGCGAATCGTTCTTGAAGAATTTGCTAGCCAACTTCAACCGCAGAAGTAATTAACCCGTAGTCCTCTATGTCCTCGTTATTTCCCATTACATACGAAAGCTCATTGAGAGCTGAGTTTGCATGCTTAAGAAATTCAATCGTCAAGAGTTCATTATAAGGTCGCTTAAAAACTGCAAATTCGACTTCACTGTCACCCAGATCGTATTCATATCTATCGGGCTTTGCATGTGCCAAACTATTTCTTGCACCACGAAGTGCATCAAGGACTTCATGTAATCCTTCGATATGCTCGACATTTAAAATCGAGAAAACATTTTTCGTTTCCAATGATACGGTTTCTTTTCTTTGAAGCTTTCTTGGAGTAAGCCAAAACCCGCCATATTTATTAACACCTCCGCCAGAAATACATGTGAGATTAAACATGCTTGCATATCCATACTAATACCATTGGAGTGACCAGAACTATTTTTTGTCTCAATGCAATCAAGTTGATATTGAGCTAAATTCGCAAGGTCTGAATGTGGGTTGTATCTAACTTGATACTCCAAATTATCTCTAGTTGGCTAACAGCTTTATCAGAGGACACTTTCCCCATTTTAGCGCAAAAACGTCCTTATTTTGTGAACTTGCATTAATAGCAAATAGCTTAAGTTATTGCCGGCTATAAATATTATAATTTCTGTAGCTTATATAAACACGTAAAAAAGAGGAAAGTTTCCTCTCATTATTACTAAATTAATGACGATTCATCTGGATGACAGGTTCTCGCTGTGAGTTCAACTGGCTAGTGTGCCTGACTAGGTAATCAAATTAATGTGCAATATAAAAATAAAATACGTTTCAGGGGTTAAGTAAATTACTAACTTTTAAATGTACTGTCACAACAACAATAATAATCTTCTTGAACAGCTTAAAACTTAAAACTTAAAACTTAGTGCATAACGTAATTTTTAATCGCTAGGGTAGGCGTATTTACTATTGAAATATTAAGTCGAAGGTAAACACAAAAACGCTACTATAAAGTAAATTTATATGAAGCTGAATCGCTGTTTCTGAAAATTCAAACAATGGCACTGACAAGTGCGCCAGCGTCTGTAATACCTGCATCTTTCATGGCTTGGCTAATCATTTGCACCAGCGCGACTACTTGAGATTGTGTTGATGAAACGATGTTTGCTTGTGCTTCAATTTGTGCTTGTATAGCCTCGTCTTCTTGGTCCGATTGAGCTTGTAATTGAGTGAGTTGTTCTTTTTGTTCTTCAAGCAGCTGTTTGAGCTCTTTAAGTTGCTCTATCATTTTTGCAATATATTCAGGTATTTCTGAATTTGTGGTTTTTTCAACGTTTTGCTCAGCCTCTTTTCCCGAGAGTTTATTACGCTCTCTGTCTGATAATTGATAATCAGCGTTGTCCTTATTTTTAGTTGTTTCTTTTGTTTGTTGTGCAACATTTATTTTTTCTGCTGCAATTTTAACGTCAAAGGCTGAGTGTTTATTTAGCTGTATCACGGTTAATTATCCATAATGTTATTCGTTACCAATTTAGCTATCGGCAGGAATGCTAAAGTACTAAAGCGATAAATACAAAAAAGCGTTGCCCTTGAGCAACGCTTTTATTTTATCTTGTTTAGCCTTTAGCCTTTAGCCTTTAGCCTTTAGCCTTTATTCAGCAGCTAAATAATCCAATACCACTTGGTGATGATCTTTGGTTTTAAATTTATCAAACAAGTGTTTAATTTTACCGTCTTGACCGACTAAGAAAGTGAGGCGGTGGATACCATCATATTCTTTGCCCATAAACTTTTTGTATCCCCACACGCCAAATGCCTCAGCAATGGCATGATCTTCGTCAGAAAGTAGGTCAAAGTTAAGCTCTTTTTTAGTTTCAAAGTTTTTAAGGCGCTTAATTGGATCTGGGCTTATACCAACCACGTGAGTGTTGAATTTTGCAAGCTCGGCTTGTTGGTCACGCAGATTCTCGGCTTGTATGGTACAGCCTGGCGTTGACGCTTTAGGGTAAAAGTATACCAATACTTGTTTTTCTTTTAATAACTCGTTGAGCACGACGGTTTCGTCATTTTGGTTTTGTAAGCTAAAAGCCGGTGCTGTGTCGCCACTTTGTAATGGGGTAATTTTGTTCATGCTAAACTCCTTAGCGAATACGTCGAAAGATGTAATCTACGTTTAAAACGTGCGAAAGGTTTTCAAAACTAATTTTAAATTGGTCAATGTCAACGTCAACGGGAATATTAAATTCAAGTTCACAGCGCATTTTAAGTTCAGTATCTTCTTCGTAGGTATCTGATTTTAATGAGCAAATATTAATATTACTGTCTGCAAAAAAGCGCGTTACTTTACTCAAGGTGCCAGGGGTGTCTATGCCAGTATATTCTAGGGTGTAACCTGCACAAAACTCGCTTTGATTATGGCTTGAAGTGCGTTTCATCATAGTAAGCAGGCCAAGCTCCATACCTTTGGTAGGCAGGGTGTGCTCAATACGGCTAATGGCTGACATATCACCGCTAAGTAGCATAATAAAAGTAAGTTCGTTGCCTAAAATAGCAATGCGGCTATCTATAATATTACAGTGGCAATCACTGACGAGTTGCGTAAGCTCACTAACGATGCCCGATCTATCTTCGCCAATTGCGGTTAAAACAATTTGATGATTTGAAAATGCAGTCATGGGTTTTAAAGTACCTAAGTTACTTGGATGATAACAACCGACTTGGCAACAAAAAATAAACACGTAGCGTTGCACGGCAGCAAAGTTTAACACAAAACCCGCGTTAAACTACAGCGACGGTTAATTTTAGGCGGTTAATAGTGCAGTGTTTCTTGTTTTTACAAGCTTGTGAAAGTACCATAGCAAAAATGTGTCTATTTGTAGCTTAGTCTGTCGGTCATCTTGTTGGCTTAATGCAGTTAGATAAGCAAATTATAAATGTAAAGTTAATATTGATTTTACACTGAACCAAATCGGTATTACCCACTCATATATTTGTTAAAACAATTAAGGGTATGCTAAGGAGAATTATCTGTGCAGTATTGGATCCCAAAAGCACTTGCAGTAAGTGTATTGGTAAGTTTGTCAGGGTGTAGTGTATTTACAAGTGATGCCCATAATGAGCGTAACTACCGCGCCCATGAGCCGGTTAAAGCACCTGCTTCGTTATCACAACCCGCTCAAGATCCTGTTTATAAGATGGATGTGGGTCAATATGATAATAATCCGGAGGCAACAAACTATCGTCCGCCGGCGCAAGTATTAACGGTTGCTAAAGGCAGTTGGGTTGAGGAAGCAGATAAACAAGCACGTATTTATTTTGATAAAAATGATGGCATTGACGATTTAGATGTATTCATTTGGGACTCGATTCAAGCAGTGCTTGCTGACAACAACATTAGTGCGACACAACAAAACAAAATGCAAGGAACACTTGAAACAGATTGGTACGCTATTGTTAAGCCAGAGGAAAGCTGGTTATGGGGCGATGATGAAAGTGTTGATTTAGAACGTTTTAAATTTACTATTGAAGAAAAAGAGCATCAACGTACAGCGTCTTTAACTGCGGAGCTTATTGATTTTAAAGGCGATAAGCCTTTGACTGATTTATTAAAACAGCAGCTAGAAGTACGTGCACTTAACCAAGTAGTAAGTGAGTTTGATTACCGCTATCGTCAACTTGAAGTTGATATGCGTAAGCGTAAAGGGGTAATTTCATTAGAGCTTGGGTTTGATAACAAAGGCAATGCAGCACTTGTTACTGAGCAAGCCTACGATACAGTATTCGATCGCTTTTCTGGATTCTTAGAGCGCTTATCTTTCACCATTGTTGAAATAAACCAAGAGACAGGTTTAATTACAGCAGATTACGCCAAAGTAGAAAGTAGCGTATGGGATTCTATTTGGGGCGATGAACCAACAGAATTACCAATTGATGAAGGCCAATACCAAATTTTGGTTAGCAAAACCAAGCAAGGTGGCACCAGTCTTACGTGGATGGATGACAAAGGCGAAACGCTTGAACCAGGTACAATGAATGGTTTACAGCAAGCATTAGAAGCGGCGTTAATTAAGCGCGGTATTAAAATTTAATAATTATAAATACTTACCACAAAAAGAGCACTTAGCTCTTTTTGTGGTTTTTACAGGTTGAAAATATGTCTCAGTTAGATTCATCACGCCCAGCATCCGTTCAAAAAAGTTATGATTTGAAAGTATGGTTGGTTTTTTTAATTCCTTCTTTAATCGGCGTTTTTTTGTTCATGACGCCAGTACCGTCTGGCGAAATAATGACGATACCTATCGCGGTAATGGCCAAGGCAATTCAAGCCTCATTCAGTGAGATAGCACTAGGGCTAATAGCTACCATTATTTGTATTACTGGTGTAATGTCGCTGGTGCTTAGTGTCTTTAAACCGAAAAGCTTAACCAAATTTCGCTTATTAAATCATTTGTTTAATGTGAGTTGGATTTGGTTAGTAACACGGTTGTTTGGTATGGCGTTTGTGCTTTTAACTTATTTTCAAGTTGGACCGCATGCTATTACCTCAGAAAATACTGGCTTGCTAGTATTAAAAGATTTATTACCGGTGCTGTTTTCGGTGTTTATTTTAGCGGGCTTATTACTGCCGTTATTACTTAATTTTGGTTTACTTGAGCTGGTGGGTACCTTACTTACTAAAGTAATGCGTCCATTGTTTGGGGTGCCAGGGCGCAGTGCAGTTAATTGTGTTGCTTCATGGTTAGGTGATGGTAGCGTAGGTATTTTAATGACTGCGCGTCAGTATGAAGATAAATATTATACTCAACGTGAAGCTGCGATTATTGGTACCACTTTCTCTGCTGTATCAATTACCTTTTGTTTAGTTGTTATTGGCCAAGTAAAGCTTGAATACTTATTTGCACCTTTCTACCTAACCGTGTGTTTAGCCGGTGTAGTGGCTGCGATAATTGTTCCGCGTTTACCACCACTGCGTTTTAAAAAGGACGTGCTTATTGATGGTGAAGAGCCCGATGGAAACGCTGAATTGGTTCCTGAAGGCAAAACATTATTTAAGCATTCACTTGATGTTGCATTAACTAAAGCAGAAAAAGCGCCAGGCTTGAAGGGCACCTTAGAAGAAGGTATACACAATGCATTTGATATGGTGTTTGCAGTATTACCAGTAGTCATGGCTGTGGGTACATTTGCACTTATTATTGCTGAATATACCCCGATATTTCAGTATTTAGGTATGCCGTTTATTCCGTTCTTGGAGCTTTTACAAGTACCAGAAGCTGAAATGGCTGCACAAACTATTATGGTCGGTTTTGCAGATATGTTTATTCCTTCTATTTTAGCTGCAGGTTCAATTGAAAGTGATGTAACACGTTTTATTATTGCAGCCATGAGTGTGACGCAACTTATTTATATGTCTGAAGTGGGCGCACTTTTATTAGGAAGTAAAATACCAGTTAATATTTTTGAGTTGTTTGTTATTTTCATTCTCAGAACATTAGTTACATTGCCTGTTATTGCCTTAATGGCACACTGGTTAGTTGGTTAAGTAATAATTAAACGAAAAAAGCCCTGAATATTCAGGGCTTTTTTATGTCTTTTTTATGAATAATAGAGGGAGAGGCTTTAAACTCGCTTTTTGCACTTAAACGCAGCAGTGCTAAATTACCGATAACAATAGCCAGTACAATCGAGATAACGAGTACGATTTGCCAAATTTGCATGTTGTTGACCTTATTGTTTTTTAAGCAGTAATTATGACCGCTTTCAATATAAGCCGCAACATTTTGAGTGTTTATTACGGGTGTTTAAAACCGTTGTGCTACCGACAATGTTAAAAAGTTTATTCCTGGATTAGGTGCTTTAAATCCTGCGTTTGAATAGTGAATAATACGCAGTGCTACGTTGGTTTCTCCAAAATCGGCCACTAGGCCTATTCTATCTTCAAACTGATAGTGAGTACTTAGGTTTTTACCTGCAAAATGGTGCTCATCAAGTAGGGAAAAGCCAATACCAGCCTCCACATAGAATGGCGTATTGTATACGCTAAATGCAGGAAACTGCACAACTGGTGAAACAGCGAATACTAGGTTGGATTGTGACTGTTGATCATGGTGGTAATGCCACAGATTGAGGCTGCTTTCTAGATAAAAACGGGCATCGCCAACAAAGTTTTGTGCACCCTTGGGATGATATTGATACGCAAGCTTTACCCCAGTCACATTACCTTCGCCTTTTAATAAGTCCACAGCGTAGCCATGGCTTGAGGATGCATAGGCTGCATTTGTTGGCAGTAAAAATAAACAAAAAACAATAATTGAAATCATCTCAAATGAGGTTTTCATAACGACCTACTGGTAGGTAAATTTAAATAGTAATTAAATGATAAGGGCGGTGAATTACTGTTTTCAATGAGGACAAAAATCCGCTTGTAGATGGCTTGTTAACTAAAGTTTTTAACTAATTGAATTTATTTAATTAATTTTATTGGTGCTAATTGGGCATTAATAAGTTGCTTATTTATGCCTTTTTTGTTGCCTGTTATTTGCGTAGATTACACTAAACTTAATTATTTAAACTATGCATTTATTATGAAACTTATAAAGCTTTTAGTGGTTATTGCTGTTTTTTTTAGTAGCGCACTCACTGCACAAACGCAGCCGTCACCTAAACAATTATTGCAAACTGTAGCCGAATCATTATTTAACGATATTGGGCAGGTAAATGCGCAAGGTAATGCCAGCAAAGAAGCGATGTCATTAATTGTTGAGCAGCGTTTGATGCCACATATTGATATTAAGTTTGTGTCGTTTAAATTATTAGGTAAACATATTAAAGGCATTAACCGTGAACAAGGCGTTGCGTTTATAGATGCGGTAGAGCATTACTTAACGGGCACTTATGCTAGTGCGCTTGTGAAGTACACAGGGCAAGATGTAATTTTTGAGCAAGACGCTGCTGCAAGCGACTCTAAATTTGCCACAGTTAAAACGCAAATTATTGAAGCTAATAAACCCACCATAGATTTACACTTTAAACTTCGTTTGGGGAACGATCAGCAATGGAAAGTATACGATATTGTTGCTGAGGGGATTTCGTTACTTAGTGCTAAGCAAAAAGAGATCATTCAACGTATTTCTGATGTGGGTTTAGATCAAGTCACAGCAGAACTTCAGCAAAGTTAGTTCCTTTGTAATTAAAAGCTCCAACCGTAAAAGCAGCTAATGGCGCATGTCGTTAGTTGCTTTTGTATTTTGGCCTATATTGCACGAGTTTACGCTAGCTTGGCAACCTAGCTGTGTTAGAATATCGGCTTCTTTGATTAAGCGTGGTGTCAGCTAAAAACTGTTATAACTGACCACTCACCCGAGCTACACTGGAGTTGTGTTGTTTTAATGGAAAATGTACTAATTTGGCCAAAGGAATACCCGTTACTGGTCAAAGGGCTGGTTGAACAAAACGGTGCCTTCATTTTAGATGCTTTAGAAGCTTGGCCTGCCTGTCGTTCTACTGAAGAAGATGATGGTGTTTGCACCACGGTTTTGCCCCCAATTTATTATTTAACCTGGTTAACCCCCATAGAGCCGTTTGAAGAATGTTACTTTCAGCATATTTGTGAATATGATGAGGATGCACAAGTCTATATTGCAGCACTTAAAGAGCACTATTTTGCTAATGACTACAACATAGAAAATATTGTGTTAATGCTGTGTCAGCGACTTGAAAAATACGCAAGTGTATCGGCACAAAATAATATTGAAACGCCGCTTTCATTGATTAGCCTATTTTTTAGTAAACGCTTTTTCACTCTAATAGAGCATGCCCTAGAACAGGGTGCCAAGTTGTCGGCAGCAGACACCCTATCTATTTGGCAAGAGGTCGACTTTAGAGAACGCTTAAGTGCGTATATTCCTCAGTCGATTGCAGACATTGACTATTTAGCAGAGCTCACCAGCGAAAAGGTAGCTGCAGGCAAAGATTACTTTACTTTATTAACTCAGGTTTCGCCTGATGTTGATTCTATTGTGTTGTTAGAAAATGCTTTACTTGCCCACCTAAACAAGAAAAAAGCTAAGCAAACAATGGCGATGCGCTTTATTGAGCAGGGCGCTACAGGTGCTTTAACCGATGAAGATAACAAAACAGCATTTATGTGGGCAGCAGAAAAAGGCTATGTAAATGTAGTTGAAACACTCCTGCAGTACCAAGATAAAAAAGCCGTCGACAATAAAGGTAATACGGCGCTGCATTACGCAGTAATGAGTAAAAATGAATCGTTAATGATTTTACTGCTTAAAGCGGGCTATGACTTTAGAGCGCGTAATAACGATGGATTAAGTTGTTATCGTTTAGCGGTAAGTATCAAAGCCAGTAATTTAGTTAAGTGCCTTGAACGTGATTTTGGAATTAAAGAGTTATCCCCTGAAGGGCAGTTAGAGCGAATTAAAAAGGTACATGTATTACACGCGGTTGTGGCGTTATTGCTACCACTTCAGTTGTTTTTCTTTTTTGATGAAAACATCACTATAAAAAGTGAGCTTACTCTTTTTATGACCATGACGGCGGTGGTGTGTTTTTTCTTTGCGACAAATTTAAAGCGTTGTTCGTTGTACCCGCATATTAAACATCCTTGGGGATTGTTTTTATTAAGAGTGGTATCGGCTTTTAGCCTTATAGCCCAGCTAGGTTTAGCTTGCATAGTGGGGTTAGCTGCTTTAAGCGAGTTAGTTTAACCATTTATTTAATTACAAAAAAACGCGCTAATAAAGCGCGTTTTTTATGTTTTGAGCTGCTAGCTATGAGTTGTTTTTATTGTGTTCATGCGCTGCTTTTTCTTCAGCAAGTTCATCTTTAAGCTTGCGAATCTTAAGTCCAAGCTCTTGTCCTCTATGGCGTGCATAGTAAGTGCAGCCAATAAACATAGACGAGGCGAAAAGTAACTCTAGTAATACCCATACGAGTTCATCTTGAGCAACCCATAGCAATGTAAAGCCATGGATAAAATAAAACATAACGATAAAATTAGCCCACGCATAAGTGTAGGTTTTATCTTGCAGTATGCCTTTTAAAGGTAATAACAGTGGTAGTACATAGACTAAAAAAAGAAATGCGTTACTGTGGCCTTCTCTGGGGGCTAATACAAACATCCATAGTGGCATTAAAATCAGCAGGCCAAAATAACCAAATAAGGCTAGGCGCTGAAATTTTACGGTCACTGGCTTTTTAGCAGACTCGCTCTTTTGGGTCATTTAAGTTTACTCGCTACTTGCGTCAAGCGTTTGCCTACGCTTTGACATATTTTAATTTCATCTTTACTTAGGGTAGAGCTGTTGCTGCTGCCAGCAACGTGGGAAGCGCCGTAAGGTGTGCCTCCAGTTTCAGTGCCAAGAAGTTCTGGTACATCGTAAGGTACCCCCATTAACATCATCCCGTGATGCAATAACGGCAGTGACAAGTTAAGTAGGGTTGCTTCATTTCCCCCATGCATACTACTCGATGATGAAAACACACAGGCAGGCTTATCTATAAGTTGGCCTTTAAGCCACAGATCACTGGTGGTTTCCCAAAATGTCTTTGCCTGTGCGGCCATCATGCCAAAGCGGGTAGGTGTGCCAAATGCAAGCCCATCACAAGCAACTAAATCGTCTTTATTTATCACAATGTCGTGCGGGTTTTTAGCCACAAACGTGCGCAGCAAGGCGGTTGCGCCTTGTTGTTCTATCGATTCTGCAATTTCATGCGCCATGGCTTCTACAGAGCCATGGCTTGAGTGGTACAGCACCACAATGGTTGTGCTCATTATAGAACGCTTAATACGTTTTCAGGCGGGCGACCCAAGGCTGCTTTGTTGTTGCTAACAACAATGGGGCGTTCAATTAATTTTGGATGTTCGACCATGGCAGCAATTAGTGCCGACTCATCATTTTCATCTTTTAAATTAAGGGCTTTGTACTGCTCTTCTTTGGTACGCATTAAATCTCGGGCAGAATTAAGCCCCAGTTGTGAAACTAAGGTACTAATTTGCTCATGAGAAAGCGGTGTTTTTAAGTATTCAACAACACTCGGTTCAATGTTTTTACTTTGTAATAGGTTAAGTGTTTCGCGTGATTTTGAACAGCGCGGATTATGGTAAATAGTAACTGACATAAAAATAAATCCAAAGTATAAATTGTGGCTATTTTAGGTGAACTCGCCAAATACTTAAAGCCTTGCAAGCTCTTTTTGTAATAACCGATATTGTGTGAGTAACGCTTTTAAACGCTGTTGTTTCACATTTTCAGTTGGCTCAACAAAATTAAGTGCTTTTTGTATTTCGTCAGCCGCTTTTAAATATGCGCCATATTGCGACAACACATCGGCGTTTGCTTCGTGATACGCGGCTAATTTTTCTTGCTTTTTATAGGCATCGGTTAAAAGCTGCTTACCTAAACTATGATCTGGCTTCTCTAATAAAAATGACTTTAGTACATTTTCGGCTAACTCATATTGCTCAGCTTCCAACGCGGCGTTTGCAAAATTTAAAGTAATTACTTGGTTGTTTGGCCGGTAGTTATTTAACTCACTTAAATAACTAACTGCTTCAGCTGCTTTTTTTTGTGCAATTAGCAAATCTGTTTTTGTATCAATATAAAATAAATTTTTAGGATCACTTGCCAATAGCTCATCTAGGATAGGCTGCGCTTCATCCGTTTTCTTTTGATCAACTAAGCTAATTGCTAAACCATACTGTAGTGCTACGTTGTTATAGGTATTTTCGCGCATTAACTTTCTAAATAAGGCCTCTGCATTTTCTGGCTCGTTATCGTAGCGTGCTAGTACACGGCTTTTAGCTAAATTAAAATCAAGGCTTGAACCTATTTGGCGTTTTGGATATTGCTCGGCACGCAAGCGTACATCCGACACGCGGCTTTCTGGTAGCGGGTGAGTGAGTAAAAACGCCGGGGGTTTATATTTATAACGAATTTGCGCTGCCAGTTTAGTTAAAAATTCACTAGAAGCTCTTGCATCAAATCCTGCATTGCTAAGGGTTTGCATGCCAATTCTATCGGCTTCTTGTTCGGCAGAGCGGCTATGGGTGAGTTGGCTAAATGCCGACTGTGTTTGGCTGGCTGAAATAATTGCTATGCCTGCATCTGGGGCTACAACGGTTGCTAAAATACCGGCTATCATACCGGCAATGGTGAGACCGCTATTGTCTTGTTGTTGCTGAATACGCCTTGCTAAGTGGCGTTGTGTTACGTGCGCGATTTCATGACCAAGTACTGAGGCAAACTGACTTTCGTTATCGGCTTGAGCAATTAAGCCTGTGTGAACACCTACATGACCGCCATAAAATGCAAATGCGTTAATTTCTGGGTTATTTAACCAAAAAAATGAAAAACCGAAGCGTACATCATTGGCGTTCGCAACTAATTTTCGGCCTAAGGTTGTTAGGTACTCATCAAGCACTGGATCGTTAATTAATGGTGAAGACCCTCTGATCTGCATCATCATCACTTCACCAATCGCTCTTTCTTTCTCCAGTGGTAATGCCTGCAGCGCAGACGTGCCTAAGTCGGGCAGTTGAAGATTTGTTTGTGCCTTTAACGGCTCACTCATTAGTAGGCTAAATGTAAGCACTGCACTGCATAAAGTGATAAAGGCGGATTTTAGTTGCATTATATTCCTTGTTTATTTTTTATCAGGGGCACTTGTTGGATCATCTGTATATAAACGGCTGTCCTTTTCACATAATTGATAAAACGACTTTATTGTGACCCCATCAACCTTAACAATGTTCAATTGAGTTTGTAAAAAAGCAATAATCTTATGAACTACTTTATGTGAATGCAATATAAGCGCTTTGTCTGCTTCATCGCCTTGTTCTAAATAAAAACCTATGAATTTATGTAGTTGATTAATGCGAATCACAGTTTTCATGGTTAATGGATCCCATAATATAAATTCCATTGACTCATCATGTCGAGCGTATCTATCGATGGTAGTATCATTAGAATAAGGAAACGCTTGTAGTTCAAAACCGCGTTCGGTAAATACTTGATGCAACGAAATTCGTGGCTTGTTATTACTCTCTTTCTCAAAAAGCTCGTTTGGGTCGATACCCAAGGACTCTAGGTTCCAATTGCGTTTGTCGATGATACGCTTTATAGCATTATCAAACCCGTGATCTAAAATGCTTTCACACTCACTTACCGATGAGGCTACTAAATGATAAAAATGCGGCAGCTCTCCCCAATTAATTTGCTTTTTAAACCAATTTATTTCTTTGAGAGTTGGATTGCTAGGCAATTGCGCTTTATTATGCGAATTAGGCATTAACGTATCCTTTTAGCTAACTATGCTATAAGGATAAACCATTGCAGAGGTTGTTTTAAGAAAAAGTTAAATTTAACTGTGGTTAATCTTAATTAGCCTTGGTATAGGACTTATTATTAATGTGAACAGGTAGTGAAACGAGTATGCTAGAGCTAGATTTGCGCGCTTATAAATGCCCTCAGCAATTTATTCAGTTTAAATTAGGGTTGCGTGAGGCAATATCGTTAAATCAAACAATTACCTTTAATATCTCAAGCGAGCAAAATACAGATGATATTGAACGATATTTGCAAAAAAAAATGTATTATTACAAGTTAAATAAACAACAAGCGTTGTTATTAGTGGAGCCGTTGCGTGTTTGAATATGTAAAAGCATGGTATGAAAAAAAGTTTTCTGATCCTAATTCAGTTACTTTACTTTTTTTGTTATTGGCACTGGTTGCCATGTTGTACTTTTTTGGCCCATTAATTGTGCCTGTGTTAGTGGCACTGATCATTGCTTATTTATTAGATTGGCCCGTGGTTCACCTAGAGCGAGTTGGCTTAAAGCGTTTTACTGCCACTAGCATAGTTATGTTGATATTTATTGGCATTATGCTCACCTTAATATTGGTTATAGGCCCGGTACTTTGGCAGCAAAGTAGTAACTTAGTGCAAGAAACCCCGCATATGGTAGAGCAAGGTAAATCGTTTTTACTCGACCTACCAGCTAAATACCCCAGCCTTATTAGTGCAGAGCAAGTACAGTCTATTGTGGTAACGGTAGAAACCAAAGTGCTCGAATTTGGCCAAGTGGTGCTGTCGGCATCGCTCAATTCATTAAAAGATGCTGTTGCGTGGTTAATTTATCTTATTTTAGTACCGCTACTGGTATTTTTTATGCTTAAAGACAAAGTAGAGCTCAGTGCCAGCATTGCTAAACTGATCCCGCGCCAACGACGCTTAATTTTGCAAGTGTGGCATGAAATGAATCAGCAAATAATGAATTATATTCGAGGTAAAGTATTCGAAATTTTAATTATTGGCTCGGTGTCCTTTATTGCCTTTACGGTATTGGATTTACGTTATGCGGCGCTGCTTGGTGTGTTAGTTGGCTTTTCGGTGCTCATTCCATTTGTTGGTGCTGCGCTGGTGACTATACCTGTGGCGGCGGTGGCGCTGTTTCAGTTTGGTTTAGAAACCCAGTTTTGGACCATTTTAATTATTTACGGCATTATTCAAGCGCTTGATGGCAATGTGTTAGTCCCTTTATTGTTCTCTGAAGCGGTTGATTTAAACCCGGTGTTTATTATTGTCGCCGTACTATTTTTTGGTGGGCTGTGGGGTTTTTGGGGCGTATTTTTTGCTATTCCATTAGCATCATTGGTAAAAGCGCTGATTAAGGCGTGGTCATCCACACATGAAGAGCTCGCAGAAGAGCTCGGTAACTAAAAAGTATAGTAAACGCACTTTAATTACTAAAGATTATTACTCATTCCTATTAAAACTATGTACTATTGGGAATAAGATATATTTTTTAGTAATAAGGTGCGTTTTTAATGTCAGAGTTTTTATTGCCAGATGAACCTAACAGCCAAGTTTATCTTGATGCAAATGCGACCACACCTGTATTGCCTTGTATTGCAGAGGTGGTGTGCCATGCGATGCAAATTTGTTTTGGTAATCCCTCAAGTCCCCATATAACCGGTATTCAAGCCAAACACTTATTAGAACAAACGAGGCAAAAAGCGCGCAGCGTGATTGGTGCGCAACAGGGCGATATATTATTTACCTCAGGTGCGACCGAAGGTATTCAAACTGCTATCGTATCAACCTTAATTAATGCCAAACAGCACACAAAATCTAAACCGGTTTTATTGTATGGAGCAACTGAGCATAAAGCGGTGCCTAATACATTAAAACATTGGAATGCCGTGCTTGAAATTAATGCTGAAATTATTGCTATTCCGGTTAACCGAGACGGTATTTTAGACTTAGACTTTATTGCTCAGCATATTGATAATGCCCTGATGATTTGTACTATGGCTGTTAATAATGAAACCGGTGTATACCAAGATTTAAGTGCTATAGAAAAGGTGATCCGCAGTCGTAATAACGATGTGACTTGGATGGTTGACTGTGTGCAGGCACTGGGTAAACAACAACTCAACCTAAGCAAAACCACGATTGATTATGCGCCATTTTCAGGACATAAGCTCTATGCACCTAAAGGCATCGGATTATTGTATATTCGTAAAGGAAGCCCATACACGCCGTTTATAGCTGGTGGAGGCCAAGAAAGTGGCATGCGTTCAGGTACAGAAAACCTGCCCGGTATTGCTGGGCTTAATAAGCTGTTTAGTTTGCTGCTTGATAAGCAAGACGATACTTTTAAATCAGCTGATGTACTTAATTTGTATCGCGATAAACTGCATAGCGCTTTAGTTGACACCTTTGGAAGTATTACCTTTAATCATGATTTTGCCTGCTCAGTGCCCACAACACTAAACTTTGCAGTTAATGATTTAACCAGTAAAGAAGTTATTGATTTATTTGACGCTGCAGGTATTAGAGTCAGCGGTGGCTCAGCCTGTAGTACGGGCGCAACTCAAAGCTTTGTACTTGATGCGATGGGAGTGTCACAGTGGCAAAGTGAAAATGCGATTCGTTTATCGTTTGGGCCTGCTGCCACTATGGCGCAAATAGACTATGCATGTGAACAAATTCGCGCACTTAAAACAGTGTTACAAGCAAATTGTTTGGTTATTTCTGATAGTAGCTTAGTAGCACAAGAAGTATGTGCCTTGGGGCTTACCCAATTTAGACACCAAGGTGCTTGCAGTTGGTTGTATGTAGCTGATGATCAACAGGCAATTATTATTGACCCAATTATTGAACTGATCCCTCGATTTGAAAAAATAGTGAATACACAAAATTTAACTATTACTGCTATTTTAAACACGCATGAGCACCAAGATCGTCACTGTGCTCTTGATTTAATGCGCAGCGCACTCAAAACAAATTTAGTTGCTGGTGAAGTTGATCAATTAGGCTGGCCTGTTAATTGTGAACAATTGCAACTAACCGAACAAGTACTTGAAAAGCTAGCGACGCCTGGACACAGCCAAGATAGCGTGAGTTATTTATTAAAGGCTAATAACGGCGATGTACAGTACTGTTTTTGTGGTGATTTAATTTTACCTGCGGGGCTTGGTAATACAGTACTTGATGGGGGAGATGCGATGCAGATGGCAGACTCTTTGACTAAGTTAACTGCAGAGCTTAATCCGCAAAGTGTGGTGTGCTCTGGGCATGATTATCAACAGTGTTTTGCCATGAATTGGGCTGTGCAAAAGCAGCAAACACCTTTATTAAAAGCGCTTATTGAAGGTGATATCAGCCATACTGAATTTGCCATGCAAAAACAACAAGCAGACTCACAACAACACACATTAGCAAATTCGCTTTGTGGTTATGTTAATGCAAAGCCTAAAGTCGAAACTTCGCAGCTTAGTTTTAATCAAGCGAAGGAAATGCTTTCACATAACAGTGTATATTTAATTGATACCCGAGAGCCTTATGAGCATGGCGCTAACAATATCAGTGGATTGCTTAATGTGCCTGAGGCTAAAACTTTAAATATTCCTTTAAGCCGAATGGCCTATGCACTCACCCAAGGGCAACTAGATAAAAACAATCAATACATATTGGTGTGTCGCAGTGGAAATCGTTCAAAAATTGCGGCGGCAAACTTAATTGAACTTGGTTATAACCGCGTTTTTAACTTATCGGGTGGTTTAGCATTGACCAGCTAATAGTTTAATAAAAGAAAAAGGCCGACATGTGTCGGTCTTTTTTTTGCCTGCTTTAATCGAAGATTAATAAAATGTTCATTGTGCAGAGGGGGTGAACAGTTGTTAAATTCAATTTTTAATTTTATGATACCGGTGTCAAAAGCAAAAAATTGCGCTATTATCTGCATCAAAGCTTATAAAAATAACGCAATTTAGACCATTTAAGCTATAATGTTGGGCTTTGCTTTTTACAAAAATCGCTTGTTCAGTGTCGTAAAAAATAAAATAAAATGCTTAAAATCAATAGATTAATTAATTAGGGGATGTTTACATGGCGAGCCGTTCTGAGTTAGTAAGTTGGCAAGCACTAGAAAATAGTGCACAAAAGATGACACACACACATCTGAAAACTTTATTTGCACAAGACGATTCTCGTTTTTCTCAATTCTCTACTCAAATCCCAGGTGTGTTGTTTGATTACTCAAAACAACGCATAGATGAAAACGTATTTGGTCAATTAATTTCATTAGCGAAAGAATGCGATATTGAAGCATGGCGTGAGAAAATGTTTACCGGTGAAAAAATTAATATCACCGAAGACCGTGCGGTTTTACATACTGCGCTTAGAAATCGCGCTCATACACCGCTTATTGTTGACGGCGAAAATATTACAGAAGCGGTCGATAGCGAACTTGCCAAAATTAAGACCTTTGTTGAAAAAGTGCGAAGTGGTCAATGGCTAGGTTACACCGGAAAAGCGGTAAAAGATGTGGTTAGCATTGGTGTTGGTGGTTCAAACTTAGGGCCGCAAACGGCAACTGAAGCACTTAAAGCAGTGGTTGATAAGCCATTGAACGTTCACTATGTTTCAAACGCAGATGGCGTACAAATTGCGTCAGTATTAGATAAAGTAGATCCTGAAACCACGTTATTTGTAATTTCGTCAAAGACATTTACTACCTCAGAAACCATGACTAACTCAAAAACAGCGGTTGATTGGTTTTTAGACAGTGCAAAGGATGACAGCGCTATAGCAAAGCATTTTGTTGCAGTAAGCACTAATTTAGAAAAAACTGCTGCATTTGGTATAAGTGACGAAAACGTATTTACCATGTGGGATTGGGTTGGCGGTCGTTTTTCACTTTGGAGTGCCATTGGTTTACCTATTGCACTTTATGCTGGGTTTGAAGCATTTGAGGCCATTTTAGAGGGAGCGTTTGAAGTTGATGAGCACTTTAAATCGGCGCCGCTAGAACAGAATATTCCTTTAATTATGGCGCTACTCAGTGTTTGGAATACCAGCTTTTTAGGGTTTGATTCGCAAGCTATTTTGCCATACGACCAAGCCCTGCATATGTTGCCAGCATATTTGCAACAAGGTGAAATGGAAAGTAATGGTAAACATGTAACCTTTGATGGACAGACAGTGCCATACACTACCGTGCCAATCATTTGGGGTATGACAGGGATAAACGGTCAGCATGCGTTTTATCAATGTTTGCACCAAGGCAATGTAATTGTCCCTGCGGACTTTATTGGCTCTGTAAAGCCTCAGGTTAACGTAGATAAGCATCACGATATTTTATTATCGAACTTTTTTGCACAAACCGAAGCACTAATGAACGGGGTCGATGCACAGCAGATAACGGCTGATTTAACAGCCAAAGGCAAAACGCCTGCACAAATTGAAATGCTGCTAAAGCATAAAATTCACCAAGGAAACCGCCCAACAACGTCTATATTATTAGACACGATTGATGCAAAAGCGGTCGGTCGATTAATTGCACTGTATGAGCACAAGATTTTTTGTCACGGTATTATTTTACAAATATGCTCATTTGATCAGTGGGGCGTAGAACTTGGTAAAGGCTTAGCATCTAAAATTGAAGCTGAATTAACCGATGATAACGTGGTGAATGAGCACGACAGCTCAACACAAGGCTTAATGGCGTACTACAAACAATACCGTACGCAGTAACATATTCACTTATTACATAATAAGTAACCAAATACCTTTGAACGGGTAGCGCTGGAGTCCTAGGGCCTGTATTTTTGTGAGAGGAATTACAGTGTCCCTAGACCCATTTTAATCGCGCATATACGAACAACATTAGTAGGCTTTGTGCTGAGGCCTACATTATCCAGATAATAAACCGCTATAACTGATTACCAATACGGTAGTGGCAGGTAGCATAAACGTAGAGAGTAACTATGCTTAATCCTTTTGATATTATAATTTTTGGGGGCGGTGGTGATCTTGCGTTACGCAAATTACTTCCTGCAATGTATCGAGCATATCAAGAAGGTAACTTACCACAAGGCTCACGTATTTTGCCTACCGTGCGCGAACAAAGTAAATGCGATGAATACATCGATACAGCACACAAAGCTTTACAAGAATTTTTAAGCGAAGGCGAATATAACGCAAAAGATTGGAAATCGTTCTCAGACTTTTTAGTACCCGTAGTGAGCAATGTCACCGAAGCGGATGATAACTGGGATGTACTGAAAAAAATTCTAGATGAAGATGATAGCGATAAATCACGAGTATTTTACTTATCTCTTCCACCTGCTGTTTATGGCACCTGTTGTGAAATATTATCAACGAAAAAACTAATTACTGCGAACTCGCGTGTTGTAGTAGAAAAACCAATTGGTTACTGCGGTGAGTCAGCAGAAGTAATTAATGCGAAAATTGCACAGTATTTTAACGAAGAACAAATTTTCCGTATTGACCACTACTTAGGTAAAGAAACGGTTCAAAACTTAATGGCTCTGCGTTTTTCAAATTCATTATTTGAGAACATGTGGGATGCTAAATCGATTGATAATATTCAAATTAGCTTGTCAGAAACAGTAGGACTTGAAAGCCGTGCTGGTTTTTATGACAAAGCGGGTGCCTTGCGTGACATGGTGCAAAACCACTTGTTACAACTACTTTGTTTAGTGGCTATGGAGTCACCGCATAAGTTAAACGCTAACAGCATCCGTAATGAAAAATTAAAAGTATTAGAAGCATTACGTCCACTTGAAGATACAGATGTTGATAATAATATTATTCGTGGTCAGTACGTACCCGGTGATTTAAACGGTAAAATAGTCCCAGGTTACCTTGAAGAGCTAAACGAAGGGGCGAGTAAAACCGAAACTTTCGTTGCTATTCGTGCGCATATTGATAACTGGCGTTGGGCGGGCGTTCCTTTTTATCTGCGAACCGGTAAACGCATGGCGAAGCGCTGCGCTGAAATTGTAGTGCAATATAAAAAAGTATCACATAACGTTTATGAAGACAGCGTAGGCAATATTGAACCAAACCGTTTGATTATTCGCTTACAGCCACAAGAAAGCATTCAGTTAACGCTGATGTCAAAGCGTCTTGATAACTTAGATATGCAACTTGAACCTGTAACGATGAATATTGAATTGTCACAAGCGTATAGTAACGGTTTCCATTCAGATGCTTATAAACGTTTAATGCTTGATGCAGCCGCTAATAATCCTTCGTTATTTATTCACCGCGACGAAGTACGCCAAGCTTGGAAGTGGATTGATCCAATTATTGAACGTTGGCAAGAGAAGGGTAAACCTTCATTGTACCGAGCGGGTAGTTGGGGTCCTGAAGACGCTGATGATTTATTAGCAGAGAATAACCATGTTTGGTTTAACACCGGTGATAAGGCATAAGTAATGGCAAAAATAGTAGAAAAGTTTTTTGACGATAAAGCCGCTTTAACTGATGAATTATCTCAGTCATTAGAGCAGGCCTTACGTAATGGGATTGAAGCTGATGGCCGTGCAGTGCTAATGGTTTCAGGCGGATCTTCACCTGAACCTGCGTACAAGCATTTATCAACCCTTGATTTAAACTGGGCTCATGTTGATGTTGCTATGGTTGATGAACGTTGGGTTGAGGCAAGTCACGAAAAGAGTAATGAAGCATTCATTAAGCGTACTTTGCTACAAAACCATGGTGCAGCCGCTAATTTTATTAGCATGAAAAATGCAGCAGCCACTGCAGAGCAAGGTGTTGATTCGTGTGAAGCGCAGTTTCAAGCATTAAAGCGCCCGTTTGATGTCACTATTTTAGGGATGGGCCCTGATGGACATACTGCTTCGTTATTTCCACATGCTCAAGGGCTGGAAAACGGCTTAGATTCAAACCAACTTGTGTGTGCCATTAACGCAATTGAGAGTGATGTAACAGGTAGTATTACCGAACGAATGAGCTTAACGCTGAATGCAATTTTACAGTCTAAAGTAGTTAAATTACTTATTAGTGGCGATGAAAAGCTGGCTGTTTATAAGCAAGCTTTAGCGGGTGGTAATGTTAATGATATGCCGTTACGTGCAGTTCTAAATCACCCTGAGATCAACATTGAAGTGTATTGGGCACCTTAATTTAGTCTAAACTAGGTGCTTTAAAACCATGTTGTATTGATGGTTTAATGAAAGGTCAGTTGCTTTTGCTACTGGCCTTTTTTATTGCGACATGTTTTTGTCATTAATCAATTAATAACAAAGTGCTGTAAACATTTGAAGTTTAAATATTTCCCTTAAGCTAAGTACCTTTTTAATGCTCTTATATTTTTAAAAGTCACTAACTAAACTTATATTTATCAATAAAAACAGTAGGTTAATTTTGGTTCGGCGCGGAGTTATATAACCCATTAATCTTATCTGCTATTCGCAATCTCTCTTATTTTAAATACATTAAGTATAAACATGTCATTATTTACATACCTAGTATAGAGAGTAATTCTTGGGCGAACTCTGCTTTTTTATGAAATAATTAATCAATTTAAAATCAATGACTTAATAATAATTAAGTTAAATTTCATACAAAAAGAGCGGAAAAATGTAGCAAAATTGTAATTTAGCATGTATGGTTTGTTACTACTATGACAGCGCTGTCATGGCGGTTAGGCAAAATGATAAACAAAACCAATAAAATGATTCGAGGGGAATCCTGTGTTAGCTAAAAATTTTAAAAAAAGCTTATTAGCAGTAAATATCGGCTTAGTTGTGGGAGCTGGGTTTACTGGTGCTGCATTCGCAGCCGATGAAGTTAAAGTTCAAAATGATGTTGAGGTTATTGAAGTACGCGGTATTCGTGGCTCTTTAGAAGCATCATTAAATACTAAGCGCTTTTCAGATTCTGTGGTAGACGCGTTATCATCTGAAGATGTCGGTAAGTTTCCTGACAGCGATGTAGGCGAAGCATTAGGTCGTATTTCTGGTGTTGCTGTAAATAGAGCATTTGGCCAAGGTCAACAAGTATCTATCCGCGGTGCATCAGCGCAACTAACTCGTACATTACTAAATGGCCATTCTGTGGCTTCAACTGGCTGGTACGATCAACAAAACATTGATCGTAGTTTTAACTATACATTATTGCCGCCTGAGATGGTTGGTAGTATCGAAGTATACAAATCATCACAAGCAGATATTGTTGAAGGTGGCATTGGTGGTACGGTTATCGTTAATACGCGCAAACCATTAGATTTAGATTCAAATACAGTATTTGCAAGCATTAAAGGTGATTACGGTTCAATATCAGAAGAGATTGATCCAGAGATTTCTGGCCTTTATAGCTGGAAAAATGATGATGAAACCTTTGGTGCGCTTGTGTCAGCAGCATTCTCAGAAACTAATTATCAGCGTAACGGTATTGAATCGCTAGTTGGTTGGGGTGACATTGTTCCTTCAACATTCCAACAAGAGCGAGAGCGTACAGCTATTAATGCAACATTCCAATACAGACCCAGTGATGAGTTAGAAATTGGTTTAAATATCATGAGTCTAGATTTGTCGGCAGATAATGCAAATACGTCGTTATTTGTTATGTTTCCAGATGACAAAGATGCAGCGTGTGAGCAAGTCAATGTAGATGGTACATGTACTTTTTATCGTCGTTCTGGTAACGGTGCCAACCCTGGTTGGGCTCAAACTTGGGCTCGTGCGGGTTCAATGACGTCAGAAACTGTTGATTTAGACTTTAAGTATGTAGGCGAAAGTTTTGAGGTTGAAGGCCGAATTGGTAACACGCAATCAGATGGCGGTACAGATTTAACAGCTAACTATGGTTTTTGGTTAGGTACTGCAGCAGATTACGCGGGTACCTATGATGCAACTGGCGATGAAATAAAAATTGATGTTGCGAATAAATCTTTCACACCCGATGACTTTCAAGGTGAATTATCATCTGCGGGCTGGGCACTCAAAAAGCAGCCAAATACGGATGAAGAAACCTATGCACAGCTTGATTTTACTTTCCCTGTAGATTTTGGTGCTATCACATCAATTAAAACCGGCTTTCGTTGGGCTGATCATGAAGTAAAACAAGAAACGTATACGGCAAACTTAGTTGACTCTATTTCAGCTTATGATGCCTCACGATATTATTCGGGTACAGTGACATCAGGTGCTGGTTACGTGTTACCAGAGCCTAATTTAGGACAAATGATCAGTGATGGCTATGCAGCAATTACAAGCTTCGATAACACCTCAATTGCATACAAGTCTGGTTACGGTACGATCCAAGAAGAAAATATTTCTTTGTACGCGATGGCTAATTTCTCAGCAGAGGGCATTCGTGGTAACTTCGGTATTCGCTATGTGTCAACCGATGCGGAGTCTGATTACTATGCCCTAGACGCTACGGGTAGTTATGGCAATGGTTTAAGCACAGAGAAAGCAGATTATAATGAAGTGTTACCAAGTGTAAATGTTGCATTTGATTTAACCGAAGACGTTATTTTACGTTTCTCTGCGGCGCAAGTTATTTCGCGTGCTAACTACACTGACATGTTTGCTGCATCATCACTATCAGGTTACGAAGATGGCACTGTAGGAAATGAAGTTATTTCTACCGGTAATATCGGCCTTGAACCATTTAAAGCAACACAGTCAGACTTAGGTGTTGAATACTACTTTGATGGCGACGGCATGGTAAGTGCGACTTACTTTATTAAGAATATTTCATCATTTACCAAAGTTGATCAAATCCTTAATCAAAGTATTGGGATCGTTGACCCTGATTCAGGTGTAGATAACTGGACAGTGGCTACCAAAGGCACAGGTTCAGGTGGTGAAATTCAAGGTATTGAACTTCAAATCCAAGATGGTTTTGATAGTGGCTTTGGTTATCAAGCAAATTATACGTGGGTTGACTCAGAAGCACCTGCAGAAAACTTCCCAGACCGTATCGAGTTATTTTCAGATTCATCTGAACATACAGTGAATTTGGTAGGTTACTATGAAGCTGATAACTACAGTGTTCGTTTAGCGTATAACTGGCGTTCAGAGTATATGGTTCGTGAAGCACCTTATTTCTACGGTAACCGTGAACACCAAGACTACGGTACACTTGATTTAACTGCAAACTACGCTGTAACTGACTACTTAGACCTAACGTTTGAAGCTGTTAATATAACAGAAGAAGATAGTATTCAGGTAGGTACAGCAACAGGTGATGCAGAAGTTAAACCTGAGCTTCGTAATGGCTATCCAGCGTGGAGTTTTGAAGGTGAAGCACGCTATAGAGTGGGTATTGCTCTTCGTTTCTAACTCGGTTTAGATGACAAAATGAAAGCCCAGTTAATACTGGGCTTTTTTATGAGCTAATCAATAAAGTGGTTTAACTATGATAAGAAAAATAGCAATTGTTGGTGGGGGGACAGCCGGTTGGTTAGCAGCCAATCATTTAGGTCACTCATTATTAGAAACAAATACTGAAATTACATTGATAGAGTCTCCGACAATTCCCACCATTGGGGTAGGAGAGGGAACGGTGCCTTCAATTCGTAATTCGCTTCAAAAGTTTGGTATTCGTGAAACTGATTTTATTCGTGAGTGTGATGTAACCTTTAAGCAATCTATTAAATTTGTAAATTGGTTAGATAAAACGAAGCATGGTGAAAATTACTATCATCATTTATTCGATAATCCACATATATTTGGCGAAGAAATGACTCAACAATGGCTAGCTGGTGAATCACAAAACCGTTATGCCAATGCGGTGTCTAAGCAAGAAATTTGCTGTGAAGAAAAATATGCGCCAAAAACAATATCTACTCCAGAGTATGTCGGAATTAATGGTTACGCCTATCATTTTGATGCTAAAAAATTTGCTGCGTTTTTAATGAAGCATGCCCAAGATGCGTTTGCTATTAAGCATTTATATGCTGACATTATAGATATTGCCATTGACGATGATGGCTTTATTAGTCACTTAATAGATAGCAATAATAAACATCTAGCTTATGACTTTATTATTGATTGTTCCGGATTTAGCGCTGCCATTATTGGTGAAAAATTAAATGTTGATTTTATAGAACGCTCTGATGAATTACTTACAGACACAGCACTTACATTGCAAGTACCCACCTCATTAGATGATGAAATCCTTCCTTATACTATTGCCACAGCGCACCAAGCTGGCTGGATATGGGATATAGCACTTACCAAACGTCGTGGTGTTGGTTTTGTTTATTCGTCTAAACACATGGATGAAGAGCAAGCGGTAAAAAAGTTACATCATTATCTTGGTAATAAATTTACCGATTTACAGCCACGTAAAATTCCTATGAAGATAGGACGTAGAGAATTATTTTGGCATAAAAATTGTGTTGCTATTGGTTTATCTCAGGGTTTTGTAGAGCCTCTTGAGGCGACAGCTATTTTGATAACCGATTTCTCAGCAGGTTTATTATCAAAGCGTTTTCCTCGGTATAAGGCAGATATAGAGTATATAGCACCTGACTTTAATAAGCATGTCGCGCATGTCTGGGAAAGTACCTTTGATTTTATTAAAATGCATTATTGTATTTCAGATAGAAGTGACTCTTTGTTTTGGCAGGATAATCGCAAGGCGTCAGGGGTTTCAAGTAAGCTTACAAGTAATTTAGCGCGATGGAAAAGCTTTGCGCCATTGCGAGAAGACTTCAGCAGTAAGTTTGATTTATTTGATTTAGAAAATTATCTTTACGTGCTTTATGGTATGAATTTTTTACCTCGCAAAAAAGCTGTGACTGAGCAAGTGACAGCCCTAGCTGATAAGCAATGTACTTTTAAAAACAAACGGATAAAACAGTTATTAGCAGAATTGCCAAAACACAGAGAGCTTATTAATAAAATACATCAGTTCGGCTTACAAAAAAATTAAAATTGATGCGCCATTAAAAACTAACATTTAGATTATTGGGCTGTTGTCTAGGGTCTGTTGATCTTTCAAGGTTAAATTTACAGCAGTCTGTTTGGTATTTAGGCAAGGCAGAGCCTATGTGTTGTGGTTATTCCCCATAAATAGGCGATAACGCAGCATCAATGCCAAACAGGCGCTGCCCGAAGGGTTCTGCCTAGGGGCGATTTACTCTTTGTTGCCTACATGGATGTAGGTAAGGGGCGTGAGCAGGACGCGGAAGCTTTGCTCGGCTTTTACTTATTCTTACATGGATGTAAGCCAGTAGAATAACGCAGGAGCAGTTATCGAGCCCACTAGGTTACAAACCTCGCGCCGCGATTAAATCGTCCCTAGTTTGAACAAATTTTAATCCGCAAAGGTCAACAGACCCTAGTCAATTCTAAAAAAAGAAGAGATTGATAAACGGCCATTTTTTATATCGCCTGTGAATTCATAGTCATTATCTAAGTTAGCACAATGAAGTAAATTGCTTTTATATAACACCACGCGGTTTTGCTTTGCTTTAATATTAATGACTTGCTCGAATAAGGCGGTATTACTGTTTAAATACCCTTGATGTTCTGATTCATTATTTTTGGTTTGTTCTATTACATCGCTAAAAAGGTGTTGGTTTCGTGGCGTTATTTTAATTAGGTTTTCAGGAATATAGCGATAAATTGATGTGCCGTTAGACTCTTTACCAGCTATATAATGCACTGCTGCAAAGGTATTATCATCGGTCGAATCTATATGAGGTATACGTTGTAATAACTTAAGCTCACAGGCTTTTTGGGTAACTAATGATAATTTGCAACGATGAACATAGAGTGCTTTATGCTCGCGGTTAAAAACACCTCGTGCTTGAAGAGATAGTAATAGCTGCCTAAAAGCACGGTAATAAGGTTCAGGCATTACATCACGCTTACCGGGAAATAAAGTACCATCGCTGCCAACGGGCTCTAAATACGCTACATGCGCAGCAAAATTAACCACAGGTTCAATACTTTTTAGAAAATTATCGATGATGATCACATCTTCGTTTTCAGTTTCAAGATGAACTATTTCAACCCTAAAATCGGGGTTTAACTCGTAGTGTTCCATTTTAATTCAACTGATATTAATCGCAACATTGTTGAATATACTAACAAAAGTCCATAATTATGAAACAAAAAACAACACTCAGCAGAGTGTTTTTTACACTACATATTGTACAAATAATTACCTTCTTTATTTGTTAATTAATAACGTACAAAATGACACAAAATTTTCACTTCCTTTTTGTCACCAAAACCATTAGCCTTAGGCCACTAACAGTAATAAATCAAATTTATAAAATAACGGAGCAGTAACATGGCGGAGCAACAAGTACAGCCTTTACACAACGAAAAACATGCCAACACTAAAATTAAAAATGGCATCAACATCGAATTTATGAAAACTCAACACTTAGTGCCAGTGGTTGCACATGAGTTTGCGCGTATCGCCAATGAATTCCCAATGTCTTTTGTTAAAAATAACGAAACAGGTACTTTTCAAGCGGTTGCAATGTTTGGCCTAGAGCCAGGCGAAAATTTATTTATTGATGGCGACAAATGGACAGCATCATTTGCGCCTATGGCAACAACGCGTTACCCATTAGGTTTAGTAAAGCACCCAGAGCAAGATCAATTTGGTATCGTAATTGACGAAGCGAGCTCATTAGTTGGTGAAGAAGAGGGTAATGCATTATTCGAAAACGGTGAAGAAACTGATTACCTTAAGCGTCGTAAAGAAGCGTTAGTATCGTTCATTGAGTTTTCTCAAGTAACCGATGCGTTCACTAAATTCCTTGCTGATAAAGAACTACTGGTAGCACAAACGCTAACAGTTGATATTAAAGGTGAGAAAAAAGACATCAACGGTATTTACCTTATCGATGAGAAGAAACTAAATGAGCTAAGCGATGCAGACTTTCTTGAGCTTCGTAAGCGCGGTTATTTAGCACCAATCTATTCTTTCTTAACGTCTACACACCAAGTAGCACGTTTAGCACGTTTAAAAGCGCAACAAGCGTAACTTTAAACGAAATTAAAAAAGCGCCTTAGGGCGCTTTTTTTGTGCCATTAAACTCAGTTCACTTGAAAAACTCTTCATAACCATTCACATTGGTTTTAATCCTGTATTTATAAAAGAACACACAATGAAAAAATCACTATTATTAGGGCTCATTGCAACAAGTTTGATGGGGTTGAGCACGCAGGCATTGAGTGAAAACACAAATACGCCGTTTGCCATTGCGATTCATGGCGGTGCAGGCACGATTGAAAAAAGTAAATTTACGGCAGATCAAGAGCAAGCTTATCGCAATAAATTAGCAGAAGCTGTTGAGGCCGGATATAAGGTACTTGAACAAGGCGGAGAAAGCCTTGATGCAGTGACTACTGCCATTGAAGTACTTGAACAATCGCCTTATTTTAATGCCGGGCGTGGTGCGGTATATACCTATGATGGTAGTCACGAATTAGATGCCTCTATAATGGATGGTCGCAATCGTCAAGCAGGCGCTGTGTCAGGTATTAAACATATCGAAAGTCCAATTAAACTTGCCCGGTTAGTAATGGAAAAATCAGTGCATGTGATGTTAAGTGGTCAAGGTGCAGAAGAGTTTGCCAAAGAGCAAGGCGTGAGCCTAGTAGAGAACAATATATTTGATACTGAGCATCGTTATGAGGCTTTATTAAAAGCCAAAAAGAAACTCGAGGCGAGCAAAAATACCAGTAAAGATTATCAGGCAGCGCATAAAGCGTTACCAGTAAATTATAAAGTGGGCACAGTCGGAGCGGTGGCACTGGATAAACAAGGTAATTTAGCGGCGGGCACGTCAACCGGCGGAATGACCGCAAAACGTTTTGGTCGTATTGGCGATGCACCGGTTATTGGCGCAGGCACTTTTGCTGAAAATGCCTCATGTGCGGTTTCGGCAACTGGGCACGGCGAATATTTTATTCGTTATAATGTGGCAAGTGATATTTGTGCGCGAGTAAAGTACCAAGGTAAAACCATAGACCAAGCAGGTAATGAAGTAATAAACGAGGTGCTTAAACCGATAGGGGGCACAGGCGGTGTTATTATTATTGATACAAAAGGCAGTATTAGTCTGCCGTTTAATACTTCAGGCATGTATCGTGCGAGTAAATCGAATACGCAAGCAACCTACGTAGGTATTTTTAGTGACGAATAAACACTATTAGTTAGTGGCTGGTGGTTTATATAATAATCCGCTGATTGTTATATTCTTTACAGGATTAACCCCAGCCATTTAATTTGCTACAATCGGGGCTCTTTGACTAATTTTTATAAGGTATGCAGGTGGTAAACCTAGGTCAGTTGTTTGGCGAGCTAAAAACGTGCTTAAAAAAAGATCAATTCAGTTTTAAAAAACGTCTTCACGGCGTTAAAAAAATCACCGACGAGGCAAAGCTTACCAGTGCGCTTGAAAAAATTGCGACTGATATCAGTCGTAGTCAAACGCTGCGAGAGCAGCGCTTAGCTGGGCTACCTAAAGTTACTTACCCTGAGCAGTTACCGGTTAGTCAAAAAAAAGACACCATTAAAGAGGCCATTGCTAATAATCAAGTGGTGATCATTGCTGGTGAAACTGGCTCAGGCAAAACCACACAAATACCTAAAATGTGTTTAGAGCTAGGCCGAGGCGTTGAGGGCTACATTGGCCATACACAACCAAGGCGTTTAGCAGCACGCAGTGTTGCCAACCGTATCGCAGAAGAAATGCAATGCGAGCTTGGCCAGCAGGTCGGTTTTAAAATTCGTTTTAGCGATCAGGTATCTAATAACAGTTACATCAAACTGATGACCGACGGTATTTTATTAGCTGAAATACAACAAGACCGATTTTTAAATCAATACGACACTATTATTATTGATGAAGCGCATGAACGTAGCTTAAACATTGATTTTATTTTAGGTTATCTTAAAAATTTACTCCCTAAGCGCCCCGATTTAAAAGTTATTATTACCTCAGCAACTATCGACCCTGAGCGCTTTTCTAAGCATTTTGATGATGCACCTATTATTGAAGTATCAGGAAGAACGTTTCCAGTTGATGTACGCTATAACCCAATTAGTGATATTCAAAAAGAAGATATGGAAGCCGAAGGCGACCAACTTCAGGGGATTTTTGATGCGGTAGATGAACTTTGCGCCGAAGGTCCTGGCGATATACTGATCTTTTTGAATGGTGAGCGAGAAATACGCGATACCGCTGATGCACTAAGCAAGCGTAATTTAAAACACACTGATGTATTACCTTTGTATTCAAGGCTATCGAACGCTGAGCAAAACCGCATTTTTGCGCCGCATTCGCGCCGCCATATTATACTCTCTACCAACGTCGCTGAAACATCGCTAACAGTACCTGGTATTCGTTATGTTATTGACCCGGGTACAGCGCGAATTAGTCGTTATAGTTATCGCACAAAAGTGCAACGTTTACCTATAGAGCCTATTTCGCAAGCCAGTGCTAATCAGCGAATGGGGCGTTGTGGACGTGTTGAAGCGGGTATTTGTATTCGTTTATATTCAGAAGATGACTTTTTATCGCGTCCTGAATTTACTGACCCTGAAATATTACGTACTAATTTAGCATCAGTTATTTTGCAAATGTTAGCCCTTGGGCTGGGTGATATGGCGCAATTTCCTTTTGTGCAAGCTCCAGATAGCCGAAATATTAATGATGGTTTAACATTGCTTGAAGAGCTACAAGCAGTAAAAGCGGCTAAGCGTCATCAAAAAACCAGCCTAACACAATCTGGGCGGGAGCTAAGTCGTTTGCCGGTTGACCCGCGTTTAGCAAAAATGGTGTTAACTGCGCATAAACTGGGTGCATTGCGTGAGGTGATAGTTATTGTTGCCGCGCTCTCAATTCAAGATCCCCGCGAGCGACCACAAGAAAAACGCCAAGCCGCAAATGAAAAACATGGTCGCTTTGACGATCCTGATTCTGACTTTATCGCCTTTTTAAACCTGTGGAATTATTTAGAAGAGCAGCAAAGTGAGCTGACTAACAGCCAGTTTAGAAAGTTATGTCAAAAAGACTTTTTAGCCTATATGCGTATTCGTGAATGGCAAGATATCGTTTATCAAATCAGCACTGTGTGCAATGAAATGAAAATGAAAGCCACCACTAATGTTGCAGACAGCGAGCTTATTCACAAAGCACTTTTAAGTGGCATGCTCAGTCACATCGGTTTTAAAGACGAAAAGCAGCTATATAAAGGTGCGCGTAATAGCCAATTTCATATTTTCCCAGGCTCAGGATTATTTAAAAAGAGTCCAAAATGGATGATGTCGGCTGAGTTGGTGGAAACCAGTAAACTCTATGCTCGTATTAATGCCAAAATTGATGTGAACTGGGTAGAACCATTCGCTCAGCATTTAGTAAAACGCAGCTACACAGAGCCTCATTGGGAGAAAAAACCCGGTGCGGTCATTGCCTTTGAGCAACAAACTTTGTATGGCTTATTAATTGTTAATAAGCGCCGCTGTGTTTACAGCAATATTGACCCAAAAGTAAGCCGTGAGTTATTTATTCGCACAGCGCTGGTTGAACAAGAGCTGGGGCTCAATGAAGGATTTTTACAATATAACCGCGAATTAATTGAAGATATTCAAGTGCTCGAGAACAAATCTCGTAGGCGCGATATTTTAGTTGATGAACAAACCTTATTTGAGTTTTACGAGAAAAAAATACCGAACGATATTAATAATCGTGCTGCGTTTATTAAGTGGTATAAAACACAAAAACAGCAAGACAAACACTACCTGCACATGACGCGAGAAGAGCTCATGCAGCATGGTGCAAGTAGCATTACTGAATTTGATTATCCAGATACATGGCAACAAGATAACTTAATGCTGCCGCTTACTTATCATTTTGATCCAGGCCAAGCAGTTGATGGTGTTGCTGTACAAATACCGGTTGCGCTATTAAACCAAGTTCAAGAAAGTGGTTTTGATTGGCATATACCGGCATTTCGTCATGAGCTAATTTGTGGGTTAATCAAGTCATTGCCAAAGTCACTTCGCCGTAACTTTGTCCCTGCGCCTAATTATGCCGACGCGGTTTTAGCGGCCATAGAGCCTCTACAAGGCTCGTTAATCGACTCACTAAGTAATCGGTTATTGCGCATGACTGGCGTGCGAGTCGACCCTGAGGCGTGGGATTTAACAGCCCTTGCTCCTCATTTAAGATTGCAGTTTGAAGTACGTGATGAAAACGACCAACTTCTTGCCCGTGGGCTCGATTTAGCTAAGCTTAAAGCGCAGCTTCAAGGCAAAGTGACAGACACCTTATCTAAAGTGGCCGACAAAGGCATAGAAAAAACCGATTTAATCCAGTGGGATTTTGGTGAGTTACCAACATCGTATGTGAAAAAGCAAGGTCAATACGAAATTAAAGCCTACCCAGCACTAGTGGATAAAAAATCAACGGCCGCAGTAGAGCTATTCGATAACGAAATAAAAGCGCAATTAGCGCACCAGCAAGGTTTACGTCGTTTAGTACTTTTAAACGTGCCATCACCAATTAAATACCTGCAGCAAAACCTACCAAACAAAGCTAAATTAGGATTGTACTTTAATCCTTTTGGTAAAATTGCCGATTTAATTGATGACTGCATTGCATCAGGCGTTGACAGCCTATTAGTTAAATATGGTGACATTCGTACAAGTGAGGCATTTGAAACGGTTAAAGAGCATATTCGCGGCGAGTTAGGCGATACCGTTGTGGCCATTGCTACACAGGTTGAGCAAGTGCTGAGTATTGCGCATGCACTGCATAAAAAAATGAAAGGGCGTGTAGATTTAACCATGATCACCGCTCATGGGGATATTAAGTCTCAGCTAGAATCACTTATTTTTAAAGGCTTTGTCAGTCAACATGGGGCAGACAAACTCGGCGATTTAATTCGTTATTTAAAAGCGATTCAAAAACGCCTAGAAAAACTACCTGTTGACCCAAATCGTGATAGATTATGTGTGTTAGAGCTTGAAAAAGTAGCGCAAGAATATAAAAAACTAACGAATAAAACACCTAAAGGAATGCCATTGCCTACTGATGTTGAGGCTATTTTTTGGATGCAGCAAGAATTACGCGTATCCTTATTCGCACAAACCTTAGGTACGCCTTATCCAATTTCAGCAAAACGTGTGTTAAATGCGATAAAAGAAATTGAATAATCTCTTTATTCTCTATTAAGCTAAGTAAGTTAACAGAGGGACTAACTTGAGAAGGAAATGACATACCTATGTCCTCATTAATAAAACACAAAGCGCGACAGTTGTTAGTGGTTGATGATGAGTATTTCAATTTTGAAATACTCAAAGCAGGGTTAGCATCAATATTTGATTTGAGCTATGCTGACTCAGGTAAAAGTTGTTTAGCATCTGCGATTGCAAATCCGCCCGATATTATTTTGCTTGATGTGTGTATGCCAGGACTCGATGGTTATGATACGTGTCGCATACTTAAACACACGCCAGAGACAAAAAACATTCCGGTGGTTATGATATCTGGACTTGAGTCGGAGCTTGAACAACAAGCTGGCTTTGACGCAGGGTGTGATGCTTACGTTGTAAAACCTTTTTCTATCGCTGTACTACGAGAAAAAATTAATAATATTGTGTAGAGGGAATTATGTTTACTGAAGATAAGCGAAACTATAGACGTATGCAGGTTAACACGCCAGCGAAGTTAACCTCAATAGAGCCTGTTGCTGGGCTCAGTTACACTGGCACCTGCCTTGATTTAAGTGCAACGGGTCTTTCATTACAACTCGATGATTTGTTAGAGCTTAACTCAATTTTATCGGTTGATATTGCATCAACACATCCGAGCATTGCACCGTTAAAAGCCACCGTTAAGGTAATACGTGCCAGCACAGAAGAGGATGGCACGATAACCGCAGGGCTTGAAATTGTAGAGTTTAACTAACTACTTAATTAGTTTTTAGTAAACCTTACAAATAAGCCCTTTAAGGTAAAAACCTTCAGGATAGCTGCCTGCAATAGGGTGGTCAGCTGCTTGATTTAAGCGCTCCATGATCAGTAAATCCTTACCTGCATCAAGGGCTGCATCTGCGACTACTTTTTGAAACAAGTTTTGTTCCATTAAACCAGAGCATGAGAATGTTAGCAAAGTGCCGCCGGGCTTTAAAATTTGCATCGCAATCATATTGATGTCCTTGTAACCGCGACACGCCCCAGTTAACTGCGCCTTGTTATCGGCAAATTTAGGCGGGTCCATAACGATCGTATCAAACATCACCCCGTCTTCACGGTATTGGCGTAATAATTTAAAGACATCTTGTTTTACAAAGTCGACTTTATTTAAATCAAGGTTGTTATGCTCAACATTGCGCTTCGCTGTATCAAGTGCTGGTTGTGAAACATCAACATTGGTTACATGTTTACAGCCACCGCGCAGGGCATAAAGAGAAAACGTTCCCGTATAACTAAAGCAATTTAATACGGTTTTATCTTTTGAAAAACGCTCCAGTGCAGCACGGCTATCTCGTTGATCTAAATAAAAACCAGTTTTATGGCCTTCTAGAATATCAACTTCAATTTTTAAACCATTTTCTTCAATTATGACAGGTGCAGTGGGTTCACTCCCCCAAAGTACGCCCTTAATAGGCTCTAGCCCTTCTTTGGTTCGAACATCTACATCTGAGCGCTCATAAATAGTAGAGCCTGGGAAAATAGCCATTAAAGCACCAACAATCTCACCTTTATGACGTTCTGCGCCTGCGCTTAGTAATTGACACACAATTACATTATCAAACTTATCTATGGTAATACCGGGTAAGTAGTCTGATTCTGCTGCACATAACCTAAAGCCGGTAAGTCCACCTTCTTCAATTGCATGGCTGCGAGCTTCTAAAGCACGGCGAAGACGACGCTCAAAAAAATGTTGATCAATCACTTCTTTTTCGTCAAAGCTCCAAACACGAGCACGTATTTGTGAATGAGGACTGTAAGCTGCGGTGGCTAAAAATTTACCCTCACTGTCGTGTATGGTTACCGTGTCACCTAATCCAGGTTTACCTTTAATTTTTTTGATGGCTTTAGAAAATAACCAAGGGTGTTTTCTTTTTAATGATTTATCGCGACCAGCTTGCAGGTAAACGGCAGATGACATAAGGCTTCTCTGTAGTAATAAATAAGCGCTGTATTTTAGTCAAGGCTCGCGCAACATACAATGAATGTTTTGCAAGGGGCTTATAAATCGCGGTAAAGTAGCCATTATTAACTCGTTTAAATAGATTTTTGGAAATTCGGTGGACAATTCAGCTCTTAGCCCCTCATTACAGCAACTTAATCAGCAATGCAGAGACTTTATTACATCCTTAGTACATGCGGATGTTGCCCATGATATTACCCATATTGAACGGGTAGTGCGTGTTGCTGTGCAGCTATGTATAGCAGAGCAGGCTGATATGGCGATTGTATTGCCTGCAGCTTGGTTGCATGATTGTGTTGCAGTGGCTAAAAATCACCCAGATAGAGCAAGGGCATCAACAATGGCCGCGGATAAAGCGATTAACTTTTTAGCGTCTATTGGCTATGATGACGCGCTATTTGATGATATTCACCATGCCATTGCCGCACATAGTTTTAGCGCCAATATTGCTATTAAAACGGTTGAAGCACAGATTGTACAAGATGCTGACAGAATGGATGCCTTGGGTGCTATTGGCGTAAGCCGTTGTATGAAAGTAGGCGGCTCTATTAGTCGATTATTATACAACCCCGATGATCCATTTTGTTTAAACCGAGAAGCTGACGATAAAAAGTACACCCTAGATCATTTTTTTATTAAATTACTGCATATTGCCCAGAGTATGAATACTCCTTCTGCAAAAGCCGAAGCACAAAGACGCACTGCATACATGCACGACTTTTTAGCTCAGCTTAAGTCTGAAATTGGTGAACAACGCGATGACACCTAAACTTTCGGGAATTGATCATTGTCATTTAAATGTTCAAAGCCTCAACCAAGCTATTGAGTGGTATGAAAAGGTGCTTGGTTTTACCGTAGTAGAGGAGTTAGCCTTTTGGAATGAAGAGGGAAAAGGTCCTTTAACACTTGAAGATGAAAGCGCTACTACACGATTGGCTTTATTTGAAGGCGATGGGCGTAGTAAAGGAATCGCTTTTGCTGCAACTGGGGAGCAATTTGTTATTTGGCTTAAGCATCTTAAGCAGCATCAAGTGAAAACCATATTGGCTGATCATGGCGTGACTTTTTCTATGTATTTTAAAGACAATAGTGGTAATAGCCATGAAATCACTTCTCATGATTATAATGTCATAAAAGTGCAACTCGAGAGCTAGCGGCTTTGTTTAGTAAAACTTCAACAGTTAAAATAGCCAAGGGTAGATTTATGATCCATCGTTTAGCCTATTTAGTATCGAGCAATATTAAAACGATACCTACTAACTGGTTTTTTCTCCTACGAATTAACTTATTAAGCTAATAGAGAAAGTTTTATTTTATAATAACTTATAGGCACTTTAGATTGTTAGATTATACGTTAAGAAGAAGCCGTCGGCGAAAAACAGTGGCTATTAAAGTCGCACAACGAGAACTTACTGTGTATGCGCCCCATTTTGTAACGAAAACACAAATTAACGAATGGCTGTTGAGTAAACAGGGCTGGATTGATGCTCAGTTACATAAGCAACAAATTCAAGCCGATACACGACAGTTTCCACTTAAAACCAATAGCATTAAATTATTTAATGAAGCTGTTAATGTGCAATTTGAAAACGCAGCACGCACTCAATGGCAGCAGCACAATGAAAGCCAAACACTGTTACTGAGTCTTTCTTCACGTGTGAAGCATCGAACGCAAATGTATCAAAGTTTGCTAGAGCAGTTTTTGCATGAGAAATTAGAAAGCTATATTGAAATGCGAGTTAACTACTATTGTCAGCTGATGGGTGAAAAGCTACCGAGTAATATTCGTATTCAATTGTATAAGCGTCGCTGGGGCAGTTGTAACCGCAGGCGTGAGCTTACCTTTAATTTACACCTTGCAAGCGCACCCACCTGGGTAATTGACTACGTGATTGTGCATGAGTTAGCGCATTTAAAGTATTTAAATCACAGTGCACAATTTTGGCATCGTGTAGGTTTATTTTATTCAGAATACAAAAAAGCAAGCGCTTGGTTAAATAAGCATGGGATGAGTTTACAATGGGTTTTTGAATAATTAGAACATAAAACGAGGTAGTAAAGAGAAGTGGTGGAGGGAGCTGGATTCGAACCAGCGAAGGCTGAGCCGTCAGATTTACAGTCTGATCCCTTTGGCCGCTCGGGAACCCCTCCACACTAATTTTTATTGCATTTGGCCCCACTTAACTTAGCCTAAGAAAAGTGGTGGAGGGAGCTGGATTCGAACCAGCGAAGGCTGAGCCGTCAGATTTACAGTCTGATCCCTTTGGCCGCTCGGGAACCCCTCCAATGCAACGCGGCAGATAATAGCAAACTTCTTATTTAAGTAAAGAAAAAAGCTAAAGAAAATTCAAATTTAGCCGATAAATACTTATTAATTAGTTAAATAGGCTAAAGTCTATGCAGATTGGTGATTTGTTAATCACAGAGAGTCAATTAAAAACACGACTCAATAAAAGTGTGCATGAAAGCCGTCGGGGTGAATTTGCTCTTTTATTAGCAATGCTATCTCATGATGCGCTCGATTTTAGTGAGTTTCACTTACCTAAAAGTGATGCAAGTGGTTATCAAGCTGATGAAGAGACCTTGCGTAAACACTTAGGTGCGGGCCCAAAGCAGCCATTGGCGCCTGAGAGTTTTAATATGTTAATTGGCAAAAATAACACGGAACTTTTAGCAAAAATGGGAAGCGCCGAAGGGATGAGTGAGATAAAGTTAACTCAGTGCTTAAAACCTGAGCCATTTAATATTCGTGATGATAAAAACCACATTCCACTTAACGTAATTGATAACTGTGAATTAGCGGTACGTCGACGAATTCAAAATACCAACACCGAGCTATCAAACCCTCAAATGGATGCGGTGGCATTTTATGATGATTTACAAAATGATGCCCTCCACCAGCCATTACATTTGTTTAGTGCCTAATTGAATTTTATTAAATGCTATTTTTTAGGCGCCATTGGATTGTAATAAACCGTGTTTATATTAGTGGTTTTATAGGTGCTTTATGTTAATAACAGATTTAATATAAAAAAAGCATCCAAAATTTAAATGCAATTGCTATAATGGCGCAAATGGTATGACATTAAATGCCATTATCATTAAACCAAGGTAATTAGGAACGTAATGAAGAAAACATTCACGCTGAATCATGAGAAAATCAAATACCCTCGTATGGTTGATGCTGCAAAGCATGAAGTGAAAAAATATTTGAAAAGAGAACGTAATAAAACTTTACCTGTTGATGCCGACTACTGGGCATTCGATTGTAAGTTTGGTAACACGGCTGAAGAAGCCCAAGTTGTTCACGTTGCTGAAATTAACAATCACATCAGTGAAATTGAAAAGCAAGGTTTAACCTCTTTCTACTTAGAGATTTTAGCAAGACCTGCACAGCGTCAAGACTTCGATGAAGATGATGACGAATAAAGCGCTAAGTTGCGTTTAGTGTAGTTTTTGAAAATGGGCCAAGTGGCCCATTTTTTGTGGTTGTTACTTATACACTATGACACTTTTTATACTTTTTATTACTGCCGCAAGGACAAGTATCATTGCGTTTCACTTTGATATCAGCAACCGGTGTGATCTCACCATCAAGGTATCGCCACTGTTCATCTTCTTTAATAAATCTTGAATGCTCAGCCAGCTCGCAATACAAGTCTTGGTAAAAGTAATGGGCTTTAAACTTTACAAACCCTGTTTCATCATTATAACCAGAATCTAATACGGTTAAGTTTATAAAGCGGCAACTAGTTGCAAAGTCCTTAATTTCTGATAGTGAGTTTTCAGCTTGCTTTTCTTTTGCGTAACTTTCACGAACAAAAGCCGCTTTTTTAACCGCATATGCACTGTAGCGAGCACGCATAAGTTGCTCAGGTGTTTGTGGCTGTTTGGTTTTTAAATGAAAAGGTTCACAGCAATCAGCATAAAGTTGCTGACTGCCACAAAAACATAGTAGGGCGTTAGAGGTCATAATAAATGTACTGTGTATTAAAACGCTAGTTTACCAAGCTTATTGCGTTAGTGAAATCTCAGCTTGAGCGCTTTTTTTGCTAAAGCAATACAGCTTAGTGCGTGTATGGCTCAGGTTTAATGATAACTGTGATAGTTGCTGATTATTTATTATGTCGGTCCAGGTGATCACCGCTGCAAAATTTCCATTGTGAAGTGCAGAACTTAAAACATACTCTATATTAACTAAATGTTTTTGGCGTATAACTAATAATTTACTGGTATCAATTGAACATGAATCAAGTAACGCTTTACTAGGTACATGGTCTGGCGCAATTAAAAGTGTCCATGCATTTAAGCTATTGTATTGGTGTAATACTTTTAATAATTCAAACGTCGCTGAAATCTCATCTTCAATTTGTACAACGTTAACACAATCAGATTGGTCATCTTGTTGGTAGCTCTTAACTGTTCTTACGGTAATAGGCTGTAACATAATCGTCTCACTCACTGGGTTTTTATACAGTACATGTATACAGTAGTTTATACAGTTGTTTGGTGCAAGTGTTTTTTGCTATTTTTTTGTACAGTTATTCAGCTGAGCACGATAATGAAACTATTTAAAAATAAATAGTTCATATATAACAATAGATTATAATTTTTGGGGATGAATACTTTTGACGGTAGCTTTTTAATCTATAACTAAATAAATCTTGAAATGCATGAGGTATACAGTAGTTTAAAAAATTAAGCGTTGTTGCATTTAACTTATAAAACGCTTAATTAATTTACAGATGGAATGAGTTACTAGGTAGTAAAACTATTTTTCGTGACTTATAGGGATCAAATGTGAAAATTGTAACTGATGAATTTGTTCATATAAGCTGGCGGCATAACACTGGGCGTCTTTAAGTCGTTTGGTACTAATGTGTTTGCGTATATCGCTCATTGCCTCTATTGCTGGCTCATATCCTTGGCTACTAGCTAAGCTGAGCCACGCAGCCCCATGAAATACACTTTGTGGCACACCTTGGCCTTTAATGAAAAATAGCCCTAAGTAAAACTGTGCACGATAGTTTCCTGCCATTGCTGCTAAACGCATCCATTTTGCGGCTAAGGCGCCTTGTTCATTTTTAAGGTAATAAAGAGCTTTATTTAATGTGTCTTGATCGGTGTTTTTAGAGCTCGCAGGGGGATTTGCATCGCTTGGTTGCGTTACAAAAGAAAGAATGTTGTCTAATTGTTGCTCTAAGTCTTGGCCACTTGGTGTCGTTTTGATCATGCTACTTCGTTTGTTATTTTAATCACTTAGCTAGTTTAGTATATAGCAAGGTAAAATGTCCTGTAAAAAGTTATTTTTATGCTAAAATCTCGCCACTTTTTACAACCACAAGTTTATTATGCTCGAAGCCTTATTCAAAATCCGTGCAAATGATTCTTCGGTTCGCCGTGAATGTATTGCCGGTATGACTACATTTATTACGATGGTTTATATCGTATTCGTTAACCCAGCTATGCTTGCAGAAGCAGGCATGGACCAAGGTGCTGCCTTTGTTGCAACCTGTATTGCCGCTGCAATAGGGTGTTTTATTATGGGGTTGTGGGCCAATTATCCATTGGCATTGGCACCGGGTATGGGATTAAATGCATTTTTTACCTATGGCGTGGTGTTAGGTATGGGCTATAGCTGGCAAGCAGCGCTGGGCGCGGTGTTTATGTCAGGGTGTATATTTTTAATATTAAGCTTATTTAAGGTGCGAGAGTGGATTATTAATGCAATCCCCCTGGTGCTCAAACAAGCAATAGCAACCGGTATTGGTGCATTTTTAGCGCTTATTGCACTAAAAAGTGCTGGTATTATTGTATCAAGCCCAGCAACACTTGTGCAGCTAGGCGATATAACGTCACCGGGTCCGCTATTAGCTATTTTTAGTTTTTTTATTATTGCGGCATTACTTTATCGCGATTTTAAAAGCGGTGTATTAATTAGTATTTTACTCGTTACCGCGATTGCAGTGTCGATGGGGTTAGTTGAATATCATGGTGTTGTTGCAATGCCACCTTCAATAATGCCAACTTTTATGCAACTTGATTTTAGTGCTGCTTTTGAACTGTCTATGTTGAGTGTTATTTTTGCGTTTCTATTTGTTGATTTATTTGATACCTCAGGTACGTTGGTAGCGGTTACTCAAAAAGCGGGCCTAGCAGATAAAAACGGCAATATGCCGCGCTTGGGTCGCGCATTAAGCGCTGACAGCACTGCAACCATTGCCGGTGCAATGCTAGGTACTTCAACAACAACGTCTTACATAGAATCTGTAGCAGGGGTATCAGTGGGGGGGCGAACGGGCTTAACGGCTGTAGTTGTAGGTTGCTGCTTTTTATTAATGATGTTTTTTGCACCTTTGGCACAAATGGTACCAGCATACGCAACAGCAGGGGCAATCTTATATGTATCTGTTCTAATGCTACAAAACTTAAAGTTTGTAAACTGGGATGATATGACCGATGCAATTCCAGTGAGTGTTGTATTGTTAATGACTCCATTGACCTTTTCAATTGCACACGGTATTGCACTGGGTTTTATTTCTTATACAGCAGTTAAAGTACTGTGTGGTAAAAAAGATCAGGTAAGTATTAGTGTTTGGATTTTAACGGCACTGTTTATTATTAAGTTTGCATTTTTATCTTAATGCTTTTGTTAAATAGCTAGATTTAGTTTGGGTATGTAAATTTATATAGTGACTAAATTTCAGTTATAAAAAAGCCCATACAGTTGTATGGGCTTTTTTATTAGATAATGAATTACCATTTCTTTTTCGGTGCAAACAGTACGTCTAAATCATCTTGCTCTTGTTCGTTCTTTTTCTTCAATGATGTAGCGTTTGATGCCTTTAATTCAGTGCTTATTGTTTCTAGATAGCCTTCAACTTCAACTCGTTTTGCAGTAATGTAATCATCATTAAATGACACACTGTTTAGCGTCGTCGATGCTTTTTCAAAGTACTGCCTAGCAGAGCCAACCATACCGGCTGTTTGAGCTGCTAGACCACGTTTTATCTGGCTTTCAATGTTGATTCTTAGTTGTAGCTTCTCAAGGCGTTTGTCTTCTGCAATAAACGCTTGGCTGTCAACTTTCCCCTTGTTGTGCTCAGAACGGATAATAGTACGGAGCTTTTTTATACCCTGTATTAGTGATATCAGTTGCTTGTCATTACCTGGCAAAACAAAACCATCCGAGCCGTCTTGAATCGGATTTTGTAGTCGCTCTTTTGCTTCTTTTAAGCGGTTTTTTAGTCCGCTACCACCGCTTGAAATAGACACCATATTACTTAGCGCATCATGAATACGACGTTGTAATATTCGCTGAGTTGCTTCTGAAAGAGGGATATTTGCGCTATTCATTAACGCCTCTTCAGTTTCTTCAATGATAGCTTTTTGTTTTGTTAGCTCTTTACGTCGTTCAGCTTCTTGTTTTTCTTTGTGTTGTTGAACAGCACTAACCCACAGTGCAATGACGATAAGCGCAACAATTAATACAATTATAATGGAAACGATCATGTTATAATTCTCAAATTCTTAACCTTATTATCTAATCTTACATTAAATATATAAAAGGTGGGAAACTTTGCGCCGATTAACTAAAAAAAACACCATGCATAAAGCGTTTAAATCTTAATGTGTTATGTTTTGTTTGCTGATAATCATTGCTATCTCAACTTTATTTATTGTGTTAACCTGAAATTTCAATAAATTAATTGTTACATTGTGTAACCTTAATCAGCCTTTATATAGTTACCTATTAATTAGGGTGCGCTTTTATCTGTCAATGTGAATTATAACGAAACTACATAGCCATGAAATTACAACAACTTAGATATATCGTAGAAGTTCAAAATCATAAATTAAATGTTTCAGCTACCGCTGAGAGTTTATTTACCTCCCAGCCTGGTATTTCTAAGCAAGTACGTATGTTAGAAGATGAACTAGGTGTACAAATTTTTGGCCGTAGTGGTAAACATTTAACTCACGTTACAGGTGCTGGCGAAGAAATCATTAACATATCGCGAGAAATACTCTCAAAAGTTGAGGGCATTAAAGCGGTTGCTAATGAACATACGCTGCCCGATCAAGGTAAACTTAATATTGCGACTACGCACACCCAAGCACGTTATGCGTTACCAAGCGTAATTCAAGGCTTTACCCAAAAATACCCAGCAGTGTCACTGCATATGCACCAAGGTACGCCGCAGCAAATATCGGATGCAGCTGCGCGCGGTGATGCAGATTTTGCGATTGCTACTGAAGCACTGCACTTATATTCAGATTTAGTTATGTTGCCTTGTTATCACTGGAATCGCAGTATTGTGGTTGCTAAAGATCACCCCCTTGCGAAAAAAGTCGATAACTTAACGGTGGCAGATATAGCGCAGTATCCTTTGATCACTTATGTATTTGGTTTTACTGGTCGCTCAGAGCTTGATAAAGCATTTAACGCCTATGGGCTTGAGCCGCATATTGTATTTACCGCCACCGATGCCGATGTTATTAAAACGTATGTGCGCCTGGGATTAGGTGTCGGTGTGGTTGCATCTATGGCAATTGACCAGGTAAACGACAGCGACTTAGTGTGCATTGATGCTAGCCATTTATTTGAAGCAAGCACCACTAAGATTGGTTTTAGAAAAGGTAGCTTTTTACGTACCTACATGTATGACTTTATCGAACGTTTTGCACCGCATTTAACCAAAGAGCGAGTAGAGCGAGCAAGTTTGCTGCGTAATCAAGACGATGTTGATAAATTATTTGCTGATATCGAATTGCCAGTTAAATAACCGCCATAAACAGTAATGAAAAAGCCGCTTAGTTTTGCAACTAAGCGGCTTTTTTTATGCTATCTAATTAGCACTCGATAATGTTAACCGCTAATCCACCGCGAGCGGTTTCTTTGTATTTTGTTTTCATATCGTTACCGGTATCGAGCATGGTTTTAATTACTTTATCAAGCGATACTTTTTGTTCTCCACTACCGCGAATAGCAAGACGAGAAGCATTAATTGCTTTAATAGCGCCCATTGCATTACGCTCAATACAAGGTACCTGCACTAAGCCGCCCACTGGATCGCAGGTCAATCCTAAGTTATGTTCCATGCCAATTTCAGCGGCATTTTCTACGTGTACCACGTTACCACCAACAATTTCAGTCAGCGCACCAGCAGCCATTGAACAGGCAACACCAACTTCACCTTGGCAACCCACTTCAGCACCTGAAATAGAGGCATTTTTTTTGTATAAAATACCAATAGCGGCCGCGGTTAATAAATACCGAGTAGCAATGTCGCGATCAACTTCTTTGATAAAAGTATGATAGTACATTAATACGGCTGGTAGGATACCAGCTGCACCATTTGTTGGTGCAGTAACCACACGACCGCCTGCTGCATTTTCTTCATTCACTGCTAATGCGAATAAATCAACCCAATCCATAGCACGAAGTGGATCGTTACTCACTTCTACATTGAGCTTTAAATATAAGCTTGGTGCACGGCGTTTTACTTTCAAACCACCAGGTAAAATACCTTCGGTACGCATACCACGTTCAATACAGGCTTTCATTACTTGCCAAATATTAAATAATTCATCTTTTATGGCTTCTTCACTGCGTAAGGTTTTTTCGTTTTTCATCATTAACGTTGATACGCTGTAACCCGACTCTTTACACATTTCGAGTAATTCTTTAGCCGTTCCAAACGGGAACGGGGCAGGGTTTTCTTCGCGAATATCTAAGGCCGCTTGTTTTTCTTTTTCAAACTCTTCATCTGTAACAATAAACCCGCCACCAATAGAGTAGTAAACTTTGCTATATACTTTTTCGCCATTGTTATAGGCAATAATTTCCATTGCGTTGGAATGTTTAGGGAGTGTTTTTCTACGATGAAAAACAATAGCGCCTTGTTTAGGGAATTTAGCTTTATGAGTTTGGTTTAGATAAATAACCTGCTCATTTTCTATTTTTGCTAAAATATCGTCCACTAAATCGGCATCAATGGTTTCAGGGTCATAACCGGCTAGGCCAAGGATCACTGCTTTTCCCGAACCATGACCAACACCTGTTTGCCCCAGTGAGCCGTAAAGCTCTACTTTTACATCGGTTACATTTGCTAATAGTTGTTGCTCATCTAGGTCATTAACAAATAAGCGTGATGCACGCATTGGGCCGACGGTATGTGACGATGAGGGGCCAATACCAATGCTAAACATGTCAAATGCACTGATCATAATGTGTGTCTCTACTTAGTTTTCTCAGCATTAAGCTGTTCTTTGAACGGTCGACTATAATAACGTGGAAATGCAGGTGTGTAACCCTTATTAGCAAAGATTTAAACTGGTATGGCGAGTTGTTTTGTAAAGTTTTTAATAATGCTGGCTGTGGCACCCCACAAAAGCCCGTGAGGAGTGATAAAGCCATTTAAAGTTAGGGCTTTTCCATTACGTTCAAAGGGGATTGGTTGCCAATTAGCTTCGTTGTTCAGTGCTTTTATAGAGAGTAAAAAGCTGGCTTGTACTTCGTTATGATCGTTCTCCCATACCGTTTCTTTTTTAATTAAGCCCACAAAAGGACGTATAGTAAATCCAGTAAGGGTAGAGTATTCCGGCAGCTGGCCTAAAACTTGAACATTATGCGGGGGAATGTTTAGCTCCTCATGTAATTCACGCAGTGCCGTAGTGCGCAGGTTAACATCATTAATTTCAAATTTACCACCCGGTAAACAAATCTCCCCAGGGTGGTGATGTAAATAGGTTGGCCGCTTACACAATAAAACATGTGCTTCGTTATCTATATCAATCAAAGGTAGCATCACTGCACTGGCGCGCTTTTTTTTATTATCTTTGAGCTGATCCACGGCTAAACTGCGGTTTAATTGAAAACGAGCCGAAATGGTTTCACTATTCAAAGCGACCTTCATTTAATATAGGGAGTATTTTATTTACTTTATCGTATGTTTCTTGATATTCCAATTCGACTTTTGAATCAGCAACAATGCCACCGCCAGCCCAACAATGTATTTGCTGATGATGAGTAACTAAAGTTCGAATGGTAATACTGGTATCCATATTACCGCAGGCGCTAATATAGCCAATAGAGCCACAATAAATACTGCGTCTGTGTGGCTCCAGCTCTTCTATTATTTCCATTGCGCGCACTTTTGGTGCCCCGGTAATAGACCCTCCAGGGAATGCAGCTTCAAGTTGATCGACTGCTGTTTTTCCTTCATCAAGGATGGATGTAACTGTACTTACCAAATGGTGTACTGCCGGAAAGCTTTCAATAGCAAATAAAGAAGGTACAACAACAGAGCCCGGTTTTGCGACTTTACCTAAATCATTTCGTAGCAGGTCTACTATCATTACATTTTCAGCGCGGTCTTTACTGGAATTTTCCAGAAGTGTGGCTTGTTTTGCATCTTCTAAAGCATCGGCTTTACGTGGTAGCGTGCCTTTAATAGGTTTTGTTTCTACCTTGTTGTCGTGCACTGCAATAAAACGCTCGGGTGATATTGATAAAATAGCGCCTTGCGGATGATTTATAAAACTAGAAAAAGGCGCTTTATTGGCCTGCGTTAATTTAACATAAGCCGCCCAAGGAGACCCTTGGTAATGTGCGCTAAAACGCTGCGCTAGGTTAATTTGATAACAATCACCACTTTTTAAGTATTCTTCAATCGCTGCAAACTTTTCGCTATAACTCCTCTGACTCATATTTGACTGCCACTGTGATGTAAGCGAAAAGCTTTCGTGCTTAGGTGGTTGCGTTAAATATTGCTGATACAACCAGAGACGATTTACATTGGGCTGCGAAACATAAAACCAAGTATCCAGTTGTTTATCGTAAATCAGTGCATCAAGGTAAAGTCCAACGGCCATTTGTGGTAAATCAATATCGTTTAAAGCACTGCTTGGCAGTTGCTCTATGGTACGCCCTAAGTCATAACCAAAATAACCAAGCCAGCCACCGTTAAAGGGTAAATTGTGGGCGGCTTTTGTTGTATCAAGCTTAGCTAATTCATCGTTCATTATTTCAAAGCAGCTTTTAGCACTCGCTTGGTTATTAAAAACGGTTAGATTATTTTTAACTTCCAGAGTGCTTTGAGGCTCAATAGCAATTATGTCAAAACGACTGTTAATGTGATCGCTATCACCCGAATCTAGCAAAATGGCGTAGGGCAAATGAGCAAAATGCGAAAATACCTCTATACAATTTTGTGATATGGCTAATTCAACACAATTTTTTTTATTGTTTAGCATTTAGTATCCCTTTAAGAACTGGCTCGAAACGGGCTGGGAGGGTATCATAAGTCAAATTTATTTGGCAGCGTTTAGTGAGCGCTGTGGTTGAAAACAGTTCGAACCACCGTCACGGGTTTGATATCGCTTACGTGCAGCGTGCGTAACAACAACTTAAGGAACCACTATGAGTACAATTCGTCAGCAAGACTTTATTGATAGCATTGAAGATGCCTTGCAATACATCTCGTTTTATCATCCTCTTGATTTTGTTCAAGCGCTAGAAAAAGCGTATAACAAAGAGCAAAGCAAAGCCGCTAAAGATGCGATTGCACAAATCTTAATTAACTCGCGTATGTCGGCAGAAGGTAAGCGCCCGCTGTGTCAGGATACTGGGATCATCACCTGTTTCGTAAAAGTAGGTATGGATGTTAATTGGGATAAAACCGACTTAACAGTACAACAAATGGTAGATGAGGGGACGCGTCGTGCGTACTTAAATCCAGATAACCCATTGCGTGCATCGATTGTTGCCGACCCTGCGGGAACACGTAAAAATACTAAAGATAATACGCCATCAGTTGTACACATTGACTTAGTTGCAGGCGATAAAGTTGAGGTGATGGTGGCTGCTAAGGGTGGTGGCTCAGAGAACAAAAGTAAAATGGTGATGTTAAACCCATCTGACGATGTGGCCGAGTGGGTAGAAAAAACGTTACCAACAATGGGGGCGGGTTGGTGTCCACCAGGTATGCTAGGCATAGGTATTGGTGGCACTGCAGAAAAAGCAGCGGTAATGGCGAAAGAATCATTAATGGATCCGGTTGATATTCATGAACTCATTGAGCGCGGCGCAGAAACAACAGAAGAAAAGCTGCGTTTAGAAATTTTTGAACGTGCGAATAAATTAGGTATTGGTGCGCAAGGTCTTGGCGGTTTAACCACGGTTGTTGATATTAAAATTAAAACGGCGCCAACTCACGCGGCTTCAAAGCCAGTGGTTATGATCCCAAATTGTGCTGCTACGCGCCACGTTCACTTTACGCTTGATGGTTCAGGCCCTGCGAATTTAAAAGCACCTAAATTAGAAGACTGGCCAGAAGTGACTTTCGAAGTCGGTGAGGGCACACGCCGTGTTAATTTAGATACCCTGACTAAAGAAGACACTAAAGAATGGAAAATGGGTGAAACCGTTTTACTCTCAGGTACTATTTTAACGGGTCGAGATGCTGCTCATAAGCGTCTGCAAGATATGATCAACTCAGGGGAAGGTTTACCTGAAGGTGTTGATTTTGATAACAAGTTTATTTACTACGTTGGTCCTGTGGATGCAGTAGGCGATGAAGCAGTAGGTCCTGCAGGCCCGACAACGGCTACTCGTATGGACAAATTTACTGACATGATGTTAGAAAAAACAGGCATCGTGGGAATGATTGGTAAAGCTGAACGTGGCCCTGCAACGGTTGAGTCTATTAAAAAGCATCAGTCAGTGTATTTAATGGCTGTAGGCGGTGCGGCTTATCTAGTATCTAAAGCAATTAAAAAAGCACGTGTTGTTGCCTTTGAAGATTTAGGTATGGAAGCTATCTACGAATTTGAAGTAGAAGATATGCCAGTAACGGTAGCCGTTGACAGCGAAGGTGAAAATGCTCACACCCAAGGTCCTGCAATTTGGAAAGCAAAAATTGAAGAACTAGACAGTAAAATGAAGTAAGTTTTCTGTATAAACAGCAATCATAAAAGCGAGCACCCCGTGCTCGTTTTTTTATTTTTAAAATTTGCAGATACTTAAACACCTCAGACCAGTTTATACTGCGCAGACAGATATTATATAACCCATTGTATTTTATGATGTAGTGTTCTTTTTCAAGATGTACTATTAAGTTTACATATAAATTCAAAGTGACGTTCACGTAAGCGTAAACTTTAATCGCGATGACGTTTTTAGCTTTTATACTTAATAATATAATTATTATTAAATTTTTTATGCTTATTTATCGCGATAAACCGTTTTATTTTTCTATTGAGTGCGGTTTATTTGGTTTATCTACTCATAGTGTGGCGAACCATCAACTGAAGTGATAAAGTCTCGTCAATTTGTAGCGTGCTTGCCCAAAAGGGCCCATTATTTTCGGAGTATTTAAAGTGGTTGTATTTAATCAAGTTGAATTTGATAACCATGAACAAGTGGTTTTTTGTTCAGACAAAGCGTCTGGTTTAAAGGCTATTATTGCGGTACATAACACAAATTTAGGCCCAGCTGTAGGTGGTTGTAGAATGTGGGATTATTCCAACGATGAGGATGCAGTTTACGACGTATTGCGCTTATCAAAAGGGATGACCTATAAAAATGCTGTGGCACGCTTGCCATTTGGTGGTGGTAAGTCAGTTATTATTGGCAATGCAAAAGAGATCAAGTCTGAACAGTTATTCCGTGCATTTGGTCGTCAATTAGAGCGTTTAAATGGCAGTTACTACTCAGCAGAAGACGTAAACATCACCTGTGATGATGTTGCTTTGATGAACAAAGAAACAAATTACGTGCTAGGCCTTGAAGGCAAAAGTGGTAACCCATCGCCATTTACAGCTTACGGCACATTTTTAGGTATGAAAGCAGCACTTCATCACCAACGCGGCATTCAAGATTTTTCAGGCATTAAAGTAGCTGTGCAAGGATTAGGTGCAGTAGCTTATGGATTATGTAAGCATTTGGCTGAAGCTGGTGCACAATTATTTGTTACTGATATTAACCAAGCTGCAGTTGAGCGTGTAGTCAACGATTTTGGTGCAACAGCGGTTGGTATTGATGAAATATACGACTTAGATGTTGATGTATATGCGCCTTGTGCGTTAGGTGCCACTATTAATGACACAACAATCCCTCGCTTAAAAGCGACTATTGTTGCAGGTTGTGCAAATAATCAGCTTGCAGAATCACGCCATGGTGAAATTATACGTGAAAAAGGTATTTTATACGCACCAGATTATGTAATAAATGCAGGCGGTATTATTAACGTGTATTACGAAACAGCGCCTGAAGGTTACAGTAAAGAGGCGTCTAATAAACACGTAGAGAAAATTTTCGATACATTAAGCGAAATATTTACCCGTAGTGAAAAAGAACAAAAATCAACGCATTTAATTGCTGATGAACTTGCTCAAGAAATTATTGAAAACGGACTTTAAGTTTTTTATTTAGTTCAACTAAGGAGCGACTATCGCTCCTTTTTTTATGCCTATATAAGACTTTGGTATAACTACACCCAAAGCATCATTTTAATTAATGCGAATACAGGCAAAGCGAGGTAAAATTTTACTTTTGCTCTGTGTATACTTTATGTCTTCTGCCGATTTATCTCTTCGGGCTATTGATTTTGATCAGTGGCCGCGCAAACAACATTTTGAATTGTTTCAAAACTTCACTCAGCCTTATTTTAATGTTTGTGTAAAGCTCAGTGCTAAAAAGTTATATACCGCGTGTAAACAAACTAATCGTGCTTTTTTTCATGGTTATGTTTATTGCTTATTAAAAGCATGTCATGAGTATGAGCCGATGATGCTGCGTATTGTTAATCAAAAACCTTATTATTTAAACACCACGCGCGCGAGTGTGGTTGAGCTTGCCGATGATGACTCGTTTCGCTTTAGTTATTTTAAACAGCAAAACTCGTTAAATGAGTTTGCTAATAAAGCAAAAGCGATTAGTCATGAAGCAAGGTTAAACCCGCTGTTTTCTGATGCCTTTGCAGCAACTGAAGGACAAGCTGATTTAATTCACGTTTCTGTTTTACCTTGGTTAAACTTTAGCAGCTTTTCGCATGCGTTTACCCAGGGCCAAAGCTGTGGCATCCCTAAATTTGTGTTTGGTCAATACAACCCCGATACAGGCGAAATGCCACTATCAATTGATGTCCATCATGCGTTATTAGATGGACTACATGTGGCTAAGTTCATCCAACGATTGCAACATACATTTGATAGTTTGAGTGATAATACTTAATGAAAAAGTTGTAAATCTTATGTTATTATTTGTTGGTGATGTTTTCTAATTAAATTTTCACCTTGAATTTACTCAAATATAAAAACTAATAATTATAAAGGCAGTGTCTGATGAATCGCTTGGTGATTTTATGTTTCTTGTTGGTGATTTTTACTGTTAATGCTCAGCAACAGACTCGGCTGCCGTTGCGCGATTATTTTTTTGAAACGTGGAATACCCGTTCGGGCCTTCCTCACAATAGCATTAATAGCCTTGCACAAACACAAGATGGCTATTTATGGGTGGCTACTTGGGAAGGGCTTGCCCGCTTTAACGGTCAAGAATTTAAACTATTTACCCGCTCAGAAATTACTGATTTGCCCGATTCAGGCGTACGTGCGCTTACTCCTACATCCGATGGCGGCTTACTCATAGCCGGAGCGCGCGGCGGTATTAGTTTATATCAGCACCGACAATGGGACACTCAACCTAACGCCCAAGCAATGGTTAATCACGTATTTAAGAGTAAAAACGAGGATTTGTGGTTAGCACTTGAAAATGATGGTGTGTTTTATCGACCTGCCAAAAGCACTCAAGATATCCCAATAATACAAAACGTCAGTGCTTACAGAATAATTGAAGATAAGCAGGGCATTATATGGGCGGCAACCAGTGATGGGCTGTATAAAATAGTTAATTACACGCCTACATTGATGACTCCACATCATGGTTTGCCAGATGCACCTGTATATACTCTATTGATTACCCGTGAAGGACGCCTTGTTATTGGAAGTGAAAGAGGTGCGCGAGTATTAAATGGCAATGTGTTTGAGTCACCCCATCCACAGCTTAATGCAGAGTCTATTTCTAGTTTATTAGAAGATAACCATGGTGATTTGTGGTTTGGCACTATTAATAAAGGGGTATTTAGACTCAGTGTTGATGGCATAGAGCAATTAGATGCTAAAAATGGCTTACCTGCAAACCGCATATTGTCGTTATTACAAGACAGAGAAAACAGTATTTGGGTAGGGACCAACGCGGGTGTATTTAGGTTAAGAGAAGCCCCGTTTTCATCGTGGGGAAAAAAGCGAGGCTTATCTAGCGATTATGTACGCACGGTACTGTCACATTCTGATGGCAGTTTATGGATAGGCGGGAGTACAGGCTTAGATCGGCTGCAAAACAATAAAATTACCCATCTTAAAGGTACTAAGCAAGGCTCTCCTTATTCAGTATTGAGCTTACTTGAACAAAGCCAAGGTGATGTTTGGGTCGGTACATACACTTCAGGTGTGTTGAAGGTGGTTAATAACGAGCTTGTACCTTACTTAAATCGTGATAATGGCCTTGGTAGTAATGAAGTACGATCGTTACTTTTTGATTCAAAAAATCGTTTATGGGTAGGTTCAGCCATGGGGTTAACGCGAGTTAATACCGACGGCAGCTTAGACCAATTTACTAATGAGAAAGAGTTGCCGAGTGGCTTTATTCTAGCTTTGAGTGAAGATAAGAGGGCAAATATTTGGATAGGAACTGGCAATGGCGTAGTAGTTTATAATACCAATACGGAGAAATTTCAACCAATTCAGTTCCCTGAAGCGTTTTTGGCTAAATATGCGTTTGGCTTTTATATTGACGATAAATATACCTGGATGGCGACCGATAGAGGTTTATTGCGTTATCAACATTCAAATGGCCATATGACTATTTTAGGGAGGGAGTTAGGATTACCGGTTGATAAGCTTTTTCAAATTGTGCCCTTTAAAGATTCACTTTGGCTATCAAGTAACCGTGGCATTATTGAAGTTAATTATAAGCAGGTTAATCAGCTGCTAGATTCAGCTACAAAAGGTAGTCAGACGCTAGCTTTTCAATTATACGATGAGGGCGATGGCATGCTCAGTGCGCAAGCCAATGGAGGGTCAACGCCTTCGGCTACAGCGCATTCAGATGGTACTATTTGGTTTGCCACCGCAAAAGGGGTGAGTACGGTTAAACCCGCACGATTAAAAGAAGCCACCGAGATACCGTTACCAACTATTGTAGAAAGTTTTTCTGTAGATGGTAAACCCATGTTATTGCCTGTTGATGGTGACACACTTGTTTTGCCACCTGGAGTTACACGACTGTCGTTCCATTATGCGGGCTTAAGTTTTATCATGCCGCAGCGATTAAACTTTCAAACAAAAATGAAAGGCTTTAACGATGAATGGGTTGATCGTTTTCATATTGCAACAGCTGAATATACTAATTTACCCGCGGGTAAATATTCATTTGCAGTGCGTTCTGCCTATCCTAATACCGATTGGCAGCAAAATGACAAAGTGATTCATTTTGAAATTCAATCGCATTTTTGGCAAAAAACCAGCTTTAAGCTAGTGGTGTTTTTTATTTTTGTGGTTGTCATATATAGTGCATATCGTTATCGCTTGTATCGCTATAAGCAAGTAGAAAAAGAGCTAACTAGCCGAGTGGTGAAGCAAACCCAAGCACTGCAAGAGCAAGCTAGTGCCTTTGCTTATCAAGCTACCCATGATCAGCTCACCGACTTACCGAATCGCCGTGCATTTGATGGTTGGCTGGCCGACAACTTTACAGATTTTAAAGCGCGTAATACTCCGCTTGCGATTGCCATTATGGATATTGACCACTTTAAACGCATTAATGATGGTTGGTCTCATTTGATTGGCGATCAGGTTATATGTGAAGTCGCCAATATTCTTAAAGCGCATTGTGAAGGCGAGCAAGAAGTGGCTCGTTGGGGCGGTGAAGAATTCACATTTGTATTTCCTGACATGAATACTGTGCAAGCACAGAAATTATGTGAACAATTACGCAAAGAAATTGAAAATAAAGACTTTTCGTCTATTGCCCAAGGGCTTAGCGTAACCGTGAGCTTTGGTGTTTCTGACTCAGATAACGTCGATGATTATGATCGGTTATTATCTCGTGCTGATCAAGCTTTATACAAGGCAAAAAACAATGGCCGAAATAGGGTTGAGTGCATAGCTTCCTAAAAAGAGCTGCTTTAATGCGTTAAATCGTTTTTTCCGACAGCTTTTATCATATAGAGAATTTCAACTTCTTTATTATTTGTGTAGGTTAAGTTAATTCATTAAGTAATTATATGTAAGCATAAGTAATATTAATTAACTTTATTTTAATTTGGGTGCTATACCTTGTGTACCCATTAGGGGTTTTTTTGCTTTTTACTTAAGGAATATAAGATGAAAAACAAGATAATTAATATTACATTCGCAAGTCTTCTAGGGGCCTCACCCGTGGTATTAGCAGAAGGCGATAAGCATGATGACTTTTTGTTTACTAAACAGGCTTTAGCATCACTCAAGCTTAACTCTTTACTGACTATTGATGATACGCAATTTGTGTTTAATGACTCATTATTAAACGAAGATTGGGATAACTTTTTTTCTTTGCATGCGTCAGCAATTGAAGATAAAAAAGAGCTCATTTTACACTGGGCAGGTTATACCAGTATTAATCCAAAAGTAATTTTAGCGCTGATAGAGCAACAAAGTGGCTTACTTTCAAACCCAAATGCTGATATTGAGAACCCTTTAGCTGGTATAACAGACAAGCATGGTTTTGATGCGCAAGTAAAAGACGTAGTGATGAAATTAAGTCAACGCTTTTATGCATATAAGCAGTGGCAAGAGTCACAAGATAAGTTAAAAAAACGCAATCAGGCAACCCAAACTACGAGTAGCACAGCTGCAACTGCGGCTCTAGTAAGTCTGTTTGCAGATAGCGATAGACTGGCATCAAACTCTAAAAATAATCAACAGACTTTGACTGAGTTTTTAGCTACGTTTGACCGTGTATTTCCTAGTAACACTAGTCAATTGCAACGTTCATTGAATAGTGTAGATCAAAATAATGAAAAGCAACTTTTAGCCGCTAGTTTTGAAATGAATTTACCGTGGCCGTCTGGCTATTGGTACAGTGGTGGCGCTCACTCAAATACAGGTTCTGGCTACCCATACTCATCACTTGATTTTAACAATGGCTCTGGTGGCTGGGGCGCTAATACTCCGTTTGTTCAAGCTGCGCATGGCGGAACGGTAACTCGCTTTTCTTCCTGCAATATTCGAGTAACACACGCCAGTGGCTATTCAACCAACTACTACCACATGTCAAACCTTCAATATAGCAGTGGTGATTATGTTCAACCTGGTGCATGGTTAGGTCGCTATGCAAATAATTATAATCAAGCATTGTGTGAGGGCGGCCAATCATCAGGTCCTCATGTCCACTTTACTTTATTGTATAATGGGCAACAGGTTTCTCTGCATAATAAATATATAAGTGAGCATCGCATTGATGTTGGCTCAAGTAATTATGACACCAACTGTAATCGTTTCTATTTTGAACGATATGGCTATCGTACATGTGCATGGCAGCCTTTGTATCGCTAGAATGATATAAATAAACAGTTCACTTGTTAAAGAAAAGGCCACGCTCTAACAGATGTGTGGCTTTTTATTTAGTGTTAAATAATTGAATTCTAGTTTTATGGACCAATTAATACTGTATAGATAATTATAGGGCTATTAAATGGTAAACGGATTATTGATTTTCTTACTTTTTGCGTTTGTCGTTATTTTTTGGCGTTGGCCTGATATTCAAAATACTCTGTGGCGCCGTAAATACAGTCATTTATCATTAAGCCCACAACAGCATGCGCTGTTGCTGCGGGCTATGCCAATTTATAACAAAATGACTGATGCAGATCGAGCCAAGTTGGCTCGTCATATTGTGTGGTTTTTAAATGAAAAGCGCTTTGTTGGCTGTGATGGGTTGCAACTAACTGAAGCAATGAAACTCATTATTGCCGCCGATGCTTGCCTGCTGGTACTAAATAAACCTTGGCCTTTGTATAAAAACGTGAAGGAAATTTTACTCTATCCCAGCGCCTATTATGCGCCTCAATCAAGTCGCGATAACGCAGGACTTGTTAGTTTTCATAATACCGTAAGGCAAGGTGAGTCATGGCCAGGAGGCACACTGGTGCTGAGCTGGCATGATGTGCTTGAGGGTAACCGCTTACCCAGTGACGGGCATAATTTAGTGTTTCATGAGTTTGCGCATCAACTTGATCAAGAGACCGGTAAAACCACCGGCACGCCATTACTTACATCACAGACTCACTATCAACAATGGGGCAAGGTATTTAGCCGAGCGTTTTCGCAGTTAAAAACACACGTTGCTTATAACATGCCGCATGTTATTCATAGCTACGGAGCCACAAATGAGGCAGAATTTTTTGCGGTGATCACCGAAACGTTCTTAGAAAAACCCGCAGATTTACGCCGCGATGACCCTGAAATTTACCGTTTGCTGGTAGATTTTTATCAATTTGATCCTATTGTTTGGCATTAATTTTATGCACTTCATCCTATTACGCTGGTAACTTGCTAGCGTTTTTGTTGCAATCATGTAATAGAGCAACACACAGCAACAATAATAAGTGAGATAAGCATGAAGAAAATGCTGCAAACAGCGCTTGCGTTATCAGTTTCATTGGCATTGGGTCAAGTACACGCAGAGCAAACAGATGAAAAAAAATGGCAAGTTGATTCACCAAAAGGGCAATTTGTAGATGCTTCTATTAGTGTAGAGCAAGGCACATGGATGAATGTAGATATAAGCCCTGATGGAGAAACCTTAGTATTTGACTTACTGGGCGATATTTACACTATGCCAATGAGTGGTGGTAAAGCCACTCAAATAACCTCAGATATCGCATGGCAAATGCAGCCGCGTTTTAGCCCAGATGGTAAACATATCGCATTTACCTCAGATCAGGGGGGCGGTGATAATATTTGGGTTATGGACGTTAATGGCGAGAATCAAACTGCAGTAACGGACGAAACGTTTCGTTTACTTAATAGCCCGGCATGGAGCCCTGATGGCGATTATTTAGTTGCACGTAAGCACTTTACCGCCAGTCGTTCTTTGGGCGCGGGTGAAGTTTGGCTTTATCACAAAGCGGGTGGTAAAGGGGTACAACTGACTAAACGTGAAAACGATCAAAAAGATTTAGGTGAGCCGATGTTTTCACCTGATGGCCGTTATGTTTATTTTTCTCATGATGCCACCCCAGGTAAAACCTTTCATTACTCAAAAGATTCGGTTGCGGGTATTTATAAAATTAAGCGCTATGATCGTGAAACCGGTGAAATAGAAACGATTATTAGTGGTATGGGTGGGGCAATCAGACCAACTCCGTCACCTGATGGTAAAAAACTTGCCTATGTAAAGCGTGATGACTTTCAAACTAGCTTGTACTTATACGATTTAACCAGCGGTGAGCATACCAAGCTATATGACAAGCTAGAGCGCGATATGCAAGAAACATGGGCTATTCATGGGGTATACCCAACAATTGCGTGGACACCAGATAATGAAGAGTTAGTATTTTGGGCTGGTGGCACCATTCATAAACTCAATGTCGATGATAAATCTGTCAGCGATATTGCATTCAAAATAGACACCACGAAAAAAATTCAAAAAGCGGTGCGCTTTACTCAAAATATCGATACTGAAGAATTTGATGTAAAAATGCTGCGAAATGTACAAATTAGCCCAGATGGTGAAACGGCATTGTTTGAAGCACTGGGTCATATTTATAAACGCGATTTAGACTCAGGAAAAATCAAACGTTTAACCAAGCAAACCGATCATTATGAGTTATTTCCACAGTACTCGCGTGATGGTAAAAAAATTGTCTACACCACGTGGGACGATAACGAACAAGGCACAGTGCGCGTTGTCTCTGCACGAAGTGGTCGCGGCGATACGATTACCGATGAACCGGGTAAATATGTAGAGCCTACCTTTAGCCCTGATGGCAAAACTGTAGTTTATCGTAAAGCCAGTGGTGGCAGTATTTTAAATCCTAAATGGTCACTGCACCCTGGGGTTTACAGTGTCAGTGCTAAAGGCGGTAAGAGTGAACTAATTTCTAAAAGTGGTTATCAACCGCAGTTTGGTAGTGCCAATGACCGTGTTTATATTATGAGCCCATGGCCTAAACCAACGTTAAGTGTGGTTGAGCTTGAAAGTAAAAAAGTGCGCAAACTCTATGAATCAGAGCATGCCACTGAATTTAGGGTATCGCCTGATGGTGAGTACTTAGCATTTGCAGAGCGCTTTAAAGTGTTTGTAACACCGTTTGTTGAGCGTGGTAAGACCATTAATATTGGGCCTAAAGACAGCCAATTTCCAATTGAGCAATTATCTGTTCGTGCTGGTGAAAATATTAGCTGGAGTGCCAACAGCAATAAACTCTATTGGACACTTGGCCCTGAGCTATACCATGCCAGTTTAGAGGGAATGTTTGCTATTAATAAAGCCGATGACCAAGGGGTTAAAGTCAAAAGCGGGACTAACATTGGTTTTAGCAAAAAAATGGCTGAACCAGAAGGCATGATTGCCTTAACTGGCGCAAAAATTATTACCATGGACGGCGAAAAAGTCATTGAAAATGGCGTTATTGTTACCGATGGTAAACATATTAAAGCTATTGGCTCTGCTGCAGATATTAGCATTCCAAAAAATGCTGAGATTGTTGATGTAACAGGCAAAACAATTATGCCTGGTATGGTTGATGCACATGCACATGGCTCACAAGCAAGCGATGAAATTATCCCACAACAAAACTGGAAAAACTTTGCAGGCCTTGCGCTAGGTGTTACCACCATCCACGATCCATCAAACGACACCACTGAAATATTCACTGCCAGTGAAATGCAAAAAGCCGGTATGATTGTCGGCCCGCGTATTTTTTCTACTGGTACTATTTTATATGGCGCGAATATGCCTGGTTATACTTCGCATATTGATTCATTAGATGATGCTAAATTTCATTTAGAACGCTTGAAAAAAGTAGGGGCGTTTAGTGTTAAGTCTTATAACCAACCTCGCAGAGAGCAGCGTCAGCAAGTGATTGAGGCTGGTCGTGAACTTGAAATGATGGTAGTGCCAGAAGGGGGCTCATTATTACAACATAACTTGAGTATGGTGGTTGATGGGCATACAGGGATTGAGCATTCCATTCCGGTTGAACATATTTATGATGATATTAAGCAGTTGTGGTCACAAAGTGATGTAGGTTATACGCCTACATTGGTGGTTGCCTATGGCGGTATTTGGGGTGAAAACTACTGGTACGATAAAACTGATGTGTGGAATCATCCTCGATTGAGCAAGTTTGTGCCAAAAAATCAATTATTACCACGTTCAATGCGTCGTGTTAAAGCGCCTGATCATCACTATAACCACTTTAACAATGCACGTGTGGCAGCTGAACTACAAGATTTAGGTGTACTGGTTAATTTAGGTGCACATGGTCAGCGTGAAGGTTTAGGTGCGCACTGGGAAATGTGGATGTTTGCTCAAGGTGGTATGACGCCGCTTGAGGCTATTCGAGCATCAACGCTCGATCCTGCTAAATACCTAGGTTTAGATAAAAACGTAGGCTCATTAGAAGTCGGTAAACTGGCAGATTTAATGGTTATTGATGGCGACCCACTGAAAAACATCCGCGATTCAGACAAAATTGATTACACCATGATCAACGGCCGCTTGTTCGACGCAGCAACGATGAACGAAGTTGGTAAAAAACAACGTGCCCCATTATTTTTTGAATAATGTATAGGCTTACTGATAAAAAAGCGGCTAGTCGGTCGCTTTTTTTATGCTGTATTTATCTAAACAGCTAGAGCTCAGATTAATTATTATGTAGTTAATAACAAGTGACGGGCATAAAAAAAACCGCTTAACGCGGTTTCTTTTAAACTGAGCACTCAGTAAATTACACTACACCGCGCGGTAGGCGACAGTCGTGATCTTTACGAGCAAGCTCTACTATCCAAAGCTCTTCTGCTGTGTAACCTTCTTCGTTCTCAGTGATCACGGTGAAAGGCGCTTTTTTCTGTGCTTTTACAGGAGCAGCTTTTTTAGTTTTTTTAGCGGGTGCTTTTACTGCAGCTTTTTTTGTAGACTTTCCAGAGCTTAATTCTTTAGTCAGCTCTGCTACATCAGCTAGGCGCATATTCTTGCCACCATCAACGCTGTACCAGCCAGGTTTAGTTGTTATTTCAGGTTTTTTACCGTTGGCAGCTTCATATGCAGCTTCAAAGGCAGATAACACTTCTGTTTTGTCTAGTTTGCTCATCAGAGACCCTATACGTTGTTTTCACAGATAAAGAAGAGGTATTTATACCTATTTTAGAACTGTTTTTCAATTTTTTGCGATTTTCCTTTCATTTTTAGCGCATAACCGCCAAAATTTGTACAAAATTCAGTGCAAAGTAAGGTAAGTAGTATGCAACGTAGAGAATTTAATCAACTGTTAAACACGTTATTGAAACCAGAAACCATTAACGATTTTTGTCCAAACGGGCTTCAGGTAGAAGGTAAAGATGAGATACGCACCATAGTAACCGGTGTTACAGCAAGCCAAGCACTTATTGATGCCGCCATTGAAAAAAATGCCGATGCTATTTTGGTACACCATGGCTATTTTTGGAAAGGTGAGTCGCAACCAATTACTGGCATGAAAAAACGTCGTGTGGCTGCGCTTTTAGCTAACGACATTAATTTATTTGCTTATCATTTGCCATTAGATATTCACCCTGAAATTGGCAATAACGCTCAACTAGCGCAATTACTGGATATTGAAATTGAGGTGGGTTTAGAGCCAATTAACAACAGTGTCGCAATGAGAGGACGGTTAAAAACGCCGATAACGGGGTGCGAATTTGCTAAAAAAATAGGCCAAGTACTCAATCGCGAGCCACTGACAAGTTTAGTGCGTAATGATAAAATTGAAACCATTGCGCTGTGCACTGGTGGTGGGCAAGGGTATATTGACTTAGCAGCCGAGCAGGGGTTAGATGCTTACTTAACCGGTGAGGCATCAGAGCAAACTATTCACAGTTCACGTGAACAAAATATCGACTTTTTTGCTGCAGGCCACCATGCCACTGAGCGATACGGTATTAAAGCGCTGGGAGAGCTTCTCGCAGAGCAATATAGTTTTGACGTAACATTTATTGATATAGATAACCCAGTGTAAACGCTTGCTGTAAAAGCAATGTCATTAATATAACCTACTCATCATTTATCCTGAGTAGGTTATTTAAAATATTCAAAAAAAACTAACTACTTTATCAAGCCAAAGGAAGCTTCTATTGCATTGGTACATAACAGATCTTTCGCTGCAATTATCCCGTTTAAATTAAAATGTTATTTTCTCGCCGCCAGGCAATTCAACATAAAGGTATAAAATGGAAGGCATGTTGGATTTAATACAGCAATATGGGTTGTTGGTTTATTTGTTACTTTTTGGTTATTGTGCTTTAAAAAGTGGGTGGTTACCCTTATTTGCAGGCTATGCTGCACATACCGGTGCACTTGATGTTGGTTATGTTGCTCTGGTAGCTTTTACGGGCGGATATTTGGGGGATGAATTACGATTTGCTCTCGCAAGAACATATGGCACTACATGGCTTGAAAAGCCAAACCGACTAGGTCGGTTATTTAAAAGAGCCACTGAGCTTGCAAATCGTTATGGCACTGCCTACATTTTTTTATATCGGTATCCAAAAGGGCTTCGTACTATTGGTGCTCTACCGATTGGGCTCACCTCGATTAGTTGGCGCCGTTTTAGCCTATTAAACGCATGCTCTGCACTGGTTTGGGTCGTTGTTTTAGTTGGTGGAGGCTTTACTTTTGGCGCTACCTTTGATTCTTTAGGGGTTGAGAACCTAACAGCCCTCAGTTTATTATTTCTTTGTGTATTCTTGCTCACACTGTATCGTCTTTGGAACCAGGCTGCAGAGGTTAAAACCCATCAACAATAACAAATATAGGCTTGTTTATAGCTAATCGTGTTTTTTATTTTTTAATACCCCCTGTTAATAAACTAATTACCGCAGTTTTTCAGGGGGATAATATATTTAGCTAAATAAAGATTTAATAAATCAAAGAGCTTCCGGATTTATTGTACGACGTATTTTTATCCATGCATCACCGACAACTTCATGGGCAAATTGAGTTACCACTAATAATGCTTTTGCGTTGGGTATGAGTTGCTTGTACCGCGGGTAAGCGGCAAAGTTGTGGTAGTCAGTTGCTGCTGGGATTGCTGCGACACCTTGTGCATTGAATAAATTTATTGCTCTGGGCATATGACTTACAGAGGTAACTAAAGCGGTATTATAGTCGACAAGTTTTGAGGCTAAAAATGCGGCTTCTTGCGCTGTGTCCATTGCGTTTGGATTTTGTACAATACGATTTTTATTAATACCCAAGCTAATTGCCGTTTTATACATGAGTGCGCTGTTGGTGATTTTTTCATAACCCCCACCCGATACAATTAGCTGAGCTCGCGGATATATATTTGCGAGCCTAATGCCTTCCACTAAACGTGTTAATGCACAATTTCCTAGCTGACTGTTAGCGCTGAGTGCCGGGTTAGGGTTTATATCACAGCCAAGCACCACAATTTTGTCTATTTTGGGGTGCTTAAGGAAATTAAAAGCCAATGAAGTAGGTTGATTATGTTTAATCAATAAGTTGGCAAACCAAGGCGTGCTGGCAAGTAATAAGGTTGCGAGACTCAAAAAAGATAAGGTAATAACACGCTTTCGTTGTTTGAGTGCAAAAATAAGTAGTATCAGACTAAGCAAGCCCAGTAAAGGTAACGGCATAAGTAAGCCGCCCAGTATTTTTTTAAGTTCAAACATAATGAGTAACACAGTTGAATATATTTACCAATATGTTACTCATAAGCTTAAGATTTATCGACCGTTATTTAATTTACAGGTGTTTAAAAAGTGACGGTAAACTGGATTGTCTTTCATCTCTTTTTTCATCGCTAAGTACATCGGGCGGGTTAAACCCAGTGCGCCCAATGGAATTGACTTAATTAACCCCTGGCTTTCATAAGGGGTAACTAGCCAGTCGGGTAGGGCCGCTACCCCCATACCTGCACTGACTAATTGAAATATAAGTAAGCCTTGATCAACTGTTTTAAGCGTGCCGTCAAAACGTGCATTTTGAATAAAATGCTTAAATATATCTTGGCGCTCACGCGGAATAGGGTAAGAAATAATAGTTTCGTTTTTTAAATCAAGCGCAGTTACGTAGGCTTTTTTAGCTAAGTCATGATCCGGCGCCACTATTAGCTTAAGTTTAAAGTCAAATAGGTGGGCGTATTCTAGTTTGTCGGGTTCACGCACATCTGATGTAAGCACTAGGTCTAATTCATCATTTAATAAATCTGGGATGGCGTCGTAACTAAAACCACGCTCGTAATCAATCTTTATGTCAGGCCAGAAATTATTAAATTCTTTAATAGTAGGCAATAACCAGTGAAAGCATGCATGGCATTCAACACTTAGACGCAGTTGTGAGATTGGCTGATTTAAACTTTCCTTTAATCGGCATTTAGTTGCTTCTAACTTAGGTAATATTTCGTGTGCCAATTCAAGTAATAACATACCTTGAGGTGTAAATCGGACTGGTTGAGTTTTTCGTTCGAACAACTGGCAATCTAATTTATTTTCTAAATCTTTAATCTGATGCGATAAAGCTGACTGAGTTAAAAATAGCTCGCGGGCTGTATTAACTAACGATCCCGTTTCTTTGAGGGTCGCTATAGTTTTTAGGTGTTTAATGTCAATCATCTTTAATAAATCTCATGGCTGTGGTGAGTATTGCTTAGATTAACTACATACTACGCCTATCTAAAAATCGTTTCAACGTCTAGATGGCTATAACAATTAGATTTGGTGTGTTTTTTACTGCAAACATTAAATTTATTAACTTTACACAGTCAGATGATGTTTTGTTATTTGTTTGTTGTTGAATTTAGCTCATGTTAAATTAAGGTGTTAAATGGGTGCTTGTCGATGATTGTGAAATCAATAGGCCCTAATATTATCTAAAAATTTGTAATGAATTTTTATATCGGTGAATTATATAAATTAGGTTGAATAGTTAAACAGAAATTAAAAACAGAGTAGGGTGAGTTTGGTTATGGAATAAGTTATGTGTTTAACAATTACTGTGTTGTTGTAAAACATTTTGTTAAGGTTAGCATCAAGGCTTAATTGGTACGCTCTTACAAACCGGGTTAAATTATTTAAGAGTATTAGAGCGAGTAAGCACAGCGGTCAGTTTAATCCTGAATACTTGAGATTGTAAATTCCAGCTGTGCTTAGCCTATTAAAGAGGGGTGTGTATTAGTGAAATAGCCTCTTTTGCTGTAACCGGTTTTGATTTTAAAAAGCCTTGCCCATAATCACATTGGGTTTTTTGTAAAATAGTAAGTTGTTCAGCGGTTTCTATTCCCTCGGCTATAACAATAAGATCTAAAGAAATAGCCAAGGTTAAAATAGCATCTATTAACGGGTTAGCAGTAGCTTTTAAATTATCAATAAAGCTTTTATCAATTTTTAGCACATGAATAGGCAGTTGATGCAAGTAACCTAAGGCAGAGTAGCCAGTGCCAAAATCGTCTAGGCAAAGCAATACTTTTAAAGGCGATAATCCCTGTATAATTTGCGTCGCTAATTCTAAATTTTCAATTAACCCCGACTCTGTTATTTCAAGACACAATGAGCCTAATGGTAGTTGGTATTTTTTATAAATTTCATGGAGCTGCTCTAGAAACTCTAAGCTGGCAAAGTGTCGAGACGATACATTAACCGTGACACGTAAAAAGCGATGACCTTGTTGTTGCCACAAAGCAATATGTTGCGCTGCGAGGTCGAGTAAATGCAAGTCTAAGTTAGTAATTTGCCCGGTCTTTTCTGCAATTGGAATAAAGTCGCTCGGTGATACAAACCCTTTCTTTGGATGATGCCAACGTACAAGAGCTTCAAACCCTATAACTTCACTACTGTTAATAGTAAATATAGGCTGAAAATACAGTTCAAATTCATTATGCTCAATACCGTGCTGTAAGTCGTTTTCAAGATCTGCACGCGTTTTTAGCTTATTACGCATCACATTATTAAAAAACTTAACTTGACCACGTCCTGATGATTTTGCCTCATACATAGCCGCATCGGATTGTTGTAATAATACAAATGCTTCATCATTTACGTTGTCACTAAATGCTACGCCAATGCTGGTGGACGGTTGCAGTAAATGGCCATCAATATTAACGGGTTCAGATAGTGCCGTTTTAATACGAGTCAGGGCAACGTTTACTTGATCACGATGACTAAGATTTTCCATGAAAATAGCAAACTCATCGCCACCTAAGCGAGAGAAAGTATCGGTATTGCGAACGGTTTTAGTAATAAGCTTACATATAGCAATTAAAAAGTGATCGCCTACTTCATGGCCTAATGAATCATTAATACTTTTAAAGCGGTCAAAATCCAGATAGAGCAGGGCATGAAAAGTGCCTTTTTTTGCGCGATTTAGGCGTAAAATTGCATGCTTCATCCTTTCTATTAATAGCGACCGGTTTGCAAGCCCAGTTAGCTCATCGTGCAGCGCTTTGTGCTCAAGCTCTTGACGAGCTAAATGCCGATCTATAACCATGCTTATTTGTCGACTTACATAGGTTAGCAACGAGCTATCATGTTCATTGTAATAATGTTGATTGTCATAGCTTTGCACGACAATAACGCCACTCATGCGCTCATTAACTTTAAAAGGCACGCCTAGCCATGAATCCGCTTGTTCACCTACTAGCTTAAAATGGCCTTGTGCAATATGTTCAAAGTATTGCTGTTTATTGAGTAACAGTGGGCGTTCATTAATCAGCAAATAGTAAGAGGCTGTTTCTTTTAGTTGCTCTTTTGAAATAACTTTGTGGGTATTTGTTTGTACACCGCCTTCAACAGTATAAACAAAGTCGAGCGCGTCTTCTTTTTTGTCGTACAGCGCAATAAAAAAGTTACTCGCAGTCAATAAGCTGTCAATAATCGCATGCAAAGATTGAAAGAAGGTGTCTAAATTTTGTGCTTTATAAGTTAAATTAGCTATTTGCAATAGGCTGCTTTCTAATTTTTGTGCATTGTTTAGCTGCATAACAGTGTCTTGCAAGCTATTAACGGTATTCACTTGATTGATTTTTGCACTTAGTAAGTGAGCTACGGTGGTTAAAATCTCTAAATGTGAACTAGTAAAGTAATTTTTTATTGGGTGCTCACAATCTATAACCCCTAGGACACGATCTTTGTATATCAAGGGTACGCATATTTCTGATTGAGCCGGGCGCTCATCAGCTATGTAACGGTTGTCTTTAGTTACATCGCCAATTATTAAAGCTTGGCCTGTAGATGCTGCATAACCTGTAATGCCTTCGCTAAAGCGAATGATTTTTCGCTCAGATTGATAACTGATATGCCCGTTTTTAATACCCATAGAAGCTACTTGATTTAGCAAAGACTGACTGTCATCTGCTAAGTAGATAACACAATCTACAAACCCAAGTCGATTAACAACTTGTGTGGTGACGTAACTAAAAAGCGCTTCTAACGTATTCAGTTGCAATAAACTTGATGAGAACTGATTGATTATACTCAACTGATCCGTTTTAGTTTCGAGCGCTTTAGTGGTATCGATAGTATTCGACATAGGCAGCTTTGGGAGGCCTTATAATTATTAAAGGTACATACGTTAACCTAATATTAACGTTTCTACAAAATAAAACGTTAAATGAGAATCATGAAGTGTAAAGTTAACTTTAAATGTAGTATCTAAGGATTATTTCTAATAAGCCCTTTACTCGAAATCACCATATGCCTATGATCAGTTAACTTAAGCATTAGGACTTTACGATGACGAGCAAAATGACAACTTTAACGATTACTAGACCCGATGATTGGCATGTTCATTTACGTGATGGAGATCAGTTAAAAGATACGGTGCGTGATATTAGCCGCTATATGGGCCGCGCGATTATTATGCCAAATTTAGTTCCGCCAGCAACGTGTACAGAAACCGCATTATCGTATCGAGAGCGAATTATGGCTGCAAAACCTCAAGGGCAGTTTGAACCTTTAATGGTGCTTTACCTTACCGACAAAACGACGCCTGATGAAATAAAAAAAGCAAAAGCGACAGGTAAAATTTTTGCAGCTAAACTCTACCCAGCGGGCGCAACAACTAACTCAGATTCTGGTGTAACATCAGTAAAAAATATTTATCCAGTATTAAAAGCAATGCAAGAAGTTGGCATGCTTTTACTCGTACATGGTGAAGTTACTGACTCTTCTATTGATATATTCGATCGTGAAAAAGTGTTTTTAGATACTATTTTAGGCGACGTTGTCGCAGATTTTCCTGAGCTTAAAATTGTCCTTGAACATATAACAACAAAAGATGCGGTAGAGTTTGTTGAAAATGCTTCGGCTAATGTAGCAGCTACAATTACTGCTCATCATTTGTTATATAACCGCAACCATATGCTAGCAGGGGGTATACGCCCACATTATTATTGCTTACCTATATTAAAGCGTAATATTCATCAACAAGCGCTCATGGCGGCAGCTACAAGTGGTAGTAAAAAATTCTTTTTAGGCACGGATTCAGCCCCGCATTACAAAGACAAAAAAGAGGCAGCATGTGGCTGTGCGGGTGCTTATACTGCGCACGCAGCTATTGAACTTTATGCTGAAGCTTTTGAAGAGGCAGGGGCGCTTGATAAGTTAGAGGGCTTTGCAAGTCACTTCGGCCCAGATTTTTATGGTCTAGCGCGTAATAAAGACACTATTACCTTAGAGAAAGCACCTTGGACAGTGCCAGCAAGTTATTCGCTAGGGGACTCAGAAGTTGTACCAATCAAAGCAGATAGTGTTATTGACTGGCAAGTTAAATAATTAGAATTTAAAACCACCTAAAACTAAGGTGGTTTTTTTATTTTAAGTTAGCAAAAAGCTGTGCAGATCGGCAATATTTTAAAAAAATACACTCTGTTTATAAAAAACACAAATTATGAACTGTTTATCCCGTTAAAAATTAGAAACTTACAAAGAAAGTAATAAATCGATGAATCTTCAAAAATAAATCCCAATTAATAGAGCTAAAAAAATATTAATGTGTTAACCTTAATTGGCTTTGAGTTTTTGCGTATTGAATTACGGTATTGTGCTGCGTTTAAGGTTACCGGTTTGGTTATTACTTCTTCCTGTACTATCACCTCCAGTTTTTTGGGCATTGACTCAGGGAGGATATTGCCATAATAATATGGCTGAATTTTAATTATTGACTTACAGGAAAATTTAGTATGTCGGTTACTGGTAAAGTAAAATTTTTCAACGAAGCTAAAGGCTTTGGTTTCATTGAACAAGAAAATGGTCCTGACGTGTTTGTACATTTCAGCGCAATCACTGGTTCTGGTTTTCGCACTCTTAGCGAAGGTCAAGCAGTGACTTTCAGCATCAAGCAAGGTCAAAAAGGCCCAGAAGCTGAGAACGTAGAAGTAGCATAATTTATTATGTGAACCTAAGTTCATCGTGGTGAAGCACTAACCTGTTTCACCATAATTCATTAAAATGTGCAAAACTTTTTGAACTTTCTAAACCATTCCTTTTTATATCTTTCTTCAGTCAAACTTCTATCTATCTATCTATCTATCTATCTATCTATCTATCTATCTATCTATCTAATTAATTTAAACCTTGATGATTTAAATATTCTATCGGGCATTAAAGATTCTTTATTTAATCTTACGATTAGTCTATCTGACTCTAATCCTTCAGAGATGATATAACTGCTTAAGGTTGAGGTTGGGGCTTGGAAAAATATTAAAAATGGATAAGGCCTTTAGGCTAATAAAGATAAAAAACACAGGTGTTAATAAAAATGATTTTTTGTAATCACCTTCCCCTCCTTTGTATTGCTTTTTATTAAATCTGCACGTCATTATTATTATGCGATGAATAACCTAATAATAACGATTAGCTGTATTTTTTGTGTAAAAAGCGTTAAAAAACCTTCGAAATGAATATTCGGGACAGAAAATTAGCTTATTTTTAATTTTTTTTCAGCAACGATTAAGTTAATTTTAAATGTTATATTTTTGTTTACATTAACAGTGGTGGTTATCGTTATTCTTACTATATCAGGGCTTGCAGAAATTGTGTTTATCACGTTAGTTATAATAATGTTAATTTTTTTGTTCAAGCCCAGTAAATATCTTACAAACAAGCTGATTTATTTATAGGTTATGCTAAACATGAAGTTGACATGACATGATGCATTTAGCATTATTGGTAAGTTGATATCTATTAAAAGATATCAGGGTTGTCTTCCCCTTAGCGGGTTGATAATTAAATTATAAAAGTAACATTACTTAATTGGTTGGGAACTATGTCTGTTAAAATCAGAAAGAGTCTTGTAGCAACTGCGTTGGTTGGCGCTTTTGCATTTGCAAGCAGCAATGTGATTGCAGATCCTTTGAATGACGTGCAAAAAGCAGGTCAAACAATTCAAAAGGCTGCGGTTAAGTCTCAAACTAAAATTGACAATGTATATGGTCAAACTCAGGAGCTAATCGCTGAGTACCGTAGCATCGTTGATGAGACTGAACTTATGAAAGTGTACAACGATCACGTAGCACGTTTGGTCGCAGACCAAAACGCGTCTATCGCATCGTTCGATCGTCAAATCGCGACTATCGATAACACTAAACAAAACGTTGTGCCTTTGATGTATCGCATGATCGATACGCTTGAGCAATTCATCAAAGCGGACGTTCCATTTAACCTTGAAACTCGTCTTGGACGCGTTGAAAGATTACGTGAGATCATGGCATCTGCATCTGTAACAACGTCTGAAAAGTTCCGTCAGGTTCTTGAAGCGTACACTGTTGAAACAGCATACAGCTCAGCTGTAACTGCTTCTCAAGGTACTTTAGATGTTGATGGTCGTAGCATTAACGTAGATATCGGTCGTTTAGGTCGTATTACTTACGTAGCGCAATCATTCGATCTAAAACACGCTTGGGTGTGGGATAACAACACTAAACAGTGGAAAGAATTAGGTGAAGAATACCTAAAACCTGTTAAAGAAGTGATCCGTATGGCACGTAAGCAAGCGACACTAGAACTTGTTAAACTACCAATTTTTGGCGCGGAGTAATCAATAATGAAGAAACTATTTAAAGGTTTTGCTGTTGCAGCAGTACTGTCTGTTTCTGCCGGTACCGCGCTTAATGCACATGCAAATACTGACGCTTTAGATAAAATTCTTGAGCAAGTAAAGCAAGAGCGTATCTCTGAAGGAAAAATCAATAAGCAACGTGAACAAGAGTTCTTGTCAGATCGTGCTGATAAGCAAGCGTTACTTAACAAAGCGAAAAGCCAACTAGCTGCTGAAAAAGCACGTGGTGATCGTCTTAGCAAAGAATATGCACAAAACGAAAATACTCTAGCGGAAAAAGAGCAAGCTCTTCAAAACGCTCAAGGTACGTTAGGTGAAATGTTTGGTGTTGTTCGTCGTGCAGCAGCTGACGCGATTGGTTCAATTGAAGCATCTTTAGTAAGTGCTGAAAAACCAGGTCGTGCTGAAGTACTTCGTTCATTAGCAGCAGCTAAAGAACTTCCAACTGTTCGTGAACTAGAAGAACTTTGGATTTCACTTCAAACAGAAATGACTGAATCAGCAAAAGTTTCAACGTTTGAAACTGAAGTTGCTGGTCTTGACGGTAACCCGTCTATGAAAAAAGTAACACGTATCGGTAACTTCAACTTAGTTACAGACGACGGATACTTAATCTACTCACCAGAGACTAAATCTATTCAGCCTCTAGGTAAGCAACCTGACAGCTATATCCTTAAAGGTATTTCTGATTTAGAAGGTACTTCAGCTGATAACTATGCTGGCGTGTACGTGGATCCTACACGTGGTGCAATTTTACGTATTAACACTCAGAAAAAGTCTCTTATGGAGTACTACGAGCAAGGTGCTGAAGTTGGTTACATCATCACAGTATTACTTGTTGTAGGTCTTTTAATCTTCTTAGTACGTTTCGTTGATTTAGCGCTTACTACTTCTAAGATCAAAGGTCAGCTTAAGAACTTGTCTACACCGAATACAAATAACCCACTGGGTCGTATTCTTAAAGTGTACTCTGACAACAAAAACCAAGATGTTGAAAACCTTGAGCTTAAACTGGATGAAGCGATTCTTCGTGAAACGCCACGCATCGAAGCGGGTATTAACATCATCAAGATCCTTGCTGCTATCGCACCATTACTAGGTCTACTAGGTACGGTAATCGGTATGATCCTAACGTTCCAAACAATCACATTGTTCGGTACGGGCGATCCGAAGATCATGGCTGGTAACATCTCTCTAGCACTTGTAACTACAGCGCTAGGTCTAATTGCAGCTCTACCACTTATCCTACTTCATTCTATTGTTGCAGGTCGTAGTAAGTCGGTATTACACATCCTTGATGAGCAAAGCGCGGGTATCATCGCGACTCACGCGGAGAAGGAGAAAGCCTAATGCTAGTCCTGATGGAGATCTGGGAATCTATCAGGGATTTTGTTGGCACAGGCGGCCAGGTTTTATACGTGGTCGCGATAGCACTCTTTCTTATGTGGGTTTTAATGATTGAGCGCTATTGGTTCCTACTTGCTGAATTTCCTCGTTTAACGAAGGATATTGTAGCCAAGTGGGATGCCCGCCAAGACACTACGTCTTGGTACGCACACAGAATCCGTGAAGCATGGATTTCTGAAGCGTCTGAAAAATTAGATCAGCGTATGTTGTTGATTAAAACATTAGTAGCTGTATGTCCTTTAATAGGCTTACTTGGCACTGTTACGGGTATGATCGCGGTTTTTGAAACCATGGCAACCCAAGGTACAGGTAATGCACGTTTAATGGCATCAGGCATATCAATGGCAACAATCCCAACAATGGCTGGAATGGTTGCGGCACTATCTGGGGTATTCTTTAGCTCACGCCTTGAGGCAAGAGCGAGAATGGTGAAAGCCAAACTTGTAGATAGTATGCCTCATCACTAGAGAGAGAATTAAATATGGCACGTAAACAACGTTTTCGTGAAGAAGAAGAAGCAGCGGTAGATATGACGCCAATGCTTGACATCGTATTTATCATGCTTATTTTCTTTATCGTAACTACATCGTTCGTTAAAGAGGCTGGTATCGAGGTCAATAAACCAAAAGCTGCCCAAGCTACGAAGCAAAAAAATGCTAATATTTTTATTGCTATTCGTAATGACGGTGCAATCTGGATTGATAAACAGCAAGTTGATGTTGAACGTGTTTCAGCAAAAATTGAAAGTTTATTAGCAGAACAACCTACAGATGTTGTAATTTTGCAAGCTGACAAAGAAGCAAAACATGGCACAGTGGTTAAAGTTATGGACCAGATTAAAGCGACAGGTGATAACCTGAGAATTTCAATAGCTGGAGATCAGTAATGATTCGTTTTCTGTTTTCACTGATTGCAGGTGGGGCAGTTACTTTCGGCTTGTTCTACTTCATGGCATACCTCATCTCTGGTGGGGCTGACCGTAATACGGAACAAAAAGAGCAGATCATAGTCGAAATTATGACGAATCCGCCTGAATCTAAGGTGCAGGAGAGGAAGCGTGTACCGCCTCCGCCTCCGCCACCGCCAAAGCAGCCGCCTAAACCGCAGCCGCCACAGCCGGAAAATAGCAACCCAAGTACGAGTTTGTCGTTTAATATGCCAAGCATCGATGTGGGAAGCACGGCTGGTGGACTGAGTGGTCCAGGTGCATTTGGACGAGATGGTGATGCGACACCGATCGTTCGTATTGAACCAAAATATCCAACACAAGCAGCACGTGATGGTAAAGAAGGTTGGGTTCAACTTTCATTCACAATTGATGAGTTAGGTGGTGTGACTGACGTTGATGTAATCGACGCAGATCCAAAACGTATCTTTGACCGTGAAGCTAAACGTGCATTGCGCAAGTGGAAATACCGTCCTAAGATCATTGACGGCAAACCACAAAAGCAAGTTGGTTTACAAGTTCAACTAGACTTTAAACTTAACCAAGGCAACTAAGGAGGCGAGTAATGAGAAATTTTTCTAAAGTAACTGCACTTGCAATTCTTATGTCTGTGTCAGGTGCAGCATTAACTGCACCTGTTTTAGCGGCGCCAGATTACGCGAAAATTGAAGAGCGTAAGAAAGCAAAAACTAAAATCATGGGCGAACGTACTGGTAAAAAAGTAATTAAAGCGTTTGATTTGTATAATGAAGATGATGTTGATGGTGCAATTGCTTTATTAAAAGAGTTAGATCCGTCTAACGACTTTGACAAAGCAACTGTTAATCGTTACTTAGGCAGCATGTATGCTCAAAAAGAGCAGTACAAAGTCGCTATTAAGTATATGAAAGCAGCGATTGCACCAGATGTATTAAACTTTGCCGATCAGGCTCAAGGTTTAAAAACCTTAGGTGACATGTATGCAGGTACTGAACAGTACAATGCCGCAAAGCAAGCATATTCTGATTGGATGGACTTTACAGGCGAAGAAGACCCAAAAGTTTACACTCGTATTGCGCAAGCAAGCTATGAGCTTAAACAGTTTAATGAGGTTCTCGAGCCGGCAAACAAAGCAATTAAGTTAGCAAAAGAGCCTAATAAAGCTCCTTATCAACTTAAATTAGCTGCCTATTTTGAGCAAAAGCAATATCAAAATATGGTTAAAGTCGCTGAAGAAATCGTTCGTGTATGGCCTGAAGACAAAAAGTCTTGGGTAGGCTTAGGTAAGTATTATTTACAAACCGAAGAATACAAAAAAGGCCTAGCAACTATGGAAGTTGCTTACAAGAACGGTTACTTTGAAAACGAAGTTGAATACAAAGTTCTAGCTAATTTCTATTCTTTAAATGAAATTCCTTATAAAGCAGCTGTAACGCTTGAAAAGGCCGTTAAAGAAGAAAAAGTTAAACGCACTAAGCAAAACATGAGTGCGATTGCTAGTAACTACCATCGTTCGAAAGATATAGAGAAGGCTGCTAAGTACTACGAAGAAGCTGCTAAATTTGATAATGACGCTGAGCTTTATCGCAAAGCCGGTTCATTACTTCTACAATCTGAAAAATTTAGTGCTGCCGTTGTTCGTTTGAACAAAGCGTTAGAGCTTGGCTCTGACAAAAAAGGTACTATATATTCAGATCTAGCTGAAGCGTTTTACTACCAAGGCAAGTATAAGCAAGCACATGCCGCTATTACTAAAGCTATGGACGATCCAACCACACGTAGATTTGCAAAAGGTTGGGCTACATATATTAAAGATAAAGCCGCTCGCAACGGTGTTAAAATTTAATATTTAATGTACTCTAGTATTTTTAAAAAGCCCCATTGGGGCTTTTTTTATTGGAATTAACATGAACAGAACGCCTATTATTTCATTGCTCTTTTGTTTGCTTTTAGCATCATGCTCAAAGCCAGCTGATTTGTTTTCATCTTATGAAGAGGCACAAAGCGCGTTAATATCACTTAATACGGCTTTAAGTGCACAAAAGAACTTAAACAGTACAGGGCTCAGTAACGAACAACTGCCTTTTACTGATTCATATTTAGCGCGTCGCCACGCTATTTACCAGCAGCTAATGCAAATGAAGTTATCTTCTGCGCAAACCCATCAAGTAAATTATTTGGTGATTGCTGAGCGGTTTCCAGAGCGTTATTTTGCATGGCCTGCACACACTGATGTGTTATCAAACATGCTTTCGATAGTTAAAAATGATGCTCAGTATAAAAACATTGAGCAGTGGCTGATATTTGTTAAATCACAGCTACAAGCCGCTGAGCAAAGTAACTTAAAGCTTAATAAAATAGAGCATAATTATTTAAAGCACTATGTGCAGCAAGCAATTAATAGTACTGACACACCTATTGAGCTTAATGAGTCTCTGAGTGTATTAAATAATTACTTAACGCAGTATAAGCCCAGAGGCAGCATTGGGTTGTCTGGTCTTGCAAATGGCAGCCAGTGGTACCAAAGTAAACTAAATTATTTTGCAAATGATGTACTTTCGCCGCTTGAGTGGCTAAGCCTTATAGATAGTAAATTTAAAACAATGCAAAGCTCAACCGAGCTAATAACGGTGGGTATCTCTGATGTATCGCAGCTTAGCGAAACATTTTTAAAAAAAACGCAAGTATTAGGTTTAGATTGGTCAACGGGTTACATGCTATTACCTCAACGTGCTAACAATAAGCAATTAACGGCTGCAAATAAGCGGCTCTATTTAGCGATGATGGAAACTGATCTTGGGGTGCATTACCACGCGTGGACATTATCGCAAGCGCGCTTAAATTTACTAAAACGTTTAAATATTAGTGAAGAAGATGCGAGGATATTAGTTGAGGATATTATTTTTTATCCAGGGCAATCATTTAGTTTTGCACCGCAATTACTCAATTAAACTTAAGTGCGCTACTACTTAGCGCACTTATCACACCGCTGAGCAGCAGGGTCTCTTTCTAAGCGCTGCTCTGATATTTTCTCTTCACAGTCACAGCAGTAGCCATATTGACCAATATCTATTTGACTAATTGCTGCTTCAAGCTTGTTCATTCGTTCAATTAACGGATTATACTCATTACCTAATTGTTGAGCTGCTAAATCAAGCCACTCTTCATTAGATGTTTGGGTTAGGATGCAGAACAAGTTTTGATGTGTAGGGTGAGTTGATTGTGACAACAAACCTAATATCGTTGCTTTAACACTTTCTATTTCATCGTTTAGTCGTTGCTGATGATGCATTAGCAGTATAACCCTTAAGTTAATTTGTAGTGATACTGCTATTATCTATTTAGATTTGTTTAGGTGTTATGATTTGCATCAAATTGTGGCGCTTTCGCATATTTCTTTAATACTTCGGCTACCTCATCCTTTGCTTTTAAACGACGAATTTCATCAAATAATAGCCCAGCTTGTGGATATTGGCGTTTTAAATAACCAAGCCATTGCTTTGTTCGAGATGCAAAATATTTATTATCTTTGCTAGCTGTTTGGTGCATAGATGAATGAATAATATGGTGTAAAATATTCTCCCAAGTGAGCTCGTTGTAGCTTTCGTTATTAACTTGCGCTTTAATTTTTCTTGCGAGATCAGGATGTGAAAGGGCGCCACGACCAATCATCAAATCACGACAACCACTGCGTTTTTGGCATAAAAGAGCATCTTCTATTTGCCAAATTTCGCCATTGGCGACCACTGCAATTTTTTTATCTTTGACCAAAGGGGGAATTTTTTCCCAATAGGCGGGTGGATTGTAGCCATCGCGTTTAGTTCTTGCATGTATTGCAATGCTGTTAGCACCAGCGCTAACAACGGCATCGACAATTTCTTGGCTATTACTATCATCATCAAAACCTAAGCGAATTTTAGCACTTACCTCATACTCATCATCAACGGCATCCCTTACCGTTTTTATAATCGAGTACATATGTTCTGGATCTTTGAGTAATACAGCACCGCCTTTGCTTTTATTGACTGTTTTTGCGGGGCAACCAAAGTTTAAATCAACGCCATGAGAGCCTAAGCCAATTGCTTTTACAGCATTTTCTGCTAACACGTCGGCTACTTGGCCTAATAACTGAATACGAACCGGAGTACCGCTACGAGTGAGTCCCGCATTTTTAAGTTCAGGGCAATAACGGTGGAATACTTTATCTGGAAGGCAAGTATCTACAACACGGATAAATTCGGTCACACAAAGATCGAAGCCGCCTATGTCGGTGAGGAGTTGCCGCATTTTAAAGTCAACGACACCTTCCATGGGTGCTAAAATAAGTTTCATAGTGTGATTAATGTATTACTAAAAAAGGAGCGCCAGTTTACCTGTAAATCATAAATTCATAAAACGCTTATTAGCGTTCATAGAGAGTTAAATAACTTATTTGCAAAAAAAATAGAAAATTTGAAAGTTTTTAGTTTAATACCGGTCTACTTTTATAATGATGTTCAACAAGTTTAAAAGGTAATTAAAAATGAATACAATAAAGAAAAACTCAATTGCATTAACATTAGGCGCAGTGGTTGTTGGCAGCGCAAGTATGGCGAGTACTGATGTTCAAGCTAATCCATTTGAGTTTCAACAAATGGTAGCTGGTTATCAATTAGACGCTGGTGAAGGCAAGTGCGGCGAAGGAAAATGTGGCGGCGACGCTAAAGCGAAAAAAGAAGGCAAGTGTGGCGGCGACGCTAAAGCGAAAAAAGAAGGCAAGTGCGGCGAAGGTAAATGCGGCGGTGATGCTAAGGCCAAAAAAGAAGGCAAGTGCGGCGAAGGTAAATGTGGTGGTAGCCACTAAACTTTTCTTTTTCAGATAAGCGAGAGGGCCATTAGGCCCTTTTTATTTAATATGAGGTTTTATTATGGCTCAAAATCAAACGCCTAACTTTGGCATGGTCGGTTTAGGCTTGCGAAGAGAAATGCTAGATGAGCTTGAGCATGCTATACCAAAACAAATTGAGTTTATGGAAGTGGCTCCAGAGAACTGGTTAAAGCTAGGTGGGCGCTTTGAAAAGCAATTTAAACAGTTAACTAATAATAATCACTTTGTTTGTCATGGTTTGTCACTTTCTATTGGATCGCCTGAGCCGCTTGATATTGAATTTATAAAGTCGTTAAAATCTTTCTTTGATAACCACGATATTAAAGCTTATAGCGAACATTTAAGCTATTGCTCAGGTAAAGGCCATATGTATGACTTAATGCCAATTCCTTTTACTGAAGAAGCGATAAAACATGTCGTTTCTCGGGTTAAGCAGGTACAAGATATATTAGAGCGACCACTTGTGCTGGAAAATGTGTCTTATTATGGTGCCCCTGGTCAGCAGCTATCAGAGCTTGAATTTACCAATGCTATTTTAGAAGACGCAGACTGCCAGCTGCTATTAGATGTTAATAATATCTATGTGAACTCGATTAATCATGGTTATGATGCACAAGCGTTTTTAAGTGGGCTACCAACTAATAAAATTGCCTATTGCCATGTTGCAGGTCACTACAATGAAGCTGATGACCTAATTATTGATACTCATGGTGCTGATGTTATCGACCCTGTCTGGCAATTGCTCGATAGCGCATATCAAGCACATGGTGTTTTTCCCACACTGCTAGAGCGAGATTTTAATATTCCGCCTATTAATGTGTTAACCAAAGAGCTGGATATAATCCATCAATTACAGGCAAAGCACCTTAAGTTGTTATCAACAGCACAAAGTGCTTAGCTGTTTGAATTTAATAAGTACTTGCTATTTTAGGGTTTTATAAGAGTCGTTATTATGAGTTTTATCGATGTGCAAAATGAGTTTATGGCCCATATTCGAGAGCCTAATAAGCAGCCGTGTCCAACCGATGTTGAAGACAGACGAATGGCTATTTACCGAGATCTGTTTTTTAATAATATTAATGGCTTTGTTTCATCGGCATTTCCAGTTTTAAAAACACTCTATAGTGATCAACAGTGGCTATTACTGGTTCGTCAATTTTTTAGTGAGCATGATTGCCAATCTCCTTATTTTTTAGATATAGGTGAAGAATTTATTACCTATTTAATGACAAGCTATGTACCTAGAGAGTCTGATCCGATATTTATGCTGGCGCTAGCCCATTATGAATGGATTGAGCTTGACGTGTCTGTAATGAAGGCTGACCCCCGTGAGCTCCCTCTAAGCGCTAATAAGCTTACTCACTCTCCTTTGTATTTATCTAAAACAGCGCGTAACTTAAGCTACGACTATCCAGTGCAACATATTAGTGAAGAGTTTCAACCTCAACAGCCTTCAGAGCAGCCGTATTTCTTTGTTGTTTACCGCGATGAGAGTGATGAGGTGCAATTTTTGGCCACAAATGCCATGACCGCCATGCTACTGTCTATTATTGAAAATGAAGCGGGAAGTACGTTTGAGCAGGTTTGCCAACAGGTTAGTGAAAATGCACCACAATTTAATCTTGAGCAAATAACACAAGGGGCACTGAGTACCTTAACAGCTATGGCACAGCGGCAAATTATAGTGACAAAAAATCAAGACTAAGCTCTTTATTGATTATTTCACATCGTCTATTATAGCGCCTTTATTTGTTGTGCTTAATAAAAGGTTGTACCCATGTCAGATGATAAAGACTTTAAAGACCCGTTCAATGCGGCTTACTTTTTTGCATTCTTAGCCGTATTTGCTGGAATAGGGTGTTTAAATGCCATTTTAGGTTGGATCACCAGCTTAACTTAATCAGGTTTTATTTTAAGGCTGTTGTTTTTCATCAGCCTTACATTTTTATCACTTCCCTCTCCCGACACTTTATAATTATCGCAAACTCGCAATTTACGACCACTTAAGGTTATAATCACCTGCTTTGTAATATTAATCATTGAGCAGTTAAAATTATGACTCAAGTAACACCAGCAATTATCAAAAACAGCATTACTACAATTGCTGATTATCCTAAAGCGGGCATTATGTTTCGCGATGTAACAACCCTAATGGCAAACCCTGAAGCGTTTAAAGCAACCATAGATGCATTTATTGACGCTTATAAAGACCAAGGTTTTACTAAAATTATCGGCACTGAATCGCGTGGCTTTATTTTTGGTGCTCCGCTATCTTATGCTTTGGGAATTCCTTTTATCCCTGTTCGTAAACCAGGTAAATTACCGCGCGAAGTTATTCGCCAAGATTACCAACTCGAATATGGCGAAGATACATTAGAGCTTCATACTGATGCGATTGTAGCCGGTGATAAAGTCTTGTTAGTTGACGACTTGTTGGCGACCGGTGGTACAATTGAAGCAACAGCCAAGTTGGTTGCAAAATTAGGCGGAAACGCCACAGATGCTGCCTTTGTTGTATCACTTCCAGAGCTTGGTGGTGAGCAACGCATTGAGAAAATGGGCATCAATATTTTAAAATTGGTTGAATTCGAAGGCGAATAATCGATGAGTTATCAGGTTCTAGCGAGAAAATGGCGTCCTCAAACCTTTCATGAATTGGTTGGGCAGTCTCATGTAAAACAGGCGTTGGTAAACGCGCTGACTCAAAATAGACTGCATCACGCTTATTTATTCACTGGAACCCGTGGTGTAGGTAAAACCACCATTGCCCGTATTTTTGCTAAAAGCTTAAATTGTGATGAAGGTATATCTGCCACACCATGTGGTCAATGTAGTAGCTGTGTTGATATAGAGGCAGGGCGCTACATTGATTTACTCGAAATAGATGCGGCCTCACGCACTAAGGTTGAGGATACGCGTGAGATACTTGATAACGTTCAATATGCGCCAACGCGCGGACGTTACAAAGTATATCTAATCGATGAAGTACACATGTTGTCAAAGCACAGCTTTAATGCGTTATTAAAAACGCTTGAAGAGCCGCCTGAGCATGTGAAATTTTTGCTCGCAACCACTGATCCTCAAAAATTACCAGTGACTATTTTATCTCGCTGTTTACAGTTTAATCTGAACGCATTGTCGCAAGCTGAGATTAAGCAACAGCTTGAGCATGTGCTTACCCATGAGCAGCTTAACTTCGATAATGATGCGCTAAGTATTATTGCCAAAGCGGCCGATGGTAGTATGCGAGATGCATTAAGTCTGACCGATCAGGCGATTGCTCAAACAAATGGTGATATTAAAAATCAAGCTGTACAAGACATGCTTGGTTTAATGGACACCCATTACAGTCAGAGCTTACTTGCGGCATTATTAGCGCAAGATGGCACAGCACTGATGAATGAAGTTGCACAAGTCGCTAGCCGAAATCCAAATTACATTGCGCTGCTTGATGACTTAATTGCGCTAACGCATGTGATTCAATTGAGTCAATTAGTCCCTGAAGCAGCAGCGCTTGATAGCAATAACGCCGATTACATTGAGCATGTTGCAGCGCATACCCATGCTCAACAAATGCAAGTGTATTACCAGCTATTACTTAACGGCAAAAAAGATTTACAATGGGCACCTGAGCCTCGTTTAGGGTTCGAAATGATTATGCTCAGGTTATTGGCATTTGAACCTACGCAGTTGCAAACCAATCAACCTGAACCTAGCTCACAAGCTGCGCCAGAGCAAAATAGTGCTGGGCGTGCTAATGCACTGCGTGATATTTTAAATAAAAATAAACCAGCGCAGAGTAATACACCTCAAACGCAGCCAACAAAAGCCGCTGAGCCTGAGGTTTCACAGCCTGATAATAGCCAAACACAACTTGAGCAAAGTTCGGTACAAAGTCAGCCTCAAATTGTCGATACCCCCGTAATAAGTGATGAACAAGCGCAGCGTCAAAGCGAAGATGATGCTTACATGCAGCACAGTGATGTAGAACAAACCATTGCCGCACAATACGATGATGTAATGAGTAGCGCTGTTGATCAAGGGTTTAATCCTGAGTTAGCAAATGCCACTAGTAACGCAGAACAGTCTGCGTCATCAATGGGTGAGCAAGAAGCGCGAGCACAGTCAGCAATAGCGCGTATTTTACGCGATAGAAACATTTCGGGTGCCGGTAAGCTTTCAAGTGCCGCTATTGAAAAGCCAACTGAAGAAAAACCAGTACCGACAAAATCCGAATTTAGTCGCCCGGTGAGCAATGAAGCGCAAACTGTATCGCAGCAGCCACCGCCATGGGATAATGAGGTGAGCGATGACCTGCAAAAAAAGCCTCAGCTCCCAGCACAGGGGAGCCGAGCTCAGGTAGCAAATAAGCCAGCGAGTAAAGTTGACTTTAAAGCAAAGCATCAAACGATTACTGAAAATTTAGCACCGGAGCTATTAGAGCAAATTAACCCGCAAAAACCAGCACCTGTTGTTGAGCAAGAGCCTAGTATTCCCGTACCAGATGATTTTCAAAGCCCAATTAGTGAAATTAGATTTGCTCATCAACAAGACGAGTGGGCCTATTTAATAAAGCGTATGGGACTTGGCGGACGCATGCGCCAGTTTGCATTGCATTCAATTTTTACCAAACAAGACAATCATTTCCATATTGAAGTGGATGAATCGCAAAAGCACTTAGATACGCCAATGTTACGTCAAAAGTTAAATGTGGCGTTATCAAGTATTTATGGACACAACGTTGAGCTTAATATTGATTTTGCTAGCGGGGTGATTGACTCACCTTATTTGATTCAACAAAAAATTGATGCAGGTCGTCACCAGCAAGCGATTGATGTGATCACCAGCGATGAAAATATAGTACAATTTCAACAGCTATTTAGCGCTGAAATTGACGAAAACAGTATTCAGGCATTGTAATTAACGACCAGTGCCCTTATTTATACTCCAGTTAATGTATTAAAAGAAAGAGAGACGATTATGTTTAAAGGTGGAATGGGTAACATGATGAAGCAAGCGCAGCAAATGCAAGAGCGCATGCAAAAAGCCCAAGAAGAAATCGCAACAATGGAAGTCGTTGGTGAAGCTGGTGCCGGTTTAGTTAAAGTAACCATGCTTGGTAACCACAACGTGCGCCGTGTTGAGCTTGATGAAAGCTTAATGGAAGACGACAAAGACATGATTGAAGATTTATTAGCTGCAGCATGTAACGATGCTGTGCGCCGTGTTGCCGATGAAACGCAAGAACGCATGGGTAAAGTGACAGGCGGTATGCAGTTACCACCTGGTATGAAAATGCCGTTCTAAGCAACTATGCAACTTTCAGATAGTTTAACATCGCTGATAGAAGCACTTCGTTGTCAGCCAGGTATTGGCCCGAAGTCTGCCCAGCGTATTGCATTTCATTTATTAGAGCGCGACCGTAAAGGCGGTGCTCAACTTGGTAATGCCTTGACTAAAGCAATGAGCGCTGTAGGTCATTGCCAATCGTGCCGCACATTTACCGAGCAGGCGCAGTGTGATATTTGCTTAAGCACTAAACGCCAAGACAGTGGTATTTTATGTGTTGTTGAATCGCCAACGGATGTACTGGCCATTGAGCAAACAGGTCAATACAAAGGGCTTTACTTTGTATTAATGGGGCATTTATCACCGATTGATGGCATAGGGCCTAAAGAAATTGGCCTTGATGTACTCGAGCAAAAGCTCGCGCAAGGCGGTATTAATGAAGTCATTTTGGCCACAAATCCTTCGGTTGAAGGCGAAACAACGGCGCATTATATTGCTCAGCTTTGCCACAAAAACAATGTGGGTGCATCGCGTATTGCTCATGGTATTCCTGTTGGTGGTGAGCTTGATTTAGTCGATGGAATGACGCTTATGCATGCATTTAGCGGTAGGCGCTTAGTCAGCCATGAATAGTTTATTTTAAGCTTAACTATTTGAACTTACTTTAAAAGCCTACATACATGCTGTAGGCTTTTTTGTTGGCTTTAATTGCAATATAAACAAAAGTTTAAGGATGGTATGGCTGCAATAACCCAAAGTGCTAATGTGATTGTTGATGACTTTATCGCACCTGTTTGCCATGAACACATAAAAATTATTTATCAAGATGAGGCGCTTTTAGTGATCAATAAACCTAGCGGTTTATTGAGTTTGTCGGGTAAAAACCCACTAAATTGGGATTCCGTTCATTATCGCTTAGTCAATGGTCAACAGGGTAAAACAGCTGCCTTTGCAGAAGCAAAGTTACCTCATCGATTAGATTTTGGTACCTCAGGGATTATGCTGGTGGCACTCAATAGTGACTCGGCAAAAAACCTCAATCAACAATTTCAAAGTCACACCATAAGCAAACGCTATGTCGCTATGTTACAAGGAAAAGTGTGCGATAACCACGGACAAATAAATTACCCGATTGCTAAAGACAAACTCTATTTTCCTCGTGTTAAGTTATGTAACACCACAGGCAAAGCGGCCTTAACACACTACACAGTACTTAAGCGTTTTATTCAACCAATAAAGACGTTAGTGCAATTTACCCCCGTTACTGGTCGAACGCATCAATTACGTATTCATAGTCATGCAATTGGGCATCCTATTTTAGGCTGCGATTTGTATAAAAGTGAACAGAGTGAGCAGATGGCGTCGCGTTTGCAGTTACATGCCAGCGATATATACTTTCATCATCCAAGCACTCAAAAGCCGATGCATTTACACTGTGCTAGCCCATTTTGAACAGATATTGTTTTTTATAATATTGTTGTTTTTTGCTGGCAGCTTTTTTTACTTTTTTCCCTTGAAGTTCTGACACCTCCCCCCATATTAAGTGCATAACGCAGACACTTTGCAAATTGGAGATACATAAATGACTGCAGCACAAAAAGAAACATTAGGCTTTCAAACAGAAGTAAAACAACTATTAAACTTAATGATTCACTCGCTTTATTCAAATAAAGAAATCTTTTTACGCGAGCTTGTATCAAATGCATCTGACGCAGCCGATAAACTACGCTTTTTAGCCCTTTCAAACGGTGACCTTTATCAAGGTGATGCAGATTTACGCGTACGTATAAGCGCAGATAAAGACGCTAACACAGTGACCATTTCTGATAATGGTATTGGTATGAGGCGTGATGAAGTGATCAGCTCATTAGGCACAATTGCTAAGTCGGGTACGGCTGAATTTTTCAAAAACTTAACTGGTGATCAAAGTAAAGACTCACAGCTTATTGGTCAATTTGGTGTTGGTTTTTACTCAGCATTTATTGTTGCTGATGAAGTGACTGTTCGTACTCGTAAAGCAGGAGAGACTACAGCGGTTGAATGGCAGTCAAAAGGTGAAGGCGAGTACACGCTACAAGAAATCGAAAAAGAAGGCCGTGGTACAGACATTATTTTACATCTTCGTGAAGAAGAAAGTGAATATGCAGATGAGTGGCGTCTTCGCAGTATCGTAACTAAATACTCTGATCATATTTCTACACCAGTACAGATGTACAAGGCAGAAGTACCTGAGTCTGAAGGTGAAGATGGTGAAAAAATTCCAGCTGTTCCTGGTGAATGGGAAAGCATTAACCGTGCAACAGCATTGTGGACACGTGACAAATCAGAAATCTCTGAGGACGAATACAAAGAGTTTTATAAGCATGTAAGCCACGACTGGGAAGATCCGCTTAGCTGGGGACACAATAAAGTTGAAGGTAAAACTGAATACACCAGTTTGTTATACATTCCTAAAAAAGCACCCTTTGATTTATGGAACCGTGAGCGCCAAAGTGGTTTAAAACTTTATGTTCAACGCGTGTTTATTATGGATGACGCTGAACAGTTTATGCCAAGCTACCTGCGTTTCGTTAAAGGTTTATTAGATTCAAATGATTTACCACTAAACGTATCGCGTGAAATACTTCAAGATAACAAAGTGACCCAAGCTATCCGCAAGGGGTGTACGTCGCGTATTATTAAAATGCTTGAGCGTATGGCGAAAAACAAAGCCGATGATTACCAAACGTTTTGGAATGAATTTGGTCAAGTAATGAAAGAAGGCCCAGCAGAAGATGCGGCTAACAAAGAGAGCATTGCTAAGCTATTACGTTTTGCTTCAACGCATACCGATTCAGACACTCAAGATGTATCGCTTGAACAATACATTGAGCGTATGAAAGACAGCCAAGATAAAATTTACTATGTTGTTGCTGACTCATTTATTGCAGCTAAAAACTCACCGCATTTAGAAATTTTCCGCAAAAAAGGCATTGAAGTTTTACTACTAAGTGACCGTGTTGATGAGTGGATGATGAGCCATTTAACGGAATTTGGCGAAAAGCAATTTCAGTCAATTACCCGTGGTGATTTAGACTTAGGTAAATTAGATGACGAAGAAACTAAAAAAGCACAAGAAGAGTCTGAAAAAGAAGTTGCAGGTTTAGTTGAGCGCATTAAAACTTCATTAGGTGATGATGTTAAAGATGTACGCTTCACTCACCGCTTAACTGACTCACCAGCGTGTGTAGTGAGCGATGACAACGACATGAGCTCGCAAATGCAAAAGCTAATGGAGTCAGTAGGTCAAGCTGTTCCAGAGGCTAAGCCTGTGTTTGAATTAAACCCAGAGCACCAACTGGTTAAGCACTTAAATGATGAGCAAGACGAAGATAAGTTTGCACAGTGGTCACATGTACTACTAGACCAAGCCTTACTTGCAGAGCGCGGTACGCTTAAAGATCCGACTGGATTTGTAACTCGCTTAAATAAACTTATGCTTGATTTAAGCAAATAAGTATTAAAAATCAATGATTGAGTCAAAAGGGAACGTTTGTTCCCTTTTTTATGCGCTGCTGTATAGACAATTAGTATAAGTTACTTGAGTATCTGCAGCGCTTATGGAAGAATTCAGACTTTAAAATAAACTCTCATATTAGGGGACAATGATATGCGCATTATTCTTTTGGGCGCACCGGGTGCAGGTAAAGGTACTCAAGCTCAGTTTTTAATGGATAGATACGGTATTCCACAAATTTCTACCGGTGATATGCTACGAGCTGCAATTAAAGAGGGCACACCACTTGGCCTAGAAGCAAAAAAAGTAATGGACGCAGGTCAGCTTATTTCAGACGATATTATTATTGGCCTTGTTAAAGAGCGTATTGCAAAACCAGATTGTGAGAAAGGCTTCTTACTCGATGGTTTCCCACGTACAATTCCACAAGCAGATGCTATGAAAGAAAATGGCGTAGTGGTTGATCACGTTATTGAATTTGATGTTGCTGATGAAGTTATTGTTGAGCGTATGGGCGGACGTCGTGTTCATCCAGGTTCTGGTCGCGTTTACCATGTTGTTTACAATCCACCAAAAGAGGAAGGTAAAGACAACGAAACAGGTGAAGAACTTATTATTCGTGCAGATGATACCGAAGAGACAGTTCGTAAGCGCTTAGGCATTTACCATGAGCAAACAATGCCATTGGTTGACTACTACCAAGCAGAAGCGAAAGCGGGTAACACGCAGTACCATAAACTAGACGGTACACAAGCGGTTGAAGCAGTAAGCAAGCAACTAGCTGAGCTTTTAGGTTAACTTGTAGCTAAAACTAAAAGCATAATTAAAAAAACCGCTTTATAGCGGTTTTTTATTATTTGAAATTCGACCCTTAAAGCGTTTTAAGCTTTTCAATAACGCTATCGTATTCAGGCTCAGTTGATAAACTACTAACTAATTGCTTATAAATAACTTTATGGCTTTTATCTAAAATAAATACCGCGCGGGTAAGTAAGCCCATATCTTTAATTATTAAGCCATACTTTTGGCCAAAATCACGCCATACAGAATCAGAAAGCGTCGTCACTTTATCGATATTTTCGGCCTTGCAAAAACGTTTTTGCGCAAACGGTAAATCGGCACTAATGGTGAGCATGGCCACGCCTGGAAATTGTTGGGCGACTTTTTCATTAAAGTGCTTAGTTTGTAAGCTACAAATACCGGTATCTAAGCTCGGTACAACACTAATTAATACAGCTTGGCCTTTATAGTTTTCTAATGTAACTGCAGTGAAACGCTCATCAACTACTTTAAAATTAGGGGCATCTTCACCGACAGTAAGGCCTTTCCCTAATAAGGTCACTGGCTTACCTTGTGCGGTTACTCTTCCTGCATCGAGTTTGTTTTCGGGTAAATCTGCGGCAAAACTTGCACAGCAAAATAGGCTTAATGCAAAAGCTAATGTACGACGCATGGAATTTTTTCCTTTTAAATTAACGTAATAATTGTGAGTGTATTATAATGTAGATAAGTTACCAAGCAGAATAATCCATAGCTTTATTTTTGCCTAAAATTGTAAATAGGCGATACATTGATTACTATATACGTATAGGAAATAGGTATTGTTTTTTTATGTACCTGTGGCTTGTTCTAAACGCTTAAAATTGCACCCCGTTTTAAAATAGTGAGATTGTATGTCAACATCGGTTTTAATATGTGATGATTCAAAATTAGCACGACGCCAGTTAGCTCGCTCCTTGCCCGATGATTGGGATATTAAAATTGAATTTGCATGTGACGGTGTAGACTGCATAAAACAAATAACCAAAGCCCAACCTGAAATTCTTTTTCTTGATTTAAATATGCCAGAGATGGACGGTTATGGCGTACTGGCAGCAATGAAAGATCAGGGGCTAGACGTACTTACTGTGGTGGTATCGGGCGATATTCAACCTAGCGCACATCAGCGTGTACTTGAGCTTGGCGCCATCGATTTTATTCAAAAACCATGTTCCCCCGAAAAGCTCGCTGCCATTATAGAACACCATGGTATACGAGATAGAGCACTGCGTGAACGCTTATCTCATTCTTTAGGTGAACAAGTTGACCCTGATGTTCGTGATATATATCAAGAGTTGACTAATGTCGCTATGGGCCAAGCTGGGGATCTACTCGCAAGACTGCTTAATGTATTTGTTAAGTTACCCATTCCTAATGTTAATGTTTTAGAAGTCAGTGAGCTTAACATGGCCTTAAGCTCTGTTGATACCAATGACACTACATCAGGTATTTGCCAAGGCTTTATAGGCGGCGGGGTATCTGGTGAGGCGTTATTACTTTTAAATGATTCTAGTTTTAAAGAAATAGCCTCACTAATGAATTACGAAGGTGAATTAAACGACAAGGTGGAGTTAGAGTTGCTAATGGATGTGAGTAACATCTTAATTGGCGCTATATTAACAGGCTTGTCCAAACAGCTCGATATGACCTTTAGTCAAGGCCACCCCATTGTATTGGGCCAGCATCGTGATGTTTCTGAACTTGTTCAGTCTAATAAGTCGCGTTGGCAACGAACACTTGCCATAGAAATTAGTTACGGTATTGAAAATCATGATATTAGTTGTGATTTAATGTTGCTCTTTACTGAAGATTCACTTAAAACTTTGAAATATAAAGTTGCTTATCTACTGGAAGATTAAATATTTATGCCAGCTGATTTAGATTTAAATGAAATCCATTGGTTAATGGACATGTTCAATACTGTTGATGTAGGCCTTGTGGTGCTTGATAGAGACTACAAGGTGTGCGTTTGGAATGGTTTTATGGAAAACCATTCTGGGTTATTACCTAGTGCAGTAAAAGATAAAGACTTGTTTGATCTATTCCCAGCCATAGATGAAAAATGGTTTAGAAGTAAAGCTGAGTCAGTGTTTGTATTAAAAAATCGCTCATTTACTATCTGGGAACAGCAGCCGTATATTTTTCGTTTTAAAAATTATCGGCCGATAACAGGTAAAGCTGATTATATGTATCAAAACGCCACGTTTATTCCACTTACGAATGTACGAGGCGAAGTTGAGCATATTTGTATTATTATCTACGATGTAACAGATATTGCAGTTAACAAAAAAGAGCTTGAAGAGTTAAACAAAAAATTAGAGCAAGTAAGCCAAACTGACAGCCTTACCCAGCTTGCAAACCGAGGACATTGGGAGCATTTACTACATCAAGAATTTTTACGCACTAAGCGTAGTGAAGGTTGTTGCTCGTTATTAATTTTTGATATCGACCACTTTAAAAAGGTAAACGATGACTTTGGTCATAGTGCGGGAGATGAAGCTCTTCGTCATATAGCGAGTTTACTTAAAACTGCATTGCGTGAAACTGATATTGCTGGGCGATACGGCGGTGAAGAGTTTGTTGTTACTTTATTAGATACCGATAAACAAGGGGCTATCGTATTTGCTGAGCGCTTACGCCAATTAATCGAAACCTCACCAGCGAAATACAAAGAGCACACTATGCATATGGCCATTAGTGTGGGTATTGCCTGCTTTGACAACGAATTTAAAGATCATGAGCGTTGGATTGAAGCTGCCGATAAAGCACTTTACCATTCAAAAGAAACCGGTCGAAATAAAGTGTCGGTATATGCTGATATAAAAAATGATGCGTAAGCATCATTTTTTAATTGGGAGTTAAAATAACTAAATCAACGTTGAACAAACGCATTATTTTTTCTGCAGTATTACCAATGAGCTTAGCTTTAATCCCTATATTTCCTACAGAGCCTATAATCACTAAATCAGCATTAATCTTAGCCGCTAAGCTTGAGATCACCTCCTCGGGTAACCCCCGCTTTAATATGAAGCTTATCGCGTAAGTTATTATCAGTTATAAGGGCCTGCTGCTATTGTGGTCGTTTCTCAAACGCATTAACGAGCTGTTCCTTAGAAAAAACCAAGCCTAAATCTCTTAATATTGGAGAAATATAGACAGTGTAACTTACATAAAACTCACAATCGGTTCGCTCTGCATTTTTTTACTCTGTTGTATGGCGTGAATCATCCATTGGGCATTGACCAATGGTTGAAATATCACCAGAATTTGACTCCTGTTCAAGTTTTACCCTAAAGCCCCATAGTCTGTAAAGGTGTTTTAATACCTCCTCATGGGAGTTGGCCAGTGGAATGGCGTTGTGAGGAATATATCGCAAGGTTAATGAGCGATCGCCACGTAAGTCTACATCGTAAACTTGTATGTTAGGTTCATGATTACTAAGGTTATATTGTGCAGAAAGTGCCTCTCTAACCGCTTTGTAGCCATTATCGTCATGAATAGCGCCTATTTCTAAATGTGGGTTGCTGGTGTGGTCGACGATAGTGAACAATTTAAAGTCTCTAATTAGTTTAGGTGATAAAAATTGGCTAATAAAACTTTCATCTTTAAAGTTTTGCATTGCAAAGTGAAGAGTTTCAAGCCAGTCACTACCAGCATGTTCAGGAAACCAGCGTTTATCTTCTTCTGTCGGGTTTTCACAAATTCGGCGTATATCTACCATCATATTAAAACCCAGCGCATAGGGGTTAATACCTGAGTAATAATCGCTATTATAAGGGGGTTGATACACAACATTTGTATGGCTTTGTAAAAACTCTAACATAAATGAGTCGGTTAGTTTTCCCTCATCATATAAGTGGTTCAAAATAGTGTAGTGCCAAAAAGTGGCCCAACCTTCATTCATAACCTGTGTTTGTTTTTGCGGATAAAAGTACTGCGATATTTTTCGCACAATACGCACGATTTCTCGTTGCCATGGCTCAAGTAAAGGAGCATTTTTTTCAATAAAATACAGAATGTTTTCCTGCGGCTCTTGCGGAAAGTGGCGCTCAGGCTTTTTCGATTCTTGCTGCTGAGAGGGAATGGTACGCCATAGTTCATTAACTTGTGATTGTAAGTACTCAGCCCGTTCTTGCTGGCGTTTTTGTTCTTCAAATAACGAAATACGCTGCGGACGTTTATACCTGTCAACACCATAACTCATTAACGCATGGCAAGAGTCGAGTATGCTTTCTACTTCAGAAATACCGTATTTCTCTTCACAGCGGCTAATATAATTTTTAGCAAACAATAAATAGTCAATTATAGAACCGGCATCAGTCCATGTTTTAAATAAATAATTCCCCTTAAAAAAAGAGTTATGCCCGTAACACGCATGTGCCATAACCAATGCCTGCATCGGCAGCGTATTTTCTTCCATTAAATAAGCTATACATGGATTGGAGTTAATCACAATTTCATATGCAAGGCCCATTTGACCTCGTTTATAATTTTGTTCTGTTTGGATAAACTTTTTACCGTAAGACCAGTGAGTATAGCCAATAGGCATGCCTACACTGGAGTAAGCATCCATCATTTGCTCAGCAGTGATCACTTCAATTTGGTTAGGGTATGTGTCTAGTTTATAATGCTCAGCAACACGTGCAATTTCATCTTGATATTGCTGAAGTAACTCAAAGGTCCAATCGGGCCCATCACTGATTCGCTCGTTATTCATATTGCTACCTCGCTTTGGCTATGCAGCCCCTTGCTGTTGACGGCCTTTTTTAAATAGCTCCCTAAATATAGGGTAAATGTCTTCAACACCTTGAATATGTTGGATGGCAAAATTACTGTGAGTTTGGCTTATGCTTTGGTACTCGCGCCATAAACTTTGGTGGGCGCGGGTAGTAATTTCTATATAGGCAAAATATCGCACTGCGCTTAACAGTTTGTTACGTAAAATATGCCCACATTGCGGGGTATCATCTGCCCAGTTATCACCATCAGAGGCTTGTGCTGCGTATATATTCCATTCATCAGCATTATAGCGCTCTGCTATTATTTCATTCATCAGCTTAAGCGCACTTGAAACGATAGTACCGCCCGTTTCTTGGGAGTAAAAAAACTCTTGTTCATCAACTTCTTTAGCTTGAGTATGATGACGAATATACACAACCTCAATGTCTTTATAGCTGCGAGTTAAAAACTGATAAAGCAAAATATAAAAGCGTTTTGCCATGTCTTTGGTGGCTTGATCCATTGAACCGGATACATCCATTATACAAAACATTACTGCTTTGCTGGTTGGGTGCGGTTGTTTATTGTAGTTACGAAAACGCAAATCGTAGTTATCAATAAAGGGTACCGATTTAATTTGCTGCTTTAGAATGTCGATTTCTTGTTGCAACAATGTCACAGCGGCTTTGTCGCAGTGTGGTTGTTCAAGCAGTAGCGCGAGTTGACCCTCAAGTTCACTAAGGCGGCGCTTTTTTCCTGCGGTCATTGCAATTCTACGAGCTAAAGAGCCTTGTAATGAGCGCACTACGTCAATATTACTGGGCATACCGTCGCTGCAAAACCCAGCGCGATGGGTTTTCATTTGTACGAGCTTATCGAGCTGGTTTTCTTGTAAATTAGGGAGTTCTAAATCTTCAAATAACAAATCAAGATATTCGTCTTTAGAAATTGAGAAAACAAAATCATCTTGGCCTTCGCCAGAATCACTCGCTTTACCTTCGCCCGCGCCACCGCCTTGTCCACCTTTAGGTCGCTCAATTTTATCACCAGTAGAGAACTGATCGTTCCCTGGATGTATTTGCTCTCTATTACCGCCTCTACCTTGATGAAAAGTAGGTTCACTAATATCACGCTGTGGAATAGATATACTCTCTCCAGAGCTAGAGTCGGTGACGCTGCGTTTATTTATCGCATCAGACACCGCTTCTTTTATCTGCTTTTTATAACGCCTAATAAAACGCTGGCGGTTAACTGTGCTTTTGTTTTTGCCATTTAAACGCCTGTCGATAAAATGCGCCATAATGACCTCCTAAAAACTGCAATTATGAAGGTTATTGCGATTTTCTAACCCGTAAATACCACTCAGATAGCAAACGCACTTGTTTTTTCGTGTAGCCTTTTTCAACCATACGGTTAACAAAGTCCTCATGCTTTTGCTGATCCTCAGCCGATGTTTTAGCATTGAATGAAATGACAGGGAGTAAGTCTTCGGTGTTTGAGAACATTTTTTTCTCAATAACAGTGCGTAGTTTCTCATAACTCGTCCATAGCGGATTCTTGCCATTATTGTGAGCGCGAGCACGTAGTACAAAGTTAACAATTTCATTTCTGAAATCTTTAGGATTTGAAATACCTGCCGGTTTCTCAATTTTTTCGAGCTCAGCATTAAGCGCATCACGGTCAAACAATTGCCCTGTATCAGGGTCGCGATATTCTTGATCTTGAATCCAAAAATCAGCATAAATAACGTAGCGGTCAAAAATATTTTGTCCGTATTCCGAGTACGATTCTAGATAGGCGGTTTGCAGCTCTTTACCTATAAACTCAACATATTGTGGAATTAAATAGCCTTTTAAAAAGCTTAAATAACGCTCTTCAACCTCGGCACTAAATTGTTCTCGTTCAATTTGTTGCTCAAGTACATAAAACAAATGTACTGGGTTGGCGGCCACTTCGGTGGTATCAAAGTTGAATACGCGAGATAAAATTTTAAACGCAAAACGAGTTGAAAGACCGTTCATGCCCTCATCGACACCAGCGTAATCACGATATTCTTGGTATGACTTAGCTTTTGGATCGGTATCTTTGAGTGTTTCACCATCGTAGACCCGCATTTTAGAGTAAATGCTAGAGTTTTCTGGCTCTTTTAAGCGCGAGAGAGTGGTAAATTGAGCTAAAATTTTAAGTGTTCCTGGCGCACATGGAGCATTATAAAGCTCACTGTGTTCAATCAGCTTATCGTAAATTTTAATTTCTTCGGTCACTCTTAAGCAATAGGGGACTTTAACAATATAAACACGGTCTAAAAAAGCTTCGTTGTTTTTATTGTTTTTAAAGGTTTGCCATTCTGACTCGTTGGAGTGGGCGAGTATCATACCGTTAAATGGCAGGGCGCTTATGCCTTCTGTGCCGTTATAGTTGCCTTCTTGTGTGGCTGTTAAAAGCGGGTGTAGCACTTTTATCGGTGCTTTGAACATTTCCACAAACTCCATTAAGCCTTGGTTAGCTAAACATAATGCGCCTGAATAAGCGTACGCATCAGGATCATTTTGCGCAAAGTGTTCAAGCTGGCGGATATCTACTTTACCTACAAGAGCCGAAATATCTTGGTTGTTTTCATCGCCGGGCTCTGTTTTAGCAATCGCTACTTGATTTAAAATTGATGGGAAGCGTTTAACCACTCTAAATTGGCTAATATCACCATTAAATTCTTGTAAGCGTTTTGCGGCCCATGGCGACATCACTGTTTTAAGGTAGCGTGACTTAATTCCATATTCTTTTTCGAGCAGGTTTGCATCTTCAATGGGGTCAAATAATGCCAGCGGATGGTCATTAACTGGTGAGCCTTTAATGGAGTAGATAGGCACTTGTTGCATTAAATACTTTAATTTTTCGGCAATTGATGACTTACCACCACCCACAGGGCCGAGTAAATAAAGTACTTGTTTACACTCCTCTAAGCCTTGTGCTGCATGTTTTAGATAAGACACAATTTGTTCAATAGCGTCTTCCATGCCATAAAAGTCAGCAAATGCTGGGTAACGTGCAACAACACGATTTGAAAATAAGCGACTTAGGCGAGTATCGGTAGCAGTATCTACCATTTTAGGCTCGCCAATGGCCATCAGTAACCTTTCAGGTGCACTGGCATAAGCAGACTTATCGGTTTTACAAATTTCGAGGAATTCAGCAACACTGTACTCTTCTTCTTGTGTTGATTCATAACGTGCTTGGTAGTGATCAAAAATAGTCATAATGACCTCCGAAACCTACTTTGAAGATGTATTCACTATTTAAAGTCTAGTCACGAATTTCATTTTTTGTGCAATAAAATTAAAAATTTATATGAAAAATGATCAAGATGCGCTTTTATAAAACAACCTACGTACAACCATAATCAAATAAAGTAGCGGGCATAAAAAAAGACGCCTAAGCGTCTTTTTAAAACTAATATTAAACTAATTATGCGAAGTTAGCGTTCGCGAATTCCCAGTTAACTAGTGACCAGAAACCTTTAAGGTAATCTGGACGCACGTTACGGTAATCAATGTAGTATGCGTGTTCCCATAAATCCACAGTTAGGATTGGAGTAACACCTGCATCTGTTAGTGGTGTAGCAGCGTTAGATGTATTAACGATGTCTAGTGAACCATCAGCTAGTTTAACTAACCAAGTCCAGCTTGAACCAAAGTTATTTACTGCTTTGTCGTTTAACGCGTCTTTAAATGCGTCAAATGAGCCCCATTTCGCGTTAATTGCATCAGCAATTGCACCTGTTGGAGCGCCACCGCCATTTGGAGATAGGCTGTTCCAGTAGAAAGTGTGGTTCCAGATTTGAGCAGCGTTATTAAATACACCGCCTTCTGAAGAACATACGATTTCTTCAAGTGACTTACCTTCAAACTCAGTGCCTGGGATTAAACCGTTAAGTTTAGTCACATAAGTGTTGTGGTGTTTACCATGGTGAAACTCTAGCGTTTCTTGTGAAATATGTGGCTCAAGTGCATCAATTGCATACGGTAGTGACGGTAGTTCAAATGCCATTTTTTATCTCCATCTTCTTTTGGTTGATAGTCTATTTAGTAATACGTAATGCCTGCGCAAACAGGGCACTTATCTATACCAAACAGGAATATAGTGTTACTATAATTGTTGAGTATTTTACTCAAGTTTTAGCAAACAGCAATGCTCTTGCTAAAGCTAATTAAGATTGAGGCTTTAATTGCCTATTTTAATCTATATATCTGAGGCCACAGTGAAACTTTTTCAAGGCCTAATGTGTTCGCTATCGTCATTTTGAGGTTGTAAATGGAAACCATCGATAAAATTAAACAGCAAATTGCTGAAAACCCAATCATCTTATACATGAAAGGATCACCAAAACTGCCTAATTGTGGTTTTTCTTCACAAGCATCACAAGCGTTAATGTCGTGTGGTGAACCGTTTGCTTATGTAGATATTTTACTTAATCCAGACATTCGTGCAGAGCTTCCTGCGTATGCTAACTGGCCTACTTTCCCACAACTTTGGGTTGAAGGTGAGTTAATTGGTGGCTGTGACATTATCATTGAAATGTTTCAACGTGGTGAATTACAACCACTGATCACTGAAACAGCTGCAAAGCATAAACCTGCAGACGCTGAATAAGTGTTTAGGTAAAAAAAAGCTGCAATTTGCAGCTTTTTTTATATCTATAGACAAGTTACTCGTTTTTTCGTAGCTTACAAAGCCGCAAACTTCAGAGCGCGATTTAATCGCCCATAAATTGGACAAGTTTTCATTCTTAAATAAGCAGTTATCAGGGTAAACTTACAAAAACACTGATCCCGCCGATTTCACGATTATGCAGGCTAATTTGCCCATGATGGGCTTCAACAATTTCTCGACACAGTGCCAACCCTAATCCACTTCCAGCTGCCTTGGTAGAATAAAAAGGGATGAGAGCACTGGCCATAACCGTTTCACTCATGCCTTTTCCTTGATCGCTCACATTAATATGAGTGCCGAGGTTATCTTGTGTTATTTTTAAACTAATATGCTCTGCTAGCGACTCTGATTCATGTGCGTTTTTCAACAGGTTAATGAGCAATTGTTCTATTTGGGTTTGATCGGCTCGTGTGATGATATCTTTTTGAAGGTCGAAATTAAATTGCCATTGGCTTTGTAATTGATCGAGTAATGAATGCCAATCAACCGTTGTTATTTTAGGTGGTGGTAGTTTAGCAAACTTTCCATAGCCTTGAACGAACTCGTTTAAATGCTTTATTCGCTCTTCAATGGTAGTGAAAACGCGTTGTAAACGAGGTTCATCCACTTTTTGCGTTAACAGCTGTGCACTATGTAACATGGATGACATTGGACCTAGTGAGTTATTGAGTTCATGGCTAATGATCCTAATAACCTTTTTCCAAACTTCAACTTCTTGGCGGCTCAATTCGCGGGTCAATTGTTTAAATACAAACAACCTGTGGTGTTGGTTGTTAAGCAATAAGCGACCCATTGAAAGATGCCATGTTTGCGGTTCTTGTTCTGCTTTATCGAGAATAAATAAACCATCTACGCCTTTATTAACGGCATTAATTATTTGCTGTGGGGCTTTAGACAATAATGGTGATATTTTTTCGCCTTCTAGGGCTGTACTTGCATTAAAAAAATCTCTCGCACTATGGTTACTATAAACAATAAAATCATTGTCATTTACCAATAATACAGCTTGAGGGGCGTTTTGTAATACCTTATCAAGCATCAACTCTCGTTGGTAAACCCATTGTTTTTCTTGTCTTAATTGCTTTGCAGTTTTGTTGTAAAGCTGGCACAAATGACCTAATTCATCATTATGGTTATAGGCCAGTAAAGTCGATAGTTCCCCATCTTTAAAATTTAATAAGCCAGTTTCTAATGAAGTAATACCTTGGACCAGTTTACCGCTGAGTCGATGAGCCAATAAGCTACTTAGCGCGGCTGTGAAAATGACACTTACTGTTGTTTTTATAGCGTCAACACCCAGCAGCCAACAACAGATAAAAACAGGGATCACAGAGGAAAATACACATACTAAAATCACTTTAGAAGTTAAAGAGAAGCGGTATCTTGATTTTTTCATCAGTAGGCAATCTCAAACTTATCAAGACGACGGTAGAGTGCTTGTCGGCTGAGGCCAAACTCACGTGCTACTTTGGCAATCACCCCTTTATGTAAACGCATGGCATCCTCAATTTGTTGTTTGTTAGGCTCTACTTTTTGAGTGTGTGTTTGAGGCGTAATAGGAGTTAAACCAAAGTCGTCGATGCTTATCTCACCGCTGGGTTTGAGCACACTGACACGTTTACATGCATTTTCAAGTTCACGAACATTACCGGGCCATGAATGGGCTAAAAGTAGGTTTTCGCATTGTAAGTCCAGCTCACGTTCTACTAAAAAATGATGAATAAGAGGAAGTATGTCATCCGGTCGCTGATTAAGACTTGGCAGGTTAAGTTCAATTACATTTAAGCGGTAGTATAAGTCTTCTCTAAACAGCCCTTTGCTGATTGCATCTGTTAGGTTTTCATTGGTCGCTGATATTACACGGACATTAACTTTTCGGGTCTGGGTTGAACCTAAGCGCTCGAATTCTCCCGTTTGTAAAATCCGTAGGAGCTTCATTTGTCCTGATAAAGGGAGATTACCTATTTCATCTAAAAATAATGTGCCACCATCAGCCGCTTCAAATCGACCAATCCTTTGTTTTGTGATCCCTGTAAAAGCACCTGCTTCTGCACCAAATAATTCTGCTTCTATTAGTTGATGGGGAAGGGCACCTGCATTGACCGTAATAAACGCAGCATTTTGGCGAGGTGAGTTTGCTTGAATAATTTGTGCTATGCGCTCTTTACCACTGCCATTTGGGCCTGTTATTAATACAGAGACATCAGATTTGGCGACTTGTAATGCCATTTTAACTAATTGCTCCATCGCCGTACTGCGATAAATTAAACCTACTAAATTAGCATTTTCTATAGATGCCTCACGCTCTTGCTGGTGGCGCAATAAGGTTTGATTTTGTTTTTTTGTCTTTCCTAGTTCAATTAGGTTATTAACACAGGTAAGAAGCTTGGCATCATCCCATGGTTTTGGTAAATAATCAGCCGCACCGGCTTTGACAAGTTCAACGGCTGTTTCAAGCTCAGTCCATGCAGTGATCAGAATAATGGGCAGATGGGGATTTAGCTCTCTAAGTTGATAAAAGAGTAACTTTCCCTCTTCTCCTGAAGTTGTGTCGTTACTAAAGTTCATATCTTGAAGTACAAGTGCAATACGCTGGTATTGCACAATTTGAATAGCTTCAAATGGGCTATTTGCAGTAACCACTTTATAGTCGTGAATCTCTAGCAATAATGACAAAGCATCTAAAATTGCAGGATTATCATCAACGATAAGTATTTTTTCCATGTTAATTTAATCGCTGTTTATTATTATTTAAATATTGAAAATGCTACACCGCGTTTAGCCAGTGTAGCATAGGTTGGGAGCTGTGCTATATGGTTCGGGTTGCGATACTCGGCGAAATATTTGCCGCGCGTTTAGCTGGGCCAAATACAGCCAAAAGACTCATTGTAAACACCATGACTGCCGTGACAGCAATATAACTTGATGGTAATGCCGCTATTGAAAAATGTTGCATTAATAACTGACCGAGTAAAAGTGCTGAAATAGCACCTAAAAATAAGCCAGCAATGCAAATCAGCGCATTTTCAACTAAAAAATAATTAACAATTGCAGATTTACGAGCGCCTAAAGCACGACGGGTTCCAATTTGCTTGGTACGTTTGTTTATATTAAATAGCGTCAAACCAAAAATGCCCAGTGCGGTTACCAATACCAGTATGGTTATGAGCACAATTAACATACGCATCATAAGTTTATCTGCAGCCATATATTGATCTTTAAGTTCATCAAGACCTTTAATATTGTTGATCACCCGCTTGCTATAATTATTTAGCATCGCATTTTCGATTTGTTTCATTACAGCTGCGCGTTGTCCTGGCTTTGTTCTTACAGCAAATTGTGCGTAAGTTTTGCCTTGAATATACGGAATAAGCGCGACATTATTGGGGTGACTATCTTTTAGCCAAGGGCCTTTCATTGGCGCTGTGATCCCAATAATTTGTAGGGGTAAGTCACCAAAATAAACGGTCTTACCAAGGCCATTGCCCTCAGGGAAAAGCTCATTGGCTAACGCCTCAGTAACGACAGTGACATTAGTTGTTCTATCTGTCGGTGAATTTGTAATGAGTACTTCAGCCTCAGTAAAATTACGCCCAGCAATTAATTTTACGCCATATGTGTCTAGGCCGTGCTCATCAATAAAAAAGTAAGCAGTGCGCACATTTTTGCTTTCTTGTGGTGCAGGTTTTAAATTAAAGCCGGAAGCGCTGCCACTACCAGATAACGGAATACTGCTACTTTGCGCTGCACTCTCAACCCCTGGTAGGGCTCTTAACATGGCTTCATCTAGTTCAAACTGCTGGCTAGCATCAACGTCTTTCCCAAAGGTCATCACATTGAACTTAAACAAGTCTTGCTCTGGATAGCCGGTTTCTTGGTTTAAAAAAGCGATTCTATCTTGAATGATAAACGCCGCATTGCTGACAATGGCTGTCGTAATTGCAATTTGAATTAAAAGTAATATTGCGCCTACCTTTGAGCGGCAAAGGGCATGAAATATCGGTTTTATTTCTAACATGATTAGCTCCTCATTGGCTCTTCAGGTAAATGGCAGGGTTGGTTTTACACACTAGCCAAGCAGGGTAAAGCCCAGCAATAATGCAAGTAGTTATTGCGATAACTGGGGCACTTAATAACATGGCTAAATCCATCGTGGCTATGTTTTTGTAATATTCGTAACTTTGCCTTACCCCGAGAAGGCCAATTTGTGCAAGTACAATACCGAGCAACCCGCCGATAAAACCAAGCATGGCTACTTCTACTAAATGCTGTAGAAAGACTTGTCGCTTACTTGCCCCGAGTGCTCGACGCACGCCGACTTCTGGAGCACGGCGTAAAAACTTTGCTAGTAATAATCCTAAAATATTAGCTAAACACACCGCTAAAAACATAAAGCTTAAACTAACCAGTATTTTGTTATCTTCACTAACGACATTGTTGTATTCCATCCATTGGTTTACATCACGTAGGCTATATTCAGGTTTCTCTCGCGTGAAGCGGCCACGTTTTTTTTGCTCTTCAATGTAAGAGGTGAGGTAATCACCGTAAGCGGTTTTTTGCTCTGGTGTATCAAGCTGAGCCCAAAATTGGATCCACACTATTTCCGATTGCAATCTATCGGCATAGGTATTTATATTTTCATGTTTCCAGCCATTGCTATTGCCCCAGCTGGTGAGCTCTTTTGCTTTAATTAAACTAAAGGGTAAAAATAGGTCTGCTATTTTATCAAAAGCGCCGTTATTTAAATCGTAATATTTAAGGTTGAGGGGCCAGTCATCAATAACACCGACAATTTGGTAGCTATCGTCATCCAAATAGACTAGTTTGCCGATGGAGTTTTCACCCGCAAACAACTTATCGTTCAGCTCTTTTGAAATCACCAAAACAGGGGCTGCAGATTGCTCTTGTTGTACACTCCACACACCGCCATAAATAAATGGCACATCAAACATGCTAAAAAAATCGGGTGTGGTCATGCGTGCTTCACCAGTAAACGGCTTAACTTTATCTGAGTCTAAATACACCGAGAAGCCAGTGCGCATCATGGCCACTTTTTTATCTGGAGTAGGCGCATTATGTAAATTTACGGCATCTTGATAAGTCAATTGCATGGGGATATCGTCACCCGTCCACCACGTGTGACCTTCATCCATGGTTTGTAATTGTACGTTATACAATTGACTGCTCTTATGTGGGATAGGGTCTGCCGACATCATATGATAAACGCTTAAACTGGTCATGGTTACACCAATCCCAATGGCAATCGCCAGCACCATTAAGAAACTCACCAGAGGAGTGCGCTTAAAGCTACGCCAACTTAAATCTAGGTAATGTAATAGCATGGCTTACGCTCCAGCAACATTTTTAAGGTTTTGTGCACCTTGGTACAAGGTGAAATCAGCAAGTTGACCGTCGACAACTTGAATGTTTCGAGGGGCACGCCGAGCAAGTTCTGCATCATGGGTGACCATGACAATGGTTGCGCCATCGCGATTGATTTGTTCAAGCAGCTCCATTACTTGACGAGCCATAAGGCTGTCGAGATTACCGGTAGGTTCATCGGCTAATAAAAATCGTGGCTCGCCAGCAAGCGCGCGTGCTATGGCCACTCGTTGTTGCTGTCCGCCAGAGAGTTGCTGTGGCAAATGTTTTGCCCGAGAGGCAAGACCAACTTGTTCTAAACATTTTTCAATGCGACGTTTACGCTCTGCGGCTTTAATACCTCTATAACGTAGCGGTACTTCAATATTTTCATATAAGTTTAAGTCAGGTATTAAATTGAACCCTTGGAAGATAAAGCCTATTTTTTGATTTCGACAATCTGCGCGCTGGTTATCGTTTAACTTACCTACATCAATTCCATCAAGTAAATATTCACCTGCAGAGAAGGGTTCTAACATTCCAGCTATATTTAAAAAGGTCGTTTTTCCTGACCCGCTAGGGCCTGTAACAGCAATAAATTCGCCTTCATCAACGTGTAGATTAAAATCACGTAATGCATGGGTTTGAACCATTTCTGTTTGATATACTTTACTTATATTATTCATCTTTAACATGCTTTTTCCTTTTGTTGTTTGGTTCTACGCGATTGTTAGCGAAGTAATAATGTGTGTGTGTGTTTGAAACTGTTATAGCTTGAAATAATCAATTCATCGCCAGCTTGAACCCCTGAAATTAACTCAACCGCATCAATGCTGGTTGCACCAATTGAAATATCAATGAGCTGAGCTGTATCACCGGTAATTTTATAAACCTGTGTACCGCCTTGTTGTAAAAATGCCCCACGCTTAACTTGTAAAACATCGTCACGATTTTCTAATAAAATACGGGCTGTTAATCGTTGGTTTTGTCTGATACCCGTCATGTCTTTGTCAAAACGTACACGCGTTGTGACTTCTCTATTATTTACTTCTGGTGAAATGGCAGAGAGGGCGCCCATCACTTTGCTAGCGCCCATTGTTATCTCTACGTCCATACCTAAACCAAGCTCATTTGCATAACTTTCAGGGACTTGTAGCTCTGCTTCAAAATTACTCAAATCAACTAAAGTCATTAATGGTTGGCTTTGTGTTACCGCTTCTCTTTGTTGAACTAGTAAGTTACCTACAATCCCTGACACAGTGGCTTTAATTGTTAAGTTATTAACTTTACGAAGTAGATCATCGACAATCAGTTGTTGACGAGTGACATCTCGTTTAGCGGCCTGTAGTTCAAAAGCAAGTGTATCTTTGGACAATTCAACTTCTTGCTCTGCATGTTTATAAGAGAGTTTTGCACGGGCAAGCTCATCAATGGCTTTTTCGTGATCAATTTGACTGATCACATTTTTTTGCATTGATAAGGCCGCTCTGCGATTTTCTCTATCGGCAGCGTTTAACTCTACTTGTGCTAGATCAAGTGCTTTATTTAAGCTTAATGATTGGCGGCGTGCCTCAAGGTGTTTACGTTGTAGCTCGCCCTCAAGACGAGCTAAAACAGACTGTTGCTGCTTTAATTCGTTTGTGAGCTCAGGACTATCAACCATGGCTATTACATCATGCAGTTTTACTGAGTCACCAGCATTAACCTTCAATGAAACAAAGCCTCGTTCAGGGCTGTAAACTTTTGGTGCTCTGGCGGCCACAATTTTACCGCTGGCTGCAACATCGCGTATTAGCGATTGGCGCACCACCGTGGCTATTTGTAGGCTTACTCTATCAACCGAGATAGTACCTTCTTGATCAGCATTTAATAGTGCATATACACATAGAGCAACTAGGCCCACAATAAATATAAACAGCCTGATGTATTTTTTAAAATTTATAGGTCGTGAGATTTGCGTGTCTTGCCCGCTAGTGTCTTTAATCATTATTCATTCTCTTAGTGTTTTTCAAACACAGTAATCATTAGCGAGGCAATAAATAGAATAATTGGTGAAATTAAAAATAAGCCAATAGTAAACATTCGAACATCCTCAAAATTTATATAGTTATGCTGTATTCGAATAGCATGCCATTTTTTATCTTATTGAATTTATTCGGTTTTTAACTTTACCCTTGTTGTTTTACATGTCCGCGGACATAAAAAGTGTCCGCTGCGGGCACTTTTTTGATTTGTCTATGGGATGAGGTTATCTCAACGTAAAGCAAAGCAAGTTGTTAATTAATGCATAACATGAGGGGAGCGTTTAAATCTATTGAATAAACTATGCGCTAATAGAAGCCGCTGTAATTAAATGTCGTGTTCAGATGAATTACTAATACAGCACAAAAGAGGAAATAGCCCATAATGAATAGTTATTCATTTTGGGCTCACCTTACGTTTACGTAAACTGCTAGTCGCACATGCTTTTTGTTTACAAGTTTTTAAAAATAACACCGGTGTCAATCTATTTTTCGATTCGATATCTATGCAAATGTTAATGGGTGGCATTATTTTATGATTTTTAATTAAGTTGAAATATATTCAATATAATGAATATGTATTCATAAAAATATTGACTCAAGGGTGGAATAACGCTAATTTTGTTCGTCTGTTAGCAAATCGTCGAGCCGTTCATCCACGTTAACAGCGCAGCAAGGGGAGGGGTCCATGTTATATGACTCAAAACTAGAAAAAGATAATTGTGGCTTTGGCTTAATAGCCCAAGTTAATAACCAAGCGAGTCACCGACTCATTCGTACGGCGATCACCGGTTTAGATCGCATGCAGCACCGCGGTGGTATTTCTGCTGATGGTAAAACGGGTGATGGTTGTGGCTTGTTATTACAAAAACCAGACAGCTTCTTTCGGGCTATTGCTGCCGAGAATAATTGGCATTTAGGTAAAAATTACGCCGTTGGGATGATTTTCCTCAATGCTGATCCGGTACTAGCACAAGCAGCCAAAGATGTTTTAAGCGAAGAACTAGAAAAAGAAACGCTAAATATTTTGGGCTGGCGTGTGGTTCCAACTGATCCATCAATGTTAGGACCTATTGCTCTAAAACAATTGCCAGGTTTTGAACAAATTTTTATTAGTGCGCCAGAAGGTTGGCGTTCTAAAGATTTAGAACGCCGCTTGTATGTTGCACGTCGTCGTGCAGAAAAGCGTCTAATGGACGATGAATCATTTTATATTGCGAGCTTATCTGGGTTAGTCACAATATATAAAGGCTTAATGATGCCTGCTGACTTGCCTAATTTTTACCTTGATCTTGCGGATATTCGCATGACCAGTGCTATTTGTGTTTTTCATCAACGCTTCTCTACAAACACACAGCCTCGCTGGCCTTTAGCGCAACCATTTCGTTATTTAGCACATAATGGTGAAATTAATACTATTGAAGGTAACCGCCAATGGGCACGTGCCCGTTCTTATAAATTTGCTTCGCCACTTATTCCTGATTTACAAAGCGCAGCGCCGTTTGTTAATGAGACAGGGTCTGACTCATCTAGCCTCGATAATATGCTGGAGCTATTTTTAGCTGGTGGTATGGATTTATTCCGTGCGATGCGCATGCTAGTGCCGCCAGCATGGCAAAAAAATCGAGCTATGGATGACGACTTACGTGCGTTCTATGATTTTAACTCTATGCATATGGAACCGTGGGATGGCCCTGCAGGCATCGTTATGTCTGATGGGCGCTTTGCAGCCTGTAACCTAGACCGTAATGGTCTGCGCCCTGCGCGTTATATTATTACTCAAGATGGCTTTATTACTTTAGCTTCTGAGGTGGGAATTTGGGATTACACCGCTGATGAGGTGGTAGAAAAAGGACGTGTTGGCCCAGGCGAGCTACTGGTTATTGATACCAAACTCGGAAAAATTTGGCATTCAGATGAAATTGACCAAGATTTAAAATCACGCCACCCTTATAAATCGTGGTTAGAAGAAAACGTTAAACGCTTAACACCTTTTGAAGCACTGACTGAGCAAGATGCAGGTAATCGCTCATTCGATGATGCAACTCTAGCCAAATATCAAAAGATGTTTGGCTATACTAATGAAGAGCTAGACAGTGTTATTCGTGTTATGGGTGAAAATGGTCAAGAAGCTACCGGTTCAATGGGTGACGATACGCCGTTTGCCGTCCTAAGCGAAGGGCATCGTTCACTTTACGATTATTTCCGCCAGAAGTTTGCCCAAGTGACTAATCCGCCAATCGATCCGTTACGTGAAAACCATGTAATGTCGTTGGCAACGTGTATTGGCAGTGAACAAAACGTATTTAATGAAACGACAGGGCATGCTAAACGCCTGCAATTTGATACCCCTATTTTAATGTATGCTGACATGCAGCAGCTACTCAATGCCGATGAAGCACACTACAGTTACTGTAAGATTGACATTACTTACACCATAGAAGAAGGACTTGAAAACGCCGTTAAGCGTGTTTGTGATGAAGCACAAGAAAAAGCAGCATCAGGCTGCATTATGCTGGTATTAACGGATCGTAACTTTGATGACAATCAATTACCTATTCCTGCAGCTATGGCGGTGGGTGCGGTACAAAAACGCTTGGTAGATAATAACTTACGCTGTGAGTCTAACATCATTATTGAAACCGGTAGCGTTCGTGACGCGCATCAATTTGCTGTTCTACTTGGCTTCGGTGCAACCGCAATCTACCCGTATTTAGCGTATGAGTCACTTGTGGCCATGAGCGATAGCAAGGTAATTAATAAGTCATACTGCGAAGTGACACTGGCTTATCGTCAAGCAATTAATAAAGGCTTGTACAAAATCATGTCGAAAATGGGTATTAGCACCGTGGCTTCATATCGTTGTTCGATGTTGTTTGAAGCGGTTGGTCTATCTGACGCGATTGTTGAGATGTGTTTTAAGGGCGTTGCAAGTCGCATAAAAGGGGCGTGTTTTAGCGACTTTGATGACGATCAGCAAAGCTTGCACAAACTAGCGCTTAGTAAACGTAAATTACTAAGCCATGGTGGCTTATTTAAGTACGTACACGGCGGCGAGTATCATGCTTACAACCCTGATGTGATTCAAACGTTACAAAAAGCAGTACGAAGCGGTCAGTACAGTGATTACAGCGAATACGCAAAGCTAGTTAATCACCGTCCAGTCGCGACTTTGCGCGATATGTTGGCTTTAAAACTGCCAGAAAAGGGTATAAGCATTGATGAGGTAGAGCCTGCCACTGAGCTTTATAAACGTTTTGATTCTGCAGCGATGAGTATTGGTGCATTATCACCAGAGGCGCATGAAGCACTAGCCATTGCCATGAATCGTTTAGGTGGTTGCTCAAATTCTGGCGAAGGTGGCGAAGATAAACTTCGTTACGGTACAGAAAAAAATTCACGGATTAAACAAGTGGCCTCAGGTCGATTTGGTGTAACACCTCATTATTTACGCAGTGCGGATGTCATTCAAATAAAAGTGGCTCAAGGCGCTAAGCCAGGAGAAGGCGGGCAGTTACCGGGTGAAAAAGTAACGCCTTATATTGCTAAGCTTCGTTACTCTGTACCAGGCGTGACACTAATTTCACCGCCGCCGCATCACGATATTTACTCTATTGAAGATTTAGCCCAGCTTATTTTTGATTTAAAGCAAGTAAATCCAAAGGCACTGATTTCGGTAAAACTGGTGTCTGAACCGGGCGTAGGAACAATTGCAACCGGTGTTGCAAAAGCGTATGCCGATCTAATTACTATCTCAGGCTACGATGGTGGCACAGGTGCAAGTCCCTTAACCTCGGTTAAATATGCAGGCAGCCCATGGGAGCTTGGCCTTGCAGAAACGCAACAAGCACTTGTCGAAAATGGCCTTCGTCATCGTATTCGCCTGCAAACAGATGGGGGGTTAAAAACCGGGCTTGATATCATCAAAGCAGCCATTTTAGGCGCTGAAAGTTTTGGTTTTGGTACCGGGCCTATGGTGGCGTTAGGCTGTAAATACTTACGAATTTGTCACTTAAATAACTGTGCTACCGGTGTAGCAACTCAAGACGATACATTGCGTCAAAAGCACTATCATGGCTTACCAGAAATGGCGATGAACTACTTTAAGTTTATAGCTCAAGAAGCGCGTGAAATTATGGCAAGTTTAGGTGTTGCAAACCTAACCGATTTGATTGGTCGCTTAGATTTACTCGAAGCCATTGAAGGCAAAACAGCCAAGCAGCAAAAAATAGATTTATCAGCGGTTATCGCTCAGCCAAACAACCCTACGGGTGAAACATTGTTTTGCAGTACACCAAATAGCTCGCACTATTTAGGTGAGTTAAATGAGAGCTTACTCGGCAAGGCACAAGAGGCAATTGATAACTCAAGCGGCATTTCATTAGTGAGCCGTATATGTAATACCGATAGATCTGTTGGCGCAATGCTTTCTGGTTATATTGCTGATAAGCACGGTAATCAAGGTATGGCAGCAGATCCCGTAGTGATTGAGCTTCATGGTACCGCTGGCCAGTCATTCGGGGTATGGAACGCTGGCGGCCTTGAAATGACTTTAGTTGGTGATGCCAACGATTACGTTGGTAAAGGAATGGCGGGCGGTAAGCTAGTCGTTCGCCCACCACTGGGTTCGTCATTTGAAAGTCACAAAGCAACCATCGTAGGTAATACCTGTTTATATGGTGCCACTGGCGGTAAATTGTTTGCAGCCGGATGTGCTGGTGAGCGTTTTGCTGTGCGTAATTCGGGTGTGCAAGCTGTTGTTGAAGGTGTTGGTGATAATGGTTGTGAATATATGACCGGTGGTGTGGTATGTGTACTTGGTAATGTAGGGGTTAACTTTGGTGCAGGTATGACCGGTGGTTTTGCTTATATTTTAGATGAACGAGGTGATTTTGAGAAACGCATTAACCCAGAGTTGGTTGAAGTGGTTACTTTAGATGATTTGAGTTCACATCAAGAGCATTTACGCGGCTTAATTGCTGATCATTTAGAACTAACAGGCTCATGTAGAGCAGAAACTATTTTAGCTAATTTTGAACTTTATTTACCGATGTTCAAATTAGTAAAACCTAAATCAAGTGACGTAAAAAGTTTACTCGGGCATCGTGCTCGCAGTAGCGCCGAACTTCGTGTTCAGGCGCAATAAGGGGGCAGTATGAGCGAAAATGTATATCAATTTATAGACGTGCAGCGTGTAGACCCACGCAAAAAACCAATCTCGTCACGTAAAAAATCGTTCGTAGAAATTTATGAACCCTTTTCAGAAAATCAGGTTAATTCACAGGCAGATCGTTGTCTTGATTGCGGTAATCCTTATTGTGAGTGGAAATGTCCAGTACATAACTATATTCCACAATGGTTAAAACTGATCCGTACAGGGCGCATTTTAGAGGCGGCTGAGCTTTCGCACCGTACTAACAGTTTGCCTGAAGTGTGTGGTCGAGTATGCCCGCAAGATCGCTTATGTGAAGGCTCATGTACATTAGATGAAGAATTTGGTGCGGTAACAATTGGTAATATTGAAAAGTACATCACCGATACCGCGTTCAAAATGGGCTGGAAGCCAGACATGTCCTATGTGACATGGACTGATAAAAAAGTTGCCATTATCGGCGCAGGACCCGCAGGGTTAGGCTGTGCTGATATTTTAGTACGCAACGGCGTTAAGCCTGTGGTCTTTGACCGTCACCCAGAAATTGGTGGACTGTTAACTTTTGGTATACCTTCTTTTAAATTAGAAAAAGAAGTCATGCAAAAACGTCGCGAAATATTTACTGAAATGGGTGTTGAATTTAAGCTTAATGTTGAAGTGGGTAAAGACATTAGCATGGATGAAATACTTAATGAGTATGACGCCGTATTTTTGGGAGTGGGGACTTATCAGAGTATGCGTGCGGGGCTTGAAAACGAAGATGCTCCGGGTGTGCATGATGCCCTGCCATTCTTAATTGGTAACACTAATCGTGTTATGGGTTACGATGAGTCTAAACAAGCTTGCATTGATATGGCAAACCAAAAAGTAGTGGTACTAGGTGGTGGTGATACAGCAATGGACTGTGTGCGTACCTCCATTCGTCATAACGCGTTAAAAGTAACGTGTGCTTATCGTCGTGATGAAGAGAACATGCCTGGTTCAAAACGCGAAGTAAAAAATGCAAAAGAAGAGGGCGTAATTTTTACTTATAACGTTCAGCCTAAAGGGATTGTACTTGATGACAAAGGTGCTGTAGCCGGCGTTAAAATGGTAAAAACTCAGCTTGGCGAGGCAGATGAAAATGGCCGTCGTCGCGCTGAGGAAGTACCCGGATCAGAGCACATTATTGAAGCTACACAAGTGATTATGGCATTTGGCTTTAAGCCTCATAAAATGGACTGGTTAGAACAGTACGATGTAGAAATTAACCACTGGGGCGGTATTAATGCACCTGAACAAGGTGAATTTACTCATCAAACTACCAACCCTAAAATATTTGCTGGTGGTGATATTGTTCGTGGTTCAGACTTAGTGGTTACTGCTATATTTGAGGGGCGTAATGCTGCAGAAGGCATTATGGATTATTTAAAAGTGTAAATAATTCTTTTGTTAGAATGGAGTCAAAAGCAAACCTTCGGGTTTGCTTTTTTATTCCCTCAGTTTTACAAATAAAAATGCCCGCAATACACAGGTTGCGGGCATTTTTAAACGCTATGTTAGTTAATCCATCGAGAAGTGATCAAGGCTCGATTTCACTCTGGCTTGTCGACGTTTCACACTTTTATAGCAGATAATGTTACAAACAAGCTGTAGGCTAATAACCAACCAACTAAGTGTTATTAAGCCACTAATAGTTGTGCTGCTAAAAACTAACATAACAGCAATAACAATATGTACAATCAATGCCATATTTAAAAAACGATATAAGCCTTGTTTAAATTGTGTATGTTTAAACTTGCTAAACATGGCTAAAAGTACACTAACTATAAGTAGTAGCCAGTTAATTGCTAAGCCAAAATAAATGACCGTTGTTTGCATCAAGGTATCCTCACCGTATCAAGGTAACGCACTATAAATGTATAATTTTATCCGTGCGCTTTTATAAGCTCTTTCGCATTTGCTTTAGCTGTTTTGCTAATGTTATCACCACCCAGCAAGCGCGCAATTTCATTAACCCTGCCATCTTTATTCAATGCCAGCATATGCGTAAATGTTTCACCATTAGCGATTTCTTTGGCAACAAAAAATTGCTGATGAGCACTACTGGCCACTTGCGGTAAATGAGTTACACAAATTACTTGTGTCGATTTACCTAATTGGCGCAGCAGTTTACCAACGGCAGCAGCCGTTGGGCCAGAAATACCGACATCAACTTCATCAAATATAAGCGTAGGAGTCGTGACTTTTTGGGCAATAATAACCTGAATAGCCAAACTAATGCGTGATAGCTCACCACCAGAGGCTACTTTTGCTAAAGGTTGCAATGGTTGCCCTGGGTTTGTTGATACTAAAAACGATACATTATCAAAACCTAAGCTGTTTGGAGAGCGATCGGTATGTGCTGTAAGGGCTATTTCAAAAACGCCATTTTCCATAGATAAATTAGCCATGCTTTCGCTGATCAAGCCATTAAGTGTATTAGCGTATTGATGACGGCTAGCACTTAATTCCTCACTAGCCGTTTGATAATCTTCAAGAGCTGCTGTAATTTCACCTTCAAGCTGTTCGAGGCGCGAACTATTACTGCTTATAGAGTCTAGCTCTTGTGTTACATTTTGATGAAACTCAACGAGCTCTTGTGGCTTTATATGGTGTTTTCTTGCTAAATCCATAGCGCCGCTGAGCCTGTTTTCTACTTCCGTTAAGCGAGTAGGATCTAAGTCAGCTTGTTCAGTATAATTGCGTATTTCTCTGCTTGCTTCTTCAACTTGAACCGCCGCTTCTGTCAGTAATGCTGCTACATTGGCCAGGGTTTCATCATAATGTGCAAGTTCATTAAATTGTTGCGCGCTATGTTGTATAAGAGAGCACGCATTTTGCTCATCACTTTCGTATAAGTGTTGTAGCTCGCGCTGACAAGATTGCAAAATAGTTTGGCTATTACTGAGCTTATAATGCTCTGCTTCTATTTGTTCAAATTCACCTGTTTGCAAGGCAAATTCATCAAGTTCAGCTACTTGGTATTCTAATAACTGTTTCTGCGCAGCTTGTTGTTGCTGTTGATGTTCTAGTTGTTTAAATTCTTTTTGTAAATCAGCATAACGTTTATAGCGTTGGCTTACAGCATTAACTAGATTTTGGTGCCCGGCGTAAGCATCCAGTAGCTGTAATTGATGCTCTGCTTTTAATAGATGCTGGTGTGCATGTTGACCATGTATAGAAATTAAATATTGGCCTAGCTCTTTTAGCTGTGCAGCGGTGACAGGGCTACCATTAATGTAGCTTTTGCTGCGGCCATTCTTGCAAACAACTCTACGAAGTAGACATTCGTTATCGTCATTATTAAGCATGTTCTCTTCTAGAAATGCATGGGCGTGTGGCAAATTGCTTAAATCAAATTGCGCACTTACCTCGGCTTTATCAGTGCCCGGGCGCACAGCAGATGCTTCTGCTCTTTCTCCAAGGCACAGTGATAACGCATCAATAGCGATTGATTTACCCGCACCCGTTTCACCGGTAATAGCGGTCATGCCCGAATGCCATTCAGTGCTTAAATTACTTACAATTGCAAAATTTTTAATTTCTAAACCAATTAACATACTGTTCATCCATCCAGTGAATTAACTGTTAATTTATACAGTGTTTTGGTTTATTGCAAATTAAATTTCTATATTTTAAGCAAGGCTGGGCTCAATTAGTGTTTTTTTTTCTTCATCAATAGGGAGGGTTTCATCGTTAAGATCAATATTATCAACTGGTTGTATGTTTTCTTCAGTTTTCAACTTTAAGATTAACGTAGGAAGGACTTCTTGGTAAAAATTTTTATTGTATAAAATACCTTGAGCTGGCAACTCTGCTATAAAATATTGAGTGCTGTCGGCAAATGCTTGGCTATTGTTACTTTTATAGGTTTTTATAAGTTCTTCATTAAGTATATTAATAAGTTGGTTACATAACGATTCCAACTTAACTAAATTTTCATCGGTGTGAGGCTGTACCACAAAAAAGTTACTAACAACGGCTTGAATTCTAGGAAGGTGCTTAGCACTGATTACTTTTGCATCAAGTAACTCGTTTAGTTTTATTTTTAAACGTGATTGAGTACTTGCTACGCGCTCGTTAAACAGCTTTTTCTTTGCTTCAATGGTTTTTTTTCGATTACTCTCAATTAGCATGTAACTGCCAAGTAGGGTAATTAATAATAATAAAGCAAGAAATACTACATAATTCATTACTACTTTTTCCTGATGATATTTAAAATTTCTAGTCCAATATTTTGCGCTAAAGTTGCATCTTTGGCAATAAAATTAGGGGCTAATGATTTTTTCAGATTAAAATTCGTTCAAACTAGTATAGACGACTACCCCAATTAAGCTTTTTACGTAGCACATTATAATAAGAATAATTTTTTGGGTGGATTAAGCGTAATTTTTTGTCAGCTTTACGTATAACTACCTCATCACCCGGTAATACGGCGAGTACAACATGGCTGTCACAGCTTACTTGTAAGCTATCAGTATTTTCTAAACTAAGCTTTAAACGCACTTCATTATCAGCATCCACCACTAAAGGGCGACTTGATAAAGTATGTGGAAACATCGGAACCAGTGACATTGCATTAAGCTCTGGTGTTAAAATAGGCCCACCGCCCGATAAAGAGTATGCCGTTGAGCCTGTTGGAGTCGACACAATCAAACCATCGGAGCGTTGAGAAAATACAAAGTCATCGTTTATAAAGGCTTCAAACTCAATCATATGTGCTACTTTATCAGCATGAAGCACTGCTTCGTTTACTGCAGAATTAGCGCTTTTAAGTTCGTTATGACGATACACTTCAACTTCTAATAAAAAACGTTTTTCTTCAATGTAATCACCGCTGAGTACCTGTTCTAAGCTACCCTCAAACCCTTCTGGATTCAAATCAGTTAAAAAGCCTAAATTACCTCTATTTACACCAATTACGGCTATATCAAAGCGAGCAAGTACCCGTGCAGCACCCAGCATGTTGCCATCGCCTCCAACCACAATCGCCAAGTCGGCACGCTCGCCTAAATCAACGAGCTTTACGAGTTTGTCACTCGGTACATCACTAAGTTGACTCCCTGTACGTTTTTCAACAATCACCTCAAAGCCTAAAGCTAATAAAAACGTATGTAATCGTTGTAAAGTAGCGGCAGCATTAGGATGATTTGGCTTACCAATCAAGCCGATAGTGTTAAAGGGAGAGTCCATAATAAATACACTGAGAGTTCTAATATTTGTAGAGTAACCTAAAACAGAAGTGTTTGAAAACACAGATCTTAGTAATAACCAGCGGATTTAATTAATTCACTGTAAAATTTAGATTTATTGTATTTTTTATACTTGAAATAATAATACTTAGCCCCGATATAACAGCTATGCATAAAGATGTAGATAACATGAAACTAAACCCACGAGATCAGCAAATATTTGCCGCTGTTATGAGTATGTACTGTAATGGCGATGGCTTACCTGTGCCGTCAACAAAAATTGCAAAGCAAAAAGGTATGGCGGTATGCTCTGCCACTGTGCGTAACGCGATGGCGCGCCTTGAAAAAATAGGCTTGTTGTATTCACCACATACATCGGCTGGCCGAGTGCCAACCAATGATGGGTTTGACTATTGGTTTGATGAGTTTTTTACGCTCAATGATATTGCTAATTATTGGCAACCTGAGCAGGCACAATTGGTTGAGCTAGCGCATGGCTTGAGTCAACGTTACCAAGTATGCTGTTGTGTGGGGCTACCGCAGGTTAGAACACAGCAGGTATTTAGGGTAGAAGTGCTCGACTTTGATGCAAACAACTGGCTTATTTTACTCTTAGATAGAGCAGGGCAGAGCCACAATATTTGTATTAATAAGCCTAATGACCCTAGCGATAGCCAACGCTATGAATTTGCTACTTGGCTCAATACGGTTTTTAGTCAACAATCTTTAATTGAAGGCCTCTACCGAATGCAGGCAATGGCCAATACGGCTCCGCGTAATTGTCATGACTCTTTAACTCAATGGACCCGTGAGCTAAGCCAAAAATTAGGCTCAGATAACAGTATCGTTGTTGGCGAAAACTACCTTTATAAAAAAATAGATTGTGAGCAAAGCCTTAATATTGGTGTATCATTTTTAAATTTTGTTGAAGATAAACTCGCTTTTAAAAATGGGGTCTCTATTCTCAATACTGAAAACTTACCGTTCAGTAGCTGCGATGAACTCATTGTGATTAGTGTGCCGTATTTTCAAAATCAAGAATATCAGAGTCGCTTTTGTGTTATTTGTCCAAAATCAGCGCAATTAGAGAAAATAATCCAAGAATTTAAATTATTAGAGCCATTGAGCTCTTGAATCTTTTTATTCAATCCCCATAATTACCGCAGTTGTAAAGAATTGGAGCGTATATTTTATGTCTGAGCAGACACAAAACCCAGAGCAAGAAGTAGAACTGAACGAAGAAGTGACGCAAATCGAAGCCGATGTTGAGGCGGCAGTTGAAGCAGCTGAGCAACATGCCGAGCAAGAGCAAAGCCCTGAAGCAGAAATTGCTATGTTATATGCCGAGCTTGAAACTGCAAAGCAAACTATTGCAGATCAAAAAGATAGCGTAGTTCGCGCTGCTGCAGATGTGGACAATATGCGTCGTCGCGCTGCACAAGATGTAGAAAAAGCACACAAATTTGCACTAGAAAAGTTTGCTAATGAATTACTCCCTGTTATAGATAACTTAGAGCGTGCTATTGAGTTTTCTGATAAAGAAAATGAAACGCTTAAGCCTTTACTTGAAGGCATTGATATGACAGTGAAAAGCTTTAACGACGCGGTAGCTAAATTTGGTGTTGAAATTGTAAACCCTCAAGGTGAGCAGTTTAACCCAGACTTTCATCAAGCAATGTCAATCCAACCAAGCAACGATGTAACCCCAAATACTGTTTTAGCAGTAATGCAAAAAGGCTACACATTAAACGGTCGTTTATTACGCCCTGCAATGGTCATGGTATCTAAAGCCGCTGACGCTTAATTAAGTATACAATTTAAAAATGCCTCATTATGAGGCATATTTTTTGTCTTTCAAATAATGTATTAACTGCACCAGTATTGTCAGTACCACCGCACTAAACATTAAACTAGAAAATGGAACCGCACTTTGTGCATGCATTACCGCTAATATAGGGCCTACTAATGCGCCACTACCAAAACGCAAGGTGCCGATAACCGCCGTAGCAGTTCCGGTATTTTGTTCAAACTTCATCAAAATTAATGAATCTGCATTACTTGCTATTATGCCTAAGCTCATCATTAACGGGGCAATAGCCGCAACAATAAAGTAAAGCGATAAATGCAACACACTAAAGCTGAGTAATGCTGTGCCAGATAAAAAACCACACATTAGCCCGTAATAAAGCATTTTTCGTGAGCCAATACGTGGCACTACGCGAGTATTTAAAAAGTTACCAAACATCAGCGCCATTACATTAAAAGCGAATAGCAGGCCAAACAATTGTTCCGATACTTTAAAAAAGTCGAGGTAAATATATGGAACCGAGGTTAAAAAGCAAAAAAAGCCAAACGACACAAACATCGAGCTTAAAATATCAGCGCGGGCGTGCGGGTTGCTTAATACCACTTTGTAACTCGAAAAGAATAGCGATAACCCTTTTCGATCATTTTTAAATATCGGGATATCGATTAAATAACGCTGCACAAAAAGTAAAATTACAAAGCTATAAGCCGCTAAAACAATAAAAATAGTCGACCAAAGCGAAAAGCCTAAAATAACTGAGCCGATAGAGGGGGCAAGTAAAGGCGCTATCATCATAATCATAGACACGTACGACATACCCTTAGCAGTATTTTTTTGATATATGTGTCTAATAATCCCTGGAACCACAACCGTAGCTGCCGCCCCTGTAAATGCCTGTACTGCTCTTAACAGCCAAAAAGTATGCACTTCAGTGGTAAATGCTAAAGCGAGTGAACTCAAGCCAAATAAACTGAGCCCTATTCGTGCCAGTTTACGCCTGCCAATTTGATCGGCTATGGGGCCAAAAAATAACATGCCCAATGCATAACCTGCTAAATAGATACTCAACGAGATTTGAACATTTGGCATGCTAGTATTGAGATCGTTGGCAATTACCAGCATAGCCGGTAAATACATATCAATGGCTAAAGGCGTGATTGCTACAATACTGGCTAATAAAGGCAATAAAATACGGGTATTAAAAGAAGAAGCCGAAGCGCTCATTTAAAAACTCAAAACAACGAATATAGGTTGGGCAGTATAGCAGGGCAATGGCGTTGGATAAACTTAGTTTGCCTGCTAACTTAATTGTTTAATCGCAAAAAGCAAAGATTTTAAACTAACACTGCGTTTGGTATTCTATACTCAGTAACAAACTTTTTTAGGGCATTATAATGAAGAAATTGGTTTTGGCAGTACTTGCCAGTGCAGTATTAGTAGGTTGTAAAACATCACCAACTGGACGCACACAGATTGCGCTTTACTCAGATCAACAAATGAGTCAAATGGGCACTGCGAGTTTTGCCCAAATGAAAAAAACGCAGCCGGTAAATAAAGACCCAAAAGTTAACAGTTACGTCAATTGTATTGCTGACAAAGTAGTAGCCGTGCTTCCTACAGATTATGCATCTCAAAATTGGGAAGTGGTGGTCTTTGAAGATGAATCTGCAAACGCTTTTGCATTGCCAGGTGGTTATATTGGCGTGCACACTGGATTATTAAAAATTGCTACAAATCAAGATCAGCTTGCAACTGTTTTAGGTCATGAAGTCGGTCATGTGATTGCAGAGCACTCAAATGAACGTGTTTCACAAAGCTCTATTTTACAAACCGGAATGAAAGTGGGCAGTGCGGCGCTTGAAATGGGTAACGTGCAATACCGCAATGAAATTATGCAAGGGCTTGGTCTTGGCGCTCAATATGGTGTGGTTTTACCGTTTAGTCGTTCACATGAGACAGAAGCTGACGTTATTGGTTTAGATTTAATGGCGCAAGCAGGTTTCAACCCTAAAGAGTCTGTTACGCTCTGGCAAAATATGAGTCAAGCGGGCAGTGGGGCAACGCCAGAGTTTTTATCAACTCACCCAGCACCAACAAGCCGTATTGCAAATTTACAATCGCAAATGAGTAAAGCGCTTAGTGAGCAAAAAACAGCTAAAGCACAAGGTAAAAATCCGCAGTGTAAGTTGTAATCAACCATAAAAAAACCTGTCTAATGACAGGTTTTATTTTTTAATAGTTAAGTATTTAATTATTAAAAAGTCCACTCTATGTGTACTTGTGGAACTGACTCTGTAACATCTGTACCAAGTTTGTTATGCCAGTACTGCCACTCCATACCTAACAGTAAGGTGTTTTCTTTCATTTCTAGCGCATGCCCCATATCCCATACAATAATAGGTTGAGCTAAAAACCAAGCGCGTACGTCATTACCAAACTCATCTTCACGCTCAGCAATATATTCCGCATGACCCTTAACACTAAATTTTTGTGAGCCAATCATAAATGGATATTCAAAAGCAACGTCAAACATCCAGCTGTTGGTTTCAATTGGCGCACCGCCTTTCGCAACACCTTCACTATCATCAATGTAGGCAGTCACAAGGGTTGAGAAGAAATTAAAACCAGGTACATCCCAGCTTAATTTTACACCCGGTAAGTATTTAACAACTTTAGCATCGCCTGCGGCATTAATACCCATGGTTAGGCCAACATCAACGAGCGCACCTGACGCTACTTTTTCGTCCATAACGGCCGATAAGCTAAGCGTAGAATAACCTTCAAAGTAAAAGTCTTGATCTTGGTAGTTATCGTCATTGCCATCAGTGCTGTAATCAATAAAGAAAAAGTTATCCCCATAGTCATGGCCTGAAGCATGTTGCAATGAATAAACCGTGGTGCTTGATTTTTGTTCAGTGAACGGGTTTTTATGATTACCGTTGTTAATATGAAGCGCAGTACTGCTCCAATTAGCAGCAGTAGCTGTTGAACTTAAGGCACACGCACTAAGTGCAACGAGAGGAAGTAAGTTTTTAATTTTCATAACCATATTTTATGTGACACGCTGAATACCACATTATAGCAAAGACGGTTAATTTGTTAATTATTTATTGTCATAAACAGTGTACTAGCATGTGGCTAATACACTGTTTAAAGAAGATTTAAGCTTTATTACGACGTAAACAAATAACCGCAATAGCGGTAAAAGCTAAAATAAAGCAGTAGTAAGATGAGGTTGATACTTCCCACGGGCTAATTTTAAATGTAGCACCAAGCAGAAGTGCTTGTGCGCCGTAAGGTAAAGACCCTTGGGTAACACAGGCAAAAATATCTAATAAACTGGCAGAACGTTTACCACTAATTTCGCCATCGTCAGCTAGCTTTTTAGCAATAGGGCCAGTCACAATAATAGACACTGTGTTGTTAGCAATACACATATTGCTGGTTAGCACTAATGCAGCTATCCCTAACTGATCCGCTACCTTGCGATGCCATTTTGCAATGACCTTAGTGATTGCTTGAATTTTTTGCGCGATGTAGTCGAGGCCGCCATTAATACGAATAAACTCAGAGAGGCCACCAATAAACATAGAGAGCAAAAATATTTCCTGCATGTCGCTAAAACCTTGGTAAACATCTTTTACAAAGCTGGCGCCTTCATAGCTTCCAGTAAAGCCCATCAATGCGGCGAAAACAATACCGCTTAACAGTACTACAAATACATTAAAGCCCATTACTGCCAGTACTAAAATAAAGGCATAAGGAAGTACTAATAAAATATCGTAGTCTTTGGTATCAACTACTTGTGCTGCAGGCGTTAAAAACAATAGTAATGCAATAGTAAGGATAGCGGCCGGAACAGCAATTTTAAGATTTTCTTTAAACTTATCTTTCATTTCACAGCCTTGCGTGCGGGTAGCTGCAATCGTAGTGTCGGAAATTATTGATAGGTTATCACCAAACATGGCGCCAGATACAATGGTACCGGCCATTAATGCGGGATCAATCCCTGTTTTCATTGATACTGCATAAGCAATTGGGCCAATAGCACCGATAGTTCCCATTGACGTGCCCATCGCAGTAGAGATAACCGCTGCAATTAAAAACAAACCAGGCAGAAGTAATGAAGGGGGAATAAGAGAGAGACCAGCATTAACAACCGCGTCAACGCCACCGGTTGCCCCTGCAACCGCAGAAAAAGCACCTGCTAATAAATAGATAAGGCACATGGTAATAATATTGTTATTACCCACGCCTTTAATAAAGGTTTCTACACTCTGATTAATACTGGCTTTGTTTAAGATAAAGGCTAAAACAATCGCAGGTAAAATAGCGACCGGTGCTGGGAGTTGATAAAATGCATAATCAACCCCTTGAGATTGCAAATATAAGCCTGAGCCTAAAAAAATAGCAACAAAGGTGAGTAGGGGTAGCAAAGAAAATCTTGCTTTATTTTTATCAAATGATGGCTGCATCATAATCCTCATTAATTATTCATAGCAATCGAAACCGATTGATATACTTAACAGCCAAAGCATCCCTCTTTTAGCTGAATTTAGTTGTTTGTTTTACTATCTAACCAGATAAGTAACTCAACAGCGCCCGCAAGCCAAAGACCAAATCGGCGCAAAAAAGAAGTTTAAATGTATAGATGGCTAAATGCAAAGACTATCTGTTATTATTATGAGGGTCTGTTGATCTTTCAAGGTTAAATTTGCAGCAGTCTGTTTGGTATTTAGGCAAGGCAGAGCCTATGTGGTGTGGTTATTCCCCATAAATAGGCGATAACGCAGCATCAATGCCAAACAGGCGCTGCCCGAAGGGTTCTGCCTAGGAGCGATTTACTCTTTGTTGCTCGGTTTTTACATAGCCCACTAGGTTACAAACCTCGCGCCACGATTAAACCGCTCCTAGTTTAAACAAATTTTAATCCGCAAAGGTCAACAGACCCTAAAATAATCGAAGCTTTTTTATAAGCTTTCCTGACTATTACATGAGTTTTAGATAAAATCTAGCTAACTAAAAAATACATAGGTTGTAAAAAGATGAATCGAGTAGGTGTGTTTGGTGCGAATGGCCGTATGGGCCTGGCACTTTTAGAAGCAGCAACAATCAATAAAAATTCACAATTAGCGGCGGCCTATGTACGCAGTGAGTCTGAGTTAGTCGGTCTATCGGTTAATCAACTTAATAGTGCAGCGGCTAAAGGCATTCACTTTAGCAGTGAACAGCAGGTTGAAAATGTAGATGTGCTTATAGACTTTACCCTTCCACAAGGCATGAGAAATCACTTAAAAACAGCTGTTGAGAAAAAAACACCTATGGTAATTGGCACCACTGGCTTAACTCATGATGATATGGCTCTATTAACCGATGCCGCTAAACATATCCCGATCGTATTTGCGCGTAATTATAGCGTGGGCGTAAATTTACTGCTTAACTTAGTGCAAACAGCAGCGACAAAATTAGGCGATGATTTAGATATTGAAATTTTTGAAGCGCATCATCGCCATAAAATCGATGCGCCATCGGGTACAGCATTAGCTATTGGCGAGTCGATTGCACAGGCTAAAGGGTGGGATCATGATGAGGTTGCTGTTTATGATCGTAACAACATAGAGCAGGCCAAATCACAAAATGAAATTGGCTATTCGGTGCTAAGAGGCGGCGATATAGTAGGTGAACACACAGCCTACTTCGCTACAATGGGCGAAAGACTTGAATTAACCCATAAAGCAAGTTCGCGAATGACCTTCGCGCTAGGTGCTATAAGAGCTGCGCAGTGGTTGAAAAATAAACCTGCAGGACTTTATGATATGCAAGATGTGCTAGATTTAAAGTAGTTAAGTTCCTTTTTTAACGCTTTGAGGTGGTTTTTTGGTATAACCACTTATTTATTACAATTTACTAATTAGCGTTAGACCTAAAAGCCAACTTCATGTAGAATACAGCCAATTTGCCAAAAATTACTAAATGCGTGTTTCCAATTATACTCATATGGTTAGCAAAACCGGGGTTTGTGTGGGAATAAAAAGAGTTTTAGGCAAGAAAAATGAATGAAGGTTTAGTGGTTTACATCGGCATCATTTAAGACTGCGTAAAACAATTTAAGCTCACAGAAATCAGGTTTTGACCAATTATTTGGGTATTGGCGGGGTGTTAAGCAATTTGTTTACTCCCGTTTTTTACTGTTAGGAGGTTTAACTTGACTAAATCCGCTCTGTTAGTCCTAGAAGACGGCACAGTGTTTCGCGGTACTGCAATCGGCGCTGACGGCATGTCAGTCGGTGAAGTAGTATTCAATACGTCTATGACTGGTTATCAAGAAATTTTGACTGATCCATCGTACGCGGAACAAATCGTAACTTTGACGTACCCACATATCGGTAATACGGGTACCAACAGCGAAGACGAAGAAGCGAGTCACATTTGGGCTAAAGGCCTAGTGATCCGTGATTTGCCACTGCTAGCAAGTAATTTTCGTAACGAGCAATCGTTAGATGATTACTTAAAAGAACGTAATATTTTAGGTATTGCGGACATCGACACCAGAAAACTAACCCGTATTTTGCGTGACAAAGGCGCACAAAATGGCTGTATTGTTGCTGGTGACGAACTAGACGAGAAAAAAGCGCTCGAAGCCGCGCAAGCCTTCCCAGGCTTAAAAGGTATGGATTTAGCAAAAGTTGTCTCAACCAAGGAAAATTTTGAGTGGCGCGAATCAAGCTGGACATTAGGCGAGGGGTTTAAAACCTTACACGCTGATGATGAAAAGTTTCATGTTGTTGCCTACGACTTCGGTGTTAAACGTAACATTTTACGTATGCTTGTTGATCGTGGTTGTAAACTGACCGTTGTCCCAGCACAAACCTCTGCCGCTGACGTACTAGCCTTAAACCCAGATGGTATTTTCTTATCAAACGGCCCTGGCGATCCTGAGCCATGTACTTATGCCATTGATGCAATTAAAACCTTTTTAGAAACCGACACGCCAATTTTTGGTATTTGTTTAGGGCATCAACTACTAGCACTTGCCTCAGGTGCTAAAACAGTAAAAATGAAGTTTGGCCACCATGGTGGTAACCACCCAGTTAAAGATCTTGACCGCGATGTTGTAATGATCACTGCACAAAACCACGGTTTTGCTGCAGATGAAGCCACATTACCAGATAACTTACGTGCTACGCACAAATCGTTATTTGACGGTACATTACAAGGTATTCACCGTACAGATAAACCAGCGTTTAGCTTCCAAGGTCATCCTGAAGCAAGTCCTGGTCCGCACGATGCAGCCCCATTATTTGACCACTTCATCGACTTGATGCAAGCGCGTAACCACTAATTTAACCGGAGTAATAATGCCAAAACGTACCGATATAAAAAGCATTCTTATCTTAGGCGCAGGCCCAATTGTAATTGGTCAAGCTTGTGAATTTGACTACTCTGGTGCTCAAGCGTGTAAAGCACTAAGAGAAGAAGGCTATAGAGTTATATTAGTTAACTCAAACCCAGCCACTATCATGACTGATCCAGAAATGGCCGATGCAACATACATCGAACCAATTCACTGGGAAGTGGTAGAAAAAATTATTGAAAAAGAAAAGCCAGATGCTGTACTGCCTACAATGGGTGGTCAAACGGCATTAAACTGTGCGCTTGATTTAGATAAGCACGGTGTATTGGCAAAGCATGGCGTTGAGCTTATTGGCGCAACAGCCGATGCAATCGATAAAGCAGAAAACCGTGAGCGTTTTGATGTTGCTATGCGTAACATCGGCCTTGAATGTCCACGTGCTGAAATTGCCCATTCAATGGATGAAGCGCGCGATACCATGACCCGAATCGGCTTACCGTGTATTATTCGTCCTTCTTTCACAATGGGCGGCACCGGTGGCGGTGTGGCTTACAACATGGAAGAGTTTGAAGAAATTTGTGAGCGCGGTTTAGACCTTTCACCAACCAGCGAGTTATTAATTGATGAATCGTTAATTGGTTGGAAAGAATACGAAATGGAAGTTGTTCGTGACAAAAAAGACAACTGTATTATCGTCTGTTCTATTGAAAACTTTGACCCAATGGGTGTGCACACAGGTGACTCAATCACGGTTGCACCAGCACAAACATTAACCGACAAAGAATACCAAATTATGCGTAATGCCTCTATGGCCGTATTGCGTGAAATTGGTGTTGAAACCGGCGGTTCAAACGTACAATTTGGTGTAAATCCAGTTGATGGCCGTATGGTTATCATCGAGATGAACCCGCGTGTATCACGTTCATCAGCGCTTGCATCTAAAGCAACAGGCTTCCCGATTGCTAAAATCGCAGCTAAGCTTGCTGTAGGTTACACGTTAGACGAGTTACAGAATGATATTACTGGCGGTAAAACCCCAGCATCGTTTGAGCCTTCAATCGATTATGTTGTAACAAAAATTCCTCGCTTTAACTTTGAAAAATTTGCCGGTGCAAACGACCGTTTAACAACGCAAATGAAATCAGTAGGCGAAGTAATGGCGATTGGTCGTAACCAACAAGAGTCATTACAAAAAGCATTACGTGGTTTAGAAGTAGGCGCAACGGGCTTTAACCCAATTGTGGCGCTTGACGACCCGAAAGCAAAAGAAAAAATCATTCGTGAATTACGTGAGCCTGGTGCAGAGCGTATTTGGTACATTGCCGATGCGATGCGCCATGGAATGAGCGTTGAAGATGTGTTCGAATTGACTAAGATTGACCCTTGGTACTTAGTACAAATTGAAGACATCCTAAAAGATGAAGCTAAAATTTCAGAAGTCGGTATGGCCGGCTTAAATGCAGACTTCTTGCGTAAACTTAAACGCAAAGGGTTTGCTGATCCGCGTATTGCAGAAATTGCTGGTGTGTCAGAAGCTGAAATTCGTAAAAAGCGCCATCAACTCAATATTGTACCTGTATACAAACGCGTTGATACGTGCGCCGCAGAATTTAGCTCAGACACTGCTTACATGTACTCATCTTACGATGAAGAATGTGAAGCTAACGCATCTGACCGTGATAAAATCATGGTAATTGGTGGCGGTCCTAACCGTATCGGCCAAGGTATTGAATTTGATTACTGTTGTGTACACGCAGCCCTTGCGCTTCGCGAAGACGGCTACGAGACCATCATGGTTAACTGTAACCCTGAAACGGTTTCTACCGATTACGACACATCTGATCGTTTATACTTTGAGCCAATTACGCTTGAAGACGTACTAGAAATTGTACGTGTTGAAAAGCCAAAAGGCGTTATCGTGCAGTACGGTGGTCAAACACCACTTAAACTAGCGCGTGAGCTTGAAGCTAACGGCGTGCCTGTAATTGGTACTTCACCTGATGCCATTGACCGTGCAGAAGACCGTGAGCGTTTCCAACAACTTGTTGAGCGTTTAGACTTACTGCAACCAGAAAATGCGACGGTTACCTCTACTGAAGAAGCACTACTTAAATCAGTTGAAATTGGTTTCCCACTGGTAGTGCGTCCTTCGTACGTATTAGGTGGTCGTGCGATGGAAATTGTATACGATGAGCAAGACTTACGTCGTTACATGACCGAAGCGGTATCTGCATCAAATGAAGCGCCAGTATTACTAGACCGTTTCTTAGATAACGCGATAGAAGTTGACGTTGACGCAATTTGCGACGGCGAGCAAGTGATTATTGGCGGTATCATGGAGCATATTGAACAAGCGGGCGTTCACTCTGGTGACTCAGCATGTTCATTACCAGCTCACTCGCTAACGCAAGAAGTGCAAGATGTGATGCGTAAGCAAGTAACTGATATGGCACTTGAACTTGGCGTAGTTGGTTTGATGAATACACAGTTTGCGGTTAAAGATGGCAAAGTGTATCTAATCGAAGTAAACCCACGTGCAGCACGTACAGTTCCATTTGTATCTAAAGCAACGGGTGTAGCACTTGCAAAAGTAGCGGCACGTTGTATGGCGGGTCAATCTTTAGCAAGCCAAGGCATTACTAAAGAAGTGATTCCACCTTACTACAGCGTAAAAGAAGTGGTATTGCCATTTGCTAAGTTCCAAGGTGTGGATCCTATCCGTGGACCTGAAATGCGCTCAACGGGTGAAGTAATGGGTGTTGGTGATACTTTCGCCGAAGCGTTTGCAAAAGCACAATTAGGTGCAAGCAACACTTTACCACGTGGTGGTCGCGCGTTACTATCTGTACGTAATAGCGATAAGCCACGTATTGTAGAACTAGCTAAAACCATGACAGAACTTGGTTTTGAGCTAGATGCAACAGGTGGAACAGCTGCTGCACTTGAAGATGCTGGAATTACGGTTCGCCGTGTAAATAAAGTATACGAAGGTCGTCCGCACATTCTTGATAGAATCAAAAATGGCGAGTATAGCTATATCGTTAATACCACCGAAGGTCGCCAAGCGATTGAAGATTCGAAGGTGTTACGTCGTGGTGCATTGCAACACAAAACCAATTATACTACGACATTGAATGCGGCATTTGCTAACTGTACTGCTAACCAAGCAGATGACCGCAGTAAAGTGACGTCTGTTCAAGAACTACACCTGCGATTGAACTAAGGAAATGTGCCAAGGCCGTAACCACGGCCTTGGGATTAAGTGAGAAAAGTATGCAATCAATTCCAATGACAGTTCGTGGCGCAAAATTATTGCGCGATGAGCTTAACGAATTAAAAACTGTTACCCGTCCAAAAATTGTATCTGATATTGCTGATGCACGTGAACACGGTGACTTAAAAGAAAATGCTGAGTATCACGCTGCGCGTGAGCAACAGGGTTTTTGTGAAGGCCGTATTCAAGAAATTGAAGCAAAACTTTCAAACATGCAGATGATTGACGTAACAAAGATGCCTAATACAGGTAAAGTGATTTTTGGTACTACAGTAACCATCGTTAATGTTGAAACCGACGCTGAAGTTAAATATCAGATTGTTGGCGATGATGAAGCAGATATTAAAAGTAATTTAATTTCTGTTAATTCACCAATTGCTCGCGGCTTAATTGGTAAACAAGCGGATGACGCTGTGATTATCAAAACGCCAAAAGGTGATGTAGAGTACGAAATCATTGAGGTTGAGTATATTTAATTAGTTAACTCACTTTAACGTTTTATAAAAACCAGTGCTTAGTAATAAGCACTGGTTTTTTTATGCTTGGTTTTTATATTTGGTTTAGAATCGGTTGAATATTATTCATTGTTTGTAAATGTAGGCTATGTTGTTATGGTAGTAACCTATTCTTCAATAAGGAAATAATATGGCAAATATACTGTATCCGGCACCTTTAACAGTGGGATCTAAAATCGCCGTGTGTTCTTTATCAGCGGGGATCAAATCAAAATATCATCCACGGTTAGATATTGTCATTAATGGCTTAAAACATCGAGGTTATCAGATTGTTGAGGGGGAGTTTTTACGTCAAAACGAGCCGCGAACTCAAGTTACAGCTAAGCAGCATGCCAAGCAATTAATGGACTTTTTATTAGATGATGAAATAGATGCGATCATGCCGCCAATGGGCGGAGAGCTGGCAATGGAAATATTGCCTCTGCTTGATTTTAGCGCAATTAAAAACGCTAAACCTAAATGGTTAGTGGGCTATTCAGATGTCAGTACGATTGCTTGTGCACTGACAGCAAAATGTAATTGGGCAACACTGCATAGCGCTAATTTAATTCAATTACACCCTGATGAAAAAGACCCGTATTGTTTACAAATTTTTGAAAGCCTAAGCTATGAGGCTAGCAGTGAGTTTGAGCAAGCCCCCTCGACTTACCATCAACATAGCAAGCCTGATTACGCACAAAACCCGAATGCATTATTTGATCACAGCGTTCCCACCCAATGGCAATGTTTAAATTACACCGATAAGCGCAGTATTGAAATGTCAGGGCGGTTGTTTGGTGGGTGTCTTGATACGGTTGGGCTGTTACTTGATTCGCCTTTTTTAGCTCTGCATGAGTTTAAAAAGCACAATGCCTCGCAAGGTATTGTACTTTATTTAGAAAGCGCAGAGCTCACGCCAGCGACCGTTGCACGATTTTTATTGTCACTTAAATTAGCGGGCATGTTTGATGATATAAATGGGGTGATTATTGGTCGTCATGTGACCTTACAAGGGCAAGACCCAGGGTTTGATTATCGCCAAGGCTTAAATGCCGCTTTTGGTGGGTGTTTATTTCCGGTGATCATTGATGCTGATATTGGCCACATTCCTCCTAATTTAAACTTAGTTAATGGTGCATTATGCACTGTTACCGCAGATGTTGAACAAGGCAAAGTGCTCAGTGCATCTGTGGTTACAAAACTAGCCTAGTAATAATAAACTGCTCACTTACTATTTAAAGTGAGCAGTTATGACTTATAAAACCTGAATAATTTGTTCTTTGCTTAAACGTGATTTTGGCAGCTTAGCATTGTAGTCTTCTTCTGCGTCATGGTAGCCCAGCGCAAGTGCGACATCACAGATGTAGCCGTCTAATTCGCTTGCGAACTCTTCGCCAATCAGTTGTGCATCAACGCCTTCCATCGGTGTGGTATCAATCCCTAAGCGTGCTGCTGCATGCATAGTATTGCCTAAAGCAATGTAGGTTTGTGCTTTAGTCCAGGCGGCATTATTACCCTGCTCATCGGTATTTAAATCCACAAACGCAAAGGCGCCAAAAGCTTGCTCGCGGTTTTCTTTTTGAGTTCGGCCATTTTTTATATCAGCATCAATCACTTGGCCATAATTTTCACGTGTGTATTGTGGATTATGAGCAAATAAAATAATGTGTGACGCCGCTTTAATGTGTGGCTGATTAAATTGAAACTTATTAGCAAAGGTACTGTGCATACGCTCTTTTGCGGCATCAGATTCAATCACAATAAATTTCCAAGGCTGTGAATTAATAGACGAAGGAGAAAGACGCATAGCATCATACAATACCGCTAAATCGTCTTGAGAAATGCGCTTTGTAGCATCATAACGTTTAGCGGTGTGGCGGCTTTCAAGATCGCGAATAATAGGGTGAGTCATAGTCTCTCCATAATAAAAAAGGGCTGATAAATAGTGTTCATTGAGTGTATGAGCAGCATAATACAATTTGCTTTATTTAAAATAAACAGCATAATTATTGAATCATTATCAAATAAAAATAGATAATATGCAGGTTGATGACTTAAAACTGATTTTAAAAGTAGCGGAGTGTCGAAGCATTACGCTAGCAGCAGCCAAGTTAGATATGCGCACAGCAACGGCCAGTGCTGCTATTAAGCGTGTAGAGTTGGCACTTGGCTGTGAATTATTTATTAGAACCACTCGGCATTTGCGTTTATCTAGTGCAGGGGAGCGATACATTCCCCAATGCGAACAAGCTCTGGCCGTGCTTGAAACGGCAAGGCAAAACCTTAAAGGAGAACATGATGCCATTGAAGGGGAGTTACGGGTAGCTACCTCATCTGATTTAGGGCGCAACTTAGTGATCCCTTGGATTGATGAAATCATGGATAAGTACCCAAGTGTGAGCTTGCGTACGCACATTAGCGATAGCAATATTGATTTTTTTCGTGATTCGGTTGATATAGCACTACGTTATGGCTCACCCAGTGATAGCAGTGTATATGGATTTAAAATTTGCAACGTACCGCGACTACTTTGTGCTACACCTACCTATTTAGCTAAATATGGTGAGCCAGAGCACCCAGATGATTTAGCGCAGCATCACGGATTATTTTACCAGCTGCAAGATATTATCAATAATGTGTGGGAATTTACCGACGGCGGGAAAAAATACAAAGTAAAAATGCAGGGCAAACGTGCCTCAAATGATGGCGATTTAGTTAGGCGTTGGTGTGTTGCAGGTAAAGGTTTAGCGGTTAAATCAGCGTTAGATATTGCCGATGACTTATTAAATAAACGCGTTGTTACTGTGATGAATAATTACCAGCATACCTGTGGTGAGCTGTGGCTCATTTGCCCAAGCAGGCAATCGATTACTCCCGCTGTACGACTATTGCGTGATGTGTGCAGAGAAAAAACCGCTCACTTATTGAATCAGCTAGTAAAGCAGGGGATTGTTGATAAACGCATATTAATTAACGAGTAACAAATACACGTTTAGTAACGTTAACTTAAATAGTTTTTAAAAAACGCCAAGGTTCGCTGCCAAGCAAGTTCGGCACTCTTTTCATCGTAACGGCCAGTTGAGTCATTGTGGAAACCATGGTTTGCACCTTCATACTTATGCATGATGAACTCAACATTGTTAGCATTTAAGCTTTGCTCATACTCAGGCCATGTAGCGTTAACCCGTTTATCAAGTTCACCTAATTGAATCATTAACGGCGCTTTTATATTTTTGTGTAAGCTTTCACTTGCAGGTGTGCCATAAAAGGGCACGCCCGCGCTCAATAAGTTACTGTCTACTGAGCCTAAATAATTAACAATATAGCCACCAAAACAAAAACCAACCGCGCCTAATTTACCATTACTATTTGGCTGTGCTTTTAAAAAGTGAGCAGCGGCTACAAAATCATTTTGTATTTTAGTGCTCAAGGGTACGTTGCATGGCTCGACCTTCATCGTCGTTGCCTGGGTAGCCACCCAGTGGGTGCAACGCATCAGGGGCAAAGGCAATAAAGCCGGCTTTAGCCAGTCGCCTTGCAACATCTTTTACATACGGATTTAAGCCGCGATTCTCGTGTACTACTAATACAACAGGTAGCTTGCCTTGTGTATTTTTTGGAACCACTAAATAGCCTTTACCCGAACCATGACCATCAGGCGAATCAAATTCTTGGTAAGTGGCTTTTATGTCATCGTCGTTAAATGAGACCTGCTCAGCTTGAGCGTAATTAGGTAATAATGCACCTGTAAGTACTGTCATTGAAAAGCCCAATGCGGCTAAGCCACCGAGTTTTTTCATAAACGTGCGTCTATCAATTAAACCATGAGCGTATTCGTCATACCAATCAAATGCTTCTTGAGGAATGTGTTCAGACTGAGGGGAGGTCATAGTAGTGCCTTATTTTATTATGATTATTTAATACCATAACGTAAAAGGCATAAAAAACGAGCAGTTTAATTTATAAATAAAAAGCTCGGCATAATTATGCCGAGCTTTTTTGGTTGGGATTTTACTGAATTAACTATTGGTCGTTGCTGGTTGGCCATCGACAATAGGGTCTTTACCGCGCCACTTTCGAATTATGCGTTTTGTATCTTCAAGCGCAACGTACTGACACGGTATAAGAATAAGCGTAATTACTGTGGCAAACAGCACACCAAAGGCGAGTGATACTGCCATAGGTATTACAATTTTTGCTTGTAAACTGGTTTCCATAATAATCGGCATTACGCCAATAAAAGTAGTGACTGAGGTTAGTAATATGGCTCTAAAGCGACGCGCTCCGGCTTGCATTACCGCTTCTTTTATTGCCACACCTTCTGCACGGGCTTTGTTTACAAAATCCACCATAACAAGCGAATCATTAACCACTATACCGGCTACAGCGATAATGCCGAACATTGATAGCCCGCTCATGGTCATACCTAAAGCCATATGACCGAACATAGCACCCACAACACCAAATGGGATCACCGACATAATGATCAGTGGCTGAGAATATGAGCGAAGCGGGATGGCCAGTAGCGCAAAAATAATCATTAATGAGATTGCAAAATCACGTAGTTGTTCATTAGCACTTTCCATCTCTTCTTGAATACGCCCAGCAACATTACTTTTTACACCAGGGTAGTTTTTAAGCAGTGCCGGTAAGTAAACATCACGAATTTCTTGTGCAATGGCAAATGGCTCTACTTCGTCACTATTAACCGCAGCCCACACATTAACAGTACGATTTGAGTTTTCACGTCTGATACTGCTTACGCCGTCAACTAGCTTGACTATAGCTATTTCACTCAAAGAAACTTCAGCGCCCGCAGGAGTGATAATACGCGTATCTTGAATGTTGCTTATTGAGTTACGCTCGCTTTGCGGGTAACGAATCATTACTTTGATTTCTTCACCTTCACGCAGAATACGCTGTGCTTCAAGGCCGTAATAGCTAAAGCTTACTTGAGAGGCCACATCAGCAAGGGTTAAGCCCATACTGTAAGCAAGTGGTTTTAAATCAAGTTGCACTTCGTCGGTGGCACTTTGCAGTGAGTCATTTACATCACCTACACCTTCCATACTTTGTAACTTAGCTTTTAGTTTGCTAGATACCTCTTTTAACTCGTCGGCATTTTTTCCTTCGAGTCTAAAGCTAACGTCGCCATCATCACGACCACCACCAAAAATACTATCTTGAATGGTGAGTGTTTTAAGCCCCGGTAGCGGTGGCATTTTTTCACGCCACATAGTGCTTAGCTCAAAGGTATCGATTGGGCGTAAGTGAGGCTCTACTAAAATGGCCATAATACTCGCATTAGTACGACCACGCAGACTAACAGACAAATCACGGATCATAGATTGGCCATACTGCTGCTCTAGTTCTTTATCGACGCTCAGTAATACATTTTCTATTTTACGCGCTGTTTCAAGCGTGGCTTGCTCAGAAGAGGCAAGGTTCATTTCTAGCGATATACGCGGAAAATCATGCGGAATTTTAGGATTTGGTACAAATTTAACCATTCCACCGGCAAAGAGTCCTGCACTGACAATTAAAATACATAAAAAGCCAATAATCACGGTATAGCGATAATGGATACAACGACCGATAAATGGAGTGTAATAATGTTCAACAAAATGCTTTAAGCCACTATCAACTGCATTACGTAATTTATGTAATGGGTTTTTAGGATTAGGCTTACGCGGGTTCATTGCTGCGATGTGTGCAGGTAAAATTAGTTTTGATTCAATCAGTGAAAAAATTAAGCATAAAATAATCACTACACCAATTGCTTTCGAAAACGCAGCGCTCGGCCCTGAAGCCATTGCTTGAGGTAAAAATGCAGCAATAGTGGTTAGTACACCAAAGGTTGCTGGCATGGCTACACGTTTTACACCACGAATAACGTTGTTAAGTGAGTGCCCATGTTTTTCAATTTCAGCACTGGCCGACTCACCTACAACAATGGCATCATCAACCACAATCCCTAAAACAATAATAAAGGCAAACAAAGACACCATATTAATAGTAATGTCTAAAAAGCCGATAGGCATAAATAAGAATGCCCCTAAGAAAGACACTGGGAGGCCCATCATTACCCAAAACGCTAATCTAAGTGGTAAAAACAGCGCTAATACCAGCATAACTAAAATACCGCCCCACACCATATTATCGACCATCATGTCGAGGCGACCTTCAAGGTAGTATGTTAAATCAACGATGGGTGATAACTTAACGCCTGCAGGAAGTTGATTTGCTTTGTCTGCTAGGTACTTTTTAAGGACTTTAGCAACAACGGTAATGTCTTGATCTTTTGAGGCATCAATTTCAAACGACAGTGAATTTTTGCCGTTGTATTTAGAATATAGTAAGCCTTCTTCAAAGCCATCATTAATGGTGGCTACATCGCCTAATTTAATTTGAGCACCGTCTGGTAATGTAATTAGCGGTAATTTTTCAAATTCACCGCCACGATAGGCTTGCTTTTCGACACGCATCGAAATGTAGCCAGTATCAGAGCGAATTTGCCCCGCCGACATATTAGTAGAAAAGCTTTGTACCGCATTAGATACATCTCTAAATGTGAGTCCATATTCGCGAAGTTTATCAGGGCTAATTTCAATACCAATTTCGTAGTCTAAGCCACTGTAAAAATCAACTAGGTTTACATGAGGAAGGTTTTGCAATTCATCTTTAATATCATTGCCAAGTTCTTTTAATTGGTAATAACTCATATCACCATAAAGCGCGAGTATCATTACTTCTTGCTGAAATTTTTCACGCTGAACAACAGGGCGTTCCATACCCGCAGGAAACGTATTAATTGAATCTACTTGCGCTTTTATTTCATCTAGCGCTTCTTTGGCGTCATATTTTTCTTCAATCTCAACCCAGGCTTGTGCATAGCCTCGATTAGAATAAGTGATTAAACGCTTTATACCTTCGGTTCCTTCAAGGTTTTCTTCAATTTTTATAGTAATGCCTTCTTCCACTTCTTGTGGTGCGGCACCAGGGTAAACAGCTTGAATACTTACCCAGTTACTTTCAAATTGAGGGAATGCTTGCTTACGAATGGTTAGCGCGGTTAACAACCCACCAATCAAGATAAAAATCATGATTAGGTTAGCTGCAACGGGGTTACGCGCAAACCACGCAATTAACCCTTTTTCATCAGTTGTGGTCATCGTTTACTCTCCTTTTAATGCAAGTTGAGTAACGTCTGGTTTGGTCACAGTGTCTTCAATTTTTACTGCCATTCCTTCGCTAGGGTATTCAAGAGCAGAAGTTATCAGTTGTTCTCCCTCTGCTAAGCCTTGATTTGCGATGACCATGCCATCTTGTTCGCGAATAATATTGAGTGTTTTAAATGACAAAGTTAAATCATCGTTTAACACTGCAATTTTATTATTTTTAACCAGATGATGAGGAACAACAATAGCGCCATTAACGGCGCGACCTTCAATTGTAGCGTTTATATATGAGCCAAAACGAAGTGGCTGAACCCCTTCATATGGGGTTTGAAGTTGGGCAACCAAATAACTCATTCGGCTTTTTTGATCAATCACACCTTCACTTCGTACCACTTTAGCCTGCCATGTAGTTTCTTTACCTGCGTATTGTGCATTAAATTCAACTGTTGCGCCTATGCCACTATTATTAAGGTATTGCAGCTCTTTATCGGCAACAGGTAAACGCACCTCGGCGACCTCAGTTGAACTAAGAGAGCCAAAGCTATTACCAGGATTAACTACAGAGCCTAAACTAATGCTGCGCTCGTTTATAATCGCATCGTAGGGAGCTTTAATATATGTGCGTTCTAAATTACGTTTAGCACGTTTTACACTTGCTTGGGCTGAGCGATATCGCGCCATTTTTTCTGCTAATTGCGGTTTACGTAAATACAGTGCTGATGCAGTAACATCGCTTGAGTCTGCTTTAATGCGTTCCCATTCGGCTTTAGCAACATGCGCTTGTGCGCGTTCAATTTCGAGTGCTGAGCTTGCTTGGGCAAGGCCTGCCTCTGCTTCAATTAAATCAGCTTCATAATCATTTGGATCAATTCGTGCTAAAATGTCGCCTTGCTTTACAAAGGCACCTTCAACAAATTGTCCTGCAACTGAAATAACTTGGCCACTCACCTGAGCAATCAATTCAGTGCGGTCTTTTGGTTGCACAATACCGTACGATTTTACATCGAGGGTAATTGCATCAAGGTGGACTGGTTGTGCTGCAACCAAAGGGCGCATGTCTTGGGGGGGCTTTTCTTCTGGTGGCTTTTTCATTGCAGAAAAGCCTGCTGCGAGGCCAATGCCACCAACAAGGACCGCGATCGGAAGTATTATTTGTTTTTTAGTCGCCACAGGGCATTCCTTCATAAATTGTGCTGATGGGCTAATGATACGCAATAAAGTGTTTACAGTGTGTTTGAAGATGTAACAAGTCATTGCACAAAGCGGTTACAAATAGAACGAAACACGCTATTTATGTACAAAGCAGCAACAAAACAATTGAAATTTATTACTGAGGTTAGAATGAAAACACAATCAATGGCGTGCCGTTTAGGCTGTGGAGCATGTTGTATTGCGCCGAGTATTAGCTCGCCAATTCCAGGTATGCCAAACGGTAAAAAGGCCGGAGAACGTTGTATTCAGCTGGATGAACGTAATTTATGCAAGCTATTTGGTGATGAGTCGCGCCCAAAAGTGTGCAGTGACTTTAGTGCCACGTTAGATGTATGCGGGACAACCAATGAGCAAGCATTAACGTTAATTACCGAATTAGAGCAATTAACCTAATTTATTGTATTAAATACACATATATTTACAATTAATACGTTTGAAAAGTGTAGACACTTACTTTGTGTTTCTAAAACCCATACTCAGAGAAGAAAATTACGTATCTACTTTACATTGTCGCTAGTGTTACCTCATTTATTTCTCATTTAATTCTCTCAGTTCATAATTTTTTAATTATAAATGCACAAAGAGGGCGAAGAGGCGCTGCGCTTTAAGAGTGAGTGACTTAGACATAAAGTTATTTGGCTTAGTTACTAGTGATTTCTCATTCACTTCTCTTTGCTCATACTATTTCAATTATGCATGTACACAGAGGAGGGGATTCTGCGCTTTTAGAGTACTTAGGGAGGGCTGCGAAATGAAATTTCTAATTCAGCTTTCTACTGGTCTGTGTCTTATTTTAACTTAAAAGATAAGCTCAGCGTGGAGTAAGCCCTCGCTGAGCGATAAAGTTACCAGCTATACGTGGCACTTAGTGTATATTGCTCGCCGCGCCCTGGCGTACCTGGAATTTCTTCAAACGACTCATCCCACAAGTTATCAGCCGCAAGACTAATAAAGAAGTTAGGCACAGCTGGCGGAGTTATTTTTACCGTCAGCTGAGTAAATAGCGCTTCGTCGCCTGAACGGCGCAGCGCATTGTTATGCTGTTTACGCCACTCATTATCTACACGAAACTCTAATATATCCATTGGGTTCCAAATCGCACCGAGTGTTACACGATGATCAGGAAAATTTAAGGCATAAAAGCTAGCGTCAATATTTTCAGCGCCGTAGGTTTCTGTTTTATGTAAGTACGCATAGCTGGCAATAATTTCTGCGTTATCAAATTGTTTAGTGGCTAAAAACTCAAGGCCTGTAGTATCAATATCAACAGGCTGTGCAAATCGTGCAGAGCTTGAATCAAAGTTAAATGTCCAATCGGTTAGGTTGTTATCTTTACGATAAAAAAGCGCTGAATTGAGTTGCCAGCTTTGTTGCTCAAGCAATAAGCCCAGCTCTAAGCTTTTGGTGGTTTCACGCTCAAGGTTAGCGTTACTTCTAAACAAACCACCTGATTCACTGCCACCAATGGCGGTGTAGCCTGCTACTTGGCTTGCCTCGGCATACGATAAATACAATGTTCGCTCAGTGCCATCGTTATTTTGGGTATTGAAACTAACATCACCAATTAGCGATAGCTCGGAATCATCACGACTGGTGTTATCAAATGTAGCCCCTAAACGTACAGTTAGTTGCTGATCACTTGCAAGGGATGTTTTGTATTCTGGTAATAAACTAATCTTAAAGTAGTTACGTGAAGTAAAGTTATTTTCAAGGGTGGTGGAGTCAATACTATCTTCTATATATTGCGCCGAGTAATTAACCGCAACTGACTTTGTTTGCGCATGACGACCTGAAATAGCCAATGATTTTACTTGTGTTTCATGAAATGCTTGGAACGCGCTTGGGTTTTCTCTTGAATAAACATAATGATCGTTATGCTCGCGGTAATAAGCGGATACTTCAAATTCACTGTTGGTAGCATAGGCTTGTTTATGGTTGAGCATCCATAATTGAGTTTCTAAGTCTTCGGTTTCATTGACACCAAATGGGGTATAAAGGTTTGGCCAACCAAAAAACTTTTCTTGTAAGCCGTAAAATAAATCAGTTTGTGAATCGCTCCCAGTTAACTGCACTCTGCCAGAAGTACGGGTAAAATCATGGTCGCCAAAATCAATTGAACCATCACTTTGTGAGTGCGAATATTCACCTTCAAAACCAATATGCCAATTAGCGTTTGCTTCAAGTGGAGAACTCAAACCTGCATGAATTGTTTGTAAGTTAAAGTCATTTGAGCCTGCGCCCAAAGAGACACTGCCACCGGTTGTTATTGGTTTCCAAGCAAACGACACAGTACCCACAGAGCTATTCATGCCATAAAGTGCGTTATCGGCTCCGGTTAATACGCTGGCACCCGTTAGCATTTGTGGTGCAATAGGAATTTCTGCAAAGTAGTGACCAGACTGCGGGTCAAGTAGGGTTGCACTACCGACTCTAAAGCCGGTATTTTCAAAAATACCACCGCGTATCGTTACATCAGCTTGTGCTTCAGCCATATTGCGTGATTGCAAGTCAACACGCGGGTCGTATTCTAAATTTGAAATAGGTGAATCAAAAGTGCCTACTGGTAAGGTATTGGCAGTGGGTGACGCTTCAATTGTTATTTTTTCTATGGTTGCTGTTTCTTTACTCTGCTCTGCATAAGCAACAGTTGAAATACTGGCTAGTACGGCCGGTATTATAAGGTGCGGGGCACGATTCATATCATTATTCTCATTTTATGCAATGACGCTAAAAATTAAATACCTTATCATTTTTATCACATGATAAGGTAAGCTCACTAAGCTAGGGTGATTTTGGGCGCTATTGTACATTAATGATAAAAAACTGCATTTGATAATCAAACCTAGCGTTACAAAATAGTAACTCTGCAACCTATAAATTATTTACATTGGTCACTTTATTATGCAAACACAACAATCGAGTCATTCATTAAATCAGCACACACTTTATTTTGCTGGTGGTTGCTTATGGGGCGTGCAAGAGTTTATGAGGTATTTACCTGGAGTAGTGACTACTGAGGCGGGGCGTGCCAACGGCACGAGTAACACAACACAAGGTGAATACGATGGCTATGCCGAATGCGTGAAAATAACCTTTGATGCCCAAGAAGTAACCTTAAATGAATTAATTGGCTATTTTTTTGAGATTATTGACCCATACAGTATCAATAAACAAGGTGACGATGTAGGCGAAAAATACCGCACCGCCATTTTTAGCCAAGACAGCAATCATTTAAACATCGCCAAAGACTATATTAGCCAGCGTGATGATGCTGAAAAAATAGCGGTACAAGTAGCGCCATTGACTAATTATGTCCCTAGCGATCCTGAGCATCAAGACCGTTTAACCAATCACCCTGATGATTATTGCCATATCCCACTTGATTTATTACACAAGTATAAATAACAACTTCATTGGGGAGTATTTGAATAAAAAAGACTGGTAACTAATAAAGCTAAAATTAGCTGTTACCTCGTTTATGCTTTTTTTTTAGATTTATTAGGCTTTTTCTTTTTTCGAGGAAACTTATCTCTAGAAAGGTAGGGCACAGCTAAAAAGTAGATCCCAGTTCCTAAGTAAAAAAGAAGGTTAAAAAGATAAGCAAATGGAGAGGTCGAGAAAAAATAAACCTCAGACTCCACTCGATAATCTGTTGGTGTATGAACATAACCGTCGTATATAGATTTTCCTGCGATTATTATAAGTAATAACCCCAAAGCCCAAAAGACTAAAGAGAATGAGATTTGATTCAATAGCATTCTCGTATTACTGATATCTACATATTTTACTTTTGGTTTCTTATTTTTTGATTGCTTCATTTTGGCCAAAAAAAGTAATAATGATTGCTACCAGTATTCCTACCAAGCCAATGCTTGAAAACATTAGACCTGTCTCTTATACACATCTGACGCTGCCGACGATCGCATAAGTGTAGGCTGGTTATTAACAATAAAAAATACCAATAATTTTTATAATCGTGAGTGTTTTATTCGAACAAAACCATGTTTGACAAGAAGGGCATTGTTTTTCAATAAAAATACTATTTTTGTTAATATTTTTTATATCTTTAGCTGCAAAATTACTTTTACAATTTGGGCACGTTTCTTTCATTTTAATCCTTTAATTTATCTCACAACTTTAAACACAACGTTTACTAAACGTCTTATTGATTAAGCTTTATCCTTGTAACATGATTACTATAGCATTGAGCTATCACCTTGTTAATGTGTAACTTATTACTTTATAGGTAAACAGTCTTTAAGCCATAAAAAAGCCCGCAAACATGCGGGCTTTTAAATATCAATTAAAGTTTATTGCTGCGCTTTAGGCGGAAAGTTACTTAAAATATTGGCAACCGTTTCCTTAATAGCGGCTTCACGTTGTGATGGGGTTTGTTTTTTCTTTAAACGACCATCTTTAGCACCACGCCAAATTAATTGGTTTGACTCACGATCAATAATATCGATAACTAATGTGCCTACTTCATATTCGCGTGCGCTTACATCGTGGTTAAAGCCTGTGCCCCAGTAACCCCAACGCGCACCGTAGCCTACGTTAAAGCTGTCAACTTCAAGCTCTTTATCTACACTTGCATGGTAATTAACAAGTACATCAGCTTGCGCTACATCAACCAATTGCATACCTAATTGTTGGCTTAGTTGGTTGTTTACCGCATTGCGAACGCGTTTTTCCATAAGCCCACTGATTTGGTAGTTATTCGTGTCTTTGGTTAGACTCGCGTTTTCTACCCAAGCAAACGTTTTGTAGTTACTAAAGTTTGCTGATTTATCGTAATCCCAATCGGGCGTTTGTGTACAGGCGGTTAGTAATGCCAGTGCTGCGACAATAAATATGTGTTTCATTCCGTTTGCTCCAATAAAGTGCGTTTGTTTAAACTACCATGGGCGAGGGTAATTTAAAATCTATAAAATAAGTGTAACTGGCTAAGATGAATAGCCAATTAATTCTTAGTCTAGCTGAGGTGATTTATGTTCAACCTCAATCCAATCTTTTTCATCTACCCAGTTTTGTGCGCCGTCTTTTACTGAACGAATTGGCACAATATAATCACAACTTATTTGCGGTTTAACCGAGGCAAATATTGGCACAAAGCCAAAGCTCAGGGCAGTTTCTATAATTGCCTTTTGATTTTGCGGGTCGATATCAGCCGCTTCATCTATATAAATAGGTATACGGTATAAGTTTTGTTCCTGATCGCTTAATAAATAACGAATAAACAACATGCCACATAATAGCTTAATGGTGATACGTGTACCATTTGAGCCAGCCGAGTCTATCTTTTCAAAGTGCTCGGTTTCACCTGCACGGTTAACCACTTCAAAACGAATATCAAACAAATCGGTGAGGGTCAGACCTGCTTTGTCTGAGGCGAGTTTAATTAAATGATCTTTTGCCTCGTTTACCGCGCTCTCGCTATAAGGTTCTTGGCTGAGTAAATCTAGGGTATCGCCTTGTTCAAATTGGTTAGAGGTACTGATAATGGTATCAATACTATCTACCAACATTTTGCGCGGGATAATATTAATTTTAAACGCTTGCAGGTTTGAGATGCGGTGCTGGCTAATGCCTTTATTAAAGCTATTCATTTCACGGCGTAAGCGGTCTAAATCTTCGCGCAGTCCTTTAATTGTAGCGGCTACTTCGGTGAGGGCAACGCGACCTTGGCGCTCAACTGCATCGCGCTCGTTATCAATGTTATGAAACGCGCTAATAAGCTTTTGATATTTACTAAACTCATCGTTTTCGTTATCAAACTTAGTGATACCGGCATTATAAATATGCATATAGGTATTACGTACATTTATATCGAAATTACGTAGCTCTTGGCAGTCCTTATTAAAGTGATGAATTAAATCGCTTAAATTATCAAAATCGATTTTTATATCAATCATGTAAGGCGTTACTTTACCACTGTATAAATCTAAAGTGTGGTCAATACGCTCAGTTTTAACTTGGCGTAAGCGCTCTGTTTGACGATTAATTTGCGCTTGTTTTGATTTGATTAACGAGCGTCTATCAGCAATTGAGCCACTGTTTTTTTGAATATCTTGTAGGTAATCGTCAACTTGTTCGCGCTCGGCTAAAAGCTGCTCTTTTAGCATTGCTTGGGCGTCAACTGACTGTTGCATCACTTCAAATTGCTCTAAGCGTTTAAGTGCACTTTCTGCACTCATAAGCTCCTCGTATAGCGCGTCTTTTTCTTTTTGTTTATCAGCAACATTGGCGGCCACTTCGCGCTGTTGTTTAAACTCTTTTAATGATTGCTCAAGCGCGGTTAACTGAGCGCTCAGTTGCTCTTTATTTTCGCCGCTTTGCATTTGTACTGGTGAGAGCTTTTTAAGTTTAATACTGGCACCAGGTAGGGTGAGTATACCGCCTTTAACATTTTCGCTCAGCTGTGATAAAAATTCACCAAAGGCGTCTTCGTCATCAATGGTTATATCGCCATTACTGGTGGTGGCAAAGGAGAGAAGATCGGGGTTCAATAGCCGCGATATTTCTTCTACTTCTTTAAGTGATAAGTCTTCACGCATACGGGTGAATAAATTAAATTCTAAGTTTTTAAGTTGTAACTTTAAGCTCTTAATTTGTTTTTGTGTTTCACCAATACGGTAATCAAGGGTGTGCAGACTTTGCCCTTGAGCACTCGTAATAGAGTGTGACAACGACTCGTAGTCATTTTTTAACTGCGTTAGGTTGCTTTTGATAGTGGCTTTATTAACCAGCTCAAATTCACTTTTAAGGGCGTTGAAATCTAAAAACCATTGTTCAATTTGAGTTTGCTTGCGCTCTATATCGCGCGATTGTTGCACGTATAGCCCTTGCTTTTGTTCGAACTCGTGCTTTTCGTGCTCAATGTCTTCAAGGGCGATGTTGAGCTCGCTTAGTTGCTCTTCTTGGTAAGCATCAAAATCAATCAGTGCTTGGTCAATTTTTGGTGCATAAGCGGCCAGTTTACCTTTAAGAACGGTTTGGTTTTCAAGCATAGATTCAAGGGCGGCTATGGGCTCTTGCATTGACTCAAGGGCTTTTAATTCACGTTTTGCGCGGTTTACTTTATCAAACGAACGGCGCCAAACCTCGTAAAAGTCGACCTTAGAATTTGACATATGGCGTTCAAACACACGGAGCATAAAGCGCTTAACGTCGTTTGCGCCTAATTTATGTAAATTAAGAATACGACGAAATATTTCTTTGTATATTGCAGAGTCTTGAACGTTGTTAAGGGGGATCATTTTTAAATTGATCTCACCGTCAAATTGCGTTGCTCCGCCTGTCAGTAGGGCGTTTAACTCTTGTGCTTTAAGCTCTATTGGGTTGTAACCTTGCTGCTTTAAGTGATTAAACAGCTTGGTAAACTTAATAATGGTATTGCCTTGGGTGTACTGGGCTAAATCAAGCTTACCTTGATAGCAAAAGTATTGGTGTGCATAACCGGCAATTTTACCTAAGCCGGCTACGCCAATGACGACTGAGCCATGGGGCAAATCGGCTTGCAATAAAATGTACGATTGATCTGATGAAAAATAAAACTTACGGGTTTCATCTAAATCGTGGCCATCCCACTCGGTTAGGCGTAAATCGTTAATTAGCGGAAATTGCAGTGCATTAATTACTGAGCTTTTACCTGTGTTGTTAGGGGCACAAATCGAGCTACTTTTATCCAGTGGGATCACACATTTTGCATAGCCTGCGGTATTTAGTAGGGCGAGTTTACTCAGTCCGTATAAATTTTTCATTGCTCGTCCTCACTAATAAAGGTCTCTTCGTTTACTTCCATTAAGGCATCAATATAGCGGTGAATAGGGGCTTGCAACATAAAGCCACCTTCTACTTCGCGGGCAAGGCCTAAACGTACCATGCGTAAATACACATCTTTTCGTAAGTCAGAACCCGAAAATATCTCAAGCTGATCAAATAAATGTTTATTAAGTTGCACCAAGGTTTGCATGAGCTCTAAATCGTTTGGCTCGTCAAATAATGCGCGCATTGGGTCTTTACCTGTATTGGCAAAATGCTCTATTAAAATGTAAATAGTGAGCGCTACAGCGCGGGAAATCTTACCCATGTTTGGGGTGCTTTCATCGCTGGCAAAATAATAAAAACCACGGCTATCGTGTTTTAACTCGTGGCCTAGTGCTGTAAATAAGGCAGTATAAGCGTCTATTTGTTGGTCAAGCTCTTGCCACATTACGGTGTCTTGTTCGCAAATGTGGTAACCGGCGACTAATTTTTTATTAATGGCTTGTAAGTGAGAAAGCTCATCTAAGTTTATATGGGTCATGGTGATTACTCGTGCTCGGCTTTATCAGCCTGAGGCTCTGAATTAAAGGGATATAAATTAAAGTGCTGGCCTGCAATGTTAACGCGGGCTTTTTTATCGCTTTGGCTAATTTCTAGGGTGCTATCGCTTACCAACTTTTGATACAAAAACAGCATTTCATCGGCTTCAAGCTCAGGATAGCTTTCATCTAAAAATTGCAGCAAAGGCTGTGGTTTTTTACGCTGCTTTTTAAAGCGTTTGGTAAATTGCGCTTTTACATCGTGATAGTCAGGAATGTTTGGCGTGACAAACGCGGGCACATCATTTTGTTCTGGTAGCTGATATTCGTGGTGTTCAAACTCAGCTAAGCTTGCCATATAGGCAACAATATGACGCTGTTGACCCAATGAATACTTTTGCGCATCGCTTACAAAATGGGGTTGCACGGCGCTGAGCATATTATCCACCCCGTTTTTACGAATTAGCCCTAATACTTTTGCCGCTTGGCGGGTAATAAGGTTATTACGGCGCAACTCTTCACGCAGTGGCATTAGCATATCGGCACTTTTACGTAAGCTTGTCCGGCCAACTAGATGCATTTCGAGAATACGAGTACGTAATTGCTCAAGCATACGTTTATCACTGTACGCCTTGCCTGAGCGTTCAATATGTTCTATTTGGGTGCTAATTTGTTGCTCAATTAGAGTAAAACAGGCATGAAAGTCGCCTCTAATATCGACCATTTCTAGCATGGGTTCTATATATTCATCAAACGCTTCTATGACGGCTTTGTAGCGCTTTTGCAGCGATTGCACCGCGTTATTTGATTTGGCTTGCTCAACAATATTTAAAATGGCGTTTTCGTTATGTAAAAACAGCTTAATTATTTTACGAACCCGATCATCCATAATGCGGCTAAAGCGACGTAAATCATCAAAATCTTCCATTTCACCGGCATTAGATAGCCGGTTACCTAAGCGAGCTAAATCATCAACCAATACACTAATTTCTTGTGCTAAGCCTAAATGTTCTTCTTGAAGTAAAAAGGTAGCAAAGTCCGCAATGGCACGGTTAATTTCTAGTTGTGACGATTTAGCCAAGGGAATAATGATTTCTTGATTTAATAACCGATTGGTTTCTTTATAAATACGCTCATTATTCCACGTCGGTTGCTTTTGTTTTATGGCATTTTGTAAATCTTTAATACTAAAGTCGGCCATTTTAAAGCGTTTAAATAATAGCTCTAATACACCCCAATGCTCAGTGAGGGTATTAAGTAGCTTTTTAGCTGGGATCATAAGGCGTTACAACATCCTAGTATTCGTTATTTTATATTTCTTGAACTTATATGGTATTCGTTTTTGCGACGATTTAATAATAGTTTTTACACTCGCTTAGTGATAGTATCCGCGCCGAATATAGGCACATAGAGTGTGTACCTCTATTTTTTACATGGTTTCAATTTTTACTTAAACCCGAAGGTTGTTTAATATCATGGTTTCCTCGATTATCCTGACGCTGATAGCGATTGCATTCTTGCTTATCGTTATTGAGGATGTGATTCACGTAAACAAAGCCAAAACGACATTATTTTTTGGTACACTTTGTTGGATTATCTCCTTTATTTTTCCTCTTAATGGGCAAAGCCCTGAAACGATTCAAACCCTCCTTGACCACAATATTTTAGAAATTGCTTCCTTATGGCTGTTTTTAATGGCCGCAATGACCTTTGTTGCCTATTTAAACTCCAAGGGACTTATTGAAAATGTTGTGAACCGGATAATGCCAACCAGTATTAGTGAACGAAAGCTAATGTTTTTGGTAGGGTGTTTTGCATTTGTATTTTCGTCTATCTCCGACAATGTAACAGCTACACTGATCTCCTTGGCTGTTATCATGTCATTAAAGCTTGAAGCCAAAAAACTAGTTAAGTACGCCACCTTAATTGTATTTGCAGTGAACTCCGGTGGTGTTTCACTTATCACAGGTGATGTAACCACGTTAATGATTTTCCTTGATGGTAAAGTGACTATTAGTCACTTATTATTGTTAATTGTGCCTGCATTATTAAGCGTATTATTACTGGCTACCTTGTTATCAATTGGTATGAACAAGCAGTTAGAGTTTAAAAAGACTAAATTTAAACGCATTGAAAAAACCGACATTACTATCGCTGTCATTTTCTTCACTACCGTTATTTCTACCCTTACTTTAAGTGTTTTATATAGTGTGCCGCCGTTACTTACCTTTTTACTCGGCCTGTCTATTATGTTTTTAGTCGCGCAATTTTTAATGCGCAAAAAAGACATCAATAAAGATATGATCGACTTTATACGTGACATAGAGTACGACACCTTACTGTTTTTCGTAGGTGTGTTATTACTTGTTGGCGCATTAAAAGAAGTGGGCGTGCTAAGCCAATTTACAAACCTGTATACAGTGATGGCGCCAGAGTACGCTAACTACTTAATGGGTATTTTATCGGCCGGTGTTGATAACGTGCCACTAACGGCTGCGTTACTAAAAGCCGACATTGTAATGAGTCAACAGCATTGGTTGTCGTTTACGTATGCAACCGGTGTGGGTGGTTCAATGCTGATCATTGGTTCGGCGGCTGGTATTATTGCTATGAGTAAGGTTAAAGAACTTACTTTTGCAAGTTACCTTCGTTTGTCGTTGTATTTGTTAGTGTGTTACACCTTTGGTTATGCTGGCTCTTACTTTATGGGTAGTTTTATTTGATTTTATAATAAAACGACTTGACAGCTAGACGTCTAAACGATAACTTTCAAAGCCGCACTCTTAGTGCGGTTTTGTTTTATTAGCCACAGGTTAATAATACATTCAGAAGAGGTGCGATACTTAGGTACTTAATGTGAGGCAACGACAGCCTGCGACCATTAAGGAGGGAAGTACTCGCCGAGGAAAATAATGGGTCGTTACCATTGTTTTTCGGTTTATGGGGCTGAATCCTCAAAACTGTCACCAATTTAGGTGGAGAGCTTCTGGCAGTAGATTTTTCTTATCTTTATTTCCTGCCAAGTTCTTCTTGTTTTATTGCGGTTTGGATGCCGCGAAAGGAGACGAAATGACTACCCAATCAGTGCCACAAAGTTCACAGTGCACAAAATCAGATTACATTGTTGCCAAATTTGGTGGCACCAGCGTTGCTAACTTTGAGGCGATGAGCCGTTGTAGCGAAATCATTGTAAACGATAACAGCGTTCGAATTGTTGCAGTGAGCGCCAGCGCCGGTGTAACTAATCACTTGGTGGCACTTTGCAAAGCCGATATTGATGCCGCTGAACGTCAACAGCATGTTGACGGTGTACTTGCTATTCAGCAGGCAATTTTAACTGATCTGACCCTAGATGATGATTTAGCGCTTGGTTTTAATAACACCCTCGATGACTTCCAAACACTGGCACATCAAATACTGACAACAGAGAAGCAACACGATGAGTTACTCAGCTTTGGCGAGCGTTTATCGTCGTATTTATTTACTCAAGTATTGCGCTTAAAGGGCTTAAATTCGCAGCGTTTTGATGTTCGCCAGGTGCTTAAAACCGATAGCCAATTTGGTAAAGCCACGCCTAATGTAGCCGCCACAGCGCTTGCAGCTAAAGAGCATTTAATTCCTTTACTAGAGAACAATGTAATTGTTACTCAGGGCTTTATTGGCAGCGATGAAAACAATGTAACTACCACACTAGGTCGCGGTGGCTCTGATTACAGTGCCGCCTTGTTAGCTGAAGCAATTAACGCTAAAAGTGTGCATATTTGGACCGACGTAGTGGGTATTTTTAGCACCGATCCGCGTTTGTGTGTAAAAGCCACACCTATTGCGCGTTTAAGCTTTGATGAAGCGGCAGAAATGGCCACTTTTGGCGCTAAAGTGCTGCATCCGGCTACAATTTTGCCAGCCAGTCGCAGCCATATAAATGTGTTTGTTGGCTCAAGCACAGAGCCAGAGCGTGGTGGCACTTGGATTGAACGAGAAAAATCTCAGCTACCTGGTATTCGTGCGGTCACGCAACGTAAAAATCAAATATTATTAACCCTTAAAAGCCCTGAAATGCTATTAGCGAGTGGTTTTTTAGCGCGTATTTTTACTATTTTAAGTGAATGTAATATTTCGGTAGACTTGGTTACTACCTCTGAAATTAGTGTAGCTATTACCCTTGATAACGCGCCTAATGCATCACGCCCAGAGCTAGATCAAGAATGCTTAGATAAACTCGCTGAGTTTTGCCATGTATCGGTTGAGAACAATTTAACCCTAGTAGCACTTATTGGGTCTGAAATTGTATTGCGTCAGCACGAAATGAATTTAATGCAGGTGTTGAGCGAATTTAACATTCGTCTTATTTGCCATGGTGCGAGTAAACACAACCTGTGCTTTTTAGTCGAGCAAAGTGAGTCTGATGCTGTGGTCCAAGCTATTCATAGCCGACTACTTGAAGGCGAGCTTGCTGCTTAACGCTGCAAATGAGATAAATGAGCACTGCCAGTCGGTGCTTTTTTTTGCCACAACGCTAATATCAAACTGCTCGTTTACATCATTTGTTAATGCGGTACTAGTTGCACTTAATTGCGAGTTGCCAAGCTCACAAAATACATTGGGGCTTAATAGCTGGGCAATAGGGCGGCTGGTTGCTTTTGCTAACGCCTCTTTTAAAGTCCAAAGTCTAAAAAATGTCGCCGCTTTAGAAGCTGTGCATGGTTGCTTAGTTATAAGAGCCACTTCTGCAGCATCATAAAAGTGCTTTGCGAGTTTTTCAAATGGCCGTTTTAAACTGATTTTTTCTATATCAAAACCAAATAGCGAATGATCAATATTTAGCGCCACGCCTACCAAACCATGAGAGTGTGACACACAGCAACTATACACCTGGTTGTTATTTATATTTAGCTCAAGCTTACTGGTTTGTTGATTAAATTCAGAGCTGATTTTATCAAGCGTTATATTACTGCTGCTAGGTAATACACTTTTGACTAAATATTTTAGTAACAGCCGCGTTGCTACATATTCTTGCTTTGCTTGGGGCGTTTTACGACGCGCGATGACACTTAATTCAAATGGGCTTAAAAACTGTGTAAGTGTTAGCTCATCAACCTGCAATTGGCTGGCATCAAATAATAAAATGGTGTGGTTATTATTCTCAGCAAGCGGGGTTTGTAATAACTGATTGTCGAAGTAAGCTGAACTCATTATTGCTCGTTAAAAGTGAATACCGATTACATAGTTATCGTTATAAGCTGGATAGTTTGTGAGCGGTTGTTTGCTGTTATGCGCGCTAAGTACATTTTTATTACTCAGTCGCCCTTAAATATGGTTTAATTCACATTCGATAAAATAATAACAGATTTGTAGGTGTATGACACAAGTGCGTGATGGTTTTCAAAGTCGACTTGGTTTTGTATTGGCAGCAGCCGGTGCTGCGGTAGGTTTAGGCAATATATGGGGTTTTCCTACACAGGCTGCTAATCATGGTGGCGGCGCATTTTTATTGGTGTACTTTATTGTTATTTTTTTGCTAGCGCTTCCCGCGTTATACACCGAGCTGTATTTAGGCTACAAAGCCCAAGCTAATCCGGTTAAAGCCTTAGGCCAAGCATGGCAAGACCATGCGCCTAAAGTAGGCGCTGCTGCAGGTTATATAGGCTTAGCTGGCGCAATTGTCATGTTAAGCTTTTATTCAATAGTGGCAGGTTGGATGCTTTCTTACGCCATAGAGCCTATAACCACCTTTTTAGGTGTGCAGAGCTTGAGTGAGTTTTTACATAGCGACTCTATGCTACGTAATTTTATATTTACGCCGCTGATGCTTATTTTAACCGCTAGCATTATTTTAAAAGGTGTTAAATCAGGAATTGAAACCTGGTCGCGCCGTTTAATGCCATTATTACTTGTTTTACTCGTTGGCCTAATTGCTTACATTGCTACCTTAGAGGGTGCCAGCGAAGGGTTTGCGGCCTATTTAGTGCCTGACTTTAGTAAAATACTCGACCCCGATTTAATTATTGCCGCAATGGGGCAAGCGTTTTTCTCATTATCACTGGGTGTGGGCTGTATGATGATTTATGGCTCTTATTTAAAGCCCGGTGCTAACTTACCAAAATTGACTGCAAGTGTTGCGTTACTCGACACCAGCGTGGCATTTTTAGCTGGACTATTAATTATACCGGCTATATATGTGGCGCAGTTCAATGGCGTTGAAGTATTTAGCAACGGCAAGCTAATTGGTGAAGGGCAGCTTATTTTTGCCATATTACCTGAGTTATTTGGCACCATGGGTGAAATTGGTTTATTGGTTGGCTTACTATTTTTTGTGTTGATGTCGATTGCTTCAGTTACATCAACCATTTCATCGACTGAAATTCCGGTGGCTTTTTTAGTAGAAAACCACCGTGTTGATAGAACCAAAGCTACATGGGCCGTTAGCGCCATTGTATTTGTTTGTGCCAGTACTATTATTGTTAATTTTGATTGGCTATTTGGTTTGGTTATTATGGTATTTACCCAATACCAACTCCCGTTGATGGGACTGTTTTATTTTATTACAGTGGGCTGGTTATGGCAGCGTGGTAATAAGCTTCATCAAGCAAGTTCTGGTGCACATTATTGGTTTGCTCAGTACATTCGTTTTGTCTGCCCAGTGCTAATGACCTTAGTATTTGCAAACGTTGCGTTTGGCTAGAATACAACAACTCATGTGTTATTGATAACAAAAAAAGCGAACACTATATTTTGTTCGCTTTTTTGCTTTTTGTTTAGCCGCGCTATAGCACTTCGTTTGTTAAGCTATTTCCTTGAGTAACCTCAAATGCATTTTGTAAGGTGATATTGGCAATTTCTGTAAGCGCTTCTTGAGTAAAAAAGCCTTGATGGCCGGTGATCAATACATTTTTAAAGCTTACCAAGCGAGAGAAAATATCGTCTTGGTTTATATCGTCGCTGTGGTTTTTAAAAAACAGCTCTGATTCTTGCTCGTACACATCAAGCCCTAAATAACCTAGTTTTTGTGATTTAAGTGCCTTAATACACGCTTTACTATTAACCAATGCACCGCGCGAGGTGTTTATTAGCATAACTCCTGTTTTCATCGCTGCAAATGCGTCATCGTCAATTAAATGATGGGTGTGCTCGTTTAACGGGCAATGCAAAGAAATGATATCGCTTTGTGTAAGCAAGGTGTTTAAATCAGTAATTGTGTAATTACCAGCTTGTGCATTAGGATCGCACACTAAAATGTGAGCGCCGAAACCGGTTAATATATTACACAATGCTTGGCCAATTTTACCGCAGCCAATAATACCCACCGTTTTATTATGTAAGTTAAATCCAAGTAAGCCGTTTAAGTCAAAATTGTCTTCACGTACGCGGTTATAAGCTTTATGGGTTTTACGGCTAAGCGTAAGCATAAGTGCAATACAATGCTCTGCGACTGCCTCAGGGCTGTAAGCCGGAACGCGCAGAACACGCATACCATGCTGTTTAGCAGCGGCTAAATCTACATTATTAAAACCCGCACAGCGCAGTAAAATGGTGTTAACCCCAAATATAGCCAGTTGCTCAATAACCGCTTTATCTACCGAATCGTTTACAAATACGCATACCGCATCAAATTCTTTAGCTAAAACCGCAGTGTGCGCCGATAAACTTTGCTCAAAATAGGTAATAGCGATGTTAGAAAAGCCAGTTAAGCTTTGTTCAAAAAAAGGCCGCTCGTATTTTTGAGCACTAAAAAAAGCAATTTTCATTTATTACTATCCTACTAACTTAGTGGGCTAAGTGAAAACCAAGCCTAGTTACATCTACCATAAACCATTTTTATTATAGATGCCTAACCAAAACGAGTGTTTGCTGTTTTTATAATCTGCGTTGACCCTAAACTGCTTGTTATTACGCTGTGTAATGACTCTGGTTTAGTGCGCGGCGCATAGCGCGCAATTAGTTGTCCTTGAGCATTAATTAAAAACTTAGTGAAGTTCCACTTTATGGCACGGTTTTGTGCAATTCCACGCGTATGTGATTTTAAATAACTAAACAAGGGGTGTGTATCTGGGCCATTCACCATAACCTTATCAAAGACTTCAAAATTAATTGCAAAGTGTTTTTGATAGTAGTCTTTTATTGCCATGCCCTCTAATGGTTCGTTTTTATCAAACTGATTGCATGGAAAGGCTAAAATAGTAAACCCATCGCTTTTGTATTGTTGGTATAGCTTTTCAAGCGCACATAATTGCGCCGAAAAATGACATTTGCTTGCTGTATTTACAATAAGAACCGTTTTTCCTTTTAACTGGCTCAAAGGAAAATCACTGTTATTACAAAGTTGTGCGTTAAATTGATAAATGCTATCCATAGGTTACCTACCTAATTTCCTTATGCGGGAAATTTTAAAAGACTTTCATTCGCTTTTTTAGCGGCCGATTGACATAATCGAGCTTATGTTTCTAAGTTATCAGTTAAATAGGTCATTTTTATGTCAGTTAAAATTGCATTTATAGGTTTAGGCGTAATGGGTTACCCAATGGCAGGGCATTTAGCAAAAGCAGGGCACAACGTATGTGTTTATAACCGCACGGTGGCTAAAGCACAAAAATGGGTCGAAGATTTTGACGGCAGCTTTGCACCTACTCCGCGTGAGGCAGCAAGCGATGCCGATATGGTATTTATGTGTGTAGGTAATGACGACGATTTACGTTCAGTAGTATACGGCAATGACGGTGTGCTAGCAGGTATGCACGAAAACACAATTTTAATTGACCACACAACTACCTCAGCAGAAGTGGCACGTGAAGTAGCGGCAAAAGCAGCTTTACAGCATATCGACTTTATTGATGCGCCAGTATCGGGCGGTCAAGCTGGCGCTGAAAATGGGGTATTAACCGTAATGGCGGGTGGTAACGAAGCGGTATTTGCTAAAGCACAACCTATCATGAGTGCATTTAGCCGTTTTAGTCAGCTTTTAGGCGAAGCGGGCTCAGGGCAATTATGTAAAATGGTTAACCAAATTTGTATTGCAGGTGTAGTGCAAGGATTAGCTGAGGGCTTACATTTTGCTAAACAAGCAGGGCTTGATGGCGAAAAAGTAATAGAAACCATTTCTAAAGGCGCAGCTGGTTCGTGGCAAATGGAAAACCGCTACAAAACAATGTGGGCAGGCGAGTACGAGTTTGGTTTTGCTGTAGATTGGATGCGTAAAGATTTAGGCATTGCCCTTGATGAAGCTAAAAATAATGGTGCAACGCTGCCAATGACTGCAACGGTCGATCAATACTACGCCGATGTGCAGGCTCTTGGTGGCGGTCGATACGATACCTCAAGCTTATTAGCGCGTATTGAAGCACTACATAAAAAGTAATGTAATTGGTAAAAGTAAACTGTTCACAAAGAGGCTAAGAGGCGCTGCGCTTTTAGAGAAAGTGATACACCTAAAAAAAGAATGTTGGTTTTATGTTTTCTCATTTACCTCTCTTGTTGGGATAGTTTTTTGGTTTTTTACCTAGTAACAAAAAACGCGACACTTTTTGCTAAAGGGTCGCGTTTTTCATGGGTTATATACACTAAAGCAAATTACATGCTTTGCGCGTAATTGTATAAGGCTTTTAAAATTGTAAGATTTTTTTCGCTGTCATCATGCTCGTGCGCTAGGTTTTCAAGGGTGATCATAAAATCTTGTGCGCTGATTGAGGGTTGATCTTCGCCATGCATTAACTTGCTTTGACAATATTGACGCCATTGATCAAGCTCTTGTTGGTTTAGCGTTTGTGGCCAGTTACGGGCGCGGTATCTAAACAACAAAGTATTAAATTTAGGATCTTCAAATTCAAGCTTTAAACTTGCCAAGTCTTCAGGTTTTGCATCACGAATAATCGCAAATTTAGCTTTATCAGCATGGCTAGTAAAGCCATCATATAATAAGTAATCTACGTTCGTGGTCGCGCTGTAATCGCCTTGCTCATTAAATACCTCAGTGACTTTATCACGTAGCTCGGTATTGGCTTTTAAAATGGCTAAATTAGCCAAGCATTGTTCACGGTCAATACCCAAGCGAGCAGCGTTTTCAGGCAGTAGCGTTTTAGCAGGTGCTAAAATAGGGCACTTGTTTAAATGCACTAATTTTAAACCTACCGGTAAATCACCCTCTGCTAAATCTATACGTTTGGTGTATAAACGCTTGCGTAATTGCTCTACATTTAAATCAAGTAATACCTGTGGGTTTTGGGTTAAATCAAAACAAATAACCGCGTTTTTATTTACCGGGTGAAAACTCATAGGTGCTACCCAAGTGGTACAACCTTGTGTTGCTGGAATACGAGACGAGGTGTGCACTAATGGGGTCATATTAAACACATCAACCATTTCAGCGAGTGCTTTTTTACCGCGAAGACTAAAAAAGAATTGGTACAGTTTAGGCTGCTTCTCTTTAATTAGCTTTGCCAGTGCAATGGTGGCCGTTACATCACTTAGTGCGTCGTGCGCAGCGGCATGTTCAATACCATTAGCGACGGTTAAATGCTCAAGCTTAAAGCTAGGGCTGCCATCTTCTTTTAATGGCCATTCAATACCCTCAGGGCGCAGCGCATAGCAGGCACGCACTAAATCTATGATATCCCAACGGCTGTTATTGTTTTTATATTCACGCTCGTACGGGTCGTAAAAGTTACGATAAAAGCTATATCGGCTTACTTCATCATCAAAGCGAATACTGTTATAACCAGCTACACAGGTATTGGGTACGCTAAATTCTGCATGAATTTTAGCAATAAATTCAGCCTCAACTAAGCCTTTTTGCATCGCCACTTGTGGGGTAATACCGGTAATTAAACACGCTTCAGGATGCGGTAAATAATCCGCTTGTGGCTTACAGTACTCAATAAGCGGCTCGCCAATAATATTTAAATCAAGATCGGTGCGTACACCGGCAAACTGACTCGGCTTATCCTTTTGCGGGCTTGCTCCCCAAGTTTCGTAGTCGTGCCAATAGATTGTTGCTTGGTTTTCGTAGTATGTTGGTTCGCTCATTCTTTCTTTAAGCCCTATATATTCGTGGGTTTTATTTGCTTTTGTTATTTATTGTCTATTTTAGAAAGCACTTTAATATTTGCATGGTGTGTATAAATTCGCGTATAAATTTTTTGCTAACTGTGTATAAAAAATTAAATGGCAACCAGTTAAACGAAAATAATAAAGCTGCTAGGCAAAAATCAAACACCGTGTGTATTATCGCATAGAGATAGTTTAAGTGTAAGGGTATCTGCTAAGGGGACTATCACTTAGCACTACCGTTGTCGTGTAGGTGGTAAACAGGTAATTATTACGCTAGGGCGTTATCCGAGGCTTAGCATTAAAGAAGTGCAAGACTATATCCCATTATTTCAAAATTGGTTAAGCCAAGATAAAGACCCACGCCTAGAACTTAAACTCATGCGAAACAATGCCAAGGGCTTACCCACAATGGCAGATATTGCAGCAAAGTGGTTAGCTAAAAAGGTACCCGACCTAAAAGAAAAAACACAAACGTTAAACGCCGCAACCGGGTGTATAACTCAGTTGTTAAACCTAAAAAAACCACCAGTTCCAGAGAAAAGATCATATAAAGATAAGGAAAACATAAAGGGCTAAATTTCTTTAGCCCTTTATAATTACATTGCTAGCAAGCTACAGATTGCAATTATTAGGTGTGTAACATTAATAATTGCTCGTTCCGAAATTTCTAAGGATAAGCTGAATTTCAACTTTTTACCCTCCAAAAAATATAAAACTAACTTGCCGATAATTTCAGAATACGTTACGCTGTTTTCGTACAAATAAGCGTTTGCTGGAATCTCAGCAAGTGACTTTACTAACACCATATTGGCGTATGGTGTTAGTCCCTCCACTGAAGAACACCACAAGATGTAGTGATAATCTCAGCTTCAACACCAAGATAATGTGATTAAGGATCTTTTGCAAGGGACAGAAAACGCTCTCATTGTGGATAACTTTGGGATATCGTATTTGTGTTAGTAGGTATTAACCTGATACTGTTGGTTAGCATTTATAATAATGAAAATCAACTAAGGAAAGATTAAATTTACGCTTTTAAAAAATAAATCTAGTTGCTTTTTTAATCATCATTGATTGCTATTTTTTTATACATACTTGAAAAATTGGAAATTTTGAACGGTAATCAGGTGTGGAATTTAGTTTATAGACCAATTAATTCTAATTGTTCTTCACGCGGTAGGTTTTTAATAAGCGATGCTGCTAATTGCGCAGTGGTTTTACAAGGCGGGTTTAAGAAGTGATCAAACGATTGGGTAATACGGAACGTAGCCCCGCACTCTTTAGTGTTAGTACACGAGCAATATAAATTAACCACATGGGCGCTTTGCTTTTTGCGTGACGTAATTGTTGCTTTAGCTTCGCAATTTGGACAAGTAACCCGCGCTATAATAACCACTAATCGTTAATAAAATACACTGTCATTTTGTGCATAACAAATAACTATTATTAGGTGTCATACTTCTTATTAGCACAGCGCAAGTTTCTAAGGTTACGTAAGTATCTTATTTTTTATAATGTCGACTAATCTGATATGTTGCATCTTCAATCAAAAAAGGAAAATGTAATGGAATATAAGAATGGTGAACTTAATAATAAAATCATATCTCTAATGAAGAATGATGTATTGGTTGCTAAAGGGCGCGTAATAGAAGGTAATACAGCAGGCATACACCTCGATGAAGTAGGATTCATTGAAGAGGGTAAAGGTGTCAAAAATCTATATAGTCATGTCGATTTAGTTAAATATAGGATTCTAGTTAATAGCTAAAAATATCTATATGCCATGAACTATAAAGTAAAAGCTCTAGCTCCTAACTAGCGCTTTCTTTTTATCCCGACACCCCAAAATGCTCTAAACAATCGCATTAGCCCAATTGTTGAAACGGCAATGCCTACTATCACAAATTCAAAGTACCAGGGCGCGACTTTATAACCCATAGTCTACCAACCTTTTTCCATAAACGGTTACATGGCTGTATAAGATGTCAGGTGAAAAACTCCAAAAAGAGTAGAATGATTAATTCATCCATTAAGGTTTTTTCGCTCTATTTATAATGTTATAAACTTAAACTAACTACTAATCTATTTTAACAATATGAAACTAATAATAAAAACGATTCTATTTTGGGTATTAATCACCTCAACCGCTGTGTTTGCTGAGCTTGCTAAAGTTAAAGTAAATGGCTTTGATATTGAATATGAAATGGCGGGTAGTGGCAAACACACTATTTTACTCGAGGCGGGTGGCTCTGCAGGGCTTAGTGATTGGGATCCCATTTATAACTCGCTTACCAAGCATGCAAAAGTAATTCGCTATTCTCGAATTGGCAATGGCGGCTCAGCGCAAATAAAGAAAAACTATAGCTCAGAAGAGTATGCTGCTGAGGCTTTATTATTACTCAAAGCGCTAAAAATTGATGAACCGGTAGTTTATATGGCGCATTCTTATGGTGCTTATATCGCAAGGGTATTTGCAGCAAGCTACCCCAATAACATTAAAGCGTTAATGTTAATTGAACCCGCCTCAGAGCATGATGTTGATATTATGCGTAAGATTGATTTACCGCGCGCTGAAAAAGAAATTGCCGCTATAAAACGTGATGATATGAAAAGCGGCATGTCGAATCAGTATTTAGACTTTTGGTCGAAGCGACCTCTGCCCGATTATCCACAAATAGCAGATATTCCCGTGACGGTTATTGCCTCAGTTAAAAAATATGAAAATCCATCGGTGTTATTTTTTACTGAAAAAGGGCGTGAAATGTGGGGAGAACTGCATTCAAACTGGGCTAATGCTTTTCCTCAAGGTGAGATAGTGCTAACCAGTAAAAGTTACCACTATCCACAAAATGATGAGCCAGAAATGGTAGTTAAACAAGTTTTGAAGCTATTATCACGCACTCAATAGCGAGATCGGATTATGTTTTTTAATAACGACTAACTATGAGTTCTTTTTGTAATAGGTGGTATTTTTTATTTATTGTGATGTTTATTACGCCTGCATTAAAAGAGTATATTAAAACCAAATAAAAAGCACTGCAGGTTCACTACAGTGCTTTTTTAGGGGAATGATATTATTTATTTTGCAGTTGCAACAAGCTTAACCCAATCGTAATTAGTGACACCTAACAAGCCGATTTGTAATGTCTGGCCTGAACTCACTTCTAAGATACAACTTTCATTGTTGTCTTTGTTGTTCGATAAGCAATCATATTGTGTTTTTGTTACCGCTGCATCCGCTCGAACATAGAGGTTAGTATTTCCCTCGCCACCCAATGTTTTTATGTTTACAGTGGTTGCGCCTGTAGGTACTACATAACTATAGCGCTGCCAAAAATCTGGAAATCCATAAGCACGAGACGTTAATACGCGAGTGTCATTATCTGTAGGTGGTGCGCTATTTTCATAATTAGCCACGATAGTTACGTTTTGATAGCTGTTATACGCTTTAAGCATAATGTAAAAACGACCTTCTCCTTGACTTATATTACAGCTTTCATTGTTACCATTTCTAAATGGGCGGCAGTCGTAATTATTTGTGCTTGGCACTCTACTCTTTTTAACATAGAGGTCTGCATCACCTGAACCACCCGTTATGTCGATTGAGATGTTAGTGCTATTTGCAGGTACATCAATATAGTAAATAGTCTCTTGATTTAATGCTGCACTTTGGCCTGTTAATGCTTGCCCTTTAGTTAATTCAACTTCTGTTGGTGAGCCATTTGAAACACTAATCGTTTGGGTTAGCGTGTTTGTATTATTGTTACTATCTTGCACCGTAACAGAGACGTCGTAATCACCCTCAGATACAAAATTATGCACTACAGTTGCACCTGTATCGGTTTGATTATCGCCAAAGTTCCAACTATAGCTATTGATAGTACCTGCTGAGCTGGAGCTTGTTGCATCAAAATTACACTGTAATTGCTCACAGCTGTATTCAAAACGTGCGGTAGGTGGCAGTGGTGTATTACCGTCGTTATCGCCAACAGGCACTGTGTTATTAAAGTAAGTTGCGACTTGGGGCCAAATCTTACTTATTTTGGCGCCTTTATTGTAGCATCCGCCTAAATGATGAAGTGCAATAACACGATTACTTGATGCTGCAACAACAGGAGAACCAGAAGAGCCGCCTATAGTGTCACAATAGTATCCAATATCAGTATTACTTCCACGCCCATTCGTTGAGGGGGCATTAACTTGGCACAAACCATTGGTGTCTTGATCAGATTCAATCGACAGCTCCTTAGGATTACCTGAACCATGTTGCGGAATATAAATACGTTCACTTTGCTGTGCGTTTCGCACATCAAGCCCTAAGTAACCAAACTGTTCAATATTGGCAAAGTCATTAACACTAAATAGGGTGTAATCTAACGTGTAATCAGTTTTAAAAAACTCTTTACCTGTTACTTTTACAGTGGTTTCTCTGGTTGTCCCATTACAACTTTTATTTTGGTAGTTAAACCACACTTCTGTAGAGGCAAGCTCAGATGCAGTCTCTATACAGTGGTTATTGGTAAATAATTTATTATCGCTGCCAACGCGCCAACCGGTACATAAGCTGCGGCCACCAATTACTAGGCGTGCTACGGGGCGGCTGCGGTCAAACTCTGTTGGGTTGGAATTAGCCCAACACTGCACATCTTTGCGCTCATTAATACCGCAGGTAGACAAAGGGGCAGGTTTATTTTGTTCATTGATATTTATATTGGCACTTTCAGTGCCGTAAAAATAGCTATCAATAACACCAAACTGGTGTTGCTGCTTACTGTTTTTTGGATCAGGGTAATATTCAATGATAACGCTGTCATTTGAAACCGACATAGAAGAAAATGAATGCACACCATCATCTCCGTTTAAGCTATCGATTGTTGCAGCGTCCATATTATTCCTACTATATTCATATCGCTCTGAGTTGTCTTCGCTTCTAACGATTAACTTTGCGTCACCATTTAGATCTACTTGGCTAAAATGTAGCTTTATATAATCAGCATTAGGGTGCGATACAGTTTGAGTAATTACAGGACCTTGTGTTGTTTCGATTGTAAATTGCCTAGAAAGATTTACATGGGTATTAGCGTGTTTGGCAATTGTGGTTTTTTTTGCTTCTTGAGTGTGTTGTAAAATAGTGAGCTCATCGATTGCAGCAAAACTGTATTGTGCATAGATAGCTGAAGCGAGCAATGCTGCGTATTTACATTTTTTCATCTTTATATCCTTTTTCACTAACAAGTGGTTTGATGTAACGTAAATGATCAACTGCATGCCCATATGATTTAATTTTGAGCAAATAATCAGTACCTAATTCACATACTAAGGGTAGGCCGCATTTTGATCTTCGCCAGAAAAAATTAAAATATTTTTAACTTTACTCGGAAATTATTGCATTTTTCACTTTGAAATCAGCTTATTTTAAAAAGGATAAATGGCTTAATATTCAATATAAAAGTTTGAGCAGAATATGTTTACCGTTGACTCTAAGCGGCTGTCACCCACACTCATTAAAAGTAACATTGTTGATGTTGAGACTTCAGATATTAAACTTTTCTATTTTAATTTTTACAAAAATATACAAGAGCCAAGTATTAATTCTGTTATTTGGGGCGTTATTCTGTAAAATTATCGGCTTAACATTTGTGATTTAACCGTTACATTTGTTGTTAGGGTTAATTATTCAATTAATATAAGCAGACGTTATGATTTTTTATATTATTGGGTTAAGTACGCTTGTTATTATTTTGTGTGTGGCGCTTTATGTGATTTACAGCAATGTACGTAAGAGCCGAGTAAGAAAGTCAAAAGAATATAATGTGTTATTTGATAAAGACACCATCATTGATGATCTTATTGCTCAACTTAGCGAGAAAAACCAAACCCAAGAAAACCAGGAAAAAACAATTAAAGGCAAACAAGAGATCCTTGCAACATTTATAGATTTGCATCGATCGGGTAGCTTTTGTGCGCACTTAAGCGAACAAGAAATTACTTATTTTGTTAAAAAGAAATTAAACATGGAGAGTACTAAAAATGGATAGCGAGCAACAAGCCGTCGCAGAGGCAAAAAATACATCATTTATGGCACGTTTTGGCCGTCGTAATGTAATTTTATTAACGTCAGTTGTTGTGGTGTTAGCAGTGATTGCAACATTAACATCGCAGGTTATTTCATGGAATGAAGCCGATGAACGGCTTGTTCACCAATCAGCTTTTACTGGTAATTTAACGGTAATAAACCAAGCTGGTCCTTACTTAAAAGCATTTGGCACCACATCAGCCTATAAAAAAGTTATCTCGATTAACTTTACCGGTGATAGCAGTGCAACAGCCAGTGCCATTGTACCACTCATTCCTATTCGATTTTTGGATACGACAACTGGTGGCGCCAGAGGAGTATCACGTTTTAGATTACCAGGTAATGTACCTGCAAGTGAGTCGGGTGCTTTACGTGGATTATTAAAAATTCATGAAGAATTTGGTTCCCAAGAGACTCTCATCTCTAACCTTTTAATGCGTGCCACTACAGAAAATGTAAAAGCGTCTGCACGTATGATGTCGGTTGAGCAACATTATTCAGGTGGTAATGGTCAATTAAGCCAAGATTTTTCTGATCAACTAACTAATGGCATTTTTGTTACTGAGCAAATTATTAGTACTGGCGAGCGTGACAAGTCTGACGATTTAAGCAATTTAAGTAAGCAACAACGCGTTACGATTAATATAAAGAAAGATGCTGAAGGAAAGCCGCTGCGTAATGCACCTATTTTAGGCTCTTACGGTATAACGGTGGTTGATGCGAGTATTATTGATATTGATTACGAAAATAAGGTAAATGCGCGCTTAGAGGCGCAAAAGCAAGCTGCAGCAGATGAAGCCCTTGCAAGACAAAACCTTAAAAAGGCAGAGCAACAAGCACGTACAGAAGTTGCATTAGGCGAACAAGCGATTGCAAAGCAAAGAGCTGAGTCTGAAAAGCTAAAAATTAAAGAGCAAATTGATGCAGAGCGAATAAAAGCCAATGCAATTATTTCTGCACAACAGCGTGTTGCAGTAAAGGCTGAGCTTGCAAAAGAGCAAGAAGAAATCTTAAAACAGCAACGCTTAGAGGCATTAGGCATGGATGTATTAGCTGAAGCACGTTTACGCGCAAAGTCAGCAGCACTTGATCCTAAATATGTTTTTGATGAAACACTTAAAGCGGAAGTTAAAATTCAAACTGCTTTATTTAATAGCCTAGGTAACAGCCGCTTAGTGCCTGAAATTGTTATAGGTGCGGGTCAAGGCGAACAAAACAACGGCTCTGAATTTATGCGTTTGTTGGCTGCAGATGCGGCATTGAGTCTTAAAAAGCGTTTAGAAAAAGAGAAAAAATAACCTTTAAAAATCATTATCAAGCCCTAGCTTTAATTGCTAGGGCTTTTTTTGTGGTATCGCTTTTTAAACGGTGAGTTTAAAATTTAGGGCACAAAGCGTGGCTAAAGCCTTTTTCTGTTAGCAAAAAAGCGGCGCTAGGCGTTGAAAATATATATTCCTCATGAAGAAGAAACGCGATAGTTCCTTTTATTTGCTCACCTTGATGATCTGAGGCATCGCTAATTAATTGTTCAGGATCTAACTGGCTTGGAGTTGGAAAGTTATTATAAAGATGCTTAAAAATTAACGTAGCAATCGTGTTAAAGGTATCGTTATTTTTCATTTTTCAGAGCCTTAATTTATATGTGCAGCAGTAAACTGGCTGATTTAAATATGATTTTTCAAATAATAACACATTAAAATAGGTGCGTGATGACTCTGCTTTTTTAAGCTTTAATTTTGCAAGCTACTGCTTTCATTTATAAAAGTGATGAGCAATTGTCATACTTATCCTGCTTAAAAGTAGTTTGTGTGTTGCTGGTGTGTTGCGCAAAATCATAAAGTGTAATTGAAGAGTTGTAAAAATACGTTATCATTGTAAAACAACATGTAAAATCAAGCAGGTACTTAGCTCACGCTGACCAAGTTCGAGTTAATAATATCAACAAGGCAAGCAAGGACAAATTATGACACCTATGAAACCTTTAGCACTGGCAGTGGCTATGGTTGTTTTTTCACATCAGGCACATGCAGATACAGATCTTGATAAAGTTAAGCAGCAATTAAGCAGCTTACAAAAACAAGTGGAAATGCTGCAAAAGCAACTTGCAAAAGCAGAGCAAAAAAGTGAAAAATCAATCGAGCGCACCATTGAAGAGAAAGAAGATATAGCTGAAGTTAAAGTAGCTAAACATGAACACAAGCCTCAGGGAATTAAAATTGGCGGTGCTGTTCGAACCAACTACAGCCATACTTCGTATGATGACGATAATAAAAATCGCGGCGGCGATTTTGACTTTGATATTTTTCGCTTAAATTTCTCAGGCGACGTTGGTGATGTAAAGTTAAACGCTGAAATTCGCTTTTTTGATTATATGACCGCTGTTAAATACGCTTATGCAGCTTACGATTTTGCTGATGATTGGCAAGTTCAAGCAGGTATTACCAAGGTTCCTTTTGGTAACTGGCCATACAACTCACATAACTACTTTTTCAGCACTAACTATTATGTTGGCCTTGAAGACGACCACGATTTAGGGGTGTTATTTAAGCGTAATATTGCTGATAACTGGCAGCTTGATTTGGGTTTTTTCAAAAATGATGAATTAGGTGGTGTTGATGGTTATGTAGATAACCGCAGCGATCGCTATTCTTACGACATTGTTGGCTTTAGAGAAGCTGGAGATGGTGTTTATGCTGAGCCTACTAATGCTATAGGCGAGTATAATACGTTCTCAGGCCGTTACGGCTACCACCTAGAACATGAAGGTGGTAAAACTGAAATAGGTGTGTCGGCACTTGCTGGTGGCTTGCATGACGGTGTTGACCGCGCAGGTGACTACAACGCGTGGGCATTACATTTAAACAGTAATATGGGCCCTTGGAACTTACAACTTCAACACGGTGAATATAACTACGATATTGATAACGTAAACCGTATTGCTGTGGGCGCTTACTCGTTTTACGACAGCATGGCGGCAGAGGCAACAATGTCGAGTGCAAACGTAGCATACAGTGTACCGGTACAATGGGGCGCGGTAACAAACTTACAGTTTTACAACGACTATAGTGCAATTTACGACAAATCAGACAACAGCAGAGATACGTGGATGAACGTAACCGGTTTCTCGGTAGCTGCTGGTGGTTTATTTACTTACTTTGACTTAGTTCATGGTAAAAATATGCCATTTGTTGGTGGTTCATTAGCGGGCGATAGCAGCGAAACTGAGCGTCGCTTCAACATTAATATTGGCTATTACTTCTAAATCAATATTCAAAGCACACGCCTAGACATTGGCGTGTGCTTATGTTGTTTAAAAAAATATTTTTGCTCTACCTATTTAGCACCTACAAATTGATAAATCTTTAATCAACTTCTAGTATAAAAGTTCAAATGGAATAAAATAAATAATCCATATAGCTTAGCTGGAGGCTAGACATCGATGATTGTAGTTAATGAGCAGGTGTTATCTGATGTAAACAAAAACTTTGTTATCCCACCAAAACCACAAATCTTAAATGATCTTGAAATATTAGCATCTGCACAGGAGCCCTCGCTCTCAGACGCCGCAGAAATCATCGCTAAAGATGTTGCTATTGCATCAGCTATTCTAAAGATAGTTAATTCACCTGCTTATGGCTTAGTTCGTAGTGTGTCAAATATTAAACAGGCTATTATGTTTTTAGGGTGGAATGGCATTGAAGCTTTAGTACCTAGCTTAAAGCTAAAGCAAATGTTCGCCCAAAAAGAATGTTGCATTAGTTTGGAGCGTTTTTGGGATACCGCATCAGAAATTGCTGATGTAAATATGATTATTGGGCAACGTATAAAAAACAATGTTCCCGTTGAGTACTTGTATACGCTGGGTTTATTTCATGATTGTGGCATTGTGCCGATGGCAATTAAATTCGATAATTACGTGAGTGCTTTACATACTTCAAATAATACCCATAAAGAAAGCTTAATAGATATAGAAGAGCGCTTATATGGAACTAATCATGCCACTGTGGGTTACTATTTAGCGACCAGCTGGCATTTACCTGTAGATATTTGCCAGCTTATTTTACGTCATCACGATTTGAGTATGCTAAGTGATATAACTGGAAGTAATCAACAATTGTGTTACAGCGTTTTAAAAATGTCTGAAAATTTGGTTAATAGTGTTTTACGCGGTGACACCACTAAAGATTGGGATGACATAGAAAAACAAGTTTTAGCAACATTAAATATGTCAGAAGACGATTATATTGATGTGCAAGAAGAGGTGATTGATTTTTTGAACTGTTAGACGTTTTTAGCAGCTTAAAGTCTATAGGTTAGTTTTTTTCACTTATTGGTTTGTTTTTAATCGTTTGTCGGGATTAAGTAAACACTCTAAAGTTTAGTTGTCGGCAACAAGCACGACTAACCAAATAGGAAATTAATCATGAAACGCTCACTTATCAAAACCATCGCTCTTGGCTCTTTATTAACTTGCTCAGCTGCTGTAATGGCTGATCAAAGTGATTATAAGTTAATGGTTATTGAAGAGGCTAAAACAGCCCCTCAAGAATTCGAAGTTGCATTTAACGATTGTGCATTAAATGTAAAATCAAAAAATTATAGCCAAGCTGAAGAAATCTGCTCAAAAGCAATTACTTTATTACAACAAAGCACTGGCCCTCGCTTTAAAGTACGTGAGCTTACGTCATTTGCTTTAAGTAACCGTGGTGTAGGACGTTTAATGGCTAAAAATGAAACAGCTGCATTATCAGACTTTTACGAAGCACAACAAATGTCTGGTAACGAGTTAGTGTCGCACAACTTAACGCGCGCTAAGCAAGACCTCGCACTGTAATATCTATTACCGATTCAAAAAGCCCATGCTGTTTTAGCATGGGCTTTTGCGTTTTTAGGGTTAAACACTAGTTAGGATTATTTAGCATAATTTGGGTCAACTGTTTTAGCCCTTTACCTTTGTTAGTTATTTTCCATGCAAGGTATAAGTCTTGAGGTGGACGTGGTTCGGTAAGCTCCACAACATGCAGTTTGTTAGCTTTAACATACTCAGCAATAAGGTTCTCAGGTAAATAACCAATGCCAATAGCGGATAAAATAGCGGTCATTTTTTGGCTTACAGAATTTACATAAAAACGTTGATTACCTTCGATTAAGTTAGCTGACCACGGAATACCTTGCTTTGCTGAGTCATGCACTATAACCGTGGTGTATTGACCGAGTTCGCTGGGCTCAATGGGGGTTTTTAGTAGCGCTAACGGGTGGCTAGGGTGAACCACCAGAACATTTTGAATATCAGCTATTTTTACCGCTCTGATCCCCTTTTGATTAGGTACAGGGGCCGGTGCGCCAATCACTAAGTCAACGTCATCCTCAATTAAAGCCTCCCAAGTGCCATTAAGTACTTCCTCTTTAATGTCTATCTCGATATTTTTATGCTCATTTAAAAATAGCTGTAGATTTTTGAATACGTCACTTATGTCAAAAATAGAGTCATAGGCAATACGTATCCGTGGCTCCCAGCCATTAGCTATGGTTTGTGTTTGCTCAGATAAATTATTTATAGCATTGAGTACCTTACGCCCCTCGCTTAGTAAATGTTTACCTGCGGGGGTCAAAACCGCTCTCCGACCTTGACGTTGAAACAAGGTTACATTTAATTGCTCTTCAAGTTTATTAACAATATACGACAAGGCTGAGGGTACTTTATTAAGTTGCTCTGCAGCGGCTGCGTAACTGCCACGATGCTCAATGGCGTCTAATACCAATAAAGCTTCTATGCTTATAGGAGGTGTATTCATTATCATACCAAATATCAACTGTTCAAAATATTTGAACATATAGAGCAAATAATAGGAGTTATTTAATTTTAATTCAACTTATACAATAGCTGCATACTCAATTGGAACAATACAGGTTAAAACTATGACGATTAAAAATATTACAGCCGCCATCACAAAAACTGAACAGTCTTTTGCAACATTACCATTAAGGCTTATTGCGGGATTAGTGTTTAGTGCTCATGGTGCACAAAAACTGTTTGCGTGGTTTGGCGGCTATGGCTTGGAAGGCACAGGGCAATGGATGGAGTCGATTGGCTTAGCACCGGGCTATTTAATGGCATTAATGGCCGGTGGCGCCGAATTTTTTGGTGGGTTACTACTCATCGTTGGTTTGCTGGTGCGTCCTGCGAGTTTTGTACTGGCTATCACTATGGTGGTTGCTATTTTTACCACGCACATAGATAACGGTTTATTTATGAGCAACAACGGTTATGAATTTGCGTTATCGCTGTTAGCTATTACCTTAGCTTTACTGATCCAAGGAGCTGGAAAGCTATCTGTTGATGGAAAAATTCATAACAAATTAAATTAATAAGCGGATCACATAAGTGATTAAACTTTAAGCTGCCAACCTGCGTAAGGTAGGCACATTCTATAAACTAAGGAGACGGACATGGGGTTACTTGTTAACGGTGAATGGGTCGATAAATGGTACGACACCGAAAAAAGCGACGGTAAATTTGTACGCCAAGATAGCCGGTTTAGAGATACGATTTCATCAGCGCAAAACAGTAAATTTAAACCAGAAGCAGGTCGCTATCATTTATATGTATCCTTGGCTTGCCCTTGGGCGCACCGCACCATTATATTTCGTAAATTAAAGCAGCTCGAAGACATTATTTCTATGAGTATTGTTGAAGCACCCATGATGGAAAACGGTTGGGAATTTGGCGAGCAGGGCGATCCACTTTATAACTTAGATTACGCTTATCAATTGTATTTAAAAGCCGACCCTAGCTATGAAGGGCGTGTTACCGTACCTATTTTATGGGATAAAAAAACGCAGACTATTGTAAACAACGAATCAATAGAAATAATTCGCATGTTTAATAGTGCGTTTAATGAGCTTACTGGTAACAACGACGATTATTATCCAGATGCGCTACGTGAAGAAATAGAAACAGTGAATAACCGTGTCTATAACACCATTAATAATGGGGTGTATAAAGCCGGTTTTGCTACAACTCAAGAAGCTTACAACGAAGCTTACACAGCCTTGTTTGATAGCTTAGATTGGTTAGAAGCTCGATTAGCAAAACAGCGTTACTTAGTGGGCGATACACTCACTGAAGCCGATTGGCGATTATTTACCACACTTATCCGCTTTGATGCTGTGTATCACGGGCACTTTAAGTGTAATCGAGAAAAGTTAACTGAGTTTCATCATCTTAGTAACTACATTAATGAGCTTTACCAAGTACCTGGGATAAAGGAAACGGTCGATTTAGAATACACAAAGGTGCATTACTACGTAAGTCACGTAACCATTAACCCAACGCAAATTGTGCCTTTAGGTGCTAAACACACCTTTGACGCAGCCCATGATCGAGACCGTCAATACTAAATGACGCAGAGATAACGTATAGGAAAAAATATGCTTACCCATTACCCAAAAAATAGCTTAGGACATGCTGATCATGGTTGGCTTAAGTCAAAGCACCACTTTAGTTTTGCGAATTACTATAATCCTGCGCGTATGGGGTTTGGCACTTTGCGTGTAGTTAATGATGACTGGGTAGCCCCAGGTATGGGGTTTGGTGCGCACCCGCATAGAAATATGGAAATTATTAGTTTTATCCGCAGTGGTGCCATTACTCACCAAGATAGTATGGGCAACAAGGGGATCACCGAGCAAGGTGAGGTGCAGGTAATGAGTGCAGGCACCGGCATTACCCACTCAGAATATAACCTAACAGATGAACCACTAACGTTTTATCAAATTTGGATTCAGAGTAATCAACATAATGTTGAGCCGCGCTGGGAAAGCAAGAAGTTTCCTACACAAGCCACAAGCACCCTTAGCTTACTGGTTTCGGGTTATCCAAAAGATGCCGATAGTGCACTTTTTATTAATCAGCAGGCGCGTATTTACGGTGGTAAGCTGGCAAAAGGCACGTCAATAACACAGCCGATTGATCATCAAGCCTACGTATTGGCATCGGCAGGGGAGTTTAGTATTAATGATGAGTCAGCCTCAGTTAGCATGAATAAGGGTGACGGCGCAGAAGTTACACAGACTAAAACCATCACCTTAACAGCAAACACTGAGTGTGAATTGATTATTATCGATAGCAAAAGTTAAGCGCAATTTACGTGCGCTTAACTTTATAATTGTTACTTGCTCATACTTTAAAGCTTTCCACTTGCGATTTCATTTGCTCATATAAGGCCGATACATTTTTAGATTGTTGCGTGGTTTGCGTGGAAATTTGTTTCATTTGTGCAGATTGCTCTTTTAATGACACTAAATTTCGATTTATTTCGTTAGCCACATGTGACTGCTCTTGTGTAGCTTGTGCGGTTTCAGTCGACATTTGCTGTACTTTTTCAAATGCGTGAGTCAGGCTATTAAAAATGGTAATTACTGAGTCAAAGTTGGTTAAAGTGGTATTGGCATTAGTTTGGCTATTTTTAATCGAATCAGACGACGCTTTAACGTTGTCATTTAAGCGTTGGATCATGGTATCAATTTCGTCTGTGCTTTGTTGAGTTCGTGTGGCAAGCGTTCTTACCTCATCAGCTACTACAGCAAATCCACGGCCTTGCTCGCCGGCTCTAGCGGCTTCAATCGCTGCATTTAAAGCTAATAAGTTTGTTTGCTCTGCAATATTACGTATCACTTCAAGAACAGAGGTTATATCTGTAGAGCTACTTTCTAGTTCAACCGAATTCGCTAATGCTGACTCAATATCGTTAGCTAAATCTTCAATCGCTTTGCCTGACACATCAATAGCTTGAACACCTTGCTTAACCTGCTCGCTAGATATATCGGCTTCCTGCGCAGTATTTTTTGCAAGATCTGCCATTTGTTGATTGGCCATGTCCATCTCATGGCCCGCACTAACTATTGACTCAGAGGCATTAGCAAGTTTTTGGGTTACTTCCATCGCGGTATCAGATACATCATTTAAATCACCCGTTACTGCACCAAGTTGGCTTGATTGCTGCTGAATATTTTTTATTATTGTTTGTAAATGGCTCAAGAAGTTATCAAATTCATTGCTTAAATCAGCTAATTCGTCGTGTGATGTAGTGTTAATACGCTGGGTTAAATCGCCATCGCCAGCGGCTATTTCTTTAATACGAAGGGTAATATTATTGATATTATCGGTTAGCTTTTTCGGAATGTAATAGCCCACACCTAAAGCGACAATAAAGGCAATAATAATCACAATAAAAACAATTTTTTCAAAAAGTTGAATGCTATGTTGTACGTCTTGTTTTACCGCTCTGGCATGTGTGCGTGCCTCTTCGCCCGCAACATCAAGTATATTTCTTAATTCGTTAAAGCTTTTATCAGCTTTTGCTAAATTATTATCAATTAAAGCGACTTGCTTTGCAGGAGTTGAGTAAATCAAGGTTTTACTTTGCTCATACCATTGCTGATAAAGCTGATCGAAGTTGGCATATTTTTGTGTTAGCTGAGGCTCGTCAATTAAATAGCTACGATAACTATTAAAGCGACGTATAACTTGGGCTGCGTTTTCTTCAAATAATTTTTGATTTTGTTCTAAATCACCATGCTGGTTTACTATTTTTTGTTTTGCAAGCCGGGCTTGGTATATATCTCTATCGGCATTTAGTACCTCTGAAATGGCTTCTACATAACGCCCTAAACGCTCAGCCCCCACTTTATCTTGCTGTTGTTCATTAGTATAAGCGCGAAGCTCTTCGCCTGCCTGATCCATCATTTCGCGTATTTTTATAAATTCAGGTTCAGATTTATTTAAATCACTTTGCATTTTACCTTGCGAGTGATTGGTATTAATGAGTGTTTTACTATGATTGACCCATTCATTATACAAAGGCATAAAGCTGGAAAATGAATCATGCTTTGCGAGTAACGCTTCTTCATCTTTTAAATAGATTAAGTATTTGTTAAAGCGATCCTTTACTTGCTCTGCGTTTTCTAAAAACTCTGTTTTATTCGTCTCACTATCGCCAGTTGCGCTGAGTAAATTTTCGAGTGCAATACGTGCTTGATATATGTCTCTGTCGGCATTGAGAATAACAGTAACAGCTTCAAAAAAGGTTTCTGTTTGCCTTTTCATAGCGTTGTCTTGTATGTAAGTAATCGAAGCTATGGCAACTAGCAAGCCTGCAAGGATCAGTGCTAAAAAAGCGATTGGTAAAATGACTTTAGTTCTAATTGAATTTATTCGCATGTTTCAATCCTTGTTATCTTACTGTATCTAGAGTAAATGTTAGTCATATAGTGGGACTTATGCCAAGCAGTTGGGTAAATTAATTGGGTGTTTTTTATACGCTGCAAGTCCGTATAACATTACTGTTATTTTTTATTGGTTTTATTATCCTTGTACGGCATATTCGCTTAAAATACGGCTAATTGGTTCATTTTTATAAAGGAATTCTGCTGTTAATGAATTCAATTCAGCCTAGTATATTTGGCCGTATCTTTACCCCGCATCGCTTTGTCGATATAAACCAACAAGGTTTAGTGATCAGCAATAAAACACAAATAACCTCATTGAGTTGGTGTGATTTAACGTCGCCCATTAGCTATGAGTATGGTGTGCTTGGGCAAACACTGCGCTTTAATACAGACTCTAAGCATTATCGTATTTGGATGAGAGCCTATGGCAGCAATAGGGCATTTAAAGCGCATACCGATATGCTATGGGTTAAAAGCAATATTGCAGTGCTCAACGAGATGTTAAGTAAAATAAACCACTTTGCTCACACTCAGTTTTTGCGCCAATCATATGTGACTGATATAAAAAAACAGGTAGATGAGCAATGTAAACGTTGGCTACCTTGGATAAAAAGCAGCGATGTTTTAACACCAGTAAGCACACAAATAAAATTGCTTGAACAATACAGCCAGTGGAGTGATGCACTCACTCGTTTTTTTCAGCATAAATATACCCAGTCTCAATTAGAGCGCTATAACGATTTTTTTAATTGTGTTGAAGCAAATCCACTCACAGAGCAACAACGCCGAGCTTGTATAATAGATGACGACAATAACTTAGTGCTAGCAGGGGCAGGAACAGGAAAAACCAGTGTGTTGGTGGCCAGAGCGGGCTACTTGGTTAACAGTGAACAAGCTAATTACAACGATATTTTATTACTCGCCTATGGTAAGCAAGCTGCTTGCGAAATGGATGAACGAATTAAACAAAAGCTGGGCACTGAGTCCATTAAAGCGGCCACGTTTCACAGCGTCGGCTTGACTATTATTAGCGAGGTTGAGGGCAAGCGACCTAAAATATCTAAACTTGCTGAAAACGAAAAAGCTAAAATAAAATGGGTTGAAGGATGTTTTGAATCGCTTGCCAATGCTAAACCACAATATGCTAAAGCACTGGTAAATTATATAAATAACACTCTTAATGACGTTAAAGGCGAATTTAAATTTAGTGCTGCAAAGCCTAATCATATTGCGCTTTTAAAAGAAATAAAAACTAGCGGTCATTTAACTAAATTAGCGACTGTGTTTAGCCAATTAATCAGCGTGTATAAAACCGCAAATATAACACTTGAGAGCGATTCAAAACAGATACAGCAAGCCTGGAAATTATTAAAGCCGTTGTTAGCCAACTATAACCATTATTTACGCACGCAGGGCGAAATAGACTTCGACGATATGATTATTAAAGCCCTCGATTATGTAAACACTAAAAAGTTTACATCGCCTTGGCGTTATATCATGGTAGATGAATTTCAAGATATATCACCGCTGCGAGCTACACTTGTAAAAGCACTGCGCGATAGTAAGTCTAATAGTTCACTGTTTGCAGTAGGGGACGATTGGCAAGCTATTTACCGTTTTAGTGGTGCAGATATGCGACTTACTACCGAGTTTGCCGCACATTTTGGTTTTACAACACAAACTCTATTAGATAGGACCTTTCGCTTTAATAATAAAATTGGCGAGGTTGCCGCAGGTTTTATTATGAAAAACCCAGCGCAGTTAGCTAAAGACATTCACTCAGTTGCAAAGGTAACTAAGCCCGCCGTTAGCGTGCTAAAAACATTGAAAAGTGGCTCAGCTAAAAACACCAAAATAGCGGAGCTAAATAATGGCGCAATTAAGTATTTACTACAGGGGATTAAGGGTCATTCAGGCAAGCCTGTTACTGTGTATTTACTTGCACGGTTTCGATTTCAGTTACCTTCACAAGCCGATATAAGTGCTTTACAGCAAGAGTTTTCAGCATTGCATATTGAGTGTGATACGTTTCATGGCTCAAAAGGCAAAGAAGCCGATTATGTCATTATATTAGCAATGAATGGCGGAGCGTTTGGATTCCCGAGCACTAAGCCAATGCCTCAAATTTTAGAGGTATTATTACCCGCAAAAGATAATTTCGCACATAGTGAAGAGCGTCGCTTATTTTATGTAGCGCTTACTCGCGCTAAACATAAGGTCTACATAATAACTGATGATAACAACCCCAGCTGCTTTGTTGATGAACTTATAAACGAGCATAAAATCGAAGTATTTGAGTTAAAAAATAAAGCGGTCTTTAAAGGTGTTACAAAAACTGCTTGATACTGTTGCTCAAGTAAGCGTCAGAGTGCCCAATTATGTGGTTCATACGTATTAAAGAAGCCCACTTTGGGCTTTTTTAATACGTTATATTTAACTTATGGCAACGGCAAGTTGATGATACAAACCAATCCCAACAATAACATTAAATGGAAAGGTGACACCTAACGAGCTAAGCATGGCAAGACCAATGTCCGCTTTGGGAATAGCGGCTTTTATAGCAGCAGGTGCGGCAATGTAAGAAGCACTCGCCACTAAGCTCCCCAGAATAACCACTGAACCTAATTCTAAATTTAGCAAGGTGCCAACCATAACGCCAATGGTGCCTAAAAATAACGGCGTAATAATGGCGAAGGAAGCCAGTTTCCATTGCTGCCAAGGAAAAGGGCGAAGCGTTTGTGCAGCAACCAAGCCCATTTCGAGTAAAAATAGCGCCAGCACTACTTTAAAGCTACTGGTAAGTAAACTCGTAACTTGGCTACCCTGTTGGGTGCCATACATCATACCGATAATTACACCGCCAACGAGCAAAATCACACTCTTATTGGTAAGCGTTTCGTGCCACAGTGCTTTTAACGATAAGTTGGTGTTTTCGCTGTGTGCTTTGTCGAGCTTACGATACAACAGTAAACCTACAATAATTGCTGGTAACTCAAGCATAACTAGGTACAAGGTAACTTCTGCGCCCACTTCTAATTTAGCCGATTCGGCATACGCTAATGCTACCGCAAATGTACCAGCACTAACCGAACCATAGTGGGCAGCAATGCTGGCGCTATTCGCTACGCTTAGCTTAACAACGTGTTTTAAAATAGGGTATAAAGTGAGTGGAATAAGCCCACCAAGTAACATAACCGAGGCCATTTCTGGGAGTAATTGCCAACTTAAATTGCCATGCAGAACCATGCCACCTTTTAGACCTATGGTAAGCATGAGTAGTAAGCTGAGAGTGTCATACGTCGCTTTGGGGATAGCTAAATCAGAGCGAAGGATACCCGCTGCTAATCCTAAAATAAAAAACATTACTACAATATCAGGCACGCTGTTCTCCTCTTTATTACTAATTTAATTTGTTAAGCGGCGCTATTATAGGCAAATCTTTATATAGTAAATAATAAAATGAATGCTAACATCCTATAGATAAAAACCTATGAGGTGTGTATGAATATAAGACAACTTTCCTTCCGACTTCTTGAAGTATTTATGAGTGTAGTAAAAACCGGCTCTATAAGCGAAACCGCACGGAGGCTTCATTTGACTCAGCCTACGGTTTCTTTACAAATTAAACGCTTACAAGAAGCGGTAGATGAACCGTTAATAATTATGCAGCAACAAAAGTTGCAAATAACCGAAGCTGGTATGGCCTTATTTAGGACTTGCCAACAGGTTTTTGGTCATTTTGAAGATTACCAAGATTACTTAGCGGAGCTAAAAGGGGGTGAACGTGGACGATGTAAAATTGCTATGGTTAATACTGCCCAATATATTTTACCTAAATTGTTAGGCCCATACAGTAATGAACATCCGCATGTAGAGCTACCACTTGAAATAGGTAATCGTTCAGCCGTTTTAGCACGCTTTGAACGCGGAGAAGACGATATTTATGTATTTAGTCACCCGCCATCTTTAGAGCATGCCCAGGCTGCTAGGTTTCTACATAACCCTTTAGTGTTTATAGTGCCACTAAATCATCCATTAGCCGATAAAACCGCACTTAAACTGGCTGATTTAGTTCCGTATCGTTTTTTATTGCGTGAAACAGGCTCCGCCACTCGCATGTTATTTGAAAGCGAGCTGCAAAGTAGAGGGTTGGTATTAAGTGACAGTGTGCAAATGGCCAGTAATGAAGCCATTAGAGTGGCGGTAGCTTCAGGTATGGGGATTGCGGTGCTTTCTCAGCATGTGCTGCCTAAAGGTGATAATAGTTTTAAAGTGCTTAATGTTACCGACACCACTTTAGCTAGCCATTGGTATTTTGTGGTGCGTACAGACCGACATATATCACACGCTGCACGCAGCTTTTTAAAGTTTGCTGAGCAACACTTAGAGCTGTATTTAGATGAGAAGTGGGTGCGAAATGAGTTAAGCGGGCTTAATTTGAAATAAAAATAAGCCTTAGAGACAATCAAATATTAACTGGTATCAAAGTTGCTTAAGTTATTTCAGCTAAAGAATATAACGATTAAAGCAAAAATGGATTTGAGCCAATGACTTCAATAACCTTTAAAAATCAATATAGTAGTTACAATAATCTCGTTAACAAAGTGGCAAAAACGAGTGACGCTCTGCCAACATCTGCCGCTGCGGCAACAACCAGTACCGCTGAAAACCAAGCAACCCCTAATTTTATCGCTAAACCAGAAGACAAAAGCTTTTTAGAAAATGCCCAAGAGGCATTAATTTATCAACGTTTAGGTGTCGATAAAGAAACTATAGCTGAGTTAAAAGCAGCAATAGAAGCCTTGGCAGAAGAACTAGGAGAGGAAGGGGTTGATGTAGATGCCATAAAAGAGCAGATTGCTGAATTACAAAAAATGTTAGAGCAAGAATTCGAAAAAGGCACGGAGCGAATGGCAATGCAACCAACACATGAAAAAGGCAAGCTAGTAACCGCATTAGCTTAGATAACGGCATGTTGAAAGGTTATTGACTCCTGTCTTTAAGCAGGTTTTAAGTGATTAACGCACAAAGAGGGTGAAGAGGCGCTACGCTTTTAGAGAAGTAAATTAAACCAAAACTTATATGGCTTCTCATTTACTCCTCATTCGCTTCTCTGTGTTCAAATAGGGTTTAATGAATTATGCACAAAGAGGGCAAAGAGGCGCTGCGCTTTTAGAGGAGTGTACTACACGATAACTTTTTATGGCTTCTCATTTACTCCTCATTCGCTTCTCTGTGTTCAAATAGGGTTTAGTGAATTATGCACAAAGAGGGCAAAGAGGCGCTGCGCTTTTAGAGGAGTGTACTACACGATAACTTTTTATGGCTTCTCATTTACTCCTCATTCGCTTCTCTGTGTTCAAATAGGGTTTAGTGAATTATGCACAAAGAGGGCAAAGAGGCGCTGCGCTTTTAGAGGAGTGTACTACACGATAACTTTTTATGGCTTCTCATTTACTCCTCATTCGCTTCACTGTGTTCAAATAGGGTTTAGTCAATTATGCACAAAGAGGGCGAAGAGACGCTTCGCTATTAGAGGAGTGCTCTAAACCATAACTTTCATCTGTAACCAAAAAACCAAACAGGGGCTTATAAAAAGTAATAGCATGCCCATACTCAGTAAGTTACCTCTAAAAAGGTTAAAATCATCAAGTATTTTGTGCAACTTATACTTAAATAAATATCTGCCCACAACAATATCTAAACTAAGCATTATTGTTAGCCAAACAAAACCCACATTTAAACAATCTAAGTACGAAATAGGGTTAACCCATGGCAAGGTCAGCCAAGTAATGGCATAAATAATCGCAGTGCCCAAAAGTAAGCTGAGTGTTTTAGCGCGTTTTAGAGCGTAAAATCGATGTAAAATCCTTACTCTAATATTGCCATTAATTATCTCAGCTAAAGCGAGTAATAGGCCAACGGCGCGTGTTTTTTAAAGCATGTAAACCTCCTGGTGCTGATCATGTTAATTATTAACGATGACCTTACCTAATTTATAGCTATAACGCATAAGGTGCTGCTCACCATTTTTACAGATTAACTATCGTTATCAGTTGTTATTATGTGTCATTTTTTATAAGGTGAACTTTGCTTATAAAAATAACAATAGGAACGCCGTCATGAAAACCCTTGAACAACAGCTCGGCCAGTATGGTTTGTACCATCGCTCTAAACGAAATGTATTAACCCATTTTTTTGGTATTCCACTCATTGTGTTTGCCGCTTTATGCTTACTCGCCCGAATTGAAATTCCTATTGCTAATTTTAGCATTGATGGCGCGCAAATTTTTGTATTAGCCTCTGTGGTTTACTATTTTATGTTGAGCTTTTCGCTTGGTTTGATCATGGGAATTATTTTCACTTTGTTACTGGTAGCTGCCCAGCCAATTGCCGCAATGGCATTAATACCTTGGTTGGTAATTGGAGTTGGGGTATTCGTGTTTGGCTGGATATTACAGTTTATTGGTCATTATTTTGAAGGTAAAAAGCCCGCTTTTGTTGATGATTTAGTAGGCTTAATTATTGGCCCTTTGTATGTCACTGTTGAGCTACTATTTTTAATGGGCTTTTACAAAAACTTAGAACAGCAAGTGAATGAAATAGCGGGTCCAACTAAAGCATAACCAGTCAAAGAATATAAGGTAAACCATGGATTATAATAATAAAACAGTCTGGATCACCGGCGCATCATCAGGTATTGGTGAAGAACTTGCAAAACAATTTGCAGAGCAAGGTGCAAAGGTTATTTTATCAGCGCGAAATATCGATAAACTCAACCAAGTAAAAGGCGAGTTAAAAGGCGAGGGGCACCGCGTTATCCCGCTTGATTTATCAAAGCCCGAAACCCTACTGCAGGATGTATCGGCGCAAATAGATAGCTTAGGCCCCATTGATATTTTAATTAATAACGGCGGTGTATCACAACGTAGCTTATTTTTAGAAAACGACTTTAAAGTGTACCGGCAACTTATGGAAGTAAATTACTTTGGCTTAATTGCACTCACTAAAGCGGTACTACCTTCAATGGTGGCACGTAAAAGCGGTTCAGTAGTGGCTATTAGTAGCGTGGCAGGCAAAGTAGGATCTAAGTTCAGAACCGGATATTCAGGCAGTAAATACGCTGTAGTAGGCTTTATGGATTGCTTACGCGCCGAAGTGGCAGAGCACAATATACATTGTTTAACTATTTGCCCTGGCTCAATTAAAACGGCGATTGCCCATAACTCATTAAACGAGCAAGGGGAAGCGCAAAACAAATCTGAGCCTTCAATAGAAAATGGTATGAACGTAAATGTAGCCGCATCAAAAATGCTCACCGCAATCTACAATAAAAAAGACGAAGTTGTAATAGGCCAAGGGTTAAGTGGTTGGGCACCGTTTATAAAACGGTTTTTCCCAGGATTATTTAATCGCTTAACCGCTAAGGTGGAATATAAATAACTAAGTACAGTACTTAAACGCCAGCATTTAGCTGTTTAGCGCAATGCTGGTTCGTGTTCAGCTTTATGGCTGTTTTTGTACCTTCCAAGGTGGGTTTAATCGATTTTCTCCAGCTTTGTAGAGCTTAATTTTATTTCCTGAAGGGTCTTTTAAAACCGCTTCCTTCCATAGATATCTTTGCTCTGTGGGTTGCTGTTCGAATACGATCCCTTTTTTGATTAACTGCTGGCACAATTGTTCAAGGTCATCGTTCTCAAAATAAATTACAGAATGATTTTCAAAAAATTCACTTTCTAAAGACAATGAAAATGTAGAATCACCTTCAGGGCAACTAAAACGTGCATAATGAGGTGTATCAACGATTTGGGTAAAGCCAAGTGTGCGATAAAAACTCACCGCTTCATTCATATCTTTGACTGGCAAAGTTACTTGATTCAGATTCATTCAAACTCCCACTTCAAAAAAATAGATAAATTTATATGGATTTACTCTCGCCCTGGCTCATGTCCCTCATAACGAGGAAGCTGAGCATCTAAGTCTTCCCAATTAGCTTTTGAGGTGATGAAATTATGCGATATGGGTCGCTCTGTTATATCGCAGGTCAACGCGCCTAATCGAAGGCGATATCTTTGAGGAGATTGAGCGTTAGCACTATAAATTGGAGCACCGCAGGTTTTACAAAAGTACTTACGTTTACCTTCACTACTTTGGTAAAAAGTAAGTGTGCCGTTGTAGTCAGTTAATGTCAGATCGCTGACATTAATAAATCCATTAGTAGCAAAAGCACTGCCACTGGCCTTACGACAAAGCGAACAATGACAATGAATAATATCAGTAACTTTACCATTAATTGAAAAGTTGATTGAGCCGCATAAACAACTACCTGTGTACATCTGTATTCCTTGATTTAATTATAATTTTTTCATTATATTGCATTTTTTCCAGTAAATTTTTGATGCTTTATGGCTTAATTACACACTTTACTAAAAATGCTTTCCTCGCACTCACAAAATCATCAGCGCTTTGATATTCTGCTACTTCAAACAATGCATCAACTCTTTTGGACTAGATTAATAATTCCACTAATTAACGTTAATGTAAATAATTGTTTATGCGAGTTTTTAGGTAGGTTATGAGCATAAGTAAGAGAAGGCAATAATGCTATGAGTATAATGAGCTGTGCTCAATTAAAAGCTGGTTACGATGGAGGTTAAGTTGGGGAATTATCTGGTTGGGCTTAAGTGAATTTAAAAAAGGATGTTTGTAAGTATTAAAACCCCGCGTTTTTAACGCGGGATTGGTTTGAATTGGTAGGCTATATGTTTACTTGGCTTTTTTTGCTTCGAGTGCTTCTATTTCATTCCAGATTTTTTCAGCCTCGTCAGTTAACATCGCATAGCTTTTAATATCGCCTTTTCTTTGTGCTTGCATGCCTTGCTCTAATTTTGCATCGTACTCTTTACGCAATTTTTTGATTGGATCTGGCTTTAAAAATGAAAACATCAACACCCTCGTTGTTTATTAGCTAATTACAGTAACAGTACGCAGTTAAGCTGCAAAAAGTTTGCTGTTACTGTAATTAGATGTATTAAATGACTACTTAGGACCTAGTCGCACAATGCCCTGGCCATCTAATCCAAGGTAAATAGTACCATCATCACCTTGGGCTAGGCTGCGAATACGGCCAATACCTTCAAGTAATTTACTTTGTTTAACGACCTTGCCATCTACTATTTCTAATACGCTAACAAAGGCGTATTTCATTGAAGCGAGTAAAAATTTACCTTTAAGTTCAGGGTATTTATCACCTTTTACTAGCAACATGTCTGAAGGAGCGATAGACGGTGTCCACTGTAATATGGGCGCTTGCATGCCCGGTTTTTCTGTTAAATCGGTAAACGAGGTGCCGCTGTAGTTAATACCGTAACTCACCACGGGCCAGCCGTAGTTAGTTTTAGGTTTAATCATATTAAGCTCATCGCCACCACGGGGGCCGTGTTCGTGTGCCCAAAATACACTATTGTCACCATCGAACCACATACCTTGTGGGTTACGATGCCCATAAGACCAAACCGCTGGTTTTGCACCTTTTTGGTTTACGAAGGGGTTGTCGGATGGAATTTTACCATCGTCGTGTAAACGATAAATTTTACCGCCATCACGGCCTAAATCTTGTGGATTAATATCTCGCGAGCCGCGGTCGCCAATCGAAAAATACACATAGTTTTGGTTATCAAACACAATACGGCTGCCGTAATGCTGACCTTTTTTAGAGTTATGCTCACCTTTGTATAATTGTTGTGACTCAAGTAGTTGGCTGTGATCGTTACTTAGCTTTGCACGCATAAGTGCGGTGTTACTACCTGCGCCATCGCCTTCACTGCTTGAATAAGTAATATATAGCCATTGATTATTAGCAAAATCAGGGTGTAGCTCTAAATCAAGAAGCCCGCCTTGGCCGTTGGCATCTATTTTTGGTAGCCCAGTGATTTTAGTTAAGCTGGTGGAGTTATTACGAAGTAAATAAAGGATACCGCTGCGCTCGGTTATTAATAAGTCACCGTTTGGCAGAGCCTCAATAGCCCACGGAATTGAAATTCCTTGGGCAACAGTTACCGGTTTTACATTAAGCGCTAATTTATCCAATTCTTTAAAATCAACTGCATAAGTACTGAGGCTGGTGAGCCCCGAAAGTGCAAATGCACAACTGATTTTGGCAAGTGTAGAAAATTTTTTACGCGTTGTTACTTTGTTCATAATGGCTTCCAAAATTAACTAAATTTTAACTACCTTAGCACGCTATTTATCATGGTGTTAAGTATTTGGGATAAGTACAAGTGCACGCAATTTAATCGTTGTCCATTGGGTACTTGAGCGTTGTTAACCTTTAAATATCGCTCTAGAAAAATTGAATAATTACTCTAATGGGGTTGAAATTTAAAAATTCGAGCGTACACTTGTGCGCTGAAGTTTGGGCTTACACGTGTATGCTCAAATATAAAGCCCAGCAGAAACTAATGGGTAGTCGATTTAAATAGAGAATTTATAACCATGTTAACTCCGGTATTAGATCAATTTTCAAAATGGTTTTTACACCATCAAAGCTTTGCAGCTTATATTGAGCCGATAATGCAAGTGTTTAAACCTGGGTGGCGCGCTGACCTTTTTCGAGCCAAGGTTGTTGATGTTCAAGCGCTAAGCGGGCAATTTTTAAGTATTTCACTTAAACCAAGTAAAAAGTGGCCTATACATATTGCTGGTCAACACATTAGCTTAACGGTGGAAGCTAATGGACGTTTGCTTACTCGAGTGTTTACTTTGGCATGCAGCCCCGCACAATTTAAGGCGACAGGTTTACTTCGTTTATTAGTAAAAACAGATCAGCAAGGTCATTTTACAAGCCAATTGCAAAATGCATTAGCGGTGCAGCCATGGTGTAATATTTCTTTACCAAGTGGCGACTTTGTATTTAAAAGCTGGCACAAACCCAGCACGTTTATTGCTGGTGGTTCGGGAATCACGCCTATGCTTGCAATGCTTGATCAGCAGCTAAGTAATACTGAGCATCAGATAAAATTAATTTACTTTGCTAAAGCAGGTGAGCATCAATGCACTAATGAGTTAAAAATGCTGACACAGCAATATAATCATTTTTCTTACGTAATGCTTACACGGGATCGAAGCCCATATTTAACTACTCATATAAATACGGACGATAATCCTGATATATATTGCTGTGGTCCTGCTGGCTTTATGCAAGAAGTTGCAGATTTTACTCGTCTACTTAATTTAACCTATTACCAAGAATCGTTTGCTCTATCCATGCCTAAATTGACTGACGACAATCATTTTTCAGTAATAATAAATAAAGACACGCATGTAGTGACTAGTAATGAGGTGCTATTAAACCAGTTTGAAGCAAAAAAACTCCCTGTGCAGCGTGGTTGCGGCATTGGTATTTGCCATCAATGCCAGTGCATTAAAAAGTCGGGAGTGGTGCGTAATTTAAAAACTAATCAATTATCAGATACTGGCGAGCAGTTAATTCAACTGTGCGTGAGCCAAGCCGTTAGCGATTTGGAGTTACAGCTATGACAACTATAAATTATCAACAGTTAGCCGATGATTTAGATGAAATTAAAATGTCGACATTAGCTACAGTTGGGCAAAAGGATGCAAACTATATTCGTTCTATTGTGCGTAAGCAGCGGTTTTGCGAAATAGGCGGACGGATTTTATTTATGCTTGGTTTTGTACAGCCATTATTGTGGGTAGCGGGTGTTTTATTACTTGGTTTGGCTAAAATTCTCGACAACATGGAAATTGGCCACAACGTAATGCATGGTCAATACGATTGGATGAACGACAAACAACTTAACTCTAAAAGCTACGAGTGGGATATAGCCTGCGATGGCCAAAGCTGGAACCGCGTTCATAACTTTGAACATCATACTTACACTAACATTATCGGAAAAGATCGTGACTTTGGTTATGGCTTATTAAGGTTGAGCAATGACTTTAAATGGCGGCTAAAAAATACATGGCAGTTTATTACCTATTTAAATTTAAGCGTGCTGTTTCAGTGGGGCGTGTCGTATCATGAGCTCGCAGGCGAGCGAGTCTTTATAGGTAAAAAGAAACCAAACCGTAAAGGCGCTGTAGCGCATAGCACTTTAAAAAAGCGCTTTTTTAGTAAAGGGGCGCGCCAACTAATTAAAGACTATGTGTTATTTCCAGTTTTGGCGGGACCACTGTTTTTATGGGTATTAAGCGGTAATTTTTTGGCAAACTTAATTCGTAACCTATGGACCTCAACCATTATTTTTTGTGGTCATTTTACCGAGCAAACCCATACCTTTTATGAGCAAGACTGCAAAAACGAAAGCCAAGGGCAGTGGTATTATCGCCAAGCGCTGGGTTCGTCAAACATTAAAGGGGCGCGTTGGTTTCATATTTTAACTGGGCATTTAAGCTTTCAAATAGAGCATCATTTATTTCCTGATATGCCGTCGTCGCGTTATCAAGAAATTGCGCCTAAAGTGCAAGCCGCATTACAAAAGCAGGGGATTGCTTATAATACTGGCGGATTTTTTCAGCAATACACCTCAGTATTAAAGCGTATATTACGTTATTCGTTTAAATAGAGGCTAATAAAATAGCCGCCATCATAATGTACGCATTAATTAATCAGCTAACTATAAAATGTTAGCTGATTATTGCATTAAAAGGTTGGTAAGTGCTTTGTTGATTAAATAATCATCAGTACATGCAAAAAATTCTTCTAATTAATTTAAAAACAGCTCGTTTTGCTATGGTTAAATAGTAGCTGGTTGTCATACAATGGAGAAAAATAGACCACACAAGAGAGAATAAAAATGGCAGCATTTGGTACTGTGTTTATGCCGCAGATGATTCAAGCTAAGTTTTCTGACAATCAGTGGGGCGAAAGCTCAATTGTTCCTTGCGATAAGCTTGAGTTGCATGCAGGTGCACACGTTCTTCATTATTCAAGTACATGTTTTGAAGGCTTAAAAGCCTTTCGTCACGAAGATGGCTCGGTTAATATTTTTAGAATGGACGCTAATATTGCGCGTATGCAGCAAAGTTCTGAATTGCTGAGTTTACCTGCTGTTGATGGCGAAATGCTAAAAACAATGATCATCGATATTGTTCGTGAATACGCCGATGAAACGCCGCTTCCTCCTGGTTCTATGTATATTCGCCCAACCCACATTGGTACAGAAGCTGCCATTGGTAAAGCGGCTGCACCGTCAATGAGTTCATTGCTTTATACGTTATTATCGCCAGTGGGTGATTATTTTTCAGGTGGTGCAACTGCGTTACGTGTTTTACTTGAAGAAGATGGTATGCGCTGTGCCCCGCACATGGGTATGATTAAAAGCGGTGGTAACTATGCCAGCGCACTAGGGCCAATTTCAGCAGCACGCACTAAATATAAAGCCGACCAAATTTTATTTTGCCCAGGCGGCGATGTACAAGAAACCGGTGCCGCAAACTTTATTTTAATTGATGGCAATGAAATCATTACTAAAGCACTCGACAGCACATTTTTACACGGTGTAACCCGTAATAGTATTTTAACCATAGCTAAAGATTTAGGTATGACGGTTAGCGAGCGCAATTTTACAGTCACTGAGCTTTTAGAGCGTGCAGCAAAGCCAGGTACTGAGGCAGCACTTTCAGGCACTGCGGCAGTATTGACTCCAGTAGGTACGTTTATCCATAACGATAAAGAATACAAAGTAGGTAACGGTGAACCAGGGCCAACAACGGCACGCTTACGTCAAGCATTGAACGATATTCAATGGGGCAAGAGCGAAGACAAACACGGTTGGTTAACTAAAATCTAATCGGGTTCTAGGGTCTGTTGACCTTTGCGGATTAAAATTTGTTCAAACTAGGGGCGGTTTAATCGCGGCGCGAGGTTTGTAACCTAGTGGGCTAAGTAAAAACCGAGCAACAAAGAGTAAATCGTCCCTAGGCAGAACCCTTCGGGCAGCGCCTGTTTGGCATTGATGCTGCGTTATCGCCTATTTATGGGGAATAACCACACCACATAGGCTCTGCCTTGCCTAAATACCAAACAGACTGCTGCAAATTTAACCTTGAAAGATCAACAGACCCTAATCTATTAAAAAGCCACACTATTTAGTGTGGCTTTTTGGTTTAAGCTACAGCTTAAAATTTCATTTCAATTTTGCCGTATACATAACGGCCATTAAAACCAAATGGTGAAAAGCCCGAGTACGAGAACAAGCGAGAGAAAGTGGTTACATCGCTCACCAGCTCTCGAGTTGGATCTGGGTATACATCAAACACATTATTAGCGCCTAAGCTCAGAGTAAGGTTATTATTAAGTGCATAGGCAACATCTAAATCGGTGATCCATTTAGGTTCTAACACTTCGTTACGCTCTGGATTTTCAGACGGGTCTTGTGTTTCACCATAACGAGTACTGCGAAGTGTGGTGCGCCATTCGTTAAGTGTCCATGTTGCGCTAAGGTTGTATTTATTGCGCGGCGTGCTCACTTCAAAACGACGTAGCTCGTTACCCGAGAACAAATTATCTTGCTCAACCCCGACACTTTGTAATTGTGCTGGTGGGTCAATAATGTCGGTGACTTGGTTTTTACCGTAGTTGTAACCTAAATTAAACGCTACATCACCGTAATTGTCGGTGATTAAATTATAAGAAGCGACGACGTCAACGCCACGGGTTTTGCTATCGATCGCGTTTAAGAAAAATCGCCCTTGGTTAGCGCCTGTGCCCTCAAGTAAGCTTGCAACGCCTGCGCCTGATAGGTTATTTGATAACACAATACGGTCATCAATTAATATTTGGTAGTAATCCACCGATAAGCTGAAGTTGAAGTCGGTTGACCACGTAAAGCCTACCCCATAGTTAGTAGCTTCTTCTGCGTCTAAACCCGGTGAACCCAATGCAACGGCAACATCGCTGCTTGGCGCAAAGGTACCTGTCTGTGTTGGTTCGCCATCCACAAATACAGTCGCTACCGAGGTAAAGTATTGCTGTTGTAGAGATGGTGCTCTAAACCCAGTTGATACAGAGCCACGCAGTGCTAAGTCTTCTGTAAGTGTATAGCGAGTGGCAATTTTACCATTAAGCGTGTCGCCAAAATCAGAGTAGTCTTCGTAACGGGCGGCTACGGCAACATTCCAGTTATCTGTAATAAAGGCTTCTAAGTCAACGTAAAGGCTAACATTGTGGCGGCTGTTATCACCCGCAGATTCAGGTGTGAACCCCGGGAACACTTGTGAACCTGCAGAGCCGAATGGGCCATTAACCGGATCGGTCACGGCACCACCTGGGCCAAAATTACCACGCGCATAAGAGGCTTCTTCACCTGCTTGAATTTCATACCCTTCGCGGCGATACTCAGCGCCCACTGCCACGTTAATTCCGCTGGCTAAAAAGTCAGCATCAATCTCACGGCTAAAATCAAGATTAATAGTCAGCTGATCGTAAGTTAGCGTGCCGGCATCAAAACTGGTTTGGCTACTTGGCCCATATGAAGTGTTTAAACTATTAATAACACCAAAGTTAAAGGCATCTTGGCCATATACAGCAGAAGCATCGTAGTTCCATTCATTAGCAAAGCCTTTCACTCCTAAAGCCAATGAAAAGTCATCAATGTCTGAGGTGATCACCGGCAAAAAGCCATCAGGGTATATTTCTGTAACGTTACGGCTGTCTTGGGCGCGACGATAAAAACCACCGCCTTCGCCTTCACGCTTGCTGTAAGAGCCAAACGAGTAGAGCTCAGCATCGTTAGTTAGCTGATAACCTGCGTTGTAAAACAGCGCAAAGTCTTCAACAGTGCCGTTACCAAAGTTATGGTTGTAACGATCCCATGTGAATTCGCGTGGGTCGAGAGAGCCATCAGGTAAACGAGCGTAGTTTTCGCGTTGGTCGTAATCAGAGCGGTTGGTAGAGCTGCGATCGCGATATTCACTAGAAATACTCAAAAAGCCGTTATCGCCTAATTCAAACCCCATATTACCTTGCAGAGTTAAGGTTTGGCCGTCGGTAAGCGAGCGGTCGCTGCCCTCAGTAAAAGCTAAGTCACCATTTGCGTCCTCAGAAACCGATTGTAACTGCGCGACACCGTCCATATCGGTAATATTTGCACCATATACGGCACCCAAACTACCGCCACTGCTATTGCTTTTAAGGACGATATTAATCACCCCGGCAATAGCGTCTGAGCCATATTGAGCTGCGGCGCCGTCGCGTAATACTTCAATACGTTCAATCGCGTTTGCAGGTATGGCGTTTAAATCAACCGATGACGAGCCTCGACCCGTTGAGCCGTTTAAATTAAGTAGCGCGTTACTGTGGCGACGTTTACCATTTACGAGCACTAGGGTGTGATCAGGGGCTAAGCCACGCAGTTGAGCGGGGCGTACATGATCGCTGCCATCGGTAATTGATGGTTGGGGGAAATTAAAACTTGGTAATAACGTACTTAATAGTGCATTGGTTTCTGTTTGCCCCGAACTTTTTAAGGCATCATTACTAATAATATCAATAGGAACAGGGCTATCTTCAACTGTGCGGCCTAGTCGGCGAGAGCCAATTACACTAATTTGTTCAATGTTTTCTTGCGCCTGAGTCTCTTGCTCAGCAGCGTTAGCCGTCCATGAGCCTACAAGTGCAGCGGCGATACTTAAAGTGATGGTCTTTTTTGCTGTAAATAGCGGTGTAATTTGCATAACTAATTTCCCTCATTCGATGCTCTTCAGGTGGTTTCAATATAGTGTTTGTTAGAATAATGAACTAATTGAAATTACTGTTGCCAAATTAGACTATTTTTATAATCGAGGTCAATTGAATTACATTCAATCTACAATTTATTTACAGCAAGTAAGGTGAGGTGTTTATAATACCGAGGCGTAAGTAGCCATTTACCATTTAATTCTGCCAATCAACATATCTTTAAACATGACCCAATCACCCAATAAACTGTAAAACGGGTGCTTAAATGTGGCGGGGCGGTTTTTTTCAAAAAAGAAATGCCCAACCCATGCAAAGCCATAACCAATCACCGGTAATAACCATAACAATACGAATTGCGAGCTAATAAGCGCATAGCCGACTAGTAACAACACTAAACTACTGCCAATAAAATGCAGTCTGCGACAGGTTTTATTCCGATGCTCTTTTAAATAGAAAGGGTAAAAGCGTTTAAAGCTAGAAAAGGATTTAGTTTCTGTCATTACTCAACCTGCGAGTGCTTAAAAGTCGTTCGTTTATTTAAGCGCAATTTAGCGTAGGTTAACAGCGATAAATGACGTTTACCGCATCTCAATAGACAAAAGCAGTAAAAGTTAATAGGTTAGGTTCACTATAGATAAAATAATGATAAAGCAATGCTTAAAAAAACACTGACCTGTGCGGTTGTAATCGCACTTGCGGGTTGTTCACAACCTGCAGAAAACACCACTCAAAATGAAGTAAAAACAGCTATGAAAGCAGTTAACTCACTAGATTACCCTGAAACTAAAAAAGGCACTGTGGTTGACACTTACTTTGGTGAAACCGTGGCTGATCCGTATCGCTGGTTAGAAGATGATATGAGTGATGAAACGGCTCAATGGGTTAAAACTCAAAACAAGCTTACCTTTTCGTATTTAGAGCAAGTGCCTTACAGAGACACACTCAAACAGCGCCTTGAAAAACTCATGAACTACGAAAAAATCAGCGCCCCGTTTACTGAAGGTGATTATACTTATTTTTATAAAAATGATGGCCTGCAAAACCAGTACGTTTTATACCGCAGCAAAGACGGCGGTGAAGCTGAAGTGTTCTTAGATCCTAATACTTTTAGTGAAGATGGCACCACTTCAATGTCGGGTTTATCATTTTCAGAAGATGGTTCATTGTTAGCGTACCAAATTTCAGAAGGTGGTAGTGATTGGCGTAAAATCATTGTTATAGACACTGAAACCAAAGAGCAGGTAGAACAAGCACTAGTTGATGTTAAATTTAGTGGCGTTAGCTGGCTAGCAAATGACGGTTTTTACTATTCAAGCTACGATAAGCCAGAGGGCAGTGAGCTTTCTGCAAAAACTGATCAACATAAAGTGTATTACCATAAGTTAGGCCAAGATCAAGGCGAAGATACTTTAGTATTTGGCGATACAGCAGAACAAAAACACCGCTATGTGGGCGCTAAAGCAACCAAAGATGGTCGTTACTTGTTTATTAGTGCCAGCGTATCGACCTCTGGTAATAAGTTATTTATTAAAGATTTAACCAAGCCAGATAGCGAATTTGTGACCGTAGTGGGTAATACCGACTCTGATACCAGCGTAATTGATAACGAAGGCAGCAAGCTATTTTTGGTTACTAACTTAAATGCACCAAATAAAAAAGTAGTGACGGTTGATGCAAGCAATCCAGAGCCTGAAAATTGGCAAGATTTTATCCCAGAGACTGAAAATGTACTTAATGTAACGCTTGGCGGAAATACGTTTTTTGCCAACTACATGGTTGATGCTATTTCAAAAGTGAAGCAGTACAACAATAAAGGCGAATTGATCCGCGAAATTAGCTTACCAGGTGTTGGTACAGCGAGTGGTTTTGGCGGTAAAAAAGAGCAAACTACGCTCTATTACTCGTTTACTAACTACAAAACGCCAGGCACGACTTACAGCTTTGACGCGCAAAGCGGTGAGTCAAAAGTATACCGTAAGTCAGGGATAGATTTTAATAGCGATAACTATACCTCTGAGCAAGTATTTTATACCTCTAAAGATGGCACTAAAGTACCGATGATTATCACTTATAAAAGTGATATTAAATTAGATGGCAGCAACCCAACTATTTTATATGGCTATGGTGGCTTTAATATAAGCTTAACACCTCGCTTTAGCCCTACAACAGCGGCTTGGCTTGAGCAAGGCGGCGTATACGCAGTTGCTAATATTCGTGGTGGTGGTGAATACGGTAAAGAGTGGCATAAAGCAGGTACACAATTGCAAAAGCAAAACGTATTTGACGACTTTATTGCTGCAGCTGAATACTTACAAGATAAAAAATACACCTCTAAAAAACGCTTAGCACTGCGTGGTGGTTCAAACGGTGGGTTATTAGTGGGTGCTGTAATGACTCAGCGACCTGACTTGTTTCAAGTTGCGTTACCTGCGGTAGGCGTATTGGATATGCTTCGTTATCATACATTTACAGCTGGCGCTGGTTGGGCATACGATTACGGTACTAGCGACCAAAGTAAAGAAATGTTTGATTACTTAAAAGGTTACTCGCCAATTCATAACGTAAAAGCAGGGGTTGAATATCCGGCGACTATGATCACTACAGGCGATCATGATGACCGCGTTGTACCGTCGCATTCATTCAAATTTGCAGCTGAACTTCAAGCGAATCAAGCAGGTACTAACCCAACGCTTATCCGTATTGAAACCAATGCAGGCCATGGTGCAGGTACACCAACCAGTAAAATTATTGACCTTTATGCCGACATGTACGGTTTTACGCTTTACAACATGGGTATTAAATCACTGTAGTGTGATTTTATAAACTAACGAAAAGCCGAGTTACGTGTGTGACTCGGCTTTTTATGTTGACTAACCTGAGTTCAGATTAGCTAACTTATTGTATAGGAGAGAACAACCGTTGATAGGTTTTATAAGCGTATTCGTCGCTCATACCGCTTAAATAGTCACAAATAATACGCATGCCTTGATTATGTTTCTCAGCTTCAAGGTACAGTGCTTGCGTGGTTTCGGGTAATAAGCGCAGCGGATCACTGGCAAACGCAGTAAATAATTCTATGAGTAGATTTTGCCCTTTAAATTCTATTTGCTGCATTTGCGGGTCGCGTATTAAACGCTGAAATACAAAGTGTTTGAGGATCTGTAGCACATTTTCGTATTGCTGATCTAATTTTGCGGTGTGCTTTAAAATAGGGCACTCAAATTCATCGTTTTGGGTATCTAAATGAATATGAATAATAAAGGTATTCACCAGTTCGCCTATGGCGTCTTTTCGCTCATGTTCATACTTTGAAAATAACCGCTTGGAGAGTGACTCCAGCAAAGTGTTTAACCAGTCATAGTCAAGTGCTTGTAAATGCGGCAATGCATGGGTTAGCCAATCGTCTAAACTAAGAACATCGGTAGCTATTGCATCCTCAAGATCGTGAACGGCATAAGCAATGTCATCAGCCAGTTCCATAATGGCACTGTCGAGTGATTTATAACGGGTTTTAGCGCGGTAAGCATCTGCGTGTTCTTGGCTAGATAATAACGCTTTATCACTTGCGCTAAGAGGCTCAATAATCCAATTAAATATCGCGGCATCGTCATTGTAAATACCTTTGGCTGGTCGCCAGTCATCGGCTTTTATAAACGCACGCTGTTTAGTTTCTTGTGGGATGTTATGCCAAAGGTTATCAATAAAAGCTGGGTACTTAATAAATCCTAACAAGGTGCGTCTAGTTAAGTTCATGCCGTAGCCGTTACTATAGGGCTCTAGCTTTGCCACAATGCGCAGTGTTTGTGCGTTACCCTCAAAACCACCATGATCACGCATCATATAGTTAAGTGCAATTTCGCCACCATGCCCAAACGGTGGATGACCTATATCGTGCGCTAAACATAGGGTTTCGAGCAATCCAGTAGATGGAAAATGTTCAAAGCTTGGATGTTGGGCCTTTAAATGGCGTAATATGCCGGTGCCTATTTGCGAGACTTCTAATGAATGGGTAAGGCGTGTACGGTAAAAGTCGTTTAAGCCAATACCCATTATTTGGGTTTTAGCTTGAAGACGCCTAAATGCAGCAGCATGAATGATTCGTGAGCGGTCTATTTGCCAAGGAGAGCGGTTATCGTTAGGGCGGTGCTTATATTGTTCAATTATTCTATTTTGCCACTGTTTATCCATGTCTCAACCTATCAATTCGTCTTCGGCTTTAGCACTTAGTATATTATAAATTGTAAGCAATAGGTGTATGAATTTTATTCGGTTGTTCAGTATTCGCGTTTATAAAGTGGCTTAGGTATAATGATGTTTCGTATGTATGTGACTACACCATACATAACTTAGAGTTAAATTGAGATAATACATGTTAAAAACTATTTTTCAGTTGTTGTTAGCCGCCGTTGTTATTTGGGCGTTGACCCTTCCGTTTATTGATGCTGATGAACTAGTATCAGACGAGCAAACCAGCACTAACGATATTAAAAAACAGAAGAAGAAAGAAAAACCATTGCACAACGTTAAGTTGCCAAAGTTCTCAGAATTCACTGATGTGAAAGAGAAAAAACATGCGTTTTTTAACTTTATTAAGCCTCATGTAGAAGCCGAAAACAAAAAGATTTTACAACAACGTGCAAACCTTGAAATTGCACGCATGATGATAGAGCACAGTGAACCGCTCAGTAAAAAACAAACGGGTGATATTAAAAAAATACTTAAGTCGTACGGATTATCTGAAACCTTAGATACCATTACTTTAAGCCAAGCACTGCGCCGCGTAGACATCATTCCTAAAGAAATGGCCTTAATGCAGGCAGCCAATGAGTCTGCATGGGGTACTTCGCGTTTTGCACGAATTGGCTTAAACTTTTTTGGCCAATGGTGCTACAAAAAAGGCTGTGGCATGGTGCCAAGAAGACGTAATAGTGAAGCCGAGCATGAAGTGGCTGCATTTAAATCGGTACGTGCAGCAGTAAGCTCTTATTTTAAAAATATTAATACCCACAATGCTTACAAAGAGTTACGTACTATACGCGAAGACTTACGCGCACAACAAAAACCTATTTTAGCGACTAAATTAACGTATGGTTTAATGTCTTACTCTGAACGTGGTGAAGCGTACATTGAAGAATTAAATACAATGATAAATCAAAACCGAGCGTACTTTAATGAATAAAATGGTATTAAAATTAGTTACAGCCAGCTTTTTTGCAATAGCCGCTAGTAGTGCGGTTGCTAAAGAGTTTGTAATGTCGTACGACGGTTTTTACGACCGTTTAAAAGTGGTAAACAAAGGGGACTTTCAGTACGCCCGCGTAAACTTTTATATTAGCGATATTGGTACTAACGAAGTATGTAGTATTAAGAGTGGTACTATTTTAACTGAAAAAAATGAGTACCCGCTTAATTATACCGACAAAGCGCAATTGCTATTACCGTTCGATAAACAGCTAGATACCGATAAAGCGGTGATTGTAGTTCAGCCAAAAAATCCGGTTCACGACTGTCAGTTAAAGTTACAAATAGAAGCTAATGAACTAGATGGACTGGCGTTATCAAAGCAATCGTTATTAGTTATTAATAATGAGCTTGAAGAGCTATTAACAGACCTATCTGGCTTTTTTGTTAGCAAACTAATGTGGTTTTTATTGCCTGAACAAAAAGGCGTGGTTGTTACCTTTAAAACTCCAAAGCAATTTGATGATGAGCTTATAACATGCGAAAAGTCAGTGTGTTATTTTGAAGTAACCGATAGCTGGGAAGATAACACAACCATATTAGCTGATATTAACGAGGTTGTTAAAGTAACGCCTTGGATCAGTAAGTAACCATAAAAATGGTAAACGTATAAAAGCGGCATCAACTATGATGTCGTTTTTTTATGACTAAATTAAATGATGGCAGAGGGGGCTTTTGCTAACAAGCTTTTTTCATCGTGGGTGACCACTCTATTTCGGCCTGTTTCTTTAGCAAGATAAAGCCGTTTATCGGCTTGCAACAACAGTTCTTGCATATTTAGTTCGCGCACTAACATGCTACTTACCCCAGCACTTACAGACAGTGCAATGCTATTACCATTAAAATAAAACGGGTATTCATTAATGCTACTACAAAGCTTTTGAGCTAACAGCCTAGCTTGCGCTAAGTTCTGTTGATTAAGAAAAATAGCAAACTCTTCTCCGCCAATCCGAGCAGTAACTCCAAGCTCAAAAAACAATTCGTTAATATGTTGTGCAATCCACTTTATCGCTTCATCGCCAGTTTCATGGCCGTATTGGTCGTTCACTTGTTTAAACAGGTCAATATCGAGCATGATCAACGATACTCTGCTGTTAAGAGGCGCGGTTTTAGTTATTTTTTTACATAAACGGAAAAATCCACGCCTGTTTAAAAGCTGTGTTAAAGGATCGTGATTCGCTAAATTTATTAGTTTAGACTCAGCATTAGCAAACTTAATAAACGGTAAAATTAGCGCAGTAGCGGTAGTTAAAAATAAATGCGTTACCAATAACAACTGTAATCCAAAAGCTAAGCTGGCTTGACTTATTTGGCTTGAATAGAGCAAAACAAGGAGTACAACTTGCAACAGCATCACCACACTGTGTATTGCAAAACAGGCAACGAGTAAGCGTTGTTGGACTACAGCAACACTTGGAGTTTTAATCATTAAATACGCAGCGTAGCTAAATAATACAGAAGCAATAATACTGGTAATAATTTGCCCTGCATCAATAAGGTACACTGCAAGTAAAAGCGTGCAGCACATGGCGCTTGCATAGTATAAAGGCGTTAATTTTATCGCGGGCGCTTGGCTTTGTGGTATTAACCCTAAAATAATGAGTAATGGGCTTAAAATAATAAAAACGTAAGCAAAAAAATGGGTTAATAATGGAAACTCAATAAAATCTCTTAAACCAATTAGTGCAATTGCGGTAATAAACGAGCAACAGGCGGTCGCAAAAAATAAATAGCAAGGTTGTTTTTTGTATCTATAAACAGAAAAAAAGAACACAGCAATAAACAAGTTAAGAATAAAACAGAGGCTAATTAATGTAGGTAAATGAAGCATGTTTAAGGGGCTCTTTTAGCTAATTGAAGGCGTTTATACAGCTATAAGTATTAGGTAGTAACACAAAAATAGCAAGAGGGTAAAAAGTATTAACTTTACCCCCTACTACAAACTTAACCCGTTAAGGCCAGTAGCTAGACTAAACTTTCTAATGCAGCGTCAATTTTAGTAAAGTGAAAACGATAGTTATGGTCTAATGCTTTTTTAGGTACCACATACTGGCCGGTAGTAAGTAAGTCGGCCATTTCACCCATTAATATATTAAGCACCCCAGCAGGCATAGGCATAAACGCAGGGCGAGATAATGCTTTTCCTAATGATTTACTAAACTGCTTGTTACTTACCGGCTCAGGGGCTGTAGCGTTGATAGCACCAGATATTTGTTTATTGCGAATTAAAAATAAAATGAGCTGAACCATATCATCTATATGGATCCACGACATACCTTGCTCACCATTGCCAATTGGACCACCTACGCAAAGCTTAAATGCTGGTAACATTTTACCAAGCGCGCCGCCTTTTTTAGCCAATACAATACCGGTACGTAATAAGCACACTCGAGTTTCGTCAGACTCAGCCTTTAAAGCTGCTTGCTCCCAATCTTTGCACAGTTGGTGGCTAAATTCATCATGAGGCTCTGTATTGTTTTCATCAACCAGAGTGTCGCCTTGTCGACCATAATAACCAATTGCACTGCCAGATATAAAAGTATGTGGCGGGGTATGGCACTGCTTAATAGCATCACTAATCGCTTGCGTAACAATGATTCGGCTATCGCGAATGACTGCTTTTTGTTTATTACTCCAACGTTTATTTACAATAGGTTCACCGGCTAAGTTAATAACCACGTCAACGGTATTAAAATCAACATCTTCAAGGCTATCAATAGCGTTAACCTGGTGCCCTAACAATACTTTTGCTTTGGTTGGGTTTCTGCTCAGTACAGTAACATCGTGGTGGTGCAACAAGAAAGGGCAAAGGTGCCTACCAATTAAGCCTGTGGCGCCAGTAAAAAATATATGCATTGCAACTCCGAAATTATAAAAAAAGCAGGATGTTTAAAATTTATACTCTCCAGCTCAACGATTTGCAAACTTATACGTACCAATAATTTTTATGATCACCTAGGGTCTGTTGGTCTTTGCGGATTAATATTTGTTCAAACTAGGGGCAATTTAATCGCGGCGGGAGGTTTGTAACCTAGTGGGCTAAGTCAAAACCGAGCAACAAAGAGTTAATTGCCCCTAGGCAGAACCCTTTGGGCAGCGCCTGTTTGGCATTAATGCTACGTTATCGCCTATTTATGGGGAACAACCACACCACATAGGCTCTGTCTTGCCTTAATACCAAAAAGACGGCTGCAAATCTAATCTTGAAAGTCCAACAGACCCTTAAACATTTCATTCTATTAGCTTTTGCCTTACACTAAAGCCAAATAACAGTAATAGGATAATAGTATTGGCAAGTTTAACTGGGGTAAATAAAAGCTTAATAATTTTTGCCGCTTTGGTCATTGTGCTGGCGGGTATTAAAGCCGCAAGCGCTATTGTTATTCCGTTTATTTTGGCAGCATTTATAGCCATAATTTGTAGCCCACTCATTAATTTTTTTGCTCGTTACCGTATTCCAAAAGGCATAGCGGTAGTGCTTGTGGTGCTTATTATTATGGGCTTAGGGGTTAGCTTAGGCGGTTTAGTAGGGCAGTCGGTTAACGATTTTTCAAAACAATTACCTGAATATAAAGCACAATTAAAAGAAGAATTTGTATGGTTGGTTGATGTAGCCTCACAATACAATATTTTAATTAATAAAGAACAAATTTTGTCTATGTTTGATCCTGGCAAAATGGTTGATGTTGCCACCAATATGCTAACGGGTTTAGGTAGCGTAATGGCCAATATGTTTTTAATTATTTTAACAGTTGTTTTTATGCTGTTTGAAGGGCCGATACTTGGCAAAAAAATTCATTTAGCACTGGACGATCCCGACAGCAAAATTAAGCAAATTGACCGTTTTTTAGACTCTATTAACTCTTATTTAGCCATTAAAACCTTAGTGAGTTTAGCTACCGGTGTAATTGCTGGTTTTTACCTGTGGATACTCGATGTTGATTATTTTGTACTATGGGGCGTATTGGCATTTATGCTTAATTACATTCCTAACATTGGTTCAATCATTGCGGCTGTGCCAGCACTGTTACTGGCGCTTATTACGCAAGGTCCATTAGTGGCAGGGCTCGTCGGCGCGGGTTATTTAACTATTAATACCGTTATGGGGAATATTGTAGAGCCAAAATACATGGGTAAAGGCCTCGGGCTTTCTACCTTGGTGGTGTTCTTATCATTAATATTTTGGGGCTGGTTATTAGGCTCTGTGGGTATGCTGCTATCAGTGCCGTTAACCATGATTGTAAAAATAGCACTTGAAGCCAGTGATGAAGGGCGTTGGTTAGCTACTATGCTTGGCACAGGTGAAGAAACCGTTATCAAATCAGAAGACTGATACCTTATAAAGGCGTGCCTACATTGCACGCCTTTTAAAAAGCTAAGGATTCATTAAATTAGCTAAGGCGCTATCTACAGCGTTTATAGCCCCCTCTAAATAGCCTGCCTCATGCTGTGCAAATTCACTCCCCACAAAATGCACTTTTAACTGTTTAAGCTGCTCGCTAAGCCCTGAAAAATTGAATTCAGGATGCTGCGATACACCTATTTGGTCATCTCTGTTGGCAACAAATTCATCCTCAGCCCAATCCTTTATAATGCAGCTTTTTCGCTGTATAGGCTTGCTCACCGTAAAAATAGCTGAGCTGATCAAGGCAAGCTTGGGTTAATTGTTCTCTGGTCACTTTACTGCGCTGCAAGTAAGGCACGCCAATAAAGCCAAACAGAGCAGGGTAAGAATGCTCACTGGCTGACGCATCATGAACTTCTACCAATGGGCCTACACGGCTAAAACATTGTCCCGATAAATTTCTATCTCGCCAAAAAGCGTGCTCAAAAGTGGCAATAAACTTTGCTTGGCCTGCCATCCACGTAGGCACCGACGCTAAACGCTGTGCTAAACCATTATCAGCCCATAAATGCGGGGTTAAATGTTGGCTGATCATTCTAGGCGGTAACGCCAATAGTAACTGATCGCAAGTATAGTGTTGCGTACTCCCTTGGTAATTAGCGCTTATATACCAGCCATCGGAGAGCGTTTTTACTTCGCTAACAGCGTGCTCTAATTTAACGGTGTTTGGCTCAAGCTGCTGATAAAGCAAATTGATAAGCTTGCTCATACCGTTTTGTATTCTAAATAACTGCATTTCGCCAGCCCCTGCAATTTGCTGTGCAGGGGCAGTATGCGATGCTTGATACAACACATCGCCTTGGGTGTATTGTTCAAACACGGGGATGTTTAAAGCAGCAACTAATTGTTGAATATTAGGCTGTTGCGGAAATATCCAGGTAGGGCCTAAATCGTGGCTAATGGTGTTACTAGTCGGTAAATAATGAGACGCAATTCTGCCACCTAAACTGGCTTTGGCCTCTAATAATAAAAACGGAATATCACGTTTTTTAAGGTTGTAAGCAGCATATAAGCCCGCTAAGCCACCACCAATAATAACCACAGGTTTACGCATTTTAAAATCACTTTAGCTAAGTCAATCTACTGGTAGGTAGTTTGTGGTTTTTATGCAAATTTGTCAAAACGTTTTATGGGCTAAGTGAGTAAGCTTTAATGTTCACTCATATTCAGGAAAATGAGCCAAGCGGAAACAGAGTGCTAATTAATTATGCTTTAAAATAATAAAAACTTAATGATAGTAATATGTTAGCTAATTTGTTAAAACTATACAATAAATTAGCTAAAGCTGCGCTGGCATAAATATACGCGAGTTACGGACTATCAAATTGTCAGTCATACTAAACAAAGGAAGGTTTATGAAGAAGGAAATCACAACAACATTTAACGCAGTAGCAACATTTGTGGCACTGCTAGTGATAACTGTGCACGAGTTAATCTATTATGAGCCATACTCCGAATCGAACACTATTTTCATTGATTTGTTCTTTGAATCTTCGTTGTTTAAATCACTGTTGTTATTTGTAATGCTTATAACAATGATGCTAGTTTTTGCAGAAATTTTTCGAAATATATGGAATCGATTATTTACCGATTTATTTAAATTTCGAGATATTAACTTAAATGAGGCGTATTCGATTATCTCCCTATTAACATTAGTACTTTTCAGTTGATGGCTAACAAAAGCTTTAAGCAGATAAAAATGAAAAGCACTTTTTTATCTTAAGCATGTATTACCAAGCATGGAAGTAGATTATGAAAAATAAGTTTATGGTTATTGTGCTTTTTTAAAAGATATAAGCGCTCTTATCCTGATTTATCGGCAGATATATTAACTTCTGAAATGAAAGAAGCTTCATTTAGAGCAAATAGAGACGTCGTTAAAACTTACAAAATTAGTAAGTATCTTTATGAAACGTATGGAGGCACAGTTATTTTCCAACAAGGAAACCCTCATGAACCTGTAGGTGCCTATCGTAAACTTCTAGAAGAGTATAAAGCCCAAGGGAATTTTAAAATTTATAACCCAAAATATGAAAAAGCTTTCTGGGCGTATTATTTGAGAAAACACCCAATGGTTATTCCAGAGGATAAAGTTGATTTTTCCAAACCATGGTGGGAAAAAGCACAGGTTGAGTAGTGCAATTCAAATACCTGAAGTTTGCTTATGATTATCGAGCATTGCTTCTACCTTTGTATATTACTAGTCCAAGTCGCAAATAATATAAACAAGAATAAGGGTAAAAACTAAAATGACTCAAAATAATAAAATTAACTATATTGAGATTCCTGCACAAAATATTGAAGCTACTAAGGCCTTTTTTAGTGACGTGTTTGGCTGGTCATTTGAGGATTATGGCTCAGAATATTGTAGTTTTACAGGGCAAGGTGTTGATGGTGGTTTCTTTAAATCTGACTTGGTTGTTGCTACTAAAAACGGAAGCCCGTTAATTGTGTTATATAGTAATGCCCTTGAAGCGACTCAAAATAAAATTGAGGAAGCTGGAGGCAAAATAATTAAGCCTACATTTTCATTTCCAGGTGGTAGACGATTTCACTTTAGCGACTCAAATGGAAATGAATTTGCGGTGTGGTCAGAGTAATCACATTACAAAGTATATAACTACAAAAATGCAGCCTTTAAGGCTGCACTTCCCAAAATACTAACCACGAAATTAACAAGAAACAACAAATAATGTTTAATTAAGAGTTGGTTAAAGCCCCATTTTAAGCTGCTGAATGAATTGCTCTATCATTGCTATTTCACACTCTTTATAAGTTACTACAGCTTCCAGTGAATTAGGTTGTTTTAACATATAACGCCACTGGCAGCTTTTTTGTATGTACTTATCTTTGGCGTTAATACTTTGTTTAAACAGTGATAAAATGATGGTATTACCAGTTTCACTTTCTAATTCGGCCAGTTCAAAAGTGCGCTTTTGGATCCAACTGTCTTGTTGCTGTTGCACTTTATTTAATTTGGCATCTAAACATTGTGTGTAATCTTTAATTTGCTCTGGCAGGGCGTTGCTTTGCAATGTACATTGTTGCTCAGCAGCCATACTTTGCTGTGTCCAAAACAATAAAAGGCTTAAGCTAAAACAAAGGATGTAGTTATTTTTTTTCATGATAATTAAACTCGAGAATAAATTCTGCACCGCCTAAACGTTGCGACTGAGATATAGTTAACAGCCCGTGATACGACTTAACTAAGTCAGATACAATAGCCATTCCAACACCGTGTCCGCTTTCGTAGGTATCAAGGCGCGTACCGCGTTGTAACAATGATTCACGTTTATCTGGCTTAATGCCTGGGCCGTCATCACAAATGCTTATACTGAGCGTTCTATCTTGTGAAACATTAATACTGACTTGGGAGCGGCAGGCTTTGCAGGCATTATCTATTAAGTTGCCTAATAACTCCATTAAATCGGTTTTATCACCTAAAAAATAATCTTTATCGCTCACTTGGCAATTAAATATAATGTCTTTATCTCGGTATACTTTACTCATTGCACTTAAGATAGAATCGATAACCGGCTTGATAGGGGTTTGCTTTTTCCATGTATCGGAAGCACCTGTGGCTGCACGTTTTAATTGGTGCTCGATCATCACATTAATTCTGTCTAGTTGTTCTTGTGCATCAGCATCGTTAGCTAATGGGCTTGATTTTAAAACAGCTAACGGCGTTTTAAGTGCATGGGCTAAATCGCTAAGAGAGGCGCGGTATCGCTCTTTTTGGCGTTGCTGCGACTCTAATAGTAAATTTAGGTCGGCTTTAATGGTTTGCAGTTCAACGGGGTATAAGCCTTTAATTTCTTGAATATCGCCTGATTCAATGGCTTTTATTTCTTTATCTAGACGTTGCAGAGGTCGTGCACTCCAAATAAAACCAATGGCCATTAACCCTGCAATGGCAATCCCCATAATAAACATCCAATCGACTAAGGTTTGCTTAAAGCCATCCATTAAACGCAGTAGGGCATCGTTACGTTTTAATAAAATAAAGCGTGCTTGCTCTGATTGGTCAATATTATTAAGTATTACCGTTAAACTTAATTGCCAGTAGGTGGTGTTGTTATACACCACACGTCTGAAATCGGCAGCGCCTGCTTTGGGTTCTATATATTGGGGAACAAAGTTAACGTTAACCGCCGACTCAGAATGCCAAATAGGCATGTCGTCACGGTAAATCATGGCGTAGGTGTCTGAGTTTAGGTTGTTGAGTTCGGGGGTTAAAATAGAGCTGGGCATAATAATGCCACGCTCGGTAAAATCAACTTCGGAAATAAGTGAATACAGGTGTGCTTCGAGATTTTTTTCGGTGGCATCAACAAGTGACGCATAATACGCCTTACCTATGGAGTAAAACAAAATAGGTAGAGCGACTAACAAAACAAAGACAAGGATAAATCCTTGCCTTATTTTTAACGAAATTTGCGGTGTTACCACTGGCTTTTAAGCCTGTAGCCACGCCCACGCAGTGTTTCCACTGGGTTAAGCACGCCATCTGGGTCGAGTTTTTTACGCAAACGTAGTACAAACACTTCAATTACGTTCGAATCAAGGTCAAAGTCTTGGTCGTAAATATGCTCTGTAAGCTCAGACTTTGAAATTACTTTTTGTGGGTTAACCATTAAGTATTCGAGTACTTTGTACTCATACGCAGTTAAGCTCAGCTCTTTATCGTTTACCCATACTTGTTGTGAACGTGTATGAATTTTAATAGGGCCTGCTGTCATTTCTGGGTTTGCTTTACCAGCACTGCGACGAATAAGCGCATTACAGCGAGCAATCAGTTCTTCCACATGAAATGGCTTAGTTAGGTAGTCGTCAGCACCGGCATCTAGGCCTTCTACTTTGTCTTGCCAGCGATCGCGCGCGGTTAAAATCAAGATAGGAATAGTCACCCCTTGGGCGCGTGCTTTATTTATTAGCTCAATACCGTCTATTTTAGGTAGGCCTAAATCAACTACAGCCATATCTAAAGGGTATTCAGTGATGTGAAAAAGGCCCGCTTCACCGTCGTGACATAAATCAACACTGTAACGCTCTTTTTCTAATGCATTGCGCAGGTTGTCTGCCAAATGTAAATCATCTTCTATTACTAAAATTCGCATTGGTTAATCCTTTTTCACTTCGCCAGTTTTCTTGTTTATTTTCAAATCGACGACGTGGCCGTCAGCTTTTAAAATTCGTACAGTAAAAAAAAGTGTTTCTTCAGAGATCTTTAACGTTGTACCGTCTGTAGTTTGTTTTGCAAGTATTACTGCTTTTTTTTTACTTACCTCAACTTTATCGGTTTTGCTTTTGGTATTGTTTGCGTGGGCAAAATTAGCCAAACACACTACCGCGATTAAATTGAGTATTAATAATACACGCATTACGGAACTCCTAGAACAGACCTGCCTAGCTTAAAAACTAAGCCATTAAAACTTTAATACCTTGCGGCGTATTTAAGTTTTTAGTAAGCAAAGTTTAATTAAAAATGAGTGAACAAACCCTGAATTGCTGGTTGCAGTTAAACAGGGTGGTCATAGTTTAATTAAGCAGGGAACACTTTTTTAAATGGTTTAACAATAGAGTTTTCATATACGCCACCGGCAACATAAGGATCATCTGCCGCCCATTCTCTGGCGTCTTCTAAAGAATTAAATTGAGCAATCACTAAAGAACCCGTAAAGCCTGAATCTTGAGGGTCTTCACTATCAATGGCCGGAAGTGGACCTGCGGTTAATAGTCGGCCTTCGTCTTTTAGGATTTGTAAGCGCGCTAAATGAGCTGGGCGAGCCGCTTTACGGTGCTCTAAACTATTTTGGACGTCTGTTGAATAAATCATATACAACATATAAATACTCTCAAAACTTGTTAAATTTAATTAACTGCATACTAGCATAGCGTTGATAAATGGTGAATTAAAAGTGTTTATGGCGATGTTTACAGCAAGAATGTTTTTTTACACGGTAATTGCTTGAAAAGCGTTGCGTAACACTGGTAGAGTCCCTTGGATAAGATAAATAATAACAAGGTTATTACATGAGTGAAAATAGAGAGCACTTTAGCTCCCGCTTAGGATTTATATTGGCAGCGGCAGGCTCTGCTGTAGGTATTGGTAACTTAGTAGGCTTTCCAGTTTCTGCGACTAAGAATGGCGGTGGTGCATTTTTGCTCGTCTATGCTTTGTTTGTCGCATTCATTTGTTTACCCGTAATGATGGCTGAAATGGCCATGGGTCGTCATGCACAAAAAGACCCGCTAGGTGCATACAAAAAATTAGCTAATAACGACAAAAAATGGAAATTTGCTGGCTTTTTAGCGGTATTAACGCCATTTATGATTGCTGTTTTTTATATGGTGATCACGGTGTGGATTTTTGGTTACTTGAGCCAAACCGCGCTGGGTAATTTAGATATGCTGGCAAACCCTGGACACTTTGGTGAGTTTATAAATAGCTATACCGTGTTTGGTTATATGGCGCTGGTAGTAGTTATTGTTAACCTAATTTTGGTCGGTGGCGTAAAAGACGGCATTGAAAAAGCAGCTAAATTTTTAATGCCAGCTTTATTTGTCATGCTTATTATATTGGTGGGTTACGTACTCACTCTTGATAACGCCATGGCCGGTGTTAAGTACTACATTATTCCTGATTTTAGTAAAATGAATGCCAGCGTGCTTAACGGTGCATTGAGCCAAGCGTTTTTCTCATTGTCGTTAGGTATGGGTATTTTAATTACCTATGCATCTTATATCTCGAAAAAAGATGACATTGTAGGCAGTGCTAAAATGGTCGCTATTACCGACTCACTGGTTGCGTTTGTAGCAGGCTTAATGGTGTTACCGGCTATTTTTAGCTTTGACCCAAATACCGATCCGGCTAAGTTATCTGACTCGTCAGTTTCAATGATTTTTGTCTACCTTCCAAAAATTTTATTAGCGCTACAAAATGATATTGGTTACTTTGGCGCATCAGCCGTGGCATTTATTTTCTTCTTATTAGTATTTTTTGCTGCTATCACATCACTGGTATCTATTGTTGAAGTACCAACAGCAACACTAAGCGATCGTAAAGGCATTAGCCGTAAAAAAGCGCTGGGCATACTCACTTTATCAACCGGTATATTAACTATTTTGTGTATTATGTCGTTTGGTATGATTGACAGCCTAACTACTTTTACTAGCTACGGTAGTGGTAATAAGAGCTTTTTTGATGTTGTTTATGACGTATTTTACGACACAATATTGCCTTTAAATGGTTTAATGGTGTGTTTGTTTGTAATGTATAAATGGAAAAAAGTTCGCTTAAGCGAAGAGCTAAGACAAGGCTCTCCTAATTATGCTAATAGCTTTATGGAAAAGTACGTTAACTTTTCACTGCAAACCTTTATTCCAGCGATATTATTAATCATTTTTGTAAATACCGTTGCAACGAAGTTTTTTGATATCAGTATTTTTGGTTTTTAATTTAAACTAAATCTAAATAAGCCGCGCCTGTCGCGGCTTTTTTATTGCTGCTTGTTAATTCAGTGCACCAGAGTCTAAATAGTCACCCATCCCTAGGGTAAACATCCATATGCCCCATAAGCTGTGCTCAAGAACACAGGCAAAGGTTGAGCGGCTTTGTGCGTAGGTATATGCAAATAGTAATCCGCCTATAAATGCTAAACTTACTGCAACCCAATTAGCGTAAACAATATGTGCCAGTGCAAATACACTCGCACTTATAATAATGCGTAGCCATTTACTGGGCATAATGCGCTTATAACGATGAAAAAAGTAGGTTCTAAATATTAATTCTTGTGGGATCACCGACAATAAAGGGTAGAGCATTAATAGCATTAGCCAGTCGGTGAGATTTTCACGAGGTAAAGTAAACCAGTGTCCTTGGTAAAGTAAGTTGTAAAATACCCCCGAAAATAATGCGCCAATAAAGAAAAAACTAAACATGCGGCGCTTCACAGCAGAAAACTGCCCCAAGCTAGTTAATCTAAAACGTTTAAAGTGGCTGTCGTTTAATAACAACATACAGCACACACTCATGAGGATGATCAGTGCTGGAATAAGCCAGTTAGATAAATATTGGCGAATATTAAAGCCAATTAAAGGCAGAATGATAAAGATAAAGGTAAATTCAAACCAGCGGTATTGATTAGCGTTCACGTTTGCTCACGGTGATTTTTATTTCACCTTAGCAAACGATTAAGTCATCTTTATGACTATAAAACAGTCAAGCTGATTATATTTAAACCCAATGAGTCTTACTAAGGCACTTGGCTTCCGGTTAAGGTTGACTTACCCCCTTGCAACCCTTAGCCTGCCTGCTTTTATTTTTACATCATTGTATTGCCACGTTAATAGGTTTAAGCCTAGGCGTGTATTTAGGAGCAAAAAATGAATAAAGCAGAATTGGTTGCAGCTATTGCGGATGCGAGTGAATTAACAAAAAAAGACGCACAAGCTGCGTTAACCAGCTTACAAAAAGTGATTACAAAGTCGCTGTCTGAAGGCGATCAGGTACAAATTTCAGGCTTTGGTACTTTTGCACTTAGTTACTACCCAGCGCGTACTGGTCGTAATCCACAAACTGGTGCAGCGATTGAAATACAAGGGGCTAATAAAGCCGTATTTAAACCAGCAAAAGCGTTAAAAGAGCGCCTTTAATTTAAAACTTTAGTGCCTGTAAGTTCGCTTCTTCCCCAAAAGCCACTATTTAGCTTACAGGCTCTTTGCTTTATTACTTTTGCCTGTAGTATCTGCAATCAGTGTAAATAATTTACATTACTTGTTTATTCATATTTATAAAACCTTATTATATTCAGCGTGTTATATTTGGTATGTGATATGCAAATACAGTTATGTATTGAATGAAATAAGGAGTATTTAATGAGTAACTTACATAACAGTAATCGTTTACAAGGTAAGAAAATTGCCATTTTAGCCACCGATGGATTTGAGCAAAGCGAGTTACTCTCGCCACAGGCTGCTTTACTTGAAGCGGGCGCCGATATTGAAGTTGTTTCTATTAAAGAAGGGCAGATCACCGCATGGGATGAAGACAAGTGGGGTGAAAAAGTTGCTGTTGATAAATTAGCAGCCAATGCAAATGCCGGTGATTACGATGCGCTTTTACTGCCTGGTGGCTTGTTTAATCCCGATAGCTTACGCCAAGACTCGGATGCTAAGGCATTTGCAGATGGTTTTTTTGGAGCAAAGAAAAACAAACCCGTTGCCGCTATTTGCCATGCGCCGTGGTTACTCGCGGAGATTAACAAGCTCAGAGACAAAAAGGTCACTTCATATCCGAGTATTAAAAGTGATTTAATTAATGCCGGTGCTAACTGGGTCGACCAAGAGGTGTGTGTTGATCAAGGCTTAGTGACTAGTCGCAGCCCTTCAGATTTAGACGCGTTTAATGCTAAGTTTATAGAAGAGATTCTTGAGGGTAAGCATCAAGCGCATTAAGTTTGTAGTTTAAATAAAAAAGGGCATGTTACATGCCCTTTTTTAGTGATTAAAAACACCGTTGATTAAAGCGCTGTTGCGGCTTTCATCTCACTTACAAATGTTTTTAATTGTGTGGTCATTGCATTTAAATCATTTAGGTTTGCTTCAATGATTTTTACTACTGCAGAGCCTGAAATAGCACCCGCAGCACCGGCTTTAAGCGCGGCTTTTACATCATCAGGTGTTGAAATACCAAAGCCTAATAACGCAGGCGCACTGTGGTACTCTTGTAAGCGCGAAACCACGTGTGTTGCAGGCATTTGTGCTTTAGTATCGGTGCCTGTTACCCCTGCACGAGACAGTAAGTAAGTGTAACCGCGACCGTACGATGCGCACTCACGCAACGTATCGTCACTGGCGTTCGGCGTAGCGATAAATATCGGGTCAATACCGTTTGCCATGGCGGCTTTTCTAAACATTTTAGACTCGTGTAATGGCACATCAGCCACTAAAATAGAGTCAACGCCTACTGCTTTTGCATCAGTGTAAAACTTTTCTAAGCCACGTTTAAAGATTAAGTTTGAATACAGTAATAAACCAATTGGGATGTCGGCATTGTACTGGCGTATTTCTTTAATAATATCAAAACAATCTTGTGTATTAATGTGCTCATCTAAAGCACGAATATTGGCCTTTTGAATAACAGGGCCGTCGGCAATCGGATCTGAAAACGGAATACCTAGCTCTAGTCCATCTGCGCCGCCATCGATTAAGCTTTTAATAATTTCAATGCTTTGCGATTTCCCCGGATCGCCAATAGTAACAAATGGTACAAACGCGCCTTGGTTTTGCTCTTTTAGTGCTGCAAACATTTGTCCGTAACGGTCAGTTTTTACTTGGCTCATAATTGACCTTCCTCTGATAATACCTTGTGTACGTGGGCTAAATCTTTATCGCCACGGCCACTTAAATTAACCACTAAAATGCTTTCTTCTTGCAACTCTTCCGCATATTTAAGTGCATATGCAATGGCATGACTTGATTCTAGTGCCGGAATAATACCTTCGTGTTTTGCCAGTGCTTGAAACGCATCAAGAGCTTCGGTATCGCTAATGCCTACATATTGAGCTCGACCAGTTTCGTGTAAAAATGCATGTTGTGGCCCTACAGCAGGGTAATCTAATCCCGCCGATACAGAGTAAGACTCTTCAATTTGGCCATCGTCATTTTGCATAATGTAGGTATAAGTGCCGTGTAAAATACCTTTAGTGCCTTTGCAGATGGTTGCGCCGTGCTCGTGGGTATCAAGGCCTTTACCTGCTGGTTCTACACCAATTAATTTAACACCCGGCTCGTCAATAAAATCAGTAAACATACCAATGGCATTGGAGCCACCACCTACACAAGCTAAAACCGCATCAGGTAGTCGACCTTCCGCTTTAAGAATTTGCTGTTTAGCTTCCTCGCCAATAATTTTTTGATACTCACGTACAATTGTTGGAAAAGGATGAGGACCCGCAGCCGTACCTAGTAAGTAATGTGCCTCTTGATAGTTTGCTGACCAATCACGCAGAGCTTCGTTAACCGCATCTTTTAATGTGCCCGAACCTGCTGTAACCGAAATAACTTCAGCGCCCATAAGTTTCATTCTAAATACATTAGGCTGTTGGCGTTCAACGTCTTTTGCACCCATGTAAATACGACATTTTAAGCCAAGTAATGCACACGCAAGTGCGGTGGCTACACCGTGTTGGCCTGCACCGGTTTCTGCTATAACTTCTTTTTTTCCCATGCGTTTAGTCAGTAATGCTTGACCCAACACCTGATTAGTTTTGTGTGCACCACCGTGGAGTAAATCTTCACGCTTTAAGTAAAGCTTAACTTTAGGGTTTTTAACTAAGTTGCGAGTTAACGTAAGCGGCGTAGGGCGACCTGCATACTCGTTTAAAAGCTGTGTAAATTCAGCTTGAAAATCAGGATCTTTTTGCGCTTTGTTAAATTCGCTTTCTAACTGCTTTAGCGCAGGTACGAGTAACTCGGGAACAAACATTCCGCCAAACTCGCCAAAATAAGCTGGATTTTGCATTTTAACCTCAATAGTTTCTGATGCTTGAAAAAGCATGATTTAATTTTTTTGCGCACTTTTTACCAGGAGACTGCTCTACACCTGAATTTAAATCAAGTCCTAAAGCTCCGTGATAGAGGGCATCGCTAATATTGTCTGGGTTTAAGCCGCCAGCAAGCATAAAGGGGGTGGTCGCATCACGCAGTACCGACCAATCAAATGTTTTACCTGTGCCACCCGCGTGTGAATCACTGTGGGTGTCGTATAAATGGCGATCTGCGCCTGCTACGGGTTGTGGTAAAACATCTTTTATTGCCTGCGCTTTCCAAATTTGGCAATTACGTGGTAATTCACTACGTAATGACGCAATGTATTGTTCATCTTCTTGGCCATGTAATTGAACGGCTGATAATTTAAGTTGTTTAGCGTGTTCAGCCACATCAGGTATAGCAGCATTAACAAATACGCCAACAAATTTTAAAGGCGCACTTTGACTGATTTCTTTAGCACAATCTAAATCAACAAAGCGGGGGGATTTAGGGTAAAAAATCAACCCGCCATACACAGCGCCATTGCTATAGGCTGCAATAGCATCTTGATTGCGAGTTAAGCCACACACTTTGTTCTCGCCTAATATAACGCGACGACATGCTTGTATTAGATCAGCTTCAGCCATTAATGAGCTGCCAATTAAAAAGCCATTACATAAAGGGGCTAAGCGTTTTACATCTTGATGGGTGTAAATACCTGACTCAGAAATAACCACTTTATTTTCAGGAATAAGTTTACGTAGTCGTTCTGTAGTGGCTAAGTCGGTGCTTAAATCACGCAAATCTCGATTATTAATCCCAATTATTTGTGCATTTAGTGCCAGCGCACGGTGAACTTCTTCTTCGTTACTTACCTCAGTTAATACTGACATATTTAATGAGTCGGCCACTTCATGCAGTGTTTTGTATTGCTGATCGTCAAGCACAGATAGCATAAGTAAAATAGCGTCGCCGCCATAAAGACGTGCCATATAAACTTGGTACTCATCAATAAAAAAGTCTTTACAAATAAGCGGCTGTTCTACTTGGCTGCGCACAAATTCAAGGTAATCAAAACTGCCTTGAAAGTACTTTTCGTCAGTTAACACACTCATACAAGTGGCATATTGCTTATACGCTTGGGTGATTTCTGTTAAATCAAAAGGCTGACGAATCAACCCCTTAGAGGGCGACGCTTTTTTGCATTCTAAAATAAACTGCGTACCAGGTGCTGCCAGTGCTTTGTAAAAACTACGCTCAGTCGGTTTGGCTTGGTGTTTAAAGCTCTCTAGTGGCCGTGCAGCCTTACGCTCGATTAGTTCTATTTTTTTATCGGCAATAATTTTGTCTAATACATTAGCCATGACTTACCTCAATAATTGCATTTAATGTGTCCATGGCCTTGCCTGAACGTAATAAAGAGTTTGTTATTTGCGCACCTTGTTTTAACGACTCTGCTTGGCCGGTTAAGTACAGCAATGCGGCCACATTAACAACAATTGCGGCGTTGTGTGCCTCAGTGCCTTTACCTTGTAAAATAGCAAGACTGGCGTTTGCATTGTATTGTGGGCCTTCACCGGCTAATTGTTCAAGTGAATAGTTTGCAAGGTCAAAATCACTTGGACTGAGTGTGTACTGAGTAATTTTACCATTATTAAGCTCTACAACCTGTGTTGGGCCATGTAAGGCAATTTCGTCAGTACCAGAGCCGTGCACTATCATAGCGCGTTTAGTGCCTAGAGTATTAAGCGTTTGTGCCATTGGCATACATAAAGACTCATCGTACACGCCGAGTAATTGCACCTCAGGAGCTGCTGGATTAGCCAGTGGCCCAAGAATATTAAAAATGGTTCGGGTTTTTAAACTGGTACGCACGTTCATCGCATGGCGCACCCCGCTGTGGTAGTGCGGTGCAAATAAAAAGGTAAAATTTGTGCTCTCTAAACAACGAGCAGCGACCTCTGGGGTCATATCGATATTGATCCCCAGTGCTTTGAGCAAGTCAGCAGACCCAGAATTACTCGACACGCTTCGATTTCCATGTTTTACCATATTAATACCTGCCGCGGCCGCCACAATCGCGGCCGTGGTACTAATATTTATAGTGTTTGAACCATCGCCACCGGTGCCACAGCTATCAGCAAGTAGCGTTTTATTAGTGGTAAAGGCAACGGCATTTTCACGCATTGAAGCGGCTGCACCGGCAATCTCATCGCTTACTTCACCTTTCATTTTAAGGCCAATAAGCAGCGCAGAGAGTTCAATATCGTTCATATTGCCTTGCATAATTTGATCAAATAGCGATTTTGTTTGCACGTAACTAAGTGACTGCTTTGTGATGATGTGCTCAATGGCGTGTTGAACATTAAGCGGGCTGTGTAATTGATTAGTCATAATGTTCCTTTTATTTGGCACGTGTTAAATAAGCAACGCTTTGCTGTAGTAGCATTGCGCCGTTGGGCGTTAAAATTGACTCTGGGTGGAATTGATAGCCCAGTGCATTGTCTTGATGATGATAAATAGCCATTGGAATATCTTGGTATTTGGCAATAACCGCTAAGTTATCAGGCACTTTTGTGGCCATTAATGAGTGATAACGCGCCACTGGTATAGTGCTACCCATCCCGTTAAACACCGGGTGATCGTCTAACTCAATAATTGATGACTTACCATGTACGGTTTCACCAGCGTGACCGATTACTCCGCCATAGCTTTGTGTTAGCGCTTGTTGGCCTAAACAAATACCTAGCATTGGAAATTGGCCCTTACACAGGTTAATTAACTCCATAAGGCAGCCTGCATCGCTAGGCGCACCAGGGCCTGGTGATAATACCAGCAGTACTTGTCCACGCTCTGCCTGCATTTTTTCGAATATGATCTCTGCGCTAATGTTGTTTCGGTAAACTACTAACTCAGCACCTAGCATTGTTAGCTCATCAACAAGGTTGTAGCTAAATGAGTCAAAGTTATCTAAAAAGTAAATTTTAATAGGGTGTGCTTCACTCATTTTATACTGCCTTATACGTCGATTTAATCGCGGTGATCACCGCTTGGGCTTTAGCGCGCGTTTCGTTTGCCTCTGACATTGGATCTGAATCAAATACAACCCCAGCACCGGCTTGCACATACGCAATATTATTTTTAACAAAGGCGGCACGAATAACAATACAGCTGTCCATGGCACCGTCACCGGTTAAATAGCCAACTGCGCCACCATAGCTACCGCGACGTTTGCCTTCAGTTTTGCGTACTAATTCTGCCGCACGTACTTTGGGGGCACCCACTAAGGTACCCATGTTCATACAGGCTTGATAAGCATGCAGAGCATCTAATTCGGGTTTTAATTTTCCTACTACACGTGATACCAAGTGCATTACTTGTGAATAGCGGTCTACTTTTAATAGCTCTTTGGCATGGCGTGTACCAGGCACGCTTATACGAGCAACGTCGTTACGTGCTAAATCAACCAGCATTAAGTGCTCGGCACGTTCTTTTTGATCGTTTCTGAGCTCAAGTTCAATACGGCTATCTAAATCGGGATTAATTTGTCCAGTTGCAAACTTACCCCGTGGACGAGTACCTGCAATCGGATAAACCTCAACTTGTTGAGACTTAACCTCATACTTAAGCGCAGACTCTGGAGAAGCGCCAAATAATGAGAAATCTTCATCACGCATGTAAAACATGTAGGGGCTTGGGTTTTGCTTTTTAAGCTGGCTATAAGCATGTAATGAGTCAGGGCACGGCAATGAGAAAGTACGAGAGGGCACCACTTGAAAAATATCGCCATCAACTATGTGTTGCTTAAGTTTTATCACTTGTTGACAATATTGCTCATCACTAATATCAACATTTACAGGGCAGTCACCTGTTTGGCTTGGGGCACTAAAGTCTGCGGCGTGGTCGCACAATGTATTAAGGCGCTCTAATTGTTTGCCCACTTCAAAACAATTAGCGTGAACATCTGGGCCATTAAACACATTACCAATTAACTCGGTTGTTTGTTTTTGGTGATCAATAACAACCAGTGTTTCGGCTAAATAAAATACGTAGTCTGGGCAGGTGTTTTCACCGTCAGGCACATCGGATAGTTGTTCAAAGTTAGCCACCATGTCGTAGGCAAATACGCCGCCTAAAAACACTGAGAACGGATTGTCAGTGGTGCTTCTAATACTATTTAAACACGTGCGTAGTGCACTAAAAGCGTTATCTGCAATCAGTTTGCTAGCCTGGTCAATGGTGTCATCGACTGGGTGATACTCAAGTGTGAGTGTGGTATCGGTTAACTGTGAAGCGCAGTTTTGTACATTAGCCTGCAAATAGTTAAGTAGTTGTTGGCCGTTGTTTGATTGTGCACTGATGCTCACTTGGTTGCCTTGGCAAACAATACGCAATGCACAATCAACCAGTATTAAGCTTTTTACGCTATCTTTTGAATCTATTTCTGCAGATTCAAGCAATAGTGAGTTAGGTTTATCAAGTGCCGCATACAAGGCAAGTGGGCTACTTATGTAGTCTCGTACTTGCGTTATGCTGGTCACTTCACCTGGTGTTGTTGTTATATGACTAAAAATCAAACCTCATCCCCTAAAAAAATAAAACCCCGCAATGCTAAGCAGTGCGGGGTTTGAATAACGATGTCTAAATTATAGATAGACCATTACCGTCCCGCTATGCCAGGCGCCACCACCAATGATGTGTAAGAGTGTTTACGTTATTCATGTTTTTAATTCCTGTTAATCTTGTATTGCAAAATTTAGTGATAAAAAAACCCGCATGGTAGCGGGTTAGAATTTTTTGTTTAGACACGACAATTCATCACCCTTTGTTTTAAGAGTGCCACCACCAGATGATGTTTTGAATTGTATTTTTCATTGTTATTTATTCTTTAATGTCTAAAAGTGGCTACAGTAAAACGTATCAACTGCTTTTGTGTCAAGTGTTTATTTAAAACAATTTCGTTAAAAAACTTGTTATACTGTGTGAAACACCCTTAAACCATTAATTAAAGTAGTTTTCATTTGATAAAATACGACTTACATAGCCATACAACACACTCAGACGGACATTTAACCGTTGAGGAACTATTAGCGCGAGCAGTCGATAAAAACATTGATGTATTTGCCATTACCGATCACGATACTGTGGCCGCAATTGAGCCTGCGCAGGCTTTTATCAAACGTGAAAACTTGCCGCTTAAACTGATTAATGGGGTTGAAATATCAACCAAATGGGAGAGTTTTGAAATACATATTGTTGGGCTTAACATTGATACCAATGATCGCACTTTGCATACATTACTTAGCGAGCAACAGCAAAAGCGCGAAACCCGTGCAATTGAAATAGGCCATCGATTAACTAAAAATGGCTTTGAGGGTATTTATCAACAAGCCCGCGATCTGGCTGAAAATGCGCAAATTACTCGCGCTCACTTTGCCAGAGCTTTAATTGAGCGAGGTGTGGCTAAAAACTTTCCTGGGGTATTTAAAAAGTACTTAGGGCGAGGAAAAACCGGTTACGTACCGAGTAACTGGTGTGATATGCAAACGGCAATTTCAGCGATTCATTCCGCCGGTGGGGTGGCTGTTTTGGCGCACCCAAGTAGCTACAAAATGTCGAATAAGTGGTTGCGTAAACTACTCGTAGAGTTTAAATCGGTGGGCGGTGATGCAATGGAAGTTGCCCAACCGCAACAGGCCCCGAGTGAGCGTCAGTTTCTAGGCTTGTTGAGTCAAGAATACGACCTGCTTTGCTCTCAAGGCTCTGATTTTCATTTTCCGACTAGTTATTTAGAACTTGGAAAAAATTTATACTTACCTAAAGATTGCCAAGGGGTTTGGCAAACATGGGAAAAGCACGAAGGAGTTGCATTATGAGTCAATTATTTCATATACATCCGGATAACCCACAGCCTAGACTAATTTCTCAAGCTGTTGATATTATTAAACAGGGCGGCGTAGTTGTGTACCCAACAGATTCGGGATATGCGATTGGCTGTAATTTAGGTAACAAACAAGCAAAAGAGCGCATAGAGCGTATTCGTGGTATTGAAAAACACCATAATTTTACTTTAGTGTGCCGCGATTTATCTGAGCTTTCTACTTATGCTCGGGTAGATAACCAAATGTTCAGGCTGATCAAAAATAATACCCCAGGGCCTTATACGTTTATTTTTAAAGGCACAAAAGAAGTACCTAAACGCTTATTAAACGATAAGAAAAAAACCATAGGCATTCGTGTTATTGAACACCCAATTGCTTGTGCGTTACTTGCGGAATTGGGTGAGCCATTAATGTCATGCTCACTTATTTTACCGGGTGATGAATACACGCAAGCGGACCCCGATGACATTTTGGATCGTCTAGATAAGCATGTCGATTTAATTATTCATGGCGGATACCTCACAGAGCAAGCAACCACGGTAATTGATTTATCAGAGGACGATATTCAAATTTTACGTGTAGGCTGCGGCGATACGGCTCCATTTGAATAGCAATGAAACAGCCTGACACGGTTTCGTTAATACCTACAGATATGCCAGTGCAGCAAAAGCTGCCACTGGCATTTTTGCATGGGAAAGCCGTTGTTGAAAAGCCTGAAGATTTATATATTCCGCCTGATGCGCTTGAAGTTATTTTAGAAACCTTTGAAGGTCCGTTAGATCTGTTGCTTTATTTAATTAAAAAGCACAAGTTAGATGTTCTCGAATTATCTATATTTAGCATTACTGAGCAGTATGTAAAATATGTAGAAATGATGAGTGAGTTTCAGTTAGAACTCGCCGGCGAATATCTCGTAATGGCAGCATTGCTGGCGCAGATTAAGTCGCGGTTGTTACTGCCAGTGCATGAGGAATTAGAAGAAGAGGAAGATCCCCGCGCCGAACTTATAAAACGTCTACAAGAGTACGAACAATTTAAAAAAGCGGCCGAAAATATCGATTCTTTGCCCCGCGTTGGTCGCGATATATTTATCGCCAATGCAACTTTCCCAGAGTTAGAAGAAAAAAACCAACCCTTACCTGAACTGGCAATCAAAGATCTATTGTTAGCGCTAAGCGACGTAATGGCGCGTGCTAAAACATTTGAGCATCATTTAATTAGTGCAGAAACCCTGTCAACTCGTGAACGTATGAGTTTAATTTTACAGACACTATCCCAAGCAAAAGCACCTGTTGCGTTTACCCAACTGTTTACCTTTGAAGAGGGCCGCAGTGGAGTAGTTGTTAGTTTTATTGCCATGTTAGAACTAATCAAAGAGGGCTTAATTGCTTGCTTACAAGTTGAGTCTGATAGCCAAATATATGTATCTCTTAATGAGCCTGCCGAAAGTTAACCTCCCATAAAGTTTTTTGCAATTATACTAAATTAATAGACTTTACTGTGCGTATACGCACGATAAGTGTTTGCATATGCTATTTTAATCGCCACTCATCCATTATATCGTAGTGTTATTACTAGATTAGAGATTGGCGATAAGCAATGTTTAAAAACTCAAAAACCGGTTATGGCCTGATGGCTATATTTTTACACTGGTTAATGGCGTTGACTGTCTTTGGTTTGTTTGGTTTAGGCTTATACATGGTTGAGTTAACTTACTATGATAGCTGGTATAAAGGCTCATTAGATTTGCATAAAAGCATAGGGCTGAGTTTAGCGGCTGTATTTGTTTTTAGACTGTTATGGCGTCGATTTAATGTAAAACCTAGCCCTATTGGGACTAACACTCAATTAAACCAGCTGGCCCAAACCGCACATATTTTAATGTATCTGTTTTTAGTGATTATTATGGTGTCTGGGTATTTAATTTCTACTGCTGATGGGCGACCAATCGAAGTGTTTGGCTTGTTTTATGTTAAAGCCATCGACTTTACCTTTGATTCTCAGGCAGATATAGCAGGGCAGATCCATTATTACAGCGCATGCTTATTGATCGGGTTTGTGGTGCTGCATATTTTAGGTGTGTTAAAACACCACTTTATAGATAAAGATAAAACATTAATTAGAATGATCAAATTACAAAAGGAAGCTTAAAATGAAAAAGTTACTATTAACTTCAGCGTTATCAGCAGCGATGTTTATGACAGCTACCCATGCTAGTGCTGCAGACTATGTTATTGATACCAAAGGAGCACATGCCTTTGTTAATTTTAAAATTAAACATTTAGGTTACAGCTGGTTGCACGGGCGTTTTAACACCTTTGATGGGCAGTTTAACTACGACGCTAAAAATCCAAACGCATCTCAAATTAGTGTAAATATCGACACAGCAAGCCTAGATTCAAACCATGCTGAACGAGATAAACACTTACGCGGTGGTGACTTTTTAAATGTAAGCAAATACCCACAGGCTAGCTTTAAAAGTACAGCAATTAAGTTTGATCAAGACGGTGAAGAAGCCACAGTAACCGGTGAGTTTACCCTTCATGGTATTACTAAAGCAATTAGTTTTGAAATTGATAAGATTGGTGAAGGTAAAGATCCATGGGGTGGTTACCGTGTTGGTTTTGAAGGTGAAACCAGCTTAAAACTAGCCGATTACGGTATTGATTACGATTTAGGCCCAGCGTCAACGCACGTTGATATTGGTTTATTTATTGAAGGTATTCGTCAATAATACCGTTTTATAGTTAAAGCTAAGCGTTATCACGCTTAGCTTTTTTATTGTAAATGCGCTTCTAATTTTGATTTTAAGTGACTTGGTAACCACCGAGTTAATACTTGTTTATAGTCTTCAGTTTGCTTAATTAGTTTGAGTTGCTGATTGAGTGTGGCAATATCTTCTGCGCCTTGCTCGTTTTTAGTACAGCCAATGTAACCGTAACTAATTTTTGGTGCCTCAGTCAGCATGCGCTGCGTTAAATTGTCACTAAACCCCATCGTTTTTGCTAAATAATAATGCTCACTGGGGTAGCCTAATAAAATATCAATTCGCTCTAAGTTAAGCATATAGGTTAATGTACTGAGGGTATCGCGAGTAGGTCTAATGACAATATTTGTATTAGGTGTGGTATTAATTATTTTATCAATTTCACTGCCGTATGAGCGATTCATCGATACACCCAAGGTGAGCTTTTTATTTACTAATAAATTAGTTAACGACACTGATTTACTGCTTTCAATACCTAGCGAAATGCTCAGCTTTTGATGCATGGCAATAGATGGAGAAAGACCAGCTGTAGAGCTTTGATGCGTGAAATAAACACGTTCTTCGCGATATTTGTTTTTATAAAGTGATAATGCGCATGCATTTGATTGCAGGTTAGCGAGTTCCTGAATAACTTTACCAGAGGGAATAATGATACGTTCAAAGTTAATATGCGGAAGTTGTTGCTCTAATAGCGAAATAATACTTTCATCACGGCCCTGAGATTTATCCGGACCGCTCAAAATATAATAGGGCGCAAAGTCATGCGTTATCCATTTTATTGTTCTGGCATCACACTTTGTGCTTAAAAATACACAGACGAACAGTATTATCCACGAAAACCGCATTTTCACCACAACAAATAAATAAACATGGATTTAAGTGTAGTCAGTAATACACCAAAAAGTAAAATGCCAGCATAAAGCTGGCATTTTAATTTATTTATAAGTTAAACACTTATAAATGATAATTAACTGGCTTTCAGCCATTTTACAAATTGACGTGCATCACTTGCTTTTTGAAACAATGCATTTTTCAAACCTTGTGTATCGCTGAAGATTACACGATGTTTGTTAACCGAAATTGATTGCACTGGATGTGCTATTTGGATCATAGATCCGTTATATTTGTATGACATAATAAAACTCACTTTATTTTTGTTATTTATTCTGGGCTTTTTCTTAAAGCACATTACAGATGATAAATAATCTAATTGTGTTTAGCTTCATTACAGTGTTGACGATCTTTATGACACTTTTACGATGATATTAAAATAAATCATCAAGGTATTAATAGGGGTTCTCGCCGTACAATAACTTAGCTTTTGAATATACGTTTTGCGGGGCTTACTGGATCAGGGTAAAGAGGTTAACCGCTAGGGCTTTTTATAGCCAAGCATCGATCTTACGCCACAATATTTTTCTTTGCAAGCAATTTATTAAAATACTTTGAATCGAGAGCAATTCACGTATAGCCATAAATATTAATTCGTAAAGATCAACAGACTCAAATATATCTGACTATACTCAGTTTTTAACTGAGGGGGGTCAAATGAGTTCACTATCTGCGCCATATCAACATTTTTTATCTAATCCAATAGCAAAGCCGCCTTGTCGTATGCACAATGCGAATATGTATGGTTTTTTTGCTGAAATAGAATCTAAGAAAGCACAAAAGTACATTGATTCAACGTTAAACATAGGGGGTGAGGGTAATATTTATTTTAAAATACTTGGCGAGTTTGCACTTATTACATTTACAGATATTGAAAAAATAGCCTCAATGACCTCGCCATTCGATCAGCATGGTTGGATGCAAGAAACAGATATTATCATTTGGTTGCCTGTCGCTAAGGTTGAGGATGAAGATATAACCTACTTATATTGGTATCCAGCTTTTATCTGTGTTAACAACATTTATGCACTTATTAATGGTCGCGAAACATGGGGCTATAATAAGTATTTGTGTGACTACACCATGCCCAGCTGTGTATCGGAGCTATCGAATTTTTCAATATCTTTAGAGTGCTTCGAATATTTTTCTCCTGAATCTAAGCTACAAACGCATGAGTTATTTTCAATTACTATGAACTCTAAACACAAAGATAGCGATTTCTTCTCTATTATTGATGACTTTGGCGAGCAAGTAGCAAATTTGTTTTCTCGCAAACATTTAGGTATTGATTTTTCATTATTAAAGCAGCTATTGAGTGGCTTTGTTAATCCACAAATGGATCAAATATTGTTAAAACAATTTCCTGATGGCAGCGGTGATTCAGCGGTATACCAAAGCGTAATGCACTCACCCTCTGAGATTAAAAAAATACACCATTTTAAATTTTTAAAGCCAGAGTTTACTTTACACCTCAATAAATTAGACAGTTTCCCACTTGCCGACATGTTTGGTCTAAAGTTAGGTAGTCAAGCGTTGCATTTACCTTTTTATGTGCAAATGGACTTTGACCAGTTAGCCGCAACTAAAATTTAAATTGCTTAGAAGGATTTCCCATGAACCAAGAAAAAATCGTGATAATTGGTGGCGGTGTATCAGCAATGACTGCTGCATTGTATTTGACTGAGCAAAGTGACTGGCAACAGCATCGAGCTATCACTGTATACCAGCAAGGTTGGCGCTTAGGTGGTAAAGGGGCTAGTGGTCGTAATGCGGCCAGCGGGCAGCGTATTGAAGAGCATGGCTTACATGTATGGTTTGGTGCTTATGTAAATAGCTTTAAAACAATAGAAACGGTTTACACTAAATTACAACGGCCAGCCGATTCACCTTTATCTACATGGCAGCAAGCATTAAAACCGCATAGCTTTATAGCCTTAGAAGAATATATTGATGACCAATGGCAAACATGGCCAATTGATTTCCCATTACTTCCTGGGAACCCTGCTGATGGAAGTTTAGATATAACGCCATGGGATTTTATTAAAATGACCATAGCTTGGCTAAAAAAGTGGATATTTGATTTACAGTCAGCAGCAAAAAAAGCCAACAAAAATATACAACTAAGTACAAAAAAATCACGAGATCAATCTTTATTACGGCATTTGCACCAACAAATAACAGATTTGGTTGATGATACCGAAGATGCTTGGCAACAATTTGCTGATGATATAAAACAATATTCGAGTGAAGTTGCTTCTACTCCAAGCTTACTAATTAATACGTTAAATAAGTTTGCACACGCCGACAATACATTAAACCCCCAAGTACATGAGAAAAAAGATGGCCTTGTTATTTGGTATATAGTTAGAAAACTAAAGCGCTGGCTTAATAGCGAAATGATTGAGTTGTTAGACAATAATGCGCAGCTTAGACGATTATATATTTGCGCAGACCTTGCTATTGCAATGCTAGTTGGTTTGGTAAAAGACAAAGTATATCGAGATGGGTTTGATGTTATAAATAAATTTGATTTTAGGCAATGGCTTATAAGAAATGGGGCAAACGAGCAATACAGTGCTAATTCGGCGCCCATACGAGGGTTTTATGATTTGGTGTTTGCGTACCCTGCGGGTGACCTAAGTAAGCCCAATGTTGAGGCTGGTGTCGCATCACTGGCTATGTTACGCATCGCGCTGTGTTACCGCGGAGGGGTCATGTGGAAAATGCAAGCGGGGATGGGCGATGTCATCTTTGCTCCCTTGTACGAATTACTTAAAAAAAGAGGGGTTAAGTTTGAGTATTTTCATCAATTGCAAAACCTGACTCCCAGCCTAAGTGAGCAAGGAGAGAGTTTTGTCGAGAGCATTGAGCTTCAGCAACAAGTTTCTTTGCTCTCAGACGCAGAGTATAAACCACTGGTTAATGTTAAAAAACTACCTTGTTGGCCAAGTGAACCACTTTATGCGCAAATTAATAGTGAACAAGCCGCACTATTAAAGAAGCATGATATTAACTTAGAATCTTTTTGGTCAGACTGGCCGTCTCAATACGAAAACCATTTTGGGCAGCCACTGCCAATAAAAAAATTAAACTACAAAGAAGATTTTGACAGAATTGTGTTGGGTGTATCTGTGGCGTCACTTGAGCACGTATGCCCTTCATTATTAGCGTGGGATACTAAATTTGCAGCACAAGCAAAGCAAGTCAAAACGGTGGCAACCCAAGCTGCCCAACTATGGCTTAATAAAACAGACGAGCAATTAGGCTGGCAATATATTCCAAAGAGTAAAGAAGGCCCAATTCTAAGTGGCTTTAGCGAACCATTTGATACGTGGGCGGCAATGATGAATTTAGTCGACAAAGAGCAATGGCCTACTGATTGTCCTCCTAAAAACATTGCTTATTTTTGCAGTGTTTTTCCTTGTGAGCACTATCCACCAAAAAGTGAACATCAATTTCCTCTACAGGTTAAATCGCAAGTAAAGGTAAACCTAGAAGCAATACTAGAAAAAAACATGCAGTCTTTATGGCCGCTTGCATATCAAAATAATGAGTTTGATTGGTCTGTATTATATGAAATATCGTCATCAGGGGATGAACGATTAAATGCTCAATACTGGCGAGTAAACGTTGACCCAAGTGAGCGTTATGTTTTGTCAGTTGCTGGTTCAAGTAAGTATCGACTGGCGACAGATGAAACAAAATTTACAAACCTTTTTATTACCGGAGACTGGATTAAAACGGGTGTTAATGCCGGTTGTGTTGAAGCGGCTGTTATGGCGGGTATGCAAACAGCCAGAGCAATGGTGGGTTACCCACAACACATTAGTGGCGAAAATGCATTTGCAGTTATCAAAAATTAAAATACCCTTCTAGCACAGCTTTAATCGGTTGATTAGTATATAGTTAAACATGTTGTTTACATTTATTTAGCGTAAAGGTCACGTGAAATGAAAAATAAAGGCAAGCTTCTGAATAAAAATATATGGTTGGTATGCTTACCAGGTTTTTTACTACCACTGCAGGCGAAAGTTGTTGTAGAGGGTAAAAGTGATGATCAGCCTAATATGGAAATCATTGAGGTTTATGCGCAAAAAAGAGCGCAAAAAATTGAAGAAGTCGGCATTTCTGTTAGCACAGTAACAGGGGATGATCTCAAAGCGCAACAGGTTAAAGACTCAACAGAGTTATCTGTATTTGCCCCTAATTTAAAAATTAGCCAAAACGCAGCGGAAGGTACACCGCCAGCGGTTAATATTCGTGGTGTTGGATTAGTTGATTACAATACAGCTAATACATCGCCGGTGGCTATGTATGTTGATGAAATAGCCGTGGGCTCTGCCAGTAACCAAATTGTTAACTTGTTTGATATTGAGCAGATTGACATTTTGCGCGGCCCTCAAGGAACTTTATTTGGTCGTAATTCCACTGGTGGGGCTATTTTAATCCGCTCTAAACGCCCTGAGTTTGAACAAAGTGGTTATTTAAGTACAGGTGTTGCTAATAATAATGCAACCAGTGTTGATGCTATGTTTAATTCAGCTATTGGAGAAAACACAGCCGTTCGTGTTGCGCTAAACCATCAAAATTATGATTATTCTACAAACAATATTTTTGCTGATTCACCAACAGCGGGCATGCGGCAAACAAATGGTCGAGTATCTTTTTTAGCTGACTTTGACACTGTCCAGTTGTTGATAAAAGGGCATATTTCTGATTGGGATGGCATAGTTCAGCCTGTTGGCAGTATTGGGGTTATTGCAAACCCATTAACAGGAGAGCGATGCTCGCCAGCACAAGCAGGTTCAACCACCTGTTTTGATAACTTTGGATTTAATGATGGCAGTGATGATTTTTATACAGTAAGCGTTAATAATAATTCGCCACATAAAACCGATGGTAAGGGAGGGAGTGCCCATGTTAATTGGCAATTGGATACACACAATGAGCTTATTTCACTAACTAGCTATAACAAGTTAAAGCGTGATCATGCCTTTAACTGTGATGGCTCTCCAGCACGGTTATGTGAAGGCAATTTAGGTTTAAATACTGATTTAGTAACGCAAGAGTTTCGGTTGCAATCTCAGCTCGCAGAGCATTTTCTTACAACGGGAATTTATTATGCTGATGAGTCTATTATTCAAGACAATGTAAATGATATTTTACGAGATTATCGAGGCATTTTAGAGACAGATTTAACCGCTACTTTTTTCTATGATAATAGGATAAAAACAAAGAGCATTGCAGCGTTTACCCAACTTGACTATCAATTAAACCAAGATTGGCTAATTACCGCTGGGCTTCGTTATTCTTATGAGTCTTTAGATTACGACTCAACATCCCAGCTTAATATTATTTTAGACCCTAACGATTTAACCGGAGTTAAGGTGCCATTTTATCGTGTTCAGGGAGAGCAATCAGATAATGGCATTTCTGGTCAGTTGGCTGTGAACGTTAAGCTGGATGATGCGACCTATGGCTATTATCGATTTGCTAATGGCGCAAAAAGCGGAGGCTATAACGGTGGGTTTTTATCATCGGTTGAACAAGCACAGCTTGCTGATTATCAAAAAGAACGATTGAACTCACATGAAATTGGCTCAAAGTCTTGGTGGCCACAGTTGGGCATGCGATTTAATTGGGCTGCATTTTATTATGATTATAATGACCAACAGGTGTTTATGAATCAGCCTTCAGTATCTGATCAGAGCCCGCCTATTCAATTATTAGAAAATGTGGCAGATTCGACTATATATGGCCTAGAGGCTGATTTTGAGTATTGGCTGACCGATGATTTGAATGTTAAGTTTGCTATGGGTTATATACCCCATGCAGAGTTTGAAGAATATGTTGATCCTTTAGGTAACGCATTAACTGATAATCGCTTGCCATTTACCTCAAAATGGAACCTCAGTGCAGGCATTGAATACACGCTTGAGTTGGCGAATCACCCACTAACAACGCAATTATTAGTTGATTATCAATCCGACTATTATTTTGATCAGAATCAAAACCCTTATGCTATGCAAGATGGCTATAGTATTTTTAACGCAAACATACAGTATCAACATGATAACTGGGCGATTGCTATTTGGGGAAAAAACCTATTTGGTACGCAATATAGCCACTTAAAATTTGATTTAAGCTCTTTCCTTGGCATGCTTGAAGACTTTAAAGGTGAAGGCAGGCGTTTTGGTTTAGATGTTAGTTATCAGTTTTAATTTTAGTCTTTAAATTAAGGTGCGAAGTATGCCAATGAAGGCAGTTCTAAAGCTATTTTTATATTGTGTATTTTTGTGCTTTAGCAATTTAGCGCCGGCAGATACACTCGCTCCTATTGTTTATACTTTAAAACAACAAGATACTGATTTGCTCGGTCAGGGTCATGTATTTCAGGTAACGAGTGGTACTTTTCCCCGTAACCACAGTGAAATAGAAATGTGGCTTGAAGATAAACAACCACAATCAAGAACATCGTTTTTTGGTGGTAGTTTTTGGTTTGTCATAGCACTTGAAAATAAAACAGATTTAGATGAACTGGTGCTCTATCCGTATAACACGTTACTTTCAAAAATCGAAACCCGGATTTATGATATATCGAACTTTGATGAACCAATAAAGCAGTATGTCACTGGGGGGGGTTACCCAAATGAGTTTGCATTTCACTATGGGAATAAAGTTAAGCTGACGCCTAATCGTTCTTACGTATTAATTGCAAAATTTCAAAGTGAATATTTTTATACTCCACCAAAATTAGTGCTTTCATCTTATGACGATTTTTTTGTAAGAAAAACCTCAGACAACATGATTATGTTGCTGTGCTTTGGGGTTGGTATTGCGTTAGGTTTATACAATTTTCTTATTTACTTGGGTGATAGAGATAAAACCCATTTGTACTACGCCATGTTCACAGCATGCTGGGTGTTGGCTTGGAGTCAGTTTTTTCATATACCGGATCAAATTTTTGGTTTTTACAATGCCCATTTTCATTGGTTAGGTTTTACTTTAATTCCAATCACAAATATTTTATTTTTTAACAGCTTACTTAAATTAAAAGACACGTCTCCTAAGTTATCTCGATTATCAATCTACTTAGGCATTGTTGCCACCGCAGGCGCACCTTTTGCAATGGTTTGGCCTGGTTTTGGCTTTATTTGGGCCACTTTAGTAACAGGGGCAACTTTATCTCTAGGTATGGTTGTTGGTATACGAAGCTGGATCAGTGGCTTTAAACCAGCTCGCTATTTTGTTCTCGCCTATTTGGCTATGGCCATTCCTAATATGGTTGGCAATTTAACTAATCTAGGACTTATTGAGCCAATAAAAATGGATCTCTATTTACTTGGACTTATTGGCACAGCGCTCGATGCAGTATTACTTGCTTTTGCTGTCGCAAATAAATTCAGTATTTTGCATCATCAGAATGTTGAACTGACTAAAAATTTGGAACACAAGGTCGAACTGCGTACCCAAGAGTTACAACAATTGGCGGAAGAGCTTCGTGATGCAAGTGAAGCTAAAAGTCGATTTTTAGCTAACATGAGCCATGAGATCCGCACCCCAATGACATCCATTATTGGTTATGCTGATGGGATAATTTTAGGTGATATACAGCCTCATGAAAGAAATCATGGGATCAGGGTGATTTTGCAAAACAGTCGTCATGTACTTGGGCTAATTAACGATATTTTGGATATGTCGAAAATTGAGGCTAACCGTTTAGAGATAGAATTAGTTGAAACGGATTTGTTTGCCACTATTGCTGAAATTGAATCATTACTAGGAAAGCAAATCCGCGATAAAGGCTTAAAATTCAAAGTTGATTATCAATTTCCATTACCAGATTGGATAGTCTCAGATCCAACTCGACTTAGGCAAATATTATTAAATTTAGCAACCAATGCACTTAAATTTACTACCCAGGGCTACATAATGCTGACGGTGAGTTGCAATCAAAAGCAACTAATAATTAAAGTTGAAGACACCGGTATTGGTATGACCGAAAGCGAGCAAAAAGACCTATTTACTCCCTTTCACCAAGCTGACTCGTCAATTTCTCGTAAATACGGTGGTACTGGACTTGGCTTAAATATATCAAAAAGCTTAGCAAATAAACTAAATGGCGATATTACTGTATTTTCTGTGGTAGGTAGGGGTAGCGAGTTTTGCTTTACTATGGAGTTAAATACAACCGAACATACGCAATGGGTTAACGCATTTGACGATATACGTAAACCACAAACCAAAGAGCTATTTTTAAATAATAGTCAGCGAAATTTAGTGGGTAGAGTACTTGTGGCTGAAGACCATCCAGAAAATCGTCAGCTTATTAAGCGAATTTTAGAGCGGATGGGGTTAACCGTTGTCGCTGTTGAAAATGGTCGAGATGCAGCGCAAGCAGCGATGGATGAAAGCTTCGACTTAATTTTATTAGATATTCAAATGCCAATTATGGATGGTGAGCAAGCAATTAAGATTATACAAGCAACAGGGGTAACAACACCCATTGTGGCGCTCACTGCTAACACGATGAAGCATGAAATTGATCGCTATTTAAAACAAGGTTTTACTGATCATATTGCCAAACCTATAGATAGAAGCTGTTTTAGTAGTAAAATTGCAAGTTATCTTGATATTGATATATGCGAGAACATTAAGCTACCCGATGAGGAGTTTGCACTACTCAAGCAGGAATATATTAAAGGGTTAAATAAACAAAAAGACACGTTAGTGTCTCAATTTAAGCAGGGTGATATAACGGGTTTTGCACGCAGCGTGCATATGATCAAAGGAACGGCTGGAATGTTTGAATGCAAAGCGTTGTATAAACAGGCTGTTGATTTTGAAACAAACTTAAAGTCTTCACCTGACGCTTTCGACATACAACAAGTTGAGGCTCTACTCAATGCGATTGACGTTATTTTAACCGTTAAAAAAGCACCTTAAATTTTACATTTTATCGTTGAATAACCGCTATACGCTTTGTTATGAAGACAAGTAGGGTTATGCATGCTTAAATATATTCTCTTGTAGGAGGACGTATGCAGTATCAACATATTAAGGTGCCAGACAATGGCGACAATATTCACATTGATGATCAAGGACAGTGGCATATACCCGAACAACCTATTATTGCCTATATTGACGGTGATGGGGTTGGTTTAGATGTGATGCCAGTAATGCGTCAAGTAGTGGATGCTGCCATAGAGCATTGTTATGGCAAGGAACGTAAGATACATTGGATGCAGGTGTATAATGGTGAACAAGCGGCCAAGCTTTATGATGGCGACTGGTTCCCTCAAGAAACCATAAATGCGGTACGTGAATGCAAAATTGCTATAAAAGGGCCGCTAACCACACCTTTAGGTGGCGGGTTTCGCTCTCTTAATGTTGCGCTTCGCCATGAAATGGATTTATTTGTTAATATGCGTACTATAAAAGGCTTTAGTGCTTTACCCTCGCCATTAAAAAACCCCTTTACCACTAACATTACCGTGTTGCGCGATAGTAGTGAAGATGTTTATTCAGGAATTGAATGGCAGGCGGGGAGTGTTGAAAGTGAAAAAGTGCTCGATTTTTTGTGTGAAGAAATGGGCGTAACCCGTCTTCGTTTCGCTCAAGAGTGTGGTATAGGGATTAAAAATATATCTAAAGAAGGGTCAGAGCGATTAATACGCTTTGCCATTAATTATTCCCTTAAAAATGAGAGAGAGTCACTTACGTTAGTGCACAAAGGTAATGTTCTTAAATTTACCGATGGGGCGTTTAAACGCTGGGGCTTTGCGCTCGCAAAACAAGAATATAATGCCAAAGAACATGAAAATGGGCGTTGGCTTGAAATACAACGAACCAATTTACCCCCCTTGATTATTAAAGAAGTGATTGCCGATAATATGTTGCAGCAATGCTTGATGGATCCTGCGCAATTTGATGTGGTGGCTACTACAAATCAAAATGGTGACTTTTTAGCCGATATGCTCAGTGCACAGGTTGGGGGGGTAGGGATTATGCCTGCCGCCAATTTAAATACAGAGGTGGCTTTTTTTGAGCCGACACATGGCACGTTCGAGCGAATAGCTGGTCAAGATAAGGCAAACCCGAGCAGTAGCATATTAAGTTCAGTGTTAATGCTTAAGTATATGGGATGGGTTGAAGCGGCATGTTTAATCGAAAACGCCTTAGAAACTACATTTGCCAGTGGGCAGGTAACTTTTGATTTGGCTCATTCAAATCATAACTCGACAACCTTAAGCTGCAAACAATTTGCTAGTAAGGTTATCGAGCACTTTTAAACGACTGCATTGTTAAGCTGCTGAAGCGTTAGTGGCTGCTTGACGATGAACACATGGACGCTCTGTTAGCTCTGCTGCTCTGTGATAAAGCTCATGTGCACTTGGCTCGTCACATACAGTGCCACTGAGCGTGTCCATTAACGCAACTACAATAATGGCAGGTACTTGACAGCAGTATTCATCTAATACGGCTTCAGTTGTTTGTGCATCAACATGGCAATGAGGGTGGCTTTTACGTTGATAGGCACTCAATAAAGTGTTTACGTCAAGAGTATCGTTTTCTTGATGTTTATTTTTACGACATTTACAGCCGAATTCATCAACTAATGTGGCAAGTGACTGGTAAACGTGACCCGTCTCAAGCGGCGTATTTGGGCATAATTGTTGTTCAATGAAGTGATGTAAATTTGCATCAATGAATAACCCGTCTTGGTGTGTGAAGCTTGCTGATGTTTGCATAATTATTACTCTTAGTTTGTTGGCTTAACTTCACTGTAGCGCTAAGTATAATATTAATGAAATTGTTGTTTTCAATAATTGATATTGATTTAATCAATATTTTAATGTGTTACCTATCAACCACTGTATTTGCGAACGCTAATAACCCACGTCTAAGCCATTGATGCGCTGGTGTGTGGTGTAATAACGGGCTCCATATCATTTTTACTTCTATAGGGACGACTTGAAATGGTACTGGGCTAATCACTAAATTAGTGTGACTGGTTAATAGCTTTGCTTGACGACGGGGTAGCGTAGCTATGAGTTGCTCAGATTGACACAGTAAGCTGGCAATCATGTAATGGCGAGTAAATACGCGTATTTTACGGGTTTGTTCTAATTGCCACAAAGCTTCATCTACCCAGCCTAATTTTTGTTTTCCTGACTTATTGGTCACTGCGGGCTCTGGCCCCCAGCCTGCGCGGTTAACCCATATATGTTCGCTTTGTAGGTATTGATTTAAGTTAGCATGCGTTAAAAAATTATTATTTGGGTGGGTTAAACAACAATAATTATCTCGCCATACAGTCGCTTGATGAAAAGAGCGCGGCAGACCATTAAAACGATTTATTGCCAAATCGATAGTGCCTTTTTCCATATCTTGTAAATTTACATCACTGGGACTAAGCACATCAAAGTCAATGCCCGGGTTTTTAGCTAGTTGCTCGCAAATAAAGGGGGCAATTAGAGTCGATTCTAAATAATCGTTTGCCATAATACGAAATGTAACTTGCGCAGTTGCTGGGTTAAATTGCTCGCTTGGTTGAGTGATCTCCTCTGCCATTTTAAGCAGCGCTTCAATTTCAGGTTTGAGCGACAGTGCTTTGGCTGTTGGAGTCATAGAGCCCGCAGCTCGTACCAGCAAAGGATCATCAAATAAATCTCTTAAACGTTTTAACGCATTACTCATCGCTGGTTGAGTTAAAGCAAGCTTATTAGCTGCTTTTGATACGCTTTTTTCATCTATTAATACATTTAAATAGACGAGTAAATTGAGGTCGACATTTCTTATATTCATATGATCAATTTTATTTATTTGCTGTATTAATTACCTAAATTAAAGTGTGCTTGCTAAGGTGTAAACCTCTAATAAAAAATAATCAGCATAATTGCTAAAAATAGAAGCGCCTAAATCATGCCAAGCACGCTATTAACCTCTCAACATAATTCGGTACAATCCGTGGTCGCCACTAAGTTAGCCCGAGCGATATTTGCAGGCTTTGATGCTATGTTTGCACAATTTTTAAATATCACCTTAGGGGCACAAAGTCGCTTTGAACAACGCCAGTACCATGAGGTGCAAGCAGCAATGCGAGAGCGCTTACAAGTGTATGAACGCCAAGTAAAGCAAGTTAGTGAAGCTGTTAGAGTGATTGCTTATGATGAATTGAATTGCCCTCAAACATGGCAACGGGCTAAAAATATTTATGGTGAGATGGTAAAAGAGCATGAAAACCAGCCCATTGCGCATACATTTTTTAATTCTACTTTTGGCGCTATTTGGGATGATAAAAAAATTCGCACAGTTCACTTATTTGTATTAAAAGCAAAATACCGAGGGCAGCCGCGCTCTTATGAAGGGCTTGTAAGTCGTATCTCCTTAAAAGAAGGGTTTGATCAGGCAATTAAAGCCTTATTAAATGAGCAAGTGTTTAGAGTCCCCTTTAAAGATTTAAGTAGTGATTTAACTAAGTTACAAGCAACGTTAACGCAAGGTGCTCAGCAGCAATGTCGACAAGTATACGAATTAATAAACTTAAATGATGGTTATATCGAATATGCTAACTCGCATTTTTATCGTAATAAGGCCTGTTATGTCATAGGGCGATGTATTGCCAAAAATGGCGATAACATGCCCTTTGCAATTGCTATTTTAAATACCCCCGATGGGCTTACAATTGATGCTGTAATGATGGGGGCTGATCAACTAAGTTTATTATTTGGCTTTGCACGTACCTATTTTATGGTAGATACCGACCAACCTGCTCGTTATGTTGACTACCTCAGTGTATTAATGCCTCACAAACAACGTTTTGAATTATTTAATGCGATTGGTTTTATTAAACATGCAAAAACCGAATTTTATCGTTATAAAGTAGATACGACTAAAAGTAGTCCCGCAGAATACACGTACCACCTAGCGCCAGGGACTCCGGGTATGGTGATGCTAGTTTTTACCATTGACGGCCTAGATTATGTATACAAGGTAATAAAAGATAAGTTTAGTGCCCCAAAAACAGCAACTAAACAACAAGTAAAAGATAAATATAACTTTGTAAAACAAGCTGACAGAGTAGGGCGATTAGTTGACACTCATGAGTTTAGATACCTTGCATTTGACTTAAGCCGTTTTAGTGATGAACTGCTAATAGAAATGAAAAAACACATTGGCGATAGCTTAGTCATTTCCGGCAAAGCCTTAATACTAAAGCATGTTTACGTTGAGCGAAAAATGACACCGCTCAACCTGTATATCAATCAATGTAATAGTAAATCACTTCAGCAAGTGATGCTTGATTATGGTAAAGCGATAAAAGAGCTTGCCAGTGCAAATATTTTTGCTGGTGACATGCTGATGAAAAACTTCGGCGTAACACGTTGGGGGCGAATAGTATTTTATGATTATGATGAAATTTGCCCTCTCACCGATTGCAATTTTAGAGACGTGCCAAATACACAAAACGCGTTAGAAGAATTAAGCTCACACAGCTATTTTGATATTGACCAAAATGATATATTTCCCAGTCAATTTAAAGTGTTTTTTAGTGCCAGTAACAGTGCGTTTAACCACTTTAATCATTACCATAGTGATTTATTTACGGCAAAGTACTGGCAAATGATCCAGCAAGGAATTGAGCAAGGTCAGCTTCCAGATGTATACCCTTATAAGCAAAGTTGGCGTTTTAATACTATGTCAGTAAATTAACGCTGAGTTGGTTTCTTCAGGCACAGTTAACACGATAAGGATTATGATGAAATTTACTATATTCGCTTGCTTAGTTTTATTGCCATACTCTGTATTTGCCAATCCCCTATTAGGTACGTGGGAGTTTGTTCAAGGAAAATACGCGGTAGAAGATGGGTTTGTCAGCGCTAAAGCCCCAGAGATAACTTCAATCAAATTAGTAACAGCAACACACTTTAGCTATATCACAGAAAAAAATGGCCAATTTAGTTATGCTGGTGGTGGCCAGTACCAATTAAACGATGGGCAATTTATTGAAACCTTTGAGTATGGCAATATTGCATCATTGATGGGTAAAACCATGGCTTTTGATTATAAAGTTGAAGGGAATTTGTGGCATCATTCTCTTACAGAAAATGGCCAGCTAGTTGAAGCCGAAGTGTGGCGAAAAATCAAATAAACCCAATACAAGGAGACTTATGCAGTACATTTCACATCATGAGCAGCAGTTAGCGTTTTCGAAAACCGATAAACCGAAGGTTAACAATAATGAAGTGCTGGTAAAAGTGGCAGCGATTGGGGTTAACCGCGCTGATTGTATGCAGCGTCAAGGTAAGTATCCTGCCCCTGAAGGGGATAGCCCTATTTTAGGACTTGAGTGTGCAGGCACCGTGTGTGAGCTTGGCAGTGAGGTAGACCCTAAATGGCTCGGTAAGCGTATTTTTACTTTATGTGCTGGTGGCGCTTACAGTGAATATGTCGCAGTAGATGCGCAGCAGTTAATGATATTGCCTGATCATATCTCTATGGCGCAAGGTGCCGCTATAAGCGAAGTGTATTTAACAGCCTTTGGTGCGCTATTTGAATTAGGCAAGTTACAATCAGGGCAAACGGCGCTTATTCATGCAGGTGCTAGTGGTGTTGGTGGGGCTGCTATTCAAATGGCAAAAAGTGCTGGTGCACAAGTAGTGATTACCGCAGGTTCGGATGAAAAATGTGAACATGCTAAAAGGTTGGGTGCTGACCACGTAATTAATTATAAAACCACTGATTTTGTTGAGTATATGAAATCACATAAGCTCACTGCAAACGCAATTGTTGACCCTGTTTCTGGTAGCTATTTAAATAAAAATGCCATAGTGACCGCAATGGATTGTCAGATTATTATGCTGGCATTTTTAGACGGGCGCTTTGCAGAGGTAGACTTTGCACGTTTATTACAAAAGCGGATTTCGTTTCATGCATCAACACTTCGTAATCGCAGTATTGAGTTTAAACGCGCTCTGAGAGATGCCTTTGTCGCGCGTTTTTACGATGATATTGCCAACGAGAACTATGACTTTAATATTTATAAAACTATGCCATGGCAACAAGCTAGTGAGGCTCATGCCATTTTAGAGCGCAACGAAAATTCCGGTAAAGTGGTTTTGCTGGTTGAGTAACGTACATGAGCATAGCAGGATTAATATTGTTAATTAGGCTGTGCGCCCATATAATTTAGTGAACACTATAAAATATTAAGGCAAATAATGAATCCTATTATTGCAATATTAAAAGAGCACAACGTCAGTGATGAAAAAGTAGCCGCGTTGTTTGAAGCATTTACCCAAAACCCAATGATGGCTATGGCATTAGTGCAAGAGCTGGGTATACCACCAGAAAAACTTCAGCAATTAATGGCTGTAGTGATGACTCAACCGCATTTGATTAAAGAAGCTACTGATGAATTAGGGCTTGATTTTGCAAAAGTACAAGAAGCGAAAGACAAGTTAAATCAGCAGTAAACCATCTTTAGAGACATGTTTTATACATGTCTCTATCATTAAACATGTTTTGTTACACACTCCTTTGAACGGCTCTGCGTTTATACAGTCAAATAAATACTTAACCCATAGCAGAGACAAAACATGAAGCAACTTTATAAATTTTGGAAAAATAATCGCTCTTTAATTGTATTCATTATTTTAATGAGTGTATTTCGTAGTGCCGTCGCCGATTGGTACGAAATACCAACAGGTTCAATGAAACCGACTATTGAAGAAGGCGACCGAATCCTTACCGATAAAATGGCGTATGATTTACGTATACCATTCACGCATGTATCCCTGTTGAGAATGGCGGACCCACAAACTGGCGATATTATTGTATTTGACTCGAAAGTAGCGGATAACCGCTTGATCAAGCGCGTAATAGGTGTACCTGGAGATACTATTGTACTTAAAAATAATCAACTCATAATCAATGGTAAAAAGCTTAATTACACAAATTTGCAAAGTAATACGACTTCTTCAGATAAAATAGAAAACTTAAATGGTTATAAGCATTCAATCCGCGTTAGTAATACACGATCACGTTTATCGAGCTTTGATGAAATAACAATTCCTGAACATTACTATTTAGCTATGGGTGATAACCGTGATAATAGTGCAGATTCTAGAGTAATAGGGCTTATCCCACGTGATGAATTACTAGGTAAAGCCGAGCGTGTGATTGTATCGCTTGATTACGATAACTATTACTTACCTAGGACAGAGCGGTTCTTAAAACCTTTAGAGTAATAAAACAGTGGGTATAGAGGCTAACCAAGCATATGTTAGCCTTAATTCGTTTGTGGTTTTTCTAATCTATATCAATTGAATACGCTTCGAGTAGCTCATTTAGCTTCGTTTGCTCTGATGCATCAAACTCGATACCAACACTTAGGCGATTACCCTTCATTTGATTATTTCTGATATAGGACGTGACTATGACAGACTTATTGTCTATTGGTGACAAAATATGCACAAATACTTGGCGTTTTTTTAGCGCAACAAATCCAGAGCTCACATGTATCGCAAAGCGGCAGCCACTGGGTGAAATATCAATGATTAACCCATGCAATAAGCTCTTACTATCGGCGTCTACATCACCTTTGTGTAAACTTATTTTAGCTGGGATATGAGTTGGTAGCCTGCTTGTTTCTCGCAGCTGACGGCTTTCAATTTTTTTAGGGTAAGCTAAATAAATTAATCGTTCTGGGCGAAATGAAATTGCTAATATGCTGGTTGAAAAAGCCACACATTCACCGCGTTCATCTTCAATGATATAACGGACAATAGCGCCATTGCCTTCAACTAAAATATCGCTGTAATCGTTCTTACCTGCTTGAGCAGGGTATTTTAATATTAAATATTTACCGGTGTCATAGCCAATTAAAGTAAGCTTAAAGCGAACTTGAATAGGGTTGTTAAATTGTATATCGATCATCTTTCCAGGAAGTAAATCGAGGAAAAACTTCTTTTGGTCTTCGGTTGGATTATCTTCAACAGTGGTGTTATTGTTATTCGTTTCCACAAACTCTTTCTCAATATTAACAGACACTTAATTATCTTTTAATATAGTGTAAAAATCACTAGAATTAAAGGGGGGATTTAGGAGAGATAATTAATACTTTATGCTGGTTATAGTGAGTTTTTTCAGTTATAAGCTCCGGTTTATCTATAAAGCTGTTGCTATTTTGGCAACATTAAAGTAAAGAGCATACCTATAACACTTCAAGCGCTTTGCTATTGAAGCCATACCTATATAAACTTTATCACGTTAAGTATTATGGTTTTTGAGCTTATGTAGAGAATACTAGTGCTTGCAAAGCGATTGAGCAAAGGGTGATGGTACCACCTATCTACAATACTACTTAATTATTATATTGTGACATACCTAGGTCCTTGCAAATTTAACCTCAAAAGGTCAACTGGCCTTAAACACCATCTAAACGTTTAAATCAAAGTAGCACAAAGGATGATGATGATCGTTAACATACTTGATAAATTAATATTTGCTTGTGCTTTTATTATTTCATTGCAACTACCGCAGTTGAGTGATCATTACCAACAACATTTAGCGGGCTTGTATCATGCGACAAAGTGGCAAGTTGATGGCTATGCAAACACAGCAAAGCAATATAAATTTTCTAGTACACAAGCAATGATAAACCGTCATTTAGCAAATACTGAACCGAGTGTTAGAGCAGATGCAGAACAAAAACAGCAAACCTTGATGCTATTTGCTGACTTAAATCAAGGTATGAAGCTATTCGAGCAAGGTAATTTAGTGCAAAAATTGCTGTATATATTCTCCCCTGAGCGTTTCGACAGATTACAAAATACACTTGATAACTTTAAGTTAGGTATTCCTTTAACCACCAGTGCGTTATTGTTTGCGCTAATATCAGCTATCATATTAAATCAGCTCGTAATGTTGCCGTATACTTTATATGTTGCCCACAAAAAACGAAACGCAGCGAGTGCTTAATGACGTAATTACTGTTGGTGCTTTTTAATCGGCTTTTTAACGATAAAGGCGCCACGAATGTCACCCAGTTTAAAATCAGTTGCCTGATCATTAGGGTATAAAGTCGCTATTTTTTTAGAAACTGCGGGGGCAATGTGACTGCCATGACATGCCAAACACGCTTTTTGAGTAGGGATCGCTTTTACAAAATACCAGCCATCCGGTCTTTGCTCTTGATATTCTATGCTTGCTATAGGCTCGCCATTGAGCTTACGTTGTTCAAAGTTTAATAAAACATTTTTGAGCCATGCATCGGGTTGATTATCTGAGTTACGAGTTTTTAACGCACTGCGGCTAACTTGCCACTTACTATTGCTGTGTTGTGAAGCAATAGCGGGTGCTGCTATATTGCATACACTTATTGCCGCTAGTGGGCCGCTTTGCTTCATAGTACTAACCAGTACCTGTTTTAAATCAGTTGAAAATGCCTTGATGGTTTGTCGTGCCTCGTCGGTATTGTTAGCAAAAGCAGCGGATGAAATAAATAAACTGGAAAAAAGTAAAATAATGCGCATAATACACCTCTATATATTAGTAATATCTAATATATAGATGAACTGGTGTTTTTCAACTAAATCGTACAGTGTTTCAGCACTTTTTTATTTTTTGATGTACCGCGCCTAAAATCGATAAACAGTCCCAAGTGAGGATAATATGCATACTAGACAAGATGATAATAAAGTAATAAATCAACAAAACACCTATGATGCTGGTGGGCTTAGTGCTGATGATCCCTTGGCGGCAATTAAGGCTATTCGACTTGAGCAGTTGGCACAATGTCGGCTAAAAACACAAAAAGAAGTGCAAGCTGATCTTAAAAAAATAAACCCTAAGCGATAATAATTTGCTAAATTAAATTTATGAATCTTAAACTTCGGATAGTGCAATCAATTCCTTATCTATAAAACACCCTCATCAGGTTATTTCCTTTATTGCTTGGTTATGCGCCTTAGTTGTGCTGTTGATAGGGCTAATATCACCTAACAATAAAGAAATTTTATTGCTATTAACAGTGAGCTCGCTGTGTTTGCTGATGTTTAATAGTGTGGCAATTACGAGCTGGGTATTTCACCAGTTTAAAGATAAGCAGTTACACTTTATAGCGCTTCTATGTAGCGTAGCTTTAATGCTGTGCATAGTAGGGGATGTAATTAACTTTAACTTATCCCAGCACTATCATCGCTATGCAACGTTAATAAAGCATGACTATTTAATTGATTCAATTTTATTGTTTGCACCTGGCTATAGCCTTTTATTTTTAGCCTGTATGTTGGCCTATAAAAGGCAGCAAGCTATATCGCGACTAAAAAGCACCTGTTTCATAGTTGCGGTACTGGTTGTAAGTGCTACGTCACTCGCCTCTATGTATCTTGATGGAGCTGGTATACCAATTTTAGCTATGACAGGTTTTTATAGTGTGGTGGTAACTGCCGTGGGGCTTATGGGTCTTGTGTTGGTTGTTACTTATGGTGGTTTTTATGCCCCTAAACCAATTATATGGGTGAGCTTAGGGCTTTTACTAGCTGCATTGGCTGATGCCATTATTGGTGCTTTTTGGATTTATGGTAACCAAGGACAAGGTTTTTATCCTCAGGTGCGCTATATAAATTGGTTTATCTATATTAGCTCCCAATGCTTAGTGATTCATTTAGCAAAAGTAGTCGCTTTAGCTAAATAACGTCAACAATAAAAAAGCCGCTAAATATTTGGCGGCTTTTTAAACAAGCACAGTGCTTACATTACTCGCATACCAGGTTCTGAACCATCGTCTGGGTTAAGAATGTATATTTCTTTACCGCCCGGGCCTGCAGCAAGTACCATACCTTCAGACATTCCAAAGCGCATTTTACGTGGTTTAAGGTTCGCAACCATCACAGTTAGCTTTCCTTCGATGTCTTCTGGTGCGTAAGCTGATTTAATGCCTGCAAATACTTGGCGCGTTTCGCCGCCTAAATCAAGAGTTAACTTAAGTAGTTTGTCTGCGCCTTCTACGTGCTCTGCTTTAGCAATTTTAGCAACGCGTAAATCTACTTTTGCAAAGTCATCAAATTCAATCTCAGCTGCGATAGGCTCTTTTGCCAGTGGGCTATTAGGATCGATTTTGTCTTTTTCAGCGATTAAGCTTTCTTTTGATTCTTCAACCATTTTATTCACTTTGTCCATTTCAACACGTTGCATTAACGGCTTAAATTTATTGATAGGGTGGCTTATTAGTGCAGTTTGCACACCTTGCCATGTAAGCTCATCATTTAAAAAGGCTTCAACATTTGTTGCCATACCAGGTAGTACAGGCTTCAAGTAAGTGATCAGCACGCGAAATAGGTTAAGTCCTAACGAACATACCTGATGCGCTTCTTCTTGCTTAGACTCGTCTTTAATAAGCACCCAAGGCGCAGCATTATCAATAAATTGATTTGCTTTATCAGCAAGCGCCATAATTTCACGGATTGCGCGGCTGTATTCACGATTTTCGTAATGTTCAGTAATAGTGGCTGAGGCATTTTGAAACTCAGCAAGCAGCTGTGGTTCCATAATTGTGTCGCTTAACTTACCGTCAAACTTTTTAGTAATAAAGCCAGCACAACGGCTCGCAATATTAACTACTTTACCCACTAAGTCTGAATTTACACGCTGTGCAAAATCTTCTAGGTTTAAGTCTAAATCGGTAATACCACTATTAAGTTTAGCTGCGTAGTAATAACGTAAAAATTCAGGATCTAGGTTATCTAAATAAGTACGCGCTTTAATAAACGTGCCTTTTGATTTAGACATTTTCGCGCCATTCACCGTAACAAATCCATGAGCAAATACGTTAGTAGGCTTTCTAAATTGAGCGCCCTCTAACATCGCAGGCCAAAACAGGCTGTGGAAATAGATAATGTCTTTACCAATAAAATGATAAAGCTCAGCGTCAGACCCTTCTTGCCAAAAAGCATCAAAGTCGATGCCTTGTTTGTCACATAAGTTCTTAAAGCTCGCCATATAACCAATAGGCGCATCTAGCCATACGTAAAAATATTTACCTGGTGCGTTTGGAATTTCAAAACCAAAATAAGGTGCATCACGGCTTATGTCCCACTGCTGCAAACCATCGGCAAACCACTCATCTAGCTTGTTCGCCATTTCTTGCTGGATTGTGCCTGAGTGTAGCCATTCTTTAAGCATGCCTTCAAAGGCTGGTAAGTCAAAAAAGTAATGCTCAGAATCTTTTAAAATAGGCTCAGCACCCGACATGACAGAGCGTGGGTTGATTAGCTCTGTTGGGCTATAAGTTGCGCCACAGGCATCACAGCTATCACCATTTTGATCTTCTGATTTACAGGTAGGGCAGGTGCCAGTAACAAAGCGGTCTGGCAGAAAAATACCTTTTTCTGGATCGAATAACTGAGAAATAGTGTGCTTTTTAATATGACCGGCATCGTTAAGGCGGTTATAAATAAGCTCACTAAATTCTTTATTTTCTTGGCTGTGAGTGCTGTGGTAATTATCAAATTTGATATTAAAATCAGCAAAATCGCGTTGGCGTTCTATGCTAACGTTTTTAACCATTTCCTCTGGCGTGATCCCTTGCTTTTGCGCATTAAGCATAATAGGTGTGCCATGAGCATCATCGGCGCACACATAGTATGCTTCGTGGCCTTGTAGTTTTTGAAAACGTGACCAAATATCAGTTTGAATATACTCTAATAAATGCCCTAAATGGGTAGGGCCATTGGCATAAGGTAATGCGCTAGTAATCAGGATCTTTCGCTGTGCCATAATCATTCCGAATTAAGCGTTCCTAGTCAGGAACAGATGAAAATTATTACATTATCGATAAGCGGGGTGCTAACAGAGTACACTGCTTATGGATATTTACTAATTGACTGGTGTTAATGCCCTGAATGTTACATAATTCCGTGGCACTTTTCATCAAAGAAACGCTATTTTATTGCTATGTTTGGACTGTCGAAACTATTCTCTGCTAAATCGGTGCAAAAACAACCGATTATTTCTGCTCTAGCGGCCTATCGCAGCGCCGCTTTTGCTGTGGGTATTGAGCAAGATTTTATTGCTGATATTACTCAAAACACCGATAAATCAATTACTGTTAAACTCATTCTTCCGTTTGCCGCGCAATCTGAAATGCCCTATGTCGCTAAATTTTTAGCTGAGCGACTTAAAACTGAAGTAAATGTAAGCGCGGTGGTTGCACTTAAAGAACCAGCAAAATTTAAAGCTATAAAACATATTATCTTAGTGGCCTCAGGTAAAGGCGGAGTGGGTAAGTCAACTACTGCTGTTAACATTGCTGGGTCGCTTAAAAATGAAGGCGCTAAAGTAGGTATTTTAGATGCTGACATTTACGGCCCGTCTATTCCTATGTTGTTCGGTTTGGTAGGCAGTGAGCCTGTTACTAAAGACAACAAACAATTACAACCATTTGATGCCAGCGGCATTAAAGCGCAATCTATCGGCTTTTTAGTGCCTAGCGACGATGCTACCGTATGGCGAGGCCCCATGGCCTCAGGTGCACTTAGTCAGCTATTAAATGAAACCGATTGGGGTGAGCTTGATTACTTAATCGTCGATATGCCCCCAGGCACTGGCGATATTCAATTAACCATGAGCCAAAAAGTTCCAGCCAGTGGCACTGTAATTGTTACTACGCCACAAGACTTGGCGTTGGCAGATGCGCAAAAAGGCATCGCTATGTTTAATAAAGTAAACGTGCCAGTGCTTGGTTTAATTGAAAATATGAGCCATTACATTTGCGGCCATTGCGGCGAGGCTAATCATGTATTCGGTAAAGATGGCGCACAAAAATTAGCCATGAAGCATGGTGTTCCTGTGCTTTCGCACATTCCGCTTGCGATTAATATCAGAGAATCCTCTGAACAAGGTAAATTGATTGCCAATGATGCAAGTGCCGCTATAAGTGAAACCTACAGTGCAGCCGCACGGCTCATTGCCAGCACGCTTTACTATCAACAACATCACAACGCGATTGAAGTTGTGATTACGGAAGATTAAAAATGAGACTTTCAGATACACATATAAAAGAATATTTAAACGATGGGCGGATTGTTATTGAGCCAGCGCCAACCAGTGAAATGATTTCAGGGGTGACTGCGGATCTTCGTTTGGGTAATAAGTTTAGAACTTTTCATGCCCATAATGCTGCTTACGTTGACTTAAGTGGACCAAAAGATCAGCTCAATAAAGCGTTAGAATCAATAATGAGCGACGAAATTGTATTAGATGAAGGTGAAGCATTCTTTTTACACCCTGGTGAGCTTGCATTAGCAATAACCTATGAAAAAGTAACGTTACCTGCTGATATTGTTGGCTGGTTAGATGGACGTTCGTCACTGGCACGTTTAGGTTTAATGGTGCATGTCACCGCACACAGAATCGACCCTGGTTGGAGTGGTAATATTGTCTTAGAGTTTTACAACTCGGGTAAACTGCCGCTTGCGCTCAGACCTATGATGAAGATTGGTGCAATGAGTTTTGAAACGCTCACCGGCCCATGTGAAAACCCGTATAACACCCGTGTTGATGCAAAATATAAAGATCAAAATAGCGCGGTGGCAAGTCGTATCAGTGATGATAAATAGTAATTCTGATTTTTAGAAACGATTACTATGTTTGTTGATGAAGCGCGTAACCTAATAATTGAAAATATTGGTTAAGTGCTTCATTGGCTTGTAGCGTTTGGCTAAGCTCAGGGTAAATTAAATTATTACTGCTTAATCCACTGACCAAAAAGCTATTTTTTATTGTTTGGTGCTGATTTATACAGGCTTCAAAACACCGAGCTGCAAGCTCCTCTGGCATACTCATGTATTGCTGCTTGTGTGCCTTATCAAACGCGATACAGCGTTGTACAAATTCATTCGCATCTTCCCCGTTTCGCGCTAAAAATACCTGCTTATAAAATTGATTAAGTGCATCATTAAGTGGATGGCTCAAATCAGGAGAGTTTGATAGCCATAACTTAGAGGCGAAACCAAAGCGGGTTTTTGATTTAAACAAATGCTCACTAATATGATGGTCGAATGCATGAAACCACTCATGGGCTAAAGCACCGCCGCCTGCGTTTTTTGCCAGTGCGAGAGTTTGGTCATAAGCATTATAGTGTGCTTGCACACCTTTTTGTCCGCCATGGCCAAAGGCAAAATTAAGTTTACCGCGAAGGCCAATTGCTGTTGGTGGTAAATGTAAAATTTGCGCTAAATCAGCCAGTGCATCATAAATTAAATTGGCACTAATAAAGCGCTCTTCTTTAGTCACCCACTTACCAACCACCATCGAACGAAAACCAAAAGTCGTTCTAATATCGCTAAAATCAACTTGGTCGTCAAAACGATAGTCAGGGCCTTGGCGTGAGAATCCGCGCTTTAATCGAGAAGGGGTATTACGCATTAGTTATTTCATTTTTAATTACAGGTAACGTGCTTTTACGTGAGCGGGCATATGTTGGGTTTGTTTGGTAATTAATTCATCTAATAAATCATACAACGGCGCCGGATTGAGTGCTTCAATAAGCGATAAACTATGCGCTACTGCCTCTAGCGTTGACAAGCTATCTGCTCTTGGGGCTTTACGAATAGCATAGCGGTTAGTAGGAATATGGCGAAAGCTTACTGTTTTAAACTGTTTTAATAGCGGAGTTAATTGCAAAATTTTAAAAGCTTTATTCCATGTTCCATCGATCACTATTAAATGCGTAATCGGTTGTACGTTTTCATTGTTATTGGCTAAATCTAACTCAATTGCGCCCTCGTTTGGGTAGAGTAACACCGTTGAGCTGAGCGGCAGCTTTTGCAAGCAAGCAAAGTCTTGATTATTTTCGCCTTTAATTATTTTGCATCGCGTTAAACTTAATGCCAATAACTGTGCCGTATTTTTACTAATTTTTGCTTCACTGGGGTGCTGTAACACAACAACCTGAGTTTGATTATCAACACAGGTGATTGCATTGCAAATACAGGTGCTTAGCGAAAAATTACAGCGTTCACAAAGTGCACGTGCCATAAGCTAACCATTCGATTAATACATTTAACCTAATTATACATTTTTGCATTAATAAAGTTGGTTTTTTTTGTGCTTAGATATAGAGTAAGAGATGAAAGAGAAATCGCAGGACCGCATTAAAGGGCATTAATATGACAGAGATCAGTATCGACGAATCCGCTTTAGAAAGTATGGAATCGCTATTAGGTGAACAATTTCCAGATACGTTGGAATTTTGTTGTGCGGAATTTGAGCGCTTAGGAAGCGAAACTATTGCAGCGCTTGGGCAAGATAAAGAGGCTGCTATTCGCCATTCTCATAGCCTTAAATCAAATGCAGCTCAGTTTGGAGCGGCAAGTTTAGCCGAAGTGGCACGTTTAATTGAATATAATTTAAATAATGATAACGAGGAACAGGCTGTTGATGCAGCAAATAATTTAATGGCGCAAGTTATTGGCTCACAAGCAAAATTAAATGAGTGGCAAGCTCAGCGGTAAGCTCGTTTAAAAAGAACAGAATAGAATGTTAACGTGAATTTTTTTCAGTTTTAAGCGCTTAATTTCCCTAGTAATTCACGGCTTTACTGAGTTAGTCTTAAGACTAACTTGCTCTTTAGAGGTAACAATGTCAGAAATAAAAAAGAGTCATAAATTAGACGGCGTCTGTTATGACATCCGTGGTCCCGTTTTAGTGCAAGCTAAAAAAATGGAAGACGAGGGCCAAAAAGTACTTAAGCTTAATATTGGTAACCCCGCGGCATTTGGTTTTGATATGCCAGAAGATATGCACCGTGACATTATCCGTAATTTATATTCTGCTCAAGGCTATTGTGATTCTAAAGGGCTTTACTCTGCGCGTGTTGCTATTTATCAGCATTACCAACAGCGAGGTTTACACAACTTAGACGTTGATAATATTTACATTGGCAACGGTGTGAGTGAACTTATTCAAATGGTTACCCAAGCGTTGTTAAATAATGACGATGAAGTATTAATTCCTGCACCCGATTATCCGCTTTGGACTGCATCGGTAAAGCTAGCAGGCGGTAACCCTGTTCACTATTTATGTGATGAAGAGCAAGATTGGTTTCCTGATATTGATGATATTAAAAGCAAAATCACCTCGAAAACTAAAGCATTGGTGTTAATAAACCCTAATAATCCAACAGGGGCAGTGTACAGTGATGCCTTGCTTGAAGAATTGATCAACATTGCCCGAGAGCACAAACTTTTACTATTAAGTGACGAAATATACGAGAAAATCCTATACGACGGAGTTACCCATACCTCTATTGGTGCATTGTGCGACGATATTCCCATTATTACGTTTAACGGTTTAGCTAAGACATATCGCGCCGCTGGTCTTAGAATGGGTTGGATGGTGCTAAGCGGGCGCACTGCCTTAATGACAGATTTAATTAAAGGCCTCGATATTCTTGCCTCAATGCGTTTATGCGCAAACGTCCCTGCTCAATATGCCATTCAGCAAGCATTGGGTGGGGTACAATCCATTGACAGTTTAATTGACCCCGGAGGTCGCTTATACGAGCAACGAGATATTGCTTGGCGTGGATTAAATGCAATTGAGGGGATAAGCTGTAAAAAGCCAAAAGGGGCGCTGTATGCATTTCCCAAAGTTGATACAAAATTGTTTAATATTAAAAATGATGAACAAATGATGTTTGACTTGTTAAAGGCAGAAAAAATATTATTAGTACATGGGCGCGCTTTTAACTGGCCAGATCCCGATCATTTTAGATTGGTGTTTTTACCTAATAAAGATGATCTAAGCAGTGCAATGATGAAAATGCAGCGGTTCTTCAAAGATTACCGACAAGAATAAAGTAAAAAACGAGCCAAATGGCTCGTTTTTTGGTTAATGCACTAAAGTAAATGGCCGTGTTTCAAAGCATGTAATAGGGCATTCCATTCGCTGTCTTGGAATGCCAGCTTCCATAAAAACGTGCCCTTGCACAGTAAAGCCGTTATTTTTGAATCGTTCTACTTCATTTAAAATACAGTTAATACTGACAGCCTCAATACCTTGCTCTTCGGCAAGCTTTACAATGAAATTAAGTAGAGATTTATAAACGTTGCGATTGCGGTGCTGGGGTAGTACGGCAATTCTACCTATTAAACCATCATTACATAATCGACCTGTGGCAACAGGTGAGTGCATATTATCGGTAACCAGAATATGTTGAGCGAACGCATCTAAGCTATCAAATTCAATATTCTTTGGAATATGTAATTCGTAAACAAAAACACGCTCTCTTATTTGTTGAAGTTGATCTTTTTCACTTTGCCAATCAACTTTGTCAACAGTATAAACCATAGCCTCCTCCTAGCTAAACCAAATCCCCTCATTTACCAGTGTAGTAAAGGTTTCGATAAAATCTAGGCTAGGTGTGGTTGAATTCAGCAAGCTGCTATCAAATTCAATAAAATCAGTTAGCTGTTTTACAGCCTCTAAATCAGATAGCGGTAAAGGGTAGTTTTCGCCATTAACACTTAAAAGCAGCTCATCACCTATGCATTGGTAAATTGCACGCGTGCCACCAACACGCTCAAATGTCACATCATTTTCAAGTTGTTGCATAATTTCAGCTGTACTAAACGGGTTTTCTTCAGGCGCTAAATCCATATCATGCTTAGGTTGACTTAATGTGTTTCCTAACCAGTTTTTAAATAAGTTGTCGTTTTCTATTAAAGCCTGCATTAACGTTTTTACTTTATCAACTTCGCTTTGCGTAAGCTCACCTTTTGAATCACGTAGCGCGAGGGTATGGTCCGTGTAACGCTTTTGGCCGCTTTCTGTGTCAATAATATGATCTGCAAAACTAGACAGTAAATCTTGTTGATTAGGCGCTCTAAATCCGACCGAGTAGTTTAAAGCATTTTCAATGGCATAGCCTTCATGCGGACAACCTGGTGGTATGTACAAAATGTCACCAGGCTCTAAAACACAATCAATTACTGCGGTGAAAGCTTCAACTTGTAGCAAGCTTTTATTTTGAGCAAATTGCTTTAATGAGGCGTCAGGTAAGCCTACACGCCAATGGCGTTTGCCTTCACCTTGTATAATAAATACATCATATTGATCTAAGTGTGGTCCAACACCACCGCCAGGGGTTGAGTAGCTGATCATTAAATCATCTATGCGCCAGTTAGGAATAAAACGAAATGGTTCAAGCAATTGTGCGGCTTCTGGGTGCCAATGATCGACTGCTTGTACTAATAAAGTAGCGTGCTCGTCGGTGAGTATTTCAAAATCTTCAAACGGCCCTTGATGGGACTGCCATTGCTGGTTATGGTTGGTTATAATACGCGACTCTATGCTGTCTTCCATAGCAAGGCCTGCCAGTTCATTGGCATCAAGAGGGTCTTTAAAGTCATTAAAACCTCTTTTGATTAACAGTGGCTTTTTTTGCCAATATTGATTTAAAAACGCTTGCTCAGATAATTCATTTATTTTTAATTGATACATAGAATGCCTATAACGTTAAGACCTAAATGAAAAAAGCGAAAGGCAGGTACCTTTCGCTTTTTATTAGTAGATTTGAGTAATTAAACTAAATCATCAATAAACTCAACAGCGCGACCAATGTAGTTGGCTGGGGTTAGCTTTTTCATTTCTGCTTTTGCAGCGTCTGGTAAATCTAAACCATCAATGAAGTCAGCCATAATTTCTTGATTTACACGTTTACCACGCGTTAAATCTTTTAGCTTTTCATATGGCTTTTCAATGCCGTATTTACGCATTACTGTTTGAATTGGCTCTGCTAATAGCTCCCAGTTTTGGTCAAGCTCATCGGCTAATCGCTGTTCGTTAACTTCTAGCTTGCTTACACCTTTAAGTGTTGATTGGTATGCAATAACAGCATAACCCATACCTACACCTAAATTACGTAATACGGTTGAGTCAGTTAAATCACGTTGCCAACGAGAAACAGGCAGCTTTTGCGCTAAGTGACCTAATATGGCATTAGCTAAACCTAAGTTACCTTCTGAGTTTTCAAAATCAATAGGGTTTACTTTATGTGGCATAGTTGATGAGCCAATTTCACCAGCAATGGTTTTTTGCTTGAAGTGATTAAGCGCAATGTATCCCCACATATCGCGGTCAAAATCGAGCAATATAGTATTAAAACGCGCAATAGCATCAAATAGTTCTGCAATGTAGTCATGCGGTTCAATTTGTGTGGTAAACGGGTTAAGTGTTAAACCTAGGCTAGCTACAAATTTATCTGCGTGAGTATGCCAGTCGTAATCAGGGTAAGCACTTAGGTGAGCATTGTAGTTACCTACAGCACCATTTACTTTGCCTAGCATTTCTACTTGGGCAATTTGATCACGTTGACGCTTTAAACGCATGTATACGTTTGCAAACTCTTTACCCATAGTTGATGGGGTTGCAGGTTGCCCATGCGTACGGGTCATCATTGGAATGGCTTTGTATTCAACAGCTTTTTCTTTAATTGCGCTTAATAGCTCATCGCAATAAGGTAAAATAACATTGTTACGTGCTTCACTTAACATTAAACCGTGAGATAGATTATTAATATCTTCAGATGTACATGCAAAGTGAATAAATTCATTAATGGCATGTAATTCAGCGTTATCAGCTACTTTTTCTTTTAGTAGGTACTCTACGGCTTTTACATCATGGTTAGTGGTGCGTTCAATGTCTTTAACACGCTGCGCATCGGCTTCACAGAAGTTATCGACGATAGCATTTAATAGTCCGTTTGCTTGCTCGCTTAAAGCTGGGACTTCTTTTATATCGCTTGCTGCAGCTAACGCTTGCAACCAACGCACTTCAACGGTTACGCGGTATTTGATTAATCCAAATTCGCTAAAAATACTGCGTAGTTCAGTGGTTTTGCTGCCGTAGCGACCATCAACCGGAGAGATAGCCGTTAACGCTGAAAGCTCCATAATAACTCCTAAATTTTAGTTTGAACGATAATTAAATTTTTGTTTTAGCAATGGCGAGAATTTTTCTTTTTGCAAAAAAGAAATGACGACGTTTGCCGCCCATTTGACGCCATAATACTGCACTACGAATGCCGGCTAAAAGTAACGCACGGATTTTGTTTTGAGTGAGCTGCTGTTTTAATAACTCGGGTTTACCATAAACCTGGATTCGGTGCCCAAGGGGGCTTAGCACCGACGAGTATATATCTGCTAAACCGGCAACAACACTGTCATCAGTAATAGCAAAATGATCTAAACGACGATGAATATCATCAATACGTTTACCTAATTCATTGAGGCTCTTACTATTGGCACTAAGGGCTCGCTCTAACTGCATTAAGCCACCCACGTATTTAACTATTTCAACATCTTTTTGAGCACCGGCACTCAGTTGTGCCATTAATGTTTTATAGCCATCACGCAAATTTTGTGTGCCTTGGTATACATCCTCAGGAGAGGCGGGTGAGGTTTGCACAATACTTGATAACAACGTTGATAAGTCATGTTCATCACAACGACCGTATTGAGCAACCTTTTGTACTTGTTTTGCTACTTGGCACATGGCAGCAAGTGCCATGACTTGATGTTGATTCATTACTTAATCACCGAATCAATAATACCACCGCCTAAACAGACTTCATCAGCGTAAAATACGGCGGATTGTCCTGGGGTAACGGCTTTTTGCGGCTCATCAAACAATACGCGTGCCATACCATCTTCTCCAACGAGTAATGTACAGCTTAAGTCTTCTTGACGGTAGCGAGTTTTAACGGTGCAGCGAGTTGTACCTTGCGGGCCAACGCGATCTACCCAGTGTAATTGGTTTGCATTAAGGCCGTTACTGTACAAGCGAGGGTGATCTTTACCTTGACCAACAACAAGAACATTTCGTTCTATATCTTTATCTACCACGTACCATGGTTCGCCCGAGCCTTCTTTCATGCCACCAATTAATAAACCTTTACGCTGGCCAAGGGTGTGATACATCAAGCCTTCATGCTCACCTACATTGTTACCATCGGTGTCTTCAATTACTCCAGGTTGTGCAGGCAAAAACTTTTGCAGAAAATCTTTGAATTTACGCTCGCCAATGAAACAAATGCCGGTGCTGTCTTTTTTATCATGGGTAATTAAATCCTGTTCTTCAGCAATGCGGCGTACTTCTGGTTTGGCAATATCTCCGACAGGAAATAGTGTTTGCGCAATATGCTCATGGCTTAGTGTATACAAAAAGTAGCTTTGATCTTTGTTATCGTCTAGGCCTCGGCACATTACGTATTTGTCATCGCGTAGCTCTCGGCGCACATAGTGACCAGTTGCAATAAAATCAGCACCAAGTGCTTGCGCAGCAAACTCTAAAAACGCTTTAAATTTTATTTCTTTATTACACATTATATCTGGGTTGGGTGTACGACCCGCTTTGTATTCTGCTAAAAAGTATTCAAATACATTATCCCAGTATTCAGCAGCAAAATTAACGGTATGAAGTTCAATGCCTAACTTGTCACATACAGCTTGTGCATCTTTTAAATCTTCAGCAGCAGCGCAATATTCATCATTGTCATCTTCTTCCCAGTTCTTCATAAACAAGCCTTCTACTTGGTAGCCTTGCTGTTTTAATAAATATGCAGATACAGAAGAATCAACACCGCCGGACATACCAACGATGACTTTAATGTGACTATTTTCGCTCATGAATAATTTCGCTTATACAGATTACTGTTAACTTGGAAAGGCCGCGATTATAGCATGTATTTTGTTGGTGCTTAAAGAGAGGATGGGGGATTGAATAGATTTTGTTGTAACTTTTTCCATCCAATGGTTAGTAAGGCGTAGTTTGGTGTGTAATTTACTCATTTTTAGGCTAATGAAAAGGAATGAATTATATTGATGGCTTCATACTTTGTAAGTTGCTTTTGTCGTATTTAATTACGTAGCGCTATTCTTCATTAACAAAACTTTACATTTGAGATTACCTACCATATCTTAATTAGTATCTAAACACGTAAATACTTAAATAACCTAAAATATAATCAATGGAATGAATATATGAATTACGCCTCGCAATCACATTTGGTTAAGTCGTTTGTGCTGGATACGTCCGAAAAAACGGTGTCAAATCTTACTTTTGAAGACGATTATTCACTACAGCAATTCAAAGAATCAGCTTATAAGTTATTCTATGACATTATAACTGTGCCAGCTCCCTATCTTTATCAAGAGCCTAATCCGATTGTTGAGCTGTTTAGGCTTATAGAATCCTCTCTAGGCTCTTTAAAATCATCACAAAAGGCAATTTTAAGCCAGTTAGAGAAATGGTGGGTAGAGTGGCATTTTGTCGCTTCAATGAATGTATCGCTTGAACGTGAAAACAAAGAACAAGACTATAATGTTATAAGCACTACCCAACACCCTATGCGCAAGCATGAGCTGAGTCATTATGCGCGGTTATTCACGATTCTACCCTTACCGGTATGTGATGTTTGTATGGTAACTGGTGATATTTTAAAAGTGAACCAACGTTTTATTGATGTATTTGGTTACACGTTACAAGACGTACCTAATCTTAATGTTTGGTGGAAATTAGCCTACCCTGAAAAAGATTACAGAACATTTGCACAAACGTTATGGCAGGAGTCACTTGAGCAAGCCAATCAAAAATAATGATGATATTCCAGCTAATGATTACAGAATTTCTTGTAAAGATGGCAGTGAGATTGTGATGCAAGTTTCTGGTATCAGTGTTGAAGGAGAATTTATTGCTATATTCAACGATGCTACTGAGCGTTTAAAAACTCAAGAAATACTCAGTGATATGGCGTTTTTAGACTCACTCACTAAAATAGCCAACAGGCGGCGCTTTGATGAAAAACTAACGTCTGAATTTAACAAGTTATCGAACGAGCATCGTGAGCTTTCGATGATCATTATTGATATCGATAATTTTAAAAAGTATAACGACCGGTATGGTCATCTCGAAGGAGATAAATGTTTATTTCAAGTTGCGCAAAAATTAGCTGAAACTGTCTGCAGGCCAGAAGATTTTGTTGCGCGATTCGGAGGAGAAGAGTTTGTCGTGCTGTTACCTCAAACAGGTAAGCAAGGGGCATTATTTATTGCCGAACAAATACAAAAATCGATTGAAAAAATGGCCATTCCCCACAAAGACAGCTTTACTGGTATATTGTCTGTCAGTATGGGAATAAACACCATAGAGCATGAACACGATGGCGATCATGCACAATTTTTTAAACAAGCAGATAACGCACTTTATTACGCGAAAAAACAAGGAAGAAATTGTATTGCTTTAGCTACAGATAATTAGATAATTAACGCAACTTGATGGTTAATTATCAATTTCTTTGAATTCTCCGCTATTTATTCCCTCTAGCGTGTATTTACCGATACTGTAGCGAATTAAACGCAAAGTAGGGTGGCCAACATGAGCTGTCATACGTCTAACTTGACGATTTCTGCCTTCGTTAATTGTAATACTTAGCCATGATGTAGGTATTGATTTACGCTCTCGCACAGGAGGAGTCCTTGGCCAAAGCGCTGGTTCATTCATTAAAGTTACTTCAGCGGGCAAGGTGATGCCATCTTTTAGTTCGACACCTTTATTTAAAGCATCGATAGATGCTTGTGTTGGGATCCCTTCAACCTGAACCCAATAGGTTTTGTTGGTTTTTTTACCAGGCGATGTGAGCGTATTTTGTAACTTGCCGCAGTTTGTTAATAACAACAACCCTTCGCTGTCCCTGTCTAAACGACCTGCTGCGTAAACATCTTTTATAGAAATAAAATTAGCCAATGTTTGCCTATTTTGATCGTCAGTGAACTGGCAAAGAACATCATAAGGTTTATTAAATAAAATGACTTTTTTATCGCTCTGCGCTATTGCCGGCTTTATTGGTCTTTTTACTGTCCTTTTATTGATACCACTTCGAGAGTAAGTACGGCCTGTATTGCGCTTACCCTTTGAGGAGGGCGAATGTTCAGTTTTATGCTTCATTAAATACACCGTGCAGGTTTAGGTAAACCCGCAATTTTAGTTGCTTGTTTGGCTGGCCCTTTAGGAAAAAGTTTGTATAAGTACATGCTGTTCCCTTTATCCTCACCGAGTGCTTTAGCCATGGCTTTGACTAACATTCTAATGGCTGGACTAGTGTTATATTCAAGATAAAACTCTCGCACAAAGTTAACAACTTCCCAATGCTGCTCAGTTAATGTGATGTTTTCTTGCTCTGCAATAACATTGGCTAACTCTTTTGACCAAACAGTATGATCTAGCAAATAACCTTGTTTATCAGTGTCTATTGTTTGATTATTAAATTCCAACATGGTTCACCAAGTAATTGATTGTTTTGCAGTTAAACTGAGGGTAACGAACTCATCATAGCTAATTGCTTTGTCGTTCATATTTAATGATATATCTCGAGCTTCTGCATCATCTTTTAAAATATAAAGTGAGTCAGCAAATTGTCTATATTGCCCTTTTGCAAAGCAAGCGTCACCCACGAGTAAAACACTGTCTGTGAGCATAATTAGATTGTCTAAGCTGTGGGTACTGTAGTAATTCAGTGGTTTTGAAAAAATATGTAAAGTACTCATAGGGTCACCACATGCTGCTGATTGTGAATTAACTGTTTTTGGGCATTAAAGTTTACTATGTTTGCCTCAATGAGTAGTTCACTTTTACTTAAACCATAATCAATCAGTGACTTTTCACACACATAAATATTTTCAATATCATAGATTTCCAACATTTTAATGTTTTTAAAAAAATCTTTGATACCTAAACTATTTGGCTTTTGGTTTTTTTTAAGCGCTAACACAGCTGGGCCGCTAAACAACCAGCTAATATTTTGATCTACGGCAGCAAAAATAAGGGTCATATCAAGTGCATCGCGGATATGCATGTCATCAAATGGGCTTGACTGACTAATTACGAGTACATTAATCATTTAAATTGTATCCATTTATCTGCTTCACTGGCCAGCATGGCAAATTCAGCTAAGCCTGCAACAGCAAATGCGCCGGTATTCTTTATATCTAAGCCTCGCTTTTCAGCCGCAGTAACGCATAACATTAGTTTTATATTTTTTTCAGCCAGTTGCTGCCAAAGCGAGGGAGTACTCAACTCATCTGAGGCTAACTCAAAATGAGTTGAAGCATGATAAATACCATCTTGGTATAAAAATAACGCATCAACGCTATGTCCCTGCGCTAGGCAGGCATGAGCAAACTTAACAATACGTTGAGTGGTATCGTGATCTGATGGTGGAGTATGTAAAGAAAGTACAAAGCGTGCCAAAACTATTCCAATAAAAAAGCCCCAATAAAGGGGCTATTTTAACAGAACTATTTAATTAGTCATTATTTGCGCCAAGTAAGGCAAGTAATGAAGTAAATAGGTTATATACGCTAAGGTATAAAGATACAGTTGCACGGATATAATTTGTTTCGCCGCCGTTAATGATTCTGCTCGTATCGAACAAAATTAGGCCAGACATGATTAATACAACTGCTGCGTTTAGAACCATAAACATTAACGAGCTACCTAAGAAAATATTTACAATACTTGCCACGATAACCACGATTAAGCCTACAGTTAAAAAGCCACCCATAAATGAGAAGTCTTTTTTAGTGTTAAGTGCATAAGCAGATAAACCAAAGAAGATTAACGCCGTAGAACCTAGCGCTTGCATAATTAGCATAGGGCCATTAGGTAATTGCGCGTAGTGATTTAGTAGAGGGCCTAAGCCGGCTCCCATTAATCCTGTAAACGCAAACACCCAAAATACACCAGATGCTGTATCTGCTTTTTTATTAACAACAAAAAGTAGACCAAATGAAACTAGTGTGAATACAAGTCCCATAAAGTAAGGTAATTGCAGTGCCATTGAAATACCGGCAGTGACTGCACTAAATGCAAGTGTCATTGCAAGTAAGAAATAAGTGTTTTTAAGCACTTTGTTTGTTTCAATGGTCGACATTACCGGCTTTGCAGTATTGTACGATTGATTAAACGCCATTGTAGAGCTCCTGTAAGTGAAACTAAGTAGTTCCTGTAATTTAACTAAAATTAGATTACCAACTCTTATATGTTTGGGCAAACCTTTGTAGATCAATAGACAACTAAATTTAAATAAAAGTTCATTTGCCGGTTAGGATTTGCTCTCATTGCTTTATGTTTAAACAAATTAGTTGTTTTTTAATCACTTGAACAAAAAAATGAAAAAAAAGCTTCACAAAGCCCAAGGGTTTCCCTATTATTCAGGCCGTGCGGAGAGATGGCAGAGTGGTCGAATGCACCGGTCTTGAAAACCGGCAGGGGTTTATAGCCCCTCTAGGGTTCAAATCCCTATCTCTCCACCACCTTATTAAAATAATTATGAGTACACTCTTACTTGTAGATTATGCACTTTCGGAGAGATGGCAGAGTGGTCGAATGCACCGGTCTTGAAAACCGGCAGGGGTTTATAGCCCCTCTAGGGTTCAAATCCCTATCTCTCCACCATTATCAGATAAGCCCGCTATTTGCGGGCTTTTTTGTGCCTCATATTCGCTATACCTTCTTCAAAACCAAGCATATTCAGTTAGAAAATACGACCATAGTCTCTATTTATAAGCTTTGGCTCTTAGTGCATGCTTAGAAATTAAAGATTTATGTTTTTGTTAAGGATCTTACAATGAAACATCAACTCGCAAAAAGTGTCGCACTTTCATTATTATCTCCCGTTATTATTGGCAGTATGTTGGGGATTTACTACGCATTGACTATGCGTGGTGACGCTGTTTCTATTTTTTTAGGACTATTAATGACCGCTATTGCTAACGCGCATATAGTAGGGTTAACGATGGCCGCGTTTGTAGTACCGGGTTATTTACTTATGTTTAAGTATTCTAAGGTAAATTATTCTGGAGTTTTAACACTGGGCTTGCTGGGAGGCGCTATTTTTAGTTATCTTTTGAGCGCCACTACAGGCGAGATCTTTTTAATTAATAGTGTGATGTCAGGGTTTGCCGCTGGACTGTTTTTATTCGGCCTGCGTAAATCGGTACAAAGTTAATTGCGGAATATTTAATCAAGTGTGTCGTAAAACCATGTAATTTCCTTTTTTTTACCCGCAAAAGGTTTCAATTTTTAGTGACAAAGAGTACCTTTAGCTACTGTATGTTTAATAAGAAGTAGTTTGGTATGCAAAAGCACGATTTTTACCAGTCATTAGTTAAGCAAACTGAATCGCTGATAGGCGGTGAATCAAACATAATTGCCAATATGGCAAATATAAGCGCGCTGTTATTTACCTCTTTAGAAGATGTGAATTGGGCGGGCTTTTATTTTATGGATTCACCATCAGAATTGGTACTTGGTCCATTTCAAGGCAATCCAGCTTGTATTCGTATTCCAGTAGGAAAAGGGGTATGTGGCACTGCTGCGGCGACCGAGCAAACCCAATTAATTTCAGATGTGCATGCTTTTGACGGTCATATAGCCTGTGATGCAGCATCAAATTCTGAGATAGTTGTACCTATCATGAAAAATGGATCTGTATTTGCGGTACTAGACATAGATAGCCCAAGTATTGGCCGATTTGATACTGATGACCAAGCAGGGCTTGAAGCACTTGTAAAATGCTTAGAGGCTAGCCTGTAATGAAAGACTTGCTAAATGTTCAAGACTACCTTTTTGCCGTTCAAGATGTTGGTGATTGGGAAGGGGATGAAGAACATGTAGCGGAAACGCTCAATGATTTGATTCACATGGCATGGGATCGTCTTCCTGATGATTTAGACTGTGATTCAATTGATGAAATTATAAATGGTATTTGGGAACATTTACGTGGTGATATGGCTGTGATTGAAGCTGACTTTGAAGAGTTAGTTGATTGGTGTATCCACTATGTTGATTCTGCCCTTGATGAAAAGATGTGATTAAATAGGTTCTAAAATGGAAACCACAAACAAGCTAAAAGATATTAATGAAGTATTGGAGTTCTTATACCAAGAATTTCCACAATGTTTTAAACAAAAAGAGGGCATTCAGCCGCTTAAAGTAGGTATTTTCAAAGATATCGCTGAGCGCATTGAAGGGTCTGAAAAAGTTAGTAAGACACAAGTTCGTCAAGCACTTAGAAAATACACCTCTAACTGGCGCTACCTTGAGGCAGTTACTAAATCTGAATTTAGAATCGATCTTGACGGAAATCAAGGCGAAAAAGTTGAGCAAGAGCATATTGACCACGCACAAAAAGCGTTGGAAGAAAGCCGTGCTAAAATGGCAAAGCGTAAAAAGCAGCAGCGTCCTCGTCAAGATTCAGATGCAAAATCTTTCAAAAAGAAACCAGCTCATGCGGCTAAAAACTCACCGGCTGCAACAAAACCTGCAAAAGCCGCTGCACCTAAGCGTTCAGGAAAAGTTGAACCTTTACCTGCAGGCGAGGTCAAGGTTAATAATAAGGTTAAGGTTAAACTTGGCCAAGCACTTGTTAATGCAGTCATCACTGAAGTAAACAAAGACGATGTTCACGTTGAATTAGTGACCGGTATGCAAGTTAAAACCAAAGCCGACAGCTTATACATTATTTAAGCTGCGAAAAAAATTAAGGAGTTGTGTATGAGTAAAAAGTTTACGCTCATTCCGTTAGTTGCTGCGCTGTTTTCAGGTTCATTATTGGCTGCAGTAGAGCCGGTAACATTAAAAGACTTACCTTTGCTTAAGCAAGAAAGTCAGCACGGTACAGCCAGTAAACGAGTGGCTAATCTATTTACTCGTTCGCATTACACACCTGTTCGATTTAACGATGAGCTTTCAAGTAAAGTGTTTGATCGTTACATCGAATCCCTTGATTTTAATAAAAGCGTGTTTTTGAAAAGCGATATTGACTCTTTTGAGCAATATCGTGAGCGTTTCGATAACGCGCTTATTAGCGGCAAGTTAGGGTTTACATTTGATATTTTCAACTTAAGCCTTAAACGTCGTTTTGAACGTTACGAATTTTCGCTTTCATTACTTGAAAATGAAATGACGTTCGACACTGAAGATGAATACTTTTATGACCGTGAAGATGCGCCATGGGCGACTACGCAAGCTGAATTAGATGAAATTTGGCGCGAGCGTGTAAAATATGATGCATTACGGTTAAAAATGACAGGTAAAGATTGGCCTGGCATAAAAGACGTGCTGACCAAGCGTTATAAAAACGCAGAAAAGCGTCTTGTACAATCAAAATCTGAAGATGCATTTCAAATTGTAATGAATTCACTTGCACGTAGTATTGAAGCACATACTTCATACTTATCTCCACGTCGTGCAGAGCAGTTCAAAATGGATATGGATCTTGAGCTTGAAGGCATTGGTGCGGTATTAACGCCTGATGAAGACTATACGGTAATTCGTAGTTTAGTGCCTGGAGGCCCGGCAGACAAATCTGAGCAAATTAAAGCCGATGACCGCATTATTGGTGTGGCTCAAGATGGCGAAGAGTTTGTTGATGTAATTGGCTGGCGTTTAGATGATGTGGTTGATTTAATAAAAGGCCCCAAAGGCACTAAAGTGCGTTTGCAATACCTAAAGGGTGCGGATGCTCACGGTACGCCAAAAGTGGTTGAAATTACCCGTGATAAAATCCGTCTAGAAGACAGAGCTGCCAAATCAGAAGTGTTTGAAGCCAGTTATTCTGATTTAACCAGCAAAATTGGTGTAATAGAAATTCCTGGTTTTTACAATAACTTATCTAAAGATGTAAAAGTCGAGTTGGCTAAACTCAAAGAACAAAACGTAGACGGAATTATTATTGATTTACGTCAAAATGGCGGCGGTTCATTATATGAAGCTACGCAGTTATCAGGTTTGTTTTTTGATCAAGGTCCAGTAGTACAAATTCATACCTTAAACAACCGTATTGAAGAGCAAAAAGACCGTGACGGCATTACTTATTATGATGGCCCGTTAACAGTGCTTGTTGATAGGTACAGCGCATCCGCGTCTGAAATTTTTGCCGCAGCAATGCAAGATTATGGCCGCGCCGTTATCATTGGTGAGCAAACCTTTGGTAAAGGGACCGTGCAGCAGCATAAAGGTTTAGCGCGTGCTTATGACTTATACGATAACCCATTAGGTAGTGTGCAATATACGATTGCAAAGTTTTACCGCATTAATGGTGGTAGTACACAGCATAAAGGGGTGATCCCAGACATTACTTTCCCATCAGCCATTGACCCTGCAGAATGGGGTGAAAGTAAACAAGATAATGCCTTGCCGTGGGATAGCATAGTAAAAGCAAAGTATAAGCAAATAGGGCGTTTAAACCCTATTATCAGTGTACTTGAAAAGCAGCATAATGAGCGTATTAAAGCCGAACCTGAATTTAATTATGTGTTTGAAGATATCGCTCGCTACAACGAAGAAAAAGATCGTAAAACAATTTCTTTGGTTGAGAAAAAGCGCATTAAAGAAAAAGAAGAAAATGAGGCACGCGCACTAGCCCGTACTAATGAGCGCTTAAATCGTTTAGGTAAAGAGCCAATAGAAAATCTGGACGATGTACCAGAGGTGATTGAAGAGCTTGACCCATTTCTTGAAGAAGCTGCACTTATTACACAAGATTATATTAAATATGGTCGCGTAGCTAAGCGCTAAAATAAGCTTCACTTTGCAAAAAAAAAGGCGCCTAGGCGCCTTTTTTACTATCGATAATTTGCTAAATTGTTATAATCGCGGATTACCAAAAGTTGAGCTAGATCAATAGTGCTCAATAAATGCGCGTACGTGCTAATAAAAATAATCAACATGCATCGAATGTGTGTAGGAGTCTATATTTTGAAGCCAATTGAAGAAAAACCACTTAAAAGTGCCTCGTTTTTTGATGCACTCATTCCAATTGCTGTATTAATTTGTTTATTAGGTGCCGCTGTGTACTTATTTGGTGATGACTCATCGTCAGGTCCAAATCAAATTGCCTTGTTATTTGCAACATTCGCTGCGGCGTTAATTGGTTTAAAAAATGGCTACACATGGAAAAAATTAGAAGATGCAATGATTGAGGGGATCACTTTATCTCTTAGTGCGATTTTAATCTTACTCATGGTAGGGGCATTAATCGGAACTTGGCTATTATCAGGAACCGTTCCGACATTAATTTATTACGGTCTACAAATTATCAATCCCAGCTGGTTTTACGCCGCGAGTTGTTTAATTTGTGGCATTGTAGCAATGAGTATTGGAAGTTCATGGACTACAGCTGCAACTATAGGTGTTGCGTTACTCGGTGTTGCTTCAGGACTGGGTTTAGAGCCGACAGTTACCGCGGGTGCTGTAATATCAGGCGCTTATTTTGGCGATAAGCTTAGTCCATTATCGGAAACAACCAATTTAGCTCCAGCCGTTGCTGGTGCAGATTTGTTTGAACATATTCATCATATGCTTTGGACTACAGTACCCAGCTTTGTCATTGCATTAATCATCTTTATTTTCATGGGCTTTAACGCTACTGCTGCGGGAGAGGCGGGTCAAATAGAGCAAATAACTGCAATTCTTCAGCAAAACTTTAACATTGGCTTAGAAATGTTGGTGCCGTTAATTGTATTACTCGCATTAGCTATTCGAAAAATGCCAGCGTTTCCGGCGATTTCTATTGGTGCCGTGATTGGCGCGGTGTGGGCAATGTTATTTCAATCGGACTTAATTGCTAGCCAAATAGACATGACTCAGGGTGAGTTTGTCGGTTATTTCAAACTAGTTTGGACCACCTTTTTTGATGGCTTCACAATTAATACGGGCGATGCAAAAATGGACTCGTTACTGAGTGGTGGCGGCATGTCTGGTATGCTAACCACTACATGGTTGATCATGACAGCACTGATGTTTGGTGCGATTATGGAGAAAACAGGGCTACTTGATATTTTTGTTAAAAGTATTCTAAAAATAGCAAAAAGCACTGGCTCTCTTATCGCCTCAACCATTGCAACGTGTATTGGTACCAATGTAATTGCTGCGGACCAGTATATTGCCATTGTGGTGCCTGGGCGGATGTTTAAAGAAGAATACAAAAAGCGTGGTTTAAAGCCTGTTAACTTATCTCGTACTCTAGAAGATGGCGGCACAATTACCAGCCCACTAATACCATGGAATACCTGTGGTGCGTATATGCAAAGTGTTCTATTAATCAATCCGTTTGATTACGCGCTTTATGCTTTCTTTAACCTTATAAATCCTTTCTTAGCCGTTATTTACGCTTACTTAGGAATTAAGATACTACGTATTAAACCTAAACAAACGGCTTAATTTAAGTAGCTCCTTTTATCACTAAAAGGGGCTATTTTTTTGGAGTGAACATGACTGAACTACAAAAACCTCAAGCAGAATACCTAAAAGACTACCAAGCCCCTCATTTTTCAATCGAACACACTGAGCTGACATTTGATTTACAGCCATTAAAAACTCAAGTAAATGCTTTATTAACGCTTAAGCGCGTTGGCGATTCAAATGCGCCACTGGTATTAGATGGCATAGACTTAACTTTGATCTCTTTGTCGGTAGAGGGTGAAGAGCTCACAGATTATAAAATTATAAATCAGCAATTAATCATTAATAACTTACCTGATGAATGTCAGCTAAGCATAGTGACGCAAACATCACCACAAACCAATACTTCACTTGAGGGGTTGTACTTATCTGGCGGGGCTTACTGTACCCAATGTGAAGCGCAAGGGTTTAGAAAAATAACCTATTATATGGACCGTCCTGATGTCCTTTCAACTTTTGATGTTACTATCATTGCAGATACAACATTCCCGCATTTACTCTCAAATGGTAATCAAGTTGATAGCGGTGAAACGCAAGATGGACGTCATTTTGTAAAATGGCAAGACCCATTCAAAAAGCCAAGCTACTTGTTCGCTTTAGTGGCAGGGGACTTTGATGTTTTACACGACAAGTACACAACTCGTAGTGGTAAAGACGTCACCTTAGCGTTATTTGTTGATAAAGGAAATTTACCAAAAACAGAGCATGCCATGACGTCGCTAAAAAAAGCGATGGCTTGGGATGAAACTCGTTTTAATTTAGAGTACGACCTTGATATTTATATGATTGTTGCCGTTGATTTTTTCAATATGGGAGCAATGGAAAATAAAGGGTTAAATATTTTTAACAGTAAATGCGTGTTGGCAAATCAAGAAACGGCAACTGATAAAGATTACCACACCATTGAGTCTATTGTTGGCCACGAGTACTTTCATAACTGGACCGGAAATCGTGTAACTTGTCGTGACTGGTTTCAATTGTCTTTAAAAGAAGGCTTGACGGTATTTCGTGACCAAGAATTTAGTAGTGATTTAGGCTCTCGTGCGCTTAATAGAATTGATGCTGTAAAAGTGATGCGTACTCATCAGTTTAGTGAAGATGCAGGCCCTATGGCTCATCCGATACGTCCAGAAAAGGTAATTGAAATGAATAACTTTTACACTGTGACTGTATACGACAAAGGGGCAGAAGTAATTCGCATGATGCATACCCTTTTAGGTGAGCAAAACTTTCAAAAAGGCATGTCTTTGTACTTTGAACGCCATGATGGGCAAGCGGTGACCTGTGATGACTTTGTTGTAGCAATGAGTGATGCATCATCCATTGATTTATCACAATTTAAGCGTTGGTATAACCATTGTGGTACACCTCGCCTGAACGTAACTAAAAAGTATGATGAAGCTGCGCAAACGTTTTCGCTTATCGTAGAGCAGCTTACGCCAGCGAATCAGCCTGACAATGCAATGTTACATATTCCTTTTGCTATTGAGCTTTTAGACTCTCAAGGGCAGAGTATTGCATTACAGTACCAAGGCAAGCAGCTTGATCATGTACTGGATGTAACAAATAGCTCGCAAACATTTCACTTTGATAATATTCACAGTAACCCAACCGCTGTATTGCTCGAAGATTTTTCAGCCCCATGTATTTTAAATCAATCTATTAGTGAAGCGGATTTATTACATATTATGCGTTTTGCGCGTAGCGACTTTTCACGCTGGGATGCACAACAGCAGTTATTTATTAACGCACTTAAAGCCAATGTTACTTCAGCAAGTAAGACTCCTTTGAGTGAAGATGTGATTGATGCACTTCGCGCATTGCTATCTCAGCGTGAGGGCGATTTAGCGCTAGTTGCTGAACTGTTGAAGTTGCCAAGTTTTGATACCTTAGCTGCTGAATTTGAAATAATACCGGTAGATCAAATAACGGCTAATATTGAGTTATTTGAACAACAAATTGCCACGCAATTGCACAGTGAATTTTTAAGCTGTTACCAAGCCATTACCGATGATGGCAGTGTGAGTGCCCAAGCGGTAGCAATACGTGCGCTCAAACAGCTGTGCCTTCACTATTTGGCAAAAACCGACAGTGTTGAGGCGGCAAGTTTAATTGAGCAGGCTGCATCTTCAACAAATATGACCAATGTACTCGGTGCGTTAAGCAGTGTGGTTAAAGCAGCTCACCCATTGTCGGATCAATTACTCGAGCATTTTGACGCTCAATGGCGCCATGATGTATTAGTAATGGATAAGTGGTTTGCTTTGCAAGCGATGAACTCTGCTGAAGATGCTATCGAGAAAATAAAAGCCTTGTACTCGCATCCTTGCTTTGATTTTTCGAATCCAAACCGAGTACGTGCATTAGTGGGCAGCTTTTCTCATTTTAATACCGCACAGTTTCATCGTTTAGATGGCACGGGCTATACATTACTTGGCGATTTATTGATTAAGCTTAATGCGATTAATCCGCAAAATGCATCTCGTATGTTAACGCCGTTTATGTCGTGGCGTCGTTATGATGAAACCCGTGCAACTGCAATGAGGGCCCAACTAGAGCGATTAGCTAACTTAGAAGGGTTAAGCGACGACTTATTTGAAAAGGTTGAAAAAGCCTTACAATAAATCATGATAGAACATTACTTTAGTATGCATTTGAGCTATACAAAGTGCATGGATTATTACCATGGACGGTATAGCTCTATCCAAGTGACAGCTGATAGCGGTAAAACAATTCGTTTTTCCGCTCATCACCTTCGACCTTTTATTTCTAGCCTAGGTATCCGTGGTCGATTTAGACTCATTTTAAGTAATGAAAACAAGTTCATCCGTCTCGAACGAGTAGCTTAGCAGTCATTTTTTGTGTTATAAATACATATTAATATTGCTTTTTTGTTAATTTCGGTTTGTTCTATTGTTAATTTACGTGTATAAATTATCTGGTATGACGTCTTACCAATACGTAAACGTTGAACAAATAAAAAATATAACTGATTGAAGGCGGCCATTTGTAATTTGTTTGATTCGCTTCTATCGTTACGATTACACTAAAAACAATAACTTGATCACACAAAAATACCCGCGACAGGGGGGAACCAAAATGATAAGAAGATCGCTTTTTGTTAAAAATAAAATAGCACTTGGCTTAACAGCTGCGGCTATGGGTTTAACTGCAGCACAGACACAGGCTGCAACATTTGAGGTGGGTGGTTTTGATATCGCCTTCGATTCTACCTTTTCATATGGTCAGAGTATTCGGGTAGAAGACCGAAATTTTGATATGATTGGTAAGAGTAATAATCCATCATTTGATTGGACGGGTTACAACCCAGCACTCAATACGATTTATTCATCCCAAGATGTCTGGGCTCAACCAGGGTCCTACTCAAACAACGGTGACGCGGGCGGTTTAAATTTTGATAGCGGTGAGTCTTTCTCAAAGCTATTAAAAGGCACGCATGACTTATCAATAAGTAAAGATAACTACGGCTTATTTACCCGTTTTATGTATTTTTACGATTTTGAATTAATGGACGGCGATCGTGCTTATGTTAATCCAACATCAGGGCAAGGTGTAGACCCTTGTGATGACGATGATACTAAAGAGCAAAGTTGTGCCGACCTTCGTTTACTTGACGCCTACGTATGGGCGAACTTTGATTTAAACGATGGTAATAACCCGCTTTCAATTCGTGTTGGCCAACAAGTAGTAAACTGGGGTGAAAGTACGTTAATTTCTCATGGTATTAACGTTAATCCGGTTGATATAGACCGTTTAAAAGCACCAGGTGCTGAGCTAAAAGAAGCGTTTATTCCGGTTGGTATGTTGTGGGCATCGTTAGGGCTTACAGAAAACATCACCTTAGAAGGTTTTTACCAATACCAGTGGCATGAAACTCGTCTACCGGCAGCAGGGACTTATTTTTCTACCAATGATTTTGCTGCAGAAAACGGTTATCAACAAAATGTACAGCTAGGTTTTACTTCAAATCCTGATATTGATTTAGCATTTTTAACAAATAGTTTAAATAACTTGATAGCGACTCACTCTCAAGTAGCTGCAAGTCAGGGAATTGATCCATCAAGTGCTGCAGGTCAACAGCTATTAGCTAATATGTACTTGACACACCCGACCAAGGTTGCCCTCAAAGGTAAAGGCTATGATGGCAAAACAGAGCCAGATGATGGCGGCCAATACGGCTTACGACTCGGTATGTTTTTACCAGAGTGGAATGATACCGAAGTAGCGCTTTATCACGTAAATTACCATAATCGTCGTCCGCTTATTTCGGGTCGCGTATCAAACTTTACGCAAGCATCAATTCAACAAGATTTAGCGATGATTGCAAGTACTGAAATTACCTCTGATAACGTATCCGATTTAAAAGCATTTGCTAAAGCAACTAACGAATACCCTGAAGATATTAAACTTTACGGTTTAAGCTTTAACACCTCGCTTGGTGAAACTGCTTTTGCGGGTGAGTTTACTTTTCGTGAAGACGAACCGCTGCAAATCGATGACGTAGAGCTACTTTACGCTGCGATGCCTGAGCAGTTAGCTATTGCTGGTTTACGCCCTGAGTTTGCAGGTATTTCGCAAATGAGTAAAGGCGATGATGCAAGTGTTGTTGGGCCAGGCGAGTTAGCCAAAGGTTATATCGAACGCAATACGTCACAATTACAGTTTACGGCAACACATCTATTTGGTCCTTCATTAGGCGCTGATAGTTGGGCTGTTGTGGGTGAAATTGGTGGTGTTCGTATTAATAACATGCCCGAGTACGATGAGATCCGTTTAAATGTCTCTGGTACTGGCCGAAGTGGTGTTATTCAGGGGCCTGGTAGTTCAGATTACTCTTCACTACATATGGCATTATCTAATGGACCTGAGCAAAAATCGTTTGCTACGGCTTCATCGTGGGGCTACCGCTTAATTGCTAAAGGTGATTACTTTAACCTTTACAATGGTATTAACTTCTCACCACGTTTTGTATTTTCTCATGATGTAAATGGTAACACGCCAGATCCAATGTTCTTATTCATTGAAGATCGTAAGTCGCTAGGTGCTACCATGAGCTTTAATTACCAAAATGCATGGTCTTTGGATGTAAGTTACAACTCATTTTGGGGTGGTGGCGACACCAACACTTTCTCTGACCGAGATTACGTTTCTTTTAACTTAAAATATTCTATCTAGGGGTAACATTATTATGATTAAAAAACCTACCCTCATTGCTACAGCGTTTTGTAGTTTGTTTGCAAGCCACGCAGCGCTGGCTAAAATTAGCCCAGAAGAAGCTGCGCGCCTTGGTAAAGACTTAAGTCCAATTGGTGCGGAAAAAGCAGCGAATGCTGATGGCTCAATCCCAGCATGGAATGGCGGTATTACTGCTGCTCCAGCAGGTTATGAACCGGGTATGCACCACTTAGACCCTTATGCAACCGATAAAGTATTATTCACTATTGATAAAAGTAATATTGATAAATACAAAGAAAACTTAAGCCCAGGACAAATCGCGTTATTTGAAGCGTACCCAGATACGTTTAAAATGCCAGTGTACGAAACCCGTCGTTCTGCGTCTTTTCCACAATTTGTGTACGATGCAACCAAAAAGTTTGCAACGTCTGCTGAATTAGTTGAAGGCGGAAATGGTATTAAAAGTACAGCTATTGGTATTCCATTTCCAATCCCTAAAACGGGTTTAGAAGCAATTTGGAACCATTTACTTCGTTACCGTGGTCAGTCTATTGAGCGTTTTGGCGGTCAGGCAGCACCGACGGCATCGGGTTCATATAACTATGTTGGTTTTGATGAGCAGTTATTAGTTAAATATTCAGATCCAAGTGCTACTCCGGCTGAACTACAAGATTCTAATATATTGTTTAAGTTTAAACAGCAAGTGACAGAGCCAGCTCGTTTAGCAGGGACCGCGTTATTGGTGCATGAAACTATGGACCAAATTTTAACGCCGCGCCAAGCGTGGACGTACAATTCAGGTCAGCGCCGTGTGCGTCGTGCACCTAATGTAGCATACGATGCACCGGGTACAGCAGCAGATAGCTTACGTACAACTGATGATTTTGATATGTTCAACGGCTCGCCAAATCGTTATAACTGGACGCTAAAAGGTAAGCAAGAGCTTTACATCCCATACAATAGCTACAAGCTTCACAGCGACAAGCTAACTTATGATGATATTTTAAAGCCTGGTCATATCAACCCTGAGCATACTCGTTACGAAAAACACCGCGTATGGGTTGTTGAAGCAAACTTAAAAGATGACACCCGTCATATTTACAAAAAACGTGTTTTCTACATTGACGAAGACAGTTGGCAAGTTCATGTTACCGATATTTACGATAATCGTGACCAACTTTATCGTGTAGCAATGGCTTATGGTCTTAACTACTATGAAGTACCGACACAGTGGAGTACGCTTGAGGTATACCACGATCTTAATTCACGTCGCTACTTAGCCATTGGTCTAGATAACCAAGAAAAGATGTATGACTTTTCTCAGTCATTTAATGACAATGAGTTTACATCGAGCGCTTTACGTCGCGCTGGCAGATAGTATAAAAGCAGGCACCTAGTTTCCTAGGTGCCTTTTTTCTTTCACATCGCGTTTGTCTATTAACGCACAGGTTTTCCTCTTTATAACAGACAAACAAATCCTCAGTTCAAGGCGAATTTAATTTATGAAGTATTTGGTCTATGCCAGCCTGATCCTAAGCGGTGCGAGTTTTGCACAAGACGCACCTCAAAGTGCGATTAGCGCAATTAATGCTGATAAAACACTCCTTACCGATATTACCCAAACTTCAGCAGGACTTATTGCTGTAGGTAAACATGGGACGGTCATTAAAAGTATTGATGGTAGCGATTGGCAACAAGCGAAATCGGTACCTACACAAGTATTACTAACAGCGGTTGAATTTACTAATGATTCTAATGGCTGGGCATGTGGACATGACGCCACAATTATTAATACCACCGATGGTGGTGAAAATTGGCAGTTACAACAAGCAAAACCAAGCTTAGATAAACCCTGTCTAGATATTTATTTTAAAGATGACTTAAATGGCTATGCTGTTGGCGCTTACGGTATGTTTTATCAAACAAGTGATGGCGGAAAACATTGGCAAAAACGCTTTTTAGATTCGCTGTTATTTAGTGAAGATAGAGATTATTTAAATGACTTAAAACAAACAGATCCTGAGGGTTACGAAATAGAAACCTCGTCTATATTACCTCACTTTAATCGCATTGAACCGACTAGTTCGGGTTTAATGTTGGTCGGTGAGATGGGCTTAATGGCAAAAAGTGATGACGATGGCCAAACATGGCAACGTTTAGATGAGATTTACCCTGGTTCATTTTTTGGTTTTGCTTCAGATTCATCGCAACAAATTGTTGCAGGGTTACGCGGTAATATTTTTATAAATAAAACCGATAGTCAGCAGTGGCAGCACTTAGACAATGATAAAACAGCTACTGTAAATAGCATCATTAATTATAACAATAAACAATGGCTATTATTGGCTAATAGCGGTGTTATTTTTCAGCTTAAAGATGATGTGTTGTCTTACGAGCAGTTGGCTGATGGTAAAGCGATTCTTGATGGCGTGATTGTTAAAGATAAACTGATCATGACAACAGAAAACGGCATTAAAGTGAAGGAGTTGACCCCTTAATGCAAGCAATTTTAGATTTTTTAGAAAAAGCGATTTTTAGACACCGCTTAGTGGTGCTCATAAGTTTTGTGTTGATCACCTGTTTATTGGTTTTTAAAGCAACGCAAATTCAGCTCGACGCGTCATTTAATAAAAATATTCCGCTTAACCATGATTATATGAAGGTGTACACCAAACATGAGAAACAGTTTGGTGGCGCTAATAGTATTTTAATTTCAGTATGTGATGACAGTGGTGATATTTTTAATCCTGAATTTTTTACTCAATTAAAAGCCGTACATGACCAACTTTACTTTATTCCAGGAGTAAATCGTCCTTTAGTAAATTCAATATTTTCACCTAGTGCGCGCTTTGTTGAAGTTGTTGAAGACGGCTTTGCTGGCGGGCCTATTATACCAGCCAACTTTAAAGCCGATAAGCAAGGCTTAGGAATTGTTAAAGAGAACATTGAAAAGGCCAAAGTAGTGGGTCGTATGATAGCAAGCGATTATTCGTGTGCCATGGTCACCGCCCAACTGTTAGAGACTGATCCGCAAACACAAGAAAAATTAGACACTCTCGCTTTTGCAAAAAAATTAGAAAGCGAAATTCGTGAGCCTCTAAGTACCGAAAAAATCAGTATTCATATTATTGGTTTTGCAAAAATGGCCGGCGATATAGCCGAGGGCGCAAAAGGGGTTGTATTATTTTTTGCCATTGCAATTGCGTTTACTTTTGTCATGGTATGGCTATTTTGTGGCAGCTTAAAACTCACTATTTTACCGATTGTGTGTTCAATTATTGCGGTAATTTGGCAGTTAGGATTGCTTTCTAGTTTAGGCTTTGGTCTTGATCCTATGTCTATCTTAGTGCCATTTTTAGTGTTCGCTATTGGCGTAAGCCACGGTGTGCAGATGATTAACGCCATTGGTAAAAAGGTTGCTGAAGGTAAGTCTACAGCAATATGTTGCCAATCAAGCTTTAGAGCTTTACTTGTACCTGGCGGGATTGCGTTGTTATCTGATACGGTTGGCTTTTTAACCCTATTAACCATTGATATCGGTATTATTCGTGAACTTGCTATTACAGCGAGTTTAGGTGTGGCAGTGATTATATTTACTAATCTGATTTTGTTGCCAGTGTGGGCATCGTATATGCGCTTTGAAAACAGCATCCATATTCAATCAGGTGATGCTAATAAACCGAACATACTTGATGCAATGCGCGATTTATTAGTTAAAGCAACCGATCCAAAAACGGCAAAAATTATTATTGGTTTCACTTTGGTTTTATTTGCACTGGGCTATTGGCAAGCAGATAAAATGCGTATTGGTGATTTACATGCAGGAGCACCATCCTTGCACCAAGATGCACGTTACAACCAAGATACTTTCTTAATATCGGACAAATACACAATTTCATCTGATATTCTTAAAGTCATTGTAGAGGCTTACCCTGCAGCGTGTACCGAGCATGACGTCATGGAGCGTATATCACGCTTTCAATATAAAGTTGAAAATTTAGCCGGTGTACAATCAGCGGTCAGCCTAAGTTCTGTGGCACAGTCAGTTAATGCCGGTTATAACGAGGGCAATTTAAAATGGCAAAGTTTGCCGCGCAATTCTGCCAGTTTGGTGCAGTCAACCTCTCGCGTTGAAACCAGCACAGGGTTATTAAACGGTGATTGTTCAGTAATGCCCGTGATTATATTTTTAGATGATCACAAAGCACAAACTATTGATAACGTCATTGCAAAAGTAAAACAATTTGCTGTAGAAGAGGGCACAGATAAACTTGCTTTCAAATTGGCATCAGGCCCTGTAGGTGTAATGGCAGCAACTAACGAGTCTGTTTCAGCTGCACAAATCCCTATGATGCTCTATGTTTATGGTGCGGTGATTATTTTATGCTTACTAAGTTTTAAGAGCGTAAAAGCAACTATTGCAGTGGTATTACCTTTGTACATAGTATCAACCCTTGCACAAGCACTTATGGTACAACTTGAGATTGGTCTAACTGTTTCAACTTTACCAGTAATTGCTTTGGGTGTAGGTATTGGTGTTGATTACGGTATTTATATTTTGTCATCAATGATGGGGCAGTTAAAACAAAACGTGCCACTGAGTATTGCTTATCGTAATGCATTAGTTGAACGTGGGAGTGCGGTGTTATTTACCGGTATTACGTTAGCAATTGGTGTTAGTACGTGGATTTTTTCTGATTTGAAGTTCCAAGTTGATATGGGAATTCTGCTTACCTTCATGTTTTTAGTAAATATGTTGGGTGCAGTGTTACTTTTACCTGCAATTGGCAGCTTGCTCTGGACTGACCAGAAAAAATAAGGTGAATAAATTTGCTCCTAAATGGCCAGTAATGGCCATTTATATCTATATTTTGTGAATAGATGACCAAATAGCTGAAATGCTTAAAATGTTTTCATCGAAAAGGCTGTTTATTAGTTTTAAAAGGGTTAGAATTTAACTGACTCCACGCTAATAAATGGCTGTACAAATATTCTGCTAAACTAGCAGTGATAGATTAAGGAACATACAATGACACGAAATGAAGGCCAAGCCTCGGTTATTTTAGATAACGTCTGTAAGCTTATCCAGAAAAAAGTTCGCGCTGATAATGTGTTACTCGTTGAGAAATTCGCCAAAGCCTTGTACAGCAATATGTCTAAAGAGGATTTGGCAAATCGCAACGACAGTGACTTATATGGTGCTGCACTCAGCCTTTGGAATTCGCTAGAAAAAAATACATCAGATGACGCAGTTATTCGCGTTTTCAACCCTGAAGTGGCTAAAGATGGCTGGCAGTCATCACATACCATTGTAGAGATCATTGCTAAAGACATGCCGTTTTTAGTGGACTCTGTACGAATGGCCATGACACGAGAAAACATTGCCTCTCATTTACTTCTTCATAGCCCGCTGAAAATTCAACGTGATAAGAACGATAAAATATCAGGGTTATCAAGCTTAAAAGCAGAGCAAGAATCAACATCAACAAAAACTGTATTCTTCATAGAAATTGACCGTCAAACAGATGCAACTGTTATTGAGTCTTTCAAAAAAGAACTTGAATCAGTACTCGTTGATGTATCGATTGCGGTTGAAGATTGGCAGCCTATTCGCGAAAAATTAATCGCGGTAAGCAAAAGCTTGCCTAAAAGCCATAAAGATAAAAGTGATAACGAAATAAATGAAACCGTTGAATTTTTAGATTGGTTAGTGAAAGACAATTTCACATTAATGGGTTATCGCCAATATGAACTTTCACCAGTTCAGGGCGACTATCAATTAAAGGGTAAAATGGATACCAGCTTAGGGTTAATGAAAAACTCTGATGCTGAGCATACACGTTTGCTTTCTGAGTTACCTGAAGTGGCGCGCCAAGAGGCACGCAGTAGCAACCTATTAATTTTAACTAAAACTAATTCATTGTCTCGCGTTCACCGTCCAGCTTACATAGATTATGTGGGTGTAAAACGTTTTGATGACAAAGGCAATGTTATTGGTGAAGATCGTTTCATCGGTTTGTTTTCATCAAACTTTTACAACAATAGCGCTGCTGATGTACCGGTTCTTAAAAGTAAAATTAATCGTATTATGGATATGTGTGACTTCGCTAAAGGGACACATGCATACAAAGCCGTATTAAATATATTAGAAACTTACCCACGTGACGAACTGGTTCAAGCTCGAGAGAATGAGTTACTTGAAGTTGCCATGGGCGTATTGCAAATACAAGAACGCGACATGTGTCGTTTATTTGTTCGTAAAGATGCATATGGTCGTTTTTTATCATGCATGGTTTATGTACCTCGAGAGCGTTATAACACAGCGCTTCGTCGCGAAACGCAGGCTATTTTAGCCAACGCATTTAATTCTGACGTTAAAGTCGAATTTACTACCTATTTCTCTGAGTCTACACTGGCGCGTACCCATTACACTGTTCGTGTGACCGACAACAATATTGAATTTAACGTGAAAGACATAGAAAACAACCTAATAGAAGCCGCTCGTACTTGGGAAGATAAATTACAATCAGCCTTACTTGAATCTGCTGGTGAGGCCCGTGGTAATGAATTAAACCGTAAATATTGCAATGCCTTTGCACGCTCATACAAAGAAGAAGTATTACCTAGCGCTGCAGTGGTCGATATTGAAAAGCTAGAAATGCTAAGCGATGATAACAAGTTAGAAATGTTGTTCTATCGCCCACAAGAAGAAGCAAGCAGCAATATTGTGCGTTTAAGCTTATTCCATAAAGATGAGCCAATTCATTTATCTGATGTTATGCCAATGCTTGAAAACTTTGGTCTACGTGTTGTAGGTGAAACGCCATACTCGGTTAAAACTAGTGATGGTGGCGTAAATTGGGTCATGGATTTCTCTATGCTAATTGACAGCAAAGGGATGGCTGATTTTGATAAGATCTCTGCACGTTTTCGCGCTGCATTAACCAGTGTATGGGCAAACCGTTTAGAAAACGATGGCTTTAACCGTCTAGTGTTAATGGGTGGTTTAACGGGTCGTGAATCATCAATTTTACGTGCATACGCAAAATACATGCGCCAAATAGGGGTTACTTTCTCGCAAACGTATATTGAAAGTACCTTTGCAAATTACCCGCATATTGCCGCTAAAATTGTTAACTTATTCTCTAAAAAGTTCTCTGTAAAAAGCCCTGCAAGTGCTAAAACACTTGAAAAACTAGGCTTAGAAATTTATGCAGAGTTAGAAAACGTAGCGAACCTTGATGATGATCGTATTATCCGTTTATACGTTGATATGATTGTTGCTACATTACGTACTAACTACTTCCAAAAAGATGCTGAAGGCAAATTTAAGTCTTACATCTCACTTAAAATTCAGCCAAGTTTAATTCCAGAAGTCCCACTACCTGTACCAGCGTTTGAGATATTTGTTTATTCTCCACGTGTTGAAGGTGTGCATTTACGCTTTGGTAAAGTTGCCCGTGGTGGATTGCGTTGGTCAGATCGTCGTGAAGATTTCCGTACAGAAGTACTTGGCTTAGTTAAAGCGCAACAAGTGAAAAATACCGTGATTGTGCCGGTAGGCTCAAAAGGTGGATTTGTATGTAAACAACTACCTAGTGAACGTGAAGCGTTTATTAAAGAAGGCCAAGAATGTTATAAAATCTTCATTCGTGGTTTATTAGATATCACAGATAATATTGACCGTGGTGAAATTGTACCTGCTGTTGATGTTACACGCCATGATGAAGACGATGCGTACCTAGTAGTAGCAGCGGATAAAGGCACTGCAACATTCTCTGATATTGCCAATGGTATCGCAAACGAATATAACTTCTGGCTAGGTGATGCGTTTGCATCAGGTGGTTCTGTAGGTTATGACCATAAGAAGATGGGTATTACAGCTCGTGGCGCTTGGGAGTCTGTAAAACGTCATTTCCGTGAAATGGATATTAACTGTCAAACCACAGATTTTACAGCAGTTGCTATCGGGGATATGGCCGGTGATGTATTTGGTAATGGTATGTTGTTATCAAAGCACATTCGTTTGCAAGTGGCGTTTAACCATCTACATATTTTTGTTGATCCAAATCCAGATGCAGCGGCTTCTTATCCAGAGCGCGAACGTTTATTTAATTTACCACGTTCATCATGGGAAGATTACAATAAAGAGCTAATTTCAAGCGGCGGTGGTATTTTCTCGCGTGCTGCTAAGTCGATTACGCTGACCCCTGAGATGAAAAAAATGTTAGGCACTAAAAAAGCCAGCATGACACCGAATGAATTGATCAAAGCATCATTAATGATGGATCATGATTTACTTTGGAATGGTGGTATAGGGACCTACATCAAGCATTCGAAAGAAACGGATGCCGATGTAGGGGACCGTGCCAATGATGCCTTGCGTATTAACGGTAAAGATCTTGGTGCTAAAATATTTGGCGAAGGCGGTAACTTAGGTGCAACCCAATTAGGTCGTATTGAATTTGCAGCTCAAGGCGGTCGTGTAAATACTGACTTCATCGATAACGTGGGCGGGGTTGCGTGTTCAGATAACGAAGTAAATATTAAAATTTTACTCAATGGTTTAGTTGCTGAAGGCGACTTAACGCGTAAGCAACGTGATGAGTTACTTTACTCAATGACCGATGAAGTGTCTGAATTAGTACTTAAAGATTGTTATCGTCAAACGCACACTTTGTCGATCACTCAATCTAAAGGGACCTCAACGCTTAAAGAAAAAATTCGCTTTATTCATGCACTTGAAAAAGACGGTAAGCTAGACCGTGCAATTGAGTTTATTCCTACAGATGAAGAGTTAGCAGAGCGCGCCGCTGCAGGTAAAGATTTAACACGCCCTGAGCTATCTGTACTAGTTTCTTACGCGAAAATGGTGCTAAAAGAGTCTTTGGTAACGGATGAAATTACTGAGAATCCATATTACCGTCAGTTATTAGTTAAATCATTCCCGCGCCCATTACGTGAGAAGTTTAATGATGCTATGGATAATCATCCACTACGCAAAGAGATTATTGCCACTAAGTTAGCAAATAATATTGTTAATGATATGGGCTTAAACTTTATGGTGCGAATGAATGAAGAAACCGGTGCAAACGAAGCTGAAATTGCATTGTGTTATTCAATCGCAAGTGAAATTTTCCAAATGCGTGAAACATGGTTATCTATTAGTGATTTAGATAATAAAATACCATCGAACGTACAAACAGAAATGTTATACCAGTTACGTCGTACAGTTCGTCGCGCTACACGTTGGTTCCTTCGTCATCGCACCAAAGCACAATCAATTGAGCAAGCGATTGAAATTTTCTCACCAACATTTGCCGATTTAAGTGAAAACTTAACTAAATACATCGTTAAAACAGAAAGCGATCGTATTGTAAGTGCCCGTGAAGAACTAACACAAAGCGGTGTACCTACAGATATCGCACAGCGCATTGTGTCGTTATCAAGCTTGTTCTCGGTAATGGATTTAACGCAAATTGCTCAAAACTCTAATCGTAAAATCGATATGGTGTCGCACACTTACTTTAAATTAGGTGCGCAAATGGGACTACATTGGTTCTTAGATCAAATCACTAATCAACCGGTTTCTAACCATTGGCAGGCATTAGCGCGTGCATCATATCGTGAAGAGTTAGATTGGCAGCAACGCACCTTGTCAGAAGTGGTATTAAACAGCTTTGAAGGTGAAAGCAGTGATGTAGATGGTCAAATTGAACAATGGATGGATAGTCAAGATCTGTTACTTCAACGTTGGAAGCAAATGTTGACAGAGTTTAAAACATCGCAAAGTCACGATTTTGCTAAGTTCTCAGTGGCATTAAGAGAGCTCATGTTACTCGGTCACAATTGTGATACATCAGCAAAGTAACAAACTGCTAATGATTAAAACTAATCGTTAAACAGTTTTTGTTATATAATACCTCAGCCTTGTCTGAGGTATTTTTTTGTCTACAATTTTAAGAGGATTATATTCATGTTCTACGATTTAGCTCGCCGTTTTATGTTTACCCGTGATGCGGAGTGGGCCCATGATTTTGCTCTTAATAACTTACGTCGCTTTGCTAACACGCCATTAAGTGCTGCATGGTCACAAAGCGTGGCAAATAAACCAGTGAACTTTTTAGGCCTCGAATTTAAAAACCCAGTAGGGCTTGCTGCAGGTCTTGATAAAAATGCGGAGTGTATTGAGGCATTCGCTCAAATGGGTTTTGGCTTTGTAGAAGTGGGTACAGTAACACCGCGTCCTCAAGCGGGGAACGATAAGCCGCGGATATTCAGGTTGCCGCAGTCAAATGCAATTATTAATCGTATGGGCTTTAATAACAAAGGTGTTGATAATTTAGTTAACAATGTTAAAGCAGCTAAATACGATGGTATTTTAGGTATCAATATTGGTAAAAATAAAGATACACCAAATGAGCAGGGTAAAGATGATTACATTCACTGTATGCGTAAAGTGTTTGAGCATGCATCATACATCACTGTAAATATTTCATCACCCAATACCCCTGGCTTACGAGACCTGCAATATGGCGCAGCATTAGATGACTTATTACAAAGCTTGAAAAACGAACAGCTTGATTTAATTGCCAAGCATAATAAGCATGTGCCTATGTTGGTGAAAATTGCGCCAGACCTAGATCCAATTCAAATTGAACAAGTGAGCGAGTCACTGTTAAATAATAAAATTGATGGTGTTATAGCCACAAATACCACCTTAGAGCGTAGCTTAGTGCAAGGTCAGCAGTATGCTGATGAGGCAGGCGGTTTATCAGGAGCGCCAGTTAGGGAGCGTTCCACCCATGTTGTTTCTGAACTCAAGCGTTTAACAAACAATCAGTTACCTATTATTGGTGTGGGTGGTATTGATGATGCTAAATCAGCAAAAGAAAAATTTAATGCGGGTGCAGATTTAGTTCAAGTTTATACCGGTTTCATATACAAAGGACCGCAATTGGTCAAGTCGATCATTAACGACTTATAAGGATCAGTTATGTAAGCTTTTGATCGTTCGATAAATGTTCTAAAAAGACGTTTTAAAAATGGTCAAAAGCAGCTATACTCTAAGCTTATTGTCTTATTTTATTTTTTAAGTACTAAGTAGGGAGGAGCAAATGTTACAAGCGTCAAAGCAATGGCAGTGGATAGCGTGTGCTGAAAAAAACCGCTTACTGCTTGATTTAAATGACGATATGCAACTTTGTACACCTTATAAGCTTAGACAGCTCACCGATTGTGCTTTTGAAAACCCATACTTCAGCCTTGAAGATGCAGCCTTTTATGAGCAAGTTTATTATTACCTTGCGCAGTTTAATTTATGGAATCCTGCCCAGTTATGCCAAATAGCGCTCAATGCAACGGCAGTTAAATTTCAATTAAAACCAGTGTTGGCAAAAAGTTGGTTTTTCAAACCGTATACTGGTAGTACACCTAGTACTGAAGCGGTTATTAATTTAAGCTCAGAATCACAAACTGGCGAGTTTTTAATTATAGAGCATTGTCCAGATGCTTCTGTGTGCATTAATTTAAGCGAAACCTTTGCACTAGATGACAATCTATCACTTGCCCAGTTTGAAGTTATCCGCGTTTTAAACAACCGAGTTCACCCCTTAATTACCTCACAGTACGATAGCCAAACAGCTTAGCCTAATTTAGTCTTTGAGGCTTGTTTAAGGCGTATTTGTACGCAAACCTATGTTATAATCCCGCGCAATTAGCTATTAAGGGTTTTTACTTTGCAATTTATCGCACTTACTTCTATCGGAATCGAAAATTTATTGGTTGATGAACTTACAGAACTTGGCGCTACGGTGTCAAAGCAAACTGTGGGTTCTGTTCGCTTTGAGGCTGACTCATTGCTAGCGCAAAAAGTGTGTTTATCTACACGCTTTGCTACGCGTGTACTTATGCTTATTGAAGAAAAAGAAGGCGTAAATGACAAAGACAGCTTGTACAAATTTGCACGCTTACAACCTTGGCAAGAATGGTTTGGCCCAACACAAACTTTTGCTGTTGATTTTAATGGCACAAACGATTCACTTAAAAATACCCAGTTTTCTGGTTTAGTAATTAAAGATGCGATTGTTGATTACTTTAACGATTTATTTGAACAGCGACCAAATGTAGATAAGCAAGATGCCAATGTGCGAGTGGTTGCACGTTTAAATCGTCATGGCGTTTCACTTTATATTGATTACTCAGGGCCGCGTTTATCAGAGCGTGGTTACCGTCAAGGTCAAGGCAAAGCACCCATAAAAGAGCATTTAGCTGCGGCAATAATAAAACGTAGTGGCTGGCTCGAAAATGTCAATCAACCACTATTCGATCCATGTTGTGGTGCCGGCACTATTTTAATAGAAGCGGCTGGAATGGCACGTAATGAAGCGCCTGGATTATTCCGTGAAGGATTCGCGTTTGAGCGTTTACCTAGCTTTAGAGTGGCAAAATTCAAAGAACTTAAAGAGCAACTTTTAGCGAATATTACTGATCCTAAATTATGGTTAATTGGCCATGATTACGATGCACAAGTACTTGATAAAGCGATTGCTAATGCGCAGCGTGCAGAGCTTGATACGGTGATTAAATTTAAGCAAAGCGATGCGACAAAACTGACGAGCGTTGCAAAATTGCCGGGTGTTGTTATTTCTAACTTACCTTATGGTGAGCGTATTGGTTCTATGGCTGAACTTGTAAACCTGCATCGTAGCTTAGGTGTTGGTTTTAAAAAGCACTTTAATCATTGGAAACTCGCTCTACTGGGCATGGATGAAAGCCTGTTTAAATTACTTAAATTAGTGAAGCAAAAACGCTATAAATTTAAAAATGGCCCCCTTGATGTTGAATTAAACCTGTATCAGCTTGATGACAAGCAAGTCAGCCTTACCTCTGATGACAAACCCGCTTTAAACTTCGAAGGCTCGATGGCATTTGCTAATCGCCTGAAAAAGAACAAGCAAGGCTTAAAAAATTGGCTTAAGCAAAATCAAGTCCATGCGTATCGTGTTTACGATGCAGATATTCCTGAATACAACGTTGCGGTTGATATTTATGGTGATTCAGCGGTTATTTTTGAATACGCAGCACCGAAAGAGATTGATGAAAAAACCTCTGAGAAGCGTTTACAAGATGTTATTAGCTTGACAGCACAACAACTTGATATTGCACCTGAAAACATTGCTGTAAAAGTACGTAAAAAGCAAAAGGGTGAAGAGCAATATACACCCATGGCTAAGCAAAATAGAACCATGGTAGTAGAAGAGTTTGGTGCTAAGTTTAAAGTTAATTTATTTGACTACTTAGACACGGGGCTATTTTTAGATCATCGCCTTGCACGTCGTTACATTCAAGAAAACGCAAAAGATAAGCGCTTTTTGAACCTGTTTGCATACACAGGAACCGCCTCAGTTCATGCAGCCATTGGTGGCGCAAAAGCGATTACTACCGTTGATTTATCTAAAACCTACTTAAAGTGGGGTCAAGATAACTTTGCGCTTAACGATATTAGCAATACACGTTATCGTTTTGAGCAAGCAGATTGTTTAAAATGGCTAGAGTATGCACAAGGGCAGTATGACCTGATCTTTTTAGATCCGCCTACTTTTTCAAATTCTAAACGAATGAAAGACGCGTTTGATGTGCAAAACGACCACATTAAGCTGTTAACTTGGGTTAAAAAAATATTGAGCCCATCGGGTACGCTAATATTCTCTAATAATAAACGCGGTTTTGTAATGGATGAAGTTGGCTTGATGGGGTTAGGGTTAAAAGCAGAAAATATTTCTGAAAAAACCTTATCTCCTGACTTTAAACGAAATAAAAAAATTCATAATAGCTGGTTAATTAAACATGGCTAAGTGGATTTTATATCACACCGACGGCTGCCACTTGTGCGAGCAAGCAGAGCAGCTGTTAAAACCGTTACTTTCATCAACCGATGAATTACAACTTATTGATATTATGAGCGATGACGCATTAATTTTAGAGTATCAAATAAGCATTCCGGTTTTAAAAAATCAACAAGGCCAACAATTATTTTGGCCTTTTACTGCACCTCAGGCGCAGCAGTTTTTAGCGCAAGCAGAATAAGAGTAAAGATTAACTATGGATTTAATTAGAATTTCAAAAGCACAATTAGCTTACGGTACACACCCATTACTTGATAATGCAGATGCAGTAATCGAAAGTGGCGAACGTGTGTGTATTGTAGGTCGCAATGGTGCAGGTAAATCAACGCTTTTAAAAGTACTCGACGGTCAAGTAATACTTGATGATGGCGAAATAAACCAAGTTGGTAGTTTAAAAATATCGCGTTTAGAGCAAGATCCACCTAAAGGGGCAAGTGGCACTGTATTTGATTACGTTGCCCAAGGAATGCCCGAAATTGCTAACTTACTTATTGATTTTCATCATGTAAGCACACAATTGCAAACAGATTGCACTGATCAACTATTAAATAAATTAGAGCGTTTATCTAATAAATTAGAGGCGGCAGATGGCTGGCGTTTTGATAGCCGAATTCAGCTTGTACTTACTCAATTAGAGCTAACTCCTGATGCGAAACTTGAGTCGCTTTCTGGTGGTTGGTTACGTAAAGTTGCATTAGCGCGTGCTTTAGTGAGTGAGCCTGATTTATTACTGCTCGATGAGCCTACTAACCACTTGGATATGACAAGTGTAATGTGGTTAGAGCAATTCCTAAAAGAATTTAAAGGCGGTATTGTATTTATATCGCATGACCGTGCATTTATTCGAGCTGTTGCTACACGTATTTTAGATTTAGATCGCGGTAAACTAATTTCTTATCCTGGTGATTATGCAACTTACTTAGAACAAAAAGCGCATGATTTAAAAGTAGAAGAAACACAAAATGCATTGTTTGATAAACGCTTAGCGGAAGAAGAAGCGTGGATCCGCCAAGGTGTTAAAGCCCGTCGAACCCGTAATGAAGGCCGTGTTCGTGAGCTGAAACAATTACGTAATGAACGTAAACAACGTGTGGAACAAGTTGGTAAAACTGATTTCAATATCGAAACAGCTGATCGTTCAGGTAAACTAGTATTTGAAGCTAAACACTTAAATCATGCATTTAAAGACAAAGTGATAGCTGATGATTTCTCTACCTTAGTGATGCGTGGCGATCGTATTGGTTTGGTGGGGCCTAATGGTATTGGTAAAACAACGCTATTAAAATTGTTGTTTGGTGATTTAAAAGCAGACAGTGGTGAAATAAAGCAAGGTGTTAACTTAGAGTTTGCATATTTCGATCAGTACCGTGAGAAGCTTGATGAAGAAGCGACCGTTCAAGATAACGTTGCGGAAGGAAAGCAAGAAGTGATGATGGGCGGACGCTCACGTCACGTGTTAGGCTATTTACAAGACTTTTTATTTCCGCCAGCACGTGCTCGTACACCGGTAAAAGCACTTTCAGGTGGTGAGAAAAACAGGTTGTTATTAGCCAAGTTATTTTTGAAACCTTCAAATATATTAGTGCTCGATGAGCCTACCAATGACTTAGATATAGAAACATTAGAGCTCCTTGAGGATATTATTAACCAATATCAAGGTACTGTGCTTATAGTAAGCCACGACCGAGAGTTTATTGATAATACCTGTTCGAGTGTTTGGGCATTTGAAGGTAACGGCAAAGTCACTGATATAGTTGGTGGCTACAGTGATTATGAAGCGTATACCAACTATTTGGCGGAGCAGAACAAAGAGTTGCAAAAGCAGCCAGTCAAAAAAGTTGAAAAAACAGAGCCAACGCCAGTTAAAAGCAATAACAAAGCAAATAAACTCTCTTACAAATTAAAACTTGAACTAGAGCAACTACCTAATAAAATGGAGCAACTTGAAGCTGAACTTGAAAAACAACAAGAACGAGTAAGTCATGAAGATTTTTTCAAGCAAGACAGTGATATAACAGCCAAGGAATTGAACCATTTAGCCCAACTTGAGTCTGACCTTGAAGCCGCTTTTGAGCGTTGGGAAGAACTTGAAGAATTAAAGAATCAGTAGTAAGGAATAAAATGAAATATAAATTACTCGCGGCCAGTGTTTTGGCTACACTGAGTACATCAGCATTGAGTGCAACGTACCAGTTAACCGAATTAGGTGACTTTGAAGCTGCAAAACATACATATGTTACTGATGTGAGTGAAAGTGGCCATGTCATTGGCGTTGCTAATGGCTTATACAACCTACCTATTGATATTAGTTATATTGATTTTACAGAAAGTTCAATCAATAGTGCTTACGACGCGGAAGTGGCAAGGTTTAAAGAAATTGACAAAGAAATAACCTTTACGCTTGATGACATAGAAAATAACGATGCGATTTACACTAATGCTGATGCGCATACTTTTATGGTTCGTTTTTTATCAAACTTGTCATCTAACTTTGAGTATCAAAAAATCAGTTCAATTATTGCTACAAATTATAATAGTGGTGTAATAACTGAGCAGCCTTTATTTGATATCGCTTCTGTTGATTACGACGGTCTGACCCGCTCGACAAGTAATTTTTATAATGGCGTTGCAGAAGACGGAACGACTGTTGGCTGGGGCAGTGCTCCTTTTGATAAAGTGAGTTTTACACCAGATGGCGAAACAGAGGAAGAAACGTGGTTTACCCGTGACTTCATAGAACGTGGGATTTTAATATCTGCAGATGGTGTTGAAGTGCCGTTTGTTCCAGAATTTACTGAACACGGTGGGACTAGTAAAGCATCTGATATTGTTGCCACTGACACAGGTTACATTGTTGTTGGTAATGTATCGGTCAGTATTCCTGCTGAGAGACAAACCACAATTACTGATAATTGTGATGGCCTTGATGAACCGGTAATGGCCTGTATTGAATCACTTAACAGTCGAAGTACGCGTGGTTTATTCAATAAAACAGCGGTTAAATGGACTCTAGATAGTGCCTATAATGTGACTTCAACAGAGCTGTTGGGTTTAGCGCTTACTCCAGAAGAAGATGAGGACACTAATCCTTTTATTAGTAATGCATTAGCGGTTAATAAAAATGATGTAGCGGTCGGTTTTTCGAACACTCGTTATTTTGACAGAGATTCGACAATTTTAACTATGCCAACTTATTTTAAAGACGGTGAAGTGGTTGATTTTATAAACCAGCAAGATGATTGGCAAGCTGGTAAAGCATTCGCGATAAATGATAATGACATTGTGGTTGGTTATGCTTCAAAAGGTATTGAAGGTAGTTTAATCGCCAAGTTCTTTCATCATAATATAAATACTAATACGACCGTATTTCCTGAAGATTATTTTACTAGCTCAAACTCATACGCGAATGACATTAATAACCAAGGTTACATCGTAGGTGAGGGTGAGGTTGGTGATACAGCCAGCACAAGACGCTCAGAAGCCTTTCTTTATAAAATTGGCGATGACAAAATCACAAACCTAAATAGTTTACTACCTTGTTTTGACAGTGATGGTGAGACTAGTTTTAGTTATAAAATGGTAGAAGCGAAATCAATCAACGAAAACAATGAGGTATTTGGTGTAGCAACTAAAACGGTTGAAAAGTTAAATTCACGAGGCGAAGTTGTAACTGATATTAATGGCAATATTCAATATGAAAGTGTTGCTGTTGCGGTAAAACTTTCACCGATTGCTAATGGTGAAGTTGAAAACTGTAAAGCTCCAGATACAGAGTTTTATGAACGTAGCTCAGCCAGTTTCTCATGGTTTGGTTTACTATTGCTGCCATTAGTTGGATTAAGACGCGTTTTTCGTTTCTAGGTAATACTATTCGTTTATAAAAAACCAACTTGTTAAGTTGGTTTTTTTTTGTCTATATTAAGGTAAAGAGCAGCCCTTTATGGAGAAGTAGGCGCTAGTTATTTCTAGATATCCAAGCTTTTCTTACTGAGCGGCGCCAAATCAAGTCAATACCAAAATAGCCAATAACACTGGCAATAGATGCACACACAAGCGAACCCACTAAAAAAGCGGGGCCAATTGTCGTTAAACTTTCTATAAACCATGCCCAACTTGCTTCAAACGCAAAATGTTGCTCAGGTTGATTTAGCACTAATGTACCAACCAAGTACGAGCCGTAAAAGATAGGTGGCATTGTAAGTGGGTTAGTGATCCACACTAAAGCAACTGATATAGGCAAATTAACTCTTAAGATTATGGCTGCGGCAGCGGCTAGCACCATTTGAAAAGGAACAGGGATGAATGCAAAGAAAAGTCCAACGGCAAAAGCACCGCGTGCTGAGCGTCGATTTAAATGCCAAAGGTTAGCATCATGCAAAAGACGACCAAATATTTTTAGTGATTTGTGATGTCTAATTTTATTTGGATCAGGTAAAAACCGTTGGATCGTTTTTTTAGCCATTTAAAGCAACCATTTACGTCTGTGTGGATGAGTCTTGGATTTGTTGTCGGTGTCGTTATTACCGTGTTTTATTATCAAACCCTTGAATTTACAATTATCACAATTTCAATCCTCATTGTGAGCACGTATTTTAAGCCGTTTTTAACTGTATTGTTAGGCTTTATTTGCGGTATTTGCTGCGTAGCAGCACATTTTATCTTGTTTTATTCATTTGAGTTACCTGAACAGCACAAAAAATATGCTTATTCAGTCGATGTTGTTGTAGAAGAGGTTATTTCTGCTACACCTCCCCAATATGTAAAAGTTAAATTAACGCGTTTGGAAGACAGTGAATATAGTCACTTTAGGGCACCTTATGCCTTATTAAGTATCAATTTTGCACAACCAATTCATTCTGGTGATGCTTTTAATGCTCAAGTGAGACTTAAAAACTATAGATCCATTAAGAATTTTACTGTTTTTGATAATCAGCTTTATGCTTTTACACAAAAGATAGCGTTTAAAGGTACGGTGCTCAATAAACAGCTTAATATTAAAAGCTCTCAAAAAAGTAATGCCGTTTCAGCCTATAGAGTTTATGTCAAAAAGTTGGTAAATAATGCTGAGCTTAATTGGCTCTATTATACGTTGTTAACTGGCGATAAGTCTTTAATGACATTCGAGCATAAAGAGTTAATGCAGAGTCTTGGGTTAAGTCATTTATTAGCCATTTCTGGGTTACATATCTCTCTAGTGTTTGGTTTTTGTTATTTTGTCACACGGTTTTGTCTTAAGTTGGTTAAACCTGAACTAAATCAAGCATTAAATGTTTCTATTGTTTATAGCGCTGTTGGTTTTGTTGTAGCTTTTATTTATGTTTATTTAAGTGATTTTATCATTTCTGCAACCCGCGCTTTAATTATGTTGGGCTGTTATTTGCTACTTTATTATTTGGCAAAGCAGTCATTGAGGTGGCGCAGTATTTTATTCGCACTGGTCATTATTTTAGCGATTAACCCATTTAGTGTATTAAACCCAGGGCTTTACTTTTCGTTTTTAGCAGTATGTATTATTTTTATTGTTTTAAAGCAATTTCCGCTTCGGGGTAACTCATTACTAGCCAATATACGAACATTATTTATTATTCAACTGGGATTATTTATTGGCTTATTACCCTTGTCATTATACTTTTTTAATGGTGTGAGTTTAGCGGGTTTAGTTTTAAATCTAGTCGCTATTCCCATTTTATCTTTTGTATTAATGCCTGCTTTATTTTTAAGTGTGTTACTGGGATTATTAACCGATTGGTACGCATTTATCGTATTATATGATTTTCCATTGGCCTATTTTTACCAAATGCTGCAGGCAATACCTCAGCAGGTACGTTGGCTTAATGTCGGACAGATAAGTATGACCACCGTGGTGCTGCTTTATAGTGTTGTACCCTTACTTTATTTTATTGAGCTTCGCTTACTAGCCTGCATTCCGATTTTGACTTTGCTTTTTAACTATTACTTTACGCAAACCAGCCTTTGGCAGTTAAACGTATTTGATGTAGGCCACGGTTTAATGGTACTGATAGAAAAAGATAAACATGCGTTTATTTATGATTTTGGCCCGAGTTATTTTAATCGCTTTAGTCGTGTCACTAGTGTTTTACTACCCTATATTAATGCTCATAACCTAACAGTAACTAACTCGATTGTAAGCCATCAAGATAACGACCATTCAGGAGGCGCTGCGCACTTTAAAAAAGCCGGTTATGCATGGAGCTTTGATTATTTTCATCCAGGTGGTGTATATAAAGACTGCATAGCGACAAAAATATACTTTCAAGGTTTGAGTATTCAAACCTTTGCAAAAGAGGAGTTTAATAACAGTAATGATAATTCCTGTGTCGTTAAAATCTCAAGTGCCAACCATAGTGTGCTTCTCACTGGTGATATATCAAAGGCGAGGGAGTCTAAATTAATTAAACGAGGGCGTGATTTACAAAGTACCGTTTTGTTAAGTCCTCATCACGGCAGTGATAGCTCCTCCAGTGTTGAGTTTATCAAGGCCGTAAACCCAACATTCGTGATTCATTCAAGTGCGTATCAAGGCCAGTGGCAATTTCCAAGTAAAGCGGTAGTTAAGCGTTACAATAAAATAAACGCCAAACAATATAGCACCGGTGATGTAGGACAAATTCGGGTTAATTTTTATGCTAAACACTTAGAGCTGAGTACCGCAAGAGGGGCGGAAAGTTATTGGTTTATCAAAGATTGACGTTTTGTTTTGCTGTTGCTAAGGATACAATAGGGGCTGTTACTGGTTTTAGAGAGTGTTATGGAACAAAGTACTACACAAATATATAAACGGCTTGTTTCTTACGTTGGCGCTTATAAGTCGATTGCCATCGTCGCGATTATAGGAATGATAGGTTATTCAGGTATGGATGCATTATTCATTCAACTGATGAAGCCGTTTATCGATGAAGGTTTAAACGAGCGTAACAGCCAGGTACTTACTTATGCGCCATTTGTGGTTATTGCGCTGGTTATCGGGCGTGGCGTATTTAACTTTATGTCATCTTACTGTTTAAGCTATGTAGGCTCACAAGTCGTGAGGGCGCTGCGCCAAGAATTGTTTGAACACATTTTACATTTACCGGTGTCCTTTCACGATAAAAACTCAACCGGCGATTTGATTTCTAAAATTACCTTTGACACCGAGCAAGTTCAACAAGCAATCACCAAAGCACTGCTTATTGTTGTGCGTGAAGGCGCTTTTGTGGTGTTTTTACTCGCTGTGATGTTTTATACCAGTTGGCAGTTGTCGTTAATCTTTTTAGTTATTATCCCGCTTGTGGCTATCATAGTAGCTGTGGTGTCTAAACGCTTTCGTCATATCTCGAAAAATATTCAGTCAGCGATGGGACAAGTTACCCGTAGTTCAGAGCAAATGCTCAGTGGTCACAAAGTGATCCATGGCTTTGGTGGGCAAACACAAGAAATTGATCAATTTTCTAAAATTAATAATCATAACCGCCAACAACGTATCAAGATGGATGCGACTAAAGCGCTAAGTGTCTCTATTATTCAAATTTTGGCTGCCAGTGCTATGGCTGTTATTTTATGGGTTGTGTCGATGCCCTCTATGATAGACAGTATTAGCTCTGGGGATTTTGTCGTACTCATCTCATCGATGATGATGCTACTGCGCCCATTAAAGCAACTTGCCAATGTAAACAGTGACTTACAGCGAGGTATTTCAGCTGCTCAGAGTGTTTTTTTAGTGTTAGATGAAGAAATTGAAAAAGACACGGGTACCTTTTCGGTTGATAAGGTAAAAGGGCATATTGAGGTGAAAAATGTGACCTTTAAATACCCAACCAAGGATGAAGCCGTGCTTAACGATTTATCACTGAACATAAAAGCCGGTGAGAGTATTGCCCTTGTTGGCCGCTCTGGCTCGGGTAAATCGACTATTTCTAACTTGTTACCCCGATATTATGACTTAGAAGCGCCAAGCGAAATTTTACTCGATGGCATTGCTCTTAATGAATATAAGCTTACTGATCTTCGCCGTCAATTTGCGTTAGTGTCGCAACAAGTGGTGCTATTTAATGACACGATTGCCAATAATATTTGTTATGGTTTACAACGCGAAATCTCTATCGAAGAGCTTCATGACGTTGCAAAACAAGCCCATGTGTGGGAGTTTGTAAAAGACTTACCTGAGCAACTTAACACTATGGTTGGCGAGAATGGGGTAATGCTTTCAGGCGGGCAACGTCAACGTATTGCGATTGCCCGTGCTATTTTAAAAGACGCGCCTATTTTAATTTTAGATGAAGCGACCTCGGCCTTGGATACTGAGTCTGAAAAGCTTATCCAACATGCTCTTGATATATTAATGAAAGATAAAACCTCTATTGTTATCGCTCATAGGCTATCGACTATTGAAAATAGTGACCGTATCTATGTGATTGATAACGGTAAAGTGATAGAAAGTGGTACGCATACTGAATTACTGACTAACGATGGTACCTACTCAGCTCTTTGTAAAATGCAGTTTGGTGAGCAGGGGTGAGTAAAATAGAGCAAAGCTGGTACAAACCTTTTAGCTTAATTACCTTATTGTTATTACCACTGTCCGCTTTTTTTGGCTGTGTTGCTCTAGTGCGCAAATACTGCTACGAAGTGGGTGTTTTTAAGCCATTTGTTAGTAATACTCCAGTAATTGTTGTTGGCAATATAAGTGTTGGCGGCAATGGTAAGACTCCATTTGTATTGTGGCTACATGATTACTTAACCGCTCAAGGCTTATCTGTTGGTTTAATTAGTCGCGGCTATGGTGGGCAAGCAGCTCATTATCCATTATTAGTAACTGCAAATACGACGACTTTAGAAGCTGGGGATGAACCGGTACTTTTATTTAACCGTTTACAATGTCCGTTAGTTGTGGGGCCAAATAGACAGCAGAATATAGAAATGCTCAATCATCAGTTTCAGCTTGATGTAATCATTTCTGATGATGGCATGCAACACTACAAAATGGCACGCAGTATTGAATGTTGTATTGTTGATAGCGAAAGAAAATTTGGTAATGGTTTTTTAATGCCAGCAGGACCACTTCGTGAAACGGTTTCTCGTTTAAACAGTGTTGATTTAGTCATTGAAAATGGTTCTGAACATGAATTTAGCTATCGCTTGCAGCCATCAATTATTAAACGTGTTGCTGATAATACTGAGATAAAAACGACTATAAAAACAGCGCATGCTGTAAGTGCAATCGGTAACCCTCAGCGCTTTGAAGCATCATTAAAAGCACAAGGTATAGCGTTGTTATCAACACATCATTTTCGCGACCATTATGCTTATACCGCCAATGACTTTGCTCAATTTGGTGAGGATTGTATATTAATGACAGAAAAAGATGCGGTTAAGTGCCGTGACTTTGCCAAGCCAAATTGGTATTACCTGCCGGTTGACGCTCAACCAACTGCAGCAGTAATAAACACATTAAATTTATTATTAAAAGAAAAAGGGATCCACCATGGCCTTTGATACAAAATTACTCGAAATTATTGCTTGTCCTGTGTGTAAAGGTAAGTTGCGCTTTGATAAACAAAACCAAGAGCTGATCAGTACAGCAGCAAAGCTAGCTTACCCGGTACGTGATGATATTCCGGTGCTACTTGAAAATGAAGCTCGTGAATTGACTCTTGAAGAGGTAGAAAAGTGGAATTCGTAGTTGTTATCCCTGCGCGTTACGCTTCTACTCGTTTGCCAGGTAAACCACTCGCTGATATTTGTGGCAAACCAATGATACAGCATGTGTATGAAAAAGCCTGTTTGTCAGGAGCCAGCAAGGTGGTTATTGCTACCGACCATCAAAGAGTATTTGATGCTGCTAAACGTTTTACTAGTAATGTTTTGATGACGCGTGAAGATCACCAATCAGGCACAGAGCGCTTAGCCGAAGTAGTGGATTTACTTAATTTAGCCGATGACACTATCGTGGTAAATGTACAAGGTGATGAACCTTTGTTATCCCCTGATAACGTATCACAAGTGGCAACATTATTAGCGCAATCAACGGCACCAATGGCAACCTTAAGTGTTGCTATTGAAGAGCGTGATGAAGTGTTTAATCCTAATGCGGTTAAAGTGGTCAGTGACATTAATAAAAATGCCTTGTATTTTTCAAGAGCGAGCATTCCTTTTGATAGAAGCGCCATGATGGCAGAGCAGCAACCACTGAATTTAGCGCCTTTCCAACGCCACGTAGGTATTTATGCTTACCGTGCAGGATTTATAAAGCAATATATTGAATTAAGCGTTTCACCATTAGAAATACTTGAATCGTTAGAGCAGTTACGCGTGCTATACCATGGTTATGCAATTAAAATAGAGCAAGCATTAGTTACCCCTCATGCAGGAGTCGACACACCAGAAGATTTAGCTAAAGTGGTTGCCCATATTCAAAGTAAAAGCGTGTGAATACAGCACAAACGCCTATATTAAAAGTGCAATATACGCATGATGATTTTTACATCATAAATAAACCGCAAGGGCTTAATTTTCATTCTGAAGAAGGCCCCGGTTTTGTGGTACTAGCTGAGCAACAGTTAAACGAAAAATTATTTGCGGTACACCGTTTAGATAAGGTCACCTCTGGATTGATTATACTCGCGCGAAGCAAAGCGGCAGCAGCAGAATTTACGCAATTATTTACTCAGCATGCTATTAACAAGTTTTATCTAGCGGTTGGTGATACCAAGCCTAAAAAAAAGCAAGGCTGGGTTAAAGGTGATATGGCTAAGTCTCGCCGTGGCACGTATAAATTATTAAACTCACAGAGTAACCCCGCTATTACACGTTTTTATTCGTTTAGCTTTAAAAGCGGTTTTAGAGCTTACCTATTAAAACCCTATTCGGGAAAAACCCATCAGCTCAGGGTGGCATTAAAGAGTATAGGTGCCGCTATATTAGGCGATGCTAGTTATTCTGGGAGTGCCGCTGATCGCATCTATTTGCATGCATTTGCGTTGGATTTTTTATGGAAAGGGCAAAAAATACAACATACCCTGTTGCCACAATCTGGTAAAGAGTATGCGCAATTGATTAAACATCAAGATTTTGATTCTTGGCAAACGCCGTGGAAATTGGATTGGTAAATGAGTGAACAAGTAACTGATATCCGCTTTGGTGGTATTAAACGACTATATGGTCAACAGCAATTTGAGTGGTTACAGCAAGCACATTTTTGTGTTGTAGGTATTGGTGGTGTAGGCAGTTGGACTGCTGAAGCACTAGCGCGTACAGGCGTGGGTAAAATCACCTTAATTGATTTAGACGATATTTGTGCAACCAATGTAAATCGTCAAATTCATGCCTTAACAGGCACAATAGGGGAAGCTAAAGTTGAGGCGATGAAAGCTCGCTGCGAGCTTATCAACCCTGAGTGTGTAGTGAGTGTGATTGATGACTTTATTACCCTTGATAATATTCAACAGCATATTCAAGGTTTTGATTATGTAATAGATTGTATAGATGCGGTAAAAGAAAAAGCAGCATTAATCGCACACTGTAAGCGTAATAAAATGCCTATAATCACCACGGGCGGTGCAGGTGGGCAAACCGATCCTAGTCAAATTACTTTTGGTGATGTGGCAAAAACGACTCAAGATCCATTGCTTGCAAAAGTGCGTTATATTTTGCGTAAGCAGTATAATTTTAGTTCTAATCCAAAACGTAAATTTAATATTGACTGTGTATATTCAACAGAGCAGCTTGTTTATCCAGGTAACGATGGCAGTGTGTGTCATGCGAAACAAAATGCAGATGGCAGTATGAATATGGACTGTAATAATGGCTTTGGCTCAGTGACGATGATCACTGGAAGTTTTGGCTTCTTTGTTGCCGCTAAAGCAGTGAGAAAATATTTAGATAAGCGTGCACGTTTAAATATTTAACTACAGGCTGCTTATCATACTGTTATAAAAAGCGCTTAACGCGCTTTTTGTTTAGCTAAGGTTTGTATTTTTTCAACCATGGCTTTTACCCCATTGCCGCGAGAAGCGCTTAAGTGGCTAATTAAGCCAAGCTTTTCAAATTCTTCATAGGCATTAATGTTTAACACCTCTTCTGGTGTTAAACCGTTATACAGAGCTAAAATTAACGCCAATAAGCCTTTTACTATGCGCGTATCAGAATCACCAATCACAACCAATGCATTTTCTGTCAAATCAAATTCAACAAACATCCACACTTTACTTTCACACCCTTGCACAAGCGCATCGTCGGTTTTTAATATATCGGCTAATGGCGGGAGTGTTTTACCAAGCAACATAATTTCACGGTATTTCTGTTGCCAGCTTGCACTGTTTTCAATGTTTTTACTTACCAGTTGGTATGTGTGAGTCATTATTTATCCAAATTAGTCTAATAAAGCGATGCATTCTTTAAGCGCAGTAATAAATTGGTCTACATCTTTAGTCGTATTATAAAATGCAAAACTTGCTCTGAGTGAGCCATTTAGTTTCAAATGGGTCATCAACGGTTGGGTACAATGATGACCACTTCGCACTGCAACACCATAGCCGTCAAGTAAAGTTGCCAGATCGTACGGATGTTCATTTTTATAATTAAAGCACAATGTACCAATGTTCGATTTTAGGTCGCTATAAATACTAATACCGTCTATTTGATTCAGTGCGTTCGCTGCATAAATAAACAACTGTTGTTCATATTGTTTTAATGTTTGCTGATCAAGTGCCATTAAATACTCAAGCGCCGCACCAAAGCCTAAAACACCGGCTATATTTGGCGTCCCTGCTTCAAATTTAGCGGGAGCGTCACGATAAGTGCTTTGCGTTAGGGTCACTTTTTCAATCATTTCACCACCTGTTTGGTAAGGTGATAATGTATTAAGTGCGCTGTAGCGGCCATATAAACCGCCTAACCCGGTTGGCCCCAACATTTTGTGAGCTGAAAACACGTAAAAATCACAATCAAGCTTTGTTAAATTAGGTCTTAAATGCAAAGCGCTTTGTGCGCCGTCGACTAAAGTTAACGCATCTACTGCCTTTGCAGCGGTGATCAGCGGGGTTAAATCGGTAATATTGCCCAGCGCATTAGAGGCTTGTGTAACAGCTAGAAGCGCAGGCTTTGTGAGTTTAATCACGTCACAGCACTGGTTAATATCAAAGGTGGCATCGTCATTGAGTGGCAGCACTTTTAACGTTGCACCAGTGTATGCCGCGAGTTCTTGCCATGGCACAATATTCGCGTGATGCTCGATTGGGCTAATTAAAATGGTGTCGTTAGTTGTTAATGTATTTCTTAGGCCATGTGCAACTAAGTTAATCGCCTCAGTAGCACCTTTAGTCCAGACAATTTCATTACCGCTTACCTGAAAATAATCAGCAACGCGTTGACGTACTAGCTCATAAGCCGTTGTAGCTTGCTCACTAAGGGTGTGACGGCCGCGATGAACATTTGCATTCTGATAGGTGTAAAACTTGTTAGTAGCGTCAATCACGCATTGTGGCTTTTGCGTTGTTGCAGCCGAGTCTAAATAAACCAAAGGGTAGCCATTGATTGTCTGATTTAGAGTAGGGAAATCATTACGGATTGTTTTAGGATCAAACAAGGACACAGACATAGGCTCATAAAGTTAATCAATTCGGGCAAGAATTGTAATCGGTTTAAGATAATTCTCAAGTAACATGTAATAAAAAAGGCCGCAATAGCGGCCTTTTAAAGCTAACTTTAAAGCTTAGCGCTTGTCAGTTGCTTTGTAATCACGGGCTGTTTCACCTGTGTAAAGCTGACGTGGGCGGCTGATCTTGTGGCCAGGTTGAGAAAGCATCTCATCCCAGTGTGAGATCCAACCTACAGTACGTGCCATTGCAAAAATTACAGTGAACATACTTGTAGGAATACCAATCGCTTTTAAGATAATACCTGAGTAAAAATCTACGTTAGGGTAAAGTTTCTTCTCAACAAAGTACGGGTCTTCAAGTGCAATTTGCTCAAGCTTCATTGCGATATCAAGCAATGGATCTTGAATGTTTAGCTCTTCTAACACTTCATGACACGTTTGACGCATTACTGTTGCACGTGGATCGAAGTTTTTGTAAACACGGTGTCCAAAGCCCATAAGACGGAACGGGTCCGCTTTATCTTTTGCTTTTGCTACGTATTCGTCAATGCGATCAACTGAGCCAATTTCTTCTAACATGTTTAAACATGCTTCGTTAGCACCGCCGTGAGCAGGGCCCCAAAGTGATGCAATACCCGCAGCAATACATGCATAAGGGTTAGCACCAGAAGAACCTGCTAAACGTACTGTTGACGTTGAAGCATTTTGTTCGTGGTCAGCATGAAGCATGAAGATTTTATCCATTGCTTTAGCTGTTACTGGGTTTACTTTGTATTCTTCAGCAGGCACAGAAAACATCATGTGTAAGAAGTTTTCTGCATAGCTTAAATCATTGCGTGGGTATACAAACGGTTGACCGATGTTTGTTTTGTATGCCATTGCTGCAATTGTTGGTAACTTAGCAACTAATTTAATAGCGCTTGTTTTACGTTGAACTGCGTCTGTGATATCAAGATCTTCATGGTAAAAAGAAGATAAAGCACCAACCACACCACAAAGCATTGCCATTGGGTGAGCATCAAAGCGGAAACCTTGGAAGAAGTTTGCTATTTTCTCATCTAGCATGGTGCTACGAGTGATTTTTGTAGCAAAATCATCGTACTGCTCTTTAGTTGGTAACTCACCATTTAATAGTAAGTAACATAACTCAATGTAGTTAGAGCTTTCTGCTAACTGCTCGATTGGGTAACCACGGTGTAGTAAAACACCTTTACCACCATCGATGTAAGTGATGGTAGATTCACAAGAACCAGTCGACATGAAACCTGGATCATAAGTAAAGTGACCATGTGAGCCGAGTGTACGTACATCAATTACATCTTGGCCAGCAGTACCTTGATAAATTGGAAGTTCGATTGGATCTAGCCCATCAATATGGACTGTGGCTTTCTTATCTGCCATCTATGTATCTCCTATTAAGATAACTATTCTGATTTTTATATTCTAAAATCTATTCTAAGCACATTTTTACATTTTAACGTGAAAGAGGGGGTTAAAGTCAATTTTTATAAGTATTATGCATATATGTATAATAAATATTCGGTATAGATTGAATATTATACCATTGGCTAATTCGCAAACGACTCAAAGTAAACAAGAATTGTAAAAGAGCCTCCGGCTATATATACTAACGGAGGTTTTTAACCGATTTGTATTTGGGTAAACTTTTTTTTACATAATATTTTTCATAAAAAGTGAACTTTATTAGTATTAATACGTTTATTTTGATAGTTCCACCAGAAACATTTGGTGGGTTTTAGAAAAACAAGTAGATGAGCCCCACTGCGGGCAAGATGGGCAAGTAACTGTGAAAAAGCAAAGACCTGTAAATCTAGATCTAACAACTATATCTATGCCGGCAACGGCTAAAGCTTCAATTTTTCACCGCGTCACCGGTGTTGCATTATTTTTTGCTTTAACGTTTGTCATTTGGGCTTGGTCAGAGTCTCTTTCTTCAGCTGAAGGTTTTGAATTCGTCAAGGGTCTGTTTAACGGATTCATTGCCAAATTTATAGCTTGGGGCACCCTTTCTGTACTGGGTTATCACCTTATCGGTGGTATCCGTCACATCATTATGGATATGGGGCATTGGGAAGAACTTGAATCAGGCAACACTAGCGCTAAAATTGCAATGGCACTTGGCGTTGTGTTTGCTGTATTGGCAGGGGTGTGGATATGGTCTTAAATCAAGCAACTCTTAAACGTGATGGCGTACAAGATTTTGTATCTCTACGCACAACGGCATTAATAATCAGTGCATATGCAATTTTTATTATTGGCTATTTTTTAGCAATGCCAGAAGTCACATATGACGCCTGGACAGGCCTATTCTCTAACCTAGCAATGAAAGGGGCGACATTAATCACCCTAGTTTGCATTATGGTTCATACCCGTATCGGCCTTTGGCAGGTTCTAACCGACTATGTAAAGGGCGCTAAATTGCGTGCTTTCTTAGGCTTTGTACTAAACCTAATGGCTGTTGCTTACGTAGCTGTAGGTTTAATCGTTTTATGGGGTGTTTAAGTGAAATATTCTGTTCGTGAATTTGACGCCGTAGTAATTGGTGCCGGTGGTGCAGGTATGCGCGCTGCTCTTGCTATTACTGAATCTGGCAAAACATGTGCACTAATCTCTAAAGTTTTTCCGACACGCTCACACACTGTATCTGCTCAAGGTGGTATTACAGTAGCGTTAGGTAATTCGCATGAAGATAACTGGGAATGGCATATGTATGATACCGTCAAAGGTTCCGATTTTATCGGTGACCAAGACGCTATCGAATACATGTGTAATACAGGCCCAGAAGCTATTACTGAACTAGAAAACATGGGTCTACCATTTTCTCGTTTTGAAAATGGCCGTGTTTACCAACGTCCTTTCGGTGGTCAATCGAAAAACTTTGGTGGTGAACAAGCTGCACGTACCGCAGCAGCTGCTGACCGTACTGGTCACGCATTATTACATCTTCTATATCAACAAAACGTTAAAAACAAAACAAATGTATTTTCTGAATGGTATGCACTTGATTTAGTTAAAAACGATAATGGCGATGTAGTAGGTTGTACAGCGATTGAAATTGAAACAGGTGAAATCACTTTCTTCAAATCAAAAGCAGTTGTGTTAGCTACTGGTGGTGCAGGTCGTATTTTTGCATCAACAACTAATGCTCACATTAACACTGGTGACGGTGTTGGTATGGCGACTCGTGCTGGTATTTCTATGCAAGACATGGAAATGTGGCAATTCCACCCGACAGGTATTGCAGGTGCTGGTACACTAGTAACCGAAGGTTGTCGTGGTGAAGGTGGTTATCTTTTAAATAAAGATGGCGAACGCTTCATGGAGCGCTATGCACCAAATGCTAAAGATTTAGCATCTCGTGACGTTGTTGCTCGTTCAATGATGACAGAGATTCGTGAAGGTCGTGGTTGTGATGGTCCTTGGGGTCCTCACCTTAAGTTGAAACTTGACCACTTAGGCGAAGAAACGCTTAATTTACGTCTTCCAGGTGTATGCGATCTTGCTAAAACATTTGCTCACGTTGATCCTGCAAAAGAACCAATTCCAGTTATCCCAACATGTCACTACATGATGGGTGGTGTGCCAACTAACGTAAATGGTCAAGTACTTAATATCGATGCCGCTGGTAACGAAAAAGTAGTACAGGGTTTATTTGCTGTTGGTGAGATTGCATGTGTATCTGTTCACGGTGCTAACCGCTTAGGTGGTAACTCATTACTTGATTTAGTTGTATTTGGCCGTGCTGCTGGTAACTTCTTAGGTAAATACCTAAATGACGTTGAAATTTCTAAAGCGGCTTCTGAGTCTGATTTAGAAGCGTCTTTAGCTCGCTTTAACCGTTGGGAAAGCTCAACAGTTGGTCAAGGTGAAGACCCAGTACAAATCAAGAAAGACCTACAGCAGTGTATGCAGCTTAACTTCTCGGTATTCCGTGAAGGTGACTCAATGGCAACTGGTCTTACTGAGCTTAAAGAAATTCGTGAACGCTTACAGCATGCACGTCTTGATGATAAATCATCAGACTTCAACACCATGCGTATTGAATGTTTAGAATTAGACAACTTAATGGAAACAGCTTACTCAACTGCAGTAGCTGCAAACTTCCGTACTGAAAGCCGTGGTGCACACTCTCGCTTTGACTTCCCAGATCGTGATGACGAAAACTGGTTATGTCACTCAGTATTTAATCCGGTAACGGATGAAATGAGCAAGCGTAAAGTAAACTACGAGCCCAAGCTACGTGAAGCATTCCCACCTAAAGCACGTACCTACTAGGAGCGAGACGATGGCACAAGTACAATTTTCAGTTTATCGTTACAATCCGGATGTTGACAACGCACCTCGTATGCAAGAATACACTTTGCAAACTGAGGAAGGCCAAGACATGATGGTATTGGATGCACTTTTATTATTAAAAGAGCAAGATCCTACACTATCATTCCGTCGTTCATGCCGTGAAGGCGTGTGTGGTTCAGACGGTGTAAACATGAATGGTAAGAACGGCTTAGCATGTATTACTCCTTTATCTACGCTACAAAAAAATGGCAAAGGTAAAATCGTAGTACGTCCATTACCGGGACTTCCTGTTGTTCGTGACCTTGTTATTGACATGAGTCAGTTCTACACTCAATACGAAAAAGTAAAACCGTATCTAATAAATGACGAGCCTGCTGCAGGCGAACGTCTTCAATCTATCGAAGAACGTGATAAATTAGATGGGCTTTATGAGTGTATTTTATGTGCATGTTGTTCTACATCGTGTCCTTCTTTCTGGTGGAATCCAGATAAGTTTATAGGTCCAGCAGGCCTTCTTCATGCTTACCGTTTCTTAGCTGATAGCCGAGATACTGCAACAGAAGAGCGTTTAGCTGACTTAGACGATGCATTCAGTGTGTTCCGTTGCCACAGTATCATGAACTGTGTTAGCGTTTGTCCTAAGGGTCTTAACCCGACTAAAGCAATTGGGCAAATAAAATCTATGTTATTAAACCGCTCGGTTTAATTTCAAGTAGACGAAAGATGGCTAATATTTTATTAGCCATCTTGTTATATAACTATTAATTTCTGCGCTAAAAAAAAGGGCTTATAAATGCACGAAGGTGTGATGAAGGCATGGCTAGAATCTTCACATTTAAACGGCGGTAACGTTGCTTATGTTGAAGAGCTTTATGAAGCGTATTTAGACGATGCGACTTCGGTGCCAGAAGAATGGCGAGAAGTGTTCGAACAATTACCAAAAGTAGATGGTGTGGATGTTGAAGTAAAACATTCAGAAGTTCGTTCACAATTTGCGGCGCTTGCTAAAAACAAGCATAGAGAAGTAGTGGTAGCAGAGGGCAGTGGCGGTGACCTTAAACAGGTTAAAGTTCTGCAACTTATTAATGCTTTCCGTTTTCGTGGACACCAAAATGCAAACCTAGATCCACTAGGTATTTGGCAACGCGAACGTGTACGAGATTTAGAGCTAGAGTACCACGACTTATCAAATGCTGACTTTGACCGCGAATTTAACGTAGGATCGTTTGCCGTAGGCCGCGATACTATGCCTTTAGGTGAGTTATACCAAGCACTAAAAACTACATATTGTGGTTCTATTGGCGCAGAGTATATGCACATCACATCAACAGAAGAAAAACGTTGGTTACAACAGCGTTTAGAGTCTGTTCAGTCTAGGCCAAAATTCGATAAAAATGAAAAGCTTCGTATCCTTAAAGGATTGACAGCGGCTGATGGTCTTGAAAAATATTTAGGGGCTAAGTTCCCGGGTGCTAAGCGTTTCTCACTTGAAGGTGGCGATGCGTTAGTGCCTATGCTTAAAGAGCTTATACACCGCGCGGGTGAAAGTGGCCAAAAAGAAGCCGTAATCGGCATGGCTCACCGCGGACGCTTGAACGTACTTGTGAATGTACTTGGTAAAAATCCATCAGAATTATTTGATGAATTTGCTGGTAAACACAAAGATACTTTAAGCTCTGGTGATGTTAAGTATCACATGGGTTACTCTTCAGATTTCGCGACCAAAGGTGGCAATGTGCACATGGCACTTGCGTTTAACCCATCGCACTTAGAAATCGTAAATCCTGTGGTTATGGGGTCTGTGCGCGCACGCCTTGATCGTCTAAACGACAAAACGGGCAGCAAAGCACTTCCTATTACTATTCACGGCGACTCTGCAATCGCAGGTCAGGGTGTAGTACAAGAAACGTTTAACTTATCACAAACTAATGCATTTAGTTGTGGTGGTAGCATTCGTATTGTTGTTAATAACCAAGTTGGTTTTACAACAAGCAAGCAAGACGATGTACGCTCTACTGATTACTGTACTGATATTGCAAAAATGGTTCAATCACCAATCTTCCATGTAAACTCTGATGATCCTGAAGCGGTTGCGTTTGTTACGCAATTAGCGCTTGATTTCAGAAACCAGTTTAAACGTGATGTTGTGATTGACCTTGTTTGTTACCGTCGCCATGGTCATAACGAAGCTGATGAGCCTAATGCTACACAGCCTGTTATGTATCAAAAAATTAAAAAACACCCAGTTCCTCGCTTAATCTATGCAGATCAGTTAATTTCGGAAGGTTCTTTCACAGAAAACGAAGTGAAAGCACTTGCAGATGATTATCGTAATGGCTTAGATGATGGCAACTGCGTAGTTGAAGAAATTCAACCAGAAACGTCACATTCTTCTGATTGGGCTAAATACGTTGGTCATGATTGGAATGTTGACTACGACGCGAGCGTTTCTGTAGAGAAACTCAAAGAGCTCGGTAACATTGTCGCAAGCTACCCTGAAGATCACAAAGCGCAATCTCGTGTTAAGAAAATATACGATGATCGTAAAGCTATGGCAGCTGGTGAAAAAGCACTTGATTGGGGTATGGCGGAGACTTTAGCGTATGCAACTATTGCAGCTGAGGGCACTGACATTCGCCTAACAGGTCAAGACTCTGGCCGTGGTACCTTCTTCCATCGCCATGCGGTTGTTCACGGTCAACAAGACGGTGCAACATACTTACCACTACAAAACATTAGTGAAGATCAAGGTACGTTTGAAGTATTTGATTCGGTGCTATCTGAAGAAGCGGTATTAGCGTTTGAATATGGTTATGCAACAGCAGAGCCGACCTCACTTGTTTTATGGGAAGCGCAATTTGGTGATTTCGCCAATGGTGCACAAGTTGTTTTTGACCAATTCTTAAGTTCAGGTGAGCAAAAGTGGGGTCGTTTATGTGGCCTGACATGTTTGCTACCACATGGTTATGAAGGCCAAGGCCCTGAGCATAGCTCTGCACGTCTTGAGCGCTTTTTACAGCTGTGTGCTGATCATAATATGCAAGTATGTGTACCATCTACACCTGCACAAGTTTATGCAATGCTTCGTCGTCAATCGGTTAGACCTCTTCGTCGCCCATTGATTGTTATGACGCCAAAATCATTGCTTCGTCATCCATTAGCTACATCATCGCTTGAAGAACTATCAGAGGGCGTATTCCACAATGTGATCGATGAAATTGATGATATTGATGCTAAGAAAGTAGAACGTGTTGTATTTTGTAGTGGTAAAGTTTACTACGAATTATTGCAAGAACGTCGTAAACTTGAGCAAGACAACATTGCTATTGTTCGTGTTGAACAGCTATACCCGTTCCCACATGACGAAATGAAGACGATTATTGAGCGTTATCAGCATGTTACTGATTTTGTATGGTGTCAGGAAGAGCCGCAAAACCAAGGTGCTTGGTACTGTTCTCAACATCACTTTATTGATGCAATTCCACAAGATGCAAAATTAAAATATGCTGGTCGTAAAGCTTCAGCATCACCTGCATGTGGTTATATGTCAGTACATACTAAAGAACAACAAGCGCTCGTTGCCGACGCGCTTACTATAGAAAAGAAAGGATAAGCAATGAGCACAGAGATTAAAGTTCCTGTTCTTCCTGAGTCGGTTGCAGATGCTTCCGTTGCTACATGGCATGTAAGTGTTGGCGACAAAGTAAGCCGTGACCAAAACTTAGTAGATATTGAAACAGACAAAGTGGTTTTAGAGGTGGTTGCACAAAACGATGGTGTAATCACTGAAATTTCACAAGAAGAAGGTGCTACGGTACTTGGCGACCAAGTGATCGGTTTAATTGGCGATGCAGATGAAGCACCGGCAACTAAAGAGTCAAAAGAAGATGACTCAGCATCAGATAAATCAGAAGACGCGCCTGCGGCGCAATCAGCACCAGCATCAGAAGGTAAAGAAGTGGATATTAAAGTACCTGTACTTCCAGAATCAGTTGCAGATGCAACAATTGCTACTTGGCATGTTCAACCAGGTGACGCGGTAACACGTGACCAAAACTTGGTAGATATCGAAACAGATAAAGTTGTACTTGAAGTTGTTGCCCAAGAAGACGGCGTTATGGGTGAAATAATCCATGACGAAGGCGATACCGTTCTTGGTGAGCAAGTAATTGGTAAGGTAAAAGCAGGCGCTGCACCAGCTAAATCTGAAGCTAAAGCGGATGCACCAGCAGCCAAAGAAGAAAGCTCAAGCGATAGTTCAGATGTGCTAACGCCATCAGTTCGTCGTTTAATTGCTGAGAAAGGCCTTGATGCTTCAAAAATCAAAGGCTCAGGTAAAAATGGCCGTGTGACTAAAGAAGATGTTGATCAATTCTTAAAAGCACCTGCTCCAGCAGCAAAAGCAGAAGCAGCACCAGCAGCACCAATGGGTGACCGTACTCAAAAACGTGTGCCTATGACACGTTTACGTAAAACGATTGCTAATCGTCTTCTTGAAGCGAAAAACTCAACTGCAATGTTAACCACGTTTAACGAAGTTAATATGAAGCCAATTATGGACCTTCGTAAGCAGTACCAAGAAGTATTTGAAAAGCGTCACGGTATCCGTTTAGGCTTCATGTCTTTCTATGTGAAAGCGGTAACTGAAGCGTTAAAGCGTTTCCCAGATGTAAATGCATCAATTGATGGCGATGATATTGTTTATCACAACTATTTCGACATCAGTATTGCTGTTTCTACGCCACGTGGCTTAGTAACGCCAGTACTTAAAGATTGTGACAAATTATCAGTTGCAGAAATCGAAAAAGGTATTCGTGAACTAGCCCTTAAAGGTCGTGATGGCAAGCTAACACTTGATGATATGACTGGCGGTAATTTCACTATTACTAACGGTGGTGTATTCGGCTCATTACTATCAACACCAATCATTAACTTACCGCAGTCTTCAATCTTAGGTATGCACAAAATCCAAGATCGTCCAATGGCTGTTAATGGTAAAGTTGAAATCTTACCTATGATGTATTTAGCGTTATCTTACGATCATCGCCAAATCGATGGTAAAGAATCAGTTGGTTTCTTAGTAACAATTAAAGAGTTACTTGAAGATCCAACACGTTTACTGCTAGATGTTTAATTAAGTAGTATGAAATATAAGCTGTGAGTTAAAATCACAGCTTTTTTTTTGCGCCTAAGGTCATACTGGGGTTTTCATGTAGCGCCATGAGATCTATACTAGGCACGCAATTTGGGATAGTTGTTTATTTGCATAAATATTCAGCTCTTTTAATATAAAAAATTGGATAAAGCATCATGAATTTGCATGAGTATCAGGCAAAACAACTTTTTGCCGAATATGGTTTACCAGTTTCTCAAGGTTTCGCTTGCGATACACCTGAAGAAGCTGCAGCAGCTGCTGAAAAAATTGGCGGCGATATGTGGGTTGTTAAAACTCAGGTTCACGCAGGTGGACGTGGTAAAGCTGGCGGTGTAAAGCTAGTTAAAACTATCGACGAAGTTAAAGCGTTTGCAGCTAACTGGTTAGGTAAAAACCTAGTTACTTACCAAACAGACGAGAAAGGCCAGCCAGTTGCTAAAATTTTAGTAGAAAGCTGTACAGATATCGCAAACGAACTGTACCTAGGTGCTGTTGTTGACCGTGCTTCTCGTAAAGTTGTGTTCATGGCGTCTACTGAAGGCGGCGTTGAAATTGAAACTGTTGCTGAAGAAACACCAGAACTTATCCACAAAGCTGAGATTGATCCTTTAGTAGGTCCTCAAGCTTACCAAGCTCGTGAGCTTGGTTTTAAATTGGGTCTTAACCCAACACAAATGAAACAGTTCGTTAAGATCTTTATGGGTCTTGGCAACATGTTCAACGATTTCGATTTCGCATTACTTGAAATCAACCCACTAGTAATCACAGATGAAGGTAACCTTCACTGTCTAGACGGTAAAATTGGTATCGATGGTAATGCACTTTACCGTCAACCTAAAATCCGTGAAATGCACGATCCATCTCAAGAAGATGCACGTGAAGCTCACGCAGCAAGCTTCGAGCTTAACTACGTAGCCCTAGATGGTAACGTAGGTTGTATGGTTAACGGTGCAGGCCTAGCAATGGGTACTATGGACATCGTAAACCTACACGGTGGCAAGCCAGCTAACTTCCTAGATGTTGGTGGCGGCGCGACTAAAGAACGTGTTTCTGAAGCATTCAAAATCATCCTTTCAGATGACAACGTTAAAGCTGTTTTAGTTAACATCTTCGGCGGAATCGTTCGTTGTGACATGATTGCTGAAGGCATCATTGGCGCAGTTAAAGAAGTAGGTGTAACAGTTCCAGTAGTTGTACGTTTAGAAGGTACTAATGCTGAATTAGGCCGTGAAGTACTTGCTAAGTCTGATCTTAACATCATCGCTGCTGAATCATTAACAGACGCGGCTGAAAAAGTTGTTGCTGCTGCGGAGGGCAAATAATGTCTGTATTAATCAATAAAGATACAAAAGTTATCTGTCAAGGTTTCACTGGTGGTCAAGGTACTTTCCACTCAGAGCAAGCGCTTGAGTACGGTACACAAATGGTTGGTGGTGTAAGCCCAGGTAAAGGCGGTCAAACGCACCTTGGTCTTCCAGTATTTAACACAGTACGTGACGCTGTAGAAGCAACAGGTGCAACTGCATCTGTGATTTACGTACCAGCACCTTTCTGTAAAGATGCAATCTTAGAAGCTATCGATGCAGGTATCGAGCTGATTGTTTGTATCACTGAAGGTATTCCTACACTTGATATGGTTGACGTTAAAGTTAAACTAGATCAAACAGGTACTCGTATGATTGGTCCAAACTGTCCAGGTGTTATCACTCCTGGTGAGACTAAGATTGGTATCATGCCTGGTCACATCCACAAGCCTGGTAAAGTAGGTATTGTTTCTCGCTCTGGTACTTTAACGTACGAAGCAGTTAAGCAAACTACAGATGCTGGTTTTGGTCAGTCTTCTTGTGTTGGTATTGGTGGTGATCCAATTCCAGGTACTAACTTTATCGACGTTCTAGAATTGTTCGAAAAAGATCCACAAACTGAAGCAATCGTAATGATTGGTGAAATTGGTGGTACTGCAGAAGAAGAAGCTGCAGAGTACATCAAAGCTAACGTTACTAAACCTGTTGTTTCTTACATTGCTGGTGTTACTGCACCAGAAGGTAAGCGTATGGGTCACGCTGGCGCAATCATCGCTGGTGGTAAAGGTACTGCTGATGAGAAATTTGCTGCATTAGAAGCTGCGGGCGTAAAAACTGTACGTTCACTTGCTGATATCGGTAAAGCACTTAAAGAAAAAACAGGCTGGTAATCAGCGTTTATTCTTTAAAAAAGGCTCGCAATTGCGAGCCTTTTTGTTATCTAGAGTTCAGATACCTAATTAACCACAGTTCAGTTTAATTAATATGGGTAACTTATATGCTGAAAAAAGCGTACTGATAAGTCTTGGCGTTGCTTATTAATTGCTAACTCATCGCATAATCCATGAATAGTTTTTTCTACTTGGTTCATAAAGCGACCATAGCCAATTTCATGTTTATTATGCTCAGCTGCCACAATGACAAAATTCAGTGTTTCGACTAATTTATCGGCTTCAAAGAATACTTTTATTTGTGGTGCTGAACCTTCTATATCAAAACTAATTTTTTGTAGCTCTTCATTTCCTTCATTTCTATCAACTTGGCTGTTGCGAATTATTGGCATTGCGCCATTGGCAACCATTGCAGCATGGGTGAGTTTATTGTCTTCACATAATTGGGTAAATAGTTTTGAAAAGTGAGAGTAGAACGGCTGATAAGTTTGGCTGTTAACCTCGCTCTGAAACTGCGTTTTAATATTACGTGTTACCGGTACCGAGAAGGTGACATAGGTCATCTCTGCGTGTGTGCTTGGTATCTCGCATTGTCTTGATTGATAACGAGGATATAAACTTCTTAATTTATAACCGTAACTTTCTTTATTGCCTTTTTCTTTAGCGAATAAGTCATAGGTCAAATGCTGATGATCACGCAATTTAAAGCTCGGTTGCTCTACAAATAATTGCTGTTGTAGAAGATCTAAAACTTTTTGTACATTATTATGAAATTGGGCGGAGTGAGCTCGAATATCATCCCCAGTGGCTAAAAACAGTAAGCGAATCTTTTTGCTTTGCTGATCTTCGGTGTAATGAAGTTTATGTGCTTCATGGTAACGAGGGTTATAGAAAAACAACATTTGCTTATCGGTTTCAAGTTGATAAGACTCATCATGAAATCGCACGACCGGCAGTTTATCATTGGCGAGTAAATGCACATTGTGAAGTTCATATTCATCACAAGCGGCAAATAGTTGGCGAGCAATACGCTGATAACACGCATTAATATTACTAAAGCTCTTATAAAACTCATCGTTTGGCGTGATTTCAGCTAATAAATAATGGTTTGCTCTAGCATTGCTTGGGATATAAACACGGTGTTGATTTAATGAAGCCATCTTTCGTTCCTGTAAGTTGGGTTTATTTTTATACTATAGAATGCTTTGATGACTTAAATATTGCGCTAAAACAAATTTTGTTCATAAACTATCCCTTATTAAACAAACTTTGTTAATTACCAGCATAAACCCGTATCTATTACTGTATGTTACGCTTGGTTTTTGTAATAATGCATTAGTTTTGTTATCACGCAATATACAGAGGTTTATACTCCTATGGCGGAAATCGAGAATCGCCCAAGTAACTTTATTAGAACCCGAATTGATGAAGATTTAGCAAGTGGAAAATATGCCACAACGCATACCCGTTTTCCACCAGAACCAAATGGCTTTTTACATATTGGCCATGCAAAATCAATTTGCCTAAATTTTGGTATCGCCAAAGACTATAACGGTTTATGTAACCTTCGTTTTGACGATACAAACCCAGAAAAAGAAGATATTAACTACGTTAATTCAATTAAAGAAGACGTACAGTGGTTAGGGTTTAATTGGGATGGTGAGATTAAATATTCGTCAAACTATTTTGATGTGCTTTACGGCTATGCAGTTGAGTTAATTGAAAAAGGTTTAGCGTATGTGTGTTTTTTAACTGCCGATCAAGCGCGTGAATACCGTGGCACATTAAAAGAGCCAGGTAAGAATAGCCCTTATCGCGATACTTCGGTTGAAGAAAACCTCGCATTATTTGAAAAGATGCGCAATGGTGAATTCAAAGAGGGCGAATGTGTACTGCGCGCAAAAATTGATATGGCAAGCTCATTTATGGTGCTACGCGATCCAATTATTTACCGTGTTCGTTTTGCACATCATCACCAAACTGCGGATAAGTGGTGCATTTACCCAATGTACGACTTCACGCATTGTATTTCTGATGCGCTAGAAGGTATAACACATTCATTATGTACCTTAGAATTCCAAGATAACCGTCGTCTTTACGACTGGGTTCTTGATAATATCAGCCTTGAATGCCATCCACAGCAAATTGAATTTTCACGGTTAAACCTTGAATACACAATTATGTCAAAGCGTAAGCTTAATGACTTAGTGGTAAATAACAAGGTAGAAGGGTGGGATGACCCGCGTATGCCAACGATTGCGGGTCTTCGTCGTCGAGGTTATACACCGGCTTCAATTCGTGAGTTTTGTTTACGTATTGGTATTACTAAACAAGAAAATATGGTTGAAATGGGTATGCTTGAAGCGTGTATCCGTGATGATTTAAACGAAAATGCACCGCGTGCGATGGCTGTACTTGATCCGGTTAAAATCGTGATTGAGAATTATCAAGCCGACACTGTTGAAACATTGTCAGTTGCTAATCACCCAAATAAAGAAGAAATGGGTCGTCGTGATGTGCCTTTTACCCGTGAAATTTTTATTGAACGTGAAGATTTCCGCGAAGAAGCAAACAATAAATTTAAACGTTTAGTACTTGATAAAGAAGTACGTTTACGTGGCGCTTATGTAATTAAAGCCGAGCGTGTTGAAAAAGACGATAACGGTGAAATTACCACTATTTACTGTACTTACGATCCTGAAACATTGGGTAAAAACCCAAGCGATGGGCGTAAAGTAAAAGGGGTGATCCATTGGGTATCTGCACCAGAGTCGGTAACAGCAGAAGTGCGTTTATATGACCGTCTGTTTAGTGTGCCTAACCCTGCAGCATCAGAAGATTTTGAAAGCACATTAAACCCAGAGTCGTTAGTTGTTATTAATAATGCAAAACTAGAACCTTCACTGGCAAATTCACAGCCTGCGCAAGGTTTTCAGTTTGAGCGTACTGGTTATTTCTCACGTGATACTAAATCAGAGAATGTGGTATTTAACCAAACTGTGGGTCTTCGCGACTCGTGGGCTAAAATAGATCAGAAGTAATTCTGTTCTATTTTAGACACAAAAAAACCTGCTTTTAGCAGGTTTTTTTATTAATTGCATAAAAATTAACTGTTGTTTTGTGCAAACGCCTTACATGCATCTTTATCTTCACACTCACCGTATAGGTAAAGAGAGTGGTTAGTTAGCTTAATACCGTTTTCTTCAGCAATCTCAAGTTGACGACGTTCAATCAAGTCATCTTCAAACTCAACAACCTTGCCACACTTTAAACACACTAAGTGGTCATGGTGAGTACTGCCCGAAAGTTCAAATACAGACTTGCCACCTTCAAAATGATGACGGCTAACAATACCTGCATCATCAAATTGGTTTAAAACACGGTAAACAGTCGCAAGACCAATTTCTTCGCCTAGATCTAATAAAACCTTGTAAACATCTTCAGCGCTTATGTGTTGGTTATCTGGAGATTGAAGAATCTCTAAAATTTTAATACGCGGTAAAGTTACCTTTAGCCCGGCTTTTTTAAGTTCCAAGTTATGATCAGTCATTAAATCTGTCTCAATTTTATTTAGTTATACTAGACATCTTGCAAGATGTACTCGTCACAATAATAGTTAGGATAACGTGCCTTAGCAGGAAGTGCAAAGAACAATTGATCTATATCAATATTAACGCGGAAAATGCTAACTGTTTGATAATATTTTAAACAGTTAGCATAATAAGGGGGGATTAATCTGCTAACTCACTTAAGCACATTTCATCATATACTTGAGCACACCATTGTTTAACGCGTTGCTCGGTTAGTTCAGGCTGACGGTCTTCATCAATACCTAAGCCTACAAAATGCTTGTCATCAGCCATGCCTTTTGATGCTTCAAAATCATAGCTGTCTGTTGGCCAATGTCCAACAACAATAGCTCCACGCTCTGTTACGATATCGTTGATCATACCCATTGCATCTAAGAAGTATTCTGCATAGTCTTCTTGATCGCCACAGCCAAAAATAGCCACTAGCTTGCCTTCAAAGCTTACTTCTTCAAGCTCAGGAAAAAAGTCATCCCAATCACACTGCGCTTCGCCATAGTACCAAGTTGGAATACCGAATAAGATCAGATCAAATTCAGCAATCTCTTCTTTAGAGCTTTTTGCAATGTCATGCACAGCAACGAGCTTTTTACCCAATTCTTTTTGGATCATTTTTGCTACGTGTTCTGTGTTACCTGTGTCACTTCCGAAAAAAATGCCTACACTTGCCATGGATTTAAACCTTTTATCTATCAATAGCCAATCTTTCTTGTAAAATTGTTTCGATCAACGCACTACGGCTAATATTTTGTGCATCTGCCATATCACTCAAAGCCTGATACAACTGTGACGAAACTTTAAATTCAACACGCTTTAAACCACGTGCTTTATCTCTTTTTATTTGATTACGTTTATTGACCTTTAACTGCATATCCCGTGGAAGGGGATTGGTTTTCGGTCTACCTGGACGTTTCTCGTATTCAAATAAATCAAGCGTTGTTCTATCTGTTTCTGACTTGGCCATGCTTAACCTACACCCGCACCTTGCCAAAATACCTGAATAAGTCCTTTGGCAATAAAGCCAGAGCAACCTAAAAAAAGTACCAGCCACACAATATAACGACCAAATTTAGGCACATTGCCGCTTTTCAGTACATCTTTAATTGCCAAGCCGATAAAAATAAAAATACCTGCTAAGCCAAAATACAACCCTAAGGTATCAAATTCGTTAATAAACTGACTGACCATCGACGTATAACCTTTAAATTAAACGGCGCGTACTATAGCACATAAATCTTTAATTATTTAGTGTGATAAATCAAAAACACGCCACAAAAATAACTTTAAATTGCCATTAAAAAATCATTGATTGCTTTGTTTACAGCCTGTGGTTTTTGGGCGTGCAACCAATGACCCGCACCATGAATGATTTTTGCACTTACATTTTTAAACAGCGCATTAATTGCTTCACGATGCTCAGCTAATATGTAGTCAGAGTCATTACCTTTAATAAACAGAGTTTCGCATAAACAAGAATTATTTGCATTAATGTTGTCGGTAATTGTTGAATATTTATTATCAAGTACTGATAAATTGAATCGCCAAACAAATTTCCCTGCATCATTTTTATATAAACTCTTTAGTAAAAATTGACGTACACCTAACTCTTCTATATACGGTTGCATTACTAAATCAGCTTGCTTTCTATCACCAATATCGGCATTTTTTACTGCATTTAATGCCTCAATGATTTGGGTATGACGAGCCGGGTAGCTAACTGGGGCGATATCAAGTACCACTAATTTATCGACCAATTCGCTATGGGTTAATGCAACTTGCATAGCCACTTTACCGCCCATGGAATGCCCTACAAGGTGGGCTTTTTGTATTTTCAATTTCGCCATTAATTCCACAATGTCATTGGCCATGGCTAGGTAATCCATTTCACCACTGTGTGGGGAAAGGCCGTGGTTACGTAAATCGACATTGGTTACGCAAAAGTGTTCACTTAATGGTTTTGCAATCACATTAAGGTTTTCTAATGAGCCAAACAGTCCATGGATCAAAACAACATCAGGACCTTGACCAATTTGTTTGTAATTTAATTGCATAAACGTCTCCCATAATTTTGCGCATAGTTTGCCGAGCATTAACTAAAAAAGCAAAAAATACAGATATTATTTAAACGCTGGATGCAAAATACCTAGCTCTCTGATTATTTGGTCATTATTAATTATATGTTTAGGGTAGCGTGGGTTGTAACTCGCATTTCTAACTGGATTGGGTATAATCATATCGAAAGAAAAATGTGACCCGTAATGACAGGAAGAACATGAAACAAATCGACATAGACGACGAGTTATATCAGTACATTGCTAGCAATACCCAGAGTATTGGTGAAAGTGCATCGACTATTTTACGTCGTTTATTAAATCTCAGCGGCGAAAAAATTCACACTACAAAATCAGACACTGATCATAAAAATGAAACTGTTAGTGTGTCTAATCCATCTGAAGAACAACAAGTTGCTGCCGTTGAACAGCCAGCCTCTGTGGCGAAACCGCCGGTAAATAAAAAGAATGCGAACGTATTTAATATTTTAAATAAAGAAGAGCTGGCAATGCAAAAAGGTGTTGTTGGTCGTTTCTTATTTATATTAAGTGCATTTTACCGAACGCACAAAACTGACTTTTCAGCAGTGCTTGATATCAAAGGCCGCGATCGTGTTTATTTTGCGACCAGTAAAGAAGACTTAGTGAATAGCGGTAGTAGTATGAACCCTAAAAACATCACCGATAGTGAATATTGGGTGATGACTAATTCAAATACTACACGTAAAAAAATGATGCTGCATGAAGTTGCACTTAGCTTGGGCTATAGCAATGAGCAAGCTGAAAAAATTCGTGATTATCTTTAAGGAAATACCATGGCAATTCATTCCGGCGCAGGGAAAACTGCACCACAATCGGTTTTAGTGAATGTACCAAAGTTAGTGTCTGCGTATTATTTAAATGAGCCTGATCTAGAGCAAAACCCTGAGCATTGTGTTGCCTTTGGCACCTCAGGGCATCGTGGTTGTGCATATGATGTGAAATTTAATGAATCCCACATATTATCAATCACCCAAGCTATTTGTGATTACAGAAAGCAAAACGATATATTTGGCCCATTATTTTTGGGTAAAGACACCCACGCATTAAGCGAAGCCGCCTTTAACTCAGCGATAGAAGTGCTGGTTGCTAACGAAGTGCAAGTGATCACCCAAGAAAATGGCGACTTCACACCAACGCCGGTAATTAGCCACGCTATTGTTAGTTATAATAAAAATCACCCAAATGAATTAGCCGATGGTATTGTTGTTACTCCGTCTCATAATCCTCCTGAAGATGGCGGGTTCAAATATAACCCACCTAATGGCGGCCCTGCAGATACAGATGTAACAAAATGGATTGAAGATAGAGCCAATCAGCTTTTAATGGAAGACTTAGTTGAAGTAGAACTGTTTCCATTTGCTAAAGCGTCGCGTTCTGGTTTTATCCGCTATGAAGATTTAATGACACCGTACATTAATGATCTTGAAAACATTGTTAACTTAAAAGCGATTAGTGATGCTGGTATTAAAGTAGGTATTGATCCATTAGGTGGTTCAGGCATCAACTTTTGGCCAGTGATTGCGAAAAAATACAATCTAGATTTAACCGTTGTAAATGACAGTGTTGATCCGCGTTTTGCATTTATGCCACTTGATAAAGATGGCAAAATTCGTATGGATTGCTCATCACCTTATTCAATGGCGAATTTAATTGCCCTTAAAGATGATTTTGATCTATCGATAGGCAATGACCCAGATTATGACCGTCATGGCATAGTAACACCTGATGGATTAATGAATCCAAATCACTTTTTAGCAGTAGCCATTGATTACTTACTAACGCATCGTGACTGGGATGCCAGCGTTGAAATTGGTAAAACCCTCGTTTCTAGCTCAATGATTGATAAAGTCACTGAGCGTAATAAGCGTAAAGTAAAAGAAGTACCTGTTGGTTTTAAATGGTTTGTTGAGGGGTTAAATAAAGGCAAGTTGGCTTTTGGTGGTGAAGAAAGCGCTGGGGCAGCCTTCTTACGTTTTGATGGCACCGTATGGTGTACAGACAAAGATGGCTTTATCATGGGGCTACTTGCTGCTGAAATTCTTGCAGTTACAGGTAAAACACCGTCTACGTTATATAAAGAACTAGAGCAAGAATTTGGTGCACCAATTTATAAACGTTTAGATGCGCCAGCGACGCCTGAGCAAAAATCACGTTTAAAAGCGCTCAGTGCTGACGATGTTAAAGCCGATACCTTAGCCGGTGAGCCAATTATGCAAAAGCTTACTCATGCGCCAGGTAATAATGCAGCAATTGGTGGATTAAAAGTAGTAACTGAAAGTGGCTGGTTTGCAGCGCGTCCGTCAGGTACTGAAGATATATATAAAATATATCTAGAATCATTTAAAGGCGAAGAGCATTTAGCCTTATTAGAAAAAGAAGCTAAAAAACTGGTTGATTCAGTAATTAGCTAATCTGCAATTAAAATTAAAAACGGCTGATTTATTCAGCCGTTTTTGTATCTACAATTTATAAAACAAAAAGGGCTTTATAGTGATGTCAGCCACTTCAGAATATATTAATCAATTAAAACATGATGGTGATTTTTTAACGCTTTCTCGAAACCATGAATGGCATTTGGATGCAGGCCAATTTACTCTTAATAATAATACGCAAGTAACCGTGCATGATACCGGTGTAATTGAATTTGAGCCTGATTGTATAACGTCAAAGAATGTGGTGCTTTCAAGTGCAATTCATGGCAATGAGACAGCCCCTATAGAAATTTGCGATGAACTGATTAAACACATTATTAGTGGAAAACTTGAATTACAACAACGGGTTTTATTTATTTTTGGTAACCCTCAGTCAATTAATATTGGTAAACGCTTTGTAGAAGAGAACTTAAACCGCTTATTTAATGGGCACCACACTGTTGATGGCATCGCGATGAACGACGAACGTATTCGTGCTGCAAAACTTGAACAGTACGTTAGCGATTTTTATGCACGCTCAGAGCAGGACACGTATCGCTGTCATTATGATTTACATACCGCTATTCGTGGTTCTAAAAATGAGAAGTTTGCTGTTTACCCATTTTTACATGGCAAGCCTTGGAAAAAGTCGCAACTGCAGTTTTTATTGAGTTGCGGAGTTAATACGGTATTAATGATGAAATCACCCGCTACCACGTTTAGCTACTATTCATCGTTTGTGCATGGGGCTGATTCGTTTACCGTTGAGCTTGGGCAAGTAAAACCCTTTGGTGAAAACGACATGTCGCGCTTTGCAAAAACTAAGCAAACATTAACTGCATTAATTAGTCAAAAAGAAGTGGAATACCCTAAATTTAATGCAAGTGACTTTGAGTTGTTTTCTGTTCATCGCACAATTAACCGCACAGAGCAAAACTTTAGCTTCCCGTTTTCTGATGATGCCGAGAACTTTACAGGCTTTGCAAAGGGTGAGCTTTTAGCAACTGATGGTGATAATGCAATTTATGCGGACGTAGAAGGGGAAGCGATTATTTTTCCTAACGCACAAGTTGCTATTGGACAACGTGCACTATTAACGGTTGTGCCTATGCAGGTGGATAGTCGTTTTAGCTAATTCAACACATCAGACCACTTGTTATGAAAGTTTAACCAACTGATTAATAAGTGGTTAATTATATGTATAGTTAACTTGCCAGTTTTTTGCTCAATATTTACTTTTGTTTGGTCACAGTTTTGTTGAATAACACTTTACGTTAACGTAAAGTGTTGGCAGCTTTAATTAAATACAGTGCAGATGTTGCAAAGTTTATTCAGCAACAATCACCCATAATAACAATTTAAAGGGGCACTGTGATACCGACAACAAGAGAAGGTAGGTTATGAGTAATCCCAATAACGTATCGCTGAATATTAACCATGAGCTTGAGTTTATCGACGGTCACGCGCTTAATATTCCAACCCTTAGTATTTTAACTGAGGACGGCGACATTCATCCTAGTGCCCCTGCACCTGACATTTCTAAACAAACCGCTATTAAATTATACGAAACCATGCGTTTTATTCGTTTATTGGATGAACGTATGCAGGGTGCTCAACGCCAAGGCCGTGTTAGCTTTTACATGCAGTGTTTAGGTGAAGAAGCGGCGGTAACAGCCTCTGCGGCAGCCCTTGATCAAGATGATATGATTATGGCGCAATACCGTGAGCAAGCGGCGTTGCACTACCGTGGTTTTACGCTTGACCAATTTATGAATCAGATGTTTTCTAACGAACTAGATCTTGGTAAAGGCCGTCAAATGCCGATCCATTACGGTTCTAAAGCACTTAACTACATGACAATTTCATCGCCATTAGGAACTCAAATCCCACAGGCCACCGGTTATGCATACGGTCAAAAAGTAAAACATATCGATGCTAAAACAGGTGAACTAGCAAGTACTATTGATAAAGTCACCATTTGTTATTTTGGTGAAGGTGCTGCTTCAGAAGGTGATTTTCACGCAGGTCTTAACATGGCTGCAGTGCACAAGGCACCGGTTATCTTTTTTGCACGTAACAATGGTTATGCTATTTCTACCCCAGCTGATGAACAATTTAAAGGTGATGGTATTGCATCGCGTGGCGTAGGGTATGGTATTAAAACCATACGTGTTGATGGCAGCGATGCACTCGCTGTTTATGCAGCAACTAAAAAAGCCCGAGAAATTGCAGCAACCCAAGGTGAACCTGTACTTATTGAATCGATAGCTTATCGTTTAGGCGCGCACTCAACGTCAGATGATCCTAGTGGCTACCGTTCAAAAGATGAAGAAGCAAACTATAAGGCGTGCCCAATAGAGCGCTTTAGAAAATGGCTAGTAAAACAAAACTGGTTAGATGACGCAGAAGATATAAAAGCGAAAGAAACAATTCGTGATGATATTTTGGCGGCACTTAAACGCGCTGAAGTAATTGATAAACCAGCCTTAGAAGAGCTGATTTCTGATGTGTACGATACACCAATTCCATCTTTACAACGCCAATATGATGAGCTTAAAACACATATAAAAGCCCATCCTGATGCCTACCCAACAACAGCAGGGAGAATTAAGTAATGGCTAAAATGAACATGCTACATGCAATTAATTCTGCTTTAGATATCACTATGAATGAGCACCCTCAAGCGTGTATTTTTGGTGAAGACGTGGGTTATTTTGGCGGTGTTTTTAGAGCAACATCAGGCTTACAAGAAAAATACGGTAAGCACCGAGTATTTAACACGCCGCTTACAGAGCAAGGCATTTTAGGTTTTGCTAACGGATTGGCCGCATTTGGTGCACCAGCGCTTGCTGAGATTCAATTTGCTGATTACATCTTTCCTGCGTTTGATCAAATTGTGAATGAATCTGCTAAGTTTCGCTACCGTAGCGGTAATGAATTTAACGTAGGTAATCTAACAATACGAACACCTTACGGCGGCGGTATTGCTGGTGGTTTGTATCACTCGCAATCGCCAGAAGCATATTTTGCTCATACGCCAGGGTTAAAAATTGTCGTGCCGCGTAATCCTTATCAAGCTAAAGGCTTACTTCGCGCATGTATTAAAGACGATAACCCTGTGCTATTTTTTGAGCCAAAACGTTTATATCGTGCATCTACGGGTGAAGTGCCAGAAGAAGATTACAGCATTGAACTAGGCAAAGCTGAGGTAGTTCAAGAGGGCACTGACGTTACTTTATTGGCGTGGGGGGCACAAATGGAAATTGTAGAAGCAGCTGCTAAACAAGCCAGCGAACAAGGTATAAGCTGTGAGGTAATTGACCTTCGCAGTATTCTACCATGGGATGTTGAAACGATTGCTAAGTCAGTGACAAAAACAGGCCGTCTTATTGTTAGTCATGAAGCACCTATTACCAATGGTTTTGGCGCTGAAATTGCGGCAACTATCGCTCAAGAGTGTTTCTTACATTTAGAGTCGCCTATTTTACGTGTCTGTGGTTTAGATACACCATATCCGCTGGCGCTTGAAAAAGAATATGTTCCAGATGCATTGAAAGTAATGGCCGCAATTAAACAATCAGTGAACTTTTAGAGGTTTCCATGGCTAAAGATTTTATATTACCTGACATTGGTGAAGGCATTGTTGAATGCGAAGTAGTCGAATGGCTGGTACAAGAAGGCGATACAGTAAAAGAAGATCAGCCTATTTGTGATGTGATGACAGACAAAGCCTTAGTACAAATTCCTGCGGTACACGATGGAGTGATCACTAAGCTGCATTGCAAAAAAGGCGATATTGCTAAAGTGCATGCGCCGTTATTTGCAATGGATGTTGCCGGGGAAGCACCCAGCGAAAAGACTGAAACATCATCTGCACCAACATCTACTCGTGAACACTTAGAAGATTTTATCTTACCCGATATTGGTGAAGGTATTGTTGAGTGTGAAATTGTAGAGTGGTTAGTAGCAGAAGGCGATGAGATTGAAGAAGATCAAGCTGTTTGTGATGTAATGACTGATAAAGCGTTGGTACAGATACCGGCTAAATATACCGGTACTGTACAAAAGCTATATTATCAAAAAGGTGAAATTGCCAAAGTACATAGCCCGTTGTTTCAAATGACCATAGCAGGTCAAGCCGCAAAAGAAGATGTTGATGTTAATCAAGCGGTCGTAAAAGCACAAAGCAATGCAACTACCGATTCACCGGCTAAACAAACACAACCACAAACTGCGATTGTTAACGAAAAAGCAGTTGCCTCACCTGCGGTTAGACGTAAAGCGCGAGAGCTTGATGTAGATTTAACTTGCGTACCAGGCAGTGGTAAAAATGGTCGTATTTATAAACAAGATATTGAAGCGTTTATAAAAAATGAAGTGCCATCTGGTATGGATACTTCTGAGCTTAATAAACCACAAGCTTCTGAGAGTAAAAAAATCAGCAGCACTGAACATGTAACGAGCACAGGTGGAACGCGAACAGAAGCGATTAAAGGCATTAAAGCGGCAATGGCAAAACAAATGGTGGCGTCGGTTTCAACTATTCCACACTTTACCTACAGTGATGAAATTGACTTAACTGATTTAATTGCACTTCGAGCAGATCTAAAAGAGCAATATAAAGCTCAGGGCGTTAAGTTAACTATGATGCCATTCTTTATTAAGGCGTTATCGTTGGCAATGAGTCAATTTCCAGTACTTAACTCAAAAGTAAATGATGATTGTAGCGAAATTACTTACTATGACGATCATAATATTGGGGTTGCGGTAGATTCTAAAGTGGGCTTATTAGTGCCTAATATTAAAGCTTGTCAAACTAAAAGCATTGTAGAGGTTGCTAACAGTTTAACTCAGCTTACTGATTCTGCTCGCGAAGGGCGAGTTGCACCTGATGATTTAAAGGGCGGTACTATTAGCATTTCTAACATTGGTGCAATTGGCGGCACTATTGCAACGCCAATCATAAATAAGCCAGAAGTCGCGATTGTTGCACTTGGTAAATTACAGCACCTTCCACGCTTTGATCAGCATGGGCATGTAGTTTCACGTGCAATTATGCAAGTAAGTTGGTCAGGTGATCACCGTGTAATTGATGGCGGCACGATAGCGCGCTTTAATAATTTATGGAAAGAATACTTAGAGCAGCCAGCTAAAATGATGATGGCAATGCGCTAATTTTTTTCATTAATAAAAAACCAGCTTATTAGCTGGTTTTTTTATATCTTGAAAAGTAATGAATAAAAGGTAGATCGATTTAGCTGAAAAAATACAGTCCATATCCAACTAATAACGCCGGAACTGCGGTATATAGTGTGGCAATAATGGCCGCTTTGGGTGCCATAGCAATGGCAGGGAAAAGCGCATCGCCATCGTTGGAAATGGCGTTCGCTGCTAAAGCACTAAACGGTATCACACCTTGAATGTATAACGTGGTGACAATGATTTGCGGCCCACAACCGGGTAAAAAACCAATTAATACCGCAATTAAAGGTGCTAAATAGGCATAATTTAAAAACCATGTTTTTAAATCAAGACCAAACACGCTCACCAGTAGTTCAAACAATATAAAGGAGGCAACCACCCACGCGGTTACAAAATGAGTATCTTGCAGTACTTTTGTTATTTTTGAAGGCGGACTGCATACATCATCTTCTGAGGTTACTTCCTTATAGCTTTCACCTTTTGATGATAGCGCCCACATAAACACCACAAACAATGCCATTACTGCGCCAAAAAAACTGACCGCATTTACTACATGATTACCAAATTGGCTTAAATCAATATTAAACGCCAGTACAAAAGCAATCAGTAACCCTGGAATAATAGCAATTAACCAAATAGGCTTGCTCAACTTTATTATTCTGGTTGGCAATACAGTCACTGGTTGTGTTTGCTTTTGATTGGTAGGGCATAAATAACCTGTTTTATGCAGTTTATTAACCAGTAAGCCTGTTAGCGTACCAACGACTAAGCCTATTGCCATTATTGTTAAGCCGTCAGTAGGGCGAGTAGCTAATAATAAAAATGCGGCATCACCCATTGTAGCCGTTAATACCGCAACAATAGCCCCAAAACTGGCTTGTCCCTTAGTAAATTGGGTAACCACAATGATTGCACCACCACAGCCTGGCAGCATTCCTAAAAATGCAGCAAAGCTGACCTCTAACACAGGAGACTTAGCATTTAGATAACGAAGCTCTAGTTGGGGTAAATAATCAATCGCGTAGTAGTAAATAAATAGGGTTGCAGCAACAAACACACTGACTTGAAAAAAAGCATCACTAAGTGCAGTGATTGTTATAGTGCGTAAGCTGGGCAGGGCTAAACAAACTAAAATTAACAGGGGTAAAATTAGGCGTTTATTTTGATGAAAAACACGTTTTGCAGCTGGCGAAATAACTCCTAAATGTTTTGTTAAAAGCATAAAGTACGACCTAATAAATAAACTAGATCGCACTGTACTATTTTATTAAATGATAATCAATATCATTTAAGTGGTTGCTTGAAAAAGCTTATTTACGTTGAAACTCCGAGTTTTCATTCCAAGTAGGCCATTGATTTTGCTGTGAAATATCAAAGCCTACTTTATAAAATAGTTGTAAATCTTGAACCGCACCTGATAAATCCCACTCATCACGATATCTATCACAAGGCTGGTGGTAACAACCGCGCAATACTAAACTCATACGCTTGCGATAATTAGCCGTTTCTTCATCAAACGCTTCTGAACCACCACCAGCATACATAGCAGGTACGCCCATATTGGCAAAGGCAAAGTGATCAGAGCGGTAGTAACCACCTGAAGATGGCTTAGGATCGCCTGATACTGTTCTGCCTTGCTCTTTAGCAGCCGTTGCTAGTATTTCATCCATTTGCGATTTACCAATACCCACCACACTAATATCTTTTACTTTTCCTAATAGGTTTAAGCTATCCATATTAATATTAGCAACGGTTTTATTTGCTGGAATAACCGGGTTAGCGGCGTAATATTTTGAGCCAAGCAAACCTTGTTCTTCAGCGGTTACCGCTAAAAAGGTCATTGAGCGGTCAGGGCGTTTACCTAGTTTAGTAAAGGCTTCAGCCACTTCGAACATACCGGCTGTACCTGTCGCATTATCGTGGGCACCATTATAAATTTGATCGCCTTTACGATTTTTATCCGTTCCTAAATGATCCCAATGCGCAGAGTAAATAATATGCTCGTCTGGCGTTTTACTACCAGGAAGAGTGGCAATAAAGTTATAAGATACCGATTTTTTGATGGTATTTTTTACATTCACAGTGGCAGCTAAATCGCCCATATCTACATGGTAAGCGCCTTTAGCTGCTTCTGCTTTAGCAGTATCAAAATCAAGGCCTGCTTTAGTAAATAGCTCTTTTGCTACATCAACAGTAACCCAACCTTCAACAGCAACACGATCCATGTTGTTATTATCTTTTACAAAACCAAACTGCTCGCCACTCCACGAGTTCTCAACCACTGACCAAGGGTAAGACGCCGGTGCTGTTTCATGAATGATAATAGCGCCCGCTGCACCTTGACGGCTTGCTTCTTCGTATTTATAAGTCCAACGGCCATAGTAGGTCATGGCATCACCGGTAAATAAATCAGGATCTTTAGTTGCAAAACCAGGGTCGTTTACCAGCATTACGACGGTTTTGCCCTTAACATCTAGGCCTTCGTAATCATTCCAATTATATTCAGGTGCGTTAACACCGTAGCCGACAAATACCAGCTCTGAATTTTCAATTCCTTCTTGTGCACTGATGCGGCTACTACCCATAACCATGTCTTTTTTGTATTGGTAGTCTTTACCGCCAATATTAAGCACCATGTCAGAGTCTGCTTCTAATGACACAAGCGGGACTTCTTGAAAAAAACTATCACCGTTACCCGGTTCAAAGCCCAATACAGTAAATTCTTTTGTTAAGTAGTCAAGCGTAAGCTTTTCACCTTCAGATGAAGGAGCACGACCACCAAATTCATCAGAAGCTAACACTTTTACATGCTTAGCAATTTCATCGGCTTGAATGCTGTTATAGCCTTTCGCGACATCGTCAGAAGTGATACTTGTTGTTGCACAACCCGCTAGAATCGCGGTTGTGATTAAGGTCAAAGAAAAATAACGTTTCATATTGGCTCTTTTTTTGTTCTAAGTGGCCCTAGTATATGAACTTCTGTTAATTAGAACCAGTTTTTGCGGTAAACTGTTAGGGATAAAAATGTACAGTAAAGGTAACAATGAAGCGTTTTACTCCCCCAGAACAATTCCAAGCAACGAGCCTAAACACAGGGGCATTTGCTCACTTACGTCAGCTGTTTAAAATTCATCAACAAACAGACTGGCCAGAACCTGCGTATTTTGCCCCGTACTTAAATGCCATAAACGCACATAATCTCCCCATTCGTTTTGTCGATGATGCCAAGGTTGACTTTGCTGAGCGCTATTATGAACAAGTAATTTTTGAAACAGGGGAAGTCCCCACGCGCCAACAAAACTGGCATGATCTGTTTGGTGGTTTTATTTGGTGCTTATTTCCAAAAACAAAAGCCCTAATCAATCAGCGTCATGTAGATGAAATAGCAGTGCATGGTTTAAAACAACGCAGTAAACATCGTAACGCATTAACCCTGTTTGACGAGTGTGGCGTAGTTTTAGCTATTAGTGATTCAAATTGGAAAGCATGCTTAAGAGACCACCAATGGAAAACAGCATTTATAATGCATAGAGAGCAGTGGGGTAAAACTATAGCGCCATTCATGTTTGGCCACGCTAATTACGAAATGTTGACCAAACCTTATATTGGGCTCACAGGCAAAGCATTATTTGTGAATGTACCCGATGAAATATTTTGTAAAGATTTAGTAAAGCAATATCAGTACCTAGATAAGCAACTTTATGAGATGATTAAAAATGATGATTGTTTAGCCGATAATAAACAGCTTTCACCCTTACCCTTATTAGGTGTTCCTGGTTGGTGTGAGGAGAATAACAATTCATCATTTTACGACAACACGGACTATTTTAGACCGAAACGAAGGACACGAAAATGATAGAAGTCACCGCGCTTAAGAAGAAGTTTAAGCTCACTAAAGATCATAAAAAAAATAAAATAGATGAAGTAGACCCACGCGAAGATAAAGACTTTTTTCATTCAGTAAAAAATGTCAGCTTTAGCTGTGCAAAAGGCGAAGTATTAGGGTTGTTAGGGCCTAATGGCGCGGGTAAAACCACCACCTTAAGAATGATTTCAACCGCATTAAAACCGGATGATGGCAGTATTACTATTGCTGGAAATGACATAATTAAAAAGCCACTCATTGGGCGTAAATCTATCGGGTTTTTGTCTGGCTCTACTGGTTTATATGGCCGTTTAACGGTAAAAGAAAATATCGAATATTTTGCAAAGCTACATGGCATGAGCAAGCAGGCAATCAAGGCACGCTGTGAAGAATTATTTACCTTACTCGATATGCATAAATTTATTGATAAGCGTGCTGAAAACTTATCAACCGGTATGAAGCAAAAAGCCAACATTGCGCGTGCTGTGGTGCATCACCCAGACGTGGTTATTCTTGATGAGCCAACTACCGGGCTTGATATTATGACCACGCAAACAGTGATTAACTTTATTAAAGGCTTAAAAGCACAAGGCACTCCTGTTATTTTTTCTACGCACCATTTAGATGAAGTTGCGCTTTTATGTGACCGTGTAGCGGTTATTAATGAAGGTGTAAGTTGTTTTGATGGCACCCTCGCTGAATTTAAACAAGCGGGTAACAGCGAAGAATTAAACCAAGCGTTTATGAACATATTAACGGAGAAGCAAGATGTTTGAAGTTTTTAAAAAGGAATTAACCGAGCTGCTACGCGATAAAAAAACCTTGTTGTTCGTGGTAGTATTTCCGATTGTGGTTTTTCCGTTGTTATTTGCTGTGGTTGCGTTTATTTCTTCGCAAGCCGCGCTTGATGCAGAGCAAAAAGTGAATACTTATGCGATTATCAATGGCGACTTTGCCCCAGAATTTACTGATAAAGTGTTTTATCATAAAAGCTTTGAGTTATATAAAGGCGATAAAACCTTCAATAGTGTTGAGGAGCTAAAAGCAGGCGTAACTGCTGGCGATATCGACATGGGCATATACTTACCAAGCGATGCAGTGCAAACATTAGATGATAAAAAGCAAAGTGAATGGCAAGTTGTATTTAATGATTCAAAATCAATTAACTTCTTATTTGAGCGTGTAAAAGAGCTTGCTAAAGAGTACAGCGATACACTTCAAGAAAGCAAACTATTAAGCTTTGGTATTGATAAAAGCGCACAACAATCTATCTTAAAGCCAATTAATGTGGTTAAAGTTGATACTGCAGACAAACGTGAAAACTTAGGTGAAAAGATGGGTGGGCTTTTACCTTATTTACTTATCCCGTTAGTGCTAATGGGGGCAAGTTACCCAGCAATTGATTTAGGCGCTGGTGAAAAAGAACGTGGCACGTTAGAAACCTTACTACTTACACCAATTACTCGTACCGAGCTCGTATTGGGTAAATTTATTACTCTACTCACTACTTCAATCGCATCAACTACTATTACGGTGATTAGTATGGGTGGGTGGATAGCCTTAGCACTGGCATTTGCTGATCTAGAGTTTATTAAAGCTGCGTTTAGCACTTTAGGCATTACAGACTTGCTAATGATTTTTGTATTACTATTGCCAGTTGCAGCCATTTTTTCTGCATTAGCATTGGCTATATCAATTTATGCACGTTCGTTTAAAGAAGCACAAAATTACATGACGCCGTTAAGTATAGTGGTGTTTTTCCCAATTGTTATTTCTGTTATGCCTAATATGGAACTTACTACTAAAACAGCCTTTATTCCGGTTACTAACGTCGCCTTAGCGATTAAAGAAATTATTAAAGGCACAGTCGATTACACGCTGGTGGGATTGATATTTTTGGCTACGGCACTGATAGCTGGGGCGCTACTAGCATTTTGTGTTAAATGGTTTAACCGCGAAGACGTGTTGTTTAGATAACCATTTTAATTGCAAAGTATAAAAAAAGGTCGCACAGCGACCTTTTTTTATAAATTATCATTAAGAGAGAGTGCTATATGCTTAGCTTTAGTGTTTATCTAGTACTAGATAAGCGAACCTTGGTTTATAAGCTATTAATAAAAAAACCGCTGTATGAAAAACCATACAGCGGTTTTTTAATTAGATTATTATTTATGATTTAAATTGCGCTTTAATAGTTTCAATCGCGCTATCAATATCTATCATAAGTTTTTCACCGGTGCGACGGTTTTTAAGTTCTACCTTATTCTCATCAAGGTTACGCTCACCAATAACAAGTGTGTAAGGTACACCAAGTAATTCCATGTCGTTAAACATAACACCAGGGCGCTCTTTACGGTCATCAAATAACACGTCCAAACCTGCATCTTTTAAACCTTGATAGAGGTTATTAGCAATATCAGGAATACGATGCGATTTATGCATATTCATTGGCACAATTGCTAAATCGAAAGGCGCGATAGCTTTAGGCCATGTAATACCGTATTGGTCGTTATTTTGCTCAATAGCTGCAGCAACAATACGTGATACACCAATTCCATAACAACCCATAGTCATTATTTGGTTTTTACCTGATTCGCTCAGTACACCTGCTTTTAATGCTTCTGAGTACTTAGTACCTAGTTGGAAAATATGACCCACTTCAATACCGCGTTTAATTTGCAACGTGCCTTGACCACACGGGCTAGGATCGCCTTCTACAATATTACGGATATCAGCAACTTCGTAGTTTGTTACGTCGCGATCCCAGTTAATGCCACTAAAGTGCTCATCATCTTTGTTGGCACCGGCTACAAAATCAGCCATTACATTCGCTGTTCTATCAACAATAATAGGCATGTTTAAGCCAACAGGCCCTAAAGAGCCTGGTTTTGCGCCAATGGCAGCAACAATATCTGCTTCGGTTGCCATTTCAAGTGGAGAATCAACCAATGGGTGCTTTTCAGCTTTGAGTTCATTAAGTTCATGATCGCCACGCAGTACTAATGCAACAAGCCCGCGTACGCCGTCTTCATTAGGAGTACCATAAACCACTAATGTTTTAACACCGCGATGGGGTTTTACGCCATAGTGTTTTTTAAGCTCATTAATTGTTTTTGCATCAGGCGTTGGGAATGCTTTTAACTCTTTGCTTGCTTGTGGGCGCGCTTCAGTTGGCGCTAATGCTTCGGCTTTTTCAATATTAGCGGCGTAGTCGCTGGCATCACTAAAAGCAATGGCGTCTTCGCCAGATTCAGCAAGTACATGGAACTCATGCGATACACTACCGCCAATAGAGCCTGTATCTGCAATTACTGGACGGTAATCTAAGCCTAAACGTTCAAAAATATTACAGTAGGCTTTGTGCATAACTTGATACGTTGCATCTAAACATTCATCGGTTAAATGGAATGAGTAGGCATCTTTCATAGTAAATTCACGGGCACGCATAACACCAAAACGTGGGCGGCGTTCGTCACGTACTTTAGTTTGTACTTGGTACAAAGTAATTGGTAGTTGTTTGTAGCTGTTAATTTCTTTACGAACAAAATCGGTGATCACTTCTTCATGGGTAGGGCCCATGGCAAATTCACGATTATGACGGTCGGTAAAGCGCATTAATTCAGGACCGAACTCACTCCAGCGGCCAGACTCTTCCCATAAATCAGCAGGCTGAATAACAGGCATAAGCATTTCAATTGCGCCGGCTTTATCCATTTCTTCGCGTACTATGTTTTCTACTTTTCTTAGCACACGTAAGCCAGAGGGAAGCCAAGTGTATAAACCCGAAGCGACGCGACGGATCATTCCGGCTCTAAGCATTAATTGATGCGAGACAATTTCCGCATCGGATGGCGTTTCTTTAAGTGTAGCGAGTATATATTGACTAGTACGCATGTTTTTTCCGAAATAGAGTGATATGTTCTTTTAATTAAGGCGCTCAGTTTACCAGCGGTTGCATTGACACTAAAGCGCTAAGTGATTTTTTATCGAATTTTATAGCCATAGCAGGGCTTTAAAGTTAGCTTAACTGAGCTCTATATGAGTAACCAGGTGATGAGAATCAGTCACTTGCCAAGTAATGTTGTATTCATACAAATTCATACCATAGCTTTGCACGCCTTGTTTTTGCTTTTTGTAGGCAGGGCGTGGATCTTGTTTTAGCACATTACTAATAAACGCTTGTAGCTCAGGGTAGTGGCTTTGTTTATTTATAAATTCTAAAGCTTGCTGGCTAAATTCAACACTCATTTGAGTCTCTGGGCGCGTATCGGCAAATCCAGCGCTTGCATCGGGTAATGAGTCTGAATAGGGTAAATAAGGTTTTATATCTACGATGGGTGTGCCATCAAGTAAATCAATACCGGCGAGCAATAACGCCAACTGGCCGTTTTTATACTCAATTCCCTCTAACTTTACTGCACTCATGCCAATAGCATTTGGACGAAAAGTAGCACGAGTAGCAAATACGCCTTTACGCTCATTACCGCCAAGGCGCGGCGGGCGAACCATTGCTGAATAGCCTTTATCAGCAGTTTCATGAAAACGAAATAACAGCCAAATATGGCTAAATTCATCTAATCCGCGAACAAACTCTTCACGATTAAATTCTTTGGCAAAAATCAGTTTGGCTTTAGCCTCGGGTACTAATCTAGGTTGCCTAGGAATGGCAAATTTTTGTTTATACGGAGATTGAATATGGCCAATAGCCGAAATTTGATAATCGCTCATAATGCTCGGTTATAGAAAAAATAGAGCGTTATTCTACCTTTTATTGACGTTGCTGGCATTAGCTTAATTTGGGGGGGGTATTTTTAGACTGATAGGTTTAAATGTAAAATAAAAAAGGTAAGGCTAAAAATAGCCTTACCTAACGTTTTAATAATTGAGCTATTATTAAAACATGTATTGGAATGATACTGACGCAACATCCATTTCTGGATCAATGTCATCTTCTAATTCGTAACGCTCATACTCTAAACGCACTTGCATGTTGGTTGTAAATGCATATTCAATACCTGCACCGTAAAACACGTCGCCGCCATCTTGAGATGCGCTGATGCTGCCAACCGGTAGTTCTTGAGTAACGTCTGCATCCCATTCAAACCAACCACCTTTTGCATAAACAGAAAAGTCTTCAGTGATCGGCGCTGCAAAACGTGCTGCTAACGATACGCCATCAATTTCAGCTTTGCTGTCTATATCACTCACTTCATCAAAATTTAGATAGGCAACCTCAAGACTTAAATGTTCATTAAATTGGGTACCAATGTAACCTTTTAACATTTGCGCGTCGTCATCAAAGTCGGTGTCGTTTTCGCTATCTTCAAACTGAAATGAATATTGGCCATAACCAATACCAGTGTAAATACGCGGAGAGTCCATGTCGGTAACATCAGCTTGTGCCGCTGAATTAAAACCCAGTGTTGCTAAAGCAAGTGCAGAAAGAGAAAGTGTTTTAATCATTATATAGCTCCTTTAAAAAGTAATATCGATGAATTATTTCATCAAACGTCGATTTACTAATTGCAGTGAGCGTGCCAAGTATTATTTCGCATAATATCTGGCCTTTATGTGTGTTTGTTGAGCTGTTTTGTTTTTTTTGGCACGCAAAACAATCAGGTGTTCAGCGTGCAGTTAATCCATAAAAATTAAAAATTGTAGCTTTTACAAGTTGTTGTAGTTTCTACATACCTATAAAAGCAACTAAATTAAACTTTATCTAATAAGTTTTCTGTTTCTATGGCTATTTGCTTCATTTTAATTGCGTAGTTCTCAAGCTTTTTGTCTTCGTCGGTAACCGATTTAAATTCTGGTACCGCCACAGGGTAACCCGTTTCATCCATAGCAACAAAGCTAATAACACAGTGATTGGTTTCAACTAGGTTTTGCGTTTTCGGGTCGCCACAGCGAACTTGAATAAAAATTTGCATGCTGGTTTTGCCGGTGTGTGCAATTTTTGCTTCAACCTCAACAATTTGGCCAACTAAGATAGGGCGGCTAAACTTAACGCCTGCAACCGATACCGTTACACAGTAGTGGCCGCTCCAGCCCGCAGCACAGGCATAACCCGCTTGGTCAATCCACTTCATGACCACACCGCCATGCACCTTACCACCAAAATTTACATCGGTTGGTTCTGCTAAAAAACGAAAAATTACACTCGACGACGCCATAACACACTCTCATTCATTCATATTACTTAACAGCATAGCGCAAAAAAGGGGCCGAAGCCCCTGCAATTTAGGATAAGTTTATAATTTCTATAGAAAGGTTGTTACATATTGGGATAGTTAGGGCCACCAGCACCTTCGGGAGTTACCCAGGTAATATTTTGGCTCGGATCTTTAATATCACAGGTTTTACAATGCACACAGTTTTGCGCGTTGATCACAAAGGATTGCTCGCCTTCTACTTCTTGTACTTCGTAAACGCCGGCAGGGCAGTAGCGCTGTGCTGGCTCGTCAAATTTAACTAAGTTAACGTTAATCGGAATTGATGCATCTTTTAGTTTTAAGTGACACGGCTGCGATTCTTCATGATTAGTATTAGATAAAAATACCGAAGAAAGCTTATCAAAACTGAGTTTGCCATCAGGCTTAGGGTAGTTAATTTTTTCAGCTTGGTTAGCGTCTTTTAAAGTTGCATGGTCAGGTACGTTATCTTTAAAGCTAAACGGTAGGGCACCCTTAAATATATTTTGATCAAGCGTGTTATATGCGCCGCCTGCAAATTTACCTAAGGTATGCATAGCAGGGCCAAAATTACGAGACTGATACAGCTCTTTATACGCCCATGACTTTTTAAACTCAGCGGTGTACTGGGTTAAATCATTATTAGCTAAATCGTTTTGTAGCGCATTAAAAATAACTTCAGCGGCTATCATGCCTGATTTCATAGCCGTATGATTGCCTTTAATTTTTGCAAAATTAAGCGTGCCAGCGTCACAACCTACTAATAAACCACCTGGGAAATGCATTTTTGGTAATGAATGTAAACCGCCTTTTGCAATAGCACGTGCACCGTAAGCAATGCGTTCTCCACCTTCAAGCGTATTTTTGAAAATAGGGTGATGTTTTAATCGTTGAAATTCATCAAACGGGCTTAAGTGTGGGTTAGAGTAATTTAAATCAACAATTAACCCCACAACCACTTGGTTGTTTTCGCTGTGATACATAAAGGCGCCACCGCCAGTGTCACCGCTTAATGGCCAACCAGTTCCGTGTACAACTTTACCCAATTGATGTTTAGATTCATCAACTTGCCAAATTTCTTTAAAACCTAAACCATAATGCTGTGGTGAACTTTCATCGTCTAAAGCAAACTGATTGATCAGTTGCTTACCTAGATGACCGCGACAGCCCTCAGCAAATACTGTGTACTTAGCGCGTAGCTCCATACCTGGCATGTAACCGTCTTTTTCATTGCCATTTTTATCTACACCCATATCGCCAGTAATGATGCCTTTTACAACATCATCTTCAATAATGACTGAATGCGCACTAAAGCCTGGAAATATTTCTACTCCAAGGTTTTCTGCTTGCTCTGCTAACCAGCGACATACATTACCCATAGAAACAATGTAGTTACCCTTGTTATGAAATGTATTTGGTGTAGCAAAGTGAGGAATTGAGGTTGCTTTATGTTCGTTGTTAAACCAGTAAATCTCATCATTTACCACTTTAGTCGAAACAGGAGCGCCGAGTTCCTGCCAATTTGGCAGTAATTCGTCAAGTGCTTTGGTTTCAAAAACGGCACCTGATAATACATGTGCACCAACTTCTGAGCCTTTTTCAACTACACATATCATGCACTCTTGTTGTTTTTCTTGTGCTTGCTGCGCGAGTTTAATTGCTGTTGAAAGCCCCGCTGGACCTGCCCCTACAACTACAACATCAAATTCCATGGTTTCGCGTTCAATCATAATAACCTCTTTATCTATGACGGACTCACCTTTGCATTATTTGGCAAAAAGTAAGCTAAGCAACCTGTTTCTTTGTTATGCAAATTAATCGTTACAGGTTGTGAATAGTTTAAGGTTATTTTAGGTTGACGTTTACGTCAACAGGAAGTAGTCTGATTTCATAAAATAAATAGGTTGACGTAGACGTTAGCTTATAGGTTTAAATAATTATGGAGTCCCTATGAAAGTTCTCGTACCAATAAAAAGAGTGATCGACTACAACGTAAAAGCTCGCGTTAAACCTGACAACAGCGGTGTTGATTTAACTAACGTTAAAATGGCCATGAACCCATTTTGTGAAATTGCTGTAGAAGAAGCGATTCGTTTAAAAGAAGCGGGTACTGCAACTGAAGTAGTTGTTGTTACTATTGGCGCTAAAGCATCTCAAGAACAATTACGCACAGCACTGGCTTTGGGCGCAGATAAAGCGATTCATGTTGAAACAGAAGAAAACTTAGAGTCTTTACATATAGCAAAATTGCTTGCCAAAGTAGTTGAACAAGAATCGCCTGAACTGGTTATTTTAGGAAAACAGTCAATCGATTCTGATAATAATCAAACAGGTCAAATGCTAGCGGCGCTGACTAACCGTGGTCAAGGTACGTTTGCTTCTAAAGTGGTTATTGAAAATGACAAAGTAAATGTCACTCGTGAAGTCGATGGCGGTTTACAAACCGTTGCACTTAATTTACCCGCAATAGTCACCACAGATTTACGTTTGAATGAGCCACGTTATGCGTCGCTACCTAATATTATGAAAGCCAAACGCAAACCGTTAGAAGTTATTGCGGCTGATTCGCTAGGTGTAGATTTAGCCCCGCGTATTGAATTGGTCAGTGTAGAAGAGCCAGCAAAACGTAGCGGCGGGATTATTGTTGAAGATGTTGCACAGCTTGTAGAAAAACTTAAAACAGAGGCAAAGGTGATTTAAATGAAAACTCTTGTAATTGCAGAGCACGATAACGGTGCCTTAAAACCAGAAACCTCAAAAACGATTAATGCCGCTAAAAAATTAGGCTTTGACGTAGATGTATTATTAGCAGGCATAAACCTTGGCGCCATGAGTGAGTCACTCGCGAGCATTGAGGGTGTTGCGAATGTTTTACTTGCTGATAATGCAGTTTATGAGCATCAAATTGCTGAAAGCATGACAGATCTAGTGTTATCACTTGCAGATAGTTACAGCCATATTATGGCAAGTGCAACTACTACAGGTAAAAACTTTATGCCGCGTGTTGCCGCATTATTAGATGTAGCGCAAATTTCAGAAATTATTGATGTAATTGACGCTGATACATTTAAACGTCCAATTTACGCGGGTAATGCTATTGCAACGGTTAAATCGCTCGATAGTAAAAAAGTGATCACAGTACGTGCAAGTAGCTTTGATTTACAAGGCGAGCAAGCTCCAGCTAATGTAACCGCTGTAGATGCAGTCTCTGATTCACAGTTAAGCAGTTTTGTTAGTGTTGAACAAACTGAATCAGAGCGTCCAGAGCTAACGGCTGCAGATGTGGTTATTTCGGGTGGTCGTGGTATGCAAAATGGTGAAAATTTTGCATTATTAAATGGCATTGCCGATAAACTCGGTGCCGCTATTGGTGCATCACGTGCAGCGGTTGACGCGGGCTTTGTGCCTAACGATATGCAAGTAGGGCAAACAGGTAAAATTGTCGCGCCTAATTTATATATTGCTGTGGGTATTAGTGGTGCCATTCAGCATCTTGCAGGTATGAAAGATTCAAAAGTTATTGTTGCCATTAATAAAGACCCTGATGCGCCAATATTCCAAGTAGCTGATTACGGTTTAGTTGCTGACTTATTTGATGTTTTACCACAGTTAGAGCAAGCACTATAAAGGAAAGCAATAAACCGCTCCTAAAGTAACAAATTCTGATTTAAAGCCGCCGTTTCATTATTGATTCTGCGGCTTTTTTAATTCAACAACTCCACTTATCTAAATTACTTGCGATTTAAGTTTTTTTACTACAAAGTGACAGCGTTGTCATTTGTAGAAATACAAATTATTAAATAGGAGCCAAAATGACAAGGTATAAAGCACTTGATGCTATGCGTGGGCTAACCATAGCGTTAATGATACTGGTAAACACTCCGGGATCGTGGTCCCATGTGTATGCCCCTTTACTTCATGCAGATTGGCATGGCTGTACCCCTACAGATGTAATTTTTCCGTTTTTTATGTTTATTATTGGCTCTGCGATGTTTTTTTCGTTCAAAAAAACGAACAGTGCAGCCAGTGCTAGCCAAGTATTAAGACTAGTTAAACGTGGAGCAATTATATTTGCCATTGGTCTAGCTTTAAATATTTATCCCTTTACTACCAATATTGAAAACTTGAGAATATTAGGTGTACTGCAACGTATAGGGATAGCCTATATTTTAGCGTCTATCTGTGTGTTGTTTTTAAATAGGCGAGGGGTGTTAACGCTATCGGTTATTATCTTAGTTGCTTATTGGTTATTACTGTTAAGCGTTGGCGCTGAAAACGCTTATACACTCGAACATAACCTAGTTAGAGCGGTTGATATTGCCGTACTAGGTGAGTCGCATTTATGGCAAGGCAAAGGGCTAGCATTTGATCCAGAAGGGCTGATCAGTACGTTACCCTCTGTGGTGAGTGTCTTGTTTGGTTTTGAAGTGACCCGCCTGTTAACGAGCACAAGTAGCCAGTGGACAAGCATTAAGCGTTTATTAGTTATTGGTGTAGTTGCAGTTGTTATCGGGCAATTAACCTCAATGGTTATGCCAATTAATAAATCACTTTGGACCAGTAGCTTTGTTATTTACACATCCGGGATTGCTTGTTTTGTGTTGGCATTTTTTGTTTGGCTTTGTGACATTGTTAAACCTGAGCGTCTTGTTAATCCATTAATTGTGTATGGATCAAACCCACTGTTTATATATGTATTATCGGCTGTGTGGGTACTGAGCTATTCACTGATTAATATTGGAGAGCTAAACTTAGGGGATTGGATGTATCAGCAACTCGCCTTAGTTATGAGCGCTAAATTGGCATCGTTCACCTTTGCTTTATTGCATGTTATTGGCTTTTGGGTAATTTCGAATATGCTTTATAAACGAAAAATATTTATAAAGATTTAGTATTTATAACAATTTGCTTCCCTAAGCGGGAGGCAAATTGTTCAAGTATTTATGCAAATTAATATATCAGACAATAAAAAACCAACCCGCGGGTTGGTTTTTTTATTTAACGTTACAAAGCTTAGCTTAGTAAGTTGCGCTGCCTTTAGTACGTGGGAACGCAATTACATCACGTACGTTACCCATACCGGTAACATAAGCAACTAAGCGCTCAAACCCTAAACCAAAGCCAGAGTGTGGCACGCTACCGTATTTACGTAGATCGCGGTACCAGCTGTAGTCTTCTTTGTTTAAGCCCATCTCTTCAAGGCGTGCATCTAATACATCAAGACGCTCTTCACGTTGTGAACCACCAATGATCTCACCAATACCTGGTGCTACTACGTCCATAGCAGCAACAGTTTTGCCGTCTTCGTTTTGGCGCATGTAGAATGCTTTAATATCACGCGGGTAGTTTTTAATAACAACCGGTGCTTTAAAGTGTTCTTCAGCTAGGTAGCGCTCGTGCTCAGACTGTAAATCTACACCCCATTCAACGTCGTACTCAAATTTCTTGCCACACGCTTTTAAAATCTCTACAGCGTCGGTGTAGTCAACTTGGGCAAAGTCTTTTTCAACAAATTCTTCTAAACGGCTAATGGCTGTTTTTTCAACACGTAATGCGAAAAATTCCATGTCGTCACGGCGTTCTTCCAATACGGCTTTAAACACGTACTTAAGCATGTTTTCAGCCAGTTTTGCGATGTCTTCTAAATCAGCAAACGCAACTTCTGGCTCTACCATCCAAAATTCAGCAAGGTGGCGTGAAGTATTAGAGTTTTCTGCACGGAACGTTGGGCCAAAGGTGTAAATTTTTGACATTGCTGAAGCGTACGTTTCACCATTAAGTTGGCCAGATACCGTTAGAAAGGCTTCTTTACCAAAAAAGTCTTCGCTGTAATCAATCTCGCCTTTGTCTGTCATTGGCAGATTTTGCATATCAAGCGTTGATACGCGGAACATCTCACCTGCGCCTTCACAGTCACTTGCAGTAATAATTGGCGTGCTGATCCAGTAAAACCCTTGCTCATGGTAAAAGCGGTGGATTGCTTGTGCTAAACAGTTACGGACACGTGTTACTGCGCCAATCATATTAGTGCGAGGGCGAAGGTGAGCGTGTTCGCGTAAATACTCAATGCTGTGGCGTTTAGCCGACATTGGGTAGGTGTCTGGGTTTTCAACCCAACCCAACACAGTCACTGAGTTAGCTTGAATTTCGAAAGATTGACCTTGTCCTGCTGATTGTACTAATACACCGGTAACCGACACAGAACAGCCTGCTGTTAAGCTTGTAACTTCATCATAATTATTCAGTGAATTAGGAACTACCGCTTGAATAGGATCAAAACACGAACCGTCATGAACGGCTAAAAATGATATTCCTGCTTTTGAATCGCGGCGTGTACGGATCCAGCCTTTAATGGTTACTTGGCTGTCTACCGCAACATTGCCTTTTAATAGCTCTGAAATCGCTAAATGGCTCATCTTCACTCCAATGATATAAGTTGCCTAACTATATAAATTAACTGTGCGTTACTCATGCTTTTTAGCATTTGAGGTCACTGCACTTGAACCTTGTATAATACCTAGTAAAGTAAAATAAAAAAACTGTTGTGGGCAACTCTTTAAAAGTTTTTAGTGGTACGTTGTTTTTTTAACCAATTTTTGCAGTTAAATAACCACTATTACCATTTGTTGCTCTGAAATTTCATCAATTTGTGGCATTATTACTAAATAAACCGAAGTGACGTATTAATAAAAAATGGATGCTATGAAACAAGTTTTTATTTTACGAGGGCTACCAGGCAGTGGTAAGTCATATTATGCGCAAAATCTCGCCGAGGAACTTTCCGGAGCAGATGAAAGCCAATATTTTATTTGCTCAACAGATGATTACTTTGTTAACGAGCAGGGTGAGTACCATTTTGATAAGTTTAAATTATCGCAATATCATAATTTAAACTTGGCCCGTTTTATTAATGCCTTAGCACAAGGCATTGAACTGGTAATAGTGGATAACACCAATATCAAAAAGTGGGAATTTATTGCCTATTCACAAGCAGCCATTGCTTTAGGCTACCAGGTAAAAGAAGTGATTGTTGGCGAAGTGAAAGATAAATCAATGCAACACTTATACGCTAAACGCAATAGCCATAACATACCGTTAAAAACCATTAGTAAAATGGCCTACATGTTTGAGTGGTAATTATTAAATTTTAGCTAATACGTCTATATCAGAGTGTGTAATGGCATCTAAATGAGCGGTGATTTTTTCACTGCTCCAGTCCCACCATGCAATTGCTAAAAGTTTATTAATTGTCGCATCATCAAAACGCTTTTTTATCAATTTTGCAGGGTTACCGCCAACAATGCTATAGGCGGGCACATCAGACGTTACCACAGATTTACTTGCTATAATGGCACCATCAGCAACTTTGACCCCAGGCATAATAGTAGCGTTGTAACCTATCCACACATCATTACCTATTTCAGTATCACCTTTAAAAGGTAAATCACCTTGTTGAGGTGCAGATTTTTCCCAGCCATTGCCAAATATAAAAAATGGATAGGTAGAAAAGCCGGAGGTTTGATGATTAGCCCCATTCATTATAAAAGTAACGTCTTTAGCTATCGCACAAAACTTACCTATGATAAGACGGTCCCCGATAAAATCGAAATGGTAAAGTACATTTTTTTCAAAGTTTTCAGGGCCATCAGGGTCGTCGTAATAGGTATAATCACCAACCTCTATATTCGCAGAGGTGATAAAGTCTTTTAAATAACATACTTGAGGAAACCCTTCCATAGGTGATGGATTGTTTGGATTTGGTCCGTTCATAGTTTCCTCCAAAGTAGAATATATAAAGCGCTAGCTTTTAAATGCCGCCAGTGGATGAGAGGTACTAAGCGATACATGTACGTTATCACCAGGATTTACCACTACTTCATGACTCACGCGACTTGTAACCACAGTACCACAGGCTAGTTTTATGGCGCATAATCTGCTGCCGCCTTCAAAGCGAACCCAAATTACTTCGCCATTATTTCCTACACTGCTTTGTACTAATAATACATCATCTGGACGAAGTAACACCTCTACCTCACCGTTTTCACAGTCAACACCATGAGCGGGAACATTACCAATATCGGTAAGTGCTTGGCCGTTATTCAGCGTTCCTTTTATAAAACTAGCTTCACCTAGAAAGCGTGCCACAAAGCGATTGTTGGGTGCACTAAAGCATTGCTCTGGGCTATCAATTTGCTGTATTTTTCCGCCTTTTAGTACACCCACGCGATCGCCCACCGAAAGTGCTTCTTCTTGATCGTGCGTTACCCAAATAGCGGGTACGCCGGCTTCTTTAAGCGCATTACGTATGTCCCAACGTAGCATGTCTTTTAAAGCCGCGTCTAAGTTTGATAGTGGCTCATCAAGTAATACAAAGTCTGGCTGGTGGGCTAGGGTGCGCGCTAATGCAACACGCTGTTTTTGCCCCCCTGAAAGTGTCGCTGGTTTTTTATGTCTAAACGCATCTAAACCGAGTAGCTTTATCCAATGATCAGCAGGGTTTGTGTCTTTTAGTTTAAAACACACATTTTGCTCAACCGTTAAATGGGGAAACAGCGCAAAGTCTTGAAACACCATACCCACACTGCGTTTTTCAGGGGCTACAGTATACTTTGGTGTAGCAGTCCATTTAGCAACTTTAATTTCACCCTCGCTAATTGGTAAAAGCCCAGCTAGGGCTTGTAAAATAGTACTTTTACCACAACCTGTTGGACCAACAAGCATTAAAATTTCGCTTTCACCTAAAGTGAAATTTAAGTCACTAACAACACGATTACTGCCATAATCTATAGACAACTTACTTACAGATAGCATTTATATAAAATCCTTAATGTTCAAACTGGTTGCGTTTCTCGCCAGACATCATAATAGCTAAAGCCGCCGCCGAAATCACCACTAACAATAAACCAGGTATTGCTGCGCGGCCAAAATAACCAGCTTCGTAAACACGCCATAAATACGTAGATAAGGTTTCAAAACCAGTTGGACCCAATAATAGTGTGGCTTCTAATTCACGCATCGACTCTAAAAAGACTAAAGCGGCCCCTGCAATAATACCACGCATAGTCAGTGGTAAAGTAATACGTGTGAAAGCTTCACGTGGGCTTGCGCCTAACACACGGGCTGATTTTACTAAGCTTGGATCAAGGTGCTCGGTGCTGGTACGCACAGAGCCAACCGCAAGCGGTAAAAAACGTAGCATATAAGCAATGATCAACAAGCCCAGTGTTTGATATAAAAATGGCAGTTGTAAGCCGCCATATACAAGCGCTGTGCCCATAACAATCCCCGGAATACCAAAACCAAAGTAAGTAACGCGTTCCATTACTTTACCTGCTTTTCCAGTTAATGCTGCATGCGCTACAGGAATAGCCACAATAACTGTAACAATAGCTGCAATGGCTGAAGCGTAAGTAGAGTGCCAAGCAATACTAAAATCAAACGAACTAAAACCATCACGCATTAGCCAAAGTGTAAATACTGCGAGTGGTAAGCCAATAGCAAGTAATAAAATTGGTGCAAAGGTGGCAAACATCGCGCCTAATTGCCATTTTTTTGGGAATAAAATAAGGGGCCGGCCTTGGCGTTCAGACGCAGTTTTAATTTGCGATTCAATCATTAGTAAAAAGCCAACAATCACCATTAACTGCATAGACAGCATAGCCGCACGGCTCAGTTCAAAGGCGTTATATTCTACATAAATAACGCGAGTGAAGGTATCTAGACGCATTATTGCCGGTGTACCAAAGTCTGATAGCGTATATAAGGCAACGAGTAACGAGCCCGCAGCAATACCATTTACAACACGGGGCAAAATAACTTTAAACACGCTTTGTGTCATCGACATCCCCAATGTACGCGCTGCATTGACCATGCTCGCATCTAAGCTAAGTAGGGAGGAGCGGGTTGTCATCATTACAAACGGGAAGGTATATAGGGTCATTACAATGGCGGCGCCAGTTAAGCCATACATAGAAGGGGTTTCAAAACCAAGTAAGTTATGTATTTCACCACCAGGGCCAAATGCAGCATAAAGCGTAAATGCACCAATATAACTTGGTATAGCTAAAGGGGCGGCAAATACTACTAACCAAAACTTTTTAAATGGCAGCTGCACATAAGCGCTAATAAACGCCAGTGGCACACCAATTAAAATTGAGCCTAATACAGTTAAGCCCATTAACGACAGGGTATTTCCTAAAATGGTTAAATTATGGCTATCAAAAAAAGAGCTTGCGTCACTGGCAAGCGTTATTAAAACAAAAATAGGGGTAAGGGTAACAAGCGCTGCAAGCAGCGCCATAGGATAAGATGGTGGTATTCGCATTATAAAACGCCGCTGCTGCGCATTAAGTCAATAGTTGGACGTAAGTCAGCCAACTGGGTTAAGTCTATTTTAGGTGGCGAAATACTGGTTAATTTAGGCAAGCCATCAGGTTGCTTTATGTCATTTACTAGCGGAATTTCATACGCTTCGCTCGCTAAATAACTCTGTACTTCAACGCTGAGTAAATAGCGCATAAAGTTAGTTGCTAGTGGGTCGTCAGATAGCGATAAAATACCGGAGGCATTCACTAAACAACCGGCATCTTGCTCTGTAAATGCAAGATCGAGTTTAGCGTCGGGCTTACCAGACTTCAAACGTAACGTGTAGTAGTGATTAGCAAAACCAATATCTACTTCACCACGTTCAACGCCCATTACTACACCGAGTTCGCCAGCGTAAGTTTTTGAGCGTTTTTGCACTTTTTTAAGCCATTTAGCAGTTTTATCATCGCCTTCTAAAATTCGCATAGCGGTAACAAACGATTGAAAAGAAGCATAAGCGGGTGCCCAACCAATACTTAAATCACTGTCGGCTATTTCCATAATGCTTGTTGGAATTTGCTCTTTGGTTAAACGCTCAGTATTAAATGGCAAAGTACGTATACGACCAGTTACAGGTGCCCACTCATCATATCTAAACTGTGGTTGTAGTTGTGCAGATAAATCACTAGGCATAGGTTTAGCAAGCCCTGCATCGGTTACTAAACCAATAGCGCCCGAATCGACAGCCCAAAATAAGTCTGCACGTTTAACACCCGCTTTAGCTTCGGCAACAATCGTATTAGCCAAAGCTGCAGTTGGGCCGCGTCGAATAGCTAGGTCTAAATCCGGGTTCTTTTTTTGAATGGCTTGTAAAACGTTTTCGTATAAGCCACCTTCACCACGTCCCAAATAAAGGGTGAGTGCGCCTTTTAGTTTAGGTAATGTATCTACCGACACGGGGTTGGCAATATCAGCGGCAAACGCGTGTGAAAGCGATAGCGGCAAAGCGCCAGCTATCCCTAACGCAGCTAAGCCTTGAATAAAGGTTCTGCGTTCCACTTAAAATACATCCTTACGTGACTTTTCTGCTTTTTCAATTAGCGTTTGTGCACGAGTTAACTTAGTTTGCATATCAACAACTACGTCACGTACTTGGTCTACTGTTTTATTAGCTGAAATAGCCTGCGGTAGGGTTACGTTAAAGTCTTTTTCAAGTACTTCTACTAAGTTAGCGTCTTGCTCAATGAGTGTGCCTTCAACGCCTTCAAATAAATGCAAGTAAGTATCGTGAACTATGCTGGTTGCTTCATCGCTTAAACGTTCTGCGTATTTAGCAACCACTCGGTCTAATTTGTGTTTAATTTCGTCAATGGTCGCGCTTTGCGTCATTTCTTTTGTTGCTGTGGCTTTAACGCTTTTTAATAACCCTTTTTGTTGAAACTGAGCCGCTAACTTAACTGCGCCTAGGCCTTGCCATAAAGCATTGTTCATTGCTTGTTGCTGCAAACGTACTTCTGAGGCTGGCTTTTTGTTATCAATAGCCATTTTTATGCCATACAAACCTTGCCATATAGAGGCATACACAGGAACGTAATTTGTTTCTATAGCGCTGTGAAATTTAACCGATTCCCAGTACTCAATTAAGTCATCAGTGTTAACTGCTTTAGCGCCTTTTTTCTCGTAATCGCTTACTAGGGTATCAACCTTTGAAACCATCCACTCAACGTCTTCGTTGTAGGTTTTTAAATTAGCTTGAAGGTGATTAACATGCTCACCAATTGGGCCGTTAGCAAGTGCCGGTTGTGCAAAAATCGCAGAAGCGAGTAAAAAAGTTGCACTTAATGTCTTGGCAGGCTTAAGTAATATTTTCATAGCAAGTGAGTCCATAAATGTTATTGTAAATGATAGTCATTATCATATCCCTAAACATCCCTTAGATCAACACACTAAATCAAGCCAAAGGGTTAAATTTACTAAACTTTACAGAGGAATAATAACTAAATAGAAATATCAATTTAATTTTAACTTTAGTGGCTAAAATAATTAACCATCTATACGTAATGTTTACCCTTTATGGCGTTATATATAGCATCGCAAAGCTGTTTAATACTGGCATCGTCACTTATATACGGTGGCATTAAGTAAATTAACTTACCAAATGGGCGTATCCACACTCCTTGGCTAACAAAATAAGCCTGTATTTTAGCTACATCTACTATTCCTGCCTCATCTGTCAGCTCTACCACGCCAATTGCACCTAAAGTGCGCACATTAGCTACATCAGTAAGTGAGCCACACTGATGTAATTGTTGAAGTGCTTGGTTTACTTCACAAATTCGTTTTTGCCAATCTTGTTCAAGCAATAAGTCTATACTGGCACATGCCACAGCGCAGGCGAGTGGATTGCCCATAAATGTAGGTCCGTGCATCAAAACACCGGCTTCACCTTCGCTAATGCCTATCGCTATTTTATCGGTCGTTAACGTGGCTGATAAGGTCATGGTGCCGCCGGTGAGTGCCTTGCCAATACAAAGTATATCTGGCTGTACATTGGCGTGCTCTACAGCAAACATTTTACCTGTACGGCCAAAGCCTGTGGCAATTTCATCACAAATGAGCAATACATCGTATTGAGTACATAACTTGCGCACACAGGCTAAATATTCAGGGTGATAAAAGTTCATTCCTCCTGCGTTTTGTACTATGGGTTCAATAATAAAGGCGGCAACATGCTGGTGGTGTTTTAAAAAATAGTGTTCTAGTTCATCCGCCTCGGCTTGATTAAACTCGTCATGAAATTGGCTAACAGGTGCAGGTACAAATACATGCTCAGGTAAAAAGCCAGAGTACAAGCTATGCATAGAATTAACCGGATCGCACACACTCATGGCCGCAAAGGTATCGCCATGATAGCCCTTAAACGGAGTCATTAACTTTTGTTTAGTATTAATGCCTTGGCTTAACCAATACTGCAGCGCCATTTTAATCGCTACTTCAACACTTACCGAGCCGCTGTCGGCTAAAAATACTTTATTTAAATGCTCGGGCGTTATTGCTACTAGCTTTTTACAAAGCTCCACTGCGCTGTAATGGGTAATGCCGCCAAACATTACATGGCTCATTTTATTGATTTGCTCTGTCATCGCATTATTTAAAACGGGATGATTGTAGCCATGTATTGCGCTCCACCAAGAGGCCATACCGTCAATGAGTTTCTCGCCTGTTTCTAGGTGTATAAGGTCGTGATTGGCGTGTGTAACAGGATAAACCGGAATTGGTTGAGTCATTGATGTATAAGGGTGCCAAATGTGATTTCGGTCAAAATCAAGGTCTATTGTGTGTTTTGTGTTCATATGTAAACTTTAATTAAGTTAGCTTCGTTGACAATGGTACGGCAATACGTATTCTAAGCCAATAACACCAAGAGCAAAAAATAAAAGAGAGTATTATGGAGCTTGCAACAGTTCGCCACGATTGGACCCATAGCGAGGTTAAAGCCTTATTTGAAATGCCGTTTAACGATCTGCTTTTTAAAGCCGCGACCGTACACCGTGCTAATTTTAATCCTAATCAGGTGCAAATTTCTACTTTACTATCAATAAAAACAGGTGCTTGCCCTGAAGATTGTAAATATTGCCCGCAGTCGGGTCATTATAAAACCGACCTAGAACGAGAGCGCCTGCTAGAAGTAGAAAAAGTAGTAGAGCAAGCACGCCTTGCAAAACAAAAGGGTGCAACCCGTTTTTGTATGGGCGCTGCGTGGTCAGATCCTAAAGACCGTGATATGCCGTACATTTCAAAAATGGTTAAAGAAGTAAAAGAGCTTGGCCTTGAAACCTGTATGACCCTAGGTAAGCTTACCAATGAAAAAGCCCATGCATTGAGTGATGCAGGGCTTGACTACTATAATCATAATTTAGATACCTCACCTGAATACTACGAACAAATTATATCTACCCGTACCTTTGCAGACAGACTAAACACTATTGATCATGTGCGTGATGCCGGTATGAAAGTTTGTTCTGGCGGTATTGTCGGTATGGGTGAGCAACCCAGCGATCGTTATGGGTTATTAATGCAATTGGCTAATTTACCGCAGCAACCAGAAAGCGTCCCTATTAATATGCTAGTAAAAGTAAAAGGGACACCGCTTGAAAACGTAGACGACTTAGATCAGTTTGAGTTTATTCGTACTATTGCCACCGCGCGTATTATGATGCCGCATAGCTATGTACGTTTATCGGCAGGGCGCAGCGCAATGAATGAGCAAATGCAATCGATGTGTTTTTTTGCCGGTGCTAATTCCATTTTTTATGGTGATAAACTCCTGACTACCGAAAACCCAGAAGCAGATGCCGATATGCAATTAATTAAAAAGCTGGGTATGAACCCTGAAACGGCGGAAGACTATTCAGATGAAGCCGTTGCTGCGTCGTTATCCTCTAAAGTGGCCGATAAAGCCAGTTCAGAATTGTTTTATCCTGCTTAATATTGTGTATTGCTATGTCATTTGATTTTATAAATAGCCATTTACAAGCGCGCCAGCAAAGCGCGCTTAACCGCAAGCGTTATGTTATTGAGCAAGCCAGTGCGCGTGAAATTATAGTTGATAATAAACGCTATCTTAACTTTGCCAGTAACGACTACCTAGGCTTTGCCGATGAACCCACTTTGCTTGATGGCATGCAGAGCCTAGGAAGTCATAGCTCTGCTTTAGTAACAGGCTATCAAGGTGCGCAGCAACAGCTCGAAAAATACTTATGTGCTCAGTTGGGCTATAAAAATGCCATGCTGTTTAATTCGGGCTTTAGTGCTAATAGCAGTGTTATAAAAGCGCTATTTCAAGATAAAGCCATTGCTCAGCAAAGTGCGATTTTTCAGGATAAACTTAATCATGCGAGCTTAATCGACGGTGCACTGCATGCAAACGCGGCACTTGTACGCTTTAACCATAACGACATGAATCATTTACGTTCACGGCTCGAAAAGTCCAATGCTAAGTATAAATTGATCGTGAGTGAGGGTGTATTCTCGATGGATGGCGACCAAGCACCTTTAATTGAGTTACTGAGTTTAGCTAAAGCACATAACGCCTGGTTAATGATAGACGATGCGCATGGCTTTGGCGTACTGGGTAAATCGGGTTTGGGGAGCTGTGAGCCACTTATAGCGGCAGAGAATTTGCCAGATATTTTAGTGATCACCTTTGGTAAAACGGTGGCAAGTAGCGGGGCGTGTGTATTAGGTTCGAGTGAATTTATTGATTACATGCTGCAGTTTAACCGCGATTACACTTATTCGACCGCAATGTCGCCTTTTATTGCTTCGCATACATTATCAAGAATTAAAACCATACGTGATGCTAACGACAAGCGAGCAAAATTAAACGCCAATATTGCTTTATTTAAACGTTTAGCCAATGAGCACAAAATTGCCTTAATGGATTCGACCACTGCCATTCAACCCTTAGTTTTAGGGTGTGCCGAACAGACTTTAAAAGCCTGTGAGCAGCTCAAACAACAGGGGATTTGGCTAACCGCTATTCGTCCGCCCACGGTGCAGCATAATACCTCAAGGCTACGCGTTATTTTAACCGCCGCCCATACCGAGCAAGATATTACAACATTGGTAAATTGTTTAAAAAAGGCCATTGCATGATAAGCGCACACGCTGCAAATACGAACTCGCGTATAAAGTCACCGTTAGCTTGTTTAGCTGTTAATAGTTTAAAGCAGGTAACGCAACGCAAGTTTTCAACGGCGGCAAGCCAATATGTAGCCCACGCACATGTGCAAAAACAAGCCGCAATTGATTTAATTAAACTCATTAAGCTTGATGTGAGCACAAAGCACAAACACTGTGTTGATTTAGGCGCGGGGCCGTTAGTGAATACCGAAGAGTTACAAGGAATATATAAACAGGTAATTGCCATGGATTTAAGCCTTACCATGCTTAAAAATAGTGCAGTAAACGCCCCGCGTATTTGCGCCGACATGGATAACTTACCATTTCAACAAAATAGTATTGATGTGGTATTTAGTAATTTTGCGATGCAGTGGTCGGCTAATTTTGAAATGCTAATGTATTCATTACATTCAGCTTTAAAGCCTGGCGGGCAGGCGTACATAAGTATGGTGGTTGAAGGCTCACTACATGAAATAAAAACGGCGTTTGCCACGCTCGATTCGCATAGCCACATTAATAACTTTTTAAGTAGCGATAATATAAACCAATCGGTCAAAAGGGCTGGGTTTATTATTAATAACGCGACAGAGGTTATTTATACCGATGAGTTTACCAGCCCCCTTAAAGCGATTAGTTCAATTAAAGCCATTGGTGCAACGTCGAAAAATAAAGCAAGCCAACGCCCTGGTCTATTAACTAAATCGGCGCTACAAAAAGTATGTGCGGCGTATCCGCTTATAAACAACCAAGCCCATGTATCTTACCATGTGGTATTGTTATCATTAGAAAAAGCAAAAATTTAAAGGTAAGGCAATGCAGCAATTTTTTATTACCGGTACCGATACCGACGCTGGTAAAACCCACGTAACTAGTTTGCTATTAAAATTACTCGCCCAACATAAGCAGCGTGCAATAGGTTTTAAACCGATTGCATCAGGGTGTGAACTTGCGTTTGAACAGCTTGTGAATGCCGATGCCTTAATGCTAATGGAAAGCGCAACTGTGAGTGCTAAATACGACATAATTAATCCGTTTGCTTTTGAGCCCGCCATAGCTCCGCACATTGCAGCAGAGCAAGTGGGAGTAACCCTAAGCGTTGAAAAGCTACGTACCGCTTATAAAAATGTGAAGCAACAAGGTGCAGACTACCTGCTAACAGAAGGTGCGGGCGGCTGGGCATTGCCAATTAATAATAACGAATATTTATACGACTGGGTAAAAGCAGAGCAACTACCGGTAATATTAGTGGTAGGGATGAAACTAGGCTGTATTAATCATGCATTACTCACTGCAGCACATATGCAAAGTATGGGTGTTAATTGCATTGGCTGGATTGCTAACCAAGTTGATTTCACCATGGATGAATACCAAGCAAATCTAGATTCGCTTAAAACACGTTTACCATTCCCGTTGCTTGCTATAAGCCCCTATACCGAGCAAACCCCTAAATTACAAATTTATAAAACCCTGCTTACTGCACTTGCTATAAATGCCTAAACTATACTGCTTTGTAATTTTATAAATATACAAAGCAGTTTATATATTAAATACACCGGTTTAATAAATATGTTTAGCGCCTTGAAATACACACCTTGTATGCATATATAACGCTAATTACACAGTGCTATTGTTACTAAGGAAATAACAAATACCATGACCCACCCATTTATTAAGAACTACGCTTATAGTACGCAGGTTAAGGCCGAATCAGATCTAGCAAAAAGTGCTCTGCCTAAAACCCATGTAGGTATTTTAGGTGGGGGAACTGCAGGGGCAACAATTGCGATTCGCCTTGCGGCATTGGGCATAAAAACGACTATATTTGAGAAAAAAAAGTCACTTATTGACGGCCCTCCTATGTGTCATCTGCACGCCGGTGGTAATTTATACCGTGAAATTCCAGATCAAGACTGTATAGATTTACTTAAACAATGTATTGATATTTTACGACTATATCCTTACAGCATAGATGTACGCCCAACTGTATTTGCTGTGCCAACGCGTGATGATGATTCACCGGATGATTTACTGCCAAGGTTAGACAAGCTTACTAACGCATATAAAGACTTAATTGAACAAGATCATAATAATAAAGTTCTTGGCGAGCCTGATAATTACTATCAGCTTTATAGCCATGAGCAAATGATAACCTTGAGTAAAAAAGAGCAGGTTACTGAGCCTAAAACGCTAGATGAGTGGATGATCCCCGTTGCTAAGCATTTAAACTTAAACAAAGTAAAATACCCACTTATTGTTGTTCAAGAATACGGTTGGAATATATTTAGATTATCAGCAAGTGCACAGCTTGCGCTTGCCCAGTACGAACACGCTAACGTGCTTACCAGCACAGAGGTAAAGCAAGTCAGCAAAGTTGAGCAAAGTAGTGCTAAAAATCAAATGCCAAAATGGAAAATTGAATATCAAAACAACCAAAGCAACAAGACCCAAACAGCAGAAGTAGATTACCTTATAAACGCCTGTGGCTTTCAAACCGGTATTGTTGATGACATGGTAGGCGTAAAGCCCAAGCGTATGGTCGAATTTAAAGCCTCATACATTGCACACTGGCAAGGCGCTGGCGGGAAAATACCCGAAATTATTATTTATGGTAACCGAGGCACACCCGAGGGCATGGCACAATTAACGCCGTACACTAATGGCTATTATCAAATTCATGGTATGACTAACTCAATTACCTTGTTTAACGATGGCCTAGCAGATACAGTCGAGCAAACGGCACAGCCACAACTGCCTACTAAGTACTTGAATTATATAAATAATGGTTGGGATCGGCAGGTGCTAAAAGCACGTGGTCAAAAAGCGATTGATTATGTGGCTGAGTTTGTACCAGCATTTAAAAACGCTAATACGCAAAACAATGCCTTGTTTGGCGGCCAACAGATCCCAGGCGAAGACGACACCTTGCGCGTTGCAGACGTAAGCTTATATTCGCATATTAGCTACGCACGAGCCGAAAATGTAAAAGCGTCATCAACTTTGATCGCTGCTGACGAAATAGTAGCTGAATTTATAAAGCTTGGTTTAATTTGCACAGAACACGACAGTAATAACCACCTTAAGCATCACCAATGGGCCTACCTTAAGAACAGTTGTAATGAAGATATAAGTAAAATTGCACAAGTACTTGCAAAAGAGCGAGGCTTCCCCACAGATATGGCAAATGTGAATCACGGTATATATAAAAGCGTATAGTATAAAAATAAAATAACGTATTGAATTATATTGTTTTTATAAGTGCATTTTTACTGTTAAACAGAAAAAACCTAAAAAGCTTAACTTAATTAAATATATATAAAACTTTAAAAATATCCCTTGCGTTATGACATAGTTTGTCACAAAATAGCGTTGACGTTATGACATAGTGTGTCATGACGCAGTAATTGCTATGGCCGATCAACAAAAAGAAATCGCTCAGCAATAAATGTTATTTTTGGAGACCATGTATGAAACGTGTATTTTTGTTTTTATTAACTAACCTCGCGGTTATGTTGGTATTAGGTGTTGTGCTTTCAATCATAATGAGTGCGCTGGGCTTAAGCCATCGTAGCCTGGGTGGTATTTTATTAATAGCTGCTGTATTTGGTTTTGGTGGGTCATTTATTTCTTTGTATATGTCGAAATGGATGGCGAAAAAATCAACCGGTGCGCAGGTTATTACAAAACCAAGTAACGAAACCGAGCAGTGGTTAATGAACACGGTTGCCGCGCAAGCTAAAAAAGCCGGTATTAATATGCCTGAAGTGGCTATTTACGACAGCCCAGAAATGAACGCTTTTGCAACCGGCCCGAGTAAAAATAACTCGCTGGTGGCGGTAAGCACGGGTTTATTACATAACATGAGCCAAGATCAAGCCGAAGCTGTGCTTGCGCACGAAGTATCGCATGTGGCTAATGGCGACATGGTAACGCTAACGCTTATTCAAGGTGTCGTTAATACCTTTGTTATTTTTGCCGCAAAAGTGTTGGCGGGCATTGTAGATAATTTTATAAATAGCGATGAAGAAGAGGGCGGCAGCAGCTGGACTTACTTCTTATTCGATATGTTATTCCAAGTATTATTTGGTGTACTAGCAAGTGTGGTGGTTGCCCATTACAGCCGCAAACGTGAATTTGCAGCCGACAACGGTGCAGCTCAGTTAGTAGGCGCAGACAAAATGCGTTCAGCCCTTGAGCGATTAAAGCAAAACCACCCATCGCAATTAGAAGGCTCAATGATGGCCTTTGGTATCGCAAGTGGTAAAGGCATGGCTGAGTTGTTTTCATCTCACCCACCGCTTGATGCACGTATAGATGCACTACGACGTTAAAAAATTCAAGTTTTTCACAGTACTTGTAAACAAAAAGCCTGCATTTGCAGGCTTTTTTATGTTTAATAGGTTTTATTGCGATTGAATAATGTCTGTAATGCCCTCTGGCGAAAGTATTTCAATCCAGTAACCATCAGGGTCTTTAATAAAGGCAAGACCCTTCATTGAGCCGCCATCTGGCTGTTTTACAAACTCCACATCGTACTTAGCAAAGCGCTCACAGGCAGCGTATACATCGGGCACGCTTATACCAATATGGCCAAATCCTTTTGGTTCTTCATTACCACTGTGATAACCGCTAAAGCTGTCGTCGTTTTCAGTACCCCAGTTATGGGTAAGTTCAATCAGCGCAGGGCGGCGAAACACCCATTGAGTTTTTTCTTTATCATCGCCTTTAGGCATATCTTGCTCATAGCCTAAAAAGTACAAAGTAAACTCCATACCAGGAAAGTCGTACTTTCCTAACAGCTTCATACCCAATACATTTTCATAAAATGCCAGCGACGGTTTTGGATCTTTAATACGCAACATGGTTTGCTGCATCACATAACCCTCAGTGGCCTGTGCAATTTGCTCTGGAGATTCGTTATAGCTAGACATGAAATAATCCTTAATAAAATGACTGAAAAACCTTAATGGATTTAAAAAGGCAGGGAATACGCACATCATAATCAACAGCAGCAAAAATTAAAACCACCTAGCTAAATTACCAGCCAGTGAGCTGAATGTTTTATAAGCGAAAAATGGCATATTTAGCGATACTGTTTGTTTATACAGTAGTGGTGTTTTGTCTAATATTACTGATCTCCACCATTTTGGGGTATCTCTTCATTTATGAAGTATGAGCTGTAGTTAACTAGTTGTTTACAGGTGTTTATTTGAGGGCTAAGATAAATGCAATGTAATATACGGACATTTGTCGGTTTATAAAACGACAAATGTCGTAGACAAAGTTGTTAGGTGCTAAATCAATTTAGCAGCCAATTATTATTTTGGAGTAGTAATGGAAGACGAAAAACTAAAAATAACTTGCCCTTTATGCAGGGAAAAACACGAGTACTCTATAAATGTAGATAGGTCTTTTGTTCTCTATCAAATGACGTCAGATATGGGTACATCTTTGCGAGAAATAAAGCAATTTAAACGAGCTTTTGTTTGCCCTGATAAGAAAACTAAATTTCAAGCTGTCATCAAAATGGAATATGGGTTTGGTGAAATAATCAATGATGTAATAGTTAGAGAAAGTGTGGTTAATTAATGGCAAGTTTTGAAGTAGAAGACGTAAAACCTATTACTCCACACACTGAAGCTATTTTGAACGCTGGAAGTCGATTATTAAGCGAATCAATAGAAACAGGTCGTGAATTTTGTAAATCTATGATTAGCTTTTCAATTGCTGCTATTCCAGCATATATTGGCTTACTCAAGTTATTCATACCTAAAGATACGTTAATATCTAGTATTGTAAGCCCAATTTGGCTACTTCCTATTTTATTATTTATTCTATCCGCATCTATATTCGTTTTTGGGTACTTACCTGTAAGAAAACTTGTTTCTCTAGAGCTTCCCGATGCCATTGAAAATGCTATAGAAAAACAAATAAATAGACGGTTTTGGCTGGGTGTAATTGGCTTTGTGCTTTTATGCGTAGGTATTGCATCAGGAGTCGGAGTTATAGCTTGTTTATAGGTAATCATAAATAGCACCTAACAAGTCGTTTAAAAGGACAATGCTCCTCACCCGTTTTAGTGGACACCTCCTCATTACTTTGAGGAGGCTAAAATGCCTAGATATACCCAACCTAGAAAGACATGGTTTTACCCAGTTAATTTTAAAATCAAAGCAGTCGAACTAAGCTTACGAGACGATGTCATGTCAAAGGACGTTGCCGAGGCGCTAAATATTCATCCGTTAATGCTGAGTCGTTGGCGAAAAGAGTATCGAGAAGGTAAGTTTAAAAACGTACCGCGCTATCAAAGCAACAATGAAACAATGAGTAAATTCCCAACAAAAAAAGAGCTGGATAACATTCAAAAGCTTAAGAAAGAAAATGAGCGTCTTAAGCAGGAGAATGACCTGCTAAAAAAGTGGCAACGGTATCTGGCGGAAGTACATCAGAACGATTTGGATTCATCCAAAAATTCGGACAAGCCTTAGGTGTAAAATACTTGTGTTCTTGGCTTAATGTTTCGCGTAGTGGGTTTTATGCTTGGCGTGACAGAACAGTGTCAGCTAGAGCGCTGTCAGATGCTAATATGTTGTTGAAGATAAAGCACGTTTTCAATGTAAATCATCAAACCTATGGTAGCCCACGCGTATTTCATGCGCTAAAAAAAGAAGGTATAAACACAAGCCAAAAACGTGTTGCCCGCTTAATGCGAGAAAACGGTTTAAGAGCCAGAGCCCTTAAGACTTACAGCAAACCGGCGAAGGTGAAGTTCTTTTATAAAGAGATAGAAAACAAACGCAAAGATAGTGAAAAGGCCACGGGGATCAATCAGCAATGGTCTGGCGATATTACGTATTTAAAAGTCGGCGCTCGTTGGCATTACCTTGCTGTGGTTATCGACTTATATTCACGTCGAGTAATCGGCTGGGCGTTTGGTAAAAACAAAACAACAGACCTTACGTTAAAGGCGCTAAGGCTTGCGATAAAGAAACGACAGCCAACAGAGAGTGTATTATTTCACACTGACCGAGGCGCAGAATACCGTGCTCACGTTGTACAAAAGTATTTGGCTAGCAAAAACATCAAAGCCAGTATGAATAGGCCTGGGTGCTGTACTGACAACGCAGAAGTCGAGTCGTTCTTTCATTCGCTTAAAGCAGATTTAATTCGAGGAAATAAATTTGAGAGCAGCGGTAAACTATTATCAAAATTAAAGGTTTACCTAAATTATTTTTACAATAGACAGAGATTGCATTCGAGTTTAGGATATAAATCACCTGCCGAGTTTGAATTGGCAGTTAATTGAAACGTGGACGGTGTCCACTTTATCGGGTGAAGATCACAAAAAACAGTTGGCTTTTGCTCCTTCGTCGCTAATTTTAGCCAACTATTTTATTGCCTCTTAACGAGGCGTTGGTATGACTCCCACTGTCAAGTTAAGCACACTGATCCTTGCCTAACTTTTTAAGCCATAATTACTTTAGCTCGAATTAGAGCGAGTTAATACATAGGATGAAGCAAGTAATGTCGTCGGTTATCTTGCTGATATTCGTTGGTTATTACTATTTCTAGTAACAGAGCAGACCTTACTTATTTCGTCGTGGCACCTGTCTTCAGTCTATGTTCGTGGTTCAATGCAGCGTTAGCTGCATTGCCATCCTAACGCCGTCGGTGGTTGTGCCACACCCGATGCTTGATCCCATGCATTAACTCTAATTCGTTTATCATGCGGGTACTCTTGCCAATCTCAGTTTTGTATTCACTGGCGTAAGCACCACTTCTTTAGCAATGGCCCATATGTACGCAATCATTTCTCGGGCAATTGCAGTGACAACAAGGTTGTAGTGTTTCCCTTTGGCTATCATTTTTTTATATCGCTTGCAGAGCCTAAGCTGTGCTTTCCACGCAATATCAATAATGTCCTTTGGTAAACCTTCTTGTCGTTTTTGCATATCTGTGGATATATTTGCTGCATAGCGATAAGTATGTGCACCTTCCACAAGAAGGCGCCTTGCTCGGCCGTTCCCGCATTTTGTGATGGCGCCAATATGGCGTTTGCCACCACTCGAGTGTTCACTGGGTACAAGACCGAGGTAACTCATTAATTTGCGGGGATGGTCGAATCGCGATAAATCGCCAAGCTCAGCCACAACGCCAGTGGCGACCAACAAACGAACACCACGCATAGCTTGTATTGCTTTTACTACAGGGTAATATCGCCATTGATGGACGTGATGTGTTAGCTCATTGTCTAGCCGTTCAAGTCGGCTTATTCGTTCATTAATCGTGTGAAAAAACTCTTGTAAAACGATGTGCTGCGCGGGATGTGGCAACACAAGCTCAGTGAGCCAACGTAAATGCTTTTGTGACCAATTTGCAGTGCCTTTGTAATTAATATTATTACGAAGCAGCAGTGCTTTTAATTGATATTTAGCATCTTTTAAATCTTTCATGGCTACTTCGCGTGCGCGAGATAAATCACGTACAGCTTCATCTTCAGGCTCGGGAACATAAATAGGTGTTAAATCTTCAGATTTAAGTAATTTAGTGAGCTTAAGGGCATCACGTTTATCGGTTTTAATCTTCTCGCCTGGTTTTTTAGGAATAAGAGACGGGGCAACCACATAACAGCAATGGCCAAGGCTGGTAATCAATCGATAAATCCAATAACCACAGGGACCTGCTTCATAAACAAAGTGTAGCGTTGCGCCAGGGTATTTAGATTCGAACTGACGAACAAGCTTTTGAACGGCCACTTTTGAAGAGGGAATTTGGCCAAGATGAACAGGTTGAGCGCCTCTATGTTCTTCAATATAGGCGACTTCATTGAATTCTTTATGTGTATCAAGACCGATAAAAAGTATGCTATGTTTATTCATGTTAGCCTCTGCTGTATAGTTATTTGACAAACTAATTATGGCTCTGGCTTTGAATTAAGCTAACCCACGAAAAGCGGAGGCTAACACCGTGTGGGAGTCATTATGTCTATATGCCATAGAAGAGTCTCACTATGAATCTAGACGATATTGAATTGGTTGCACCAGGGGTTTCTGATTTATCACAAAATGAACATGAGGCATTGCAGCGTTTTACTTTGTTATGGTCTTTATTTGAAGCACAAAAATTAGATGAAAGAGCTTCCGTTAGAAAAATATCAGAAAAAATAGATCTTTTAGATGTAGAGCTAGATTGGTTTAAAGAGCAATTAGATTATTTTAAGAATCGCTATATCGATGAGGGTAATTCAAATCATCACTATGATAATTTGCACTTACGGCCTAACGATAATCCTAAAAGAGTCCTATCTGTACTTAAAGGTGAAAATTCTGATGCAAAAGATCAATTAATAACGTGTCTAACAATTGTGTACAGGTTTAGAAATAACTTTTTCCATGGCGTCAAATGGGCATATGGAATAAAAGGTCAGCTAAATAACTTTACTCATGCAGCAACCTTGCTTAAAAACTGCTTGGTTAAGTTATAAAACGGCATATAACAAGCTAATTAATAAGGACAAAAAACAGTTGGCTGTTTTCGTTCCTCAACATTTTAGCCAACAATTTTTTGCCCATTATTAGGGCGTTATACCTTTCGGAGGTTTAGGTGAAAGTTGAATTCAAAGAAGAAAATAATAACCTAACCATTTCTGAAGATGGGGTTGAATTACTAACAATTGAAAAGCAAGATAAAGATTCATCTGTATTAGCGTACTATTCTGAAGATTTTACTGATGAACTTGCAGTCAAGGTTTTACATTGTGACGCAACTGAAATTCCTATGGGGCTCCAGTTTTTTTCTAGTTACACTAATAATGATTTCGAAATCATAAATTGGGTTGATATACAACGTGATGGTGAACCTGTCGAAATCGAGTTATCAATAACATTTGACTGGGAAAAATGGGATAAACCTATTGTCATAGGCAAGTTCTTGGAACTATACAGCACTGAATTGGAAGCTTTTGGGTTTAAAACTAGGATACTTAAAGAAACCACGGACGCTTGGGCATCGGTAAATGTTATTATCTATATCGAAGCAGGTTGCTTAATAGACTATGTAATATCTAGCAGTCGCAAAGCTAAAGATATTTATGAGCAATTGCTCATAAATATAATAAAAAATGATGCGCAAAGCTCGTTCGTTAAAATATTTAATTTTCCAAAAGAGTATGAAGTAATCTGTAGCCAATATATCCTTTGGTTTGGTGAGCTACTTAACACATTAAATATAAACGCAAATGTGACTACTGAAATTAAAGAAGGTAAAACATCAATAATTGTATCTCCAACTGATGCTCCTGAATTATTAGAGGAAATTGAAAGGCTCTTTTATCAGTACCTTGCTCTTCCATACTCTGAGTACTTACCTTGTGAAACGGATACTACTTCGCATATTGATGAAGCTACATTTCAGCTTTTAGCCAATCAAGTAGAGAACTTTAAATTACAAATTCAAATGAAAGAGTCAATGATTCAATTTAAAGACGCAACGATATCTTCCTTGGCGTTTGAGAACCAGAAAAAAGATAATGAATTATTGTTATTAAAAAGTATTAAAAACCAAGATGAATTGAAAGTTCTCAATGGTGCAATTAGTGTAGGAGAGCTTAAATGGGGCGCGGTGAGAATAAACTTTAAAAAAATCGCAGATATTTTCACTAAAAAGGTATAACAAGGCCATTAAGAACGGACACGTAACAGCTTGCTCGGTTCCGCTTTGCTTCACATTTTAGCAAGCTATTACATAGCCGCTTATGGCGGCGTTAGGGTTTCTTAGGAGGATGGCCTTGAATTCAGATGACACGTCAAAGAAATTGCTGGAGGGATTGGGCTTTAGTGTCACGAAAATTCCAGAAAACAATGACAGGAAAGAAGCAGATTTCTTGGCTAAATTTGGTGGCGATAATTTTCTAATTGAGGCTAAAGTAAAATCAGACTCAGAGAGTGAAATAAATAAGAAGGAGGATACTCTTTCAAGGGGCGACGTGTTTATATCAGAAGCTTCGCTAGGAAGGGATGAAACAATTTCTACAATAATTAGACATGCTTCTAAACAGCTCAGGTCATCCTCAAGCTTTCATGATCATAATTATAAATTGATTTTTATATTTTGCGTTGATATCAACACAAAGACAAAATCAGATAAAGTCATCGACACGTTGTATGGAAGAACCCAAATTATTGAAATGAACAAGCCCAACCCTGTTCTAAAACCATGCTATTTTTTTAGGCATGCAGATCTATACCGAAGAAAAGATGATATTGACGGTGTTGTTATTGGCTACGAAGATCTGCAAGGTAATGCTAATTTTCAGCTTTGCCTGAACACCTACTCAGATAACTACAGCAAAATTAAGGGCAGTTTACTTGTAAGTGAATTTGGCGCTGCGTTAGTAGATCCTATTAGTGAAGAAGAAAATCAGAAAGCCTATATTCCAGACATTAATATTCCACGTTCAAAGCCGAATGAGAGTTACTTGACACCGCTTTATAACCCCATGCTTCATCACCTTAAAGAAAAGTACGGGACGGAATTACTGATGAACGTAGACTTCGATTCTCCTGAATTTTCAATTAGAGGCTGCGGAGATTAACCTTAACAAGTCAATCAACTACGCGCCTTTGGCGCCGGACAGCCTACATAACCAAAGGGGTCAAATCTTGACTTCAGACATCAAATTCATGCGGCAATCTTACAAGCTGCTTTAAAATAAAATGCTGGTGGCTCACTAGCTAATTAATCTCTAAGTTAAATTTAAAGTAAAAGGAAGTTTTTATGAAAAGTATTTGGGGTTAGTATGCAAAAAAAAGAAGACTCTAAAAAAGATGACAAATAGATATCATGTTCAAGCTAATTAATAAGAGCGTTAGGTTTTGAAGGAAGATTATGGACATGAAATTTATTTAGATATTGTTACTATTTTTAAGTTTTAATGCACTTGCAAATAGTGACGCTAAGCCTATTAAACTGATTTAGAAAACTAAATTAAACTGATTCGGAATAGGCTGGATTTCGTCGAGCAAATGGATTCAGCAAGCAATTCAGATATAAAAGGCTTAGAAAAAGCAGCCAAAGATAATGCACTCACTTTGATTCTATTTGCTTTCTTTTCTACATGGTGGGCTAAATCAATCGGTAGAAGTGCATTAGGCTGGTTCCAGTATTTCAGTAATCGCTTTTTGTGCTTGGCAGCGCCGAGCAAACATCAACTACTGCAAGAACTACTCGCATAGAGTCTAATTTATCTAATAATTACTTTAACTACATAGAGCGGGTATTTCTGTGCGTGAGATTTAAGTTTTACAACGATATTTACTTAGTTAAGGCTGAAACTTGTTTTAATAGTCATGAGAAGCCTACTCCCGAGCTGATTAGTAAACTATGTGACACAATTTTAATATATTAATTATGGGTGTCACTTTATGTTTTTGTTTAAAACATCATGTGCTAAATTTATTACAGCTATATTTACAGGGAAGATAAAATGACAAAGCGATTACGTTTTTTATTACCATCAGTATTATTTTGTTTTGGAACAAGCGCGCTAGCAGCTGAGCCGGTTTTATATTACGGCGGAGATATCCTCACTATGGAAGGAGAAAAGCCGCATTATGAGGAAGCTTTAGTTGAGTCAGAAGGGCGGATTGTTTACCTTGGCAGCTTAGCGAAGGCCAGAGAAAAGTTTGACAATCTACAAAACAAAGACCTTCAAGGGAGAACACTTTTACCTGGTTTTTTGGATGCCCATAGCCATATGTACAATACGGGTTTAATTGCGCAATTGGCAAATTTATTACCTCCTCCCGATGGCCCCGGTGCAAATTTTAATAGTTTAGTGACAACAACTAAAAAGTGGATGGAGTCTGCTGAAGGGAAATTCATTATCGGAAAATTTGGTTGGGTGTTAGCTAATGGGTATGACGATTCGCAGCTTAGCGAAAAACAACATCCAACTAAAGATGTTCTAGATAAAATTTCGTCTAAATACCCAGTGCTTATAATGCATCAATCGGGTCATCTAGCAAGTGTCAATTCAAAAGCTCTAGAAGTGGGTGGCTACACAAAGGATACCAAAGACCCCAAAGGCGGTGTAATTAGGCGCTTGGCCGACAATAGTCCTAATGGCGTGCTTGAAGAAGCGGCTTTTTTTAATCTATTATTGCCTATTGTTGCCACTAAATCTGATGCTGAAGTACAGCAAAGGTCCATTGAGCTTGCTCAGCTGGAGTATGCTAAAAATGGATATTTAACAGCTCAAGATGGCCGCACCACAGCGGATGCGACTGCGGCATTAGAAAGAGCAGCTCGTGAAAAATCGCTATTCATTGATGTTGTTTCATACCCTGACATTGTTTGGAATAAGTCAGCTGTTAAACCCGAATTTTATAATTCAGATCGCAGTTATGTTAATCGATACCGAATAGGGGGTGTTAAATTAACTTTAGATGGTTCACCACAAGGAAAAACGGCTTGGTTATCATCACATTATCATACGCCGCCTGAGGGTAAACCGCTGGACTATAAAGGTTATCCTATCATGAGTGATGAGGTGGCCATTAAACATATAAACACGGCGTTTAAAAACAAATGGCAGATTATTGCTCACACCAATGGTGATGCAGCGATTGACCAATATATTAAAGCTATTAAAGTGGCTAAAAAAAGTTATGGGTATGATGATCACCGTAGCGTGATGATTCACGGCCAGACTTTACGTAAAGATCAAATCCCGGATTTAGTCGATTTAGGGATCCTCCCATCGTTGTTTCCTATGCACACTTTTTACTGGGGCGATTGGCATGTAGAGTCTGTTTTGGGGCACCCAAGGGCAGATTATATTTCGCCATCACGAGATGTAGTTGAGGCTGGTTTAACGGTTACTTCTCACCATGATGCCCCTGTGACATTTCCAAACTCAATGCGAGTGCTCGATGCAACGGTTAATCGTATTACGCGTTCGGGTAAAGTATTGGGGCCGGATCAACGTTTAACGCCTTATGAAGGGTTAAAAACATTAACGCAATGGGCTGCTATTCAATACTTTGAAGAAACAAGTAAAGGTACGCTAGCTGAGGGAAAGCTCGCGGATTTCGTCATTTTAAGTAACAACCCTTTAAAAGTGGAACCACTTACTATTAAGGATATAAAAATAGTGCAAAGCATTAAAGAAGGTCATGTTGTATATTCAAATTGATATTCAACATGAAACAATTTTAACGCTTAACTATACGACTGCTTTAGTCGCCGTCGTATTAAACCTCAGCCTTGAGGTGCAACAGTGAAGTTTGAGATTTAATGAATATTAACCAAAGGGATCAAATCTTGACTTCAGACATCAAATTCATGCGGCAATCTTATAAGCTGTTTTTGAAATAAAATGCTGGTGGCTCACTAGCTAACTAATCTCTAAGTTAAATTAAGGAAAAGAAAGTTTTTATGAAAGGCATTAATTGTAAAAGGAATTAAACGTATTTGGTTCATGCTAGTTGTGTGCCCAATGTTAATTATTTTAGGTGTAGCTACCTTTGCACCGTTATTAGGGGAGTATATGTATTATTTGCAATGCTTAAAAAGTAAAACACTGACGGATTAACATTTAATATCCGCCAATGTTTACACTTTATTTAAAGGAGTACATCAATTTGTGATAGTCAGGCTTAACCTTTTCTACGGTTAAGACTTATCAAACATATCGCTAAAAGTAATGTTGCAATCATACCAGAGGCACCTGCAACACCTGATGGCAGAAATCCATCACGTCCAAAAGTAATTAAAATGGCATTGGCTAACATTGCAACCACGCCTACAAAAGCTGTAAGCCCTCCTAATGCTTTACCGCCTCTGGCTATATAAGACAGTCCAAAAACAAGTGCCGCTAATCCTAATAATACTTTGGCTGCGTAGTAAATCATGAATGACAAAGCAACCACGCCATTAATTAAAGGTTGTGCTCCTTCTACTGAGCCTGCAACTTTGCCAAATGTTGAAAATAACGTAAGGCCAATACTCACTTGAACTATGTTAAGTACCGCGCTAAACGTAATAGCCGACCATCCTAGTTGAGCGTTTTTTGCTTGCACCATAGCTGAGCCTGCAAAAGCAACGAGCAAAGTAAATACCAGAGCTTCTAGTCCCCAAGCAAACTGCCTTGAAAAGCTAATTTCAGCACTGTAAAGGGCTGAAAAAATAGCCTGTGATATAGCCAATACCAACAATAAAGATGCTGAAATTAGGATGGTGCGTTTATTCGTAAACTCCATTATATACCTCTTATAATTTTATATTTAACGCTTTAAAAAGATGCAGTAGCTTTGAAAATACAAAACATATGAAACTTTATATAACTAGCGTTCACTCTTGGGCCTGTTTATCTTTAAAGGTTAAATTTGCAACAGTCTATTTGATCTTTTAGCAAGGCCTATGTGGTGTGGTTATTCCCCATAAATTGGCGATAACCTAGTATAAATACCAAACAAGCGTTGCCCGAAGGGGTCTTCCTCTGGGAAATTTATTCATTGTTACTCGGTTTATACTTAGCCCACTAGGTTACAATCTCACACCGCGATTAAATCCCCCTTAGATTGAACAAATTTTAAGTCTGAAAGATCAACAGGTCCTCAAGATACAAGACAGGTGAAACTATTTAATTATTTCACTTAAGTTGAAATAAATTAGACACCTGAACTTGTTAAATAAACAGAACTAATAGTGCGAGAGGAAAAACGGGGGCTTTATTAACTTCATTTTTTAGATGGAAAATAAAGAGGTTGCCTAACTGACTGTTTAGCTTTTGGAAAGGTGAGATATACGGATACACAGTTTTTTATACATAGGTTATAAAAGAACCAATAGAATAGTAATTAACTATAGCTATGACTTACAAAACTAAATGTAAGGCATAAACCCAGTTTTATACTGCCATAGCGATTTAACGAAAATTTATAAAACTTCTAACGGTTAATTTTTTGTAAATATTTGTACCTTTTTTGTTTACTTTTTAATTTCATATGCTAATTTTTAAATGCTCGGTTGAGCGAATAATAATCAAATTTAAGGATTAAAAATGAAAAACATACTAAAAACACTATTTATTTGTGGTGCTGCGCTTACAGCTAACTCTGCTTTTGCAACTGATCTAGTTTGCGATGTATATCCAAATGGTTCAGGTGGAAACTCGATGAACGGAAGATCAAACTGCTTTACCATAGATTTTAGTTTTGGTAACCAAACAACAGGGAAGTACTATTTACAGAATATTTCAAAACCGATTAACAAAGTTATTTGGCAAGGCGATGCATCTTGCACAGGCGGTACATCGTGTAATATGACTGTAAGAGCTTACAGAAGCTATAGTGCATCTGCTTTAATTTTGTATAAAGATGGGACCTATGAAACGACAAATACGTCTCGTATGAGCTATGAAACAGGCCATTAGTAATCATCGCTTATAATAGAAGAACAATATAGATCAGTATTTATTGTGAGAATGCATGTAGCGGCTTATTTTAGTCGCTATTTTTTTGGATAGCGTGTTAAACATATACAGATAAGGAGATACGATGAGACTGGCAATGTTGATGTCGTTTATGTTTTTTTTAATTAGTTGTTCGAGCTTAGCGACCAATAGCAAAGAATTAAGTAAATCTAAGCAAACTGAAGAGTTTATTACTCTTGTCAGTCATGCCAAAACCTATGACCTGTCTCATAATTGGGATGAAAATTCCCCAATAGCGTCCGTTAACCCAAAATACTCAATGGCACTTAATGCAACCCATGCTGATACACGTGGTACATTTGGTGATAACAATCAGCTCTCATTCACCTCCGAAATAATGCAATGGAGTGGTCACCATGGAGGTCCAACTATTGATGCGTTAGGTCATATTGGTCGAGATGGTTTACTGTATGGTGGAGTAGATGCGGCGCAAGCGACCAATGATCGTAGAGGAATAGGACGCAGTGGTGTAGGGAGTGACTTAGGAATTGATCATTATCCTGTAAACTTATTGAGTAACCGAACGGTATTACTTGATGTGGCTCGCTTTATTAACGGTGACGATACCCCATTGGCTGCAGATTTTGACATAACAGCGTCACATTTAAAAAGAACAGCAAAATCGCAAGGTGTAAAAATTAAAAAAGGCGATACTGTGTTTATTAGAACGGGGTGGGGGCAATATTTTGCTAATAACCCACTGCAATATATTGCAGAACATGCTGCAGGCGTTGGTGTAAGTGGTGCACAGTTTTTAATAAAGGCTGGTGCAAGTGTTGTGGGTAATGACACCCTTACTTTTGAAAAACGCCCACCTATTGCTACAGAACCCTCATTTCAGGTTTTTCCGGTACATATGATGTTATTAGCAGATAACGGTATTTACATAATAGAAAACTTGTTCCTTGAGGAGCTAGCTAAAGAAAAAGTCTATGAGTTTATTGCCATTGTGCCGCCGCTTAAAATACGTGGTGGCACTGGCTCGGCATTACGCGTATTTGCACTTACAAGTAACTTATAGTTGAATAAAGAGTAAGGTTAATAGTGGCTACTGTTTTTATATACAGTGGTATCGTTTTTTGAAATAAGAAACATACACAAAGAGTATTTTTCTTTATCATGATAAAAGTACTGGCTGTAAAATTAACAATACTTATATGGACGACTCAAGGATGAACAAAGGAATATTAAAATCGTGGAATGACGATAAAGGCTTTGGCTTTATTAAATCAAGCACACTGCAACACGATACCTTTATACACATATCGTCGCTCAAACATATGAGTCGTAAACCTAAAGTGGGTGACATTATCTATTTTGAGGTTGCGACTGAGCCTAACGGTAAAACTAAAGCTGTAAATTGCCGTATTGAGGGCGTACTAGCACAACCACACATAAAAGCTTTAACAAGGCCGGTTAGATTAAGCAAAACCTCAGGTAAGAACTCACCTTTAATGAAACTCATAACGTTTGGTATTATTGTTAGTATTGGCTTTAGCGTGTATAAAACCGGTTTTTTAAATACCAAGCAAACACCTGTAGTGACTAACGCTAATTTAGAGTCATTTATGCCCGCTAGTTCAAACTCACTTACTAAAACACAGCAAGCATTTCGCTGTGATGGCCGCCAACATTGTAGCCAAATGACCTCGTATGCAGAGGCATTATTTTTTATTCAACATTGCCCAAATACTAAAATGGACGGTGATAAAGACGGAGAGCCCTGTGAACGGCAGTTTGGGAATAGGTAGTTTTTATATTGAGGTTATTAATAAACTAAAAATTAGTTTTGGGCCCTTAGGGGGAATACAATTTTTAGTAATACAGTTATAAATAGCTGGTGGATTTAAAGCCATTTATCAAGGAAGTTGTTATGTTTAAAGTAATAATTGGATGTGCTGTTATATTTTCGTTTGTTTGTATGTTACTCGCTGCGGCACCTTTTACGCCTGCAATATCAGGTTCATTTATTATGCTGTTGTTTGCAGGGGCTATAGGTTACAAGGGCTATCTGCAATCAAGCTTAATACTGCTGTTAATTAATACGCTTGCAGTTATTGGCAGCCCAGCTACAGATATAGACAACACCCAAACATTACTGTTTTTACCAATATTATTTTTAATCTCATTTGGTGGTGTTTTATTAGGCGTAAGAAAGTTAACGAAATTGTAAAAGAAGATGCCGAAGGGATATATGATTATATTATGGAGCAGGTTAATAAATTATGAGTGATAGAGAAATTTGGGTCGCTATATTAATTATGTCATCTATTATTTCTGGGATCCTTTATGTGGTTTTTGGCCAAATGACCGTACGTAAATTAAGAAAAAACCCTAAAACAAAAGATATACTCGGTCTAGAGGTTATTAGTGGTTGGGATATTATAAATGTTGCTCAAGCATTCTCCTTGCCAAGGCGTTGGTTACTTAAAATTGAAAAAAGTAAGTTTTCTTTTATGTATGCGCACTCTTCGTTGTTATTTGAAAATACAACCAAATTCGATAGATTTCTTGGATGTATCTTTTATTGGTTATTAACACTTTCGGGTCTATTTGGCGCTTTACTCGTTGTACTTAACTTATTTGGCGTTTTTAGTTAATTGGTGTAAATATTGAATTGGCTAGTTATGTGACTAGCCAATTCAATTATCAACTTTATTACTACAAAAATGATTTAGCTTTACTCATTAAAGCGCTTCAAAAATGGCTGCTATGCCTTGCCCGCCACCAATACACATTGTGACTAGCCCATATTTGCCTTGAGTTCGTTTGAGTTCGTACAAGCATTTAGTTGATAAAATTGCACCCGTTGCGCCAACAGGGTGGCCTAAGGCAATTGCACCACCATTCGGGTTTACCTTATGGGCAGGGAAATTTAACTCGTTAGCAACGCACAGTGCTTGTACTGCAAAGGCCTCGTTAGACTCAATCACATCCATATCGTCGATGGTTAAGTCGGTTTTTTCAAATACCTGTTGTACTGCAGGAATAGGGCCGATACCCATTAAAGTAGGATCAACGCCTGCTCTGGCATAACCCACTAAACGAGCGAGCGGTTTTAAGCCTTGCTCATTTGCTTTTTGCTCTGACATAAGTACCAACATGGCTGCACCATCGTTTATACCTGATGAGCTTGCTGCGGTAACGGTGCCATCTTTTTTAAAGTAGGGCTTTAAAGATGCAAGTTTATCGGCTGTGGTATCGGCGCGAACATGTTCGTCGGTGTCAAAAATATGCGTCCCTTTTCGCGACTTGATTTCTATTGGCACAATCTGCTGTTTAAAATGACCTGCAGCAATGGCTTTTGCAGCTTTATGATGGCTTTTTGCTGCGTACTCGTCTTGCTGCTGACGGCTAATTGAATATTTTTCTGCAATGTTTTCAGCTGTTATTCCCATCGGGTTATTATCCCATGGGTCTTGTAAGGTCGTGGTGAGCTCATCAACCATAGTGCTATTACCCATTTTTTGCCCCCAGCGGTTACTTTCGAGGGTGTAGGCAGAGCTACTCATGCTTTCTGCTCCGCCAGCAAGGGCTGCATCTACATCACCTAATTGAATTTGTTGTGCCGCTTGTATGATTGCTTCAAGCCCAGAACCACATAAACGATTAAGCGTTACAGCGTGGCTGCTTATAGGTAAACCCGCATCTAGCCCAATGATTCTTGAAAGGTATGCGTCTTTAGAGCCGTTATGAATTACTTTACCAACTACAGTTGAGCCAACTTGGTTGGGTGATAGCTTGGCTCTGGCTAGTGCTTCTTTCGCACATAGAGTGCCTAGCTCGGCGGGCGTGAAATGTTTAAGGCTGCCACCAAAGCTGCCGATAGCGGTACGCACTGCGCTTAATATAACTACGCTATTGTTATTAAGTTTTGTCATTGTTTTCTCTTATTATTTTTATGTTTATAACCACTTTGTGCTGAGCTTGTGTTGAGTAGAGCCAAAGAGATTAATAGTTTTATTAATGCATCAAAGCATAATTTTTAAATAAACTAAAGGCGAGGTTGTTTAAGCTGTATGTGTTATTTAATAAAGTGATGAGTAAAATAGGTGTGTGGCAATGATACTTTTAGTTTTAATGTATGAAATAGGGCTCTCAGTATGAAAGCCCTTGGGGGTTATAAATCAATCATTTCAATATTAACAACTACATTTTTAAAACCAGCATCTTCAAACTCTTTTTTTAACTTTTCTGCACTTGAGTAATCACTAGCTGAAACACTTCGTTTACTTCTTTGGTTAGTAACAAGTGGGGTTTCATCACCAAAATAAACGCTACCAGCAAATTGGCTTTGTGCATAAAAGTGACCTGTTAGGGTTGTTTTCTTAGGTCTTAAAACATGGCTTAAATAGTATTGCATTGTTGATAAGCTTGTTTGTTGTATCATCCAAGGCCAATCCCATTTTTTATTCTCACCTGGTATGTAACGGTGTTCCCATTGATATTCAATGCTCTTATCTTGACCTGCCCAGCGGCCAATCACAAAATTAGCGGTGTCATTAGGTCTGTTTTCTGGGTGGCTTAATAAAGCATTGCCTCCCCACCGCATAAAGCCATTTATAGATAGATCGTAGGTAATATCAGCATCGAATGAATAAGGATACGATATTGATGATTTAAACAAATCGACCTTTGCATTAAGCTTCGTGAATGCTGGCACATTGGTTCTTGCTTGTACCACAACTCGCTCAGCTTCAGAGCCGCCATTACTTGTTCCCCATGCTTGCTCTGCTGCTATTGTGACAGATAACGAAGTGTCTGAGCCACCAGTAACAGAGGGAGACTTCCATGTATTAGATAATGTAACAGACTCAGAAATACTGTAATCATTGGTTTTAGACCAGTTGGTTGCCGCATCGTATTCAATGGTAACGACTGACATTTGAGCTGCTGACGTGTCATTCACTGCAGGGACTGTTAGCGTTTTAATGAGTTCTTTGTCAGCAGCAACAATATCACCAGTTATTTTATATGATTCGTTATCCATCACATATTCAAAGTTAGATACAGTAATAGCTGACTTTTCATCACATCGGTAACCATCACAACTTCCACCATTGTAACCTTGTATTTTCCATCCTGAGCCCGTTTTGGACACCTCCATGTCCTCACCAACATAGCTTGAGCGATTTCCACCAACCCACGCAAATCCCATTGTATGGGCAAGGTATGAAAGGGGTTTTATAAAACCCTCTTTTTGATTTACTAAGTCCCATTCAATTTGGCTTTGACTGCCAGGCGATACTTTTACGGGGCTTAAAGTAGGAATTTCATTAATGGGATCGGTAGGGTAGCACCAAGAATTTGCAGCAGTCCCTTGTTTGATTTCACCTGCGTAACCAGAGCCCATAATGACCCAGCCGTTAGCCAATCCCGTTATTTGCCACTTCCCCATTTTGTTTACAAGGTCGTTTCTGTAAGTTTGCGATTCAGCTTTTGTAATTAATCTATTATCAGCTGAGCATACTCCTGCACCTAAGCTTTCATTTTTAAGTTGATCTGGATAAATTGCAGTTGTATTAGCATTTACAAAACTTGTGTGTGACAACAGCAATAGAGGTATTATTTTTTTCATTAAGTTACATCCTTTAAAATCATATTTTAATTAGGCCCTAATTAAATAATCTAATTTTGGACCGATTTTGATTCTAAAGAACTCGCTATATTTTTATAGAGTGTTAAATGAAAGTTGATTTTTCAAAAATATTAGTTGCTTAAATATTACAAAAAATCATTAAGGCAATAGTGCTGTTGTAGCTACATTTTTATCCCCTTGAGAGAGTACTCTAAAAAATCGATTAGATAGCGTGTACTTTTTGGGATTAGTTTATCAGGCCATATTAGGTTTACATCTCGCTTAACGGGTGTGTACTGTGTTAATACTTCAACCAAGCTTTCATCTTTTATATAAGGTAATAAACAATATTTTGGGCCATAATAAACACCTCTTCCTTCAATAGCAGCTAAGGCACACATTTCTATATCGTTAGAAATAAAGTTAGGTTGAGGTTTAAAAATAACCTTCTCATTTTTATTTGCTTTAAAAGACCAATTTTCGAATGGCGAGCACGATATGTGGGGGAGTTCAGCCAAATCGTTAAAATTACTTGGCATACCATATTGCTTAATTAAACTCGATGAGCAAGCTAAAACAAAGCTCATTTGGTTAATGACTTTACATATATTTTGTGAGCTATCTAATTTTCCAATTCTAATAGCTAAATCAAACTCGGTGGCTTTTAAATCAAGACGTTCATCTGATAGCATCATATGAATCTTAATATTTGGATAAAGTAGGGTGAATTGATTTATAACGCCTGAGAAGTACACGCTCTTTATAAAGTTTTGCGGCGCTATTAATTTAATTTTACTCACTTCATTTTCACTAGAGTTCTTAAAATTGCACAGCGTACTTTGTAAACCCTCTACGTGAGCTAAGCAATGGCTATAAAAGCTTTTTCCAGGCTCAGTTAATCGCAAACTTCCTTTTTCACGATAAAACAACGCTAAAGATAAGTCTTCTTCAAGTTTTTTTATTTTTCTTTGTAAGGTGGGCAAAGGAATATTTAACTTTACTGACGCTTCATTAAATGTTTTGTAATCATTTACTTTTATAAAAAGCGCGATGATATCAAGCAAGGTAAATCTCCTGTATAAATTTGAGGTATAAAATCGTATTTAGTACTTAATTATTGGTTAGATTCATAAAACTAATCATTTATTTAAAGTACCCATTAGTCCCTTTTGTGGCAACAAAAATTTTACCTTTGTATTAGAATGTTTAATAAATTATTGTGAGCGAAGGTGTACTTACTTGAGGTATTAGTAATTAAAGATTCTACAAATAGCGCGTTTTTGAAAATAAAAACTCAGTAGAAACAATCCGTAACATTTTACTATAACGTTTTAATAGACAAACAATAAGCTAGTAATTACGCTAGACACACTTTTTTGGTGAATAATCATGATGCATAGGATCTGATTACCTAAATGGAATTTGCCATGATAAATCAACAGAACCGAAGGTATTAAAGATGAATATATTTATAAAATGGTTGATTTTAGCTGCATTAATTATTGCCGCTATTACGTGTTATTCGTATGGTAGCACTACTGGCTTATTTATTTTTATTATTGCGGGCTTTGTTTTTGAAATGGCGTTTATGGTATTTCCTATAAAAAAGAAATCGTCATTGTAGAAAGCTATTTAACCGTCTTGAAAAATTAATTTTTTTAGTTAGCGAGATAAGGGAATAAATAAAAAGGCTGCATTTTTTACAGCCTTTTTGGTTTAATAAACTTAATGGGTAACTCTATCGCCCCAAATGTCTTCTAGGCGGCTATCACGGCCACAGCGCCAGCGATAGGTATTATAACGAATAGGGTTATTTTTATAGTAATCTTGATGATAACTTTCTTTGCCCTTTATCGGGTAAAAGGTTTTCGCATCAAGAATAGGGGTTATCACTGTTTGCTTAGTAAACTCACTAATAACAGCTTGTTTAGATTTTTGAGCTAGCTTTCGTTGTTGCTCATTAGCTACAAAAATTGCGCTACGGTAGCTTGGGCCTTTATCACAAAACTGACCTTTGGCGTCAAAAGGATCAATGTTAACCCAGTAATGGTTTAAAATATCTTGATAGCTTAATACGTCAGTGTTGTAGGTAACCAGAACGGCTTCGTAATGGCCGCGATGATTACCATTGTAAGTAGGATTTTTAATTTCACCGCCAGTAAAACCTGAGATCACATCGGTTACACCTTCGAGTTTTTCAAAGTCACTTTCCATACACCAAAAACAGCCTCCTGCTAAAATAGCTTGTTCGGTTTTAGCGTACGTTAATGAGCTAAACAAAAGCCCCACAGAGGTTAATGCTAGCGCTAATGTGTGTTTCATAAAATTTATCACCTGTAGTTATGAATAAATACTTGTATAGTAAGACCCGCTAACTTTAAAAACTCTTTCATTACAATGTGGCTGGGGGGGTTGAACTTACTTTATATAAAACGGATGCTATGTATGAAAAGTTTAATGACGACTGATAATTTGCATGATGAATTGCTAGTCGTTCTACAAAACAACTTTGTTTCCTCAGAGTATAAACTTCCAAACGCTGATGAGTTAATACCTCATAATCAAAATGCTCAGTACCATGGGTATGCATTCACTATAAACCATAATCGAATAATTTACAGAAAAGCTAAAGTTACACCAGACAGACCAGGTGCTTTTTTAGCACTATGGAAACGCCCAGCGGATTGTAGTAATTCTAAGCCAATTCCTTTTACCAATGAGTTTGACTACTTATTAGTGGCGGTTTCAAGTGATGGATTAACCTCTAGTAACAACCAAGTAGCAAATTTACAAAGTGGTTTATTTATATTTCCGGTTGAGTTGTTAGTTAAAAAAGGCATAGTTACAGGTACGAACCGTAAGGGAAAAACCGCTTTTAGGGTGTTTCCACCTTGGAGTGAAAGTAGGGCTCTGAGTGGTTCAGGCGTATTTAGTAACGCAGCTAAAAGCACACAGCGTTGGCAATGTGATTATTTTTTACAGCAGGACCAATATGGCTTAGTTGATTTAATTAAGTTAAACAAAATTTTAGCTAATGCTGTTTAAATTTGAATTATTAAGTCACTTTACCAGCATTGTTTTATATAGGGTTATTTACTAAAGTGAGATCATACAGTCATACGAATAGTAGGTAAGATATGAACCAGTTAACCGAAAAGTCAATTAGTTGCCCTTACTGTGGCGAATCTATAGAAGTATTAATTGATGTGGCTGATATTGATGAGCAATACATAGAAGACTGCCAAGTGTGTTGCAGGCCTATTTCGTTTGTCGTATTTGAAGATAACGATGAACTTAATGTAAATGTATACAGTGAAGATGAGGCGTTTTGAATTTTTAGTGAAAGTTGGTGAACCGAACTTTTACACAAATCTAAGCTGAAAATTCAGTAACTTTAATTTTTCTTAATAATATTGGTTGTATATGTTACCAAAGTGTTTTAAATGCCATGCTAAAATTTCATTATCGTGGTTTATTCTATCTTTAATGTCGACTCGTAATAGATGTATTCGATGTGGCTCATTATATGAATTCACAAATCGTCACCGCTACTTAGGCGTATTTTTCGCGGTACCGCTAGTTTTTTTAGTTATTATGCTAGAAGGTTTTATAACTTCAGCTCTACTAAGAGTAATTTTGTTAATTTCTGTTGCTATAATAATCATGATCTTAATACCTGGACAACACCAGTTAAGTGTAAAAGATGATTTGGAAATTAAAAAAAAGGAATAGTAATTGATTAGCAAATGAGTGGTTCTAGTTTTAATGAAAACTTGGGCGATAATAGTCAGAAGGCTGTAAATACTTTCAGCCTTAAGATAACATCCAACTTGACTAGCTTTGCTGCTGTTCACGCGCTAATTGGTTAGGCAGCAACTCCTCCACAATTTCTCTCGCTGGTAAGGTGTAACGTACGCCATCAAACATAACCGATGTGAACTCATCAATATTAGTAATGCCGGTAAGGGTCCAACCTTCACCACGTTTTGGGCAGTAAACAGTAGTAGTTGGCTGTATTACTTTAAAATTGTCGCTCATAGTTTATCTTAATTAATGCTTGTGAATACGATATGGTAAGTTAATAATGACGTTCTATAAAGTGCTATTTAAAGCGCGTTTACTTTATTTGGCATAGGCATGTTTAAAACGATAAAATTACCCCGCGTTACCTTGCGTTTAATTACCCACAAACATGGCGCAGCGCTATTAACAATTTTAAATAATCCCCTCGTTTATGAGTTTAACGATTATAAAACGCCGCTAAATAAAGAGCATGTTAAGCAATTAATTCAAGATGATATATCGAGTTATTATCAAGGGGAAGGTGTTCGGCTTGCGATTGAACATAATATGTCTGGCGACTTAATTGGTACTTGTGGTTTGTATAACATTAATAACCAAACTAAAACTGCTTATTTGGGCTTTGAGCTTGATCCTTTTTATTGGCAACAAGGCTTAATGCATGAAGTACTTAAAGGTTTTGTCAGTGAGATACATCGCTCTTTAAACATTGAACATCTATACGCAGAAATTCATGGTAAAAATGTACGCTGTTATAACTTACTCACTAAGCTTGGCTTTGTATTTAACCAGCAACTTAATAACGGTGTATGGCATAAGCAATTAACTAAAATGGATGGCGCATGAGAATTAAAAAAGCGATTATTTTAAATATGTTGCTTACGGCTAGTGTATTTGGGCTTGCAATAACTGGATTTAGCTATTATCAAAATGATGTTTCAGAGTTTGTTGATGTAACCCTAGATTCGAAAGTGCTTAAAGAGTCACGAAAAGTATTTATAAGGTTACCCGATAGTTTTGACAAAAATAAAGCGTATCCACTTATTATAAAAACAGATGGTAATTTTAATCTAGCTAATTGGGATAAAGCCTTAAAAGCATTAAATCATGAAAGTACATTAAATGAGGCTATTTTAGTTGCTATACCAAATCAGTTTTTTACTGATACTAGAAATCGTGATCTTGTGCCACCTTATGCAAGGAAGGACGTTAATACAAATCCTCGACCTAAACATGAAAGTTCGCCTGAAATTTTTGGTAAAGCTGATTTGTTTTTAGCTTTTCTAGAGCAAGAGTTACTTACTTATTTAGAGGCCAACTACACATTAACTGAAAATCGAATTTTGACCGGATTTTCAGCTGGGGGCAGCTTTACTTTATACACGCTGCATACTAAACCAAAGTTATTCAATGGTTACTTTGCATTTAGCCCAGCCGCTTGGTATGACGATATGACAGTGACTAAGCGGTTTGATGCATTTTTAAAAACAAATATAAATTGTATAAAACAACCGACATTTTTATATATCACTGTCGGTGGGGCAGAGCACTCTTTAATGTTAGGTGCATACAATAATTTAGTTACTAGTTTAGCAAAACATCCAAACGACTGGCTTAAGTGGGGAAGTACAATTAATAGTAATGCTGAACATAATCAAAACCCTGCACTGAGTGTCGATAAAGCACTGTTAAATTATACGGCGTTCTTGAGCTCGCAAATTAACACGCCTTCTGATTAATTAATGACGGTGATCAATTAAATATAGTTTGCATTGATTTTTATTGCTTTACTGCTGGTGGAGCATCCACTCTAAAGAACACATCATACTTTGTTTAATTTAAAACAAGTCTTAGCAATAGGTGAATTTTTTAAAAATATAATCAGGGAGGGGGGAAATTGTTGGCGTGTATTGGGCGTTTTTTTTAACTTATATCTACGCGTTTTATTAAGTGAGTTGTGTAGGAACAGGAAAACCAAATTAAACAAAGCAACAATGTAATTGTTTAGATGTTCTAAGTTAGACATTTTAATTGCAGCTAACATCGGGTTTTCCATCAATGGTTCAGTAATACACAGACTTAAACTCCAGCTTTTTATAATTGACGTTACAACAATGCAATTTTGTTGCTCAGTTGTCTCAGCATGGCTTCTGCATTTGGTATCTCGTCGTTTAAGCCTGTGATCAGGGTCATAAAATAGCAGTCCATCATCACACTTGCTTTTGTTTCATCAAAATCTGGTTGTTCACTAAATAGCAGTTTTTTAAATTCATCCATTTGTGCTTTAAAAAAATCAGCACGCCAAATAATGTCGCTAATTAGTAATTTACTAAATTCACTGTTTTCACAATAAAAGGAATATAGAGGGTGAGCGTAGTGGCGTAATTTCAATCGAGGAGGGCGCTGAGTATCTGATTGCTTTGCTTGCTCGATAATAACTTTAATTTGTTGCTGCATACCTGCCATAAGCAGATCAATTTTATTTTCAAAATGACTAAACACAGTACCAACTGCCACATTAGCTGCAACAGCAATTTCTCTTGTCGATGTGTGGTCATAACCTTGTAGTAAGAAAAGCTCCCATGCTGAAGCTAAAACTTTATCCCGTGTTTTTTCTTTTTTACTCATAGTATTCAATGCTTTATAATTTTGTTGGATGTTGAGCTTAAATCAGCACTTGATTGATTGAGCGCGCTCAATTAAATTTATGAGCATGCTCAATTAATCAAAAGGTGATACATGGAGTTTATCAAACGTGTTATTGGTTATGTACTTTTTATTCCACTTATTTATTTTTATTCTTTTATTCTCGGCCCAATCCTAAAAGCCGTTTTAGTCCCAGGTGGGGTTACCTTTTTGTGGCTTATTTTAGGGCCACAAGAGGGAACACGTGCGTTAAAAAAAGCATTTAAGAAAAAGTAGTTAAACCTTCTGCAAGAACAATAAAAAAGCCCTGCTATTTTGCAGGGCTTTAGTCAGTTTAACTTTGCAAATTTAAACTTGAAAGCTTAACAGGCCATTAAAGAACGTATCTAAAACCAAAAGCAATACCGTCATCTTCCGATTGTTCCATTTGTGCTTGCTGCTGTTTATTATCACTTTCAAAATCACCAAAATCTTTTCGTGCTTCTAGATACAGCTGGGTGTTTTCATCAATTAAATAATGAACACCCATAACTGCAAACTGACGTTTAAAAACATCATTAGGATCGGCGTTAAAGTTTGGTTGAATTACGTAGTCATCACCTGCATCAAACAAGTTGTAGGCAATAAATGGTCTAAAGTCGTTTTCAAAACGATACGATACGAACGTTTCAATACCAATTGCATCTTCAATTAAGCGACCAATGTTATCTGTGTCGTGGTTTTCGTTTTTGTTGATATTAGCGGCTACATATAAACCTGGCGCATCAATATTGCCCCAAATAACACCTGCACCATAAATTAAATCGTCAACAGAGCGGGTTGTTCCGTCGCCATAAGTTAATTCAAACTCGCCGCGGTTAATACCCGCGGTCAGTTTTAGCTTATTAGTCACGTTATAGGTTACTGCACCGCCAAATGTATAGTTAAATTCAACTTGTTGCGCAGCAGTATCGCCTGACTCAAAATTAGCCCGGCATTGTGATTCTGTAATATCACTTACATCACAGGTATAAAAAGCGCTGTTTTTTAACTGAGTTTGCACACTAAAATCAAAATCACTGTAACTATTACGGTATTGCAATGTTTTATCGCCACGACCAGTACCATTTACAGCACCATCGTCTTTGTTGTAGGTATAGACACCTGCGGCGTTGCCATCCCAAACATAGCTGTAGTTAGTTGCATATACTACGTCAAACCACGCACCCCATTGTTTACCAATAGTAATTTGGCCGTATTTATCGTGTTTTAAACCAGCATAGCCTAACCGGTTATACAAAAATTCGTCTTGAATCGATTCAAAACGGTTGTTGTATACAATATCGCTACTGCCAACAGGGTTTACACCCCATTCAACTAAAGCCATTGCTTCCCAGCCATTCTTTAGTTGGCGTTTAAAATCAAAATTAATTCGTGAGGCACCATTAACCACTTCATTTTGACCTTGAGTATTAATTACTCGCGCATCTATATAACCGCCAATTGCGACTGTATTTTTTTCATCCTTAAATACTTCGATTGCTGAAACACTCGGTGTTGTTAAAACACCTGCAATCGCGAGCGATACTAATTTTATTTTCATTGTGTGTGCCTTGCCTAAAAAAGACGTTTTTATAATTACTAAATTCGAAGTCGTGCAGACTAGCAAAGCAATAAAAGGCTCAAAAGTGAAAAATTATCAACGATAATTAATACGAAATGCGCTGCTTGTTCACTTTAAGTTAATACTGTTTTTATTTTGTAGCCGTATAAACTGCTATTTAATTTTGGAATAAGACATTAGGCTTAAATGCAGGAGAGAAAGTGTTGAGTTTTTTTCATAGTTGCTACTATCGGCATAGGTAGAGCTAAAACTCTAATACTATAAAAAACGTTAATATAGCCGTATTAAATGTTAATAAAAGTAAAATGCGACCAAATAGCGTTTTAGCACGTTAAATTTTATTTATTAGCAATGACTGTAATTGTTTTTTTATTAAACATTTTTTTACCGCATTTACAGAATAATAGTGAACTTTACATAGCTTTTTTTACTTTAACACGGTCTACCACTGTGGCTATTCCAATCCTTATTTAGCAAAAAAATAGCCACTGTTTACTTTAGGGTATGCTATAAACTTTCATAGAAAAAAACGCTGATTTGGTTTAAACTGCGCGCAATTTAAATACTTCAGTCTCCCTTGGAGGGTAGCGCTATTATTAGTACAGCTAACATCACCATGCAATTTGGTGCTAAACCATTATTTGAAAATATCTCAGCTAAATTTGGTGAATCAAACCGCTATGGTTTAATTGGCGCCAATGGCTGTGGTAAATCAACGTTTATGAAGATTCTAAGCGGTGAACTTGAACCATCATCGGGTAATGTAAGCACAGATCCTAATGAGCGTGTTGCTAAACTAAATCAAGATCAGTTCGCTTACGAAGAATACTCTGTGATCGACACTGTAATAATGGGTCACAAAGAACTTTGGGATATAAAACAAGAACGCGATCGTATTTATAGCCTACCAGAGATGAGTGAAGAGGATGGCATGAAGGTAGCCGACCTTGAAACTGAGTTTGCTGAAATGGACGGCTATTCTGCTGAGTCTAAAGCGGGTGAGCTATTACTGGGCGTTGGTATTGCTACTGAACAACATTACGGTCCTATGTCTGAAATCGCACCAGGTTTTAAACTTCGTGTGCTATTAGCGCAAGTATTGTTTTCAGAGCCTGATATCATGTTGCTTGATGAGCCTACCAATAACTTGGACATTTACACAATTAAGTGGTTAGAAGATGTTCTAAATCAACGTGACTGTACTATGATTATCATCTCGCATGACCGTCATTTTTTAAACTCAGTATGTACGCATATGGCCGATATTGACTACGGTGAATTACGTATTTACCCGGGTAACTACGATGAATATATGTTTGCAGCGACCCAAGCTCGCGAGCGTTTATTGAGTGAAAACGCCAAAAAGAAAAGCCAAATAGCTGAACTACAACAGTTTGTATCGCGCTTTTCTGCTAATGCTTCAAAAGCAAAGCAAGCAACTTCACGTGCAAAACGTATTGATAAAATTCAATTAGATGAAGTGAAAGCTTCGTCACGTCAGTCGCCATTTATCCGTTTTGAACAAGAAAAGCAGTTATTCCGTAACGCGCTTGAAATGACTAGCTTATCGCAAGGCTTTGAAGAAACTTTATTTTCAGGTTTAGAAGGCCTAGTTGAAGTAGGTGAACGCATTGCTATTATTGGTGAGAATGGTGTCGGTAAAACAACACTACTAAACACCTTAGCAGGGCGTTTAGCGCCTAAAAGCGGTGAGTTTAAATGGTCTGAAAATGCTAATATTGGCTATTATGCGCAAGACCATGCCGATGAGTTTGAAAAAGACATGAACTTATTTGAGTGGATGGAACAATGGCAGCAAGAGGGCGATGACGAGCAAGTTGTTCGCAGCTTCTTAGGTCGTATGTTGTTTTCACAAAACGATATTAAAAAATCTGTAAAAGTTATCTCAGGTGGTGAGCAAGGTCGTATGCTGTTTGGTAAAATCATGATGCATAAACCAAATATCTTATTAATGGATGAGCCGACTAACCACATGGATATGGAATCTATAGAAGCGCTTAACTTAGCACTTGAAGCGTATGAAGGTACTTTGATGTTTGTGTCACACGACCGTCAGTTTGTATCATCAGTTGCTACCCGTATTTGGGAAATTAAAGACGGTAAAATTATCGACTTTAGAGGAAACTACAGCGAATACTTGGCGAGTAAAGAAGCATAACAGCAAGTATTTTCAGCATTTAAAAAAAGCCATGTTTAACATGGCTTTTTTATTGCCTGCTGGTCGCATTACTGCGGTATTTAAGTATATAATACCCGCCATAAAACCGGACATAAGTCCGCTATTTTTAAAATACATTACTGAGGAGTATTTATGACTGTTGGCATTATTATGGGTTCTAAATCAGATTGGCCAACCATGGAACACGCTGCGTTGATGCTAGAAAAATTTGGCATTGCTTATGAAACTAAAGTGGTTTCTGCTCACCGCACTCCTCAATTACTTGCTGATTATGCAAGTTCAGCAAGCGAGCGTGGCATTAAAGTAATTATTGCAGGCGCAGGTGGGGCGGCTCACTTACCGGGTATGGCTGCAGCGTTTACATCATTGCCAGTTTTAGGCGTTCCAGTTAAGTCAAAAGCATTAAATGGTGTTGATTCATTATTGTCTATTTGCCAGATGCCTAAGGGCGTTGCTGTAGGCACTTTGGCTATTGGTGAGCCAGGTGCAGCTAATGCTGGTTTATTGGCTGCACAAATATTAGGCTGTCAAAATCCTGAAATTTTCGCCAAAATTGAAGCGTTTCGTAAAGAGCAAACCGACACTATTCTAGCTAACCCAAATCCTGCAGAGTAATAATGACTATATTAATTTTAGGTGCTGGGCAGCTTGCGCGAATGATGAGCCTTGCTGGCGCACCGCTTAATTTAAATGTGATTGCTTATGATGTTGGCAGCCAAAAAATTGTGCACCCGCTAACCAACCAAGTGTATTCAACCACACTTGAGCAAGCTATCAATGATGCAGATGCGATTACCGCTGAGTTTGAGCATATTCCCGATGATGTATTAACGCTTTGCTGCAATAGCAATAAGTTTTATCCAGGTAAACAAGCAATAAAAACCGGTGGTGACCGTTCGCTTGAAAAAGCCTTGTTAGATAAAACCGAAGTAGCTTGTGCACCATACCAACTTATTACTGAAAAAGCGCATCTTGAACAAGCAGCTAAAATATTAGGTAAGCCGTTAGTTATAAAAACCTGCCAAGCTGGGTATGACGGCAAAGGCCAATGGCGTTTAAAATCTGATGATGAAATAGACACTATTTGGGCTGAAATGGCTGACTTTATTGCCTCAGGTACAGAGCATGCACCTCATTCAATTATTGCTGAGAAAATGATCCCGTTTGATCGTGAAGTCTCTATTATTGGCGCGCGCGACAAAGAGGGTAACGTTGCAATTTATCCACTTACTGAAAACCAACATACCAATGGTGTATTAACGCTTTCACTAGCCGGTAAAGATAATAGCTTAGTAGAGAGCCAAGCAACCTCAGCATTTACCCGTATTGCAAATGAGCTTAATTATGTAGGTGTATTGGCCATAGAGTTTTTTGATGTACAGGGTACGTTATTAGTTAACGAAATAGCTCCTCGAGTGCATAACTCAGGACACTGGACACAGCAAGGTGCTCACTGCTCGCAATTTGAAAACCATATGCGTGCTGTTGCAGGGTTACCTTTGGGTAATACGCAAATTAAGCAACCTACTGCTATGATCAATGTATTAGGCCAAGCACATATCCCTGCTGATGTTTTAAAAACGGCGGATGTAACCAGTCACTGGTATGGTAAAGGCGTTAAGCCCGGTCGTAAAATGGGGCATATTAATGTTTCGGGTGAGAGTTTACAGCAATTAGGTAACCGCCTAGCTGAACTTACATCATGCTTGCCAGAGCAGGATTACCCAGGCGTATTAGCTACTAGCAAATCGCTATTATAAGTTAAAAAATCAAGCGGTAAGTTGAATTCAATTTATCGCTTTACCTTCTAAAGGTTTCTTTTCAATGATCCACCCAAAGTTTCGTACTATTGTGTTCGCTTTTTTTATGGCACTTTTCATGTCAGGCTTTATGTCGTTTGTTATTTCAATTTTTAATGTAGGAATGGTCGAAAATATTGTAGCTATATGGCTTAAAGCCTGGTTATTTGCCTTTTGCATTGCTTTTCCTACAGTTATATTTGTTGCTCCCGTCGTACATAAACTGACAAATAAACTTATTCGGCCTTAAAGTGATGATTATCACTAAATTGCATAAGCCAATATTTATACTCTTACTCGCTTTGTGTATGACTCCTTTTTTAGGTGCTGGAAGTGCATTGGTTTTAGGCGCTATATTTGCTATTACCTTAGGCAACCCGTTTAGTGAGCTTTCTCAACAGGCCAGTAAAGTGATGCTTAAGCTTGCCGTTGTGGGCTTAGGCTTTGCTGTTGATTTTAATGAAGTAATTGAGGTAGGACGCAGCTCTTTAGTATTAACAATTGTTAGTATTACTGCCATAATCGGGTTTGGAGAGATTTTAACCCAAGTTTTTAAGCTTAATCGTAATACAGGCGTGCTAATTTCATTTGGTACCGCTATTTGCGGTGGCAGCGCCATTGCCGCTATGGCACCGGTTATAAAAGCTAAAGATCACGAAGTCGCTGTTGCCTTAGGGATTGTATTTTTACTTAATGGCGTGGGATTATTATTATTTCCCGCAATTGGGCATTATTTTGAGTTAACCCAACAGCAATTTGGTTTGTGGGCCGCATTAGCCATTCACGATACTAGCAGCGTAGTAGGGGCATCGGCTACTTATGGTGCTGTGGCACTGAGTATTGCCACTACGGTGAAATTGACCCGTGCGATGTGGATTATTCCTTATACAGCGGTTGCGGGAGTGTTTATGCGCTCTGATGAAAAGGCAAGTATTCCTTTATTTATTGTGGGCTTTTTATTAGCCGCATTAATAAATACTTATATGCCGTCGTTTTCATCCACATGGGAACTTATTAATAGTGCAGCTAAGCAATTATTAGTGGTTACACTGTTTTTAATTGGCAGTGGTTTGTCACTATCGGTTCTTAAGCAAGCAGGTATAAAGCCATTTTTGATGGCAATTACTTTGTGGGTTATAGTCAGCAGCACAATTTTATTATTAATTATAGATGGATTCATATAATGAAACGTAATCTTAGTATTACAGCAATCAGTAGTGTGTTATTTGCTGTTTTTTCTAGCAGCCCTGTATTGGCTGAATCGCTACGCGTAGCAACCTTTAATGTCAGTATGGATGCCACTAATTACACCGCTAAAAATGAACAAGTAAAAAGTGATGCACTGGTAAATGCACTGCGTTCAAACCACCAGCAAATTAAAAATATTGCTGAAATAATCCAGCGCGTCCGCCCAGATGTAGTACTACTCAATGAGTTTGACTACATTCCAAAAGAGCAAGGTATTGAGTATTTTAAAAGCCACTACTTAAATGTAGGGCAAAATAATCAAGCAGCAATTGATTACCCATACGTTTACATTGCCCCCGTTAATACCGGCTTAGCAACTGAGTTTGACTTAGACAATAACGGCAAAAAAACTGGGGTAATGGGTGATGCACAGGGCTTTGGTTTTTTTGAAGGCCATTACGCAATGGCGTTTTTATCTCGCTACCCGATTGATTTTGACAACATCAGAACATTACAAACCTTCAAGCACAAAGATTTACCTAATGTAAAAATGCCAGTTGACCCAAAAACCAATACCAATTGGTATAACGATGAAGAGTGGAATGCTTTACGTTTAAGCTCTAAATCTTTTTGGGATATACCCGTAAAAGTAAACGATAAAGTAGTCCATATGTTAGCGTCGCATCCAACACCGCCTGTGTTTGATGGCGATGAAGACAGAAATGGCATTCGTAACCATGATGAAATTAGGCTTATTGCCGATTACGTTAATAACGAAAGTTACCTTTATGATGATAATGGTAAAAAGGGTGGGCTTGCAGCAAAATCGCGATTTGTGATTTTAGGTGATCTAAATGCCGCACCTGAAGGTGATAAAAAGCGTACTAATACTACTGACCAAATACTTAAAAGCCCATTGATTAACGCCGGTTTTATTCCAACCAGTGAGGGCGCAAAAGAGCAATACCCGCAAGCTTATGCTAAAAACTATACCGCTAATTGGCAAGCACGCGTTGATTACGTACTCCCTTCAAATTATGGCTTAACCATAAAAGATGGTGGAGTTTTTTGGCCGAAAAAACAAAGCGAATTATATCGTTTAATTAAAGATAGAAATGCATCAAGCGACCACCGATTAGTCTGGCTTGATTTAACGGTTGAATAAACGGGTTACTCACCCCGATATCAGCGTTGTTTATCTTAAATAATTGCAATTATAAAGGTGCTTCTGCTTAAATATGGTTAATTATAATAACCGTCAAGAAGCACTATGATTTTTAAATTCTCATCTTCTAAAACACTTGTTGCAATCGCTGTTGCATCAAGTGTTATGTTAGCGGGTTGTACAGCAACCGCTACAACTTCTACTGACTCATCTATTCAAACAAATACCACCGTTGCTAGTGTTGTTAACACGCCCGCAGATTTGGGCGATTCAAAAATTACCCTTGAACAAGCGATGGCTCACCCTGATTGGATTGGACGCCAACCGCAAAGCGCATTTTGGAGTGCAGATTCAAGTACCATTATTTATGCGCGTAAGCAGCAAGGTAGTGAGCTAAGAGATTTATTCACTCAAGCTGTAAACTCACAAACAGCAGAGCAAGTGGCACTAGAAAAATTACACCGTGTTGGTTCAAGTAAAGCTGTTTTTTCTAACGATAAATCACTTCAAGCTTATGTGTTTGAGGGTAACGTATTTATCAAAAACGTAAAGTCAGGCGTAATTAAACAAATTACGCAAAGCTCTGCTACTGAGTCAAAACCACAGTTTTTAAACGATGGTAACTTAGCGTATCGTCAGGGTAATATCTTTTTCAAAGTGGATTTAACCACAGGTTTAACCCGCGAAATAGCCAATTTAAAACTCGCTGACAAACCACAAGGCGTAAAAGAACCATCAACTTATATTGCCAAAGAGCAACATAAGCTTATTGATTACATTGCACTGCAGCACAAAAATAAACAAGATAAGCATGAGCGTAAAGAGCAAGTAAAAGCTAATAACAGCTCAATTGCTAACACTCATTATTATTTAGGCGATGGCAACACGGTTGATGAAGCAGAGCTTTCTCCAAATGGCGATGCGTTAATTGTAGTCGTACAAGAAAAAAGCTCATGGCGTGGTGAAGGCGATATTATGCCTAATTACATCACTGATGATGCGACGATAGAGCCTAAAAAAGTTCGCCGCCGCGTAGCTGATTCTAAAGAGCAAACTTCTGAGCTTGTTTATATTAACCTTGCAGATCAAAGCCAAACCACATTAGGGTTCAATACTTTACCTGGTTTTGATGAAGATGTACTTGCTGAGGTTAAAAAAGAAAACTTCGCCCGTGAAGGTAAAACCTATAAATCTAAAAAACAACCTCGTGGTATAAACGTTATTTCAGATTGGGGTTGGAATCAATCACCCATCAGCTGGAACGATGATGGTAGCCAAGTAGCGATTATGCTTGAAGCATGGGATAACAAAGATCGTTGGTTAGCCACTGTAGATTTTGAAAATAACAAACTTGTGTCTCAACATCGTTTACATGACGATGCGTGGATTGCTTATGCCTTTAACGACTTTGGTTGGTTAAATAATTCCACTACCTTGTATTACTTATCAGAAGAGTCGGGCTATAGTCAACTTTATAAAAAGCCACTTGATGGTAAAGCCACTGCGCTTACCATGGGTAAATTTGAAGTATCTAATTTAACCCTTACTGATGACAATAGCGCTATTTACTATAAAGCGAATATTGAGCATCCAGGCCTTTACGAAATATACCGCGTTAATCTACAAACAGGTGATAGCGAGCAAGTAACAGACTTAAACGGCATGACGGATTACACCTTAAGCCCTGATCAGTCTAAGTTATTATTAAGACACTCTAAAATCACTATACCCACTGAGCTTTATGTGGCTGAGGCTAAAGCAAACACAACCGCAACTCGTTTAACTAACACGGTATCTGACGCGTTCTTAGCTAAAAAACTCACGGCGCCTAAAATTGTTGCTGTGCCTTCAAGCCATACAGATCAGCCAATATACGCCAAAGTTTATTACCCGGCTGATTACCAAGAAGGTGAAACAGGTAAAAACCGTAAAGCGGTTATTTTTAACCACGGTGCCGGTTACCTGCAAAATTCACACATGGGTTGGTCTGGTTACTTTCGCGAATTTATGTTTCATTCATTACTTGCCGATGAAGGTTACGTAGTGATGGATATGGATTACCGTGCTTCTAAAGGTTATGGCCGTGATTGGCGTACTGCTATTTACCGTCAAATGGGAACACCTGAAACACAAGATTTAGCTGACGGCGTAAAATGGATGGCTGAAAATGCCAACGTTGATACCCAAGCGGTAGGTACTTATGGTGGCTCATACGGTGGATTTATGACCTTTATGGCGTTATTTACCGCGCCAGATTTGTTTCAATCAGGAGCGGCGCTTCGCCCTGTGACTGATTGGGCACATTACAACACAGGCTATACCGCTAACATTTTGAATCACCCAGATGTTGACCCAATAGCTTATGAGCGTAGTTCACCTATTTACTATGCTGAAGGGCTTAAAAAGCATTTATTAATTAATGCGCCTATGGTTGATGATAATGTGTTCTTTCAAGATTCAGTGCGTTTAGTGCAGCGTTTAATAGAACTTGAGAAAGAAAACTTTGAAACAGCAATCTTCCCAGTAGAGCCGCATGGTTTTGTGCAGCCTTCGAGCTGGTTAGACGAATACCGTCGTATTTATAAGTTGTTTAAAGAAACACTATAAATAGCGGTAAATTAGTAAAAAACGCCACAATGTGGCGTTTTTTTATTCTTTATTTTTGCTGATTAATTTAATAATTAAAGGAACGCCCAACAATGCGCCGCCAATCGCGCCAATTAAATGAGCATCAACGGCCACCGTTGAGTTGATCAATGCGCCTATATCAGCACTAGGGCCATTTATTTGCTCTGCAATTAATTTTACCCAAACACCAATAAACAACACATAACCTGATTTAAGTCCAACAGTGACATCTTTTATGGCTCCCCAAATGATCACGCCATGCAATAGGGCACTAAGCCCTGTGTAAATTGTAATTGCGGGACAAAACCAAAAAACACCTAAGCCACACCACATAGCCAATGTGGCAATATTAAAACTATATCTGCTTGGCGAAGTATACTCACCATGCAATAACCAAATAAGCGCTATACCGGCACAATTCAGCCCTAAGTGCACCCAATTGGCGTGTACAAATTGGCTGGTAAACAAACGCCACAGTTGGCCTTGTTCAATCAGTTGACGATTAAATTCAAGTTCGTTGTTTATCCCCAGCCATGCTAAGAACGTACTTAATACGATTAAACATAAGGGAGGGAAAACATAGCGCGGCTGAAGAGGTAAATTAAGCATTTAGCGATCATTTTTATATTTATTTTTGCATATTGTGCCTGTTTAACTTTAAGATGCCAATTATCTTCCATGCAATTTAAGTTTATTAAGTGATTATGAATTTTAAGCTCAACTGTTTATTCGCACTGACTCTAAGTGCCTTGTCTTTTCCTTTGTTTGCACAAAACGCTAGCACAATTGAAACACGTGAACCTGAAGCGGCCACAGGTGTTGTACATAAGAAATTAGTGGCTGGCGATAAGTACATGGTAGCCGCCGCTAACCCGTATGCTTCACAAGCTGGTAAAGCCATTTTAGCGCAAGGCGGCAGTGCGGTTGATGCCGCTATTGCCACCCAATTAGTACTTACATTAGTTGAGCCGCAATCATCAGGTATTGGCGGTGGTACCTTTATGATGTATTACAATAAAGCGAATAATAAACTCACCAGCTTTGATGGCCGTGAAACCGCGCCGAGTAATGCCGATGAAAACCTGTTTTTAAATAAACACGGCAACGCAGTAAAATGGATTGAAGCGGTTGTAGGTGGACGCTCTGTAGGCGTACCCGGTATTTTACATGCATTTGCCAGCGCCCATAAACAGTACGGTTCTTTACCTTGGGCTAGCTTATTTGAACCTGCGATTAAACTTGCTGAACAAGGGTTTGAAGTATCGCCTCGGTTACATGGTTTACTGGTTAGACAATTAAACCCAGGCGTAATGAGTATGCCGGTGATTAATGAGTATTTTTTTCCTAATGGCAAAGTAATTGAAGTCGGCAGTATTAAAAAAAATCAGCCATTAGCTAATTTATATAAAGACATTGCTTCAAAAGGGATAGATGCGTTTTATAAAGGCGATAATGCCAAAGCTATGGTAAAAGCAGTACAGCAGTCAAAAATTGCGCCTGGTAAATTATCTGAGCAAGATCTTGCTAATTACAGCAGTAAAGAGCGTGCACCCGTTTGTATAAAATATCGAGTGTATAATGTGTGCTCGATGGCGCCGCCTAGTAGTGGCGGTATCTCAGTACTACAAATTTTAGGCTTGCTTGAACACAAAAACATGGCAAATATTAAAGCCAATAGCGCCGAGGCAATTCATTACTTTAGCCAAGCGTCACGTATTGCGTTTGCCGATCGTAATAAATATATTGGCGATCCTGACTTTACCCAAGTACCTACTCAAGAATTATTAAATAAAGACTATATTGCCACCCGCGCGAAATTAATTACTGAAAAAGATCAAAAAGCATTGCCAGGTAACCCTGTTGATCACTTAAGCTATGCAAACGATGATTCTTTTGAGCTGCCCTCTACCTCGCATGTATCAATTGTGGATAGCAAAGGAAACGCTGTTTCAATGACCAGCTCTATTGAAATGGCGTTTGGCTCAACAGTGATGGTTAATGGTTATATTTTAAATAATCAGCTGACTGATTTTTCACTTTCGCCACGTAAAAATGGCAAATTGGTGGCTAACAGGGTCGAAGCACATAAACGTCCGCGCAGCTCAATGTCTCCGGTGATGGTTTTTAACCAAGATGGCAGTTTACGTTTAGTAGTGGGTTCTCCTGGTGGGAGTCGTATTATTGATTATGTAGCGCAAGTTGTTATTGGCGTTTTAGATTGGGATTTAAATGCACAACAGGCCATTAATTTACCGCGTACAACTAATCGTAATGATTATACTAGCCTTGAAAAAGGTACTGAACTTGAAGCGCTTGTACCTAAGCTTAAAAAGCGCGGCCATGATGTGCGTGTCATTGACTTAAACTCAGGGCTGCATGCGGTAGAAGTTAAAAACAACCGCTTGTATGGCGCCGCCGATCCGCGCAGAGAAGGGATGGCGTTATCTGATTTAAGTAATAATAAAGCCTCATTTAAATTTTAAAACATGTATAATAAACAGCAGGTTTGCTGCCTGCTGTTTTAAATATAACAGATTAATAGTTAATAACTATTTGATTGAAAATAGCATGTTAACTAACGTAAAAAATTAGCAAATCTAAAAATAGCCGTCAGTGTTGTTACCATTAAAAAAGAAATCGTTTGTTTAATGTGCGTTTAATTTTTAAATCCACAATCGGCAGCTAACATATTCACCAAATATGAGTGGCTTTATACTAAAGTAGCGCTTGTATTTGAACATTTTCAATGGTCTGACAAGCTTAAATGTCATTGCAATTTAGCCTTTAACAATGATAATGGCAGATCATTATTTAAGATTCAGTAAAGCTTGGAAATATGACTACAAATACCGATCCTAATTATCTTTATATTCCTTATTCTGGCCCAGGCCTAATTGAAACCCCATTATTGAATAAAGGAAGTGCTTTTAGCCAAAAAGAACGTGAAAACTTTAATCTTGCAGGTTTACTTCCTCCTCGTTACGAAACAATAGAAGAACAAGTTGAGCGTTGTTACCAACAATACTCAAGTTTTAATGACAATTTAAATAAGCACATTTATTTACGCGCTATTCAAGACAATAACGAAACGCTTTACTATCGTTTAGTGCGTGATCATATTGAAGAAATGATGCCTATTATTTACACCCCAACTGTGGGTGATGCCTGTGAAAAATTTTCTGATATTTACCGCAGTGCACGTGGTTTGTTTATTTCCTATGAAGATCGTTTCCAAATCGACGATATTTTACGTAATGCCACTAAAGGTAAAGTTAAAGTTATCGTGGTTACCGATGGCGAACGTATTTTAGGTTTAGGTGACCAAGGTATTGGCGGTATGGGTATTCCAATTGGTAAGCTCTCTTTATATACCGCCTGTGGTGGTATTAGCCCAGCGTATACATTACCGGTTATGCTTGATGTAGGCACGAATAACGAAAAACTATTAAACGACCCAATGTACATGGGTGCACGCCATAAGCGTATTGCGCAAGATGAGTACGATGAGTTTTTAGATTTATTCATTAAAGCGGTTAAGCGTCGTTGGCCAAGCGTGTTACTGCAATTTGAAGACTTTGCACAACCAAATGCTATGCCATTATTAAAGCGTTACCGTAATGAAATTTGTAGCTTTAATGATGACATTCAAGGTACTGCATCGGTTACTGTGGGGTCTTTATTAGCAGCGTGTCGTGTTAAAGGCGCTAAACTTTCGACTCAAAAAGTTGTGTTTGTAGGCGCAGGATCTGCAGGCTGTGGTATTGCTGAACAAATTGTTAGCACTATGGTGGCCGAAGGTATCAGTGAAGCACAAGCTCGCAGCCAAGTATTTATGGTTGACCGTTTTGGTTTATTAACTGATGGCATGGAAGGCTTACGCGACTTCCAACAAATGTTAGCGCAACCAACGAGCTGCCTAGCCGATTGGACTTACAGCGGCGAATACGCGTCATTATTAGATGTAATGCACTGTGCAGAACCAGATATTTTAATTGGTGTATCAGGTCAACCGGGCTTATTCACTGAGCAAGTTATTCGCGCTATGCACGCAAACTGTGAAGCACCTATTATTTTCCCGTTAAGTAATCCATCTAAACAGGTAGAAGCTTACCCAAAAGATGTTATTAAATGGACTGATGGTAAAGCGATTGTAGCTACAGGTAGCCCATTTGAGCCTGTTGTTTATAACGGCGTTACTTACCCAATTCCTCAATGTAATAACAGCTACATTTTCCCAGGTATTGGCTTAGGTGTAATTGCTGCTAAAGCAACGCGTATTACCGATGCGATGCTAATAATGTCGAGTGAAATGTTGGCAGAGTCATCACCATTAGCTAATACGGGCAAAGGTAGCTTATTACCTGCGCTAACAGAAATTGAAACACTAAGTAAACGTATTGCATTTGCAGTCGCTAAAAAAGCAATTGAAGAGGGCGTTGCGCTTGAGATTTCAGATGATGCTCTGTGGGCAGCCATCGACAGAAACTACTGGTTACCAAAGTATCGTAACTACAAGCGTTGCAGCATTTAATGCTTCATTACTAAAAAACAGGCTTTTGCCTGTTTTTTTATGCTTGTTCATCTGCAATTAACCACATAAGGTGTTAACTAAGGCAATCAATTTAAAAGGATAGAACTATGAAAACACTTTCGATTTTAACGGCTGCTTTGCTAAGCACGTCAGCCTATGCAACTAATGCCCCTGAAGAGCCTCATATCTATGTAAAAGGTGAAGCATCGGTAACGACTATGCCAGATCATGTTTTATTAACAGTGGGTATTACGGAAATAGATAAAAACTTAATTGCCGCAAAAAAACAAACTGATACGACTATGGCCAGTGCAATTAGTTTAGTAAAAAAACTAGGCGTAGCTGATGCAGATATTAATGCTGGTCAAATCTCAATCTATCGTGATAATCAATATAACCGCGAAACAGGTAAGCAAGAGTTTACCGGGTTTAAAGTATCCAGAACGCTTACAATTAAACTCTCAGCGATTAATAAATACCCTGAGCTTTTACAAAGTTTAGTTAATAACGGTATTAATGAAATTAGACAAACGCAGTTTTTAGCGAGCAACTATGATGAGCTGCACAAAAAAGCACAAAAATTAGCTATTAAACAAGCTAAAGCAGCGGCAAAAGAGTTAAGTGCTGATTTTGATGTTGAATTGAAAGGCTTATATAGTGCGTCTTTAAGTCCGCTTGATATGCCATCAGTACCTTACATGCGCAGTGAAAAAGTAATGATGGCTGATGGTGCACCGAGTAACTATGTACCCGATGCATATCATGCTGGTGAAATTACAATAAGCGCATCAAGTTACGCAATTTATTATATTGATTAAGCGCTTATAGATGGGTGGCGCTCAAATCGTGCCACCAACTGCTTTCCTTGTGATTCACTAATACGCACAATGGCATACAGCATATTACTAATCTCTTGACGATCGTATTCGTTAACTATGTGCTGATTAATATCATCAACAATGGCATTTAAATAATTAAACACACTGTTTCGTGCATCCACATTCTCATTAGCAATAAATAAAATATTTTTAAATGCTTCAATAACGTTAGTCATTACATAGGCATCGGCTTTTGCATAATTGCGTAAAGGGGTGAAGTTATCATGAAGCAGTTCATCAAAACTGGTTTCATGAAAGTACAACAATGGTTGCTCATCTTTTTGATAGCATGAATAATTTATTGCATTAATCTTTAGTCGTTCTATTAATAATATACTGAGCATATCAATAGATTTAACGGCAGTACCCGGATCGTTTATTCCTGGGCTCATAGCTTTTACGGCAATTTCTGATATTTGTGTTAACCCATAGCGGTAATGGTCGCTAATGTATTCTTCTATATAAAAAATAAAACAATCTAAAATTTTCTCAATTAACTCTTCGTTCTCAGATATGTCCTTATTACACTTTAAAAACGGGTAACCTTTAACTGTAAAATAACCTTGCTTAACCGTAATAAACAGCTCAATATTTTCATCTGCTAGTAGGGCACATAATTTATTAGAATGAACCCCTTTGTAGTAACCCTCGGTTGTACTGTTTATTGAATGCCAGTTTGAAAACTCGGGAAAGTTATCAACGGGGTTTTCGTCTTGCATATTGATAATGTCTTGAATTTCTTTTTTTGTTTGCCTAAACAAGCCATTTAATACGTTATCTACTTGTATTGCTTTTGAAATAGAATGAATAAAAAATACAAATAATCCTAAAGATATTAACCCAAAAACAAGCGCAAACAATACGCCAAGTGAGGGAATCGCGGTATTACCATTATCGAGTTTGTTGATATTTATCAGCATTATTATTGAATAAATAATACTACCCAAATAAAACCCTAATACCATTTGGTGTGATTTACGGGTAATGAGCCCAGGAACAACTCGGGGGGATAAGCTAGCACTGGCTGAATTTAATACCACCATCACCATAGAAAAACTAAATACGGTTAACGAAATAATGCTGCCAGCGAGGGTGCTTAAAATGGTACGTGCGTTTTCTGCGCTATCAACTAATATAAATGAAATTAGTGATTTAAGTTTTCCGATGGGGGCTAAGTACTCGACTGACATTGTCAGTACGGCAAAAAATAAAAAAGCAACAGATAATAATGAGGGATAAAACCCAATACTGTTAATTATTTCGCGGTAGCTATTGGTTATTTTTGTTCTTAAATACATATTATCCTTACTTATTACGATACCAATCTATAAATCACTCTAGCATATTTGATACTAAAGTAAGTGATTTTACAGCTTAAGTTATGTGTTATTATTGCTTAAAAATTAAATGGAAAAATACTGTGATTATATCGAGTTATGCGGCTTTACTGGCACTATATTATATTTACCTGAGTATTAATGTTGTAAAAATACGCAAGTCTGAAGGCATTTCACTTGGTAATGGGAGTCATCCTGAGCTTGAACGTGCAACTCGAGCTCATGGGAATTTTATTGAGTATGTACCAATTAGCCTAATTTTACTCTTCTTATTAGAGTATCAAGGCTTAGCAAGTCATTATATGCATGCACTTGGCGGTTTGCTATTTATAAGCCGTGCACTTCATGGCTCAGCTATTAGTACTAACAATCTAAAAGCACGTGTATTAAGTATGATGATGACTTTTGCTATTCTTTTTGTAAGTTCCTTAATTTTATTGTTAAGTCGATAAATAAAGATGCGATTCGCTATTGTTTTTATAAGCTTATGTTTTGCCACTTCGTTGGCGTCATTTGTATGGGCAATAGAAAATGACAATAGCAATCAAAGTATTGATTGTTTAAATTATGTTTATCCAAAAACGATGCGAGTTGGTGAAGATGAAATTCTTTATCCGTTAGTTTTATTGAGAACGGCCTTACAATACAGCGGCGCAAAATATACATTAAAAGCATCGAGTATTTCTATGCCTCAAAGCCGCTCATTAAAACAAATTATACATAATGATGAAGTCAACGTTGCATGGACCATGACTTCACAGCAGCGAGAAAAAGAGCTATTGCCCGTAAGAGTGCCTATTTTTAAAGGTTTATACGGGTGGCGCTTATTGGTAACCACACAAAATAAGCTCAATAGTTTTTCAAGCATGAATAGTCTGAGCGATTTCAAACAAGTACATTTTATACAGGGACATGATTGGCCTGATACACAAATATTATTAGATAGCGGTTTACCTGTAGTAACATCAATTGAATACAGCTCTTTGTTTAATATGTTAATTAAAGGCAGGGGCGATGTATTTCCTCGTTCGTTGCTTGAGGTTGAAACGGAGCTAAATACCTTTAAAGGTGATGCAAAACTTACAACTCTTCCTCAGTTAATACTGCAATACCCAAGTGCAATTTACTTCTTTTTTAGTAAAGATACGCCCGAGTTGGCCTATGCTGTTGAAAATGGCTTAGCGGTCATGCGTAAAAATGGCGAGTTTGATCGCTTATTTAATGCGTATCATCGCAGTGCCATTGAGCACGCAGATATCAAAAATAAGATTATTATTAGATTAGAAAACAAAAACTTACCATTACTAACACCACTTGATAATACTTCACTTTGGTTTTCAGAAAAAGACATGTAAAACCCCATGAAACAAAAAATATTTATTATTGGCTTACCGCGAACCGGTACCACCAGTGTATGCAATGCATTTTTACATTTTGGTATACCAACTGCTCATACTGCATACACTACCGCCTGTTTTGATAATGCGGTCGCAATTGCAGACACTCCCATATTTAACGATTTTAAAGTATTAGATAAATACTATCCTGGCGCAAAATTTATATATTTAGAGCGAGAGCTTACTGCATGGATACCATCAATAAGACAGCTTTTACAGCGAATGCACACTAATTTAACCCGTGCAGATGGTGGCTTTAACATTCATTTAAAGCGCTGTTATTTAAATACATTTAAAGACTTTTCACTAGAGAATATAAATAACGACCAGTATTTAACTGATTGTTATAACGTACACATTAATAATGCTAAGGCTTATTTTAGTAATCGAGAAGATGATTTTTTAGCGATAGATATTGCCAACCCTAACAGTTTTAGTCAGCTTTGTGATTTTTTAAATATTACCTCTGAGTTAAATGGTTTTGAAAAAATGAATATGGGGGGTAAGGTCACCGCGTGGAATGATATAAAACATCCATTAAAAATTGAATCGACAGCGAAAGGGCGGATAGATAAATTTTTACCTTATGAGAGACAAATTTAAACCGCGAGCAAAGATTTTTATTTTTAAATACGCTAAAATCCACGCATTATTTTATAAGTTGTATCCATATGTTTGAATTAAAATACCACACGCCATTTGAATGGACCGAAGTTGTTTTAGCCGACTTTGAAACTTTTTTACAAGACCACGCTGCTGCTGAAAAAAAAGCATCGGGCATGGCTATGTCTATGCTTTCACATTACCCTGATAAGCGTAAATTAGTTAAAGCCATGACTGACTTAGCCTTAGAAGAGTTAATTCATTTCAAGCAAGTGCTGAAATTACTCATTGAGCGTGATACTAATTTAGGTGACGATAAAAAAGACCCTTACATTAAACAAATTCGCGCACACTTTAGACATGGTCGCGATGGTTTTTTAATGGACAGGCTACTTGTTGGCGGTGTAATTGAGGCGAGGGGACACGAACGTTTTTCTTTAGTTGCTGAAGCTTTACCTGAAGGAAAAGAAAAAGATTTTTATGTTGCGATAGCCAAGTCTGAAGAAAAACATAAAAATCTATTTGTTGAACTTGCTTACGAATACTTTGATAAACAAGAAGTTGATGATCGTTTAGAAGAGTTATTAATAATAGAAGCAGAAATTTGTAAAAATATACCGTTTACTGCTGCTCTACATTAATAGTTAACCACGGCATGTTGATAGCAAGTTAGCATGCCAATATAAATACTTCCCTCTATTGTTATGAAAAATATTGTTTAATAACGCATAACTAGATCAACTTAACTGCACTTAGTTAACACTGCCTAACAATAAACAGCTATTATCATTTTAATGTATAGCTTGCTTTAAGGACGTGAACCGATGCAACCAATTCATCATATTGCCGTGCTTACCTCTGGAGGTGATGCTCCGGGAATGAACACCGCTTTATTTGCCATCGTAAAAACCGCTCAACAACAAGGCATAAAAGTGTCAGGAGTTCGAAAAGGATATGAGGGTTTAATTGATAATGATTTAGTGACACTTGATTGTAAAAACCTGCAACAGAGTATGCACTTGGGTGGTACCGTTTTAAAAACCGCACGCAGTGAAAGATTTAGAACGGAGGCAGGTAGACAGCAAGCTTTAGCTACAATTGAACATAATAATATTGATGCCTTAATTGTCATAGGTGGCGATGGCTCTTTTAGAGGCTGTTTATGGTTATCACACATAACCAATATCCCTTATATTGGCATTCCTGGCACCATAGATAACGATATTGCAGGCACAGATTACACCTTAGGATTTGATACGGCAGTAAACACATCAATGCAATGTATTGATAATATTAGAGATACTGCAGAATCACATAATAGGGTGTTTGTTATTGAAGTTATGGGGCGTGATTCCGGATATATTGGCACTTATGCCGGTTTAACCTCTGGTGCAGATTCAGTATTGATCCCTGAAAATGACAAAGATATCGATGATTTATTGCTAAAGATTAGCGATTATCATAGCGAACACGCATTTATCGTGGTGGTATCTGAGGGCGATGAAAATGGTGTTGAATATGTATGTGAAAAAATAACTGCCGTAAATCCAAGTATAGATTTACGTGTAACCAAGCTAGGGCACTTACAGCGCGGCGGAAACCCATCGGCTGCGGATCGTATGTTAGCAATAAGATTAGGCGTACACAGTGTTAAGGCTTTATGTGCTGGAGAAAGCGCTAAAATGGTGGGTATTTTAAATAACACAGCTTCAAATACTCCTATTCAAGGTGTTGTAAAACAACATGTTATAAATGAAGAGCTGCAAGGGCTGTTATCTGTATTTTGTCGCTAACGACTAATTAAATGGGAATAATGAACAATGCGAGATAATAAAAATTATAAAATGACAATTATTAAAGGTATTACAATAAGTTTTTTATTAGCCGGTTCAACAGTCGTATTGGCCAAAGATGATTGTGCAGATTTAACGGGATGTGCGAAAAAGCCTGTGAAGTTAACCTCGAGTTATTAGCTTCAAAACGCCAAGGTAATTCACACAAAGTTGCAGGTCTTAATAAAGCACTTAATAACATAAACGCATATTGTACCAATGATGGATTAAAAGCAGAGTTACAACAAAAAATAGATGATACAAATTCAGAAATTGAAGAATATAAAATCGATCTTAAAAAAGCTAAGCGCCAAGGTAAGCATGGCAAAGTTGAAAAGTATCAGCAAAAGCTAAGCGACGAAACTAAACAGCTTAAGCAATTAATTGATGAGCTAAATAGTTTGGTTAATTAAAATGTCATTACAGAGTTTTTATATTTAATAAAGTAGAGCATTTTATTGAATATAAATATTATGCGATAAAAGGGCTAAAATACCGTGTTTATAAGTGACCTAATTGCCAATAGTTGGTTTGATAAAGTACACTCTTATCTTATTTAACATAATATAAATCGTAAGCCTTTGATTTTAATGTAGGCCGCAAGGGCCCTACATTTACCGATAATAGTAACGACATTTTGACGGGGGTAAAAATCACTTAAGCAACGCTTTTACGCCAAATTTCAGCGAGGTCATTATCACCTTTAAATTCAGCCTTATAAGCCTCCAATAAGGCCATTGTTTCCAATGGTTTAGGGTGGTCTGCGATTAATAAAAGCTTTAGTGAAGTATAGTCCTTAAATTCACCTTTCCCCGTTCTAACATTGCTAACTGCTTGTTTTGATATACCAGTCAGTTTGCTAACCATATAGTCAGAGTCAATATCTGCGGTGCTCTTAAACCATTCTAAAAGCTCAAGTGAGTTGGTTATTTTCATACGTTTTGTGTCCGTCTTGGCGTGTCGGTATTTTGATTATAGTCGTAGTCAATCACTATTGCATTAGTCCTGAGTACTTGACCTAGTAATGCGCACTTGACTATCATCCCTTACGAAGCAGTCGCACGACTGCTTTATTCGCTTGGCGGCGGGTGGCGGTTACTTAATTTAAAGAGTAACCGCCGCACACAAAACCAAGCATGAACAAAACGTAAAAAATTGTAAGGCCTTCGCCAAGGGGATAATTATGTGTCAATTCAAAAGTGGTGAGTTATTTAAACTTAAGCGCGAAAAAGTAAAAAAATTTGAGGTTTTATTTCATAAAATAAGGCTTTTTAGAGACTCAGGCGTAACAGAGCAATGCAGGTTAGTAAGTCATATAAATAGCGGTGTTAAGCAAAATATTATCTCAGCCATTGGGCGTGATGAACTGGTGTTTGCAAAATTAATTTACCGCAGAGCAAGAATTGCGGGGTTGCCGTTATGAGCCAATTTCACCAAGATATTCAGGAGCTGCACGATGATGAGCAGCACTGGAACTATGCACGCGGAAAAGCAGCGCAACTCAAACTTGCATTTAAAAATAAAATGGCAGCAATGCGCCGCGAACAACAAATTCAAATACAGCAAGAGCGCGAACGCAATTATCAGTGTTCAGATTCTGCTATTCGTTACGATGCCTTACATGCTGCCGCGTATCATTCAAAGGCGGGACAGTTATGAGAACGAATCAACAACTTTTAGTTTCTGGCTTTGCGTATCAGGCTATCAACGAGCTTTACAGACTTAACGAGAATAACGAAGAGCTGCCTTTAATGGGTTTTATTGTAGTGTGTAAACTTCTTTATATTCTTAGAAAGCTAGGGTTACAAGCTCAGCACATGCTTTTAGATTTAAGGCTTAGCCATGTTGTTACTAACTGTGGTGTTGGGTATCTACCGCTAAATTTAAAGGCGGGACAGATATGAATATATTGATACCCGAACGCATTATTGAAGATGCAATTCAAAGCGCCCAAAGTGGCGCTTTTTCTGCGTTTGCAGTTCAGCCAGCAACCGAGCGTGATATTGAAGAGTCATTGACATGGCTTGAGTATATCGAGTCACACTCTAAACAAATCCGCGAAGCGGCCGCGAAAGCGGAAAAAGATAGGCTTGTCAAAAGGCGCAAAAGTCCGACACAGCCAAAACGCGAAGATAATCCGCGTTCTAAACAGTCTCTTTTGGCTGATAAGGCGCAACGCCTTGATAGTTTATATCGCAATGCCCTTAATAATTTAACGCCTAAGAAACGCGCTGAGCGCCTAGGTGTTGATAGTGACGAGATTTTAAATCTTGAAACGGGCGAAATCACCCCGAAAAAAACCGCAGAAATTGAACGCGGACATTTTGCCAGCAAACCACTTGAAGCAGATAAAACCGCAAAGGTGCATTTTCAAAGCCGCAATTGGTGTGATGGTTTCCGTGTTGTTTGCACTCAAAATACCCGCGCAAGTGATGCGCCGGACGCAAACACAGGTGAGCGCATAACTCAAACAGTAACCAGCCGCGCACGCGGTAAAATTATCGATAGCGGCTTATACATGCAAGCTGTGAAAGGTGGGTTTAATTGTTTTACCACTGTAACGCTAGACGCTAAAGCACGTTGGCGCATTGATAACAACCATTACCAGAAAGTAGCAAAACGCCCAGCGGGCACAAAATTAAATGCAATTTACACGGCAAATGGTGAATTGGTTCACCCTGAAATTGTTTCAGTTGCGCCGTTTACCGCTGTCACGTTTGAGCGTTCAACCATAGGCCAAGAATTAAGCCGCTTTTTTGACTCACTTGGCAAAATGCACAAGCGCGGTTTTGTTGCTACTGGCGATATTTCAAAAACCCCAAAAGCGAAAAAATACAGGTATGGGCTTATTGAGTGCATTGGCAGAAATGACCGTCTTTATCCATGGGGTAAAGTTTCAAGTGTTGGCGCAAGTGGCCGCGTAGAATCTGATTTGATGCACGACAACGAAAGGCTATACCCATGGGGTGCGGTTGAGTGCATAGAGCAATGCGAAAAACGCGCAATTACCAATAATAAAATGGAAGTGACCGCCATAGAGTGCGAGCAATCAGCAACAAAAAAACCTGTATTCGATTACTTATGGGTAGCTGAAGCGCCAGTAAAAAAATTAGGTTCAAAGGAATATGAATTTAACGGTGAAAAATACGAGGTTGAATGTATTGGCGAACAAAACTACCACGCGCACGTTTTAATGCGCTGGAATGTTGAGCCCGTATTTTTTCATGAGTGGGCGGCGCGTATCGAAAGTTTATGGGGGCAGGGTTTTGTAACAATCGAGCGAATTAAAAACGCTAAAGCGGCTGCAAGCTATTTGCTTAAAGCGCTTGGCTATATGGTGAAAGGTGGCGAGGGTTCGCAGGGTGAAATACGCGGCAACCGATACAACATATCAAAGCACGCACGCGCTGAAAGTTGGGAAAACTGCGCAACCCATGAAGCGCAACACATGTACGGGTTAATACAAGAATACATGCAAGGGCTTGAAGCGAAAAAAGAGCGAAAGCTATTCAAGCAATTAGAGTTAAAAAACACATTAGGCACTATCGAAAAGCTAAAAAACGTTAATAAAAAAGACTTTAGCGAAAAGCGGGCGCAATTTGTTGAAAAGCTTGAACAAAAATTAGAAAACGTTAGCGAAAAAATTAGCGAAATATCGACCGAATTAAACGGGAATTTCGCACGCGGTGGTGTTGCCAAGTTTGCCAGTGAATCGGCCTTTGTTGGCTTTATTGATTGGGCTATCGGTGTGAGAGGTTGGCAACTAAAAACATCGTTTTTAAATTCAACAACCGCAGACGTTGAAAAAGAAAAAACAGAAGAATCCACAGTTAATAAATTGCTAAAACAAACAAGGCGATTTTATGACAATTCAATGAGTGCTCTTTGTGATTTTTACAGTCGCTTTGAGCCTGTAAATAATTACGGGGTATTAGATTTTGAATAAAAAATTATTAGTGATTAAAGAAAAAATTGCAGATGCAAGTAAGTTAAGCCCACTGCAAGCAGGTAAAAAAATAGCCGCCGCTGAAAATATTTTGAATGATGCCATAGAGCTTGTGGCTGATATTGATTATCGCTTGGAGCAAGTAGAGCAGGTTTTAAGCTTAAGTAATTTGGAGCAATTAATTAACGGGGGTGATGATGAATACTAAATCAAACAATCCAGATTTGGGGGCGGTTGAGTGTGACGGTTGCGGTGGCTTTGCCGCAGTTCGCCAGCAAAAAACGGGCAGAAAATATTTATATCTTCACTGTAAAAACTGCGGAATGGATAAGCGCAGCGGCGAAAAGTTACAAGCGAAATGGCGAAAAGCTATCGGCGAAAAACCGCCAGAATTACCCGCTTTAAATAGCGAGCCAGCCCCGCAAAATTTAAGCGCTGGCGGTGAGTGGATACCGCCAGAAGTAAAATACGAAATCGAGCGAATTAACAATGAAAGTAAAACAACCGAATTGGAGAAAGCAAATGCAAGAACAAGAGAACCAAACGAACCAGCAAAGCGAATTAACAACGAGCAAAACAGTATTAGCACAAGCAATGGAGGGGCTGCGAATGGGTTCGGTTTCTTCATCTGCGGCGCATTCGCCGGACTCGCAGCAATCGCAGGGCTTAGACGATAGCGAGCCAGAAAGAAGATATAGCGAATTAGATAGCTTTATTAATGGTGACGATAGCGAAACGGATGGCGAAACCAACGAAACCGAAAGCGAAGAAATGAGCGAGCAAGACGCCGCAATAGCAGCGGGTTTTTTTGTTGATACGGGTGCGGGCTTTATTGAGTCTCAATTTGATTACCCTGTAACAATTGATAATGATACAAGGGTTGCAATAGCAGAAGCCGCCGCACCTGTATTGCTGAAAAATGCAAAGGGTGCAAATTTGCCGCCGTGGGTACAGGCTTTATTTGTAAAATACAAAGAAGAAATGAAGTTACTTGGCGTGCTCGCAATGGCGGGGTTATCTATTCGAGGTCAAATAAAAGCAGCAAAAGAAGAATTAAACGCCCAAAAATCAGAGCAAAAAAGCGAAAAGCAATACGATAAAAGCGGGGAGGTAACAATTGGCTATTAACGAAAACAACGAACTAGACCCGTTACACGTTTGTTATTTGGCGGGCACGGGTGGCGGTAAAACAACTGCAGTAAAATTAATAGACGGCCTAATGGGTGAGCAAGTTGCAATTTTTGATTTGTATAACGATTACAAATTCGATGCACGCAAAAAAAGCCCTTTTAATGGTTTAAATAATCGGCCTGTTTATCACTACCAAACGCGAGCAAAATTCGCTCAGGCTTTCGCTGATGCGTGGCGAAGTGGTCAGCGTTTTGTTGTTGCTTATTCGCCGCAATTTAGTGACTCGCTAAGCCAAAAACAAGCAGTTGAAGCAAAGCAAAAAGAATTGCACTGGTTTGGGCGTTTAATGTGGATGGCCGCAGACGGAAACAGGCGCTTAGATGTAATTATTGAAGAATTGGCAAAGCTATCAACCGCAATAGGCAAAGACAATTCAATAGTGGGAGAAATGGCAACGGGTGGGCGAAAATACGGCCTAGTGCTTCACACTATTTTTCAGCGTTCGCAGGAAGTACCAAAAACAATTTGGAATAACAGCCCGCGAAAAGTGCTGGGCGCTCAAGAGTCACGGCACGATGCAAAGCTCATTGCTGTAGAGTTAGACGCTGATTTAAATGATGTTATTCAACTAAGTAAAAAGAATAGCCAACACCACAAAAAGCGACTGCATTATTTGGTGAAATCACGCGGCGGAATAGGAAATATCGAGCCGTATTATATAAGCACATGCAAGGCATCAGCTGGTTTTGGTAAGTGCTTTAAAATGCGATTTAAAGACTTGAGGTGTGACTGATGGGCTACGATACGGTTTATAGACGAAAGACATTATCAAAAGAATGGCAGAGAGCATTAAGGGTAATTTCCGATATAAAAAATGAAGCGGGAAAAATAAAGACGAGAGAGTGCTTTGACTTCAAGCAGTTAGTTGCTGTAGATGGTTTTTCAATAAAGTTCGTTATTAAAAAATCACAATGCGAATTTGTTGTTGTAATGGTAAAAAATGACGGCTTTGGAAATTTAACCTATTTTTACGGTCGTGACGTGAGTGTCGAGGGTAAGGGGTGGCCAAGAATAAAAACAAAGGTAAAAGCGGTTTCTGAGTTCATTTTAACTGAGATGTTATATGAGGATTTTTTAGAATAAAGAAACAAAAAAGAGCGAATTTCGCTCTTTTTCGCTATCTAGGGAGCGAAACCCGCTCGACCGTAGAGCGAAACGCTTGATTTATTGAATATCGAATTTTAACGGGCAATAACGCCCTCATTTAAATTGGGTAATCAATTATGTTAGATAAAAAAGTTTTAATCTCTGTAGGCGTTACGCTTGCAATTTTGGCCGTTCTTACAAACGTTCGCGCCGCACGTCCTGTTAAACGTATTGTTTTAGGTTAAGGGGGTTGTAATGCGAAATATTGCCCCACTAAATAAAATTACAGGTGTTGATGCTGGCGGTACGGTATCGCTAACACTACCCGTAAACCTTACATACGACAAAATACACTTTGAGTATTCAGGTGTAACACCATCGCAAATTAAAAATTTAAAAGTTGAGCTTAACGGCCGCACGTTAACCGAGTACGCAACACTGCAAGACTTGCTTAATGAAAATAAATACTACAACCGAGAAGTGGTTGCAGGTTTAGCAACTATGCACTTTGTGCGCTCAGAAGTTAAAAGTTCAAAGCAGCCGCAATTAGTTGAGCAACGTTTTTTTGGCTTAGGTACTGCGGGCTTATCGCTTGCACAAATTAAATTTGATATTGACGCAGCAGCAACTGCACCAGCTATTAAGGCTTACGCTGAAAAATCAGCAGCGAGCGCACCGGGCTGGTTATTCAAGCGCCGCTCATACCGCTACAACTTTTCAGCGGGTGTGAATGAAGTTGAAAACCTACCAAAACCAAACGGCGCTTACATTGCCATGATTGAAATTAAAAAAGCGGGCGTTACATCGGCCGAATTTTTAGTAAATAACGTTAAATGGCGAGAACACATCCCAAAAACGCTACACAATCAAATTTTAAAACAAAACGACCGTACACCAATTGCAGATATTCACGCAGTAGATTTAATGCTTGACGGTGATGTTTTCGGCGCGCTAATGCTTGACCCTGCTATCAATGATATGCGCTTACGTATTGACTGTGAAAGTGAAGGTCAGTGCGAAATTGTTGTTCATTACTTTGATAGCTACGCAAACAGCTCATTCTAAGGGGGTGAATTATGTTTAATTTACCATCGGGCTTAAGTAATGCCACGGCGCTACCAGCGCCGCAGGTATTACCAGAGGGGCAGCCTACGCAATCGGCGTGGGGTAATTTTGGCGGCTTTGTTAATTCGGCGCTTGGCAATGCAATGAATGTTTACGCTCAATATGAGGGCATTCAGGCAATGAAAAACGCCGCAGGTGTAGCGCGTGAAGAGCAAAGCAACACAACCGAGCTTGAAAACGGCGCGGCGGTGGTTGTTGACGTTCCAAAAACACAGCCAACACAAGCAAAAGCGACTGAAACAATGGTTTTCGGTTTTCCACAAAAGCAGGTAATCATGGCCTTTGGTGGCTTACTGGTTGTCGGCGTACTTCTAAAGGTGGCTAAGTCATGAGTTCAAAAGGCTTAAAAGCGTTTGCAAAAGGCGTGGGAGTTGCAATTGTTGCAGCCATTGCGGCCGAGTACATACGCGATTTTTTACGTGATGATAAAAAGGCGGCCAAGTAATGCTTGGCGGGCTTACCAGTCTAACGGGTGGCGGCGGCTTAAGTAGTTCGAGTTCAGCCGCAGCCCAAACAGGCGAGCAAAAAAGCAGCATAGGCTTTACAGGTGGTTCGATTAACTTCGGCCAAAGCAACAACAATCAAATTTTAATTATCGGCGCGGTGGCACTGGTTGCCCTGTACTTACTTAAAAAATGATTGAATTTTGCAGGTTTGTAGAGCTTCACAAAATCAAGCGGGCGGCTGGTTCACCCGCTGATTTTAAACAAATTAAAACCGAGCTTGAAAAAGGCGTGTCACGGTTCGTTAAAATATTCGATACATACTTTGTACTTAGGGTTGACGGTGATGTGTTAACCGTAGTTTGTGCAGAGGGAAAAAACATAAAAAAGGCTAGTTTTATAGTTAATGAATTAGCGTGCAGATTAAAATTAAATTTTATCGAATTTCATACCAAGCGCCCCGCACTAGCACGACTTTTAAAACGTTGGAATTTTAAATTTTATAAAACTGATAGTAATAATTATCAGGTTTTCCGGATGGTGGCATATGGGCGGTAGCAGTTCAAAATCAGATAGCAAACAATCAACGAGCAACACTAGCACGTCTTTTGGCGTTCAAGGTGATAACAACGGATTTATAACAAATGGCAGCGGTAACAGTTACAACATAACCCAAACAGACCACGGTTTAGTTGATGGTCTTGTTGATATTTGGGGTGATATGGCGGGCAATCAGCGCGAAATGACCATAGCCGCAGAAAACATGACAAAAAGCGGCTTTAACTTTGCTAGTGACGTTAACCGAGATTCGCTCGACTTTGCAGGTGAAACCCTAGCTGATGCTTATGGCTTTGGCGGTGATGCACTCAGTGCTATGCAAGACTCGCAAAATCAGGCGTTTAATTTTGGTGCCGATGCGCTGCAAATGACGGGCAATCTAGCAACCGATAGCATAAACGCTCAAAACTCACTAGCTGAAACGTCTATCAAAGAAAATAGCGACTTAGCGCGCAGTGTTACAGAAATGGCCGAGAACATGCACGGCAACAATACCGCCTTTGCTAATAACGCCATTTTAACCGTGTCTGACTCGCTAGGTGATGCCAACAACAACATGGCAGATTTGGCGTATTTCTCAATCGAAAACAATAGCAATCTAGCAACCGATTTAGCAGCGGGTGCAGTTGATAAAGTTGCCGATGCTTATCAAGACGCGGGCGACCAAACAATTCTAGCGCATAAACAGGCGTTACAGTTCGCAGACCATGCCAGCCGTTCAGACGGTCAGCAACTGGCAATTAGCACAAACGAAACAATGAAATATATCGTAATCGGCTTAGGTGGCGTTGCTATTCTTGCCGTTGTTTTTATGGGGCGTAAATAATGTTTATTCGTAAATTTTTAAAACCAAATAAAGTTGATGAGGTGAATGCAGAAGGCCGCTTCATAAAAGTGATGAATTGCGAAGGTATTTTTAGAATCCGCGCATTAAGAAAAGGCAGCGCGATTATAGATACAGATGCGGCGGCGGGGTTTGACGTTCAAACTAATGAGCCGTTTGATTTTATCGAAATAACCTCAGATATTGAGCAAAAGTTACAGATTTGGGTATCGGCGCATAAATTAAGTTATGACGCATTGAGCACAAAGCCAAACCGTTCAGCTTCATTTATATCTGAGCACTACGGACTATCACAGCAAATATTACCGTATGACCCATCACAAAGCGGCGCAAAGGTCGCACTATCAAGTGGTGGTTTTTGGGTGGGTGGTGAGGGTGTTAGCAGTGAAAGCGGGATTTATGTAGCTCAAGGTGAAGTTTACCAGCACAATTCAGCAGCACCGTTGCACGCTTTTATAAATGATAAGCCGGATTTGATTTTAGATATAACTACAAAGGAATCTGTTTTAGTGCTTGGTGATAACGAATGTCGTGGGTGGGTTGTTTTTGAAGATAAAATGCTCTTTAAAAATCAGGCGAACAGCTCAAGAATTGTAAATTTAGACACAGGCGAGATAAAAAATGTTGCTCACAGTTACAATTCGGCGTGTGTGATTAACGATATGATTTTTTTAACGGCGGGGTCGTCAACTTTTAAATTAATAGATTTTGACGGTGAATTAATAGCGGATATTGAAAACCCATTTGCCAGCGGTTTGAGCGGGGCGCTTCCATATGGCTGTGAAGTCAGTGACGGCGGCGTATTAATTAGCGTTAACTTTCCAGGCAAGCCAAGCGAGATACATTATTACAAAGATGGTGTTTTTAGTGTGAGAGATGGTGTTGATTTACTCTTAAAAGGGAATGGTGCAGCTGAAAAGATTTTTAGAGATGAGATTGACGGGCGATTATGGGTATCAATTGATTCAGATTGGTATTATTCAGATGATGAGCTAGTCACGCTTAGTGAAAAAATAATTAATCAGTCAACAGGCGCAGCAGATAAACCTGTATTTTCTAATAAATACGTCTGTTTTACATCAAACACCAGCTCAAAAGTATGGGTTAGGGAGACCGGACAAGTTTTAGACGTTTATGCGTTCGTGCCATCACCTAAAGCGGTGGCCGCAGTGGGTGATGCAATATTAGTTTTATCAGGTGATAAGGTTTATATAACTGAGGATAACTTTAATACGTACAGCATAGCGTATACGAATAATCGCGTTTTTTGTGACAGGCTTTACGGTATGTTTGATGTTGTTGGTAATGAGCTTGTTGCATGGGTTAATGACTCAACCGCAAATAGTGAGATTTTAAAATTCGGATTAACACCGGATTTAACAAAGCCAAAAGCCTTATTTAGAGTTTTTAAGGAGTCGTTCTGATGAAAAAATCAACGGTTCTTTTATCTATGGCAGGGCTTGCTGCGTTGGCGGGTGTTACATCAAGCTCTGGTACGCCACGCGGTATCCGCAATCACAATCCGCTAAATATTGAAGCTCGCGAAAGTTGGGTTGGTCAAGTTGGGGATGATGGTCGCTTTATCATTTTTGAAACGCCTTTACACGGCTTTAGAGCAGCGGGGCGCATTATGCGCTCCAAAGCAAAGCGCGGGGTTCGCACCATTGAAAGTATCATTAATGAATGGGCACCGGACAATGAAAATCATACACAAAATTATATTAACTTTGTCAGCGATAAGGCAGGGTATCCCGCCGATATGGTGTTAAATGATGCAGCATATCCCGCTGTATTGTCAGCAATGGTAACAATGGAAAACGGGCAAAACCCGTACACCATGGACGAAATAAAACGCGGCTTTGAGTGGGGTTATTATGGGTAAAATATTCGAACGTAGCTTACCAGCGCTAATAAGTTTATTTGGCGTGTATTGGCTAATTAATAACTTTGTTGAAAAAGGCCGCGAAATTACCGCACCAATAACAAAACCAGTAAGCAAAGCACTTGCTGAAATTCAATTCTTTGTTAATGGCAGTAATTACATAACCCGCGCATGGGCTGGTTTTTATCTTGAGCAATCAAAACTCGACTACACATTAAAAGTCGCTGATATGCAGTGGCTTTACGCAATCACTAAATTAAATGACGGCAATGAAGCGCTATTGAATGAGATATTTGACAGTGACCTGCGGTTAAAAAGCCAATATAGGCCGCTTTTAAATGGCCTTGTTGATGCTGATACAATCGCAGCAGCGGCTAAGGGGTAGTTATGGACTGGTTTTTATCGTTACTAAACCCGCTTGATACATGGTTAAAAAACCGCGCAGCAAAAGCAGATGCAGAGCATAAGCGCGATTTAGCCATAATAAACAACCAAGCACGCTTGGCGCAGTCAGAAAAAGACTATAACCACCAATGGGAAATGGCAACACTGCAAGACAAAGACAAAGGGTTAAGGCTTTTTAGTTTTTGTATGTTTACCGCGCCCATTTTAATTACAGTCGTATCACCTGAGCATGGCTCGCAAATATTCACAAACTTGGAAAACGTGCCACCGTGGTTAGTACAAACATGGATAGCAATTAACGGCGGCGTTTGGGGTCTTGCCAGTTTAAAAAACATCATCCCTCAGTTTGTTGGTCAATTTAAGGCGGTTAAAAATGGATGATATTATTTTAAAAATAGCAGCAACCGCAATAATTACAGGTGCAACCAGTGCCGCCGCAGTAGTGGCAGCGCTAAAGGTGCATATTGTTTATTTAAAAGCAGCTATTGAATTGCAATACAAAAACCATGGTGAATTGGCTGTTAGGGTGGGCGTTATTGAAAATGAAGTAGCAAAACTTAACGTTTTACGCGCCAAAAACGAAAGCGGGTGAGTGTCCAGGGTACAAAAGTGTAATATATTGATTTTATTAAAAATAACCCCGCAAAAGTGCGGGGTTTTTAAATTTAGGCGGTTTTTTTGCCCTCGTATTTCTTCACAATTTCTTTCAACTTAAACTTATCACTCATGTTAATTAAATCATGGCCAATCGCCTTAAGCGTATCACTGGCTTTAACCAAATCATTTAAATGCGTAATTTGTTGTTGCAGGGCTAAAACGTGGTTTTCGTTATAACGCACTGAACGCTGTAAAAAATCAATTTTGTTAATGTAGCTTGGTTCGTACCGGTTGCCGCTTGGCGTCCATAAATATCCGTCTCTGCAAATACTAAAGCCTTGCCAATCCTTGTGCATAGAAACCATGCCTTTTATGCGTTGCTCAAGCATAGCAACGGCACGCGGGCACGGTTTATTATCTTTAATCCATCGTTCAAGCGTTCGTTCAGAGTTAATAAATAAAAATTCCATGGCGGCGCGGCGGTCAAGTTTACCAAAATTCATAAATCCAGCGCGAAAAAGTAACTGTTTAAAATTAGTCATTATTATTCCCTTGATTCCATTGACGTTGTTATTAATGGTCTACGCGGAAAAAACTTTGATGATTTTTTTAGATTGATAGCAGGGTGTTCAATCAATAATACTGATTGAGCGTATAACACTGAAAACATGTAAAAATAAACAGTTCGAGCAATCATAGCACGCTACCTATAATTCACGCCATTTTGTCGGTTTTGACGTCATTTAACATAATATAAATTATAGGTAGTGGTATTTAAGTGCATGTGTGGCGCTCTATTTTAATAACTTCAAGCTCACTAAGTCCAATACTAGACGGTATCGGACATTAAGTGCATTTAAACGACTATTACGGTAATTCATAGTTATCAGCTTGAGGTTCCTTAATGCTTGGCTTAATATTAAACCACAAGCCGTAAAAAATGTTGAAGTATTCATATGGAATTTGTACGCCCACTCGAACCAATTTTAATTATTGATGATGTTAAACAAATCCGTGCTGACTTAAGCCAAGTGTTAGCCGGCTTAGGTTTTGATGACATTATTGAGTGCGATAATTTTGATTGTGCTAAACCCTTACTTAGCGAAAAATCACCCAACGTTATATTTTTAGATGTTGATTTACCTGATTCTGAAAGCATCGAAATTTTAGAGTCGATCAATAACGAGCACCCATATGCTCATGTGGTTATGTGCTCAGGCCATAATAGTTTTGAGACCGTACAAAATACTTGGGAACTTGGCGCAAAAGAATTTATAGCCAAGCCTTTCAACGCGCAAAAAGTTGATGCCGTAATGAAACGTTTAGAACTGATAGATTAAAGGACATTATGCAGCATCTAGTTACCACTATTATTGATGATCTATCTACCGTTATATTTGGCAAGCAACAACAAATAAAATTAGCATTAACCTGTTTGTTTAGTGAAGGTCATTTACTAATTGAAGACTTACCAGGTATGGGTAAAACCACTTTATCGCATGCATTAGCTGCTGTTTTGGGGTTGTCGTATCAGCGTATTCAATTTACTAGCGATTTATTACCCGCTGATATTATTGGTACCAATATTTTTAATAATAAAGAACACAGTTTTTCATTTCATAAAGGCCCAATTTTTAGCCAAGTAGTACTTGCTGATGAGATAAATCGTGCGGGCCCTAAAACCCAAAGTGCGTTATTAGAAGCGATGGAAGAACAACAAGTAACAGTAGATGGAGAAAAGTACCCGCTCCCTACTCCGTTTTTTGTTATTGCTACTCAAAACCCTTTATATCAAGCAGGAACTTATCCGCTGCCAGAATCGCAATTAGATCGTTTTTTAATGCGTATAAGCTTAGGCTTTCCACCTAAAAACGCTGAAAAAAGATTACTATTAAACAATCAAAAGCGCGATTACTCCCAATTACCACAGCGAATTAACCAGCAACAACTTAAACAAATACAACAGGCTATAGCAAATGTTACACTAAGCGCTCCGGTTGTTGATTATATAATTGAATTAGTGACTTACACACGTGAGGCTCAATCGTTAGCTGCTTCGCTTTCACCAAGAGCCAGTATGGCGCTGGCAAAATCTGCAAGGGCATGGGCCTATATTGAAGGTCGAGACTTTGTTCTACCTGAAGATGTACAAGCGGTATTTTCTAGTGTGTGCCAGCATCGATTAGGTTTGCATAGTGAGTCTGGCAAGAACCAAATTGCAGACATTTTAAAACATGTTTTAGTGCCCGTTTAGATCAATGGGTATTTTAAAATTAAAACGCCCTACTTTTATTCGTGCTATAAAAAGTACAATTTTAACGACATTATTAAAAAATAAGCACAAAAAAAACAGCATCACTTTAACGCATAATACTATCTATGTTTTGCCTTCCACACTGGGTGTATATTTTACGATTGTTGCACTATTAAATTTTGTAATGGGAATTAATTATCAAAATAATTTAATACTGTTTATGGCGTATTTAATGTTTGTGATTATTATTTTTGCCTTGTTGCTAGGTTATAGCAACGCAAAAGGATTAACTGTCAGCTTTAAAAATACTATTGAGAGTTATGCGCCACAGCAACCTCAGTTAGTGTGGCAAATAAAATCAAACGACACATGTCAGTCAATCACCTTAAGTTATCCCAATAATTTTGAACAAAACTGCTATATAGAGAGTGTTAAAGCCGATACCATACAATGCCAGTTACCATTGCCTTATTTAAAGCGCGGTCGCTATTTACTAAAGCCAATAAAAATTGCCAGTAATTATCCATTTGGTTTGGTGAGTGTATGGAGCTATATTCAACCAGATCATACCGTTTATGTTTACCCTTCAATTATTAAAACACCAAATCAAAAACAATTAAGCCAAATGACTGCTAATGATGATGAAGGAGCTGAAAAACATCTAGGCGATGATGAGTTTGACATTCTAATCAATCACTTACCAGAAATGGGATTGCAGCGAGTTTCGTGGAAACACTACGCAAAAACTCAGCAATTATTAGTAAAACAATTTAGTGATTTTAAATCTGCCGATACACAATTTGACTTTAATTTAATGACAGGCGATACCGAGCAACGCTTAGGGCAATTGTGTTACCTAGTATGCCAAGCGTTTGAAAGCGACATTAATTACTCGTTGAAATTGCCCAATAAGGTCATAGAAAATGGCTCCGGAAAGTTTCATCAGCAACGCTGCTTACAAGCTTTAAGTAATGTAGGCGCTGATTATGAATAAGATCAAAAATCAACGCGTTATAAATTTTTCTTTGTCATTTATTTACTTAGGGTTAGTGAGCTTTTTTATAGAGCACTTGCCCCTGCCCTTTATTATTATGCTCAGCACGTTATGTGGCTGGAATATTTATTTAACCCTTAAATACAAACAAAAGCCCAATGCGTGGCTGGCCAACGGACTCGCTGCAATAGCATTAATTATTATGCTCAGCAGTATTGGCTTTAAAGATACCGTGGTGCTGTTTGTTGCCATGCTTTTGCTGTCATGCGTTTTTAAATTACTACAGGCAAAAACAAAGCAGCATTATCAATTGATCATCACCCTCACATTCTTTTCACTTTCAGCTGTGTATTTGTTTAGCCAAACTATTTTTACCACTTTAATTATTAGTACACTGTATATTTTAAATTTTGCTGTACTTGGGTTACTTGAATCTAGTCATAGTTTAAAACTGTCATCAAAACAAAGTGCTAAAATAATATTTCTGGCTTTTCCTTTGGCAGTTGTACTCTTAATATTTTTACCAAAACTCCCTGCATTTTGGCAATTACCTGGGCCAAAAATGGCGCAAACAGGCCTATCTGAACAAGTAGACCCATTTGATATAGCTAAATTATCAAACTCCGATGAATTGGTTTTTAGAGCGAAGTTTGATAATAATTCAACCACGCCTCCTTATTACTGGCGCGCTATTGTACATGATGAATTTGACGGTAAAGCTTGGAAAACATCTTCATTTTTAAAGCAAGCAATGATGTTACCAAGCCAAAATAGCAGCAATGGAAACACCACTCAATACTCAATAATTGCTGAGCCAGCAATGGCTGATTGGTTATATGGGCTTGGCTATGCCAGTAGTAACAATGAAAATGTAGTTTCCAACTCAGTCGGCTTGCTGCGTAAAAAACAATATAAATCCAAAGTGTTAAAATATTCTGTTAGTACTAAACCATTATCGACTAAGAAGCTTAATAGCGTAGAGCAGCGTTTTTATAAAACGCTTACTGTGAGTAATAACCAAAAAAGTTATCAACTGGCGCAACAGTTAAAAAACAGAAGTGCTAACGCTGATGAGCTTTTTAATAAACTGCTAGATTATTTTTCGCAAAATAGTTTCAGTTACACTCTTACGCCAACACCTATGCGCGGTGATGATACGCTTGATCAATTTATGTTTAATAATAAACGTGGCTTTTGTGGTCATTATGCCAGTGCAGCTGCCTTTATTTTTAGAAGTGCTGGCGTTCCAGCGCGGGTAGTAAGCGGATATTTAGGCGGAGAGCATAATCAAAACAATGACTATATTACCGTTCGTCAATACGATGCGCATGCTTGGGTTGAGGTATATACTAATGCAGGCTGGAGAATATTTGATGCAACAGCGGTTGTTGCGCCCGAACGATTAAATGGTTCTTTATCACAGAGTGCTGCATTAAATGATGAATTTAAAAATAATATTAATTTTGGTTTAGTTAGCTTAAGTAATTATGCTGCCATAAACTGGCTTCGCCTAGAATTAGAAAACCTCGATTATCAATGGTCTAGTTGGGTGCTGGGATTTGATAAAAATAAACAACAAGATTTATTAGCGTCCCTATTTGGTAACACTTATGTTTGGTTAGTACCGCTTGGGGTTATTATTGTTTTAATTTTAAGTTTTAGTGCTTATTTTATTTATATCAACCGCCCCAAGGCAACAACAAAACAACCTCCGCTGGTAAAAGAGTATTATCAAATACTCAGTTGGGCTAATAAGCACACTATAAACTACCCTGAAAATGCTACACCTATTCAAACATTACAACACATTAGTCAACAAGCCCCCTATGCAGAGCAACAAATAACCGCCTTTTGTCACTTATTTGAGCAAGTGCGCTATGCGAGACAACCATTTACCAAAGAACGTAAAAATCAGGCTAAAGATCTGATAAAATTAATTAAATCTATAAAACAGAGAAATCTATGAACGCAGTTATTATAGGCGTTATTTTAATGCTTGGACTCACTTTGGTCCGCGTAAATGTGATTGTTGCAATGACAATAAGTGCGCTTGTTGCCGGATTAACCGCAGGCATGGGCTTAAAAGAAAGTATTGATGCTTTTAATTCTGGCTTATCATCAGGCGCCGAAATTGCTTTAAGCTATGCGATGCTAGGTGCATTTGCCGTCGCTATCTCTAAGTCAGGCTTAACGCGTATTTTGGCCGCTAAGTTACTCGCTAAAGTAAATGCTCAAACAGGCTCTAGTGAAACCATATTAAGCTACTTTATTCTGTTTATTATTTTGATTTGTGCTATCTCTTCTCAAAACTTGGTGCCGGTGCATATCGCTTTTATTCCCATTTTGATCCCGCCGCTGCTTGTTGTGTTTAATAAACTGCGATTAGATAGACGTGCCATTGCTTGTATTTTAACCTTTGGTTTAGCCACCTCGTACATGGTGCTGCCGTATGGTTTTGGGGGTATTTATTTATACTCAATATTACATAAAAATCTAGTTGATAATGGCCTTGAGATTGTTAATACCAGTGTCCCTTTAGCAATGATAATTCCAGCTATTGGTATGTTTGTCGGCTTGTTGATTGCCCTATTTATTAGTTATCGAAAACGCCGCGAATACACAAGCACAGCATTAACAGTTCAAAGCCAACAAGCTGATGTTGAAAACCCAAAAAAGGTAATGCTGGTTGGTTTATTTGCCGTGCTTGCTTCTCTGATCGCTCAAAATGCCAGTGGCTCAATGATATTAGGTGGCCTAGTAGGGGTGGTTATATTTAGTGTATTTGGTGTGGTTAAGTGGGAAGAAAACGGCGACGTATTTAGTAAGGGTGTTGCCATGATGGCAATGATTGGTTTTATTATGATTTCTGCGCAAGGTTTTGCTGCTGTAATGAAAGAAACCGGACACGTTGCTAGCCTAGTCCATAGCAGCGCCGCCATTTTTGACGGTAATAAACCCATTGCAGCTGCAGTAATTTTATTAGTCGGCTTATTTATAACCATGGGCATTGGTAGTTCATTTTCGACTGTGCCTATAATTGCAACCTTATTTGTGCCTTTATGTTTAGAGCTAAACTTTTCTGTAATGGCAACCGCTGCACTTGTTGGTACGGCTGGCGCATTAGGTGATGCCGGCTCCCCTGCCTCTGACTCTACTCTAGGGCCGACATCAGGACTTAATGCTGACGGACAACACGACCACATTTGGGATTCGGTTGTGCCAACCTTTATTCACTTTAATATTCCGTTATTGGTGTTTGGCTGGATAGCCGCTATGGTTTTATAGTTATTTAAAGGCGTGCATTGCACGCCTTTTTATTAGTCTCATTTATTACTTTAATACGCCCTGCTCATTGAAAAACTAATACTTTTTATCTTGTTTAATTGCTAAGTTGGCCATTAGATAAATAAAGTATGATGTGTTCTTTATGGTTAATAATATAAGCACCATAATTGGTGCTTATATTATTTTTACTGTTAGGTGTTATAACTCAAAACCATGCAGCATTTTGTCACACACGACAGGTGTTGGCCTGTGGTTATCATCAACAGCAACAAAGATAAAGCTGCCTGTAATAGCAGAGTGCTTGTTATCTTTGTGCATAGTTTCTAGGAATATTTCAACATCCACTTTTAAACTGGTATTCCCCACATGCGATACCTTTGATATCAACTCAGCAAATGAACCAGCAGGAATAGCTTCTTTAAAATCGACTCTATCTGATGAAATAGTTACTAATGGTTTACGGCAAAAACGGGTGGCAGCTATAAAAGCAACTTCATCCATCCATGCTAATGCGTCACCACCAAATAGCGTATTATGATGGTTAGTACGCCCAGGAAATACGGCCTTAGTTACCGAAGTGGTCGAATCTTTTATACGTTGCGCAATAATGGCTTCGCGCTCTACTTGAGTCATAATCTCTACTTTTTGTTAGCTAATGTGTCTTGCATTAATAATGCAGGGTCAAGGCGTTCACCTTGCCAATTAAATCGCCAATCTAAATGCGGCCCAGTTACACGGCCCGTAGCACCTATTTCAGCTACCTTTGTACCTTGTTCAATCTTCTGCCCTACTTTTACATCAAGCTTACTTAAATGAATATAAGTAGAAGTAACCCCATGCCCATGATCTAAAATCAAAGTACCACCAGAGTAATATAAATCTGGTTCAGCAAACACCACGGTTCCGCTGATCGGTGCATACACAGGTGAACCTGTTTTGTTTGCTATATCTAAACCAAAGTGTGGCCTGCGAGGTTCGCCATTAAAGTAACGTTGGCTACCATAAACACCTGAAATGCGCCCTTTTGCAGGCCTAAGTACTGGCTGTAAAAAGTATTCTAAATCAGAGTTAACAGCCCGTGCTTTTCGAACTGCGATCGCTTCACGGCTTATACGTTCACTTACTGCTTTTGGCGGCGATACGTATTTTTTAGCAACACCGGTAATTTTATCTATATCGTAATCGCGAAGAGTAATAACTAAATCTTGGCTGTGGCCTTTACCGGTTTTATCTACCCAGCTTAATGTATGTACAGGTTTTGCATCACGGCCAAAACCAAATACAAATAACCCATTATCAGCAAGTTTTAACGACTTACCATTGAGGCTTACCGACTTAGCGTTATCTAATTGCCCTGTTACTAGGCCGCCTTGAGTTAAATGCCCTTTTAGCTCAAGCGCTATAGCACTAAAGCTAGTTGATACAATTAACGCCGAAACTAATAAGGATTTAAGCATAACTAATCGACCCCTTTCCAACACCTTCATAGGCGGTAATTTTAACGTCTTTTTCTGGGTGCTCTAATTTCACTTGGCTGGCAATGTAGTCAGCAATACATTCTACCGTGGTGTCAATTGGTAAAATGTCGCAACGTGATTCACTAATAGCCATTTCAAAGTAACCTTGCGCCGCAGTATACGCAAAACAAACATCATCACTTTTAGCTGAGATATGTTTTAATTCAGAGACGTTTATTTGATCTTCACTAGTTGCTAAGTAAATATCACGCCATTTATCAGCCCACTGTTTTTGCAAACGAGGCATAGAAATACCGCCAAGGCTTATACCAATTTGTGAGCGATGACCATGAATAATACGCTGGCAATTACCATCATGCTTTTTAAGGCCATGGCTATAGTGGTAATAAAAGCTCTGATTGTGCTCAGGCTTTAACACCAACTCAATCTTTTCAATATTATCAGGAAGCTGTGGCAGTATTGTGGCAACTAAGTACTCTGTTACTGATTCAACGTTAATCTCATCAGTATCTATTAAGCAATATGCTTGATGAGGTGCACTCATTGCAAGGTGCTTGTTATCAGCAAATTTACAATCTAATGTTTTGTGATCAGCAAACTCGTTGATGCTGCCGTTTATGTTGTTAGGGACAGCTAAACGGTGATCTATACACTCATCAATAATGCCTTTAATTTGCTTTTTAACTAAGCCAAAGTCTAAAACCATAGACTCTTCGTTTAGTTTGCCATGTAAAGTCAAATCAACAATCCAACTTTCGCCAACTGCACCGCGTTTATTGCATAAGTAAGAAAAATCAATCACAGTGAGTGAGTTAACAAAAAGGGTCATAAATTTCCTTTAAACTGATTAAAAGTCAGCCCCAATTATAATGATTTCTGTTAGTAATTGCGCGGTTTAATCATACTAAAATCAGTTGCATTTACTGATTGCTTATAATTAAACCATTTTTTAACTGCTCCGAGTTGTTTAGCGTACAAGTGTACGCTAAAGTACGGGGCAATTTCTAAGCAAAGATAAAGTGTTATGGAACCTAAAAATAGCTATACAAAAGAAGATTTGATCCTTTGTGGTCAAGGTGAAATGTTTGGTGAAGGAAATTGTCGTTTGCCAAGTGACAACATGTTAATGATGGATCGTATCATTTCAATTACCGATGACGGTGGTGAACATGGTAAAGGTCAAATAGTTGCAGAGCTAGATATCGATCCTAGCCTTTGGTTTTTCGACTGTCATTTTAAAGGCGACCCAGTAATGCCTGGTTGTTTAGGCTTAGATGCTATGTGGCAACTTGTGGGCTTTTTCTTAGGTTGGTCTGGTGGTCCTGGTCTTGGTCGTGCACTCGGTGTAGGTGAAGTTAAATTTACCGGTCAAATATTGCCAACAGCTAAAAAAGTAACCTACCGTCTAGACATGAAACGCGTTATTAAGCGTAAATTGTTTATGGGTATGGCTGATGGAACCGTAGAAGTAGATGGCCGCGTGATCTACGAAGCAAAAGATTTAAAGGTAGGCTTGTTCCAAGATACCAGCGCGTTTTAAGTTTAAAACACGCAACAAAAAGGCCTCCATTTGGAGGCCTTTTTGCTTTAATTCGTTATGAGTTTATGTTTTATACATATTGCGATTTTCTATTGCCTCGCGCCAACCACCAAGCCACTCAGACTTAGGATCAACTTGTTGATAAGGGCAGTGCTCTTTTGAGCGACCAGCTAAACCTGCTTTAAAACCTTGAGAATGAGCTCTTTCTAAACGATCTCTTTTCTGTCTCTTCATCGGTAAAATCCTCACCTTTATATTTATATTTTTGTAGCATAAAGTTCATCTACATTTAATAAATAGCCAACAAAAATGTTTAATTCAAACACAAAATACAATTAATTTGTTTGACTTTAACTAAGCTGCTGATGCAATGATAAATTAATTTAAAAATAATTTTATTGCTCAACTTTAACCTATTTAACTTTATTAAAATGTTCCGATACATCGGTTCAAAACACATAAGTGTCATATTTGTGACTAACAATATACCCTTAAGTTCCCAATTAATTTGTAATCAAAAAATGAACGTCAGAGCTGTTTTAAAAACATTCCAAATAAAAGCTTGATTAATTAAAACCGATCGGTCTAATATAAAGCATGAACAAAACACCAGCAGTTGCAACTAGGCGTGGCCGCCCACCCAAAATAGCCAGAGACAACGCAGACACTAAAGCGTTGCTCCTTCGTGTGGGATTAGAAACCCTCACTGAGTTTGGTTTTAGTGCCACAGGGCTCGACACCATATTAAAAAAAGCCAAAGTCCCTAAGGGCTCGTTTTATCATTACTTTAAAAGTAAAGAAGCATTTGGCTTAGCTTTGGTTGATGCGTACGACACGTTTTTTATAGCTAAGCTTAAGTTTTATTTAGGGCAATCTGAAGTACCGCCCCTAGAACGCATTGTTAACTTTACCCAAAGTGCTATAGCTGGGATGCAAAAGTATGATTACAAACGCGGTTGTTTAGTAGGCAATTTAAACCAAGAACTCAATCATTTAAGTGACGAGTTTAAAATACGCCTAATGCAGAGTTACCATGCTTGGCAAGCACAGTTAACACAGTGCTTAGACTTAGCTCAACAGCAACACACTATTAAAACTGATGTTGATACTACACAAATGAGTGAATATTTTTGGATTGGTTGGGAAGGCGCTGTAATGCGAGCTAAACTAACACAATCAAGCAAGCCACTGACTTTATACACAGAAATGTTTTTACGCACATTACTCAAATGATGCATTTTTTATTATCAATTTAAAGACGATCGGTCTAAAAGGAAATCTAATGAGCAATCCTATTAAAGCTATTGTTATAGACAAGCAAGACGACGACTACAGTGCCACTTTAAGCAGCATAAACAGTGACGATCTACCAAACGAAAATGTATTAATTGACGTACTGTACAGTACCCTAAATTACAAAGATGGCTTAGCCATTACTGGCAAAGGTCCTGTAGTTCGCAGCTTTCCTATGGTACCTGGCATCGATTTAGTGGGTACAGTTACCAACAGCGACAGTGAAGAATTTAAAGCTGGCGATAAGGTTATTTTAAATGGCTTTGGTGTTGGCGAAAAACATTGGGGTGGCCTAGCCCAAAAAGCGGCTCTTAGCAGCGATTGGTTAATTCCCCTACCCGCCAACTTATCAGCTAAACAAGCTATGCAAATTGGTACTGCCGGTTACACAGCAATGTTGAGCGTGATTGCCCTTGAAAAACAAGGGATCACCCCTGACTCAGGTGAAGTGTTAGTCACCGGTGCCAATGGTGGCGTAGGCAGTTTTGCTATTTATTTACTAAGCCAGCTAGGTTATCAAGTAACCGCAGCAACAGGTCGCATGGAACAAGCTGACTATTTAAAATCATTAGGTGCAACTAATGTAATTGATAGGAACGAGTTTTCAAACTCAGGTAAACCACTACAAAAAGAACGCTTTGCTGCTGCCATTGATTCGGTAGGTAGTCACACACTTGCTAATATTTGTGCCTCACTTAAATACGGTGGTGTAGTAACAGCTTGTGGGCTTGCACAAGGTATGGATTTGCCAGCGTCTGTTGCGCCATTTATTTTACGTGGTATTTCTTTAATGGGTATTGATAGCGTAATGCGCCCTAAAGCGGACCGTGTTGAAGCATGGGATCGTTTATCATCCCTAGTTAGTAGCGATTACTTAGATAAAATTTCGACCGAAATCACACTTGATCAGGTTATTGAAAATGCTGAACAGCTCATGCAGGGCCAAATTCGTGGTCGTGTTGTGGTTAATTGTCAAAGTTAAGCATTTTTGCTATTAAACTCTCGTTATTAAATTTATAATACTGGCCGTATTTTTAATAACGAGAGAACACCTATGAGCAACCAAGAACTTTTCAGTAATAACCCACTGCAAGGCGTTAAATTAGAGCAAGTGGTTGAAGAACTGGTTGAGCAATATGGGTGGGAACTCCTGCATGCCTACTTACAACTCAACTGCTTTAAAAATAATCCTGACATTAAGTCAGCAGTTAAATTTTTACGTAAAACCGAGTGGGCACAACAAAAAGTAGATAATTTCTATTTGTACCGCCTAAAAAACTTACCACGCCCAGATGACGTACAATACGAACTGCCTCCACGAGACCGTATTATCCCTGAAGGCGATAAACCAGGTGAACCATGCGAGTTAAGCTTTTCTGATGCTAAGCGTATTCAAGAGAAAAAAGCAGCCAAGCAACGTGCCCGTACTCGTAAACAACGTTCAAATTCAAGTAACCCTTGGGGTAACTAAGCTAATTTCATAAAAGAGCTAACTTTATTGTTAGCTTTTTTTGTTTATTGAGGAAATTAATAGCCTCGGTGTTTCCAAAAATCATCTTCTGTTTTGGTCTGTTCATTAGTTAGATTAAATGTTTTATCCGCAATGACTTTTCCTGCTAATGATAAGGTCATACGCCAGTTACCTATTTTATCTTCTATAGGCTCCCACACGGTGTCGCCTAAATAAAACGACCAATCGTTATCTTTAACATATACATTCCCCTCAAAAGGCTGCATCACTTCGCCATCGGCATCTATAATACCGGGGTGATAAATACAATAATGTAGTTTTTCGCCTTTCGCTTTTTTGATATTTACTATCAGGCCAAATTCTATATCAAGTTCTGCTTTTACTTGCGTAGTGAATTGCGTGATTTGTGGTAACGCTTTGTCAGCTTTGTCCCATTTGGAATATATACCGTAACTTTCTAATGTAATTTGTGGTTTAGATTTTGCCATTAACTTTCTATTTTTCTTTCTATTGTTAAGCCACCAGCCTCAGCGAGTGACTTATTAATTAAGTAGTTGTTTTGGATTTTTAGGATAATAATTGCTGGGTTGCTGCTCGCATAAACTAAACTCGCGAGTATTTTTATACGGCAACTTCATAAAACCAGCGACCCCAACATCAGTAATATTAACCGCGTACTGCATGAGTTTATTTAGCAAACGTTTAAATTCAACTTCTTTACTAGCATCGAGCAATCGATAGTAATGGTGAATCTTCATCCTATCTGGTAGTGCTTCAAAAATAATACAACCCGTATGATGTATCTGGTTTAGCTCAAATACACATTTAATCACCTTTTTAGGCAGTTGCAGTTGTTCATCGGGATCTTTACCATCTTCAAAATATGAGTGCGGACGGGTTACATCGCTGGCTTTTACATTAACCACTTCATAATCAAGCTCAGGTAACTGGTTAAATTTAAACGCACCGGTGCCATCGCGTTCTAGCTGAATCGTTTTACGGGCATCAAATAAACAACACTTAAATAAGCCCTTTTGACTAATCGCTTGTGCAAGCATCACTGTATTGTTTACCGCATCAGTAAATGCGGTTGCTAAAGCTTCATCGTGCATAATAAGTGATGACTCAACATATAAAGAATCATCTTTCCAATGAAAACTCAGCCCCCCTACTACAGGGTATTTCGCTAAGCGACTAATTGAGGCTAAAAACGCTTTTTCGGTATCCCCAGTATCAAACAAAAATTCTTTGTAATACCTATCTAACTGGGCATCGTTTACATCGAGTAATTGCTGTTTATGGTCGGCTTGGCGTAAAAATTGTTTTCGGGAACTATATACAACGGTTTCGGGCTCAGGATCTTGGCTAAACCAAAAAGGAATGCGTGCTTTAGTGTCTTGCTTTGGTAGCTCTGGTAAAAATGCTTTTGCCATGGTTTCTATGTTACGCATAAAGTAGTCACCCGCTTTGTCTCTTACCAACCGTTCTTTTGAAAGCATGCCATCAATAACGTTTGCCAGCTCCTTAGGTAACATTAAACTACTGGCCGGAATAGCCTGAGCGCCAAATCGACAAGACTGAGCCGATGCAAGTGCATACAAAGTTGATGCAACCCCTTGCTCATCAAAACGAGGGGATGACTTTTCACCAGACATTTGCGCATCACCAATAAAATACACATCACCCATTCGCGCGTTAGTCGTGCTTAAATCACCCGACATTAAATCCATAAAATTACTGGCAATAGGGTTGCCTTGTTCATCTACTTGGGCATATACCGAACTCCCCCAATCAACCAATGAAAGCTGCTTGGCTTTTTCATCCCACACCAAGTTAGAGGGTTTAATATCGCCATGCACAATAGGTTGTGGGCTTAATCCGTTTTTATGATGGCGTAAATCGAGCAACACATTTCTCAATTTTACCGCTAAGTTCATTATTTTTGCAGCAGATAGTCGCCCTTGCTTAAGTGATACTTTTTCAAGATCTTCACCTGTTGCACGAGCCATCATCAAAATGCCCTGTTTTTTAATTCGCTCAAAGCCATAAAATTTTGGTATTAGCGGATTATCAATTTGAGATAGCATATACGCTTCGTCTTCAAGGCGATCTCGTACACTTTGCGCCAGCGTTATTCTTGAAAATTTAAACACCCAAGGCAGGCCATGTTCATCATCACCCGCAAAAACAAAGCCAAACGCACCAGAGCCAATCATTTCGACATTTTTATAACCAAGTAGTGTTAGCTGTTTAATACAAATGTTAAGCCACTGGCGATGCTTTTTAGCATCACGGTGCGATAACAAATAAACAGACTGTTCTTCGTTAATATAAAAGTTGCGAATTTCTTTTGCTTTCAATGCAGATTCTCTAGGTTGGTGGTTTAAAGCTGCGTAATGCCTTTATGTTTGATAGTAACGCGACCGTTATTTTTATTAAACCTTTAAGGTCACTTCCATTAGTCAAATTTATATTACTTACTAATGATTTTGACGTATATCGCTGATATTTGCGGTTTCACCGTATCCTACTTACCCATAACAGCCTAAATAGGGTAAAACACCCCTTTAAATTATTCTTAGGTTAAAAAATGAAACGTATTATAAAAGCCTCTTCAATCGCGCTTGCACTGGGTATGTGTATTAATGCACAAGCAGCACACTTTAATTTTTCTACAAAAGTAGACAGCGACGCAAATACGCTGGTTGTATTTTATAGCCAAGATGGCAGCAACAGCCAATTTAAAACACTTGATAAACAATTCGATGGCCAATTACAACGTGTTATCGATATAGAAAACTTTACTGGCGATTACGCTAAAGTCGCGCAACTTGTCGCGCCTAGTAAAAGTAACTACAGCCGTATTTTGGTTGTAGGTACAGGTAAAGCAGACGAATTAAATAAAGCAAAAGCGGCTAAGTTAGGCGGTAATATTCATGCTCGCCTAGTTAAAGCTAAAGCGGGCACTGCCAGTGTTATTTTTGATGATGTTACGGGTACAAACGACAACGCAGCACTTGCTGCTAATTTTGCCCACGGTGCAAACCTACGCGATCACCGTTTTGAAAACTACAAAAAAGAACCAAGCACTGAAACAGTTAGCTATACGTTTGATGTTGATAACACCAAGCAAACTCGCAAGCTTTACAGCCAATTAGAGAGTATTCAAGCAGGTGTATTTTTAGCACGCGATTTAACATCAGAAGTGGCTACAGAAATGACGCCGGTTGATTTTGCCAATGCAGCAAAAGAATTAGCGTCGTTAGGGGTTACTATCAAAGTGTTAGAGCCTAAAGAGCTAAAAGAGCTAGGCATGGGCGCATTAGAAGCTGTAGGTAGAGGTAGCCAGCAAGGTGCACGTTTAGTGGTTGCTCATTATAAAGGCTCTGACGATGCCCCTATTGCCCTTGTTGGTAAAGGCATTACGTTCGACTCAGGTGGTTACAGTATTAAAACCGGTGCGTCTATTGCACGTATGAAATCAGACATGGCTGGTGCTGCTGCAGTACTTGGTACTGTAAAAGCAATGGCGTTAGCTAAAGCCGATAAAAACGTGGTAGCCGTTATGGGCATGGCAGCTAATATGGTATCGCAGTTTGCTGTAGCTCCTGGCGATGTTGTTCGCACCGCTGAAGGCTTAAGTGTAGAAATTTTAAATACCGATGCTGAAGGTCGTTTAGTTCTAAGTGATGCAATGTGGTATGCACGTGAGCACTACAAGCCAGAGATCATGATTGATGTTGCAACCTTAACGGGTTCTAAAATTCGTGCTGTTGGTAATGAATACGCAGCGGTATTCTCTGATGATGACACGCTAGTATCGCAACTTACCCTTGCAGGTAAACAAGTAAACGAAAACCTATGGCGTTTACCGTTAGGTTATAAAGATATGCTGAAATCTGACATTGCTGATATAACAAATGTAGGTTCAGGTGGCCCTGGTGCAACCACTGCCGCTACTTTCTTAGAGCATTTTGCTGGCGAAACCCGTTGGGTACATATCGATATCGCTGGTAATGCATTAGTGAAAAAAGGCAAAGATGAGCTTTCACCAGGTGGTACAGGTTTTGGTGTACGTTTACTAAGTGAGTGGCTATTAGCTAACTAATCAAAATTAATTTGCTTAATTAAAAGCGCCAAAATGGTTTACTGTTTTGGCGCTTTTTTGTGTATAAATAACGTTCTTATTTATACACATTATTTTATTTAATAATTTTGTAGCGGTAACAACAAAGCATATTGCTTTAACTATGTTTAGCTGGTTTAGAGAGCATTAAAGTGGCAATAACAATTAAATTTCCCACATACCATAAATCTTTAATTACAAATTGCCCTAACCGCGCCAACAGCGTACTTGAGCTAAATGCGTTAGGGGCAGACAGTAAAAACGTTTGGGTCATTAAAAAAACGCTCAAGCATGCTAAACCACTAACTATAATTAGTTTTTTATTATTTAATAAAATACCAGCGCCTAGTAGTAGCGCAAATAATACATCAAACCCACCAATCACGTTCGACGCACCTTGCACGCTAAATAAACTATATAACCAAGACATAAAAGGCGAGGTTTCGACTAAGCCTACAATGGCCTTAGCTTCAAAATCGTAAAATTTCATACCGCCAATCCATAGCAAAACCATAGCCATAGGAATAAAGTTTAAAAGGACATGCTGTTTGTCGCTCATCTTATTTTTATAAAATAAAAATAAGTATAAAGGCACTACAGCAAAGTATTTAATTATTCCCTGCCCACTACCAATAATAGGAAAGCCCCCTAACTGAGTCATCCAGCGATTACTTGCTAATAAGGTTAGTAAAGGCACAATGCTAACAACAAGCGCTAGCATAAATGCTGAGGTTGGCTGTATTAATTTAAAGTGTGCCAATAGGGTTACTACCACTAACATAATCATGGCTGTACCACTTAGTAGACCTAGCGTATTAGTATTTAATACGCTATCAAGCTCGTAAAAGCTAAATGTCGCTATTAGTGTGTTTGGATTTGCACCGAGCGCAAACGATACACCAAGTAGTATAAAACTAAGTGCAAGTAGCAAGGTAATTGCGTTATTTGCATATGTTAAGTTCATTGTGTGCCCTTTAAATCTTTAATGACTAACAAAGACCATATTTTTACAAAAAACAATTCAACTAACGCTAAATGATTTTATAAAATGTCTGCAGACAAGATTTTATCCATTTGACTATAAATAATGACCGCACTAAGCAAATTTTTAATGACCCCACAGGCATTCACTGCGGTAGCCATGCAGAGAGCTTTTAATTACAAACCTATAAGCGCGATACCGGCGAGATATTGCATGATCTATCGGTGCCAATTATATGTAAATGGTAAACATTGGGGTGGGTTTAGAATCGGGTTTATTAGAGTATTAAACATTAAAAAGGGAGACACTGTCTCCCTTTTTACTATTAACTTTTTTATTATTTAGGCAAACGCATTCGCGATACCGTATTATCAGCCAAAATATAATGGTGAAACAAAGCCGCAGCCGCATGTAAACCTATTACGTAATACCCCACTTCCCCTGCGGTTTCATGTATCTCTTTAATGCTTTTAGCAAGTTCAAAGTTTTGAGCGGCCAAAGCAGGCAACTCTAAACCAAAAAACGGGATGGGTTTACCTGCTAAACTCAAAATTAGCCAACCAGCTATAGGCATAGCAAACATAAACACATACAGCGCAATATGAACAAATATAGCTAATTTATTTTGCCATTTTGCAGGCTCAGGGTGTATGGCAGGTGCTGCACCACCCACTAAACGCGCAGCTAACCTCACACTAACTAAAGCTAAAACCGATAAACCCAACATAAAATGCCACATTTTAAAGGCATCACGTGTTTCAGTGCCTTTATCAAATAATTCGCGAAGTTCAATACTGCCGTACACAGTCACAATTAAAATAAACATCAACCAATGTAAAGCAACAGAGAGTGTATTGTAATGAGTATCTGTATTTTTAAAATTCATAATACCTCCTAATAAACGCATTAAAGTTAAAAGCTCACTTATGGGTATAAGTATATGTTTTCAGGCTAACCTTTAATCATCCTCTGTTTAATGATCTGAAACATACAATGAGTCAGTAAATCAGATGCATGGTTTAAAGGTTCTTGAATTTGAGTATTAATTGAGTAAGCTTAAAATAAACTTAAATAGTAGGAATAAAAAACGGCAACCTAAAGTTATCGCTTTAATAAATCAACGTGTTTAGAAGTAATATACAGCAGTAAATATAAGAACAATGAGGTCGTCTGGCTTTGAGTAACTAATACTTTTAAAGATTGGGCTTTTGATGTCTGAAGTAAAGATTTACCGCATATAGTTCGACCAGCATAGTTTTTAAAAGCGCGCGAAGTATGGTAGTTGCCTTAGCGCGATTTTATTTATTGTCTACGCTTTGTTAGGTTATTGGTTCAACCGAGCCAGCTGCTTAAGGGCATGTTGATTATTCGGCAAAAATGCGAGTACTTTTTCGTAATTAGCTATCGCTTCTGGTTTATTTCCAAGTGCAGCATAGGTTTCACCTAAACTATCATAAGCATTTGCATTGTCGGGAAACAAATGAACATTTAGCTTAAATATCTCTAATGCCTTTGCTAGTTCATTTTTAGCCACATAGCGATAGCCCAAAAGATTAATTTCTTGCACATCAAACGCTGCACTTACTTTCATCTCATCCGCTAAAGTGATGGCTTGATTAAAGCCCTGTTTTTTAATCCCTTGGAAAAGTTTGAATAAGTCTTGTGACAACCCCCAACCATTTTCAGCTTTCATCTCAGGGTAATAAAAGCCAGCAATTTCATCAATAAAGAATATTGGCAAGCTTCCTAGCTTATTAGTTAATACAATGATGGTTAAGTGATCTTTTGGATAAATCACCATTGAATTAGCATCACCACCACTGGCACTTACTGCTGGATGCTGCTCTCGTCCAATTGTTTGCCAACCTAGAGCGTAACCATTTTCTAAATTGCTAAAACCTGCAGTTTGACCACTCTTTAAACGCGTTGGTGACCACATTTCTTTAAGGTACTTCTCATCAAGGAGTTGTCGTTGTTGAAGCGCTATCGCGTAATTAGCAAGCTCAGTTGCGGTAGCACTCATACCCGCCGCAGTTCTAAAGAATGGGTCGAAAGTTATTTGTACCGTCTTTAGCTTTCCTTGATTGCCAGCAACGTAAGGACGAGCTTGATTAGGGACAATAGATTCAGTATGAGCAAAACCTGCAGCCAAAGTTATGGGCATATCTAGTTTAGCCAACTGATTTTTCTGAATATAATTAGAAAAAGGCTGACCCGATAACTTATCAATAATTTTACCTAACAAAATGTAACCTGTTTGGTTGTACTCAAAGCGGCTATTGGTTTCATAACGCATTGGTAAAGTAAGTACTTCTTGCCACGCAGGATCTGGCTGACCATTGGAAATTAAATCAACCCAATGACCATTTAATATTTTAGGTAAACCAGAAGTATGGCTTAGCAGCTGACGGATAGTTAGCGGTTGCCATGCTTTAGGCAAATCATCTAAATGCTTTGAAATCGGATCGTTAACCGATAACTTGTTTTCAGCGGCAAGTTGCATAATTGCAACGCCAGTAAAAGCTTTAGTCATCGAAAAAATAGGAAAAGGGGTATGGTTTTGTACCGTGATCTGGTCTTGTAAGTTCGACAGGCCGTAACTGGCTTTTTTTATCAGCCTATTGTCTTTCACGATTGCCAGTTGTAATCCTGGAATATTAGCTGTGCGCATTTTCTCTAGTAAAAAGTCATCTATTTCATCGGCCTTTACCTGTGGTAGTAGGCTGGTAAGTAATAATGTGCTTAATGATAAAATGTGTAAGCTGCAACGAATGTTTTTCCTAAACATTGGAACGCGTTTTCCTTAATTGTAATAGTTTAGATAGAATACCTTTTATAAATAAAAATATTCAAAGGTAAATATATGGCTCGAAGTTAGTTATACATTTATACTCGAGTATCAGCGCTTATAGTTTAGCAAAATACGCATTAAAGACAATTGCTTAGATTTTTATACTAAGCAATGTTTTAAAGCGACAGCCACTTTAGTGAACGAACAAAATGCTAATATCAGTTCTCGGTGTTTAAGCGTCACAACGAAGAAACTTTAACGCCAGTCATTTGCAGCTCACCATTTGGCCTTGTCAAAATAAAGCACGGGCTGACCATCTGCAAATTACTATGTATTAAGTTTAAAAACTGGATCCCCCCAGTTTGAGTGCTTCTTCCTGTTGTGTCTTCGCCAACCAATGGCGCAATTGAAAAATCTTGTAGGGTGTTAGCAAACACAATTGCTGACGAATAAGTGTAAGCCCCTATTTTTACAGCAACATCCCCGGTAAAAAAGTTAGCAAGATCAGGTTCTGGCTGTATAAAACGAGTGTTTTCACCAGACTCAATTTCACCTACTATTTGGCCTGGATCACGATACTTTAACAACACCTTAGAGCGATAATGGGAAAAGTGACGATATGGTACATCCGTTATATAACGCATAATTCCTGCCATCCAAAAGTCATCATCGCCACCGCCATTATTACTGATATCAATTATTAGGTGCTTTATGTTTTTTTCTGTTAGCTGAGTAAAAGTGGCGTCCATAAAGGCAAGGTATTGCTTAAAATCAGGCCATGAAAATGAATTAACTGTAAGGGTTGCCGTCTCACCTGTTTACTCAACATTAAAAGTATCTACAAATGAGCGTTCAACCATGCTTTGTGGCAAAGTTTTGCTCGCAGCTAGCGTGAGCTCTTCATCTGCTAAGGTAATGCTAAATTGCTCTGAGTAACCAAACGTTAAATATAATAAACGATGAAATTGACGTGCTAATACTTCTTGTCTAAATTCATCAGTATCACCATGTGTGCGGCGTAATAACTGAGCTACGACTTGCTCATATGGCACGCCATTAATCGCCTTTATTTGCTGCTCAGCATAGCCACTCTTGGTACCGCCCGTGTTAGATTTTATATAAAGTTTCTGGTTTACAATCGCAACTTCAAATGGAAAAAGCCCCACGCCACCATTGACCCATTTACGCCATTGCGACGTAGAAGCATGCCCTACTTTTAAATGCCCATCAGCCAATGTTGAATTTAATACCGCTAAACGGGCCCATAATTCCCGCACGCTAAGTTCATCGGTAATAGCTGCGGTTATAGTATTTAGTTGCAAGTAAAAAGCATCAATGTCGGCCACACTGTGTTTTAAATCAGGGTGCGTACTGTGCAGCCATTGTGACCACTGCGCAACATCTCGCTTTGCTTGTTGAGGTGTGATTATTTGTTCAAAAGGTAAGTTAGTAGCTTGCACGGGCTTAATACCCGCAAAGCTAACTAATACCAATAATGCTATATTTAAAACCTGCTTTAAGTAGTTCATACAAAACCTTTATTATTTGCTTTAAAACTTAGTCGCAAAAACTGTTATAAAGGTTTAAATACAGAGTAAAAATATTTTTTAGATGATATTTTGAGAGTCTTTTTCATAGCCCGCAATGATTGTTACGTGAGATACAGACACGTCAAAGAATTGAGCTTTTACTTTTAAATATTCAGGATCGGAAAAGAAGTTTTCTGAGATGGTTTTATTTGGGAAATGAATTGTAAACACTCGATTAATAGGAGTATCAACTTTTGAAAGAAGAACCTCCGAAACTACAAAATCAAAACCGAAACCGCCACCAAAAGCACTAAGAATGGGTGCCATAGCCGCTCTATAGTCTGAATACGCGCCATTGTCCGAAACTTCCAAGCCAACTAAAAATTCATACATTTTGTAACCTATTATGTTAAAGACTAAACTAATCCATCACGCCCAAATAATAGGCAAATTTAGTTGATTTAAATAAGTGACGAAGGAGAAAAGCCAACAATTTTTTGTCCTGTTGTAATGGCTTGATTCTCATTAAGCCTCCTCCCCTGCATCGCGATTATTCAACTACGATGAAAGGGTAACCAACCTTATAGGAGACAGCTCAATGAACTTTTACAGTAACATGAATCCATAATTTGCTGTAAGCTACCTACTTAACAGACGAAGCAAACGAATTGTTTTTTGATTTAGAATTAAACGTCAATTTATGAAAACGGTAAAAAAACTAGTCCATTGACTCGGTTAAGGTTCATATATGTTAGCACTATAAAGTACGCATGAAATGGTCAATTATTGACTGTTTTATTTCAGGCGCTGTCTCTTGACTAAAACCATGACCTGTTGGATATGCGTTGTGTGTGACGGAATGTTTGAAATTATGTTTTTTAAGGTATTCCTCTATCTCGTTCGACATTTGAAATGAAGGCCAAACTTGATCGTTTTTTGCTGAAATCAGCAATATTGGACCATTTATTTTTTCGAAAGAGAATAATGAGTTTGCTACATTGTCTTTATTTTCTAAAGCAACTTCAAATCGATTAAGTAAAGGAGCCTTTTCATCAAGTTCCAAGCTTAAAGCAGGAATATCTTTTCCGTTAAATGTCCACGCTGACTTTGCTGTAGTCATTCCGTACCAAGCTACTTTGCTTGGAGTTGTCGCTACAACAGATTTGATGCGTGGTTCCATCGATGCTAATAAAAGCGCTAATTCAGCTCCCCTAGAACCACCAATAAAACCAATTTTTGACGAATCTATTGAAGAAACAGTCTCAAGATAATCAATTGCACTTAAAAAATATTCTAAGGGTATTTGATCTAGTGTCTGAGCAATCCCTTTTTCTTTAAAGTAGGCGAGCCCTAATACAGCGATCCCATGTGGTGCAATCATTTTACCATTGGCATCACCTGTGCTGATTCCTCCCTCAGAACCACCGATTGCAATAACCACAGGAACTTTTTCTGAGGTATTAGGAAGATAGAGATTGGCAACAATGTTTTTGAACCTCACTTCCTTAACAAAAAAGTCTTGCGCACTTGATACGCTCGAAAATAAAGTTATCAATATAAGTATAAATTTAATACGCATGTCTTCCTCTTGTGGGACTAACGAGCCTGTAGATTAACTCGTTTTTTATTTGTTTTTATTTATAAACAAACCATAGCTGAGTTCCTATTTTGGTTCAATCAATTACTGTACTGTTACGCAGCATATAAAGAAGTGTTTGATATTTTTAATCGGCGTTTTGAAGGGGGATTACAAGTGTCTGAGTGGCTTTTATTTAGGGTAAAAAAATTATCGATCCAAGAACTTTCTTTGTCATGCTAAGTAAAGTAAGAGCCAGAAGTGAAATTACACCCGATCTCTTCTGCACTTCGTGAAGCACAACCAGAAATCATAAATATAAAAAAAATAAAATCGTAGATTTAAATGCCACTGCTCATCCTTGTGTATAGCGCTCCGCACATGCGCGCGAACTTAAGAGCGTCATTCCGGCCCGAAGGCCCTGAATGACGCGGATTGTTAAAGCAAATGGGGTCAAATCTTGACTTCAAAGCAAATGGGGTCAAATCTTGACTTCAGACATCAAACAATCTTGCAGCTTGTACAATTGTAATTTAACCTTTCTATCTTCAACCATTAATGTGTTCAACCTACCGACAGTTTTCGATATCGCCGAATAATGCTCAACATTAAAAACATCTGCTAGAGCCTGCAAATTTAATCCCGTTAAATCTTGGCACAATTTAATAGCAAACCAACGGGGTAAGTTTTTCTCTTTGCGCCCCTTTTTAACCATTACTATATCATCTACTTCAACACTAAAATGTTTAGCTACATAAGCAATTACATCATTTGCAGAGTACTTTTTACTAACAAACTTGCTTTCACTATCTGACTTGGCAATATAGTCTTTTATGTTTTCAATAAAGTCCTCACAACCCAAAACCGACAATAACTTTTTAGCACCATAAAAAGCGCTTATTTCTTTGTTGTTTTCATATTCCACAAACTGCTTATAAGCTGCATATTTACGCTTTTTGCCTTGCAACGAAAATATAAAGTCTCGAACGAGCCATTTAGGCGTTACTCCCCTTCGAATGAAAGCTGAATAGCTAGACCACTTATATTTAACAAGCTCTTCTACCAAGGGGTTACTCGTTTCAATTGGGTTACGGTGAATGTACCGACTAACATGCAATAAATAGTTATCTGCATCCACAAGCACCGCTTTGTAGCGCCCTCTAAACAACGCACCATCCGTATTATGTGTTCGATTAAAGTATTGGGTATAAAGGCCATTAATATGCTTCATGGCTCGGCCTAAATTTGTATCAGGGGTTTTGATTAGCAGGTGGTAATGATTGGTCATTATTCCCTTATCATCTAACGCCGCCCACAGCGGCGAGCGAAGCGAGTCCGGTAGCCGAAGGCTAAGAACTGCTGGGTTTTGTTATGGTTCACGGCAAAATTACACTGGTGCGATAGCTTGAAAAGCCATGCGTAACTCATCAACATCTTTAAATCTAATAGACTTATCACTACTCAGGCCTATATCAATGAAAGCACGCACATTCTCTGGTGACTTTTCTGTATTACTCTTTCCGGTTAAGACGTAATATAAAATACGAGTCAACGCGTATGTTTCATGCAAGATGCTATAACTATCAAATCCTTCTGTAACTAGGCTTGGATCATTATAGTAGCCTTTAAAATCCGTATTTTCAGAAGTTAGTTCGCTATCAACGATTTTCACCAGGCCAAAATCCGCTATTTTCACTACAGCCACATCATCATATTCTTTGAGTAGAATATTTTTAGGGCTAATATCCCTGTGCAAAATATTTTTAGAATGTATGTACGAGAAAGCTCTGAGTATTTGCAGCCCTAACTTAACGCGATCCTGAAACGATAACTTGGAATTGTTTTTTAACATATACTTATCCAATGAGTTGTCCATAAATTCCATAATGTACTCATTGTTTTTCTCATTGTATCCATAAACTTCTAGAACATATGGTGAGCTTAGCATACTCATTTGTTCGTACTCTCGCTTAAACCTTTCAATTTCCTTTGCATTTAGATCTTTCTTTGCCCGCTTTAAAGCAAAGTTTTTATTATAGAAGCTGTCAAAATACTTATAGACATTTGCATAAGACCCACTACCTAGAGCGTTTAGATCAGCGGTCTTATTTTTGTTCTCAATTTTCACTGAGCTTTGTGGAAAAAATATTGGGATAGTGTAATAAATCTCTAGCTTTTCAGTATAAGGGGGGATTTCACTCCCACCACTCTTACTTAGAAAGCTCTTACAAAAAGTAAGTCTATCTCGATGGTACTCCTCAATATAGAATGCATATTCAGAGTTCTTCAAAGATCTCTCTAAAGCTTCAATCGTCTCTATAGATCTAATGAGTTCCCTACTCGGGTCTGCCCAGAAGTGAGCCGTGTCTTCATCTGTTGGAAGCCTATTATTCATCGAGTCAAAAAGACTAGTGACGCTAGAGTGAAGAGTAGAGAATAAAATTCTTAACTTGTCATTATTTATTGATTCGTAAAGATCTTCGAATTCATTATTCAAAATATCAAAGAGCTTTCTGTAGTGACTCTCTATGGCATTATCTGCATTCATTAATATTATAAAACCTGTCTCTAATTGAACCATAGCGCTCAGCTCACCGGTGGAGTATTGTTGGCGGCTTTTTCGCGTTCTTTTGCGGAAAAGGTGCCAACGTTACGGAATACGGTAGAGCTGCTTGTTATGTGCTGCTGTTAATTTCCTTCCTATGCATATTGCTCGCTCGAAGATTGATTCCATTTCTTCAAATGTTTCCAGTGAAGCCCCTGAACTAAAAGGCCCATCAGACTTCATATCCTGGATAACGGCATCAATGAGTTGGTGGAATGTAATTATTTCACGAGCCACCTGAGCATCGACAACACCAATATGCTTGCAGTTATCTTGGTACAACCTTGAATAATGAGGTGGCACATCAACGACCAAAGAGTATTTGTCTTTAGGATTTGATTTTAGATGGTTTACCGCTGCTTTAATTGCGGCCAAATAATTTCGATGTTCTATAATTTCTATAAGAGATGATACCTCTGCTACTAAGCAATTTTGTATTTGCTTAGAAAAAGCAGATTCTCTACGTTTTTCTATAAGCCATGTAGGGAAGAAGGATGCGATAGCACCAGCCACTGCACCACCTAACGCGGCAAAAACAGGAAGCCATTCATTTGGCTTTGATGCAGTCATGTCGCCAAAAATCTTTAATGTCTCTGCAACAGCCTTTATTTCCTCTGGTGACAATTTTTTTCTCCATAAACATAACAGCTTATTGAACACCACTTTGGGGGGTTATAAAACCCCAAAACGGCGTATATTACATGGCTCAATAATTCCACTAAACAACTTCAATGTAAACAAGTTATTACGCAAGTTCTAAATTATCGTTGTTAAAATACACCAAAACGACTTTTAATAATGTTATTAGATAAAACACCATAAACTGTCTATATATACAGTATCTTTTTTTATTTGAATATCGTTTATGAAATCTCTGTTTCTAATCATGATTAAATTATAATGGTGCGATTTAAAACAAAAAAAGCACAACCCAAAAGGCTGTGCTTTTAAATCAACTAACACTCATACGTTTATAAACATTAGTTTACAAACGAATACCGCCGTCTATCTCTACTACACGGCCAGTGAAAAAGTCGTTTTCGATAATATACTGAGCAGTATGGGCTATTTCACCGGTTTCACCTAAGCGCCCTACTGGTGTTACTGCTAGCATGCGCTGTTTGGCTTCTGGCTTCATTACATCGGTCATTGCGGTGCTAATAACACCTGGAGCAATGGCGCCAACGCGGATACCAAAACGGCCAAGCTCTTTGGCCCATGTAGTGGTTAGTGCCACAACACCGGCTTTTGAGGCAGCATAGTTAGTTTGGCCAATATTACCCGCACGCGCTACGCTCGACATATTTACAATTACGCCACCTTTGCCTGATTCAATCATGTGGCTTGCAGCTTCGCGCCCTGCTAAAAATACACCTGTTAAGTTAACGTCAATTACTGATTGAAATTGATCAAGCGACATTTTTTTAACCACTTTGCCGTCTTTGGCTTTTATAAACATACCATCGCGTAAAATGCCGGCGTTATTAATTAATACCCCAATGTGACCAAAGTCACTGTTAATGGTATTAAATACGTCTTCAACTTCGCTCTCTACCGTTACATTAGCGCTGTAGCCTTTAATAGTGCCTGTTACGCCTGCTAATGCAGATAGCTGCTCGGTTGCTTCATTTAACTGGGCTTGTGCCATATCAATTAAGGCAATATTAGCGCCCATTAAGGCAAACTTTTGCGCCATTGCAAAACCTAAGCCTTGTGCGCCACCGGTAATAACTACGGTATTATTTTTTATTTCCACAATACTTTCCTACTTCGAAAACAATTTAAAAATGGCACTAAAATCATCACTGCCTGCACCTTGGTGCTGCATCATAGTGTATAAATTTTTAGCCATTGAGCCCATTGGCGTCAGTGAATTACTCTGCTGCGCCGCCTCCATAGCAAGGCCTAAGTCTTTAGCCATTAAATCGACCATAAAGCCAGGTTTATAGTCGTTACTAGCTGGTGCGGTTTCCATAACACCTGGGCAGGGGTTATAAAGTTCTAACGTCCAGTTTCGACCCGAGCTTGCGCTCATTATGTCGCTGAGTACTTTTGCGTCGAGACCGTTATTAATGCCCATTTGAATGGCTTCACTGGTACCCGCCATTAAAATACTCAACAGCATATTGTTACATATTTTAGCAACTTGCCCTGCACCAATATCACCGGCATGGAATATGTTTTTACCCATATCGACTAATACAGTATTGGCTTTATCGAATGCGGTTTGCTCACCACCCACAATAAATGTAAGCGTGCCCGCTGTTGCGCCTGCTACACCACCCGATACAGGTGCATCAACAAACGCAATACCTTGCTCGCTTAGGGCATGGCCTACATCACGAGCCGATTGTGCATCTATGGTTGAACAATCAATCACTAATGTGCTTTTACTTAGTACTTTAATTAAACCCGACTGCTCGTCTGTGCCTAAATAAAGTGATTTAACATGTTTGCTTGCCGGTAGCATGCTAATTAGCACATCAGCCTCGTGCGCACAGTCACTTGCGCTTTGCGCCGCACTAGCCCCATGATTCACAAGCTCTTTAACGGCCTCTGCACTTAAGTCAAAAACGCGTACACTGTGGCCTGCTTTAACTAAGTTTGCTGCCATTGGGCCGCCCATATTTCCTAAACCAATAAATCCTATATTAAGTTTACTCATCGCTTTACCCTTGTAAATTTAGTTGTGAAAAGTACGGCTCTAGCGGATGTTGCTCGCCAAAGCGATTTGCAAAAAAGCTCTCTACTACTTCGTTTGGCACATCTTTAAGAGTGTTAAATTGCCACTGTGGCGTACCGTCTTTATCGATTAGTAAGGCACGTACACCCTCTTGAAACTCGCCCACTTCGCCAGCACGAACCGACATGCCCAATTCCATTTTAAAACAGTCAGCTAAGTTTTTGCCTTTGCTATGTTTAAGCTGCTCACTCACTAAAGCACAACTTAATGGACAACCATGCGCCAACGATTTTTGTGCGCGTTGTAGCCATTTGTCATCTGTGGTTAGGTTTAAAATGTAATCGACCTGCTGCTGTAACGTGTTAAAGTCGCCTAACTTTTGAATTAGCGATAAGTTAGCTTTTAAATTGCCTTTTGGCATACGGCTAGAGTTGTTATCTAACTCAATAAGCAAGGTACTTAGCTTGTCGTGGTTTAAACTTGCTGTTTTACCCCATTTAGTATTGAGTAACGCTTCAACAAGCTCTGGGTATTTATCAGAATTTACAAAGTGATCGGCAAGCGATACAAGCTTAGCGTCTTCACAATTAATTGACGCCGAGGTAAGCCCTAAAAACAAGCCAACATGGGCAGGCATTTTATGTAAAAAATAACTGCCGCCTACATCAGGGTAAAGCCCAATGGTTTGCTCTGGCATAGCGATGCGTGATGTTTCTGTAACCACACGATGGCTCGCACCGGCCATTAAACCTAAACCGCCGCCCATTACAATACCGTTACCCCAGACTAAAATGGGTTTGTTGTAGCAGTGAATTAGGTAATCGAGCTGATACTCTTGAGTAAAAAACTCTTCAACCAGTGAGCTCGGTTTACCCTCACTCATTGATTTGTGTAAGCTCACTACATCGCCACCGGCACAAAATGCTTTTTCACCAGCACCTTTAAGAACCACTAATGCAATGTTATCGTCTTTGTCCCATTGCTGTAGTTGTGGCTCGAGTAAGCTGATCATCTCAAAATTTAACGCGTTTAATGACTTAGGCGCGTTAAGCGTAGCAAAACCAATGAGTCGGCCATTGTCTGTGGTTGCCGTTTCGAATACCACAGCAGCATCAGCTGAATTTAAACGGGTTAGTTCACTCATTAGCCATTCACCCAATTAGCCTTGCGTTTTTCTAAAAAGGCGTTCACGCCCTCTTGCTGATCTTCGGTATCAAATAAACCAACAAACAGCTCTCGCTCCAGTGGCAATGCATTCGCCATTGGCTGATGACGCCCTTTTTGAATCAGCGTTTTACATGCAGCAACCGACGATGGGCTTTGCTCTGACACTTGGTTTGCCAGTTTTAGTGCTGCTGCAAAGCTTTCACCTTGTGCAACCACTTCTTCCACTAAGCCAATTTGTAGCGCTTTATCGGCTTTTAAGCGCTCACCGCATAAAATCATGCGTTTTGCCCAGCCTTCACCAACGAGCCATGCTAAGTTTTGCGTTCCACCAGCACAGGGTAATAAACCCACTTTTGCTTCAGGCAATGCCATTTGTGCTTGTTCTTCTGCAATACGAATGTCGCAAGCAAGCGCTACTTCAAGGCCGCCACCCATTGCATAACCATTAATGGCTGCAACCGACACACCTCTAAAATTAGTTAGCGCTTCGAATGCTTCACCAAATACACATGACATATCTGCGGCTACACCTTTGTCGCCACTGGCAAATACATTTAGGTCGGCACCGGCGCTAAAAAACTTCTCGCCTTCACCAGTCAGTACTAATGCATAAATATTTTTATTGGTGTTGAGCTGATTAACTGTGTCTTTAAGCGCCACTAAGGTGTCTTTCGTCCAGGTATTCGCTGGCGGATTCGACATAGTTAAAATGGCAACATGACCTTCAATAGTTAATTCAATGCTAGGATTTGACATACTAATCTCCTTATAAAACTTCGCTGGCTGATTCGGCTAAGATACGACGTGCAATAATCACACGCATAATTTCGTTAGTGCCTTCTAAAATTTGATGAACACGTACATCGCGTACGTGGCGTTCAAGTGGGTACTCTTTAATGTAACCGTAGCCCCCATGAATTTGCAGCGCATCGTTACACACAGTAAAACCAACATCGGTTGCAAAGCGTTTAGCCATCGCACAATAAGTGGTTTTTTCACTGTCGTTAGTATCAAGTTTAAACGCCGCGAGTCGTACCATTTGGCGCGCTGCGACAAGCTCGGTATTCATATCGGCAATTTTAAATTGTAGCGCTTGAAATGCTGCCAATGGCTTACCAAATTGGGTACGCTCTTTTAAATACTCACGTGCGGTATTAAGTGCAGCTTGTGCAGTACCAATAGAGCAAGTTGCAATATTAATACGGCCGCCATCTAATCCTTGCATGGCAAACTTAAAGCCTTCGCCTTCTTGGCCTAATAAGTTTGCTGCTGGAATTCGTACATCTTCAAAACTAATTAAGCGTGTTGGTTGTGCATTCCAACCCATTTTTTCTTCTGCTTTGCCGTACTCAATACCTTTGGCATCTGCAGGTACAACAAACGCTGAAATGCCACTTGGGCCATCAGCCCCTGTACGTGCCATTACAACTAAAATTTCTGTTTCACCGGCGCCAGAAATAAACATTTTTGAGCCGTTAATAACATACTCATCGCCATCACGAACTGCTTTAGTTTTTAATGACGCAGCATCAGAGCCAGAGCCTGGCTCGGTTAAACAGTAAGAGGCTAACAACTCACCCATTACCAATTGTTCAACGTATTTGTCTTTTACTGCATCGGTACCAAAGCTTGCGATCATCCAGGTTGCCATATTATGAATGGTCAGCATAGCCGTAGTAGCTGTACAACCCAGTGCAAGTTGCTCAAAAATAATGCTTGAATCTAAACGAGATAAACCTAAACCACCGGCTTCTTCTGGGGTGTATAAGCCACAAAAACCAAGCTCACCAGCGGCTTTAATTGTGTCTTTTGGGAAAATATGTTCGCGATCCCACTTAGCTGCATGTGGTGCTAGTTCTGATTCTGCGAATTGACGCGCCGTTTGCGCAAAAGCTTGTTGATCTTCAGATAAGTTAAAGTCCATGGTAGACCTCTTGTAGTGTTTTGTTTGTTGTCGGTGCATCCCATCAAGGGAGTTATTAGTGAGGAGCGACAACACTGTGTGTTGTGCCCCTCTTTTTTATTGATTATGCGGTTAAAATGTTACTTAAGATTAATACTCATATTTGGACCTGAAGCGATATCATCTTCAAACCAGCGAGAGGTAATGGTTTTGGTTTCTGTGTAAAAACGAATACCTTGTTTACCATACGTGTGAGTATCACCGTAGAATGAGCCTTTCCAACCCGTGAACGAGAAAAATGGTAAAGGCACAGGAATTGGCACATTAATACCCACTTGGCCTACTTCAATTTCGTGTTGGAATTTACGTGCAGCCGCACCACTTGAGGTGAATAGTGAGGTACCGTTGCCGTAAGGGCTCTCGTTAATAAGCGCAATGGCTTCTTCAAGGGTATCAACAAACATACACGCCAATACTGGGCCAAAAATCTCTTCTTTGTACAAGTTCATATCTTTGGTTACATCAGTAAATAATGTAGGGCCTACCCAGTTACCTTGCTCGTAACCTTCAACGCTAAAGTCAGAGCCATCAATTAAACAGGTAGCGCCTTGTGCTTTACCATCGGCAATTAGTGATAAAATACGTGCTTTTGCAGCAGGTGATGTTTGTGGGCCATAAGCCGCGTCTGCATCATCCCAAACACCTGGGCGTACACCTTCAAAGCCTGCTTTAATTTCATCAACCCAGTCTTTTGCTTGACCAACAAATACCGCCACTGAAATACCCATACAGCGCTGACCTGCTGCACCTACAGAGGCACCCACAAGGTTATTAACAACATGCGATTTACTCGCATCAGGCATAATTACCATGTGGTTTTTAGCGCCAACACACGCTTGAACGCGTTTTAAGTTTTGTGTGCCTTTAGAGTAAATATAGGCACCTACACCACATGAACCCACAAATGAAATAGCACGAACGGCTTTGTCTTCTAATAAGCGGTCAACTTGTGGTTTTGTACCATGTACTACTTGTAACACGCCTTTTGGCGCACCGGCTTCAATAAATAGCTCAGCTAAGCGCATAGGAGTAAGTGGATCTTGCTCAGACGGTTTTAAAATAAAGGTGTTACCACACACAATTGCCAGTGGGAACATCCACAATGGGATCATTGCCGGAAAGTTAAATGGCGTAATACCTGCACACACACCCAGTGGTTGCATGTAAGAATACGTATCGATTTTGCGCGCTACGTTTTCCATGGTTTCACCCATCATTAACGACGGCGCATTAGCTGCTTGTTCAACTACCTCAATACCACGCCACACATCACCTTTTGCATCTTCAAACGTTTTGCCTAGCTCATGACAAATAATAGTGGCTAGTTCATCATGGTTTTCTTTTAATAGCGCCGCGTATTTCATCATAATGCGCGCACGCTCTGTAATTGGCACATCTTTCCACGTTTTAAATGTTTCGCTTGCTGATGCAATCGCCGCATCCATCTCTGCGTCTGTAGCGCATGGCACTTGCGCGAGCACTTCTTGATTAGCTGGGTTTACAACATCAATTAATTCATTTGACGTTGACTGAACGAACTCGCCGTTAATTAATAAGGGTACTTGGTGCATAATAAATCCTATTGAGTCAATTTAATTGCCGCAGCGCTGTGATTGTTATAGTTGCTGCGGCTTTGTTATCAGTTAAAGTGCTTCGACTGCCATAGCAACGGCTTCACCGCCACCTATACACAAAGAGGCAACGCCTTTTTTGAGGCCTCGGTTTTTAAGCGCATGAATAAGTGTTACTAAAATACGTGCGCCACTAGCACCAATTGGGTGGCCTAGTGCACACGCACCACCATTGACGTTTACTTTGCTTTCATCGAGCTTTAATTCGTTAATAGCCAGCATAGTGACCATGGCAAACGCTTCATTAATTTCCCACAAATCAACATCGGCGATTGTCCAGCCAGCTTTTTCAAGAACGCTGTTCATTGCGCCCACTGGGGCTACTGTAAATTCACTTGGTTTTTGAGAATGAGTGCTGTGAGCAACAATTTTACAAAGTGGTGTTAAACCCTCAGCTTTTGCTTTTGATTCGCTCATTAGTATTAGTGCAGCACCACCATCTGAAATAGACGATGAATTAGCGGCAGTAATAGTGCCGTCTTTTTTAAATGCAGCTCTTAAGCTTGGAATTTTTTCAGGGCGTGCGTTGCCAGGTTGCTCATCAATTGAAACGGTGACATCGCCTTTACGCGTTTTAATAGTGTGCGGTGTAATCTCGTTATCAAACCACCCATTGTCTATGGCTGCGTTTGCTTTACTTAATGAACCCAGTGCAAACGTATCCATTTGCTCACGACCAATACCGTATTCATCGGCTGTGTCTTGAGCAAAGCATCCCATTGCTTTATTGTCGTAGGCGTCTTCTAAGCCATCACTCATCATGTGATCTTTGATTTCGCCATGTCCCATACGCATACCGCCGCGGGCTTTAGGAATAAAGTAAGGTGCATTGGTCATGCTTTCCATGCCACCAGCGATTGCTGATTCAATAGAGCCTGCCTTAATTAAATCATTCGCTAACATCGCTGCTTTCAAACCCGAGCCGCATACTTTATTAATAGTGGTAGCGCCGGTGCTTAGTGCAAGCCCTGCTTTAAGCATTGCTTGACGTGCAGGTGCTTGGCCTAAACCGGCTGGTAATACGCAGCCCATAATAACTTCATCAATTGCATCATTGCTTAAACCCGTTTGAGCAAGTGCGCCTGCAATGGCCGTAGCACCTAATTCGGTAGACTGCGCATCACTTAGTGCGCCCATAAATCCACCCATTGGGGTGCGTTTTGCTGCTACAATTACAACGCTTTCGAAAGACATAAAAGGCTCCATTTTCAATTAACGCAAACATGTTTTATTATGTTTAGCTTAATGTTTAAACTAATCTGATAAATACGAGCATACATAAAATTTACGTTTACGCCAACGTAAATCTAAAATCAACTTTCTAATTAGTGTAAAAACTGTAAAGTTAGCTTGCTAAAAATTTATTACATACTGCCTAACTAGCTTATAGCGTTCATAAACACTCAACTTCTGCTGCATTTCCGCTTTTATTTTATACGTCTAAAGTATAACAACCAGATCACACTTTACCTTTACGTAAACTTCACTTATATTGGGGTTATTCGAATGAGGTAAACATTACAATGAAATCAGATAATCAAACAAACTTTGCAAATTCAGCCAACGAGCCGGCTAAAAACGAACAAACTTTTAGCATTAGTGAATTGGCTAAAGAATTTGATATTACCACCCGCTCTATCCGTTTTTACGAAGACCAAGGGTTAATATCGCCAGAGCGCAATGGTCAAACACGTATTTACTCCAAGCGCGACAAGGTTCGCCTAAAGCTAATACTGCGCGGCAAGCGTTTAGGTTTCACCTTAGCTGAAACTGGTCGTTTGTTTGAACTGTATGATGCTGATAAATCAAGTGCAAAACAGTTAGTCACCATGCTTGACCTTATCAGTGAGAAAAAAGCCGATCTTTCACAACAGATGGATGACATTAAAGTGGTTCTTATGGAACTGGTCACCGCTGAACGTCGCTGTCGCGACACGCTTAGCAAAATAGATGAATAAAATATAACAACGTCATCAACACACAGGAATTAATCATGAGCACTATTTCACTATATAAAGAAATGAACTTTGGCCTTGGCGAAACTGCAGATATGATCCGCAGTCACGTAAACAGCTTTGCCAGTCAAGAAATTGCCCCACTAGCTGAAAAAACTGACCTTGATAATGCGTTCCCCAATGAACTTTGGCCGCAAATGGGTGAAATGGGCGTGCTTGGCATGACCGTGGATGAAGAATTTGGTGGTGCTGGTTTAGGCTATTTAGAGCACGTTATTGCCATGGAAGAAATTAGCCGTGCAAGTGCCTCTATTGGTTTAAGTTACGGTGCGCATTCAAACCTGTGTGTTAATCAAATAAACCGTAATGGTTCACAAGCACAAAAAGAAAAATACTTACCTAAACTTATTAGTGGAGAGCACATTGGTGCGCTGGCTATGAGTGAACCTAATGCGGGCTCTGATGTTGTTTCTATGAAACTTAAAGCAGAGAAAAAAGGCGATAAGTACATTTTAAACGGTAATAAAATGTGGATCACTAATGGCCCTGACGCAGACACGCTGGTGATTTATGCAAAAACAGATTTAAACGCCGGCGCTAAAGGGATTACAGCCTTTATTGTAGAAAAAACTTTCCCGGGGTTTTCAACCGCTCAAAAGCTAGACAAACTTGGCATGCGTGGCTCAAATACCTGTGAATTGGTATTTGAAAACTGTGAAGTACCCGAAGAAAATATTTTAGGTAACTTAAACGAAGGCGTTAAGGTACTGATGAGTGGCCTTGATTATGAGCGTGTTGTTTTAGCGGCCGGCCCACTTGGCATAATGCAAGCGTGTATGGATATTGTGGTGCCTTACATCCATGAGCGTAAGCAATTTGACAGCCCTATTGGTCAATTCCAGTTAATACAAGGCAAAATTGCCGATATGTATACACAAATGAATGCAGCTCGCTCATATGTGTACACAGTAGCAAAAGCATGTGATCGCGGCGAAACCACCCGTAAAGACGCTGCTGGCGCAATTTTATACGCTGCTGAGCTTGCAACTAAAATGGCATTAGACGCAATTCAAATTTTAGGCGGTAATGGTTATATAAATGAATACGCAACAGGTCGCTTACTGCGTGATGCGAAGTTGTATGAAATTGGTGCAGGCACCTCAGAAATACGCCGTATGTTAATTGGTCGCGAATTATTCACTGAAAGCCGCTAAGGATTAGTTATGACGATTTTAAAATCGAGCGTTAATCCGCATGATCCAAATTTTGTGCAAAATCACAACAATATGTCGGCGCTAGTGGATGATTTACGCAGTAAAGCAGCGACAATACGTTTAGGCGGTGGTGCTGCACTAAAAGAGCGCCATGAAGGTCGCGGTAAATTATTTGTCCGTGACCGTATTACCACTTTGCTAGATGAAGGCTCGCCATTTTTAGAAATATCGCAATTTGCTGCCTTTGGCGTTTATGAACAAGATATTCCTTGTGCCGGTGTAGTTGCAGGTATTGGTCGCGTTAAGGGCGTTGAATGTATGGTAATTGCTAATGATGCGACAGTAAAAGGCGGCACCTATTTCCCGCTGACTGTTAAAAAGCATTTACGCGCTCAAGACATCGCCGAACGTTGTCATTTACCGTGTATTTATTTAGTTGACTCAGGTGGCGCAAACTTACCTGAGCAAGACGACGTATTCCCTGACAAACTGCATTTTGGTCGTATTTTTTATAATCAAGCGCGTATGTCGGGTAAAGGCATTCCACAAATTGCTGTGGTTATGGGGTTATGTACTGCAGGTGGTGCGTATGTTCCTGCTATGGCCGATGAAAGTATTATTGTAAAAGAGCAAGGCACTATCTTTTTAGCTGGTCCGCCGCTGGTAAAAGCTGCCACCGGTGAAGTAGTTACTGCAGAAGAGCTTGGTGGCGCCGATGTACACTGTAAAACATCAGGTGTGGCCGATCATTACGCTGAAAACGATGCTCATGCCTTGTCGATTGCTCGCCAATGTATTGAACGAATTAACTATTCGCGCCCTACCTCACCATTACTAGAAGAAGTAAAAGCCCCTCGTTATGATATTAACGAACTTTACGGCATTGTCGGTACTGATCTCAAAAAGCCATTTGATGTCCGTGAGGTCATTGCACGTACTGTTGATGATTCATCGTTTGATGAATTTAAACGCTACTTTGGTGAAACACTGGTAACAGGCTTTGCCAGCATTTATGGTCATCCCGTAGGCATAGTGGCTAACAACGGTATTTTATTTAGTGAGTCTGCGCAAAAAGGCGCGCACTTTATTCAACTGTGTGCTCAGCGCAACATTCCTCTGGTATTTTTACAAAACATTACTGGTTTTATGGTTGGTAAAAAATACGAGTCTGAAGGCATTGCTAAACACGGCGCTAAAATGGTGATGGCGGTATCGTGTGCCGATGTACCCAAATTTACTATTTTAATCGGGGGCTCATACGGTGCAGGTAACTATGGTATGTGTGGCCGCGCGTTTGAACCGACCATGATGTGGATGTGGCCAAATGCCCGTATTTCGGTTATGGGTGGTGAACAAGCCGCTGGTGTAATGGCGCAAGTAAAACAAGATGGTTTAGCCCGCAAAGGCGAAAGCATGAGCGAGCAACAAATTAGCGATTTTAAAAAGCCAATCATCGATCAATACGAACAGCAAGGCCACCCTTATTATGCCAGTGCCCGTTTATGGGATGATGGCATTATTGACCCTACCGATACACGCAATGTTCTTGGGCTTGCACTTAGCGCAGCTAAAAATGCTCCTGAGCGTGAATCAAAATTTGGCGTATTTAGAATGTAATGGGAGCTTAAAATGTCAGTAACACTACAAATAACAAAATCTAATGTGGCTGTACTTGTTTTAAGTCGCCCAGAAAAACGCAATGCCTTTAATAGCGACGTTATCCATGAGCTTATTCAATGTATTGAACATGCTAATACGCTCGATATTCGTGCCCTTGTATTAAAAACTGAGGGTAAACACTTTTCAGCCGGTGCCGATTTAGCCTGGATGAAATCGATGGCAGATAACAACTATAACGATAATTTGGCCGATTCGATGCAGCTGGCTAAACTAATGCAAGTATTAGCACAAAGCCCACACCCTACTATTTGTGCGGTACAAGGCGCAGCATTTGGTGGCGCATTGGGCTTAATTGCTTGCTGTGATATTGCGCTCAGTAAAGACGACGCTCAATTTTGTTTAAGTGAAGTTAAATTAGGTTTAATTCCTGCTGTTATAAGCCCTTATGTAATAAAAGCTATTGGTGAACGCGCTGCTCGTCGTTACTTCTTAACGGCTGAAGTATTTGATGCGCATACGGCTAAACAGCTGGGGCTAGTTCACCAAATTACAGGGAATTTAGACTGTGCACTGGATAACCTATTACAAACGCTGATAGATAATGGCCCGGTAGCGGTTAAAGCAGCTAAAGCGCTTATTAATGATGTGGCAAACAAAGAAATCGATAACGAAATAATTGCGCTCACTGCAGAACGTATAGCCAAAATTCGTGTATCAGACGAAGGTCAAGAAGGTCTAACTGCCTTTTTTGAAAAACGCCCTCCCCAATGGCAACTCTAGGACGCATTATGAACACAGTACACTTACAAAAAATTCTGATTGCTAATCGCGGAGAAATTGCTTGTCGTATTATGCGAACAGCAAAGCAAATGGGCTTGACCACGGTTGCGGTTTATTCAGATGCAGATAAAAACGCTCAACATGTGAAAATGGCTGATGAAGCCTATCATATTGGTGCAGCGCCGAGTAAAGACTCATACCTAGTTGCTGATAAAATACTAAACGTTGCCAAAATGAGTGGCGCCGATTGTATTCATCCTGGTTATGGATTTTTATCTGAAAACAGCGAATTTGCTAATGTTTGTGAAGCCAATAACATTGCCTTTATTGGGCCACCAGCAAGTAGCATAGAAGCTATGGGCTCTAAAACCCGTGCAAAAGAAATTATGGCAGCCGCTAATGTTCCTTTGGTGCCAGGTTATTATGGCGATAAACAAGACCCTAGCTTTTTACAAGCTGAGGCTGAAAAAATTGGCTACCCTGTGCTTATCAAAGCGGCCTTTGGTGGCGGTGGTAAAGGCATGCGTATTGTTTCAAAAACCAGTGAGTTTATAAGCGCATTAGAAGGCGCTAAGCGTGAAGCTATTGCCGGTTTTGGTAATGATCTGGTTTTGCTTGAGCGTTATGTTGACCAACCACGCCATGTTGAAGTACAAGTGTTTGCTGATAACTATGGCAACTGTGTGTATTTAGGTGATCGTGATTGCTCATTGCAGCGTCGGCATCAAAAAGTGATTGAAGAAGCGCCTGCCCCCGGTTTATCAGACTCATTGCGAAAAGAAATGGGCGAAGCCGCGGTACGATGTGCCCTAGCCATAGACTACCGAGGCGCTGGCACTGTGGAATTTTTACTTTGTGGTGATGAGTTCTTTTTCATGGAAATGAATACTCGCTTGCAAGTAGAACACCCCGTTAGCGAAATGGTCACAGGCGTTGATTTAGTTAATTGGCAAATTAATGTAGCCAGTGGTTTAGCGTTACCTTTAGCGCAAGCAGATATTCAGCTACAAGGCCACAGCTTTGAAGCACGTATTTACGCTGAAGATCCAAGTAATGACTTTATTCCGTGCTCTGGCACTATTGAGGCACTATTTACGCCGGCTAACAGTGAATATGTACGTATTGATACTGGTATTGCCCAAGGTGATGAAATAAGCCCGTATTACGATCCAATGATTGCCAAACTTATTGTTCATGATGATAACCGCGACCAAGCACTTTCGCGTTTACAACAAGCATTAACACAATTTCATTTAGCCGGATTTAGCACTAATATCAGCTTTTTATATAATTTAGCGATTCATCCACGCTTTAAACAAGGTGCTCCAAGCACCCACTTTATTGCAGAGCAAGGTGAAGCGTTAGTTACTATTGACCCTTCTTTATTACAAACTAGCCGCTTAATTGCAGGTTTTGCGTATTTAGCATCACTTGGTAGCAATACAAGTAGTGCAAATCCATGGCAACAATTACATGGGTTTAGTTTAAATGCGCCGCAAGAAGTTAACATTCCATTTAGCGATACCCCCTTAAACGCAATAAAAACCGCGCAGGGCTATAGCATGACTATTAATGACAACACCTTTGAAGTGCAAGGTGAGTTAACTAATGGCTACTGCAACGTATCGATTAATGGCGCTAAACACACTGCGCATGTTAGCCACGTTGATAATGCCATTACTGTAATGAACCAAGCACTGCAAACTAAGTTTGAATGTGTTGATAAACATTTCATCAGCTCACATGAAAATGAGGCATTACCCCTTGCTGCGCCACTTAATGGTACTGTAGTTAAACACTTGTTAGAGGTGGGATGCACCATTACTAAAGGCGATGCAGTGGTTATAATTGAAGCAATGAAAATGGAATACACGCTTAATGCCCCACATGATGGCGTATTAAAAAGTTACTGTTTTGCTGAGGGTGAACTGGTAAGCCATGGCGCTTTACTGGCCATAGTTGAAGACACAACTGCAGAGGAACCCGCTTAATATGAGTTCATTATTACCTAAAGCAGTGCGCATTGTTGAAGTGGGCGCCAGAGATGGACTTCAAAATGAAGCCGCTGTAGAAACTGCTGATAAAATAACGCTTATTAACGCACTCGCCGCTGCAGGCATAAAAGACATAGAAGCTGGTGCGTTTGTCTCACCTAAATGGGTGCCACAAATGGAAGACTCTAGTGAAGTAATAAGCGCACTTTATTTACCTGAGGTTAATCTCAGTGCCCTTACCCCTAATTTAAAAGGGGCAGAGGCAGCAGATGCTGTAGGTATTAAAGAATTTGCAATATTTACCGCAGCGAGCGAAGCATTTTGCCAAAAAAATATTAATTGCTCTATTGAGCAAAGTTTGGCGCGTTTTAGTGAAGTTATGGCTTTTGCAAAGGCGAATAACATTCGCGTACGCGGTTATGTAAGTTGTGTGTTAGGTTGCCCGTATGAGGGAGATGTTGACCCTCATACTGTACTGGCTGTTGCTGCTAAACTCTTAAAAATGGGCTGTTATGAAATTAGCCTAGGTGACACCATAGGTGTTGGCACACCCGCTAAAGTAATAGAGCTACTTACATTGCTACTTAAACATATTGATAAATCTAAACTTGCTGTACATTTTCATGACACATACGGGCAAGCGCTCACAAATATTTACGCTGCTCTAAACCTTGGTATAGCAACGGTTGACAGTGCTGTTGCCGGCCTTGGTGGCTGCCCATATGCCAAAGGCGCGTCAGGAAATGTTGCCACCGAAGATGTTGTATACTTACTGCAAGGACTTGGCATTGAGCATGGAATTGATTTACAAAGGCTTGCTGAGGCAGGTTGGCAAATTACGAGTGCACTGAACAAACAACCTGCTAGCAAGGTTTCTGCAGCATTACACGCACAATAATTAAATAGCACAGAATGAGGAGTGACTCATGGCCGGTTTTGATAAAGTAGTTTCTAGTTATGAAGCTGCAATGGAAGGTTTAAAAGACGGCGATACAATAATAGCCGGTGGTTTTGGCTTATGTGGTATCCCTGAGGGTCTAATTGCCCAAATTAAAAAAATGCAAACTAAAGAATTAACCGTTGTTTCCAATAACTGTGGTGTTGATGACTTTGGTTTAGGGCTGTTACTGCACGACAAGCAAATTAAAAAAGTGGTCGCCTCATACGTTGGCGAAAATGCCTTGTTTGAACAGCAGCTACTAAGTGGCGAGATTGATGTAGAACTTACGCCACAAGGTACTCTTGCTGAAAAAATGCGTGCTGGTGGTGCAGGAATACCTGCTTTTTACACAGCCACAGGTTACGGCACACCGGTTGCTGAGGGTAAAGAAGTAAAAGAGTTTAATGGTCGCCCTTATATTTTAGAAGAGTCAATTACCGGTGAATTCGCTATTGTAAAAGCATGGAAAGCGGATCGCTACGGCAACTTAGTATTTCGTCATACAGCCATGAACTTCAATCCAATGGCGGCTACTGCGGGTAAAATTACCGTTGCAGAAGTAGAGGAAATTGTTGAGCCAGGCGAACTTGAGCCAAGCCAAATACATACGCCAGGAATTTTTGTTAACCGCGTTATAAAAGGTAACTTTGAAAAACGCATTGAACGTGTTACCACACGAGATTAAGCAGGAGCACTAACAATGGCATTATCACGTGAACAAGTCGCAATGCGCGTAGCTCAAGAGTTACAAGATGGGTTTTATGTTAATTTGGGCATTGGTATTCCGACACTCGTCGCAAACTATGTACCCGATGGCATAGAAGTTATGCTACAGTCCGAAAATGGTCTTTTAGGCATGGGCGAATACCCTACTAAAGCCACTGTTGATGCGGATATGATCAACGCGGGTAAAGAAACCGTGACGGCAGCTACCGGTGCAGCTATATTTAATAGTGCAGATAGTTTTGCCATGATACGGGGTGGTCATGTAGACTTAACCGTTCTGGGCGCGTTTGAGGTAGACCAAAACGGTTCTATAGCCTCATGGATGATCCCTAAAAAATTAATTAAAGGCATGGGCGGAGCGATGGATTTAGTCGCAGGTGCAAAAAACATTATTGTTACCATGACCCATGCCAGTAAACACGGCGACTCTAAGTTATTAGAAAGCTGTACGTTACCGCTAACGGGCGTTAACTGTGTTAAAAAAATAGTTACTGATTTAGCCGTTCTAGAAGTAAAAGACGGCGCATTTCATTTACTAGAACGCGCACCAGGCGTATCAGTTGATGAAATTATTAGCAAAACGGCAGGTAAATTGCTTGTTAATGGTGATATTCCTGAGATGGTGTTTTAAACCACTCATAATTTCACCCTGTACCGACCTCATTCCCAGTGCCAATGGCGCTGAGTTACCCAAAATCCCTCGTAAGAGGGATTTTTTTTGTCTATATTTTAGTTTTTGCACTATAGTGACAATTTAACGCACCACTTAGGTGAATTCGACCTAATAAAATAAATAAATTGCTGATATAGTTAGTTTTTATTTTTGGTTTAATTATTGCCTATTACTAGGCGATTGAAATAACTTTATACTGGATACCATGCAAACACCTATTCGCGGCCTTCGCTCTTTTTGTTTTGCCGCAAAAAGCTTAAGTTTTAAACATGCTGCTAAAGAGCTTTACTTAACGCCCTCGGCTGTAAGCCACCAAATTAAACAGCTAGAAGAGCAGCTAGGCATTGATTTATTTCAAAGACAAACTCGCTCTATTAGTTTAACGCCTGCAGGTAAAAACTTTTTTGAAGCAATTTATCCAATTATAAATATGCTAGAGAGCACCATTAATGAATTTAGTCAGTTACAACAAAATGTAAACTTAACCATTACCCTGCCCGAATTTTTTGCCAGTGAATTGTTAATGCCTAAGCTCAGTGAATGGACCAGCGAGCACCCTAATATTAATTTACACATGGATACCCTCAAAACGCGCAAAGAGCTGACTCGCCAAAGTGATTTATCTATAATTTTATCTTCAAGTAAACCGCTTGATGGACTGGCTACTGAGTTATTTAATTTAGAATATATTCCAGCGTGTAATAAAAAACTGCTTGAACAATGGCAAAACGATCATTGCCAAGCGCTTAATCAAGTGCCGCTTATTGTGCATAAAGCACGCCCTTGGGCTTGGCATCAGTGGGCAGAAAAAGTTGGGATTGATGACTTTTCACCAACGCAAATTATTCAAATAGATAGTATGTTTGGTGTAGCAAGAGCGGCGCAGCAAGGAATGGGGATTGCACTTATTCCTCTACCAATTAGCCAAAGCTGGCTGGATGAGCAATGGCTCTATAAACTGTTTGAACAACCCCTTACTACCAAAGATAAATACTACTTGGTACAACACGGCTCTAGTACGGCAAACCACCCGCTCGACTTATTTGCCAAGTGGGTAATTAACACCTTCAGACAAACAAAGTGACTATTAATAAAACGCCCTTTTATGGGCGTTTTATTATTTACGACCTTTTTAAAATATTTTTTTCGTGTCTCACGTAAATCTCAAAAAACAAAATATAACCGCATTATCAACCACTTGAGCAACTCCTTGTTGACTGAATTTATAGATTAGTTTTTTTCACTTATTAGTTTTGTTTTTATCGCTTGTCGAAATTGAGTAAAAGCTCTAAAGTTAACTCAACAAATCAGCAACGACCAAAAATAATAAAACGCGTTACTGAAACCAAATTTAATTAGTTTGTAACAACAAGCTAGTAAAAAAGAATCTTTATTGTGTGTGAAGATGTTGTCAGTGTAAAAAACAGCTCAAGTTCGGTGGTGACTTAGCTTGGGTTGTTTTTATTTTACGCTTACACCCGCCAATAAATATAAGAATCTTTATTGTGTGTGAAGATGTTGTCAGTGTAAAAAGCAACTCAAGTTCGGTGGTGACTGAGCTTGAGTTGTTTTTATTTACATTCACATCAGCAACAATAATTCAGCATTAGTTATTACTAATACAACCCCCCGAATCTTTATTGTGTGTGAAGATGTTGTCAATTGAAATGCAGCGACCTTTTTTAAGTATCGCTGCTTTTTTTTTACTTTAAATTTGCCTATTTGCTAATTAGCTTAAACATCATCTGATCTGTTTATTTCCTCACGAGCAACAAATTCTAATACAGTGGCATTAATACAATATCTATCTTGACCATTTGGCCCTTCACCCGGGAATAAATGCCCTAAATGAATCCCGGTACTTTTAGATTTAAGCTCAATACGTTGCATTCCCCAACTGTTATCTTCATGCTGCGTTACGCTGTCTTTTACAGGATGTGTAAACGACAACCAGCCAGTACCCGAATTAAATCTGTCGCGGGTATCAAACAAGGGTTCACCACTGAGTTTGTCGATAAAAATGCCATCGGGGGTGTTTTTAAAAATAGCGTATTCTTTGCAATATGGGCTGTCGGTTTTAGCGTTAAACGCTACTTTATAAGCTTCACTGTCACCGAGTTTAAATGCACCTAGCGCTTTATAAAACAGCTCGGCATCCATATAGCCTTGGCGAGAATACACTTCTACTCCATCTTCTAAAAATAGTATGGTGGGTGTAGCCCAGGTAGCCGATTTGATGGTTAAGCCATTTAGCTGATCAGCATGGCGAAATGTCATTGGTATTGTGCCTTTATAGTCATTAGCTACCGCCGCTTTAAATTTTTCACAGTAAGGGCAGTAATCGCGAGAGTCTAAAATAACAATTTGTTTGCCAGTCGACAATGCAGTGTTATCAACCTGCTGCTTTTCATCTTGACTAAAAACAACGCCGGTTGAATGGTCTGGGCAATAACCGTTTGGATTTTTTTCAAGGTAATTTTGATGATATTCTTCAGCAGAATAAAATTGCTCTAGTGGCTTAATTTGTGTAGCTATTGTTCCATAACCTGCTTCGGTGAGTAACTGCTGGTACTGCTGTGTTACAGCAATCGCGGTATTTGCTTGCTCGTCACTTGTAGTTAAAATAATAGAGCGATATTGTGTGCCTACATCATTACCTTGGCGGTTTTTTTGAGTCGGATCGTGGCTTTCGTAATAATTTTTCAGCAGCTCTTTTGCCGAAATAATATTGCTATTAAATGTAACCTGCACCACTTCAGCGTAGTTATCTTCATCAAAGCGACGCGATAGCTTAGTTATATTCCTGTAGGTTGGTTTAAACCCATGCCCATCGGCATAACCCGACTCTGCATCGAGTACCCCATTAAGTGCTTCATAGCGTTTTTCTGCCCCCCAAAAGCAACCTGAGCCAAGCACTAGCTTTTCTACATGCATGGTTGCATTTAAATCACTGGGTTTAGCTACTTCATCTGACGAGATTGCGCTCATCGCACTAAGCAAGCCCACAATGGCAAATCCCGGTAATATTACCCCCTTAAACATACGATTACCTCTTAGTTTTAGTTACTCTAGGGTCTGTTGACCTTCCAAGGTTAAATTTGCAGCAGTCTGTTTGGTGTTTAGGCAAGGCAGAGCCTATGTGGTGTGGTTATTCCCCATAAATAGGCGATAACGCAGCATCAATGCCAAACAGGCGCTGCCCGAAGGGTTCTGCCTAGGAGCGATTTACTCTTTGTTGCTCGGTTTTTACTTAGCCCACTAGGTTACAAACCTCGCGCCGCGATTAAACCGCTCCTAGTTTGAACAATTTTAATCCGCAAAGGTCAACAGACCCTAAAGCAGACCTGTAAACCCAAGAATAAATTTCACACACAACAAAACTTTACGGATGAGAGAGTACATTCGATCCGAGTTTGTCTATTAATATCGTAATAGTACAGCGACTGTGATAGCTTAAATGTAATTAATATTAATGAGTTATCGGTATGAGCATGATTCCTAGTATAAAAATTTTAACGAACTCTAGCCTGCTTTTTGATGTTTCTCACTACAGCGAACCACACATACTTGCGACGCAAAAAAAGCTTTGGGCGTTAGCCCAGCACTGTAAAAATAGTAATGAGTTTTTTGATTTAGTACCGGCTATGAACTCATTAACTTTGTATTTAAAGTCTTCAGAAATGCTCCATAAATGGCACAACACCTTAGCTAAGTTATGGGAGGAAGTGGATGATTACCCGTTTGATAGCCAGCACCACCAAATTAATACCTACTACCAAGGTGAAGATTTAGATTACGTAGCTAACTATCATCAACTCACAATTGATGAAGTGATTAACTTACATAGTAAAGAGTTATATCACGTTCTATTTTTAGGCTTTGTTCCCGGTTTTCCTTATTTACATGGGCTCAACTCACGGTTATTTACCCCAAGGCGCGATAACCCGCGAGTGAGTGTACCTAAAGGCGCAATTGCTATTGGAGCAGACCAAACTGGTATTTACCCTGAAGATTCGCCAGGTGGTTGGCATATTATAGCTCACACTGATGCCTGCTTATTTGATTCTAAAGCGGCTAATCCTTGCTTATTTAAACCTGGCGATACCATAGAGTTTGTGCCTGTAAAAGGAGTAAGCAATGATTAAAGTAATCAAGAGCGGTATTCAACTAACAATCCAAGATTTAGGCCGTGTGGGTTTTCGACATTTAGGGGTAAGCCGCTCAGGCAGCCTTGATACCTATGCTCACATTATTGCGAACCGTTTATTAAATAACACCGACAACGCTGCCGTGCTGGAATTAACCGTGGGTTTATGCGAACTGCAATTTCAGTGTGATACCGTTATTGCCCTTCATGGAGCCGACCTCAAAGCAACCCTTGATGGACACCCACTTTATCCAGGCTGGAGTTACCCAATAAAAGCAATGCAAACACTTAAATTTGCAACTGGCCGTGGTGGCTCCCGTGCTTATATTGCAGTAAAAGGCGGTATTGAATGCCCAGAGGTTATGGGTTCTAAATCTACCGATTTAGGGGCAGCCATTGGAGGCTTTAATGGCCGTGCACTGCAAAGCGGCGACGTGCTAGCCATAAGTCCTTATACTAAACCATGGTTATGTAATAAGGGCGCTCTTACCCCACCTAAACGTAATATTATCCGTTTACATGTTGGTCCTCATTATGAGCTACTAACACCCGAGTGCATTAATGCTTTTTGTGATACCGCATTTACTATTAATCCAAATAGTAATCGTATGGGCGTACGCCTGGACCATAAAAATGCTGATATTATGCAACATACACTTTCATTGCCCTCTGTAGCCGTAGCACCTGGGAGCATACAGCTTCCACCTGATGGCAATCCTATAGTGTTATTAAATGACGGGCAAACAACGGGGGGTTATCCTTTAATAGCGCATGTGATAGAAGCCGACTTACATCAGTTTGCACAATTTAGAACTGCTGATCCAATCACCTTTGAATTTGTATCACTTGAGCAAGCAAATGCTGCAAAAAATAAGCTCGATGCTCACCTAGCACAACTTAAGCTGAGTTTAAGCCGCTACTGGGATTAATTAATAGTGCACTCACGCTCACTCACTGAGTAACTCAACCGCTATTTATTTATTTTTCGCTTTGCACTTTCTTGGTGCAAGGCAAACTAATTGTTGCAATTTAATTTAACTTTAACGTAATTTTAAATTAAAAATTGCACATTGCATTTTAATCTCCTTGCCAATATCACCACATTGGTGCAACGCCAATCTATTTGGTGCATAAATTATTCTTATTATTTTAAAAAAGCCATGTGACTTAGGTATTTATTTCTGATAAAACAAGGTTAGTCTTTAGCAAACTCGCTATCGTAGGCACTTAATAGGAATGAGGAAAAATTATGTGTTCAATATTCGGCGTACTTGATATTAAATCGGATCCCAGCCAGTTACGCGCTCAGGCAATCGAAATGTCCAAACTGCTTCGCCACCGCGGGCCTGATTGGTCAGGGGTGTATTCATCAGACAAAGCAATTTTAGTACACGAACGCTTAGCAATAGTAGGCGTATCAAGCGGTGCGCAACCATTATACAACCCAGAAAAAACGCATATTTTAGCGGTAAATGGCGAAATTTATAACCACAAAGAGCTTGCCGCTAATTTAGAAGTCGAGTTTGATTTTCAAACCCAGTCAGATTGTGAAATTATTTTAGCCCTGTATAAACAAAAAGGGCCTGCATTTTTAGATGACTTAAATGGTATTTTTGCCTTTTGTTTATATGATGAAGAGCAAGATGCTTATCTAATTGGTCGCGACCACATTGGTATTATTCCGCTGTATACAGGCCACGACGAGCATGGCAACTTTTATGTAGCATCAGAGCTAAAAGCGCTTTCACCTATTTGTAAACATATTGAGGAGTTCCCACCGGGGCATTTCCTTTACAGCAAAGACGGTAAATTAACACCGTACTACCAACGTGATTGGCAAAGCTACGACGCAGTTAAAAACAACGATGCCAAGGCAGAAGATGTAAAAGATGCTCTAGAAGCCGCGGTAAAACGCCAGCTTATGTGTGACGTACCTTACGGTGTATTACTATCAGGTGGGTTAGATTCGTCGGTTATTTCAGCTATTACTCAACATTTTGCTGCAAAACGTATTGAAGACAACGACGAAAGTGACGCTTGGTGGCCTAAACTGCACTCGTTTTCAGTGGGTTTAGAGGGCTCTCCCGATTTAGCAGCAGCGCAAAAAGTGGCTGATATGATAGGTACTATTCACCACCCTATTATTTTTACTATTCAACAAGGTATTGATGCTCTTAAAGAAGTGATTTATCACATTGAAACCTACGATGTAACCACTATTCGTGCATCAACCCCTATGTACTTAATGGCACGCCAAATTAAAGCTATGGGCATTAAAATGGTACTTTCAGGTGAAGGTGCCGATGAATTATTTGGTGGTTATTTATATTTTCATAAAGCACCCAATGCACAAGAGTTTCATGAAGAGCTAAACCGTAAAGTATCAAAACTGCATATGTTTGATTGTTTACGTGCTAATAAATCAATGGCTGCTTGGGGTGTTGAAGCACGCGTGCCATTTTTAGATAAAGAATTTGTTGATGTTGCAATGCGCATCAACCCAGAAGCTAAAATGTGTAAAGACGAAAAAATTGAAAAGCATATTTTACGTGCTGGCTTCGACGGCTACCTTCCAGACGAAGTGTTATGGCGTCAAAAAGAACAATTCTCTGATGGTGTTGGCTACAGCTGGATTGATACTTTAAAAGAGTATGTGAATGAGCAAGTAACGGATCAAGAACTAGCGAATGCTAAATTTAAATACCCAATTAACACGCCAGATTCAAAAGAAGCGTATTTTTACCGCCGTATTTTTGAATCGCACTTCCCGGGCGATGCCTCTGCTAACTGTGTACCACATGGTAAATCAGTAGCATGTTCAACCCCCGAAGCACTGGCGTGGGATGCATCATTTCAAAACAATGCGGATCCATCTGGACGCGCCGCAGGCGTCCACAATGAAGCATATAAAAAATAGTTACCCCCCTATCTACGCTGCAGGTTAAAAACTGCAGCTTTTCTTCGCTGTCTTTGTGAATAATTTCTTGAAAATTTTATTCCACTAAAAGAAGTGAATAAGAAATCAAAACCATTCAATTTAATCATTTATGTTTAATCACTGTTGTTTGTCACTTCTTTACAAGCGCAGCGTTTCTTTGCCATTTTTATAAATTAAATCGCAAAGGTGAGATAAACCTTTGACCAATTTAGTTTAAACAGTAAGATTTAGTCGCTTTTTATAAAAACTATTTCAATCTCGCTTTTTCATTAACCTCATGAAAAATATCTATCTAGCTCATTACCCCAAATCATAAAAACATAGTTAAAATGTCATTAAAAAATCATTTAATAAATTAATAGTGATTTTAAAACGCTGAGTTAGTTTTTACGTATTCAATAGCGTTTTTTAGTTATTTACTTGTCTGATTAAGCCGAATATTCATTCACTTAGCTTTGCATTCAATGCTATATACGACTATAAAATAATTAGCTGACACATTAGTTATCATTTGTTCAGCTGCCAGATATGTACAATAAAAAGACAAAAGTAGCTTAAAGTTTTGCCAAAGTGTTAAATCTTTTGCATTTAATATTTAACTCCCCTATTAGTAAAGGTATGATGGGCAATTAAATTAGTTAGTCTTCTAACTATTCGTGTTATTAGCTTTAGTTATAAATCTAATAAGACGAATACAGTGAACTATAAAAAAACTGGCATTAAGCCAACCTGTTTCATTAACCAATGAGGTATTGCATGAGCGAGAATCATGACAAGTACAGTATTGATAATACGGACTACACCGTAGGTCAAGACAACGTACAAAAGTGGGGATTTGATATACATAACCCTGTATTCGGGATCAGTGCAGGGTTAATAGCACTTTTTTTAATCGCCGTACTAGTGTCAGATGCCGAAGTAGCTAAAACAACACTAAATGGTATCAAAACCGATATTATTAATAATTTTGACGGCTTATTTATGTGGGCTGCCAACTTCTTTGTTATTTTTTGTTTAGTTTTAATTTTTTCACCATATGGCAATATCCGCTTAGGCGGTGACGATGCTAAACCATCGCATTCTCGTATTTCTTGGCTGGCAATGTTATTTGCTGCAGGTATGGGTATTGGCTTAATGTTCTGGGGGGTTGCTGAACCAGTCGCATACTACACTGGTTGGTATGAAACGCCGCTCAATGTAACAGCTAACACACCAGAAGCCGCGAAAATGGCAATGGGTGCAACTATGTTCCATTGGGGTCTTCACCCTTGGGCAATTTATGCTGTAGTTGCGCTTTCGTTAGCATTTTTTACTTACAATAAAGGCTTACCTCTTTCTATTCGTTCGATTTTTTACCCAATTTTAGGTGATAAAGCGTGGGGGTGGCCTGGTCACATAATTGATATTTTAGCTGTATTAGCAACCTTATTTGGTTTAGCAACGTCACTTGGGCTAGGTGCACAACAAGCTTCTGCCGGTATTAATCATGTATTTGGTTTTGAAGGTGGCGTAGGTTCACAAATTCTGGTTATTACAGGTGTTACGTTACTAGCAGTCGTCTCTGTTATTAGAGGCATTGATGGCGGCGTTAAATTACTTAGTAACGTAAATATGCTCATTGCTTTAGTATTACTAGTATTTGTATGTTTAGTTGGTTTTGCGGTCTCTATGGGTAATATCCCTAACACGGTAATGGGGTATGTAGAGAACATTATTCCATTGAGTAACCCACATGGCCGTGAAGATGAAACATGGATGCATGGTTGGACAGTATTCTACTGGGCTTGGTGGATTTCATGGTCACCGTTTGTAGGTATGTTTATTGCGCGTGTTTCGCGTGGTCGTACAATCCGTGAATTTTTAACCGCGGTATTACTTATTCCAACAGCGGTTACTATCCTGTGGATGTCTATCTATGGTGGCATCGCAATTGACCAAGTAGTTAATGGTATTGGTGCTCTTGGGACTGACGGTCTAACAAGTGTCCCTATGGCGATGTTCCAAATGCTTGATGAAATGCCAATGGCGAGTGTGCTTTCTTTCATTGCTATTGTATTAGTACTGGTATTCTTTATTACTTCTTCTGATTCAGGATCACTTGTAATTGATTCAATCACAGCAGGTGGCAAAATTGATGCACCGGTACCACAGCGTATTTTTTGGGCTACTGTTGAGGGCGCAATTGCTGCTGCATTACTTTGGATTGGTGGTACTCAAGCGATTGAAGCACTACAAGCTGGGGCTATTTCAACCGGTCTACCGTTTACCATTGTTTTACTATTAATGTGTGTAAGCTTAATTTTAGGTTTACGAACTGAGCCTCGCCCAGTTAAATAACACCCTACATTAAAAAACGCCGCTAATTGCGGCGTTTTTTTTACTCTATTTTTCCTATAATATTTTATAACGTTTCGCTAAAGCCAAATTTCACTTAGTGGCGTATCTAACCGATAATGATAACTCAGCTGAGCTTGCAGTAATTCTGCGGTGGCTAAAGCGTCAGTCAGTGCATTATGGTTTTGATACAATGGCAAGGAATAACGCTCCCTTGTATCACTTAACCGTAATGAGCCTAGTTTTGTATTAAATAGCCTACCTAGTAGCCCTTGACGCGCTCTAAGCGCTCGCCTTTCAATTTCCATAGTGTCGACTAGAGCAAATTCAATCCCTTCTTTTATACGTGTGAGCAGCGCATTATAAAAAAAGTGGCGCTCAATGGCGGCATAATGCACCACCACCACTTTCCCTTTAAGTGCATCAAGAAGTGGGGCTAAAATTCGATTGAGGTCGGGAGCTTCGTCCACTTCTGAGTGGGTAATACCATGGATAACAATCGACTCTTCACTCAAATCTCGTCGTGGTTGTACTACCCAATGGTGGCTCTCTTTACAGTAAATACGATTAACATTGAAAGGCACTAACCCCACACTAACAATATCATCGGTATTAGCGTCCAGACCTGTTGTTTCAAAATCTAGCGCCACAAAAGGTACATCTTTAAGTGGAGCAGTCTGATTGGTAAATGCCTGCTTATAAAACTCCTTAAGCAACGAGTTTTGCGCACTATGTAAAAGCTGCTCGTAACGACGTGGCCAATCTAACGGTGATTTAGCCATAACTTATTTCACACCTGAATGAGCAGAATAACTAAACTTTAGAAAGCTTTGCGCTTTTTCTAAAATCGCAAAAGCTTCTTTTAAATTACTTTGCTCAAATGGTGAGAGTAAATGCGGGTCTAAATCATTATCGGGCGCTTCCCCCTGCTCTATCTGCCATGCCTGATGGCGAATACGTACAGTGGCAATATATTCAAATGCATCACGCAAATCTTGTGCTTTGCCTTTGGGTAATAAGTTAGCCTCGATAATATCCTCTAAGCGCTCAAACGAATTTTGTTTACGTGAACCGACGGCTAATGCATGAACGCGAACCACATCAGATAGCGGCGCTGTACCACGACGTTTTAAGTTCATTGAGCGCTTATGTTGGCCATTGTGCTCAAGTACAAAGCCGTTAAAAAATCCCAATGGTGGCGTTCGATTGCGAGCATTAGCAGCAAGGTTAGCTAAAAAGCGTTTATTTACTTTGCTTTCTTTTGCCACCAGCGTTTTAAGCTCATCGGCCCATTTTAACTTACCCCACACACCATCTAAGTCAAAAAATATCGAGCTATTGAGCAGTGCTTGCGGTTTGGGCTCGGCCATCCAGCTAGCAAATTTTTCTTGCCATTGTTCGCGGGTCATACGCCATTTTTTAAACGAGGCCATAATTTCACCATCACAATAGGTATAGCCACACTTAGCCAAGCCATCACACACAAAGTCTGATAAGTTTTGAAAATACTCATCGTGCAATGCCTCATTGAAGCTATTATCTAAAATCAGTGCATTATCTTGATCGGTTACAATTAACTGCTCATCACGTGCCATTGAGCCCAACGCAATAAAACAATAAGGAATGGGCGGCTCGCCAAATTTTTCTTCTGCTAGGGCTAATAGGCGCTGTTTAAAGGTACGTCCTATTACTGCCATAGCGGTCCCTATCATATGCGAATTAGCATCTTCGTTTACCATACGCACAAACACATTAGGTAATTGGCGGGCGTAATGAACTAAGTCATCAACCGATTGTTGAGCTAAAATACCGCGTACTAACAATAAGCTACTTTGTGATTCATAGCGTAAAATATCAGATAGCGATATCACCCCTATTGGTCGCTTTTTATGTACCACAGGCAAGTGATGTAAGTTATCTCTGAGCATGGCTAAAACAGCTTCAAAAACGTAAGAGTTACTATCGAGCAAAACCAAACCTGAGGTCATTACCTCCTTCGCCGGCGTATCAAACGTAAGTCCTTGGGCAACAACTTTGGTACGGATATCTCTATCTGTGATGATCCCGACGACTTGACCGTCATCCTCTTCTGGATCGTCGCTTATTTGTTTTTCTATATCAGTAACAAGTACTGAAGAGACCGATTCTTGTGTCATCAAAAACGCGACGTCTTGTATGGGGGTTTGTGTAGTAACAGTGACTACATCGCGATGTAATAATGATTTAACTTTTGCGGTGGTTAAATCATTGCTGTCGGCTTGCTCTACTATTGCTTGGTGCAAGCGTACGTTGCCATCCACTTCGAAAAAGTCAGCAAAGGTTTCGTATTTATCACAGTATTCGTTGAAGGTATTAACATTAATACAATACGTTAAGGTATCTTCAAGTGCACGAGCTGGAAACCGCACTTTGCGGTTCATCAATAAACCCATTTGGCCAAAAATACCGCCTGTAGCTAAGCGGTTATAGAGTTCACCATTACGGCGTGAAATCTCAACTGAGCCACTACGAATAATATACAAGTCACTAATATCTTGCCCTAAATGCAGGATATCAGTTTCGGCACGGAAGTAAGCAACCTCTATTTGCATTGCTAATTCGTTCAATGCCTCAGTAGGAAGCGTATCAAATGGGGGATGTTCAACTAAAAATTGGGCTATTTCAACTTGCTCGGCCTGCATAGGGAATCCTTGTGGCGTGAATCTAGTTGAATTGTGAGCCTAATTGGCTATTTTTTCAAAGAAAAATAGCCAATTTACGTAAATAGTTAGCGATTAATTATCTACTTGCTCTAACTCCTGCGCTAATTGTTTTGACTCATCGCCGCGAGGGCTGGTAAAACGTGCAAGTCCTAAATAAATCACCGGTGTTAAATAAAGCGTAAACAATACCGCTAATGCTAGTCCACCAAACACTACCCAGCCAATCGCATTACGCGCCTCAGCGCCCGCACCTGTTGACATAATAAGCGGTAATGCACCCAATAAAGTAGAAATTAAGGTCATGGTAATGGGTCGTAGGCGTACCAGTGCAGCTTGTTCAACCGCTTTTCGAACACTAAGCCCGTTATCTCTTAATTGATCAGCAAACTCGACCAATAAAATTGCATTTTTAGCGATTAAACCAATAAGCATTACCAGACCAATTTGCGAATAAATATTGAGTGATGTGCCGGTTAAGTACAGTGCTAAAATAGCGGATGTAATACCAAATGGCACAGTAATCATCACCACAATGGCGCTGTTAACGTTTTCAAATTGTGCTGCCAATACTAAAAATACAATTAAAAATGCCAATACATAGGTCATTAATACTTCGTTTGAGGTCTCTTCAAATGTCAGAGCTTCCCCTTTAAACGCTAAAGTAATACCTGCTGGTAATGATTGCTCAGACACTTGTTTTATTTGCTCTACCAGTGTGGCAATAGTTAAACCTTCGGGTAATTCCATGCTTAATTCTATGGCACGTCGCTGAGCATGGCGCTCAAGCTCTGCAGCTACGCCTTCCTCTGTAATATTAGCGACACTACTGAGCGGTACTAATTGATTATCGCGGGCGCTTACATATAAATTTGCTAAATCACTGGGGTCATTAATGGTTTGATTTTGAGCCTGTAACATAATTGGTATTGACTGATCGCCAATATTTAAATCGGCTATATCGTCGCCATTAATGGCAGCTCTTAGGGTAATGGCTATATCACTTAACGATACACCGAGTTCTTCTGCGCGTCGTCTGTCTATATTGACGCGAAGTTGTGGTTGCGATGGCTGATACGATACGCGAACCGGTGCAACTTCAGGTACTGCTTTTTCAAGATCTGCTGAAAACTGCTGTGCAGCTTTAAATATTTCAAGGTAATCTTGCCCCAGCAAAGCAATTTCGATTCCGCCACCTTGGCCACGTAAGTTTAAACTATTAGCCCCCCCTGCGTATGCGGGTGCTCCAGGAATATTCATTAAAGGCTGACGAATTTTATTGATGATTTCTTGTTGACTAAAGTTGCGTTCATCCCAGTGTTTTAAAGGCACAGTAATAAACACAATATTAGGGTCCCATTGACCAACTACTGTGTAAATAGATTCAATTTCACCGCTTTCAACGAAAGGCAGTAAGGTGTCTTCCATTTTAATGGCTTGCCTGTCCATAAAGTTTAAGCCTACGCCATCTGGCCCACGAGCAAATATTCTAATTTTACCGCGATCTTCTGTTGGTAATAGCTCGTTATCTAAGCTCATATACAATGCACCTGAGCCGCCTGCCACTAATAAACAGGCAATAAAAGTAAGCCACGCATGATCGAGAACTTTATGAATTGTTTTGGTATATAAATTAGCAAGTACGTTACCAAACTTAGCAAATGGATGAAAACCGCCTTGCTTAAGCTTAAGCTTAGAGGTAAGTGCCGGCACTAACGATAACGCAACAAAGCTTGATATGATCACTGCACCGGCAAGAACACCGCCAAACTCTCTGAATAAACGCCCTGCTGTTGATGGTAAAAAAGCGATGGGAACAAACACAGCTGCTAACACTGCCGTGGTGGCAATAACGGCAAAAAATACTTCACGGGTGCCAACGACCGCAGCGGCACGCCTGCCTAAGCCTAATCCACGCTGGCGTTGAATGTTTTCACTCACCACAATCGCATCATCAACGATTAAACCAGTCGCAAGTACCAATGCGAGTAAGGTTAAAATATTAATGGAAAAACCCAGTGCCCATATCAGTGCTAACGAGCCTATCAAGGCAACCGGAATGGCAAATGCGGGCACTAAGGTTGCGCGCCAAGAACCAATAAATACCCATAAAGTAATGATCACTAGCAGCACTGTCAGCACTAATGAGTTAATAACTTCATCCACTGAGCTTCTAATAAATTGTGCATCATCTGATGTTAAGGTAAATTCCATCTGAGGAAAGCGTTCACGCATTCCCTCAATAAGCTTTAGAACTTCATCTGATATTTCTATGGTGTTAGATTGCGCTTGGCGGATAATTTCCATACCAATAACGGGTTTACCATTGAGCCTAACCATAGAGCGTGGATCTGCCGGGCCAAAATATACCGCAGCAATATCGCTAATACGGGTATCACCACGAATGATAATATCACCGACTTGATCTGGTGTGACCGAGGTAGCATCAGCACGCACAATGATTTGCTGATCGTTTGATTTTAAACTTCCTGCAGGCACATCAAAGGGAGCTTGCCTGAGAACGTCAGCAACATCAGGAATAGTTAAATTAAAGCTACTGAGCTTAAGCGGATCTATACGTACTCTAAGCACTCGTTCTCTATCACCGTTTAAGCGCACATCAGCAACACCGGGAATAGTTAAAAACTGTGGTGCTAAGTCAACATCAACTCGCTCGGTTAATGCCTCTAACGATAAACTCTCACTTGATACGGTGAGTGATACGACCGCCTCAGCATCATTATCGGCTTTTATAATAGATACACGCTCAACCTCTTCTGGGAGCTCTCTTTGCACTCGCGAAACTGACTCGCGTGTTTCATTAGCGGCATCATCCAGATTAACACCAGGTCTAAATTCAACCACAATACGTGAGCTGCCTTCTTCACTTTGTGCACGAATAGATTTAACTCCACTCACACGGGCAACAGCACCTTCAAGTTTGCTGGTGACTTCAGTGTCAACGGTTTCTGGGGAACCACCTGGAAACGAAGCTGATACCGTAATACGCGGCCTATCTACATCAGGAAGCTCTCGCACTTCTACGCCAGCTATAGCGGCGATACCGGCAATAATTATTAATAAATTAAGCACCACAATAAGTACAGGGCGGCGAATTGCCATAGACGGCAAGTCTTGCATCATAGGTTGCTGTTTCATGGCTACTCCTGCGTACTAGCGATAGGTGCAGTAAAGCTTAATTCTTGATTGGCTCGCAAGCGCTGAACGCCTTCAACAACTAACGTATCGTTTGGCTGTAATGCCCCTGATACGAGTAAGCGCCCTGCCAAGCGTTGCTCTATTTTCACATCAACCCGGGTAGCTTTGTTATCCACACTCGTCCACACATATGGACCCGTTGCGCCCCACAGTAGTGCTGCTTCAGGAATAGCGGCAAAGCGTTGACCTAATACTTCTATATGTACTCGAAAACTCATACCCGGTAAGAATTGTTGATCTTTGTTATTTAACTTTGCTTTGACTCTTAAGGTACGAGTTTGTGGGTCTATACGTGAGTCTAAATAAGCTATTTCTGCCTCAATGGGCGCTTGCGATTGCCATGGGAACACGCGTACACTAGCATTATTTCTGAGCATCGCAATCGCTGATTCAGGCGCGTTAAAATTAATGTATAACTGGCGGGTATCATCGATGCTAGCAATCATTGTTTGTGTTGTGATTCTGTCACCCACTTCAATGTCAGTCAGCCCCATAGTGCCATTAAAAGGGGCACGGACTTGGCGGTCTTCTAATTCAGTTTCGGCTTGAGTGAGAGTAACTTTTGCAAGCTCCACGATGGTTTTTGCATCATCTACATCACTTTGCGGAACAGCTCCTTTAGCTTGGCTTTGTTTTAAACGTTTTAAAGTTCGCTGACTATCTGCTAATTTTATTTTAGCCTCTTCAAGGGCCGCTTTTTGCCTACGTGAATCTAGCTCAAGTAAAATATCACCTTCTTTAACCTTATCGCCAGGTTTAAAATGAACCGCTGCTACTTTATCACCTACGGCAGGATATAAAATAACAGAATGGATAGCTTCAGCATTACCAACGGCCTGAACCTGCTGTTGGGCTTGTTCCATAGCGATATTTTCAACGACCACGCTAGCACCAGTTACTGGCAAACTAACCGATAAAAATAAGGCCGTTATGCCCATTAAAAGATTTTGCGACTTCAAAGGATCACCCTAATTAATTATTATTTCCATTATGTTACGCAGTTTAACACCTCTATGATCAATAAATAGCTTAGTACGACAAATTAGCAAAACAACACGCTGAAATTAAACACCCACGTATTTACTACACATTCTTACACCAGCCTACAAAATCACCACATATTTTGTGCGTATTAAACACTATGATTTGGTCATTAGAGTGAATATACAAACGAGTATTTATGAATAAAAGTATAATTTTGGTTTTACTACTTAGTGGCTGTGCATCACAAGGGGTTGATCGTACGAGTCAAAATCAATTAATTAAACGCTATTATGCATCTGTTGAGTCAGAGCAAAAAGTAACACTTTCCTCTGAAGTTGGAACAGGCATAGCTGCGGGAGCGGGTTTTGGCTTTGTTGACAGCTTAGATGGCAACAGCGAAGAAATGATTGGTGGCGCTATTGTCGGCGGTTTAGTTGGAGGGTTATTTACTGCATTATTTGAGGGAGGTAATACGGCTTATCAGTATAACTTATACGCTGCTGATGAAGGTGAATTTACGGTTATTCAAAAGAAAAAACTCGATAAAAACACAGAATGTGTTCTTGTAAATTCAGCTAATAAAATTACACTTACGCCGATAGATAAAAGTTATTGTATTCGTTGATTAAGCTCAAAGTGAGTATCAAACCTTTAAGCTGCTAAGCAATGTAGCTCGCTATTTATAAATTACTTTTAAATAAAAAACCTCAGTATTTACTGAGGTTTTTTAATGAATAAATAAACGCGTGGTATTATTTATTTCGTTGTGCGTCTTTTTGCGCTTTTTTTGCTTCTTTACGTTGCTGTAAAGCAGCTTGTGCTTCGTTACCAATGTGGCCTTCACCGCGTGCTTGTGCCAATTCTATTTGCTTTTGACGCTCAGCAAAACGAGCGCGTTGCTCGTCGGTTACATCATCAATACAATGATGACACGACACCCCTTCCATGTATTCAGGCTTTTGCTTTTCTTCTTCTGTGATAGGCATCCGACATGCGTGACACTGATCATATGAGCCTTTTTGTAAGTCATGATTTACCGCGACACGGTTATCAAATACAAAGCACTCGCCTTCCCACATGGTTTCTTCTTTTGGTACTTCTTCTAGGTATTTTAATATGCCGCCTTCAAGGTGGTATACCTCATCAAAGCCCTGCTCTTTCATATAAGCTGTTGATTTTTCACAGCGAATACCACCTGTACAAAACATAGCTACTTTTTTATGCTTTTCTGGGTCGAGATTTTCTTTGGCCCACTGCGGAAATTCGCGGAACGTCTTCGTGTTTGGATCGACCGCGTTTTGAAACGTACCAATTTCAATTTCATAATCATTTCGGGTATCAACAAGGATAACCTCTGGATCAGAAATAAGGGCGTTCCATTCATTTGGCTTAACATAACTGCCCACTACTTTTAATGGGTCAACGCCCTCAACACCCATAGTCACGATTTCTTTTTTAAGTTTTACTTTAGTGCGATAAAACGGGCATTCGTCATCATATGATTCTTTAGTAACAATATTGTCTAAATTAGGCTGGGTGTCTAACCACGCCAGTAAGTTATCTATGCCTTCACGTTTTGCTGAAACAGTTCCGTTAATTCCTTCCGCGGCAATTAACAAAGTACCACGCACGTCGTTTTGCTCCATTACATTAAGTAAAGGTTGGCGAAGTGCTTCAAAATCAGGTAAAGAAACAAATTTATACAGTGCGCACACAACAAAGTGATCGCTGGTTACATTATCTTTATGGATAGCAGTCATGGTTTTCCTATTTTGCCTTTAAACCCCGCAAGGGGCGTTTACCGAATCGTAAATCCGGCGCATATGGGGCGCGTATTTTACGCTTTTTTTATTTAAATGCAAAAAAATGGATGATAATGCGCTTTTTACTGTTAGCGCAGTGGCTCAGTGGGCTATAATGCGCGGATAAATTTACAAGACTTGCTCATATTGGAGAAATATACATTGCACTTTACTGATCTTGGGATTGATACTCGCCTAGAAACACAATTAGCGCACCAAGGGATCACCCAGCCTACCGATATTCAAGCTCATGCTGTGCCAACGGCACTCGCTGGACATGACATTTTCGCTCAGTCAAAAACTGGGTCAGGCAAAACTTTAGCGTTTTTATTACCTGCTGTGCAGCGAGTAATGAAACAAAAAGCACTCAGTAAACGTGATCCTCGTGTACTTATTGTTGCTCCAACTCGTGAGCTTGCAACCCAAGTGTTCACCCAACTACGGTTACTTATTGCCGGTACCAATATTAAGGCAGTTAAAATTCTCGGTGGTGAAAACTTTAACGACCAAATTAAAGCACTGCGCAACGACCCACATTTTGTGGTTGCTACACCAGGGCGCTTAGCCGATCACTTAAAGCAACGCTCTTTACAGTTAAGTGGCTTAGAGCTACTTATATTTGATGAAGCTGACCGTATTTTGGATTTAGGTTTCACCGACCAGCTTAAGTTAATTAATGAACTGGCAGATCACCGATTACGCCAGACCCTATTGTTTTCAGCGACATTAGATCATGCTCAAGTAGATGCCCTTTCGCGTAATTTATTAAAAAAACCAAAACAAATTATTCTCAGTGCAGCCAATGAGCAACACAGTGATATTAAACAAACATTGTATTTAGCCGATCATCTTGATCATAAAGAAGCGCTACTTGAGCATTTTCTTAATCAAGATAATGTAGGGCAATGTATTATATTTACCGCAACACGTGCTGATACCAGTCGCTTAAGCGAGGCATTAAATAGTAAAGGCTTTAAGTCTGTCGCACTAGCCGGGGATTTAACTCAAAGTAAGCGCCTTGATATCATGGATGCGTTTAGCCGTGAGAACTTTAAAATATTAATTACTACTGATGTTGCATCTCGCGGTTTAGATTTACTCAGTGTGACCCATGTTATTAATTTTGATCTACCAAAACACGCTGAAGAATACGTTCACCGTATTGGTCGCACAGGCCGAGCTGGTTTTAAAGGCAACGCGCTATCATTTGTTGGTCCTAAAGATTGGGCAAGTTACTTAGCAATAAAGTCATTTTTAAATGACGAATTGTCGTTTGCGGTGGTTGATGGTTTAAAAGCGAAATTTAAAGGCATCAAAGAGAAAAAGGTTACGCCAGTTAAACCAATTAAAAAGGTAGTGGCTGATAAAAAACCACATCAAAAACGCAAAGCGAAACCGAAAAAACCAGTAGCCCCAATTAAAGCACCACTTAACATCGATGGTGATACCCCTATGCGTCGTAAAAAAAAGCCTGAGCAGGAATAATTATGAGTTACCTTGGAACTACCCAAACCTTATTTGTAAAAGAAGTCAGTAATGAAGGTGCCTATTTAGATGGCCATGACTTAGGTGAAGTATTTTTACCTAAACACGAGATTAAACATGAACTTGAAGCTGGCGATAGCATCAGCGTTTTTACCTTTTTAGATAACGCAAACCTGCCAACAGCAACAACTAAAAAACCACACGCACAAGTCGGTGAATATGCCCTACTGCGCGTTAAAGAAATAAACAGCATTGGTGCTTTTTTAGATTGGGGTTTAGAAAAAGACGTGCTTGCACCGTTTAATGAACAAAAACCGCGTATGCAAGAAGGTTACTCGTATTTAGTCCGTTTATACCTAGATAATGCCAGTCAGCGAATTTGTGCTTCAACCAACTTTAATCGCTTTTTATCAAAAGACGAGCCGCAGTATAGCCACTTGCAAGAAGTCGATTTAATTGTGGCAGGTAAAACCGATATCGGCTACAAAGTACTTATTGAAGAGTCTCATTTTGGTGTTGTATTTTACAACATGGTATTTAAAAACCTATTTGTTGGTCAAAAGCTCAAAGGGTTTATTCAAAAAGTGCGTGAAGACGGAAAAATTGACGTTATACTTGAAAAGCCAGGTATGGGTAAAGTCAGTGAACTTGGCGAAAAAATTATGGAAAAACTAAAAGATGAAGGTGGCATCTTAGCCATAGGCGATAAATCTGAACCTGAATTAATTAAAAAAGTTTTCTCGACCAGTAAAGCAAACTACAAAAAAGCCATTGGTGGGTTATTTAAACAAGGCTTAATTGATATTGAAGCTAAGTCTATTCGTTTAAAATAATTCTATAAAAAAGCCACCTAGGTATAAACTTAAGTGGCTTTTTCGTATTTAAAATTTATAACTTAATGTTTTTGTAAGGTAAGGTACAACGTGAATATTGATTTGAATATTCAATTAATTCTTTTTTAGATGTCATATTTAATGGCGCTAATCTAAATACTTTTTTTGTACACTCATTCTGCATTTCATCGTGTACATCAACACATTCTCTACTACTTATATCAAGTCCTGCTAAAACAGCTTCATTTGTATAACATAAATGCTGAGCATAGTTTTGGGCGATTTTTTTAAACTTAAATAAATCAACGGGGTAATCAGATACCAAATCGGTAACATTCGAAACATCATCATACATTTTGGTTGAAAATACATATTTATTAACAGCAAAGCCACTAATGATAATTACCACTACAAACATTATTAAACGCAAAGTTAGTTCCTCACTGCATAGCCGTAACTAAATGTAGCACAAACAAAAAAAGTTGTAATAAACTCCTTATAATTATGCATACTTTAAATTTAAGCTATTGATTTATTAACATCATTTAATACTTCTACAGGGTTTTGTGCCTGAGTAATCGGACGCCCTATTACTAAATAGTCACTGCCAGCTTCAATCGCGTCTTTAGGTGTCATAATACGTTTTTGATCGCCCGCATCACTGCCAGCAGGACGAATACCTGGGGTTACGAGTTTAAATTCTTTGCCTAAAGCCGCCTTTAAACTTTGTGCTTCTTGTGCAGAACAAACCACACCATCAAGCCCTGCTTGCTTTGTTAGTTTTGCTAAATGCATAACTTGCTCTTGTGGTGATTTAGTTATACCTAAACGCCCAAGCTCAGTTTCATCCATGCTGGTTAAAACGGTCACGGCAATCAATAAAGGAGCTTTATCACCAAATTGTTCGAGTGCCTGCTTTGCTTTATGCATCATTTCAAAACCACCACTTGCATGAACATTAACCATCCACACGCCCATTTTAGCTGCAGCGGTTACTGCTTTAGCAACAGTATTTGGGATATCATGAAATTTCAAATCTAAAAATACATCGAAACCTAAATCAACCAGCTCTTTAACAAATTCAGGGCCAAAATATGTGAACATTTCTTTACCCACTTTTAATCGACAGGTATCCGGTGATAACTGTTTCACAAATGCTAAAGCAGTTTGCTGATCATCATAATCAAGAGCGATAAGAATTTTTTTTGATTGTTCGAAAGACATAACTATCCTACTAGTGAGCGAAAAGTATAAAGATTAAAATCCGTCTAAGCCTCTGCTAGGCACAATGGTTTCCCAATGTTTACACGAAGGGCAATTCCAATAAATGGTGTAACTTGTAAAGCCACAATGCTGGCATTGAAAGTCAGGCTTGGTAGCAATATATGAGGTAACAAGTTTATCTATTTGATTAAGCACATCTTTGGTATTTTTATTTTCGGCGCTCATTAACTGCAGTAAAAAACTAAAGCCACGGATGGTAGGTTGACGTTTTAAACTGTCGGTTAAAAATTCAAAGGCTTGTTCAGTGTGACCTTGCTCAAGCAACGCTTGGCAATGCTGTATTTTTATCATTACCCCACCCTTATCTAATAAGTCGTTCACGAGTTCATGAAACTGATGGGTTAGTTTAAGTTGCTTATAACTATGCGCTAACTTATCAATAAATAATGGCGCAAAAAAGGTAAATTGACAGATAAGTTCTCGCCAATAATAAATTGCTTTTACGTAATCTTCTTTTGTATAGGCAGACAAACCAAGCTCATATAGAGGCCTGATTGTTTTAAAGTTTAAGCTAATAGCTTTGCGCATAAGTTGAGGATTATTACTGGTAATAGCATATTCACAATAAAAGTTTGCGATGGCTTTGAAGTGTTGTTCTTTTGAAAAAAGCTCAGTATGCGCTTCAAACATACTAATGCCTTTTTCCCATTCACGGGTCTGTGAATATAAGGAAATAATTGGCTCAAGAGCATCTTCATGGTTATTTTTTACCAGCCATATTAAATGTTCTTCTGCGCTATCGAGTAAACCTGCCATAATATAGTCTTCTGCTAATTCTAACCGACTATTGGCAGCTTGTTTTTCGTTAAGGCTTGGGTGTTTTAATAGCAATTCATGAATTTTTATTGCGCGGTCAAGCTCGCCACGGCGGCGAAACATAGTGGCTAATGTAGAATAGTGTTCTACAGAGTCAGCAGCTACTTCGAGCAAATTAATTAAATGCTCAAGCCCCTGATCTTCTTCTCTGTCCAGTAAGAACTTTAACCCTTTACTGTATTCAGAAGTGATTTCTCTATTAAATTGATGAGCCTGATTTTTCGCACTGTTTTTTCCCATGATCCAGCCATAACCGGCGGCGACAGGAAGCAGTAAAAACAACAGCTCAATCATAATTAGGTATCTTTGTTGGCAATACGCTTTTTATTATCTTTTTCAGGCGTTATTTGCTTTTTTAAACGGTAATTTTGCCACTTTAATTGCGTAAACAATTTAAAGCTCACAAAGCAACCCACTACAACACCTAACAAAAAGCAGATACTTATTATAACGGCTAAAGGTAATGTATTACTGGCTATTATGTAGTTAATTTGTGTTAATTGTGGATTTTGCGAACCCAATACAAATGCACCAATTAAAAAAAGTGCTGCCAGAATAATTTTTAATACCTTGAACAAGTAACTACTCCAATAAATTTACTAAGCAATGCTCTCGTTTACACGGTCACGTAGTTCTTTGCCTGGCTTAAAATGAGGTACATGCTTACCATCTAACTCTACAGTTTCACCTGTTTTAGGATTACGACCTGTACGAGGTGCACGGTAATGCAAAGAGAAACTTCCAAAACCTCGGATCTCAATACGATCTGAAGAAGATAATGAGCCGGCCATTTGTTCAAGAATTTCTTTAACAGCGTTCTCAACATCTTTCACAGGAATATGTGCGTGTTGTTCAGCAAGTGTTTCTATCAGTTCTGACTTAGTCATAGCGTTTCCTTAAAAGAAATAGTGGAAGGGCATAAACTGCCCTTCCAATTAAAAGACTATAATTAATTAGTCTTTTTGTGCATTTGCGAAAGCAGCTGCCATTGCGTTTTCGAACACTGGCTCTTCTTTCTTAAGCTTCTCTAGTACTTCTTTCTCTTCTGCTTCGAAAAGAGCTTTAACAGATAAGCTTAAAGTGCGGTTCTTACGATCAACACCAACGTATTTAACTTCGATTTCGTCGCCTACAGAAACAACAGTAGTTGCATCTTCAACGCGCTCTTGAGCGATATCAGCTACACGGATGTAACCTTCAACGCCTTCGATAAGTTCAACAGTTGCGCCTTTCGCATCAACTTCAGTCACTTTACCTTTAACAATAGCACCTTTTTTGTTTGCATCAAGGTAGTTATTGAATGGGTCAGCTTCGATTTGCTTAACACCTAGAGAGATACGTTCACGCTCTGGGTCAACTTGCAATACGATAGCAGTGATTTCGTCGCCTTTCTTGAATTCACGTACAGCTTCTTCGCCAGGTGTATTCCAAGAAATGTCTGAAAGGTGTACAAGACCATCAATACCACCGTCAAGACCGATAAAGATACCGAAGTCAGTGATTGATTTGATCTTACCAGTAACTTGATCGCCTTTGTTTTGTAGACGAGCAAATTCCTGCCAAGGATTAGCAATACATTGCTTAAGACCAAGAGAAATACGACGACGTTCTTCGTCGATTTCAAGAACCATAACTTCAACAGTGTCACCAAGTGAAACAACTTTTGAAGGGTGGATGTTCTTGTTAGTCCAATCCATTTCAGAAACGTGTACTAGACCTTCAACGCCTTCTTCGATTTCTACGAAGCAACCGTAATCAGTAAGGTTAGTTACACGACCAGAAAGTTTAGAGCCTTCTGGGTAACGACCAGCGATAGCTGCCCATGGATCTTCGCCAAGCTGTTTAAGACCTAGAGATACACGAGTTTTATCTTTGTCGAATTTAAGAACTTTAACTGCGATTTCGTCGCCAACATTAACGATTTCTGAAGGGTGCTTAACACGCTTCCACGCCATGTCAGTAATGTGTAGTAGGCCATCAACACCACCAAGGTCAACGAATGCACCGTAGTCAGTAAGGTTCTTAACGATACCTTTAACTTCTTGACCTTCAACAAGGTTAGCAAGAAGCTCTTCACGTTCTTGTGAGTTTTCTGATTCGATAACTGCACGACGTGAAACAACAACGTTGTTACGTTTTTGATCAAGCTTGATTACTTTAAATTCAAGCTCTTTGCCTTCAAGGTGAGTTGTGTCACGTACTGGACGAACATCAACAAGTGAACCAGGTAGGAAAGCACGGATTGAATCAACTTCAACAGTGAAACCGCCTTTAACTTTACCGTTGATAACACCAGTAACAGTCTCTTGCTCTTCACATGCTTTCTCAAGACGGATCCACGCTTCGTGACGCTTCGCTTTCTCACGAGAAAGGATAGTTTCACCGAAACCGTCTTCGATTGCATCTAGTGCAACATCTACTTCGTCGCCAACAGCAACTTCTAGTTCACCAGCAGCATTTTTGAACTGCTCTGCAGGGATAGCACTTTCTGATTTAAGACCAGCATCTACAAGTACAATGTTGTTCTCGATTGAGATTACTGTACCTTTAACGATAGAGCCTTGCTCTGCTTCAAAACCCTTTAAGCTTTCTTCAAATAACTGCGCAAAATTTTCTGACATACGAATATACGTCTCATATATTAATACCAATAAGCAACCATGCTGCATGGGGTTGTTAAAATAGCACTGGCGTCCTGCTGGTGCATAAAATGTGTTTAGCTTCGTTTAGGAAGCTTACCTTCAGAGATACTTGAATCTAATAAAGTTATAACTTTATCAAAGACTTGCTGTGCGTTGAGTTCGCTAGTATCAAGCTCAATCGCATCCTCTGCAGGTACAAGCGGCGCAACGGCGCGATTCATATCGCGATCATCACGTGCTTGAATGTCTTGTAATAGACCACTTAGTGTAACATCAAGCCCGCGCTCATTCAACTCAACAAAACGTCTGCGAGCACGTTCTTCTGCACTTGCGGTTAGAAATATCTTTAATGGCGCATCAGGAAACACAACAGTGCCCATATCGCGACCATCAGCAATTAAGCCATTTTCAGTTCTAAACGCACGCTGGCGACGAAGTAACGCTTCACGAACTCGTGGCAATGCCGCAACTTTGGACGCTGCAGCTCCCACTTCTTCATTTCGAATAGTGGTTGTTACATCTTCGCCTTCTAAAATAATCTTTCCTGCATTAGTATCACTGTCTATCAGAAACTGCACATCAAGATTTGCAGCTAGTGGAACCAGTGCTTCTTCGTTATCTAACGCAATTTGGTGATGAAGTGCTGCAAGTGAAAGTACGCGATAAATTGCACCGCTATCTAACACATCCCAGCCTAATTTTTCAGCCAATAAGCGACAAACAGTTCCTTTACCAGAACCACTTGGGCCATCTACGGTGATTACGGGCATTAATAACGCCGGCATTTAAAACCTCCTTCAATGCACACCAAAATAAACCGCCACATTATACGTCAATTATTAAAGATTATCCGCTTTTAGTATGTAACTTTTTATAAATACTTATAAATAGCCTATTTACTGACAGATGCTAACACGTTGAAAAATGTTGGGAATGTCTTATAAGTACAGGCCGGATCGTTAATCGTGATTGGCTTACCCCCTACCGCCACCATTGCAAAGCACATGGCAATACGGTGGTCATCATAGGTATCTACAGCCACATTATTAAATTGTTTTGGCGGTGTGATCTCAATAAAGTCATGCCCTTCAACTACTTCAGCCCCTACTTTTTTAAGCTCAGTAGCCATAGCGTGTAAACGGTCAGTTTCTTTTACTCGCCAGTTATAAATGTTGCGAATTGCCGTTGGCCCTTTTGCAAACAAGGCAACTGTAGCCAGGGTCATTGCAGCATCAGGTATTGCATTCGCATCAATATCAATACCGTTAAGCTCACCTTTACGAACAACTAAACGTTCGTCATACCAATCAATTTTTGCACCTACTTGCTCCATAACATTAGCAAAACCAATATCACCTTGAACTGATTTAGCACCGACGCCTTTAATTTCTATTTCGCCGCCGGCAATTGCTGCAGCAGCAATAAAGTAAGAAGCAGATGAAGCATCCCCTTCGACCATAATTCGCTCAACGGCTTGATACTGCTGTGCACCTTTTACAAAAAAAGTACTGTAATTATCATGCTCAACGGTAACACCAAAACGCGCCATTACATCAAGAGTAATATCAATGTAAGGCTTAGACACTAACGTGCCTTTAATTTTAATTTGAGTATCACCTTTAAATAACGGTGCAGCCATAAGAAGCGCAGTTAAAAATTGGCTTGAAATACTACCGTCAATTTCGACTTCACCACCTGCTATTTGCCCACCAACAATTTTAAGCGGCGGATAATCTTTATTTTTTAAATAACTAACATTACCACCTAAGGCTTGCAGTGCATCAACTAAGTGGCCAATTGGTCGCTCTTCCATACGTGGCTCACCAATTAACTCATACTCCCCAGCAATCGCTGCAAGCACGGCCGTTAAAGGACGGTATGCTGTACCTGCATTACCTAAAAACAGTGCTTCAGTTGGCGTTTTAAATACGCCACCTACACCTTCTACGGTCGCGATGGTTCGCTCATCATTAAGTGTCACATTCACACCGAGCTGCGCTAAGGCGCCCAACATATGACGAATATCATCACTGTCTAATAAGTTTTCTACAACCGTAGTGCCGTTTGATAGTGCAGCCAATAATAGAATGCGATTTGACAAGCTTTTCGAACCCGGCAGAGTAACACTGCCATTAACCTGTGAAATAGGCGCTAAAGAAAGTTGCTCCATTAGCTGTTCTCCTTTGCGAAAGCCGCCATAAAATCAACTAATGCTTTAACTCCTTCCAGTGGCATTGCGTTATAAATACTCGCGCGCATACCGCCAACAATACGGTGCCCTTCAAGCGCTAATAAGCCCGCTTCTGTTGACTCTTTAACAAACTTATCATTTAGGCTTTCATCAACTAACCAAAAAGGCACATTCATACGTGAACGACAATGTTTTGCTACCTTGTTGGTGTAAAAATCAGACTCATCGATAAAGTCATAAAGCAGCTGCGCTTTGACAGTATTATGTGTTTCCATGGCTTTAACACCACCATTTTGCTCAAGCCATTCAAATACTTCAGCTGCTAAATACCATGCAAATGTAGGTGGAGTGTTAAACATACTGCCTTGTTTTGCTTCAAGTGCGTAATCTAAAATACCTGGCTTAGCTAGCCCTTCACGCTCAAGTAGCGTTTTACGAACAATTACGATAGCAATACCCGATGGGCCGATATTCTTTTGAGCACCTGCGTAGATTAAATCAAATTGATTAACGTCAATTTCGCGCGATAGAATAGTCGACGACATATCGGCGACAATCGGTGCTGTTGGGTGACTGGGTACATCAAAAATCTCTAGACCATCTACAGTTTCATTTGGGCAATAATGAATATATGCAGCATCGGCTGGTAAAACCCAATCGGCTACCTGCTTGATAGAAAATAAGCCATTATCGTCATTACGTACGTCAATAGTGTGAGTTTGAGTAAACTTATCAGCTTCGCTAGTTGCACTTTTTGACCACACGCCATTTTCACAATACACCGCTTTTTTTCCATCAACGTGGAGGTTTAAAGGTACGGCACTAAATTGACCTCGACCACCGCCGTGCATAAACAGCACTTCAAACTCATCACTAATATTCATTAAGCGACGTAGACTAGCTTCACACTTAGCCGTTAATGCTAAAAATTCTTTACTGCGATGGCTCATTTCCATTACTGAAACGCCAAGCCCTTGCCAGTCTAAAAACTCTTTTTGTGCTTTTTGCATGACAGCCGGTGGTAACATTGCAGGACCCGCACAAAAATTATAAATACTCATTACCTTTTCCTCATTCCAGTAATTTACTGTTTAACTTGAACTAATACCAATCCGCAATAATACTTAATCATTTTACGGGGCTAAACGTGTCGCTACCTGCGTTAAAAAATTCTCATTTAAACAACTAAATAGCAAATTTTTTGCCTAGCTATCAACACGTTTTTCCAGCCTTAAAATAGACCACTTAATTAAGTGAATTGGTATTAAACTAATTCAAGTGTCTTTAGTTTTTTTCAACCACATAAAAAAAGCGGCCAAGGCCGCTTTTTTCAATCTCAATTATTCTGAAGGAGGATTGTCATCCGCTACTTCATCTATAACCGTATCTACTGTTTCAACGTCTTCGATATCAATCAAGTCACTTTCAGTCACTTCAATCTCTTCTATACGTTGTAAACCAACTACTTGCTCTTCGTCAATAGTTCTGATCAAAATAACACCTTGGGTGTTACGTCCAACCGTAGAAACTTCATTAACGCGAGTTCGTACTAAGGTACCACGATTCGAAATAATCATTATTTCGTCGTTGTCATCAACTTGAACAGCACCAACAACGGCACCATTACGCTCACTCACCTTAATTGATACAACACCTTGTGTTGCACGACTCTTAGATGGGTAGTCTTCAAGTTGAGTACGCTTGCCGTAACCATTTTCTGTTACTGTTAATATTGCACCATCATTCTTAGGTACAATCAGTGATACAACACGTTGTTCGTCTGGCATCTTAATACCACGAACACCTGTTGCAGTACGACCCATAGGGCGTACACCTTTGAAGCGAATCTCAGGCTTACCTTCTTCATCAAGAACAGGGTTACCATTTTCATCAACTACCGTGGTTTCTTCAGCTTCTTTAAAGCGTACAACTTTACCCGCATCAGTGAACAACATAATTTCGTTGCTACCATCGGTAATATCAACACCAATTAAGCTATCACCTTCGTTTAAGTTAACGGCAATAATACCGCTAGCACGTTGACGGCTGTATGCAGTCAATGGTGTTTTCTTAACCGTACCAAATGCTGTCGCCATAAAGATGTATTTATCATCTTCATAATCGCGTACCGGCAAAATAGCAGTAATACGTTCATCTGCTTCAAGCGGTAATAAGTTAACAATTGGCTTACCGCGCGCTGCGCGACTTGCAAGTGGTAACTGATACACTTTAAGCCAATATAATCGACCCGCAGTAGAGAAACATAAAATAGTATCGTGCGTATTGGCAACAAGTAGACGTTCAATGAAATCTTCATCTTTCATCTTGGTTGCTGACTTGCCTTTACCACCACGACGCTGCGCTTCGTAATCACTTAACGCTTGATACTTAACGTACCCTTCGTGTGATAAGGTCACAACCACGTTCTCTTCGTTAATTAAGTCTTCAAGGCTAATATCGTGTGCAGCTGCATTAATTTCAGTGCGGCGCTCATCACCATATTGTTCTTTAATTTCAACTAACTCATCACGAATAACTTCCATTAAACGTTCCGGACTTGCCAAAATGAATAATAGTTCAGCAATTAGGTCTAGTAACGATTGGTATTCAGTAAGAATTTTTTCGTGTTCAAGACCTGTTAGTTTATGCAAACGTAAGTCTAGTATTGCTTGAGCTTGTTGCTCAGAAATATAGTACTGACCATCACGAATACCAAGATCGCTTGCTAGCCAATCTGGGCGGGCAACATTGTCTTCACCTGCTTTATCAAGCATGGCTTTAACATTACCTAATTCCCAAGGACGCGCTGTTAGTGCAACTTTTGCTTCAGCAGGTGTTGGTGACTTACGAATAAGTTCGATAATTGGGTCAATATTTGCCAGTGCAATCGCTAAACCTTCTAGCGTGTGCGCACGGTCGCGGGCTTTGCGTAAATCAAATACCGTACGACGGGTAACAACTTCACGACGGTGAATAATAAATTCTTCAAGCATTTCTTTTAAGTTGAAACACTTAGGTTGGTTATTAATTAACGCAACCATATTCATACCAAACACAGTTTGTAACTGAGTTTGTGAATAAAGGTTGTTCAAAATAACTTCACCTACGTCACCACGTTTGATCTCGATAACGATACGCATACCGTCTTTATCTGATTCATCACGTAATGCGCTGATCCCTTCAATTTTTTTATCTTTAACTAGCTCAGCAATTTTTTCAATCAAACGGGCTTTGTTAACTTGGTAAGGGATTTCATGAACAATAATCGTTTCGCGGCCAGTTTTCTCATCAGTTTCAATCTCAGCACGCGCACGCATGTACACTTTACCACGACCGGTTTGATAGGCTTGTTCAATGCCTTTTTTACCATTAATAATGGCCGCAGTTGGGAAATCAGGCCCTGGGATGTAATCCATTAACTCAGTAATAGTTAATTCAGGGTTTTGAATAAGCGCTAAACAGCCATTCACTACTTCTGTTAAGTTGTGTGGCGGGATATTTGTCGCCATACCAACAGCAATACCTGACGAACCATTAACTAACAGGTTAGGTATTTTAGTCGGTAACACATCAGGAATTTGTTCTGTGCCGTCGTAGTTAGGCACAAAATCAACCGTTTCTTTTTCAAGATCGGCTAATAATTCGTGCGACATTTTTGCCATACGTACTTCTGTATAACGCATTGCCGCTGCTGAATCACCATCAACCGAACCAAAGTTACCCTGACCATCAACTAGCATATAACGTAGTGAGAATGGCTGAGCCATACGTACGATGGTGTCATAAACTGCACTGTCGCCGTGTGGGTGGTATTTACCGATTACGTCACCGACCACACGGGCCGATTTTTTGTAAGGCTTGTTCCAGTCATTACTAAGCTCGTTCATTGCAAACAAGACGCGGCGGTGAACAGGTTTTAAACCGTCACGTACGTCTGGTAATGCACGTCCTACAATTACACTCATGGCGTAATCTAAGTAGGAGTTTTTTAACTCGTCTTCAATATTGACTGGCAGAATTTCATTGGCGAGATCAGTCATTTGATATCACATTCCTTCAGTATCAGCTCTTAACAACCCAGTATTAGGTATTAAGAGTGTTTGTTATTATTTCTAAGCAACCATGCTATCACAATTAATTTTAATTTACAGGCGCAAAACTTTGCGATTTATCAATTTAGCCCTATATAATGGCCTCAGATTGACGAGGAAGTATTTTATGACCGAACATCAAAATGTAGATAACGCAGAAATAGCAAAGTTTGAAGCCATCGCAGAGCGTTGGTGGGATTTAGAAGGCGAATTTAAGCCGCTTCACGAAATTAATCCATTACGATTAGATTTTATCGCTGACAAAACTAAAGGATTATTTGACAAAGAAACCCTCGATGTAGGATGTGGCGGCGGTATTTTAAGTCACAGCATGGCGCGAATGGGTGCAAAGGTAACAGGTATCGATATGGGGCAAGAGCCTTTAACTGTCGCTAAGTTACACAGTTTAGAAACAAGTGTACCCGTTGAATATATAAAAGTACCTGCTGAACAATTTGCTGATGAGCACCCTGAGCGCTTTGATGTGATTACTTGCATGGAAATGTTAGAGCACGTTCCCGACCCTGCTTCTATTATTCATGCGGTCGCTAAATTAGCAAAACCTGGGGCGGATGTATTCTTCTCTACCCTTAATAAAACCCCTAAAGCTTATTTATACGCTATTGTCGGTGCAGAAAAACTGTTAAAAATGGTGCCTGAAGGTACCCATGACCATAAAAAGTTTATTAAACCTGCGCAATTAATCGCATGGGCAGAACAAGCAGGCTTGAAGGTACGTGCCAGTGCAGGATTAAGTTACAACCCACTTTCAAAGCAATATACGGTTAATGATGACGTCAGCGTAAATTATATGCTGCACTTTGAGAAGTTAGCGTAATGGCAAGCTTGCAAACACCTACTAGCCCAATTGAATATCAAGCATTGCTGTTTGACTTAGATGGCACTTTACTCGATACCGCTGATGATTTAGGCGCCGCGCTAAATAGTGTGCTGCATAATCATCAACAGCCCTTAGTGGGCAGTGATATATATCGACCCGCAGCTTCAAATGGCGCAGCAGCATTACTTGCTGCTGGTTTTAAAGAAGCTTGGGCGCAACAACCGCAAGAGCAACTTTTAGCAGAGCTAGTTGCACACTACGCTGCCAATATTGCCACCCATACCCAATGCTTTGTAGGTATAGAACAGTTACTCATTGCCCTTGATAATAAAGGGATCCCGTGGGGCATTATGACAAATAAGCCTGGCTTTTTAACCGATCCTTTAGTCGAGGCGATTCCTGCATTAAAAAATGCTCAAATTGTGATAAGTGGTGATACATTAGCTGAATCTAAGCCCTCACCCCTTCCTTTATTACATTGTGCTGAGCAAATGAGTGTTGATCCTTCGCGCTGCCTATATATAGGTGATGCACAGCGAGATATACAAGCAGGTAAAGCTGCGAATATGCACACCGCTACCGCACTGTGGGGATATGTACCGAGTATAGACGAAGCATTGGCTTGGAATGCAGATTTTAATTGGCATAGCCCTATAGATGCATTCAACCACATATAGTGCCATGTTAATTAATAAACACTACATATTGTGATTGTGTTAGTTTTTACGCAAAGCTTGATGATAAAAAAAGCAGACGAAATTTATTTTTAAAAAGCGTAAATTTAATCTTTCCTTAGTTGATTTTTACAAATTTCAACTTAACCGAATGATCAAAGGTTAATGCCTACTAACACAATTACGTTATCCCAACGTTATCCACAATGAGAGCGGTTTCTGTCCCTTGCAAAAGATCACAGACCACACTATCTTGTGATCTCTAATTTGAACAACACCAGATATTGTGGCTAAATGTTATTCGATTAAATTTACCTATGCGGTGGAAATAACAATAAAAGAATAGGCACTGGGCGTTTTAAGTGCACTCATTGGTCAAAAATATTTAATTCCCAAGGAATACAGGCAAAACTATGAACCAACAGTTATCTGTAAGCAAACGTGACGGCCGTAAAGAGCCGCTTGATCTAGACAAGATCCATCGCGTTATTGAATGGGCCGCCGAAGGTTTAAACAACGTTTCGGTTTCACAAGTTGAACTTAAATCGCATATTCAATTTTATGACGGTATTCGTACTAAAGATATTCATGAGACGATTATCAAAGCCGCTGCGGATCAGATCTCAAAAGAATCACCTGATTATCAGTATCTTGCTGCTCGTTTAGCTGTATTCCATTTACGTAAAAAAGCGTATGGCCAATTTGAGCCACCGCGCCTTTTTGACCACGTTACTGACATGGTTGAACAAAAACGCTACGACGCACATTTGCTTGTTGATTACACAGAGCAAGAACTTGATGAATTAGATGCTTACTTAGATCATTCACGCGATCTTAACTTTAGCTACGCAGCAGTAAAACAGCTTGAAGGTAAATACCTAGTTCAAAACCGTGTAACCGGTGAAATTTACGAAAGTGCACAGTTTTTATATATATTAGTTGCGGCAAGCTTATTCTCAGATTACCCACGTGAAACGCGTATTGATTACATCAAACGTTTTTACGATGCGGTCTCATTATTTAAAATTTCTTTACCTACACCAATTATGTCGGGTGTACGTACACCAACGCGCCAATTTAGCTCATGTGTACTGATTGAGTGTGGCGACAGCTTAGATTCAATTAACGCGACATCATCAGCGATTGTTAAATACGTTTCTCAACGTGCCGGTATTGGTATTAATGCCGGACGTATTCGTGCATTAGGTAGCCCTATTCGTAACGGCGAAGCGTACCACACAGGTTGTATTCCTTTTTATAAGCATTTTCAAACAGCCGTTAAAAGTTGTTCGCAAGGCGGTGTACGTGGCGGAGCCGCTACTTTATTCTACCCGCTTTGGCATTTAGAAGTAGAAAACCTACTGGTACTTAAAAACAACCGTGGTGTTGATGATAACCGCGTACGTCACCTAGACTACGGCGTACAGTTTAATAAATTAATGTATTCGCGTTTAATTAAAGACGATTACATTACCTTATTTAGCCCTTCAGACGTGCCGGGCCTTTACGACGCATTCTTTGAAGATCAAGACGAATTTGATGCACTTTACGTAAAGTATGAACAAGACGAGTCAATTCGTAAAAAACGTATTAAAGCCATTGAACTGTTTTCTATGTTTGCTCAAGAACGTGCCAGCACCGGTCGTATTTACTTACAAAATGTTGACCACTGTAATACACATAGCCCATTTATTTCGAAAGTGGCGCCTATTCGTCAATCTAACTTATGTTTAGAAATTGCATTACCGACTAAGCCACTGAACAATGTAAATGATGAAGAAGGTGAAATTGCCTTATGTACCTTGTCTGCATTTAACTTAGGCGCGATTGAGTCACTGGATGAATTAGAAGAGTTAGCTGAGCTTGCAGTACGTGCACTAGATAACTTACTTGATTTCCAAGACTACCCAGTACCGGCGGCAAAAAATGCCACTATGGGACGTCGTACCCTAGGGATAGGTGTGATTAACTACGCCTACTACTTAGCTAAAAACGGTAAGCGTTACTCAGATGGCAGCGCAAATGCACTCACGCATAAAACATTTGAAGCGATTCAGTACTACTTAATGAAAGCATCTAATGAGCTGGCAAAAGAGCGTGGAGCATGTCCTAAATTTAACGAAACTACGTACTCACAAGGTATTATGCCAACAGATACGTATAAGCGTGATTTAGATAAAATTTGTGATGAACCACTGCACCTTGATTGGGATACGTTACGTGCCAACATTAAAGAGCACGGTATGCGTAACTCAACGCTGAGCGCATTAATGCCATCAGAAACATCATCGCAAATCTCAAATGCAACCAATGGTATTGAGCCACCACGTGGCCATATTAGTGTTAAAGCAAGTAAAGATGGTATTTTAAAGCAAGTTGTTCCTGAGTACGAACGCCTTAAAGATAACTATGAGTTACTGTGGGATATTCCATCAAACGATGGTTACTTACAATTAGTAGGCATAATGCAGAAATTTATCGACCAAACAATTTCAGCAAATACTAATTATGATCCAAACAGATACGAAGGCGGTAGAGTACCTATGAAAGTCTTACTAAAAGACTTACTCGGTGCCTACAAGTTAGGTGTTAAAACACTGTATTACCATAATACCCGCGATGGCGCATCAGATGCTCAAGAAGACACTCCAGAAGTGGAAGATGATGATTGTGCAGGCGGCGCGTGTAAAATTTAATAGTTAAACTTAAAGCGGGCGCCCTGCCCGCTTTGTCCTGATAGTTTTAGTGATAGTTTTTTGAGTGATAAACATGTCTTATACTACTTTTAGCAGAAACCATAATAACCAAATGCAAGAGCCAATGTTTTTTGGTCAAACCGTTAACGTGTCACGTTACGATCAACAAAAATACCCTATTTTTGAAAAACTAATAGAAAAACAATTGTCTTTCTTTTGGCGACCTGAAGAAGTTGATGTAAGTAAAGACCGTTTAGACTTTCAAGCGCTTCCCGATCACGAGAAGCACATATTTTTAAGCAACTTAAAATATCAAACGCTGCTTGATAGTGTTCAAGGTCGTTCGCCTAACGTAGCGCTATTACCGATTGTGTCTATTCCTGAGCTAGAAACATGGATTGAGACATGGGCGTTTAGTGAAACTATTCATAGTCGTTCGTACACCCATATTATTCGTAACGTAACCCAAGCACCTGAACTCATTTTTGATGACATTGTTAGCAATGACAAAATAAGTGAGCGTGCCGATGCGGTAACTACTTATTATGATGACCTAATCAATTCTGTATCGCTTTACAACCTATACGGTGAAGGCAAACACGAAATTAATGGCCAAACCGTGGTAGTTAATTTATTTGAGCTGAAAAAGAAATTGTACCTGGCAATGATGTCAGTGAACATTTTAGAAGCCATTCGCTTTTATGTGAGCTTTGCTTGCTCATTTGCGTTTGCCGAGCGTGAATTGATGGAAGGTAATGCTAAAATTATAAAGCTTATTGCCCGTGATGAAGCACTCCACCTTTCAGGTACTCAGCATATTTTAAATATCATGCAAGATGGTAAAGATGACCCTGAAATGGCGATTGTTGCCGCACAGTGCCGTGAAGAAGCAATTAAAATGTTTGTTGAAGCCGCAGAGCAAGAAAAAGAATGGGCCGAGTACCTATTTAAAGATGGCTCGATGATTGGTTTGAATAAACACATTCTATGTCAATATGTTGAGTACATTACCAATGCGCGTATGACCGCGATTGGTCTGCCTGCACAGTTTGAAAATAACAGTAACCCTATTCCATGGATCAACTCATGGTTAGTGTCAGATAACGTGCAAGTTGCTCCTCAAGAGGCCGAAATAAGCTCATACTTAGTTGGTCAGATTGACTCACAAGTAGATGCCGATGAATTTGGTGACTTTGATTTATAATGACTGATAGAACCACTGCAAGTATCACACTTGCAGATAACAGCCAGCGCATTGATTTTGCCGCTGGCTGCCCTTCTCTTTTACATTGCCTAGAATCGAATAAGATTGATGCCGCTTACCAATGCCGTGAGGGATATTGCGGTGCGTGTCGAGCAACACTTGTCTCTGGTGAAGTTAATTACAATGAAGAGCCGTTAGCGTTTGTTCGCGATGGTGAAATACTCTTGTGTTGCTGCAAACCAAATGGTGATATCAGTATTAATTTAAAGTAAGTAACTCACATTAAGCGTATTTAACAGCACTAGAATAATATATAACAGCTAGGTTTGTACCAAACCTGTATGCCGTGTTTTTAAACTCAAACACGCCTACTAGTACAGTGTTATTTACTCTGAATATTTTGCAGGCACAAATCGGTAATGACCCGTAATTGTATACGCAAAAAGCATATCGCTCATTTCTGGTCCACGACCAATATTATGCACAATAAGCGGGTTGCCGCTGCCCTGCGCTATTTCATTAACGACCATACCGATATGCGGTAAATTACCTGGCAGCATCCAAGTAACTATGTCACCGGCTTTATAATCCTCTGCATTAAGCGATTTAGTTAACACTTTTGCATGGCGCTCAAAGTAAACTTGTAAGTTAGGCACACGTCGATGATCAATATTTTTATCTGGCTTGGTTAATCCCCAAATACGCTTAGAAGGATATGCACGAAAATTGTTCTGCATGTCTTCGTGTACTAACTTTTGCAAATCAACACCAAGCTGCCGGTACGACCTAATTAAAACATCGGTACACACACCAATATTAGCGGGCACATCACCACCTGGATACTCAAGTTGATGATAGGCACCATCGTAAGTTACTGGTTGTGTTGTTCTATAGATTAATGCATTAACGATATCATCATCAAAAGAGCTCGCCTGCACATGAAAAGTAAATAGAGCTAGTGAATAAAACAAAAAACGTGACATATAAATTCCTTTTATAATAGTAATTAACTAAAGCTGTTGCGTAATGTAGTCAGGAATATTAAATTTATTTCCATTACTGGTATAGTGCGCATCAAGTTTATAGGCCATTTTTTCAAGTGGAGCATCATTGTAACCACAGGTTTGGATTTCATTGATGTAACGCATTATAAAAGCGTGCGCACCGAGTTCACGCCATTGAACTACATGAACAAGCTCATGAAAATGCACTCTTAAATTATGCACAGCGTTAGGTAGTATATAATATGTATTTTTATAGGTTATTCCAGCTACATCCATATCAATAAAATTGCTTAAACCAAGTTCACGTAAACTTGTAAAGTCAGGTTTAGGAATTTTATCAACAACTACATAAAATGCAGTTTTCAAAAATTCATTTGGGTAAAAGCCCTCAAACTCGCTAGCAAATTTTTCACAGCATATTCTTTGATTTGCATATTCGCTATTCGTTTTATCAATCCATTGTTCTATTTGCGCTAGCATTTTTTCTCCAAAAAATTACTCGGTAAGTTATTTATAAGTATTTTATGAAGTTGAACTTTATCTTCTTCATAAAAAAGCGCCAAGTGTAAACTACTGGCGCTGATTATTAATAATCACTATAAAGTTTCCTAACCTTCTTCTTCAACCAGTGACTCTAATAGCTCATGGATCTCTGACTTTAATTCTTTGTCTTCAATTTTATTCGCACTGACTTTTGCATCTTGTAGATTTTTAATCGCCGCTTCTTTATCACCCAGCTCAAGCTGCAAAGTAGCCATAGAAAATGCAACCGACGACATATGATCTTTGTTATTAATTTCTATCGACTTCTGCAACGCTTTTTCGTAAGTCTCAATAGCGTCTTCTAGCTCTTCGGTAAAATCTGCTAGAGTTTCCCACTGTACAGGGTGATCTTTAGCGGTATTTTCGTTTTCAATACAAATTGCTTTGAGCTCTGCATATAAAGATTCAAACTGTTTAGTATCATTTTTATTGGCAGCTGCCATCAACTTTTCTGCTAAATCGTGAACCGCTTTGTATACTTTAGTATTCATAATTACTCGCTACCTTAATTAATGCGCCTATTTAATTTTTTACAGCGCTGTGTCAGAAACCTATTATCTAATAATACATTATTATTAAGCGCCGCGTTGTTACAAAAGTAGTATAAGCAACAAAAAGCACTGTTTAGTTTATTGACACGGATATTAGAGTGCTACACTTAATGCTTACTATTAACAGCAACAGTAAAAATCTACCCTATGCAAAATTGCAATCAATGCGGTAAGTGCTGTACCAAATATGGTGCGGCAGATTTAGATACTAATCAGGATGAAATTGAAATGTGGGCGTTATTCAACCCTGAAATATTTCAATACGTTAAAAACGATCAATTATGGTTTGACCCAACGACGGGTGAGCAATTAACGCAATGCCCATTTTTAGAGCTTGCCAATAAAGCATCCCCTGAAGAAAAAGATAAATATACTTGCAGTATTTATCATGACCGACCCCAAGATTGCAGGCATTATCCGAGTTTAATTTCAGAAATGATAAACGATGACTGTGAAATGCTCGAACCAGTCGATAAGCAAAATCATTTTAAAGCACAAAAAAAGTTAGACATACTGATGATAGACAGTCGCTCTTAAATTTAACTGTAATAATACCGTGCTAGATTAAATTTATCGCTCTATTGTGTTATTCAACGCAAATTTTAAAGTTATAGTATAACATTGTTGATAGCATAATTTTGTAGTGTTATATTATATCACAACATAACAACCACGAATTGAAGTAACTATGACTAAGCTAACACTCATATCCTCAGCACTACTGTCTGTTTTGTGTTCTCACTCTGCACTTGCTGCGACGATTAACGGCACGGTAACAGACACAAAAAAGCAACCCATTGCCAATGCCACAATTCATGTTCATGGTAAGTCAAAAAGCGTGCAAAGTAATGCACAAGGCCAGTTTAGTATTGACATAGATTCTAAGAGTCAATTACATATCAGTAAAGATAACTACCTAGATTCTCGTATATCGCTTGAAAATACAGACAACACTATTGATGTTACTTTAAAGCCAACTTCGGTTGAAACTGTTGTTGTATATGCCTCTGCCCTGCATAAAAATAGCTTAGAAATGATTTCACCAGTAAGTGTGCTATCAGGCGATGAGCTAAAAAATAAAGCTAAGCCGACGCTAGGTGAGACACTTAAAGGCATACCAGGCGTTAATGCTAGTTATTTTGGCCCTGTTTCATCAAGTCCGATTATCCGCGGCTTAGGTGGTCCTCGAGTTAAAATTACACAAAATGGTTTGGATAGCAGCGATGCGTCTCGCATTGGACCTGATCACGCTACATCAAGTGACAGCCTAGCGGCAGAGCAAATTGAAGTGTTACGTGGCCCAAGCACTCTACTTTATGGCTCTGGTGCTATTGGTGGTGTAGTCAATGTGGTTGATAACCGTATTCCAACCAATAACATTGACTCTCTATCTGGAGCTGCCCAATACACACACGATACAGTTTCAAATGCGAATACCTACGCAGCAAAACTAGAAACGGGTAGCAATAACTTTAATTTCCATTTTGATGGTACTAAACGCAGCGGTGATGATTACCAAACACCTCGTTTTAATTTACCGGATGAACATGAAGAAGGTGAAGTACATGTTGAAGGCGATGAAGAAACAGCTACTTCAGTTGAAAATACCTTTATAGACAGTGAAACAGTTAATTTTGGTACTAGCTATGTGGGTGAGCATTTAACCGTTGGATTTTCATACGGTAATATCGAAACAGACTATGGTATTCCAGGCCATTCACATGCTCATCATGAACACGATCATGCACATGAAGAAGCAGGCGAGCATGAAGAACACGAAGGTGAAGAACATTCAGAAACACCTGTTTATGCTCATTTAGAACAAGACCGTTGGCAGGGGCTGGTAAGTTATGCATTTCATGATAACTGGATTGAGTCTATTAACCTACGTCTTGGTTACACAGACTATACCCATAGTGAAATTGAAGACGGCGCTATTGGCACCACTTTTAGTAATGAAACCACTGAAGCACGTTTAAACGTAGAGCATCAATTAGGCCAATGGCATGGCATGATTGGCTATCACTATAGTGAGTCTGATTATGACGCGATTGGTGAAGAAGCCTTTACACCTGCAAGTATCACTACGACTCATGCGCTATATTTACTTGAAGAACGCAAGTTTGGTGACGTCACCGTAGAACTTGGCGCCCGTTTAGAAGATTATGAGATAAAAAGTGATGTAGATACGCATCAGCACAGCCATGATGACGAACCTGTATCAGCAGATGAAACTGTTAACTACACCCAAAGCTTTACTAATCTAAGTGCCTCAGCAGGTGCGATTTGGGAGTATATGCCAAGTCACAACCTAGCCGTTAGTTTGTCACATTCAGAACGTGCACCACTTTCAGCGGAGCTACTCTCTAATGGTGTGCATATTGCTACCGGGACTTATGAACTTGGTTTGGGTTACCATATTGAAGGTAACGAAGCGCATTTTGAGCCTGAAGAAATTAAACAAGAAACATCAACTAATCTAGATATTAGTTTACGTCGCTTTAGTGGAGACTTTGGTTACACTGTCAACTTTTTCTATAACGACATTAAAAACTTTTATTATCAGCAAAACACAGGATTAGTGTTTGATGAAATGGATGGTTTTGAACCTGCAGCCAATGGTCACAGTGACGCAATTGATGTTTATCAGTTCACAAGTAAAGATGCTGAGCTGTATGGTTTTGAATTTGATGTACATTATCAAATAAACCCCAGCGCCATGGTAAAAGTATTTGGTGATTCTACTCGCGCCAAACTAAAAGATAATGAAGGAAATTTACCACGCATTCCTGCTAATAAATTGGGTTCAGAACTTCAATACACCCTAGGTAGCGCACAATTTACCTTAACAGGAACACATTATTTTGAGCAAAATGATATTAGTGCATACGAAACAGCAACAGATGGCTATACATTGATTGATTTACAAGCCAATTATCAGCTTGATTTAGGTGCCGTTGACTCACAGCTTTACCTAAGTGTTGATAACATTACTGATGAACTTGGTTTTGTACACAGCTCGTTTATTAAAGACACCGCGCCACTTCCTGGTCGTAACTTCCAATTTGGAGTAAGAGGCTACTTTTAAGCAAAGATCAGTTTAATGAGACAATAAAAAACCGCATTCATATTAATGAATGCGGTTTTTTCATAACTAAAATGTTATGTACGTTCTAATTAAAGAATTGCGTGTAACTCAACGTCGAATACAAGTGTTGAGTAAGGTGCGATTGCTGCACCGGCACCACGTTCACCATAAGCAAGCTCATGAGGAACGTATAAACGCCACTTAGTACCTACTGGCATCATTTGTAATGCTTCAGTCCAACCTTTGATCACGCCGCCCACTGGGAATTCAGCAGGTTGACCGCGCTCGTATGAGCTGTCAAAAACAGTACCGTTTACTAAAGTACCGTGGTAATCAACACGTACTGTAGACTCAGCAGTTGGCTTCTCGCCTTCACCTGTTGCAAGTACTTCGTACTGAAGACCTGACTCAGTTACTGTAATTTCAGGACGTTTTGCGTTTTCTTCTAAAAATGCAATGCCTTCAGCAGCGAGTACTTTAGCTTCTTCTTCACGACGAGCTTGGATCTCTTCGTTAATTTTTTCAAATGCAGCTTGGATCTCAGGGATCTCAACTTGAAAAGCACTGCCTGCATACGCATCTTTCATGCCTTCAAATACTGAATTTAAGTTTAAACCTTCAAAAGGATTAGCCTTAAGTTGCTCACCCATTTGTAAGCCAATACCGTAACTTGCTTTTTCAGCATCTGTAGTAAAATTATCTGACATAATGTGTTATTCACGTTTTGTTAGTTAAAAGACCCGTATATGCTATCACAAAATAAAAGGTCTTTGGGGCTAGTTTTTATTGAGTTTTTCTTTAATTAAACCAATAGCAAAGGTACACACAGGCAAACTGAGCAAAATTCCAACAAGTAAGCTCATCGACAATAATCCAGCCACACCGACCAGTAAAAGAGGCACAGCTACTAAACCGATAGTGCCAATATAAAACGCGCCCCATACAGGCCAATAATTATCGTATTTTGTAATTAAATGCCCCGATAAAATATTAAACCCGATGCCATATAATAAGGTCATTATTAGTGCGTCTTCTGGATATGCATCAATAGCCATTTTTTGTAATAACGATATGGCGCTTTGGTAACAATAACCAAACACAGTCCATAGAAGAATGTGCTTAAGTAAACGTTTAGAAAAGGATAATTCCGGGGACTGTGACATTATAAAGCTCCAGATAGCAAAAAACCGCCAATAAGGCGGTTTTTTAAATAATGGTGGAGAGATAGGGATTTGAACCCTAGAGGGGCTATAAACCCCTGCCGGTTTTCAAGACCGGTGCATTCGACCACTCTGCCATCTCTCCGTACGGCGCGCATAATAAGATCATACGCTTAGCTTGTAAAGCCCTATTTTAATAAAACCGGCTAAATAGTTAAATATAAACCGCTTTAGTTATCAATTAGCCATTATTAGTAATATTGCTTAGGCCTACGAGCAATCCAAGAGCACACTAAACAGACCAATAAGCTGGCTGTTAAAAATGCAATACTTTGAAATATTAAATCGAAGCGATTAAGGTCATCGCTCGGGATCACAACCAATACAAATGAAGGCAGTACAGTGAACAGTAAAACATAACAACATATTTTAAAGGCTCTGCCAAAATCAAACCGTTTCGATTGTTGCATCCACCAAGTTAGCAATACCAGCACCCCTATTGCTGAAGCAGCAATAAAATGCTCAGCTTGAGTGCTCATTGCAACATAAAATGTCGCAAGCGCGCCAACTACACCCCAGATTGACCAAGCAAACCAGTTTTCTTTTTCACGTAAAAATAAATTTCCCATCATTTTCGTCTTCTTTATCGTTATTATTGGTAAGACTTTCCATACATTACCAAAAAACAACCGATTAAAAAACAAACTGAAGAAGATTTATTACGTTTAGTGCTTCCGTGCGCTTCTCGCAGCTACAATATTAACCGCAGTAGTGTAACACGATTAACTTAATGAATTATGACTATATTGAATATAAAAAGTTCATACTATTTCTACAAAAAACTAAAATAATTTTCTGGTTTGTGCCTTGGTGACTTTTTGCATTCAATTGCCGGCGTCCCTAAATATAAATAACCGACTATTTCATCATCATCATTTAAGTTAAGCGCCTGTTTAACACTGGGGCTTTGTGCAAAGTAACCCGTACGCCAAATACCGCCTAACCCCTGAGCGAATGCGGCTTGTTGCATTGCCAATACGCCACAACCTGCGCTTTGTACTTGTTCAATTCTAGAAACTTTTGGGTGTGGTTGATATTTTGCAATCGCAATAATAATCATGGGTGCTCTAAGCGGTAACTCCTTAGCGCGATTAATTACTTTTTCAGCCTGCTGCTCTGCTATAGCGCTTTGATAATAAATTTCACCTAACTTATGACGCGCATCACCTTGAACAATAATATATTGCCACGGTGCAATACAGCCATGATCGGGCACTCTCAACCCAGCCTGCTGAATAATGTTTAACTGCTCTTCATTAGGCCCTGGCGCTGTCAATTTTGCATCAGATTGGCGAGTGAGTAAAAGCTCAATAGCATCCATAGTGTGCTCTCAAAATTCAAAACGTAAGAGTAACATTTATAAGTAAAAAATAAACACTGCAGGGTTAAAACTACCAAGCAGATAAAATTAATGAAGCGAGTGTTTATATCCTAGTAACTATTGATGTAGGCACCGCGTTTAAACCAATAATCTAGGCTTACAAAACGCCCACCTCCGGTACAGAATAAGCTAAGTAACATGGCAAAATAAATAGCAGAAAATTCGATGCCGTTATTTAGTATTGATGGTTTACCTTTTTCGTATAGGTAATCTTCAAAGCCATATTCTTCAACTAAGCTGCGAATTTTACCTATGCGGACTTGTACTTCTTTTGAATTTTCAAGGCTTTCTTTGGCACCAGGGACTGATAGCCAATCAAGTACTTGGGCGGCACTTGTTTGTGGATTTGTTGGCGCTATAGCAAACCAGCCGTTATGCCAGTGTACTGTTGTTGCTGCTACCACCATTGTAAACATAAGTGGAATACTCACTAATCGCGTAAATAAACCAATAAGTAAAAACCAACCTCCTAAAAACTCACTCCAACCGGCTAAAAAAGCCAGCAAATCAGGAAACGGTAATCCTAATCCCCAGTCACTATTGCCAAACCACTGAACGACATCATCAGAGGCTAAAAACTGATTAAAAAAACCATTAGTATCGCCACTTATTGCGAGTTTGTTATAGCCTGCAATAATCATTACAGGCGCTAAAATCAAGCGAAAAAGCAAAGCAGGCAAACCATCCAATAAAGATAATTTACCTATAATATTGTCGTAAAGTGTAATTAATTTAATCATGCGCACTCTTGTATGTTCATTGTTTATTAAGTTATAGACTATAAACAAACATGACCGCGCACAGAGCTAAATTATTTCGCCCTTAAAGATTAAATTTGCCTTGCTACTTGTAACGCTTCAAATATTGCGCGTTTAGCATCAATAGCAGCAGCCAATTTAGCGCCACCTATAACATGCACGTTGGCGCTCTCAGCTTGTGCTTTAAATAACTCGTCGTTAGACACTTGACCAATGCAGGCAATAACCGTATCAACTGGCAGTACTTGAGTTTCACCAGCCACACTAATGGTTAGGCCGTTTTTATCAAAACTATAGTATTGGCAGTCTGCAATTTGTTTAACACCATGCTGTTTGGCAACTTGACGGTGGATCCAACCCGTAGTTTTACCTAAGTCACCACCAAAGCGCCCTGCACTGCGTTTTAGCATATAGAGCTGACGAGCATCTTTGTGCGGTTGAGGTTCGCACTCTATACCCCATTGGGTTTTAAAGTCGCTAATGCTTTGTGACTTATGTTCACTTAAAAATGCCACCATATCAAAACCAATACCGCCTGCGCCTAATATAGCTATAGAATTACCCAGCTCTACTTCACCGCGTATAACTTCATCGTAAGCAAATACACGCTTATCATCGCTGCATTTAATCGTAGCCTCACGTGGCCTTACACCGGTTGCAAATACCACATCATCAAACTCAGTTAGCATACTGTCACTAAATGCTTTGCCTAATTCAATGGTTACATTAAGACGCTTAAGTTCATTAGTAAAGTAAGCTAATGTATGATTAAAGTCTTCTTTACCAGGTATTTGCATCGCTAAATTGAATTGCCCACCCATGTGTTGCTTTTGGTCAATCAGGGTTACATTGTGCCCTTTTTGCGCTAAGTAACAGCTAGACGATAAACCTGCAGGTCCAGCGCCAACAACTAATACATTTTTAGCTTTCTCTGCTTTTTCTAACGGGTAATCAAGCTCAAAACCTGCTTGTGGATTTACTAAACAGGTAGCGCGCTTACCTTTAAATACATGATCTAAACAACCCTGATTACAACCAATACAAATATTAATATGCTCAGATTGCTTAGCCGCGTATTTATTAAAAAATTCAGGATCGGCTAATAATGGACGCGCCATAGAAATTAAATCAGCTTCGCCAGCATTTAAAATATCATTAGCAATCTCTGGGGTATTAATGCGGTTTACCGCAATAACAGGCACGCTAATAACATCTTTTAAACGCTTTGACGCTTCTTTAAATGCACCTGGTGGCACCATACTCGCAATTGTAGGTACGCGCGCTTCATGCCAACCAATTCCGGTATTAAAAATATCAACACCCGCTTTTTCAAGTGCAACAGCTTGTTGAGTTACTTCATCAGGGGTGGAACCATTAGGGATTAGATCTATAACCGAGAGTCTAAAAATAATTAAAAATTTATCCGATACTTTTGCTCTTACCGCTTTTACAATTTCAACGGCTAAACGCATCCTGTTTTCAAGGCTGCCGCCAAATTCGTCGTTTCGTTTATTAGTATGCGGTGCCATAAACTCATTAATCAAATAACCTTCTGAGCCCATTACTTCCACGCCATCGTAACCAGCCTTTTCAGCTAAATAAGCCGAGTGAGCAAAATCTTTAATCGTTTTGTTAATTGAACTTAAAGACATTTCCTTTGGTTTATATGGATTAATCGGGGCTTTTATAGCACTTGGTGCCTGATTAAAAGGGTGATACGCATAACGCCCAGCATGTAATAATTGCAAACATATTTTACCACCATGTTGATGAACAGCTTGCGTATATGCACGATGCTTAAATACATCATAATAACTATTAAATGATGAGGAAATAGGCGTTAACTTACCGCGTAAGTTAGGGCTGTAGCCTCCGGTAATAAGCATTGCAGTGCCACCTTTGGCACGTGCTTCATAAAAGGCACGAAGGCGTTTACGATTGTGCCAACCTTCTTCAAGGCCGGTATGCATTGATCCCATTACTAAACGGTTGCGTAGTTGTGTGTGTTTTAGTTCTAGTTTTTGTTCTAACATCCTGTGCCCCAATAACTGGTCTAACCTGTGTGTTTGTCCAATTCTGCTTTAATGACGCAAAATAAGCAATATACGAGCAGCTTAAACTTAAACTTTTTAATTTAAAACACCCTAAATAATCTTGTTTTATGTATAACTGTTAATTGTAAAATACGGCTAAAAGTGACATAAACATTCGTATAATCATAAGTGTAATTGAATTTATAAATGTTTCGTTACGATTTAGCAGTTAAATTAATTTATATTCTAAGCTACTATGGCAATAACGTTTTAGCTGTACGAATTTAAGGAGCTATTTTGATAGCGAAGGTATTTAAAGGTATATGGACAGGGATTAACTTCTCGCGTCGTTTAGTACTAAATTTATTATTTTTATTTTTGGTTATCATTTTCATTGTCTCAGTATCAAGTGACGGCGATAAAATCATTGTCGAAGAGGGTTCTGTCCTCAGGCTCAACCTAAACGGTCCTATTGTGGAAGAAAAAACCTACGTAGACCCTGTAGAAGCGGCCATTAATGATGTAACAGCAAGTGCTGATACCCCTACTGAAATACTACTTGATGATGTCATTGAAGTGATCAATGAGGCGTCACAAGACTCTCGTATCAGCGCAATTTTGCTTGATTTACAAGAAATGCCAAAAGCGCACTTAAATAAGCTTAAGCAAATTACAAAAGCACTTGATGCATTTAAAGCAACTGGAAAAAAAGTAATTGCTTCAGGTTATTACTATACCCAAGCGCAATATTACATTGCCGCGCATGCAGACGAAATTGCGATGCACCCTTATGGTAGTGTGCTTATTGAAGGCTACGGTATGTACCCGCTTTACTTCAAAGATGCATTAGAAAAATTAGAAGTCACTCAGCATATATTTCGTGTAGGTACTTTCAAATCTGCCGTTGAACCGTTTATCAGAAACGATATGTCAGAAGCAGCTAAAGAAGCAAACCGCGTATGGTTAGGTGCTTTATGGAACGAATATAAGCAAGATGTAAGTGCGGTGCGTCCATTTGACGAATCAAATTTTGATGAAACAATGGATACTTATTTAGCCAAAATGCAGGCTGCCAATGGTGATGCGGGTAAATACGCGCTGGATAATAAATGGGTTGATTCTCTCAAAACTAATCAACAAATTCGTCAGCAATTAATTGATCTAGTTGGCGCTGAGGAAGATGGTAAAACATTTAAACAAGTGTCTTTTGGTGAATACTTAAGCTTAGTTAAGCCGCCAATTGAGTTTGATAACCCAATGACAGAAAAAGTCGCTGTTGTTGTAGCTAGAGGTACCATCGTAGACGGTGAGCGTCGTGCCGGTGAGATTGGCGGTGATTCAACAGCTGCACTATTACGCAAGGCACGCCTTGACGATAAAGTAAAAGCAGTCGTGTTACGTATTGATTCTGGCGGTGGCAGCATGTTTGCCTCTGAAGTTATTCGTGCTGAAGTATTGGCGCTTAAGGCCGCAGGTAAACCAGTCATTGCTTCAATGAGCTCAGTAGCTGCATCAGGTGGTTATTGGATTGCATCAGCGGCAAATGAAATTTGGGCAGCACCTAGTACGATTACCGGCTCAATCGGTGTATTTGGTACCTTTATGACCTTTGAAGATACCTTAGCTAAAATCGGTGTTTACTCTGATGGTGTAGCGACTACAGAAATGGCCGGTTTTTCAATAACTCGTCCACTAAATGAAAAAATGGCACAAGTGATTCAAATGAGTGTTGAAGAAGCTTATGAACGTTTTTTAAATGTCGTTGCCGATGCACGTAATATGACCCCTGAGCAAGTTGATAAAATTGCCCAAGGCCGCGTTTGGATTGCATCGCAAGCTCAAGAGCTTGGTTTAGTTGACAAGCTGGGTAACAAGCAAGACGCTATCAAAGCGGCTGCAGAGCTTGCTAAACTTAACTTCTATGAAGTTAAAACAATTAGACAATCACTTAGCCCTCAAGAACAAATGCTCCAAGATATTTTTGGTAGCGCCGCGGTTAAATCAGTGCTTGGACTTGAAACACAAAAATCAGCAGTACTAGCTAGTCAAGCTAACCTGCAAAGCGTGATTAAGCAATTAAGCAGCGAAGTAGAAAACCTGAAAGATTATAACGATCCACAAGGTGTTTACGCGCGCTGTTTAGAATGTACAGTTGCACAATAATGCCCTAACAGGCTGTATTGATTAGCACTTAGCGTTATACTAAGCCCAGTTTTTTTACTGGGCTTTTTTTATGAAACGTAAACGCATTTACATCGCTTATACTGGCGGTACTATAGGAATGAAAAAATCAATCCGCGGCTATATTCCTGCCGAAGGTTTTTTAACCGAAACTGTGGTTAATAACGCAGAATTTAATCGTGAAGAAATGCCATTATTCGATATTCATGAATACTGCCCACTGATTGACTCTTCAGATATGTCTCCTGCCCACTGGCAACTTATTGCTGATGACATAAAAAGTAAGTACCAAGATTACGACGGCTTTGTAGTGCTGCATGGTACAGATACCATGGCCTATACGGCATCGGCTTTATCGTTTATGTTTGAAAACTTAACAAAGCCTATTATCGTGACCGGCTCACAAATTCCGCTCTCTCAATTGCGCTCTGATGGTCAAGTTAACCTACTTAATGCCATGTATTTAGCAGCTAACTACCCGATAGCGGAAGTCAGTTTATTTTTTAATAATCAATTATTTAGAGGCAACCGAGCAACCAAAGCGCATGCCGATGGATTTGATGCATTCGCCTCCCCTAACCTAGAGCCATTAGCGCTGTCTGGCATTAATATTCAACTGATCAAAGGTCAGTTAAGTCCGTATGTAGAAAATGAATTACAAGTTGCGCAGATCACTCCTCAAGCCATTGGTGTATTGTATTTATACCCTGGGATCAGCAAAGAAGTGGTTAAAAGCTTAGTTAATGGCAACATTAAAGCATTGGTACTGCTGAGCTTTGGTGTGGGTAATGCACCGCAAGACCCTGAGTTTTTGGATATACTTGATGAAGCGAGCAAGCGCGGCGTTATTATCACAAACCTCACTCAATGCCTAAAAGGGCAAGTGAATATGGGCGGGTATGCCACAGGAAATGCGCTACTCAATATAGGTGTGATCAGTGGTTTTGACATGACCTTAGAAGCCTGTTTAACTAAACTGCATTATCTTTTTAGTCAAAATTTAGAAATCGAAACGATTCGCCATTTAATGCAAGATAATTTGCGGGGTGAGTTAACTCGTTAGGTGTTCAGCTAAACGAATAACAAAAAAGGACGCTATATAGCGTCCTTTTTATTTACTTAGATTTTATTAACGAACTTTTGCGTCAATATCAACTAAGTCAGTTAAATGACACGTTTCACCACTGTGAGTCTTAATGCCATGCTCACCAAAGTAATCACGCTGGGCTTGTACTAAATGCCCATTACTTGGTGTTGTTAACGTTGCTAAGTAGGTTTGTGTTGCACTTAGCACAGGGAATGCCAGACCAGTCATGACTGCTTGGCCCGTTACCTTACGCATTGCGAGTGACTCTTTTTCAAGAGTATCAATAAACTCAACACCTTGCGCAACACTGTCTAAGTAATCTGCACGAATAATACACCCTGCACGCCAGGTTTGTAGTGTTTTAGCTAAATCAACTTTCCACTGATGGGTACGTGAAGCACCTTTAATTAGTGCAAGTCCCTGACGATACGCTAGTAAACTTGCAAGAGTAAATGCATCTTTCAATTCATCTAAATCAACATCAACTTGAGTGGTATTTTGCGCGCTGTACGTCATCTCTTGTGCAGCAGTGGTATTGCATGCATTAGTTAAATGGCGTGCTTGAACAGCAGCTACTAATGAAGGTACCGCAATACCCAATTCAAGTGCATTTTGAGCTGTCCATAAGCCAGTGCCCTTTGCGCCAACTTTGTTATCAATTAAGTCAACAAGGGGCACATTTTGCGAATTTTCAAGTGACAAAATATGGCTAGAAATTGACAATAAATAGCTATTTAACTGGCCTTGTGACCATTCATTAAATATCTCAGCAATTTCTTTTGGTGAGCGCTTAGTTCCGTGACGAAGTAGCTGATACACTTCAGCAATAAGTTGCATCAGTGCGTATTCAATTCCATTGTGAACCATTTTTACAAAATGACCGCTGGCTGATTGTCCAACGCGAGCAAAACACGACTCGCCTTTGTAGCTTGCAGCAACTTTTGTAAACCATGGCTCGACACGCTCCCAGCCACCTTCAGAACCACTTGCCATCATAGCTGGCCCATGACGCGCACCCTCAGCACCACCTGAAATACCCATGGTGGCAAACTCAAACTTGTCTTGGTATTTTAGCTTGCGATTAATTCCGTCTTTGTAATTACTGTTACCGCAGTCAACAATAATATCACTACATTGAACACCCGCTTCAATAAGCTCATTGCAAACCGCATCAACCAACTCACCCGCAGGTACAAGTAATAAAATAGAACGCGGTGTTTCTAAACGCCTAACCATATCCCCTAGATCAGAGACAATGTGAAGTTTGTCAGCCATGCCTTGTGACTTAGCACAGCTTAATAACTCTTCACCCGCATTTGGGTTTTTGTCATAAGCGACCAGCGTTATCCCTTTTTCAATCAAGTTCAGGGCAAGATTTTTCCCCATAACGCCTAACCCTACTAATGCAACTTGCATTTAGTGCCCTCCTCGGTAACAACTATTTGGTTAGTAAATTAAAATAATACCGCGTGCATTATACTCAGGCCTAAGCCATGAGCAAAGCTACATGCATTTATTACAGTTAAAATAAACACTGCAATTATATCAAACAACCGCCCTCACAGGGGAAGAAATAGCGCTGCTATTTAAATTTTTAGATCATTGACGCCCTGTGACACCGGTGTCATAATGATGACATATTGATCTTGTATATAATAGTCGCAATGTTATGAAAATTGCATAAAACTAAAATTACTATTTAACCTAAACTCTTCTTATGAGATTTATTAAATAGTCACTAAAACAAAATAACCGTCAACTTGCTTAAAATAAGCGCACAGGAGAATTTAATGTTAAGACGTACAAAAATAGTCGCGACACTTGGACCTGCAACAGACAGAGATAATAACTTAGAAAAAATAATTCGCGCAGGCGCAAACGTCGTTCGATTAAACTTCTCACATGGTGTTGCACAAGATCACAAAGACCGTGCACAAGCAGTTAGAGATATAGCCGCTAAATTAGGTAAGCACGTTGCAATTCTTGCTGACCTGCAAGGCCCTAAGATCCGTGTTTCAACCTTTAAAGAAGGTAAAGTGACTTTAGCGGTTGGTGCAAAATTCGTTCTTGATGCAAAAATGGAAAAAGGCCAAGGCGACATTAACGCCGTTGGTATTGATTACAAAGAGCTACCACAAGATGTGGCTCCTGGTGATTTACTGCTGTTAAACGATGGTTTAATTCAGCTTACTGTTGAGCATGTTGAAGGTCACTTAGTACACACTGTGGTTACTGTGGGTGGGGTGCTCTCGAACAATAAAGGGATTAATCGTTTAGGTGGTGGTTTAACTGCACCCGCGTTTACCGACAAAGACAAAGAAGACTTAATCACTGCTGCTGAAATTAATGTTGATTATATTGCCGTTTCTTTCCCGCGAAGTGGCGATGACATGCGTTATGTACGCTCTCTTGCAGAGGCTGCAGGCTCTAATGCACAGCTTTTAGCTAAAATTGAACGTGCTGAAGCAGTAGAAACACAAGAAGCAGTAGATGATATCATTTTAGCGTCTGACGCTGTGATGGTTGCCCGTGGTGATTTAGGTGTTGAAATTGGTGACGCTGCACTAATGGGTAAGCAAAAACTCATTATTCGTCGTGCTCGTTCATTAAACCGTACCGTTGTAACCGCTACTCAAATGATGGAATCGATGATCGATAATCCTATGCCAACACGCGCAGAAGTTATGGATGTTGCCAATGCAGTACTTGATGGCACCGATGCAGTTATGCTTTCTGCTGAAACCGCCGCTGGTGATTACCCAGAAGAAACCGTTGCTACTATGGCGCGTGTTTGTTTAGGCGCTGAGTCGCAAAAAGAGACCCATGTCTCTAAGCATCGTTTAGATAGCCGTTTCTCTTCTAATGCGGAATCAATTGCTCTCTCTGCAATGTATGCAGCTAATCACTTAGACTCTGTTAAAGCGATTATCACCCTGACTGAATCCGGTAGCACAGCAAAACTTATGTCACGTATTAGCTCAGGCTTACCCATTTACTCACTTTCACGTCATGCCAGTACATTAGGACAAACAGCACTATACCGTGGTGTTTACCCAGTGTTTTTTGACTCTACAAAATGTGAAAAAGATAACATGGTTAAAGACGCATTAAGCACGTTAGTGGCTGCAGGCTCACTGCAAGTAGGCGACACCGTGATTATCACCCATGGTGATGCGATGGAAACGATTGGTGCAACCAACACGATGAAGATTGTGACTGTTTCGTAAAAGTTACTACAAAAAAACGCGAGCTATATGCTCGCGTTTTTTATGCTGTTAATTTAACCTGAACTCTGGTTAATTTAGCTTGCCAGCGCTGCTTTTACTTTGTCTCGATAGCTTCGGCTAACTTTGAGCTCTTGACCGTTTTCAAGTACCAATAGGTACTCACCACTTACCTGAGTAACCAGCTTACTAATTTGTTTAGTGTTAACAATTGCGCTGCGATGGACACGTACAAATAAGCTTGGATCTAACTCTTGTTCTAGCTCTTTCATGGTTTTACGTAATATATGCGTTTGCCCATCTTGGCAATGTAAACACATATAATCACCCGCTGCATCTACCCACTGTATGGTAGCAACTGGCACTCTGACAATTTCGCCCTGCTCTTTTACTGCTAATGATTCAGGGTAGCGACGATCAGTTAAGGTATCACCTGTGGCTAATTTCTTTAAAATTTCTTCGCAGTTATTACCCGTTATCCCAGCTACAAAACTGGCTAATTTTTTCTTATGGGCGTTATCCTGCTGAGTTTTTAAATAGGTATGCACTTTTTCTACCGCCTGTTTTAATCTGTTATCATCAACGGGTTTTAAAATGTAATCTAAAGCATGAATTTCAAATGCTTTAACAGCAAAGTGGTCAAACGCAGTCACAAATACAATGGCAGGCAAGTCTTTACTACTTTCACTCAATGCACGCGCTACCTCAAAGCCATTCATGCCTGGCATTTGAATATCTAAAAATACGAGGTCAATTTTTTCGTTTTTGCAACTTTCGATCGCATCAAATCCTGAGCTACATAGTTTGATCACTTCAATATCAGAAAACTCTTCAAGCCTAACGGCTAAGCCTTTACGTGCTAATGGTTCATCATCAACAATCAGCGTTTTTATTCTTGTCATTTCTTCACAGCCTTCTCAAACGGAACTCGCAGATTAACTTTCAATCCACTTGGCGTATTATGTGATAATACAAACGAGTAATTATTTTCGTAGAGCGTTTTTAATCTGTCTTGGGTGTTTGCTACACCCACGCCTTGTGCATTAACTAACTGGCCATTTACAATTTCAGTGCCAGGGCCATTATCGCCCACTTCAAGTAATAATTCATTAGCAAATACTTGTGCTTTTATATCAATAACGCCACCTTCTGCCATGTGAGCAATGGCGTACTTAATAGCATTTTCAATGATCGGTTGTAATATTAAGCTAGGTACCAATGCTTGTTGAGCTTGCTCACTCACATCAACATTAACCTGTAACCGTTCATCAAAGCGCACACGTTCAATCTCTAAATACAGCATTAATGCATGTAACTCTTGCTCTAGTGGCACTTTTTTAATTGGATCAGTATTGAGTGTATAACGCAAAAAGTCACTCAGCTTAGATACCATTAAATTAGCATCTTTGTTTTCTTTTACCAAAATTAAAGTGGAAATAGCATTGAGGGTGTTAAATAAAAAGTGAGGGTTTAACTGATATCTGAGCATTTTTAACTGCGCTTCGTGCGCCATTGTAGTTGCTTTTAACGCTTTTTGGCGTTCACTTTGTAGTAACTGGTAATACTTAACCCCAAAGTACAAGCCACTCCAACACAAAATAATATAAACGGAGTCTAGCCCTTGTTGTAAATAATAGAACCATTCTTCAGGGCGATAGCCGTGTCGATAAATTTCCCACAAGTTAAACTTTTGTACCACCGCCCAGAGCGTACCAGTTACATACGAAGCACTAAATACAACAATGATTAAGACCCAAGGCGAGGCATTCCAAATTTTGCGATATATATAACGCAAAGGGACAGTCATTAAACAGCCCGCATAGGCATTAAGTAAAATAACGAATACGTAAATATCACGCATTTCGAATACTTTAGATCCAATGTAATTAACTAACGCATACCCTATCCAGCCAGCGATTTGCAAAAGCCAGAAAAAGCGTTGTCTGTTATCAATTAAAGACTGCCAATTCAAAATTAATTATTACCTTATAAATTTGTTATTATTATATCGATTTATCAACGTGTATAGCACTACCAACTGTCTTACTTTTTAATAGCCCTATCGCAAACGATAACGTTGGCTGATGCTATTCGGTTAAGCGATTCAATTGAGCTATATGCATAAAAAAAGCGAAAGGTATGTACCTTTCGCTTCTCAATGTTTACTTTTTATTTATTAAGCAAGTTTGTCTGAAGCAACTTTATAAGTCGGATCTTCAATTACGTTTACTTCCACTAAATCACGTGCTTTATGAAGTAGTTCAGTACAGTCTTTGCTTAAGTGACGTAAATGCAACTTTTTACCCGCTTTATTGTACTTATCAGCTAGGCTATCAATTGCTTCTATTGCACTGTGATCCGCAACACGGCTGTATTTAAACTCAACAATAACGTCTTTAGGGTCGTTCTTTACATCAAATAAATCAGCAAAGTTTTTAACTGAGCCAAAGAATAAAGGCCCGTGTAACTCGTACACTTTTGAACCTTCTTTATCAATATAGTTCGTTGTGTAAATATGTTTAGCATGCTGCCAAGCAAATACTAATGCAGACACAATAACACCCACACACACTGCAATGGCTAAGTCAGTGATAACCGTCACACCCGATACTAAAACAATTACAAATGCGTCAGATAAAGGCACGCGTTTCATCATTTTAAAACTTGCCCATTCAAATGTACCCAGTACCACCATAAACATAACCCCAACTAATGCCGCTAGTGGGATCATTTCAATTAAGCTTGAGGCAAAGATAATAAACGCAAGTAACATCAGCGCAGCACTAATACCAGATAAACGCGAACGGCCACCTGAATTAATGTTAATCATAGATTGGCCAATCATGGCACAGCCACCCATTGCACCAAAGAAACCACATGTAACGTTTGCCGCACCTTGGCCAATACATTCTTTGTTAGAATGGCCACGTGTTTCTGTAATTTCGTCAATCAAGCTTAGCGTTAACAGCGATTCAATTAAGCCAATTGCTGCAAGAATAAGCGCATATGGGAAGATAATTTGTAGTGTTTCTAAATTAAAAGGCACCATAGGAATATGAAACTGCGGTAAACCACCGGCAATCGTTGCAGCTTCATTACCTGTCATACCTTTTAAGAAATCAAGTACTGTACGCGCTTCTAAGTCAAGGCCAATAACTAAGCCAGTTACCGTCACAATGGCAACCAGTGACGAAGGGACTGCGGTCGTTAATTTTGGCAAAAAGTGAATAATAGCCATAGTTAGCGCCACTAAACCGAGCATAATGTACATTGCACTGCCCGTCATCCATTCTTGACCGCCAGCACCATCAGGTACTTTAAACTGCCCGAGCTGTGCTAAAAATATAACTATCGCTAAGCCATTTACAAAACCGAGCATCACCGGATGTGGAACCATACGTATAAACTTACCGAGCTTAAATACCCCAGCCAATATTTGTAATAGCCCCATCAGCAACACAGTGGCAAATAGATATTCCACTCCGTGATCCAGTACTAAACTTACCATTACAACCGCAAGCGCACCGGTTGCACCCGAAATCATACCTGGACGACCACCAAAAATAGCCGTAATTAAGCCAACAATAAATGCGGCATATAAACCAACAAGGGGTTCTACATTTGCAACAAAGGCAAATGCAACAGCTTCTGGGATCAAGGCAAGTGCCACGGTCAATCCAGAGAGAATATCGTTTTTAGCAGAGCTTGGCGCCCTACTGAGTAAGTTAAACATTGAGTTCCTCAGTTTTATTTAGCTGACAAAAAAAGCGCTGAATTCTATCAAATTAGCGCTCATTTCACAATTATAGTTAATGCAGCCGATTTGTTTATCATCGGCTTATTTTTATTTTACAGTGGTAAGGCTGTACTACGTTTTACACAGGTCATGGTCACGTTAGAATGAACCTCTTGGACGTACTCTAAGCTAAGTAGGTTATCGCGTACAAAGTGCTCATAACCTTCTATGCCTTGAGAAATAATACGCAACATAAAGTCCATAGTACCCGCCATAGTGTAACATTCAGTCACTTCATCATAGCTAAGTATCAGTTTTTCAAACTCGGCTAGATTCTTTTTACCATGGTTTGATAAACGTACATGGGCGTAAACCAACATATCAAAGCCCAGCTTTTTTTCATCAAGCAATGCGACTTTACTTTTGATGTAGCCATCTTGTTCTAATTTAGCAATACGACGCCAACAAGGAGACTGAGATAGGCCTACTTTATCTGCAATTTCAGCGGTTGATAAACTTGCATCTTGTTGTAAAAGTGCCAATATTTGGCGATCTACGTGATTTAGAGACATTTTATTTCTTATTTATCTAATAAATTGGTTAAATTATACAGCCTTTTTAAAAAGCAGTCTGCATATTTTTAACAATTAAACACATCAACCAAATTGACCACTTACAAACGGATTGGTTGCCTTCTCATTGGCGACATCGGTATCTTCACCATGGCCACTTAAAATTGCGGTACTCAGTGGCAACGTCATTATATGGGCCTGTATTGAGCTAATAAGCTGCTTACTGTCTCCTTTTGGAAAATCAGTACGACCGACTGAGCCTTTAAATATAACATCACCCACAATAACGGTGCTTTGCGTATCTTGATAAAATACAACGTGTCCTGGGGTGTGCCCTGGGCAATGCAGTACTTTAAATGCAAGCTGACCAACTTGTACGGTATCACCATGTGCTAGCCATTCATCTGGGTAAAAAGCACTGATAGGTTTAAATCCAAACATTGTGGCTTGCATTGGTAAGTTATCAAACCAAAAGCGCTCATCCTTATGTGGGCCAATAATCTTTATATTGTATTGCTCACGTAAACTATGAGCTCCACCCACATGGTCTAAGTGTCCATGGGTTAACCAGATGGCTGACAAGCTCAAGTTATGCTGTGTTAGTGTTGCATTAATTTTGTCAACATCACCACCGGGATCTACCACCACAGCTTGCTGGGTTTGTTCGCATACTATAATTCGGCAATTTTGCATAAACTGCGTAACGGGAATTGTGATTATTTTCATCTTATATTTCTTTATTTTTTTGCGCTTGAATAACTATATCTTGTTCATATGACATTAAAATTGGGTATTTTAAATAAGCTTGATCGTAAAACGGGCTATGTTCATAGAGCCAATTTAAGCGCGCTTCAGGATCTGTAGCAAATGCTTTATCTTGCTTTAGTTTTTTATTAAATGCTTTTGCTAATTTCGGATCATCGCGGAGCATTTTCTCAGCAAATGGGAGCAATGCGTAATTTTCCATATACTCTGTTCGCTGAAAAATTGTATTAAATTCACCCCATGCAAAAAAAGAGTCAGGTGCTTCTGGATGCAATAAATGCACGGCTAACTCGCCTGCTTTTTGTTGGGTACTGACCTCAAACCAACCATCTAAATCGACATTCGTGGCCGGTTCATAGTTAAAACGTGCCGACACTCTAAATCGCCCTTCAAATGGTGCTTTATCAAAGCTATATTGCGCCACTTTTGCCATTTTTAACGGCTGTGTATTGGCGCCACTGAGTTTATTAATTGATACCCCATGTAAGGCAAGCTTTTCGATAATATCGGTATACACTGGCGGGATAAAAAACGATTTAGGGACTTCAACCGTGTGCTGTACTTCTTTTTGCCAAAAAATAGGCAGCTTGTCATAATCTTGCTTTTTACCTAAATAACTTACTTCCTGCTGATTTGACAAAGCATTCATATTCTTAGAATAAGCAATGCCTTTAAATTTGATATGATCAGCTTGCTCAGCGTAACCACGTTTAACAATTAATTGCTTAGGCACAAATTGCTGTTCTTTTTTTACCGCATTGGCGAGTTTATCTTTATGGGTTGCTAACGCTTCAATAGCACCATCTATAAATACATAAGTCCCTAGCACGCGTTGCTTATAGGGTTTTAAAGAATGGTTTTCGACTAAAATAGTTGGCAATGACCTTAAATCACCCCAGCCATTAGAAAAACGAGGCGTCGCCACCCAACCTGCTAAACCCGATTTAAATTCTTGTTTATCCATAACAAACACTAAAGGGCCAGGGATATGTCCTTGATCAGTTAAGGTTTGGTCAATAACAGGTTTAAAGTAACGGTTGAGTGCATCCGAAATAGCAGGCGACTCGCTAGCAAATACTGGGTTATAGCCGTAGGTTACATCGTATTGGTAATCGGCCCCATCAGTCACATGCACGTCTATATATAAATTCGGATTGTAATCGTTAATGACTGCAAGTACGCTTTTAACCTCGGGGGTATCTAATTTAGTGAAATCACGATTTAAATTAAGGTTATTGGCGTTTGTTCTAAAACCCATTTTTACCGGACCACGCTGATTAATTCGATTAAATGCGCTACTGCGTTCATGCCCATCAACATTAAGAATGGGAATAAATAAAATGTTTACCTTTTTTAATATATCGCGACGTTTACCCGTGGCAATATCTCTAAGCAACATAAACATTGCATCTTTACCATCAATCTCACCGGCGTGAATACCAGCCTGAATAAGCAAAGTTGGTTTAGTGCTGTTAGCCATTTGCCCAGCATCAAAAAAGCCTTGTTCGCTGGCAATCAACATTTTTATTGCACGTTTACTATTACTATAGCCAATCGTTTTTGATTTAAATTGAGTGGGATTAGCCGCTACCAACCTATCAACAAATGCCATGGTATCAGCATAATTAGGAGACGAGACTCCTGCAGAAATTTCAAAGTCTGTGGTTAAAGGTCCCTGTTGTTGCAATAGCGATGTGCTCGCACCTTCCCATGGTAATAATGGCGGTAAATGACTGTTATTCGCCATACTTGCAGATAAAACCAATAAACTTATAAACATATACTTCTCTAGCAAACGCATTAATTAAAAAAATTATAGCAATTAAAGCTTTTTAGATGCCAAAACTGCGGTAGTTCAACAAAAAAATGCAGCCAACTGCAGTTCCCTTTGATTATTTGCTCAAGTACTGATAAAAACATAATTAATATCAACCTTAAGAGCAACAATGAACATGCCTAAAATTCTGGTTTAGCTAATTTAAGTTAAATGGATACACGGAACTAAAAGGTATGACATAGCTAAAGCAGTAAATAGCAGGCACAAAAAAAGGAGCCATAGGCTCCTTTTCAATACTTATACAAAAACTTAAGCTGCCGCTAGGCCTTCTTTTGCTTTTGCTACAAGCGCTGCGAATGCAACTTGGTCGTAAACAGCGATATCTGCAAGGATCTTACGATCGATTTCTACAGATGTCTTTTTAAGACCATTGATAAAACGGCTGTAAGACAGACCATTTTGACGTGAAGCAGCATTGATACGTGCAATCCATAATTGACGGAAAGTACGTTTCTTAGCACGGCGGTCACGGTAAGCGTATTGACCCGCTTTAGTAACAGCCTGGAAAGCTACGCGGTAAACACGTGAACGTGCTCCGTAGTAACCTTTCGCTTGTTTTAAAACTTTTTTGTGACGTGCACGTGCGACAACGCCGCGTTTAACTCTTGCCATTTCTAAAAACCCCTATTAAGCGAATGGTAACATACGTGAAACTAGACCATGGTCATTTTTATGAACCATCATCTTAGGACGTAGGTGTAACTTACGCTTAGAAGTTTTCTTAGTCAGAATGTGACGAAGATGCGCTTGTTTACGCTTGAAACCGCCAGAAGCAGTCTTTTTGAAACGCTTAGCTGCGCCTCTGTGACTTTTTAGCTTGTAAGCCATTGCAATAACTCCAATTGTATTGCTTTAAAATTAGTAAGAAGGCGTGAGATATATTGCTATAGCTCCACTTTAAAGGCCTAACTTACTGCTATGTTCCGGTGAAAACCCGATATAAATACCGCAATTTTACTTTAAAACCGGTTAACTCAGGTGGACATTTTCATATCACTTGCAAACCTGAGCTAAATTCGGTGCGTATTATCGCCTAATTATTACTTTTTAGCAACCGGCGCCATCATCATAACCATTTGACGGCCTTCAACACGATTTGGGAAAGATTCAACAACTGCTAATTCTTCTAAATCGGTTTTAATACGGTTTAATAATTCGATACCAATTTCTTGGTGAGCCATTTCACGACCACGGAAGCGGATAGTTATCTTAGCTTTATCGCCAGCTTCTAAGAACTTGCGTAAGTTGCGTAGCTTAACCTGATAATCACCTTCATCCGTACCTGGACGGAATTTGATTTCTTTAATCTGGATCTGCTTTTGCTTCTTCTTCTGCTCTTTTAGTTCTTTGCTTTTTTCAAAGATGAACTTACCGTAATCCATAACCTTACAAACAGGCGGCTCAGCATTTGGACTGATCTCTACAAGATCAACACCCGCTGCATCAGCCATAGCTTGCGCGTCTTTTAATGACTGAATTCCAGCTTGTTCGCCGTCGATGTCGATTAAACGAACTTCTTGCGCTGTAATTTCTTCGTTAATACGATTTTTTTGAGCTGTTTGTTGCCCTTTCTTGCCGCCTCTAATAGTACGTTCCTCCAAGAATATCAATAATATAAGCGTGTAGCTGGCTATTTTTGCTTGCCCTACACGCTCGATTTTTACTGTCGATTTTTGATTTCTTCACTGATTTTAGCTACAAAATCATCGACATTAAATTTGCCTAGGTCTTCACCTGTGCGAGTTCGTACTGCTACTTCTTGTTGCTCAACTTCTTTGTCGCCAACAACCAATAAGTAAGGAATACGCTTAAGTGTATGCTCACGGATTTTAAAGCCAATCTTCTCATTTCTCAAGTCAGCAGCGGCTCTAATTCCAAGTTTATTTAATTTTTGTACAATTTCCTGAACATACGGTGCTTGTTTATCGGTGATATTCATAATCACCACTTGCTTAGGCGCAAGCCACGTTGGGAATAAACCAGCATACTCTTCTGTTAAAATACCGATGAAGCGCTCAATAGACCCTAATATAGCGCGGTGTATCATAACAGGTGTACGTCGTTCGTTATTTTCAGCCACATATGTTGCGCCTAAACGACCAGGTAATGCAAAGTCTAGTTGCACTGTACCACACTGCCACGCTCTGTCTAAGCAATCGTACAAAGTAAATTCAATTTTAGGACCATAAAACGCCCCTTCACCTGGTAGGTAATCAAATTCAATGTCATTTGCCTTAAGTGCATCAGCAAGTGCAAGCTCAGCTTTGTCCCACATTTCATCTTCGCCAATACGTTGCTCTGGACGAGTTGAAAGTTTAACTACAATTTTTTCAAAGCCGAATGTTTCATACGTATCGTAAACCATTTTAATACAGGCCGATACTTCATCCATGATTTGCTCTTCAGTACAGAATACATGTGCATCATCTTGGGTAAAGCCACGCACACGCATTAAACCGTGAAGTGCGCCTGATGGCTCGTTACGGTGACAACAACCAAACTCAGCCATACGCAATGGTAAATCACGGTATGATTTTAAACCTTGGTTAAATATTTGTACGTGACCTGGACAGTTCATTGGCTTGATTGCGTATTCACGCTTTTCAGACTCCGTGGTAAACATGGCTTCTGAATATTTTTCCCAGTGACCTGATTTTTCCCATAACGAACGGTCCATCATCATTGGACCTTTTACTTCTTCGTATTGGTACTCACGTAATTTTTCACGCACAAATTCTTCTAATTCACGGTAAATGCTCCAACCATCGTTGTGCCAAAATACCATGCCTGGCGCTTCTTCTTGCCAGTGCCATAAATCAAGTGCTTTACCAATACGACGGTGATCACGTTTTTCAGCTTCTTCTAAACGCTTTAAGTACGCTTTAAGTTGCTTTTTATCGCCCCACGCTGTGCCGTAAATACGCTGCAGCATTTTATTTTCAGAATCACCACGCCAGTATGCACCTGCTACCTTCATAATTTTGAAGTTTTGACAGAATTTCATGTTAGGAACATGTGGTCCACGACACATATCTACGTATTCTTCGTGGTGGTATAAACCTGGGCGATCATCTTGAGCAATATTTTCGTCAAGAATTTCTATTTTGTATGTTTCGCCACGCGCCGCAAACGTATCGCGTGCTTCTTGCCAGCTAACGGTTTTTTTCACTACATCGTAGTTTGTTTTTGCAAGCTGTAACATACGCTTTTCAATAGCATCAAGATCATCTTGAGATAACGAATGTTCCATATCAATATCATAGTAAAAACCGTTATCGATAGTAGGACCAATCGCCATTTTAGCGTCTGGGAAAAGTTGCTTAACTGCATGACCAATTAGGTGGGCACAAGAATGGCGAATAATTTCTAAACCATCGTCATCTTTTGCTGTAATAATTTCAAGACGAGAGTCGGCTGAAATTAAATCACATGCATCCACACGTTCGCCATTAACACGGCCGGCGATGGTTGCTTTAGCAAGACCAGGGCCAATATCGTTTGCAACATCAAGCGTGCTTACAGGGTTTTCAAAACTACGCTGACTACCGTCAGGGAGAGTAATAACTGGCATTATAAATCCTTACATACAGTGGTGACACCTACAATGTATCACGTGTATTTTTTAATTAATTAAATGAGAATGACTCGACAACGCTTTTACGAATAAGCATTGACTATTTTTCGCCGCCAAAGGCTAATGTAGATGTTGAGTCTGCTCAACTACAAAAAAGATATTGTCGCGTGCTGCAGCGTTAATTACAAGTTTTAAGCTACTAAAAACCACGCATTTTTAACATAAATGTGCAATTAATAACTTTTCTTCAGTCACGCCGCATCAAATTAGCGTAAAGGACTATATTAAAGCAGCACACAAAGTGCTTAAACTCGCATTTTAATGCGTGTTGCGTATAATAACCGGTAATTAAGTTATAGTAGAGATTAACAATGAGAACATGTGGTGTAGAAATTACCGGTAGCGATGTACTACTTTGTATTTTAAGTAAAGATAACGACGTTTTTGATATTCGTGACGTGCGCCAAACACGCTTTACATTAGGTAACGGTAACGACACTGAAATAATGCGTAAATTTCAATTTGATTTTGCAAAGCTGATGCAAGATTACCAAATTGATTCTGTTGCCATTCGCGAACGCCAGCCTAAAGGTAAATTTGCAGGTAGCGCTAAAGGGTTCAAAATGGAAACGGCGATTCAATTAATCGACAACCTCGATGTTCGCGTGTTTTCAACTACTGAAATAAAAGAGCAAGTAAAACGCAACCCTATCCCTATCGCGTTCGAAGACACTGGCCTTAAAAAATATCAAGAAAATGCATTCGTTAATGCTTACGTTTATATCATGAAAAAAACCTACCGCAGCGACGAAATGTAATACCAATTGCATCCTTGTAAAAACGCGTAATAGCTCAATATTACGCGTTTTTTTATGTCTAAATTTTCAAATAAAAGTGTAAGACATTAGTCTAACCCCCTTCCCTTTGTCGACAATTCATGATTATTTAATCAACAAGCCTTGGATAGATAAAAACATGGAGAATGTCATGAAAGCGACACAAACAGTGCATAAAGAAGTAGAACAAATAAACACTATACCGCTATCAAATAGTTATTTTAAGGGGATTCAAAGCACACCGCTAATAGAGCAAACAATTGGAGAGTACCTCGACTCAATTGTCGACAATAACCCAGAGGCATTGGCAGTTGTTGTTGCTCACCAAAATATTCGCTTAAACTATAAGGAATTTCAGCAACAGATTGATCAACTTGCTATGGGGTTGTTGGCATTAGGGGTAAAAGTCGGTGACAGAGTCGGTATTTGGTCACCCAATAACATACAGTGGTGCTTAACACAATTTGCAACAGCTAAAATCGGCGCAATCATGGTGTGTATTAACCCAGCTTACCGCCCCAGTGAACTGCAATATGCACTTAATAGTGTTGAATGTTCCACGCTTATTACTGCTACTTCATTTAAGGGCAGTCACTACGTTAATATGCTACAAAGTTTAGCCCCAGAGCTAAATAGTTGCCAAAAAGGGAAATTAAAAGCCGCTAAGCTCCCTTCATTAAAAAATGTAATTTGTATAAGTGATGAGCCAGTAAATGGTATGTTTTCGTTTAATGAAGTACTCGCCATGCCGACAGACGCTCACCAGTTAGAACTTCAAGCAGTGGCAAAAACTCTAAATTGTAATCAAGACATTAATATTCAATTTACTTCAGGTACCACAGGGAATCCTAAAGGGGCTACACTAACGCATAAAAACATTCTTAATAATGCACTGCTTGTTGCCCAAGCAATGCATTTTACTGAACATGATAAGCTGTGTATCCCTGTACCGCTTTATCATTGCTTTGGCATGGTTTTAGGCAGCTTATTGTGCGTAAGTAAAGGCGCTGCAGCTATTTATCCAAGTGATTCTTTCGATCCAAAAACCACATTAGAGGTGGTACAACAAGAAAAATGCACCGCGCTTCATGGCGTGCCTACCATGTTTATAAGCGAATTAGAGCTTAATAACTTCAGTGATTATGACTTAAGTACATTACGAACCGGCGTTATGGCAGGCTCAACCTGTCCTGAACAAGTTATGCGTAAAGTACAAACACTAATGAATATGAACCAAGTCGTTATAGCCTATGGACAAACAGAGTGTAGCCCAATCAACAATATCACTGAAACCGACTCATCAATTGAGCGTCAAGTCACCACAGTAGGACGAGCGCTTGCGCACACTGAAGTAAAAATTATTGATGAACTGGGTGAAGTTCAAAAAATAGGCCAACCCGGTGAAGTCTGTAGCCGTGGTGCCGGCATTATGCGCTGCTATTGGAATGATGAAGAGAAAACCAAAGCCACTATCGATAATAAAGGTTGGTTACATTCAGGCGATTTAGGAGTAATGGACAGTGAAGGCTTTGTCAGTATTGTTGGCAGAATTAAAGACATGATTATTCGCGGCGGAGAAAATATATATCCCCGTGAGATTGAGGAAGTTTTATACACCTACCCAGGGATACAAGATGCGGCAATTTTTGGTATTACCGATGAAAAGTTTGGCGAAGAAGTCTGTGCCTGGATCCAGCCTAAAGAAGGTGAAGTGCTTGATGAGCAAGCAATTCGATTATTTTTAAAGGACAAACTCGCCTACTTTAAACAGCCTAAATACATTCGTTTTGTAGAACATTACCCGATGACAGTAACCGGCAAATTGCAAAAATTTAAAATGCGCGAACAAATGCAAGAAGAGCTCGCCGAATCTGCATTTTCGTAATAATTAACGGCTACTTTATTACAATGCAACGATTAAACGTTGCATTGTATTTTAAATATAAATTATCAACCTAAGGCTCAGCAACATTAGGGGATGCGTATTTCGAATTTTAAACTCTCTATTTTCTTTCGCACCTAGTGATATGGAGCAGAATAAACAACAAAGTCCAGTGTAATAAACATTCTAGCTTTCTTAAATGTGTAAAATTTAAATGTTGAGCTTCTTTTTATTTGAGGCGCTTCTAATTTTATTTGCAATAGGCCTTTCAAAGAATACGTACGATAGATGCGCAAAAAAAACACTCAGGCTTAGTGATAGCAACAGTTTAAGTTCAATATTTAAATTAAACTTATTCACCATTCCAATAATAGGCATATGCAATAAATAAAATGAGTAAGACACTTTACCTAAAAAGTCACCAACCTTATTTGCTAAAAAAATATTGTTGTCTGGGATTAAAAAAACAACACAAAAGAATACTGTACTCATAACAAATAGAACTTCATAACTAAGCCACATTCTTTTCTTGTCACCCTCGTTAATAGGTGAAAACTCAGGATACAATAAAGGTATTAAACACAAAGCTAATATAAACCAGTTGCTCTTCATATAACTCGGCACTTTAAATAATTTGTAATGCAAACCAAATATAACGCCAATAAAAAAGTACGGTAACGTTCTTAAAGTACTAAATATGTTGTAATGGACACTTTTAATTTCACCAAATACTCTTGGGAAGTCAGCCAAGTACCAAAACATCATAAAAGTCACAATTAGTAAATATATATACCCTTTTCTATCGCCTGCTAAAAACCAAAAAACGAGTAAGATTATATAAAATTGTATTTCTGGTGGAATTGTCCAAAGTACGCTTTCACCATGCATGAACAAAAGGTGACCTATTAGCGAATTAAGATCAGTTATGTTGTATAAAATGTCATAATTATTTTGAGTTAATAAGTAAGAGCTAAAAACAATTACAAGGTACAGAGGTAAAACTCGTCCGGCTCTAGCTAGTACGTATCGTCTAATGTTCAGTCTGCTAAATTTGGTATCTAAATAGAGAAATGACATTAAAAAACCACTAAGAAGGAAAAATAACATTACGCCATAGGCTCCTGAACCGCCGCCTAGGGAACCATTTAACCAATGAGTAATATCTGAAAAGTGAGTAACAAATACAATAAGGGCAGCTAAAGCTCTTAGAGAATTTAATTTTCTAATTTCCATGAAGTTGATTTAATCCTTAGCTTATTATTTTTTAAAATTGTTTAAATTTAATTATCGGCTATGTGAACTTAGGCTTATACGATATTACTGAATCTTTTTACGTTTGAGCCACGCTTTAACGGGTAATATCCATTCTTTTCTCGGTGTGAAAAAAGCGCCATGTTCTTTACCCGTTGAAATAGATATTTCTGTGTAAGAACTAACCGTATTAATGCTTCTATTAACGACATCGTCACATGAACCAACAGAGTCAGAGGTTTCGTACACTGAAAATAAATGACCATAAATAGCTATTTCTGTTTTTTTAGCTAATCCACTGGTACAAGCCGCTAAAATCACAACGTTAATATCGATGTTTTTTAAATGGCTCGATGTAATTGCCGTAATAAACCCGCCGCGAGAAAAGCCAACTAGCGATATATTGCTCGCAGGTATGCCATTTTTTAGTAACTTAGTTACTTGTTTAGATAGCTGTTGAGCGTAGTTAAAAGGGTGAGTCTTAGCTGGCCGATGAGTAGCAATTAAATGATAGCTTGAGTCGGCAAGTTCCTGTTTAATCGCTGGAAAGTTATATTGCCCCCAACGCTCATGAATAGGTGTGGGATCTTTACCCTCTACAATGAATCCGTGAGAATAAAAAACATAATGCTCTGATGGATTTACTTTGTCTGGGAAGCTCTCATATACTTTGCCACCATAGCTAAATGAACTAAAAAGAAAAGTAAAAATAATAAAAAGCAGCTTTTGATACATATTACACCTTTATAACTCTATAAACATTTGAAATAAAAGCCATTATTTTATGATTTAGTAACGAGGACTAAACTAGGATCAACTCTTTGGTTGTCTTTAATTACTTCAAAGTGCAGGTGAACCCCTGTCGTTTTACCTGTATCACCAATGATACCAATAACCTGCCCTGCTTTAACCCAAGAGCCGACTTTAGCGTCACTTGATTCTAGGTGCGCATATAACGTTTGATAGCCACTTTTATGTTGAATTAATACAGTATTTCCATAGTTCGAATGCAAGGTTTTGTTACCTGAAATAACTATTACTCCATCTGCAGCAGACAGCACAGGGCTTCCTCTTTGGGCAACATAGTCTATACCTTGATGCGGTTTATATCCTCTGACTTTGCTTATGCTACGAAATGTTGAGCTGATCGTATGGCTATTTAGTGGATGTTGCCAAGTGAGCTTCCCTGTCATTGCGGGGTCTTTTAAAAATGTATGCAGACTAAAAATAACCAGTATCATTAAGAAGAACTTAAAAGTTAAAGCAAGTTTGCTTTTACTCGATGGCGAAGCAATATTTGAAAGCCTCGCTTTGTAATCATCAGCACAAAGCACAGCAGAACTAAATTGAGCGACTGGATTGTTGTTACTAAATTGAATGCTCTTTTTTAATGATTGCAGCAGTGCCTTAGCATAATCATGTTTGTTGAGATTAAAGCGACATATTGTATGTCTATCACACCTATGCTCCATAGCGCGAATAAACTGCCATTCCATCTTTTTAACAAATGGGTTTATCCATAAAACGATGCTTAAGATCCTCCATAAAAGAATCGTAATATGATCTTTGTTTGTAATATGGGTTAGCTCGTGTTGAATCAAAATGCCTTGCTGATCTTTATTTAGGAATGAAAAATAATGAGGTAGCACAACATAGGCTGTTGTTATACCAATGACAAAAGGACTGTGGTTTTGCGAGGAAATGACAATCTTCACCTTACTAGTCGACAGCTCATTTATTGACTCAGAAGATCTCGTTAAGCTTTTGAGTTTCTGCCACACAAGCAATAATTTAACGAGTTTTAAGCAGGTAAAACCAAAGTAACCAACAATTAGCGCTGTTGAGATTAAATCAATTTTCTGCAAACTTACATGGGTTATACTGGCTTGCTTTACTATTTGTGCGCTTTGCAAACTAGAGCTTATATAATCGAAATCAGGGATAGGTATATTAATAGTGCCAAGAGATAAAGGAATAAAAGGTAAAAAGCTGGCTATAAGCGCAGACCACCAAATACCTGGCGAGGTATTGTCGTGCTTGGTTATATAAGATGAGCAAACATAAACAAGCCCAGAAAATATAAGCCAAGGAAAAATACTATTTACTATGAATTGAATAATGAAAGAGTCCACTACTTTTGTTTTTCATCCTTTGAAAGTTGATTTAACAATTCCTCTAATTCATCGACTTCAGCTTTATTTATTAAACGGCTATCAGCGAACATAGTGACAGGGAGTGGTTCATCTAACTCTAAGACATTGGTTGCGAATTCCTGCATATAAGATGCTAGCGTCGGTATTTTCTCAACTAATGCTTTAAAGGTTTTTTTGTTGCCAGAGGAGCCCACCTCTAAAATTCCTTTATTGCCCATTCTTTCTAAGGTTTTACGTGTAGATGAGTATGACCAGCCATACTTTGATTCTAAGTGTTCATGAATCTCTTTGGCTGTACGTGGCTGTTTTTTCCAAAGTAATTTCAGTATTTCTAACTCTGTTGAATTGGGTTTCATATAAAGACTCAAGAGGTGTGACTTGTGTCGCACTTTAACATCCTGTATGTTAAAACGCAACACCGTGACACGTGTCGCACTATGAGTTTGAAACTGGATAAAACGTTAGATGGACATCAAGTTACTGTTTGTCATACTAAAAACTTTTCAACTTTAGCATTATCGATAGCAAAGGATTTAGCCAAAATGAAACCGACTACTTTTTTGACAATATGCAGTTTAATTATTTCCTCCTCGTGTTTTGTAAAATACTTAGCTTTAATTTTTATGCTCAATATAATTTGCAGCAATCTTGCACTCGCTGAAGGCCATCGTTTTGAAATTGCTAACAGTAAAGTAGTAACAATTAAATCCACAGTGCTGGGTAAGAAATACGATTTATATATCAAAGTACCCCGTAGTTATTTCTTAGTAGAGAATAAATCTAAAAAATACCCTGTACTTTACTTAAATGATGGACCTTATACTTTTAAAGTAGCTGCTGGTGTCACTCATGTTCGAGACATGGATAAAGTCATTATTGTTGGTATTTCATTTGCTCACGGAGAAGACGGTCAATTTAGTCGAGTTAGAGATTTAACACCTGTCGTTGATCAGAGCTGGACAAAATACACCACAGGTGGAGCAACTGAATACTTAGCATTTATTGAAAAAGAAATCTTTCAGTACATTGAGCGCAATTACCGAGTTAACCCTGAACAAAGAATATTGTCTGGGCAATCATTGGGGGGATCTTTTGCCGCTTGGGTATTGTTGACCAAGCCTGAGCTGTTTTCTACTTATATCTTAACCAGCCCTTCACTCTGGTTTAAGAATAATTGGATATTTGAGTTAGAAAATAAATATGCCCAGAAAAACACATCGCTGCAGGCTAATGTATTTATGGCAACTGGCGCATTAGAAACGTTAGAAAATGGCATGAAAGAAGATATGGTCGCAGGTCATGTGAAGTTTGCAAATCTATTACGCTCACGTAATTACCAAAAATTAAAGCTAGAAGAGGAAGTTGTTGAAGGAAGCGATCATTACTCGACCTTTCCTATTGGGCTATCAAAAGGATTGGTAAAATTTTACCAATTACAGAAATAATCGCTAGTACTTACCTATCAGATAAACTCCAAATTTATTAGTTGGCACTACCAGTTAGATATGAGGCGAATAAAATCTAAAAACAGTCACTTTATTTATTTGTTAAAACTGTACCAAATTCAAAATACAAGTCCGCTTTTACATATTGAATTTTTAGAATGGGTGTCAGCTTAAGCTAACGGGTGTGAGAGATTAGCTAATAGCATAGTTATACTCCAGTCTCCGTTTTGATCCATAGCCCCGCAGGAGGGGCTGGTAGTAATTTGCTAAAATGTGAAGCGAAGCAAAACTGAGTGAGCTGTTAGTATTCACATGGTTACTAGGCTCGTTAGTTTTACTTTTTGCTTGCTAGAGTTGCTGCAACGAGTTGTAATGCTTGCTCTTTAGTAAAACCCTCTTCAACCAAAGCTTCATATAAACTTTTTATATATTTTGCATTGGCTTTAATTAACTTTGGGTTATTCATTACTTTCATGGAAGTTTCTAGCTGTTTTGAAAGTTGCTTTGCCATTTGTTCGTATTGCGAATCATTATTTGCGAACGTGCTAGCTGAAAATAAAGTAGTGACTATTAAAAGACTGAAGATTATTGTTTTCATCGTGCGTTTCCTACAAAAGTGATACCTCATTATGAGGCAAAAAATGGTTGGCTAAAATAAGCGAAAAAGGAGAAAATGCCAACTACTTTTGTCCTGTTTAATGATTTGATAAATAGGCTTTGCACGAAATTAGTTTTATTGAGTTAGCTGAAAAACATTTACCGGTGGTAACCAAGTATGAAAGCCAAAAACTCACTCTATTTGCCCTGGCGTAATACATGCAAAAGTACGAAATTCCCGTGTCATATGCGCCTGATCACTAAATCCAAATTGGTGAGCAACATCAGCTAAGTTTGCTTTTTTGTATGTTCGTAAAAAGCTGATTGTTTTTTTAACCCTTAAAATCCGCTGATAATGTTTGGGAGTCATTTCTAGCCAAAGTTTAAAAATACGCTCAATTTGCCGTTGGCTCAAATCAATACTTGCACTTAATTGCCCCGGCGTTTCATCCTGCTCGATATACATTAGTGCTTTCTTCAGAGGGGCTGGAATTACTTTGGAAAAATCTAGGTTTTTATCTGCCCAGCGGTGCAGAGTTTCAATTCGCCTTTCAATGTCTTTTTGAATTCGGAGATCATTATAAACCCCATAAAGGTTATAAAGCTGGTCTTCCTCTGGCAATAAAAGTGTTGGCTTGTCGTAATGCTGTCCCAAAACACCATAGCAAATGGCTGGATGGAAACGAATGCCTGAGAGTTGTGCTCCAGATTGCAGAACAATATTCTCAGTCTGTTTATTTATAGCAAGCATAATGACACCTTCCGGCAGGGTTTCATTGCCAATCATCACGTCACCAACAAGGTTAAAAATAATGCCGCTGCCAGCATCAGAATACAGCGGCTTTACTATCGGAACCGGTTGCTGTACAGATGCTGACCATACTCCCTGCACAAACGCAGACAGCTGCCCCGATGGTTGAGACAACTGAAAATTAAATGCCTGTTCAAATAATTTATTACGGTTTATAGCTGCCTACCTCTGGCATAAACGTCTTAGCAATTCGATTCCAGCTATTGATAGCATTAATCGCAATGGTCAAATCCACTACAGCTTTTTCACCTAATACTTCTACCGTATTCTTATAGAACTCTTCGTCTACGGGGTTAGCTAGGGTCAAATATTCAGCCCAATCGAGCGCAGCTAGTTCTGTCTTAGAATATAAAGGCATATTACGCCATGCACTTAAGCCAATAATACGTTCATGAGTTTCCCCATGACTCAATGCGTCTTTGCTGTGCATATCAATACAAAAGGCACACTGATTCATCTGCGACACTCTTAGTTTAATCAATTCCCAGATCGGGATTGTTACTGTTTCTGAAATACTAAATTGCTTACGCAGATAGTCTTCTTGGTTCATCAGAATCTGTATTGCTTTAGGTGCTAGCTCAAAATAATTTGCACGAAAAAACATATCTCACCTCCTTAAATGTAGTTGGAGCTAAGATAGCTTTTGTCTCAATATAGGTATTGAATATTTTCGACACGTATTCATTTTAAATTTAAGCTGGGGTTAGATTAGGCCTTTTAACGTCATATTAAGCGCACTAAACAGTGGTTTCAATATGTAATGGTTCAGAGCCTAACCAACTGTTTTAGAAAATTAAAATGGATTTTATATAAAATTAGGCACCTAAATAGTAGAGTCATTATTATTTATAACATCGTTTTTGAGTGCCAAAACTGCGACAAATATTAAACCTAATGGCGGTATAAATGACAATAAAAAACCAATAAAGGTTGTTGTTTTAACATTTTGGGTTTTACGTTTACCGAGATAAAAGCTTAAACCAGTTATTACGATCATTGATATAAAAATAAATTGACCGAGAATTGTTGCATTGATATTCATACGAAATTCCTTTTTGCATGTCACAGCTTTATTAGAGGACAGCTTCTCTATTTTCACGAAAAACATCCTCATTTTATGAACTTATATTAATAACAAATAGTGTAAGCTATTGCTAGTTATAAATATTATGCTTTTTGTAGATTATTTGAATATGTAGAAATGACGAAAGTGCCCTTTTAATATAACTTAGCTAATGACACCTCACTTCAATAACTATCTTTCGCTCATACCTGCCTGTTCGTTCAACACTTATTAAATGTCACTATCAAACAGGTATAAGCTACTAAAAATTATATATTAACCGAGCTGTTACACTACACCTTGTTCAATCATTGCATCGGCTACACGTCTAAATCCAGCGATGTTAGCGCCTAAAAGTAAGTTACCGGGTTGATCAAACTCTTTTGCAGTGTCGTTGGCTGTTGTGAATATATCTTTCATTATTTGTTTAAGCTTTTCATCTACTTGCTCAAATGTCCAGCTTTGCATACTGGCATTTTGTGCCATTTCTAATTGACTGGTTGCTACCCCACCGGCATTCGCTGCTTTGCCAGGGGCATAAGCAATTTTTGCTTCAATAAAGCAATCAATCGCTTCTTTGGTTGAGGGCATATTCGCCCCTTCACTGACTAAAATACAGCCATTTTCAAGTAGTGCTTTTGCATCCGCTTGGGTTAATTCGTTTTGTGTAGCACAAGGAAAAGCCGCATCCGCACTGTAACGCCATACAGCATGACCATCCTGAGGGTACTCATCGCGAGGCGTATACTTTGCCTGAGAGTGAGTATCTAGGTAGTCACTCAGGCATCCTCGTGACTGTTCTTTTAATTGCTTAATAAGTTTTAAATCAATGCCACTCTCATCGTACAAAGTGCCTTTTGAGTCACTACAGGCAATAGGCGTAGCCCCTAGTTGATATAATTTTTCCATGGCATAAATTGCCACATTGCCTGAGCCTGAAATTAAACAGCGTTTTCCTGATAAGCTGTCATCACGATCTTCAAGCATATAGTTAGCAAAATACACCGCGCCATAACCCGTTGCTTCTTTGCGAGCAAGCGATCCGCCCCAAAGTAAACTTTTACCGGTTAGTATGCCTTCATAGCGCCCTGTTAAGCGTTTGTATTGGCCAAACATATAACCAATTTCTCTCGCCCCTACGCCAATATCCCCTGCAGGTACATCGGTTGTAGGGCCAATATGACGATATAACTCGGTCATAAACGATTGGCAAAAGCGCATTATCTCGCCATCAGAGCGTCCTTTAGGATCAAAATTAGCGCCTCCTTTGCCACCACCTATAGGCAAACCAGTTAGTGCATTTTTAAAAATTTGTTCAAACCCTAAAAACTTTATAATGCTGGCATTCACACTAGGATGAAAACGTAAGCCGCCTTTATATGGTCCCAACGCCGAATTAAATTCGATACGGTAGCCTTTATTGACTTGAATATTGCCCTCGTCATCAACCCAAGGCACACGAAACATTAATTGGCGCTCTGGCTCTACCATTCTTTGAATAATTGCTTGTTGTTGGTAGTGACTGGTTTGCGAAAATATAGGCTCTAGAGAGTCTAGCACTTCTTCTACAGCTTGATAAAACTCACATTGCGCAGGACTCGTCTGCTTTAATTGCGAAATAGTTTTGTGTATATAATCCATATTTACTCTTCCATGTAGGTATTTTTAAATTCGAAACAGGAAAAATGATCAACGTTATTGTTAGTAGAGAAATTGATTATGCGATCATTATTTTTACACTTTAACATCATAGATAAACTGGATGCACGTGTTTGATGTTGAATTAAATTGTTGTTTCTTTTGTATAAAAACCCATTAAAAAAGAATTTTTATGCTAAAAACACCAGTTTTAATGAATAACACGTTAAAAGTATTAAAAATAGTAAAACAAAATACGACTCTACGTTTTTACGAGCGCAAAAATATAAAATGCTTTATGAGACTGAAGTTGTAGAAGGGGTAAGACTGATAATAGCGTAGATTTTAGTGAGTTCGTTTAAGAGGTTTAATGGAGGTTGCTAACCAACCTCCATAAAATACATTAAGCTTTTTCGCCATCTGGGCGAAAAGTACGCTGCACACCGGTTAAAAATAAACGTAAAACTTGATCGTTACACACACGGTAATGTTTGTTTTCAACTTTACGTGAAAATGCACTGAGTTCATGCTTACTTAAATCAAAATCAACTAATGCGAGTGTGGCAATTACGTCCTCTGCTTTCATATTTAAAGCAATACGTAATTTCATAAAAATAATATTATTGTTTAATTTAGTCTCTGGGATTGGCTGCTCACCGTCACGTTTACCGCGCTTGGTATTTATAAAGCCATTTAAAAATACCGCAAATTCGGTGTCACTTATTGGGGTGTAACCTTGCTCGCCCTCTTTAGTTAACCATGCAATCACCTGCTCTGTGCTGACGCTGTGCTCTGCAGCGGCGAACACGTCAACCATTGCTGAATCGGTTAAATCAAAGGTGTAGCGAATACGGCGTAAAATATCGTTATTTGTCAAAGTAAATCCCAGGTAAAATAAGTGCTCAGCAAACAAAAGCTGTTTAATAGCGGCGCAGTTTATCAGAGTTACACTAAGCGCCCTATTAAATACTGTGTTTAATTACCCAATACTTTTGCCGGATCAACACGTGTTGCTTGCCATGCTGGATACAGCGTCGCCAATATTGCAAGCACAAAGGTGGCAATAACAGTTAACACTATATCTTGCCAAACTAATTTACTCGGTAAGAATTCGATAAAATACACACCTTCTAGCGGATTTTCACCCAGCAATAAACTCAGCCAAGTAAAGAGCTCACTAATATTGATTGCTAGAATAACGCCAATAATAGAGCCTAAAACTACGCCAACAAATGCTTGAGTTAAGCCTTGCATTACAAAAGTAGCCAATATGGTACTGTCTTTGGCACCCATGGTTTTTAAAATGGCAATATTGCCTTCTTTTTCGCGCACTTCCATCACTAATGACGAAACAATGTTAAAACTGGCGACTGCAATAATTAAAAACACCACAATATAAACAATCGTGCGCACCATTTGAATGTCTTGATACAAGCTGCCTTGGGTTCTAAACCAACTCGATATATACACGTAATCAGTAACAGTTTGCCCTACTCTCAACGCTATTTGGTGCGCTGCAAACACATCATCAACCCGTAAACGTAGGCCGGTTACTTGGCTTTGATCGTAACCTAAGGTTTGTTGTGCTTTGCTAAGGTGAATAAACGCGGCACTGCTATCAATAGGCCCGCCCATTTCTATAATGCCTGCGAGTGTTAACGTAACCCGTTTTGGCGCAAGTAATGATTGTCCTTTTTCACTAATTTGTGGGATCAATAAAGTGACATTGTCGCCTATTGATATATTAAGTTGAGTGACAATTTGCTTGCCTAAAATAACATCCTCAAGTGCTAGCTGACTGACTAATTTACCTTGTGTAAATTGGTTAACCGCTGATACGTCGCTCTCTAGCGAAGGCTCAACACCTCGTATTTCAACTGCTTTTAATTGGCTTTTAAATTGCGCCATACCATTTACTGCTATAAATGGGGCTGCTCCTGTTACTTGTGGTTGCTGTTTTAATTTTTCGACTTTGCTGGGCCAATCAGCAATCGGCCTGCTTGGTGCTACATATTCAACTTGTGGCACTACACTTAATAAACGATGAACCAATTGTTGTTCAAAACCATTGATCACCGATAACGCCACAATTAAAACGGCAACACCAAGTAAAATACCAATAGTAGATGCCTTAGCAATAAAACTAACAAACGCGTTTTTTTCATCTTTATGGCCTGAATAGGCTCTGAAACGTTTACTTATAAAGGCACTAAGCAACATGGTTTGACTCTTTTATTGATAATTTACCATCATCTAAATACGCTATTTTACCCAGCTTGTCGGCAAGCTCTAAATCATGAGTCACCACCACAAAACTGGTGTTTAAACTTTTATTTAGCTGATTAATTAAATCGTAAATTTTAATCGCGTTTTGCTTATCTAAATTACCCGTTGGCTCATCTGCAAGAACCAGTGCAGGCTCAGTCACTAAAGCACGCGCTATGGCAACACGTTGGCGTTCGCCACCAGAAAGTGCCGACGGTTTATGGCTACTTCTGTGCGCAAGGCCGACTTTATCGAGCATGTCGAGCGCTTTTACATTTGCTTCTTTGGCACTCAAGCCTTTTATTAACAGTGGCATAGCAACATTTTCAACCGCACTAAATTCCATTAATAAATGATGAAATTGGTAAATAAACCCTAAGTTTTGATTTCTAAACGCGGCTTGTTGGCTGCGAGAAAGTTTAGCCACATCTTGGTTTTTGATTTTTGCACTGCCAGAACTGGCGGTATCTAAGGTACCCAAAATATGTAATAAGGTACTTTTACCTGAACCTGAGCTACCTACAATAGCTAGCATTTCACCTTGGGTTAGGGCTAAATCAACCCCTTTTAATACCTCAACTTGGTTTTGCCCGTCTTGGTACACTTTACTTATTTGTTCACAACTAATTACTAAATCATTCATAACGTAATACCTCGGCTGGGTTTACTTTAGCGGCCTGGCGCGCGGGATATAAAGTCGCTAAAAAGCTCATGGCTAAGCTTAAAAGCGCAATCACACTTAAGCTAAGCGCATCAAATTTGACCGGCAGTGAAATCCCCGATAATAAATTTAAGCCAACCAACGCCAGCAGTTCATTAATATATAAGCTAAATAAAATACCTAAAGAGGCACCTACTGCCGTACCAATCACACCGTTATATAAACCTTGAACCATAAATACAGTTTGTACTTGGCTTGGCGTTAGCCCTAGTGTCTGCAGTATCGCAACTTCGCTTTGTTTTTCACTCACCATCATGGTGAGCGCCGACACAATATTGAACACCGCCACCAGCACGATTAAGCCCAATAACATAGACATAATGCGTTTCTCCATCGCCACAGCGGCAAATAAAGTGCCTTGGCTACTGCGCCAATCGGTGTATTTAAAATTCTTCAGAATAAGTTGGCTGTCTTGAATAAATTCATCAAGTGCAAATGGCTCATGCAGTGACACACTTAAATTAGGGGGTGTAGAGCTACTTTGCTTTAATACTCGTTGCAATGACACACCACTGGTAAATGCCAGTCCCATGTCAATTTCTGAACCAGTTTCGTAAATTGCAGCAATTTTGAATAAACGCTGGCTAGGGACACGACCAAGGGGTGTATAAGTTGACGCATTGGGCATAATAACGCGCAGTTTATCGCCCAAGCTAACGCCGAGTTTACGGCTTAGATAACGGCTAATAGCAATGTGATAATTATTATTTAATACACTTTGCCAATTCCCCTGCACTACTTTGTCAGTGATTTTATAAAGCGAGCCATCATTATCATAGAGCCCTTGCAGCAGCACACCATGCAGGTCTTTATTTGTTTGTAGTATAGCTTCACCATGGCGGTATAAACTAACATGTTCAACATACGGTGATTGCTCAAGATCAGCTTTAAGAGTATTCATTTGCGTTTTAGAGTGTTGTTTTGCCTGCACTTCAACGTGTGGAATGAGTCCGAGCATATTCATTTTCAGGCTGCTTTCAAAACCGTTCATGACACTACTTACTGTAAAGAGCGCCATTAAACCAATCGCTATACCTGCAATAGAAAAAAAAGAAATAAACGAAATAAACGCATTGCCTTTGGAAGAGCGACTATATCTAAGTCCGATAAACAGGCTAACAGGTTGAAACATATTAATTAAAACATTAATGCTAAAAGTGTGGCTTTATAGTAGCACGAACTCAGCGCAATTGAATATCACCATAAATGTAAGAAATAATTTATAAATCTTATACTTGGCTATATTATAAGCAAATCACTAAGCCAAGCTAAACTTTTAATCCTGTTACTAGATAATCAAGTAATACTCGTACATTAGTAGCAACAAATTGCCGAGGAGGATAAAGCCCCCACACCCCCTCTTGTTGAGGTTGATAGGCTGTTAATATTGGTACTAACTGCCCTGTTTTTATTTCATTCTCTATGTAGTAATCCGGCAACTGAACAATACCCAACCCTTTTTTAGCGCCGTCAACCAGTGCCCAACCGCTATTGCAATGCAACCGCCCAGCTACTTTAATATGTTTGTCACGATTATTTTCATTTACTCGCCAATAACTACTGTTACCAATTAAGCATTGATGCTGGTTAAGTTCACCTAACGTATGGGGTTCGCCAAAACGCGCTAAATAGCTTGGTGCAGCACACATAATAAATCGCCGAGAGCTCAAGCGTCGCGCTTTTAAACTCGAATCTTTTAAATGGCCTAATCGAATGGCTAAATCAAAGCCGCCCTCCAGCAAGTTTTCTTGCTCGTTAGAGAGCGTTGCGATTACTTCTACCTCGGGGTGATCATGCATAAACGAATGCACTATCGGCATAATAAAACTTTCACCATACATAACCGGTGCGGTTAATTTAATTTTACCTTTAGGGGATGTTTGCACAGACGCGAGCCCCTGAGTGGCTTCATCCATAGCGTGTTGTAAATGTTTTACTTGGTGTAAAAACTGCTCACCTTCTTTGGTTAATACCACCTTTCGGGTCGTACGCGTTAAAAGTTGGGTATTTAACCGTTGCTCAAGCTTAGTAACATGGCGGCTAATATGGGCAACCGATAGACCCAACGCCTGTGCAGCTTGAGTGAAACTTCCCTCTTCGCCAACAGAAATAAACTCATCAATCCCTTCCCAACGCATTATTATTACCATACTGTAAAAGTGTTTTATTAATTTAGAGATTATCATTGTTATAGAAATAAATACAATAGACACATCACCCAAACAGTTTGGGTCTACAATTGATATTCAAACCACTACAAAGGATATACACATGTCTGAATTTATAAAATCAAAAGCAGCGATTGCCTGGGGCCCTAATCAGCCTTTAAGCGTTGAAGAAGTTGACGTGATGATGCCTAAAAAAGGCGAAGTGATGGTAAAAATTACTGCCACAGGTGTATGCCATACAGATGCTTTTACTTTATCAGGTGAAGATCCTGAAGGCATTTTCCCCGCTATTTTAGGCCATGAAGGTGCCGGGGTGGTTTACGCTGTGGGCGAAGGCGTTACAAGTGTAGAAGTTGGCGATCACGTTATTCCTCTATACACCGCAGAATGTGGTGAATGCAAAATGTGTACTTCAGGTAAAACCAACTTGTGCTCTGCTGTACGCGAAACACAAGGCAAAGGCTTAATGCCAGATGGCACAACGCGATTTTTCAAAGACGGCCAACCAATTTATCACTATATGGGGACGTCGACCTTTTCTGAATACACAGTACTTCCTGAAATCTCGCTAGCTAAAGTAAATAAAGAAGCCTCTTTAGAGGAAATTTGCTTATTGGGCTGCGGTGTCACTACCGGTATGGGCGCTGTAACAAATACGGCAAAAGTAACAACGGGCGATACGGTGGCAATTTTTGGTCTAGGTGGCATTGGTTTGTCGGCCATTATTGGCGCCAAAATGGCTGGTGCAAGCCGTATTATTGGTATTGATATTAACACCTCTAAGTTTGATCTTGCGACTAAACTCGGTGCTACCGACTTAATTAATCCAAAAGACTTCGACAAGCCAATTCAAGAAGTGATTGTAGAGATGACCGACGGCGGTGTTGATTACTCATTTGAATGTATTGGTAACGTTGATGTAATGCGCTCTGCCCTTGAGTGTTGTCATAAAGGCTGGGGAGAATCTGTAATTATTGGTGTAGCTGGTGCTGGCCAAGAAATTTCAACTCGCCCGTTCCAACTTGTTACTGGCCGTGTATGGCGTGGTAGCGCATTTGGAGGCGTTAAGGGTCGTTCGCAACTTCCTGAAATTGTAGAGCGTTACATGGCGGGTGAATTCGCTCTTAATGATTTTATTACCCATACCATGAGCCTTGAAGAAATTAACGATGCCTTTGATTTAATGCACGAAGGTAAGAGTATTCGTACTGTTATTCATTACTAATTTCTTTTAATCACCATTACCAGCCGTTGCTATTAAGTAACGGCTTTTAAGGATTGTTATGTTAGAAAATATCTCAACGGCAAAAGTGGCTGGTGGCTGGCATAAGCAGTATAGCCATACTTCCTCAAGCACCCATTGCAGCATGCGTTTTGCGGTATTTTTACCACCAGGCGCCAGTGAAAAAAATAAAGTACCAGTACTTTATTGGTTATCAGGATTAACCTGTACCGATGAAAACTTTATGCAAAAAGCAGGCGCGTTTAAAAAAGCGGCAGAGCTAGGCATCGCTATTGTCGCACCTGATACCAGTCCGCGTGGTGAAAACGTTCCTAACGAAGATAGCTACGATTTTGCCCAAGGTGCAGGGTTTTACGTCAATGCAACGCAGGCACCTTACAATACTCATTTTAATATGTACGATTATGTGGTGAAGGAACTACCTGCATTAATAGAGCAACATTTTCCAGTAACAACTAAAAAAGCAATTTCTGGGCATTCTATGGGTGGCCACGGCGCATTAATAATTGCCCTTAAAAATCCTAAAGCTTATACCAGCGCTACAGCATTTAGCCCAATTGTAAACCCGATAGATTGTCCTTGGGGTGTTAAAGCTTTTACTGGCTACTTAGGTACTGATAAATCAGTCTGGGCAGAATATGATAGCTGCGAATTAATGCAACAAGCCAAACAAGCTGATTATTTACCTATGTTGGTTAGCCAAGGTGATGCAGATAACTTTTTAGATGAGCAACTTAAGCCACAAAAGTTAGTAACTGTAGCTACACAGAAGGGCTATCCGTTAACACTCGAAATGCAAGCTGGCTACGACCATAGTTACTATTTCATTAGTAGTTTTATAGACCAACACTTATTATTTCATCATCAGTTTTTAACTGCTTAGATTCATTACTGTGTAGAGTAGATTTATCTACTTCTACACATTCTTTTAAGACCTTAGTAACCTGCCTACATTTTCTAATCACACCGTCATCTCCTTTTACTAAACTAAATACTGCAGAGTCTATTTTTAAACCTAGCTCTGCAAAAGAAAATCCGTCCTTATCAACGGGAACTGGCTCAAATGGATTTTCATAAGGAGTAGACCGAGCTGGATTTTTCATCCGCTGATTTTCTTGTGCATTTGAGGCTGCTTGTCCATCCAACATAACGCCAAAAAATGTACAGCCATTAAGCATCAGCAATAGTGATAAAAAAAATATTTTTTTCATGTTTAACCCTTTAGTAGCTTCAACTTTAACTATTTAGTTAATAGAGTAACTCCATTAAAAAAGTAAAACTGTAAAAATCTGTTAGTAAGTAAAAATTGTTTACAACATAATTTATACTAAAGTATTTTATTATCACTCTCGCAAAATGATATAATATAACATATAATTAAACTCGTTTTTTTCATCCATACCAAAGCATATTTATGTCATTACCTTTATCTCAAAATCGTTTACACCATATAGACTTACTCAGAGGTCTTATTATTATATTTATGGTGATTGATCACGGAATGTATTATTGTCTAAATTATTCAGTGACCGATCCCATGACCATACCAGGAACAGATGCGCTTACTTTTTTCACTCGTTTTATATCGCACTTTTGTGCGCCATTATTTGTATTTTTAGCGGGCCTTTCAGCTGCAATAACCGAGCATAAATACACTTCCACGCAAGCTTTTTCAAAAAGTTTAATTATACGTGGACTAGTCCTTATATTATTTGAATTTACTATTGTGTCGTGGTCTTGGAGCTTTAATCCACTGTTTCCAATGTTATACGCTCAGGTTATTTGGGCGATAGGTTGGGGATTTATTATTCTGGGGCTTTTACGTTTAATCGGTCTGTATGCGATTTTTGCCATGGGCTTAATTTTAGTATTTGGCCACAACTTATTTGATGCCGTCAACTTTGAGCCAAATACAATCGCAAATACGATATGGTCTGTTTTACATCAAAAAAATGTACTCGAACTTCCTTTTAACTTTAAAATTAGAACCACCTACCCCGTAGCTCCTATTGTTGGGTTAATGGCGTTAGCCTATTGTGCAGGTGTTTATTACAAAGCCAAGCAATACAGTAACCGAGTTATGGATTATGGCTTAATTTTGGGTGTAAGCTGCCTAGTTTTATACACGCTTTTGCGTGGCTTTAATCTTTATGGTGACGCGTCAATATTTACGATTAGTGACTCTTATTTACTCACTATAATGTCATTTTTAAACCCGACCAAATACCCACTTTCCCTGCAGTTTATGTTGTTAACCGTTGGTATAGGCCTAATTATGCTTAAACTATTGAGCAAGCTAAAAAGTGATTTTTCGCCAAAGTTTTTACAAGTATTGGGTAAAACCAGTATGTTTTCGTACTTAGCCCACTTGTATTTACTGCATGCAATAAGTTGGTTACTTATCCCTGTTTTAGGCTTTAGTTTTTCTGATATGACTTATGGCGAAACACTGGTGGGTTTACCAACTGGGTACGGTATGAGCTATGTTGCAACACTGCTATTTATTGCAGTCGTAATTGGCTTAACAGCCGTTCTTGCCAATTATTATTTAGCATGGAAGCAAAAAAATAAACACAGTTTAATTGCTAAGTATATTTGAACAAACATTAAAAAAGGCGCTATAAAAGCGCCTTGCTAACAAGTATGTGTGCTTAGAACATATCTTGATAGGAATTTGTTGTACTAAATGTAATTGCTTTTTCAAAGCCTGGCAGTGTAATGCTGTGCTCATCTAAAACAATCTCATTTTCATCAATTAAACCATCACCAAAACGGTAAATTAGCGAGTATTGACCTAAATCGGCTTGCGTTTGGTAAGTATGCTGTGCATCTTTTACTTGGCTATGTTTTTCAACATAGCTGTTCATCAGTGCATCACCATGGCGTTTAGCAAGCATTTGCATGGTTACTTTTGCGCTCAGCACAGTCGCAGTTGCATTATTTCCACCAAAGCCTTTTGAGTTAATAAACGCAATATCCATATCACCACAATCGTAGTGGCTATTACGAATATCTAAATGTTCGCTGTAAACATCGTCGGCTACTTTATCAATGGTGGTAATACCCGGCATAATATTATGACTAAATACACCTAACGCAATGGCAAGCTGATCGCCACTAGCAGGCGCAATAGTATGGCCTACATAGGCTTTAGGCGCAGTCACTTTCCAGTTATCAATAGCAAATGTTTGCGCTACTTTATGATAAATTAAAGATTCAGTAACACGATTTTGTGGCGTACTTGAGCCGTGCGCTAAAATAAAGCTACGTTGTTGCAGTGCCTCTTTACCTAACAAGCTAGTAGCAAGTGCTGCTGATTTCGCCATGGTGATGTAATTGCCAGGCCCAGGTGAGGTAATTGACTTTTTAACTCCATCGGCATTCACAAATACATCCGGCACACTGCCCATAATATCTGCACCGAGTTCCAGAGCCAGTGCATCATCCATTAATATAGCAACCTGAGCCCCCTCACCTAAGGTAAAACCGCAGTTCTCACCAAATGGACGACTACTTTTACGGTAATCAGGCTCATCATCATTGCTTAAATTATCTAAACGGCGCAAACCTTCAATATTGGCCAGCGCACTCATATTACCAAAACCTTCAACCACTTCTGGAGTAATCGCGCATTCAACACTTGCAACCACTGCAACACGGGTACGACCAGCTTGAATATCGTTAACGGCAGCGCGCAAGTTATATAAAAATGTGGCACATGCGCCTGAAGTTGAAAAAGTCGTCCCCACATTCCCAGTAACATAGGCGTTAATAAAATCGGTCGACATCGTATTTAAACCCAGCGCTAACTGCTTAGTACTAACACGATCGCCCTGCTGACGCGCTTTAACTAATCCACCTAAGCCTTTATCATCCATTTGACCAATAACCGATGCTGAATAGGTACCAATTTTGTCAGGCTCTACGCTATTCATAATATGTTGCCAATCAAGTCCAGTTGATTTTATTGCATCGGTGGCAGCAAATATGGTCGCTTGTAAACCGCGCGGCTGGTAGCGGCTGTTATACATAATGGCAGGATCAAACCCGGTTGGAAATTGCCCAGCCGACTTAATCGGGTTATCACGGGTTGAATCATGTTTTACATCTAGCTCAGCAGCAATCGTGACTTTTACTTTTTTATTATCAAGGTCATCTATTTGCCAGTTGCTTGGTAAAGGCGATGGTAAGTCACGACGACGTGTTTCAAACACAATTGAACTATCATCTGAAGCCGTTAACGTCATTTTTTGCTGCCAAGGTGTGGCATCAACGTCAAAATGTTCTTTTTCAATTTTTCGAATTAATGTACCAGCAATAATTTGCTCACCAAAGCGTGCTTCAATGTCGCTTTGCTCAACATGATTACCTTGGCTGTCTTCAAGTTGGCCGTTTACTGTAGTCACTAAGTTCATTAATGTGGCAAGGCCTAAAAACGTTTCTTGGCGAGCTTGCGCCGCTAAGCTATCTAACACGATACGACGATAACCTTGATGAAAAGAAGTACGGCCAGCGGCATTAATGCCTCCCATGCCTACAATAACGGGTAGTGCAGTCATAATTTACCTTTAAAATGCGTGTTATAAGAATATGACATTAGTTTAATTGGATTATAGAGACACCTTTGTGCTTTAATAGCCAAATAAGCGGCATAAAAGGCCAAAAACAACTGGTCGGAGCATTCACAATGAGCAACAACCCATTAACTCCCCCCATAAATATTGGTATCGCAGTGTTTGAGCATTTGTTGGTAACCAGTATCACATTACCGATTGAGATGCTGCGTGCGGGTGAGGCTTTTGCCAAAGGCCATAGTGATAAAAATAACTTTAAACCTCTGGCTATTCATTTAGTGGCTAAAAATAGTGATGCCATTAAGACGCGAACTGGACTATCGATTATTCCTGATTGTACTAGCGAAAACTCACCTTATTGCGATTTAGTTATTGTGCCTGGCATTTGGCGTAACCCTCGCCCGGTGATACGCGCTAATCAACAATTAGTCACTTGGCTGATCGAGAGCTTTACCGTAGGAAGTCATATAATTGGAGTAGGCACAGGTAATTGTTTTGTTGCAGAGGCTAGTTTACTTGACGGACATCCCGCTACTACCCATTGGCATTATGCTAAACAGTTTAAGCATGACTACCCTAATGTAAGTTTAAAACCTGATTTTTTTATCACCCAGTCAGAACGTATGTATACCGTAGCCAGTTTAAATGCACTTGCTGATGTTATCGTACATATTATTAGTCAATATTATGGTAAAGAAGCGGCACAACATGTGGAGCGCAACTTTTCCCATGAAATTCGTAAACCCTATGAAGATCAACGTTACTTAGAGGGAGCAGTAGATAGACACCCAGATGAGCTGATTGCACAAATACAGTTTTGGTTAAAAACCAATCTAGCCAGTGAGCTCAACTTAAAGGAGGTTGCGGCTCAATTTAGTCTAAGTTATCGCACCTTTACCCGTCGTTTCAGAAGTGCCACTAACCAAAGTCCAATCGAATATTGGCAACAATTACGAGTAGAAGGCGCCAAAGATTTATTGGCATCTTCTAATTTATCGATTCAGGAAGTTGCTTTAGAGGTTGGCTATAATGACCAAGGGCATTTAACCCGAGTATTTAAAAAAGTATTACGCCAAACACCCAGCGAATACCGTAAAGTAGTCAGGCGAAAATTATTTGGTTAAGTTTTGACTATACCATGCTCACGTTTGATGGTTAGCAAAGATGGATATAGCCTTGATTAGATCTTTTTATATATATAAATTATAGTATTACTCACTAAGCTAATTTGAATTCAAATAGAGAAATAGCCGATGGATAAATCTAGCAAGCTGCTTGTCGATCAACACAATAACGTATCCATTGAAGCTAAGCTAGCTAACTTACTTGCGTTAGTTCGTAAACATTTAGATATGGATGTTGCTTTTATATCTGAATTTATTAACGATGAGCGGGTTTTTAAAGTGGTCGATAATCCCTCTGAAAACCAAATTGTTAAAGTGGGTAATGCCGATCCGATTGATGAAACGTATTGTCAAAAAATCACCGATGACAAGCTTAGCCCTGTTATTACTAATACCAACGCAAACCCAATAACCAAGGCTATGCCGGTAACCAAAAAGTTAGGTATAGGCTCTTATATAGGTGTACCTATCAACCTGTCAAACGGTAAATTATACGGTACTTTTTGTTGTTATAAATCACACCATGATGAGAGCTTGAACGATCGCGATTTATCGTTTTTAAATCTTATTTCGGAAATAGCGACAGGCTTAATTGAAATAAATTTATCCAAACGTGTATCGCGCAATCACACTAAATCAGTTATTCAGCAAATTATTACCGATAATGATTTAAATATTTACTATCAACCTATTTTCAGTTTAAAAAATAATAAAGTTGCGGGTTTTGAATCACTTGCTCGATTTTTTACTACACCTTATAGAACTCCTGATGTATGGTTTAAAGAAGCAAAAAAGGTTGGCTTAAATGAAGCTTTAGAAATGCTAGCCATTAAAAATGCAGTCACCAACATAGCCAAATTTAATAATTCAACTTACATTGCTATTAATTGCTCACCATCGCATATCCTAAGCGGTGCACTTGAAAATACATTACAAAACATTGACTGCACTAGGCTAGTATTAGAAATTACTGAGCATTCACCAATTTCCGACTACGAAAAAATGCGGACAGCACTTACCCCACTCAGAAAAAGAGGGCTTCGCTTAGCTATTGATGATGTAGGCGCAGGCTTTTCATCATTTCAGCACATACTAGAGCTTGAAGCCGATATTATTAAATTAGATATTAGCCTCACACAAAATATAAACACTGACAAACGTAAATTTTTGCTGGCAAAAGCGCTGTGTGGGTTTGCAAAAGCAATCGACTGCACTATTGTTGCCGAAGGAATTGAAACCGAACAGGAGTTCAACTCGTTAAGAAAGCTCAATGTAGACAGTGTACAAGGCTATTTTATTGGCCGGCCCGCACCAATTAACGATGCACTTAGCGCAATAAACGCAACATTGTCCGCATGAAAAACGCCACTATTTAGTGGCGTTCGCTATCTATACTGTCTTTTCGATAATAACGTTTGTGATAACTTTTTACTTTAGCATGTACACCTTTGCTGAGGCTTTTAAACTTAGCTTCGAGTACATCAACACCATATAAAATACCAACCACCAATACAGAAAGCTTAATTGCTGCACCTAAGTTTTCGGTTGCGATCATCACCCCAATAGACGCAAGCACCCAAATAGTAGCCGCGGAGGTAACCCCTACCACGGCACCATCCTTTGCCAGCATAACGCCTGCGCCTAAAACCCAATACCCGTGATTATTTGCCCCACTACACGAGAATGATCAATCACATCCCCTTGTAAATTAAACGCCGTAGATAAAAACAAATATGTGCCTAACGTTATTAATGCTGATGTGCGAATACCCACAGGTTTACCGCGCAATTGACGCTCTATACCAATAATAGCGCCACAAAAAGCGGCGGTGCCAATAGCTGCCCATGAGTATGGCGCTACATCGATAAAATCTAAAAATGTCACTTAATATCCTAATCTATTTTACTTTTCCAATAGCAACTGCCGTTCTGAGCCTTTGGCTACCAAATGCCGACATTTTGCTAAAGTCGCTGCGTGCAATTGGTACATACTGACAATCAATTGCTAGCTGATTGTTATTGCCAGGCTCGCAAAATGGGTCATGTACGTAAACACAATGTGCATCTAAATAGGTGACACACACCCAGTGCGGTGATTTTTTACCATCAAACCGATACGTACTAATTAACAGCAACACACTAAACCCCTGACTCAACCAGTTTTCTATGTCAGTTAATTCAACATCTTTTTGTGTAACTGAAATATTTGCCGCTGCAATACCCTCAACAAACTGTTGATGAACCGTGGCCAATACTGATTTTTTGTTATCACTGCGAACCCCATCTAAAAATAATGGTTCAGATGTATTAACAATTACCTCACTTGTAAAACCGCGTTTATTTGCAGCCAGTGCCAAGCCAAATGGGTGACAACCGCCATGCCCAGAGGTCATAAAAATCGTGGTGCCTTCACGCCACAAAGCTAATTCATGTGACTGACTCAGCTCTGTGTTTGAGTCAAGAGCAGCCATTGCCATTAATAACGCAGCAGGACCACAGGTAAACTCGGTGGTTTGCTGATACCATGGCGTTAAACGCTCAACCTGCAACTCACTGGTTTGGCGAATATTTTTTTGCATGCGTAAGGCATCACTGTGATCGTCATAATAATCACTGTATTGACCAAATACGCGATACCCCACACTTTTATAAAGCCCAATGGCGCTGTCGTTATTTACTGCAACTTCTAGGCGCAAATAAATACGTCCACGCTCACTGGTCGCTTTTTCAAGTTCATTGAGTAATTTTTTAGCTATGCCTTTACCTTGCATCGTTGGTAATACGGCCAGCGAGTACAAACGTGCTAAACGCGTGCCTTTATGACACCACACTAAGCCATAGCCACATAATTGCGCATTTTGCTCAGCAACTAATAAAATCCCATGTTTAGCCCCAAGCCAGCGCTTTAAACTACGCGCACTTAGCTTATCGTTACTAAAGCAAGTATTTTCAAGCGCCACCAATGCTTTTAAGTCAGCGGTTATTGCAGGGCGAATAACTAGCTTGGTCGCCACTGTTACTTTTTCAGCCAAAGCAATAGGCATTAGCCGCGGCCTCGTGCTTCTAAACGCTGTTTAAACTCATCCATAATGATCATGTATAGCTCGTCACCTAAATAGCCGTCTTCTACTTTGTGATCAATACTTGGATTGTCATTTACTTCCAATACATACGCACGACCTTGGTGCTCTTTAACATCTACACCGTATAACCCTTTACCGACTGTTTTACAGGCCTTTAAAGCTGCATCCAATACTACTTTTGGTAACTCAAAGGTTGGTAACGTTTCAAAGCCACCGGAAAAAAAACGTTTTGCATCATGGTTGTATATTTGCCAATGATTACGCGCCATTAAATAACGACATGCATAAATGGCGCGGCCATTAAGTACACCTACTCGCCAATCGTATTCGGTGTACATGTATTCTTGTGCCAATACCAATGCGCTATATTCAAACAGCTCGGTTAATTTAGCTTCAAGCTCACCGCGGTTTGCAACTTTAAACACCCCTTTTGAGAACGACCCTTCAGGCATTTTTAAAACCAGCGGATAGGTAAACGACGCTTCTAGTTGCTCAATTGTGTCTTTTGATTGATCTGCCACCACCACGGTTTTTAAGCTCGGTACTTTTTGATAGTTAAATGCATCATGTAAGTACACTTTATTACAGCACCGTAAAATAGACTCCGCATCGTCAATGACCACTAAGCCGAGGCTTTGCGCTTTACTTGCAAGGCGGTAGGTTGGGTGATCAATCGCTGTTGTTTGACGAATAAATAACGCATCAAACTGGGCAATATTGTCTATTTCATCAAAGCTGAGTGCTTTTGCGTTAATACCATGTTTCGCTGCTGCTTTTATAAAACGGGCTATTGCATCTCTATCACTTGGCGGTACTTTTTCGTTATGATCAACCAATATCGCCATATCCCAACGAAAACGGCGCTCTACTTTACCAATACGCCATTGCGTTTGGGTAAACTCATTGAGCCTTTCAATAAACGCAGTATATTGCTGCTCACTTAATGAGGTTAAAGAGCCTTGTTGCAATAAACCTTGCTGATCGACAAATAAAATAGGCGCTGGGTATTGTTTAAATACCGATTTAGCCGCTTTACTTTGCAATTCATTTAGAGCATTACCAAAATAAACTGCGCCATCAATTTGCCCAGTATTTAAAGTAGGTGCATGGCCGCTTCTAAGCGCGTTTATTGTTTTAACGCTTGGTAATACTTGGTGTTTGCGGGCTTCTGCAAGCAATGAACAATAATAACCCTTACTCAAGTATTGGCTTGAGTCGCATAAATTAATAATGCGGGTTTTAGGTTCGTTGCGTTTTGGGTAGTCACGTAAGTAGGTGTTAAACGTAATGACATTTTCAAATGAAAGAGCAAGTGCTTGCTCGTTGTTATCAACCACTATTAAGGTTTTAAACACGACTTTTCCTAGTTAAGTCAAAATATAAAAATCCCTGGCTAGTTAGCTCAGGTAGTTAAACAGCAAATAGAAACACCCATCGCACTAAGTGCAGCAAATAGCAAATCACTTAATACGATAGGTGCTTTAACGAATATCTACTATAAACGTTAGCGCTTAAATTGCTTAAGCGACATGTGATTTATAAGCCCTTTTTTAGATACACACAAACGAGATATTTTTAGCGTGAAGATAAAAATTTTTGATGAACTTTTTTATTGTTAATTTGTGTTTTAAAATAGCCAAAATTTACCACTAAAAGTGATCATTATGCCTCTTCCCGCTTGCCCTAAATGTCAATGTGAATACGTTTACGAAGACCAACAACTGCTTATATGCCCAGAATGTGCCTATGAATGGAATCCAAATAATACAAGCGATGAAGACGTTATTTTGGTAAAAGATACAAACGGCACTTTACTAGTCGATGGTGACAAAGTAACCGTTGCGAAAGATTTAAAAATTAAAGGCAGTTCTCAGGTTATAAAAATTGGCACGAAAGCGGTAGTTAGACGTGTGCTTGATAAAAAAGATCACCAACTAGATTGTAAAGTCGATGGCATTGGCGAAATGATGGTAACGGCCAAGTTTGTGAAAAAAGCCTGAAATTACAGAACCTCACTTGTAGAAAATTACAGAAAGTAATAACGCTTAACTGCTAATTTTTTAGTTCTTTAGATAGCGCAGCTAATGTTTGATCGTAAGCATTCTGATTAAAGTTACTCGAGTGTGGGTTCATAAAACCATGTAAGTATTCAACACGTTTTACGTTAACATTAGCCGTTGTTGCCAGCACCACCTGTAGTGATTTAACATCAAAGTGCGGCTCATAATAGGGAAATATGAGTTCAATCTCAAATTGTGGTTGTATATCTGTATGGTGCCTAATTTGCGAGCTGTAAAAACAAATGCCCTTAGCTATCGTTTTAATCGCCGGGTGTGCAGACATTGACCAAATCGCCGATGCGCCAACACTAAAACCTATCAATATAGTGTTGTCAGCGAGTGGTTTAATCGCTTTTTGTAAAATAGCTACATACTCATCAAGGCCAATATGCTGACTAAAATACTCATAGGCCTGCTGTTCACTGTTAAATGCCATATCAACCCCGCCATAGGGATCGACAATAGACTGAGCGTTTAGTTTTTCAGCTAATACTTTTAAAGCCGCTGTATTACCAAAAATATCACTGACCAATACTAAGTTCATAAACGGCTCATCTTTAATTTTATTCTATAAGTTTTAGGCAATTATTTAACAAAAATACCTACGAGATGCTTCGCCTCAGAGTAAGAGACAAATACAAACTACATTTAAAGTACTTCAACCACGTCATAACTATGTTTTACATCACCGATAGTTAAACTAACTTCATCATCGACTTGTTTACCTAATAACTGTTGGCCTAATGGTGCGCCAGAGGTAAGCACTTGAATAGTTGTGCCTTTAATATCAACGGTTAATCCTCCAGCTGCTGGGCCTAAATAAAACCATTTTTGTGTGCTGGCATCGTCTTCTAAACATACCAATGAGCTTATAGCGATAGTGTCTGTAACGGGTTCGTTGTATATGGCTTCAAATAGTTGTATTTCTTTATAGCACTCATTAACTCGCTCTGCATGGCCTTGTGCTAAATAGGCAGCTTCAAGCCCAAGGGTATCGTATTGGGTCTCTGCAATACTTTCTTCATGGGTAGCGGTATCGTGAGCTGTTTGAGCTGCAATTTTAGCAGTGTTTAGTTGCTCATCTAAGGCAAACCGCAGGTGCTCAGTAACATGGGCTTTAATCATTTGGAGAATTCACTCAATTCGATAAAATAATTTGTTATTTTATACCAATCTGCTTGGATATGGGACCTATTTTAACGATAAGAAAATTGCTCTATAACTAGGCAAAATTTTTGACATCTAGTTGTTCTAAATGAAAAAATGTTAACAACGTTATAGGGGAATTTAATTCGTTAAATTGTTCAAATATTTATGCAGGTTGGTATTAGCATTGTTGCTACATTGAACACTATCCCTTTGCTGTGTAACAACAATGCTAATATTTAAGGCTATGGCATATCCATTAATGCCTGCGTTTGCTGATCCACTTGCTTATCGTAGTTTTTAGCACTTAACCCAAGTAGCTCAGGTAATGTCGCAGCAATACAAATAGACGACAGCGTGCCTACGACGATTCCTGCAAACAAAGCAATGGCAAACCCCTGCAGCGGCGTGCCAGCTAACAGCCAAACACTTGCCACCGTAGCTAGCGTAGTCCCAGAGGTAATAAGCGTACGAGTTAAGGTGCTTTTAATAGCGCTGTTTATAATACTGCTTGGTTTGAGTGTGATGTTTGTTGGTATGCGTAATAGCTCACGTACCCTATCACCCACTATTATTGAGTCATTTAGGGAGTAGCCAATTATTGCCAATAAACTGGCTAAAACGGTTAGATTAAACTCTATTTGTAACCACGAAAATAAGCCAACCACCAGCACTAAATCATGTAATAAAGCCACCACAGAGCCTAATGCCAAACGCCACTCAAACCGAACAGCTAAATAAATCATTACCGCTACCATAGCAGCAAATAAGGCTAAGCAGCCTTGCTCAAATAATTCATCACCCACTTGAGAGCCAATATAAGCCGATGATAAAACCTCAGCATTTATAGTTGGGTTTTGGCTAATCGCGGTTTTCCAAGCATCATTATTAGCTTCCTCACTTGGCGCTTGCGTTAATTGAAAATGATTATTGCCCTGTGCTGTAAGTTCAAATTCACCTTGATGGTTTTTAGCAATAAATTGCTCAAGCTGTTTTAGTTCAACACCTTGGCTGGTGGTAAATTCTGTTAAATAACCACCCGTAAAATCAAGGCCAAAATTAAGCCCTTTTTGTGCAATGGTGAATACCGATAACAACACAAACATGGCACTTATAAGCAAGCCTATATAACGCATACGTGACCCTGTCTCACATTTAAAAAAAGTGTTAAGCATGCGCGTTTACTCCTGCTTTTTTACCCAGCTTTAAATATAAGCTTTGGCTTAAATATTTCGATACATACACACCAGTAAATACCGATGTGATAAGACCAAGCGCCAGCGTTATCGCAAAGCCTTTTACAGGGCCATAACCTATGCCATATAAAATAATCGCGGTGATCATGGTGGTAATATTGGCATCTAAAATCGTATTCGCAGCTTGTTTATAGCCCTCTTGTATCGCTTGATACGGGGGACGACCTTTGCGACGCTCTTCTTTTATGCGCTCAAATATAATCACGTTAGTATCAACCGCCATTCCTATAGTTAATACTAAGCCTGCTATCCCTGGAAGAGTTAAAACCACCCCAGGTAATAACGACATTAGCCCCACTAAAGAGGTTAAGTTTAAAATTAACGCAACATTTGCAATAAGCCCTAAACGGCGGTACCACAGTGCCATAAACGCAAGCGTTAAACCCATGCCTAACATTAGCGCTGCTAATCCATTATTAATATTGTCTTGGCCAAGGCTTGGACCAATAGTTTGCTCATGCACTATAGTTACGGGCGCAGTGAGTGATCCTGCGCGTAGTAATAGCGCTAAATCGGCAGCCGCTTGTTGGCTTTGCATATTGGTTATACTAAAACGCGAGCTTAAATGCTGGGCAATGTTCGCTACATTAATAACTTCGCTTTTTTTAACCACTTCACCTTTGGCATTTTGTGAATACTCTGAATAGAGCGTTGCCATAGGTTTACCTATATTCGCCTTTGAAAAAGCCGACATAGCATCGCCACCTTGGCTATCTAAGCTCAGTTGTACCAAAGGTTTACCCCAATCATCACGCCCTATATTAGCGTTATTAATATGCTCACCGGTAAATATAGGTACAGGGTCAAGCTTTATGGTCCCTCCCGATTGCAGATTAAACGTTTGCCCGCCTCTCTCTTTAAGTTGATAAAACCCCAATGACGCGGTTGCACCAATTATGCGTTTTGCTTCAGCCGGATCTTGCACGCCAGGTAGCTCAATACGAATGCGCTGCTTACCTTGGCGCTGCGTAACAGCCTCGGTTATGCCGAGCTCTTCAATGCGTGAGCGAAGTGTGGTGAGTGTTTGGCTCATCACTTCTTTATCAAATGCGCTACGCCCTTGCTCAGAATAGCTAATTTTAACGACCTGTAAGTTGCCATTAGTTGATGTGGTTGTAGTGAGGTTTTCAAAACGGCTTTTAAGCTCTTTTATAACAACTGTTAGCTTATCGTCAGCATTCTCAAGCGCACTTATTTCAAAGCCCTGATTAGTCTGCTGCGCTTTAACGCCATAGGCTTTTTGTTTAACAATAATGGCTTTTGTTTGTTGATATGCACTGAGCAATTGCTCATCTATCGCTTTTTCTAAATCAACATCAAGTACAAACAATACCCCGCCGTTTAAATCAAGACCCAGTTTTATGGGCGATAAACCAAACTCTTGTAACCAAACAGGGCTGGTTGCATGTTCAACAATTTTAACCTGTGTATTTGGAAAGTTTGATTTTAAAGCCGCTTGAGCCTGCGCACTTTGTGTAGGCGTATTTAAAAGTACATTAATATGTGCTGGGTCTTTTAAACTTTCACTCACTTCAAAACCTTGGCTATTTAAAAAGTTAACTAGGTTCTCAGTACTTGGCATTACTTGCGTTTTAACATCAGAAGCTGCACTAATATGCAACCACGACTTATTCGGGTATAAATTAGGTAAGGCGCTTATTGCTAGTAACACTAATACAATCAGCATGGCTACATAGCTCAATTTAAACTTAGCCTTAAATGGCTTTTTCTCTTTTTTTAGACTTAACATAGTTATTCCTTATTACTAGGCATAGCCCAGTAACGTACCTATTAGGCACAATTAATCTGCAGGTCAAAACGCGATGCGTTAAAACCAATTAACATTAAATAAGGAACTTTAAGCGTGGTAGGTAGTTACAGCGGTGTATAACAGATTAGCGTCTTTCCAGCCGCTCAAGCGCGACTTTTTACTTTTAAATACCCAAGTATACCAAGGCTGATTTATAGTGACTGCTTGCGGTCGCAAAAAAATATGCCTACAGCCATTTAGGGCAAAAAACTCATGCACTACATCGTATTCAGGATCGCCCTGCGCACTATGTAAAAATAAAAATGAGTTATTGGCTGTTAGCCTAGGCTGATGCGCAGCAAAATCAGAATGCTTTGAGTTTTTATGCTGTAAATCGCCAAGCGATTTTGTAGGTACGGAAATGTTAGTTAAATGGTCAACATTAATAACATCGCTATAACCGCTTTGGTTACTGTTTAATTCGTGCTTTACGCCCATAGCATGGCTTTGCACACTAAAGAGTGCAGCAAAAAACAAGCAAGTAGCTAAAAAAACGCGAAATTTAAACATTGGTCATTTAAAACTAAAATAAAGGATAGCTAGTATATAAGGGCAGCTAATTAAAATACAATAGCCGTTCTTAAGCTAATTCATTTATATAAAAACAAATACTGAGATCCTCGATGCGCTCCAGACAAAGTTCAGTAAAACGCCCCGACGCCATGAATTTAAAACAAAGCATTCAAACTCTTTGGCCTTATATCACTAAATTTAAAGGCCGTGTGCTGATTGCTATATTAGCGCTAGTCGGTGCTAAAGGCGCGACATTACTCATGCCATGGGCTTTAAAAGAAATAATTGATTCGGTTGATAAATCAATTAACCCACTACTGCTTGTTCCTACTTTATTACTCGTTATGTACGGCGCATTACGCTTTGCTAGCGTATTTTTGGGTGAAGTACGCGATGCGGTATTTTCGCGAGTCACCGAGCATGCCATGCGAGATATTGGCCTTAAAGTGTTTAAACATTTGCACTCGTTAGATTTAGCCTTTCATTTAGACAGGCAAACTGGCGGTATAAGTCGAGACATAGAACGCGGCACCAGTGGCTTAAGCTTTTTAATGCGCTTTTTAATGTTTAATATTGTGCCCACGTTGTTTGAAATAATAACTGTGGCGATTATTTTTGGCAGCTTGTTTTCTATTTGGTTTGCGCTGATCACCCTATTGGCTGTGGCTATTTATATTTTTTTTACCGTGACGGTTACCCAATGGCGAAACCGCTTTATTCGTGAGTCAAACGCTGCTGATAATCAAAGTAACACCCGTGCCATCGACAGTCTATTAAATTACGAAACCGTAAAATACTTTAATAATGAACAGCATGAAGCCCAAACTTACGACACATTTTTAGCAACCTGGGAACAAGCACGATTAAAAAACAGACTCTCGTTACTGGCGCTTAATTCAGGGCAAGCACTGATCATTGCATGTGCGATAACCGCATTAATGTGGCTTGGAGCCAATGAAGTGGTTACCGGCGAGTTAACGATTGGTGAGCTGGTAATGATCAATGCGTATATGATCCAATTATTTTTACCGCTTAACTTTTTGGGATTTGTGTACCGTGAAATACGCCGTGCCCTTACCGACCTTGAAAACATGCTTGGGTTATTAAATACCTCCCCCAAAATAGCAGATAGCGAAACCGCGCAACCATTAGCACTCAAAAATGGGGCAATTAGCTTTGAAAACGTCAGCTTTAGCTACGATAGCAAGCGTCCTATTCTTAAGAACGTCAGTTTTAATGTAAACTCTGGTGCTAAGGTAGCGGTTGTAGGTGCTAGTGGCGCAGGTAAAAGCTCGTTAGCCCGCTTGTTATACCGTTTTTATGAACTTTCATCGGGCGCTATAAAAATTGATAATCAAGCCATAAACACGGTCACCTTGGCAAGTTTGCGTAAAGCTATTGCCATAGTGCCGCAAGATACTGTGTTATTTAATACCAGTATACGCGAAAATATTCACTACGGCAGACCCAGCGCCAGTGAAGATGAAGTAAACAAAGCTATAAACATGGCGCATCTAACAAACTTTATTAGTAGCCTAGATAAAGGCGATAAAACCTTAGTAGGTGAACGCGGACTAAAAGTCTCTGGTGGCGAAAAACAACGTATTGCTATTGCTCGCGCTATTTTAAAACAATCGCCAATTTTAATTTTTGACGAAGCCACTTCCGCGCTCGACTCACAATCTGAACAAGCCATATTAAACGCTATGCAAGAGGTTGCCTCTAACCACACAAGTATTGTTATTGCGCATCGCTTATCAACAATTACCGATGCCGATACTATTATCGTGCTTAAGGCGGGAGAAGTAGTAGAGCAAGGTAAACATGATGAATTACTAATGCAAAATGGTGAATATGCGCATATGTGGACCTTGCAACAAAAACAGTCAAAGGCGCAATAAACTAAGCCTCTCGGGTACGATTGAAGTATCTGAGTGCTTTTTTGCTATTTTGCTAGTATTTCATTTATCTTATCGACCGGTACGGTTATTCACCTCAAAAGGTTTGTTTGCAGTGAAGTTATCAATACAATCAAGTAGCTATTTTTATAACAAAAATATATAACGAATTAAATAACGTGAATTCATAGGGGAAAGTAATGAAAAAAAGTTTAATTGCAGCGGCACTCGCCGCTACATTTATTACCGGCTGTTCTGAGCCACAAACAACAAAAACTGAGCAAGTAGCAGCAGTTGCAGAAAAACCACAAGCAACAAAGCAAGCCGAATTAGGCACGTTTGGAGTTGATTTAACTGCGCGTAACGAAGCTGTAAAACCAGGCGACGATTTCTTCATGTACGCCAGTGGTTCATGGTACGACAACTACGAAATGCCAGCAGATAAAACCCGCTACGGTGCATTCTCTGCGCTAGCTGAGCGCAGTGAAGATCGCGTTAAAGAAATTATTGAAGACATTGCAGCACGTGAAAACTTAAACGCCGAAGAGCAACTGGTCGCTGACTTTTATAATTCGTACATGGATACCGAGACACTTAATAAACTTGGTATAACGCCAATTAAGCCGTTGCTTAACGACATCAATTCGGTTGCCTCTACTGATGATTTGGCAAAAGTATTTGGCCAATCTTGGCTTACGGGTGTAAGTGCACCACTTGGCGGCGGTATGTGGTTTAACCGTTTAGATCCCAATAAATACGAAATGTCATTAGGTGCAGGTGGCTTAGGCTTACCCGATCGCTCATACTACCTTGAAGATGCAGAACGTTTTGTAAAAACTCGTGAAGCGTATGTGGCACATATTGCCGATATGCTTAAATTTGCAGGGGTTGATAATACCACAGAGCGTGCACAAGCGATTTTAGCGCTTGAAACCAAAATTGCAGAAGGTCATTGGCCTCGTGAAAAACGCCGTAATCGTGATTTAACCCTAAACCAAGTAAAACGCGATGAGTTAAGTACACAATACCCAGGATTTAACTGGGATTTATACTTTGCGCAAACAGGTTATAAAGTACCACAATTAAACGTATCGCAGCCTGAACCTGTTAAAGCCATGATTGACTTAATCAATAACGAAGATTTAAGCGTATGGAAAGACTACCTAACGTATCATGCAATTAATGGTAACGCTGAGCTGTTGTCTGAAGAGATATTTAACACCAATTTTGCTTTTTTTGGTAAAGAATTGAATGGTCAACAAGAGCCACGTCCACGCTGGAAACGCGCTATCAGCCAAATGTCAGGCACCAGCTCATTAGGCTTTGCAATTGGTAAAATTTACGTAGATCGTTATTTCCCTGAGTCATCTAAGCAACAAATGTCTGAGCTTGTTGAAAACTTACGCACAGCCCTTGGTGAGCGTATTGATAACTTAGATTGGATGGGTGCAGAAACAAAAGTGAACGCGCGTGCAAAATTAGCGGCATTTGTGCCAAAAATTGGTTACCCAGATGAATGGCAATCGTATGAAGGCTTAAGCATTAGCAACAATGACTTAATGGCTAATGTAAAAAATATGCGTGAGTTTTTCCAGGCTGAAAGTGTAGAAAAAGAGCTGAAAAAGACCGATCGTAATCGTTGGGGCATGACACCACAACGTGTTAACGCTTACTACAATAGTTCATTTAACGAAATTGTATTCCCTGCCGCTATATTACAACCACCGTTTTTCGATCCAAATGCAGATCCAGCAGTAAACTACGGTGGCATTGGCGCTGTGATTGGCCACGAAATGGGTCATGGTTTTGATGATCAAGGCTCAAAATCTGACGCTAACGGCATACAACGTAATTGGTGGACTGATGAAGATCGTGCTGCTTTTGATGCCAAAGCTGACAAACTGGCAGCTCAGTACAGCAAATACGAACCAATTCCAGGTAACTTTGTAAATGGCCGCAACAGCTTAGGTGAAAATATTGGTGATGTGGGTGGTTTAGCCATGGCTTATCATGCTTACAAACTAAGCCTAAATGGTAAAGAAGCACCGGTAATTGATGGTGTAACCGGCGATCAACGTTTCTTCTTAGCATGGGCACAAGTATGGAAAGAAAAACGTACTGAGCAAAGCATGTTAAACCAATTACGTGGTGGTACTCACGCACCAGGTCGCTTTAGAGCACAAGCACCTCGTAACCACGACGCTTGGTATAAAGCATTTGATGTAAAACCAGGTGATGAGTTGTACCTACCAGAAGAAGAACGCGTTCGTATTTGGTAATACCCTGACAACCGTTCATCGTTTGTAACAAATAAATAGCCCGCTTATGCGGGTTGTTTTATTTTTGGCTACTAACAATACTTACTAGCCCTGCCCGGCATTTACCTTTAGAATATGGGCTTGCAAATTTTTATCAATTATTTATACATATTAAGGCGAAACGCAGATGGGAAGAGCTTACCAAAACAAAAAAGATTCAATGGCTAAAACTGCGGGTGCTAAAACTAAAGTTTATTCAAAATACGGTAAAGAAATTTATATTTGTGCTAAAAATGGCGGTGTTGATCCAGACGGAAACCTAGCACTACGTCGTTTAATTGAACGTGCTAAAAAAGACCAAGTACCGGCTCACGTAATTGAACGCGCCATTGATAAGGCTAAAGGCGGCGGCGGTGAAGACTATGCAGCCACGCGTTACGAAGGTTACGGCCCAGGTAATTGCATGATTATTGTTGATTGTTTAACCGACAACAACAAACGTACTTTTGCTGATGTACGTGTATGTTTTACCAAAGCAAACGCTAAAATTGGCGCACAAAATTCGGTATCACACTTATTTGATCACCTTGCTATTTTTGTATTTGACGGTGACGACGATGAAACCGTACTTGAAGCGCTGATGATGGCAGATGTTGATGTTACCGACGTTGAAGTAGAAGACGGCAAAGTAACCGTATTTGCACCGCACACTGAATACAACAATACCCGCACAGCACTTGAAGAAATGGGTGTGACAGAATTTGACGAAGACTTAATTGCCTTTGTACCTCAAGTTGAAGCCCCTATTGAAGGCGAAGACGTTGAAGTTATGGAGCGCTTTTTAGCCATGCTTGAAGATTGTGACGACGTACAAAACGTTTACCACAACGCTCAATTTTAATCGTTAAGCAAATAATCTGAGCTCTGGATAGTAAATCTATCTTCAGCGACAACTGCGTTGAGTTTACTTGCGATAGGTTATGTTTAAAGGCCAACTTAGTTGGCCTTTTTGTTATTTGTAGAATGGATTAGTTAATTGATAACCCCTCACAACTAGGGTCTGTTGGCTTTTATAGTTGTATGCGGCCATGAATCTTGTGGCCACAATCTAAAACTACAGACTATTTTTGTTTTTTAAACGGGTAAATTTGTTGCTTTAACATACCTACAGGCATGTAGTCCCCGACAACACCATATTCTTTAGGCCACTCTGCTTGGCCTTTTACCGCAGTACCAAATAAATAATCTAAAAACGAGAAATGGGCTGCATAATTTCGATCAATGGCAGCTTTATCGGATGCGTGGTGCCAATGGTGAAACTGCGGAGTAACCATAAAATATTTTAACCACCCAAATTTTACATTCACGTTTGCATGATTAAATACGGCTTGAAAACCAACAATAATTACATATAAGCTGATTATTTGCTGTGAAAACCCCAGCACAAATATAGGGGTTAACACTAAACTACGGGTGATCAGTATTTCTAAAATATGCTGACGGGAGCCCGCTAGCCAATCCATTTCTTTGGCACTGTGATGCACACCATGAAATCGCCACATAAATGGCACTTCGTGATAAGCACGATGTGTCCAATACTGCATTAAATCAGCCACCAAAATAATTAAAAATAGCTGTAGTATAAACGGCATTTGCGCTATGTAAGCTTGCAGTGTGCTCGAAACCGCCCAACCAAAACCATAATGAACAAAATGATTAGTAACCAGTAATACAAAGCCAACTATTAAGTGATTCACAAAGAAGTGGTTTAAATCCCCGCGCCATTCACTACGAAGTATTTTTTGCTCTTTTCGATGCGGAAGTAGTTTTTCAATTAAGATAAAAATTAAGGTAGAGCCTAGTAAGTCTAATATAAACCAATCTAAGCCAATATAAGGAGTGTTATCTGCAAAGTCATTTACTTCAACATTCGGGCCACCAAAGCTAATGGCCAGTACAATAAAAAACCACGCAGTTGCCCCTAAGCGCTTATTCGTATTTCGTACAAAATTAAGTAACCCTAAGCTACCGGAAATAATAAGAGCAACAAACATGAGCTGACGTAAAAAGTCGACGCTATAGCTTTTGCGTAGTTCTGGAGTCGTTAAATATTCCGGAAAGTGGAATGCAAGCACTCCTAAGCAACTTAATATCGCTAAAAAGCAAGCAATATAACCACTGATATTACCCTCACCAATTTGCAGGTGACTAGTACGAAATATTTTTTTAGTGACATGTTTTAGCATTATTTTCCTTAATATAATATGCAGTTCCCTATTCTAATGCGCACATTCTAGCAAACTTTGGGCTAACTAAAACACAAAAAAAGCCACGCAGTGCGTGGCTTGGCTGGATAAAGTAAAATTTAACTACACGGAAAAATTATAAATAAGCACCCAGCGCTTTAACTTGATCTAACATGCGGTTTGAGAAACCCCATTCGTTGTCGTACCACGCCATTACTTTAACTAATTTACCATCAGCACGCGTTTGCGTTGCATCAAAAATTGATGATGCTGGGTTATGGTTAAAGTCGATAGAAACAAGCGGCAGCTCATTGTACTCTAAAATACCTTTCATAGAGCCAAACGCAGCATCTTTAACTACTTGGTTAATTTCTTCAATACTTGTGTCACGCTTAGCAATAAATGTTAAATCAACTAACGACACATTAATTGTTGGTACACGTACCGCCATGCCATCTAGTTTACCGGCAAGTTCAGGCAGAACTAATCCAACCGCTTTTGCAGCACCCGTTTTAGTTGGGATCATAGATTGAGTCGCACTACGCGCGCGGTATAAATCTGGGTGGTATACGTCAGATAAGTTTTGATCGTTGGTGTAAGCATGAATGGTGGTCATGCTACCTTGTTCAATTCCTACCGTATCGTTAATTGCTTTAGCAACAGGCGCTAAACAATTGGTTGTACATGAAGCATTAGAAATAATGTTGCTATCGGCATTAATTACATCGCTATTTACACCGTGAACTACGGTAGCATCCATATCTGTACCAGGAGCCGATACCACTACTTTTTTAGCGCCTGCTTCAATGTGCTTGTTAGCTGCTTCGCGAGAAGTAAATAAACCCGTACATTCAAGCACAATATCAACGTTTAGTGCTTTCCACGGTAAATTAGCAGGATCACGTTCTTGCGTTAGCGTGATCACATCATCGCCAATTAGCATGGTGTTGTCTTTTAGCGTTACTTGCTGTGAAAAACGACCGTGTACTGAGTCAAACTGAGTCAGATGAGCATTTACATTAGCTGGGGCTAAATCGTTAATAGCCACAATTTTAATTTCATTATTTTGCGCTGATTCGTACAGTGCACGCAATACATTACGACCGATACGGCCGTAGCCATTAATTGCTACATTAATCATTTTTGACTCCTATTAACTTCACATGCTTGGCGAGCAAGCGTTTCAATGGCTTGCCAGTCTTTATTTTCAATAAGTTGTTTATCTAACATCCACGTACCACCTACGCAAATAACATTGTTAAGTGCTAAGTAATTAGGGGCAGTCGCTAAACTAATGCCACCAGTTGGACAAAAAGTAATATCAGGTAATGGGCCGCCAATCGACTTAATCATCGCTGTACCGCCTGCGGCTTCTGCAGGAAAAAACTTTAAAAATTTAAAGCCATGCGCTGCCAAGTTCATCACTTCGCTTGGGGTAGCTGCACCGGGTAAAAAAGGGATAGTTGACTCTTTTGCCAATGCTAACAGTTCATCACTTACACCAGGGCTCACCATAAAGTCAGCGCCCGCTTCTACTGACGCGTTAAAGCTTGCTTTATCAACCACCGTGCCAGTGCCCACATATGCCTCTGGTACTTCAGCTTTCATTAACTTTACAGCTTGTGCAGCAATTGGTGTACGCAGTGTAATTTCAAGTGCTTTTAAGCCACCGTTATACAACGCTCTTGCAAGTGGTGCAGCATCTTCTAGTTTTTCGATTACCACCACTGGCACAACGGGTGCCGATGCTAAGATTTTTTCAATACTCATTACTTGTTCCTCATTACCCAATATGGCTAATTATTATTCAAGTCCAAAAGCACTTGCACCTAAATCGGCACTGCTTACGATATTTCTAAATCCAGTAAATAATTCACGGCCTGTACCAAATGTTTGGCTTGCTTGGCTAATTTGTAGCTCACGCTGTGCAAGCTCTTCGTCGCTTACATGCACTTTTAAAATACCATTTGGCGCATCTAAAGTAACAATATCGCCTTCATGGATTTTAGCTATAATGCCACCTTCTACCGCTTCAGGTGCTAAGTGGATTGCCGCTGGTACTTTGCCTGATGCACCCGACATACGTCCGTCGGTAACTATGGCCACTTTATAACCCTGATCTTGTAATGTTGCCATTACCGGCGTGAGCTTATGAAGCTCTGGCATGCCTTTAGCCTTAGGGCCTTGCTCTTTAAGAACAGCAATGAAATCTTGGTTAAGCTCACCACGGGTATAAGCGTCTTGTAACTCACCTTGTGAGCTAAATACTTTAGCTGGTGCTGACACCACTTGATGAGATTCTGCAACGGCTGATACTTTAATAACCGCCTTACCTAAGTTACCAGTTAGTAGCTGTAAACCACCTTGCTTGCTAAATGGATTGCTTACAGGACGAAGTACTTCTTCATCATGTGAGTTTTCAGGACACGCAACCCATTTAACTTTACTAGGGCCATTGGCATCACTCATAATCAAGTTATCGTCTTTATCAAGCAGTGGCTCACACATGTAAGGTGCAAGACCTTCGCCTAAAATAGTAGTCACATCTGTATGTAGGTAGCCAGCACTGGCTAATTCACGCATTAAGAAGCCCATGCCACCGGCTGCTTGGAAATGGTTCACATCTGCTGAGCCATTAGGGTAAATACGCGTCAGTAATGGTACAACCGCTGATAAATCAGACATGTCTTTCCAAGTAACCTGAATACCAGCCGCTTTTGCAATCGCCACAATGTGGATTGCATGATTGGTTGAGCCACCAGTTGATAGCAAACCAACGAGGCCATTAATAATGGTTTTTTCGCTGATCACATCCGCTAAACACGGGCCATCTTTGTTTTCTGTAAGCTGCTTGAGCATGGTCTCAACTGCATTACCCGTTAAGCCATCACGCAATTCTGTGTATGGATTAATAAACGAGCTACCTGGTAAGTGTAAGCCCATAATTTCCATTAACATTTGGTTTGAATTTGCAGTGCCATAAAACGTACACGTACCCGCACTGTGATAAGATGCGCTTTCTGCCTCTAATAACTCATCGCGAGATACTAAGCCTTGTGCAAACTTTTGACGAATACGTGCTTTGTCTTTGTTTGGAATACCTGACTGCATTGGTCCTGCTGGTAAAAAATACACAGGCAAATGGCCAAATGATAAAGCGCCAATTAATAGGCCTGGAACAATTTTGTCACATACACCTAAACAAAACACACCATCAAACACGTCATGCGATAACGAAACCGCAGTAGACATAGCAATAACATCACGAGAGAAAAGCGATAGTTCCATGCCGTCACGCCCTTGGGTAACGCCATCACACATCGCAGGAACACCGCCAGCAACTTGCGCGGTTGCGTCAAATTTAGTGGCAATGCTTTTAATTAAATCTGGGTATTCTTTGTAAGGCACATGCGCAGATAACATGTCGTTGTATGAATTAATAATTGCAAGGTTTGGCACCTCATCTGCTTTTAAACGCGCTTTGTCATCGCTGCTGCACGCAGCCATAACATGGGCAATATTGCCACAACCTAAACCAGCACGAACTCTTGTTTGTTTTTTTGCGTGCGAAATACGATCTAAATAGGCTTGACGGGTTTGTTTACTGCGCTCAATAACGCGTTCTGTGACTTCTTGAATTCGAGGGTGCAACATAATTTTACTCATCTCTATTCGTTAGAGGATAAAGGCTCAGTAACAATTATAGACTCCACGAAAATAACTGTACTGAGCATCTTTGACTTACCCGTTCAAAGGTACGCTACCAGGGAGCCTCTCACAACAACCCTGACACCGGTGTCAGGGTATTAACGCATGACACTGACACCGGTGTCAACCCTGAGTAATAAAAATAGTCCTTTTTTTTAACATGTACAATAAATAAACGTGAATTTTTAGTGAAATACCAGCGGCAAATAATGAAGATTAAAAATGCAGATAAAAAAAGCCCGAGTAAGCGTCACTCATACTCGGGCTACTGTGAAAAAGCGGTTTTATTTTACGGCTGCGGTTGACTCTCGCGTGATTAATTTTGCTTCTAAAATCACTTTGTAAGGCGACTCTTGCGGCTCAATAATGTGGGTAATTAACTGGGTAACAGCTTGTTTTGTCATTTCTTCTACAGGTTGCGCTATAGTCGTTAGGCCTGGCCAAATATGACGCGCTATGGGGGCGTTATCAAAGCCAGCAATAGAAATGTCATCTGGTACACGTAAATTACGCTGTGTAGCTAATTTAAGAACGGCTGCTGCCATGTAATCATTCGATGCAAATACAGCCGTAGGGCGTGGCGATAAATCTAAAATACTACGCGCACTGTCTACCCCTGAGTGATAACTAAAGTTCCCCTCTTCAACTAAGCGTTCGTTAAATTCAATACCATGGCTTGCTAGTGCGCGCCTGTAGCCTTTAAAACGTTGCTGTGTAGCACTGTGATCTGGGTGACCTTTAATAAACGCGATAGAGGTATGCCCTAAGTTTATTAAATGTTCGGTAATTTCAAATGCGCCCTGCTCGTCATTACTGGTAACAGAAATAGAGTCATCTTCTAAAATAGCAGAAGCCACTCGAGCATAAGGAATTTTTTTAGACTTTAAAAAATCAACCAACTCTGAAAAGTCACAAAATGGCGGCGTAAGCACTAAACCATCAAGGCGTGATGACTGCAATAGCTGCTCTATGTTGTTAATGAGTGCATCACCTCTGAGCTCACAAGGGTGAATCAACAAGTTATAGTTGTTTTCTTGGCATGCAGCTAATGCGCCTGTTTGCACACGGGTAATATAACTTTTACTTGGATTGTCGTATAAGCAACCAATAATAAAACTACGGTTTTGTGCAAGTCCTCGAGCAATGGGATTAGGTGTGTAATCAAGCTCTTTAAATACCGCTAATACTTTTTCACGTGTGGCCGCACTCACATTTGGTTCGTTATTCAATACGCGCGATACTGTTTTTTTAGATACACCGGCATAACTGGCAACGCTATTTATAGTGACTTTTTTCATCTATTTATTTCCAAATGTATGCAACGTAATTAAACCTGTTGACTCGTATGCAAACACGCGGCAGCACCAATTAAAGGAATGTTGTCTTGTGTTACTAAAGTGACCGGAATTTGGCCTGTATATTGCGACATAATGCCCTTTTGTAAAAAACGCTCAATAAAACGGCTTTCTAGTAAACGAGCCTGCATTCTTGGCAATATGCCACCACCAATGTAAAGCCCACCAAGAGCGCCATAAGCAAGCGCCAAATCGCCAGCAACACTGCCAATCCAATCGCAAAACTGATTAAGCGTTGCGTCACACACTTCACATTCACCGCTATTGGCTAAGCTGCTAATTTGCGCCGCATCTAAATTTTTTGCAGCCACCCCTTTAACCGCCGCCATAGCTTTATATAAATGAGCAATGCCTGGGCCAGAAAACACCGTTTCTACCGATACATGTGGGTGGTCTTTTTTAAGCTCTTGAATAAGTTGAGCGTCAAGTTCGTTTACGGCCGACAGTGAAATATGGCCGCTTTCTGAGCTCATTACCGCACACGAATGTGCTGTACGCACTAAACACGCAGCACCAAAGCCTGTACCTGGTCCCATTACACCAATATTAGCAGTGTCATCTGCTTGGCCAGGTTTAACCGTTACGTTTTGAGAAAGGTCTAAGTACGGAGCAGCGTAAGCAAAAGCAGCAAAGTCGTTTATTATGCTTAATTGTTCAAAGTCAAAATGATGTTTAATATCATTAACGCTAAAGTGCCAACCTAAGTTAGTTAAGTGAACTTGGCCTGCGTTAATTGGACCTGCTACGGCAAGACATGCGCGCTTAGGATTTATATGAGACACTGTTGATAAATAATACTCAGTGGCACTCTCGAGTGATCCATAACTAGCACTTGGAAACGTATGGTTATGTTCAATGGTAAATTGATTACTTGATTCGTCGAACCCAGTTATCAATGCAAAACGGGCGTTTGTACCGCCTATATCGGCAACCAGAATAGGCTCAAAGTGTGTGCTAGAGTGTAAACCCATAGTGTTATCTCTTTTGTTTAAGTAATGAGTACTTATTATTTTAATGGGGTATCCATTGATACTTATTTACTTTGAGCTATCACCTCAAAGCAGCTATCACTGTAAAAAAAGGCTACCTTTAATAATAAAGGTAGCTAATACGTTTTGACAACAAAATGATAAAACACCCTCATTGTGACACCGGTGTCATGTTAAAATCAATAAAAAAATGCCTTTATTGACAAATAAGCTTGAAAAAAATCATTAATAAACGAGAATAGCCCCTTATTGTCCTCTTAAGTAAGTAATCGTGATGAAAGGTAAAGCCACCTCATTTGATATAGCCCATTATGCTGGGGTGTCTCAATCTACAGTTTCTCGTGCTTTACGAAATAGTCCTTTGGTAAATGATGAAACCCGAAGACGAGTTCATGACATTGCCAAAAAGCTTAATTACAAAGTTGATAAAAACGCCAGTAACCTGCGCACTCAACAAAGCAGCACCCTAGCGTTATTGTTGTTTGAAGATCCTACCTCTGACGAATCGCAAATAAATCCGTTTTTTTTAGCTATGCTGGGCAGTATTACTCGGGCCTGCGCTAAAGAGGGTTATGATTTACTTGTGTCATTTCAATCGGCCAGTGCTGATTGGCAGGCAGACTATGAAGACAGTCACCGTGCAGATGGCATCATTTTATTAGGTTATGGCGACTATATAGACTTTCAGCCTAAATTTAATACTTTGCTTGAACAAAACACCAAGTTTGTTTGCTGGGGAGCAAGTGTTGATAACCGCCCCGACTTAACCATAAGCTGCGACAACTATGGAGGCGGAAAGCTAGCCGCTGAGCATTTGTTGGCACATAATCGCAAAGATTGCGCGTTTATAGGTGATGCCTCTGATCATAGCCCCGAATTTTTTGCCCGCTTTAATGGCTTTAAAGACGCGTTACAACAAAATGGCATTACACTTAATGAGCGTAAAATTGCCAATGCTATCTCTACCGAAGAATCAGGCTATCATGCCACTCGTTCGTTAATTGCTAATAACATTACCTTTAATGCACTTTTTGCAGCCAGCGACCTTATAGCAATTGGCGCAATACGGGCATTAAAAGAAGCCAATATTAACGTACCAAAAGATGTAGCCGTAATCGGCTTTGATAATATATCTATTGCCAGTTATATTAACCCGCCGCTAACAACCATAGAACAAAATACCACTATTGCTGGGCAAATGTTGGTTGAAAACCTATTAAAGCTCATTAGGGGTGAGCAAGTGCAAAGCACCCTACTACCACCGCGTTTAATTGCACGTGGCTCAAGCTAATTCATTCAGTAAAACCACTTTTAAGAAGCAACAAAATTAAAGACGACAGCGCTCTTTTACCTTAAATTAATTCAGGCTTTATTGCATTTTTACGGTCATTTGTCCTTTTTTCTTTCAATACTAAAGCTGGTGCTTTCGTAACATTAACAGGCTAGTCACACCTCGCCATCACATTAGTTTTTTTAATCTGAAAGCAGCTGTTTTTAATGTAATTTTTCACTCGTCAATACATACTTTTATCACTACAATCCTGTTTTTATTTTATTGTTAAAACTTCAAGCGATCATCTCATGCTATTAACCATCGTTTATATTATAGGTATTACAGCAGAAGCCATGACCGGTGCTCTTAGCGCTGGGCGCAGAAACATGGATTGGTTTGGTGTTATGTTAGTAGCCAGTGCCACAGCTATTGGTGGTGGTAGCGTGCGAGATATTTTATTAGGTAACTACCCGCTGACTTGGGTAAAACACCCAGAATATTTACTGATCACTTGCCTAGCCGGTATTGTTACCACTTGGTTGGCAAAATGGGTGGTTAAATTTAAAGGCATATTTATGCGCCTAGATGCACTAGGGCTTGCTGCGTTTAGTATTATTGGCTGCCAAGTTGGACTTAATATGGGTTTGCACTATGGAATTTGTGTGGTCGCAGCTATAGTAACAGGTGTATTTGGTGGATTATTACGAGATTTAATTTGTCGCCAAGCACCATTAGTACTTCATCATGAACTTTACGCAAGCGTAGCACTTATAGTCGCGTGTTTATACTTAGCACTGCACCACTACAACATTGATGACAATATCAGCGTGGTTGCAAGTTTAGTAGTAGGCTATTTAATTCGTATGGCGTCGGTACGCTTTAAATGGCGCTTACCAACATTTAATTTATTAGAGCCCGCTAATTTAAATAATGAGCAATAACAGCAGCGGTTAATGCCCACCTGCCCTAGCACTTTTAAATAGCCCGAATACTTTTCGGGCTAACAAACTAACCACAAAAAGAACTCCCAAAGCAAAACACAGTATGCTCAAGGGCATAAACACGCTTTCATGTAGAACACCATTATGATCAACATATTGATACACACTGTTTTCTATCAGCATAAAACCCGTGCCAAGCAATAAAAAGCAAACACTCAATGTGGCTGTTTTGTTTGTAAAAAAGCGCATAATCTATCCATAAATATTTTATTAAATTGTCGGGATAGCAGTTTGAATGAGCGAATATTAATCTACAATGACTGAGCAATATTACTTCTTTAAAATAAAAGTCACAGCCATTAAACTAAGCTTTTAGACATATAATAAAATCTGTCGTCTTCTTTATCTATGTTGAAACCTGAACGTGTGTAAAGCTTGTGCGCAGAGCTTATTTTAAAAACCCGAAGCCTAAGTTGCATAGCACCTTGGAGCACAGCTAAACGAGCCCCCTCATTAATTACTGCTGCACCAATACCCATATTTTGAAACGCAGCATCTACTTGTAGGTCACGTATATAGCAACCCTCATTATCAAAAGCCAAGCGCATTGCACCCACTACATCGCCATTTAACAAAACATCCCAATTTTCAAGGTCTGAAATTTGCTCACATATTTTAAGTTGCTGCCAATCAACACCATAATGCTCATAATATCCACGCATATTGGTGTAGGTTAACAGTGCCGATGCCATTAAATCAGCTGTGGGTTGATAACACATATTCATTATTGTCATTCCTTTGTTTAGCGACCTTTACAAAACTTGTTGTGTTTGCTGGTTTTTAAAATATTTATTTACTAATAATGACTGCAACAAGCTAGTACTACTGGATGTAGCCCAGTACAAAGCAATTGCAGAAGGAAAATTAACGAGAGTAACCACACAAATAATTGCGGGAATTAGGAACAATAAGGTGCTGGTTTGTTCTGCGCTACCTGGCATCATCATCATAGATAAATATGTAATAGCCCCCACTAATAACGAAAGCGCAATATCAGGCTTTGCAATACTGGCAATCCAAGCAAACTTACTATTAAATACAATTTGTTGCAGAGCCTGAAAAGTTCCAAGGCCAAATACACCTTGGCTTGCCATATTAATCACACTTTTTTTATCGATAAACTTAATATTGTGCTTTTTATACAACGCCATAGTTAATTTTGCGATTTCGCTGGGCTGGTTTTTATAGTTGCTTTTTATGCTATCTAGCTCAGGTTTTAGTGCGGCAATTGCTTTTTTATTTCTAACCATATTAGCCATAGCGACAAGGTTAATCGGCATTAAAACTAATCGCCCAATAACGGTAAACAAAATAATTGCAGCCGCTTGGCTTACGCCCACATCTTGAGTAAAAAAGGTGATTGATTGCACAATAAAATCAGTAAATAAATTCCAAATTTCCATTTTAGTTTTCCTTTTAATATTATGTATTAAAAGTAACCATTACGACATATTATGTCAATAATTTATTTTAAACTAAAAATAGGTTGCTATGATCTAGAGTCAACTTAAGCGGGGGAAAGAGCAAATTCGAATCTAAAACTTTATTTGGCATTGTGCTTTTTAATCCACCAGTTTGTAAATACTAAAACTAAAAAAATGCCTAAAAAGAAAAAATGCACTGCAACAAGAAAATAGTATGTCTGCGGACTTTGTTGGACAAAATAGTCAGTATTTCCTTTCCAAGAAATATACCCCTCCGAAAAAGCATAATATAATTTGCTAGCTAAAATTATGCTGAGCAAAGATGTGATGACTTTTACGAAAACGAGCCTAGAAAAAAAGTCACGGTCTTTGAGAACTTGTCGTTCTTGAGGCTTGTTGGCCGCAACCTCAATCTGTTGGCAAATTTTAAAATACCGAAGTGGGTAAGCTTGCTGATCAATTGAGCTGCGCGCCTCCAATAACTCTTGGAGGCTATAGTTTTGGTAATCTGGCTCCATTAAGTATCCTGCGTAGATGCCTATAGATAATGACTCCCACACGGTGTTAGCTTAATTCAATGCTAGAGCCATAATTAGTTTGTCAATTAACTAAACGACAAACGTTAATATGAATAAACATTCACATAAAGAATTCAATGACGCCCATCCTAACTGCCAGCTATAAACTTAATCATAATTAAATTCCTAAATACATTCTTACTTCTGTATATGTAAGAAATCCAATTATCTTATAAGTTTATTTTATTGAGCATACACTTAAGTAATAACAGCAGATATTACTATTAATGCCCCACTAAACATCAACCAAAAAAAAGCAAAAACAAACCACTTTTGAATATGTTTAGGTATACTCTGCCTTTTTTCAAACATTCCGTAACGCTTAGCATGAAAGGACCAAATAAAAACCGTAGCGTATTGTAGAATTCCGCTAGCGGATAAAAAGATGTTAAGGCTATAAAACTTAACACCATCATCAAGAGTTTCTTCGAGTAATGGTAACCACTTAGTTTTTAAGTAAATAACCAAACCAATCCAAATAAAAACACCTATACAACCACCGAAAAAAAAGTATGCTGAAATGACTTGAATGGAAGATGGATCAATTAATTGCATTAGTACAAGTGACCAACTTTAGCCTAACCCCAAATGTACAATCAAAACAGCAATAAAACATAAAGCAAACGTCACCATAAACAAACAAAAATAGACGATAAACCATCGCTGCACACTTTTAGGTACTAACTGTCTTTTATCAAATAAGTCATACCGCTTTGCATGCCTGCCCCAAAAGAAAACAGTAGCGTAATGCAATATTCCCATTCCAGCTGTTAGGATGTTTAATGAATAAAAAGCCTTGCCATCATCAAGAATATTTTCCACATTTTTTAATTTTCCATTTTTAATAAAAAACAGCATCGGTGTTAATATTATAAAAAATAAAATAAAAATAGTAAGCCCTAAAGCGACTATAAAAAAATCGGGAAGGCTCATTCTTTTTCCTTAACACTGTAAAAGAGCATATAGTGATAGCCACCTTAACTTCTTAATGAACCTGCGTCACAAAATTTACCAACCCTAACATGACACTCATCACAAAGAAATTAAGATGAGTGTAAGCTTTGTTTTTATTGAACCAACAATGTACACAGTAAACCTAATATTCAATTCACAACAATCACACTTATCAAAAAATTTAATAAGCACAACATAAATCATGCCTTCCTATTGCTTATTTTTAACCATAAGATAGTCAATAGTTGCAACACATATAGAAAAGTAAAGTACGCTAAGGTACTTCCACAATAAGCACTTTGCACTATCGAGTGAAAAAATATTAAAAGAAAATAAGCGACCGTCCTTTATAACAAAGACTAAGGCCAGAAAAAGTAAACATCTCATTATATTTAAATAAGTTAAACGGTTAAGTTTATCAAGAATGAAAATGATAGGAATACCAATTACTGTATTACCCATATATGCAATCACCCCCCCAAAAAAACTGATCATCTTGTAAGCTTCCCAGAGTCCACTTTGGGTGACACCTAGTTGTACTGAGAAAATACTAGCGAATAAAAATACAACGCCTAATGCCGGAAATATTATTAAAGGTGCGAATAGCAACATGCTTAAATATCTCAAAGCAACCTCCTTGCTATAAAAAAGCCGCAATAACGGCGTACAATATTAGATGACTAAACATAGTGTGAGTGATTATATCAACGGATATTACAACAACGTTAGACCACATCATTATAATGCCCGTTTAGCACCAAACGAATCTGAGGTTAGATACAAAGACTCTAAAACTGTGACCAAAATTAGTTGACCACTACACTTTGAAACATAGACATAATGACTCCCACACGGTGTTAGCCTCCGCTTTTCGTGGGTTAGCTTAATTCAAAGCCAGAGCCATAATTAGTTTGTCAAATAACTATACAGCAGAGGCTAACATGAATAAACATAGCATACTTTTTATCGGTCTTGATACACATAAAGAATTCAATGAAGTCGCCTATATTGAAGAACATAGAGGCGCTCAACCTGTTCATCTTGGCCGAATTCCCTCTTCAAAAGTGGCCGTTCAAAAGCTTGTTCGTCAGTTCGAATCTAAATACCCTGGCGCAACGCTACACTTTGTTTATGAAGCAGGTCCCTGTGGTTATTGGATTTATCGATTGATTACCAGCCTTGGCCATTGCTGTTATGTGGTTGCCCCGTCTCTTATTCCTAAAAAACCAGGCGAGAAGATTAAAACCGATAAACGTGATGCCCTTAAGCTCACTAAATTACTTAAATCTGAAGATTTAACACCTATTTATGTTCCCGAGCCTGAAGATGAAGCTGTACGTGATTTATCTCGCGCACGCGAAGTAGCCATGAAAGATTTAAAAGATGCTAAATATCAATTAAAAGCACTGCTGCTTCGTAATAATATTAATTACAAAGGCACTGCAAATTGGTCACAAAAGCATTTACGTTGGCTCACTGAGCTTGTGTTGCCACATCCCGCGCAGCACATCGTTTTACAAGAGTTTTTTCACACGATTAATGAACGAATAAGCCGACTTGAACGGCTAGACAATGAGCTAACACATCACGTCCATCAATGGCGATATTACCCTGTAGTAAAAGCAATACAAGCTATGCGTGGTGTTCGTTTGTTGGTCGCCACTGGCGTTGTGGCTGAGCTTGGCGATTTATCGCGATTCGACCATCCCCGCAAATTAATGAGTTACCTCGGTCTTGTACCCAGTGAACACTCGAGTGGTGGCAAACGCCATATTGGCGCCATCACAAAATGCGGGAACGGCCGAGCAAGGCGCCTTCTTGTGGAAGGTGCACATACTTATCGCTATGCAGCAAATATATCCACAGATATGCAAAAACGACAAGAAGGTTTACCAAAGGACATTATTGATATTGCGTGGAAAGCACAGCTTAGGCTCTGCAAGCGATATAAAAAAATGATAGCCAAAGGGAAACACTACAACCTTGTTGTCACTGCAATTGCCCGAGAAATGATTGCGTACATATGGGCCATTGCTAAAGAAGTGGTGCTTACGCCAGTGAATACAAAACTGAGATTGGCAAGAGTACCCGCATGATAAACGAATTAGAGTTAATGCATGGGATCAAGCATCGGGTGTGGCACAACCACCGACGGCGTTAGGATGGCAATGCAGCTAACGCTGCATTGAACCACGAACATAGACTGAAGACAGGTGCCACGACGAAATAAGTAAGGTCTGCTCTGTTACTAGAAATAGTAATAACCAACGAATATCAGCAAGATAACCGACGACATTACTTGCTTCATCCTATGTATTAACTCGCTCTAATTCGAGCTAAAGTAATTATGGCTTAAAAAGTTAGGCAAGGATCAGTGTGCTTAACTTGACAGTGGGAGTCATACCAACGCCCTGTTAACAGGCAATAAAATAGTTGGTTAAAATAAGCGACGAAGGAGCAAAAACCAACTGTTTTTTGTCCTTGTTTAACAGCTTGTTAGCTACCCAATACACCTAATATCCAGTCATAGTAATTTGACACCCTAACTTGATAAGCAGTAGTACCATACAAACCACCTTTAAAAGTAGATATATCGCCATGCCCTAATTGCCAACTTGATAAACCTACAAGAAGAGGGACGCCTTCTTGAAAGATAACAGAAGCACCTCCGCTATCCCCTGAACCATGCATGCCTTCAAGTGGCAATGCGTTTTCTGGTTCGTCAAATGTAAATGTTAACCAGTTACCTTCCGCGCTATTAATAATATTTTGAAACTGGTTCATCACACGAAGAGATTTAGTATCTGGGTCTTCGCCAGTTAATCCGTTCCCAGTAGCCCCCCTACCATAGACTGTAATTGTTTTGCCTTTTTCACTTTTACCAGAATATATATTGATTGGTTTTACACCGCTAACAGTTGAAGCTAATTTGATTAACGCTATATCACTTCTAGATTTGAAAAAATCCATTAAGGGCGCCAAATCACCTTTAAGTAAATTTTTATTAGGTTGAGTGTAATCTGGGTGTATATGAACGCTTTCAATTTCATACTCTTTTGAACCAATTAATAAATCTTTGCCAACATAATCATAAAAAATAGTGTGCGCTACAGTTACAACCCATTGTGAACTTATTAATACACCATGTCCTTCATGGGGCATATCTATTAGGTATTCAGGCATTTTATCAATGACATAATTTTCAGGGGGAACATCATGTCTCTTCACTACAGCATTGCTGCATGTAGAAAAGAAAATAATGGATAAGATAAATAAAGTTTTCATATTACGTCCATGTTCATTGATGGGTAGCTTACAGCTTATTCAAAGGATCTAAACCCGCAAGTTGTAGACATAAAATCCTTTTATTTTTTAATACTTTAAGTTTAACTCTGTATCTAACACTTATGCGATCGTCGGCAGCGTCAGATGTGTATAAGAGACAGATCTAAATGTAAATCAAGGGATTTATATTTGTTGTTTTTTTGTTGTTGTAAAATACAAGAAATAATCCCGCGAGTTGTTGAAAAAAAACTAAATACAACTACTGTTTTTATATACAGCACCAGCTAGAGCAGATTATGCCTTCTATATTTTTAGAATCAATCCGTGACTTTATGATAACGCGTCGTTATGCCAAGCGTACTATAGACACTTATCAATATTGGATAAAATTTTACATTTTATACCATGGTAAAAAACATCCGGCGCAATTGGCAGAGTCGGAGGTTGAGCAATTCTTATCTTATTTAAGTAATCAGCGTAATGTTGCAATGAAAACTCAGGCAACGGCTTTAAATGCTTTGGTATTTTTATACCGTCATATTATTAGTCGACCGTTATCACTTGAAATGAATTTTAATAAATCACTCGTGTCACCTAAATTACCGGTAGTACTGACCCGTGAAGAAATACAGCGTTTATTATTGGCAATGGATCCAAAGTATAAACTTATCGCTCAGATACTTTACGGTAGTGGTCTACGTTTAATGGAAGCTGTAAGGCTACGGGTAAAAGATGTCGATTATGACTATGTCTCATTAATGATTTGGCAGGGCAAAGGCAATAAAAACCGCAGAGTAACATTAGCACTCGAACTACTGCCGTTGTTGCGCAGCCAAAGTCACTTGGTAAATGACTACTGGCATCGAGACAAACAAGCAACAGACTATGCCGGTGTCTGGCTTGCGAATGCATTAGCTAGAAAATACCCAGCGGCTCCTTATGAAATGAGCTGGCAATATTTGTTTCCTTCTGCCCAGTTAAGCATGGACCCAGAAAGTAAAAAGCTGCGTCGCCACCATATTGATGAAACAACGGTTCGTAAAGCAATTAAACAGGCAGCAAAGCTGGCAAAAATTCAAAAAAATGTTACCTGCCATACACTACGGCACTCGTTCGCTACCCACTTACTTGAATCTGGTGCAGATATACGCACCGTGCAAGAACAACTCGGCCATAGCGATGTTCGCACCACGCAAATATATACGCATGTTTTACAACAAGGCGCGAATGGGGTAATTAGCCCACTAAGTAAAATATTATAAAGTATGAATTTAAAGGACTTTTATCTAATCTAATAAGCTTTAAAAATGAGCTATAACTTGGGGCAATGCAATAAAAGCACTTTAACCAAAAGGGGCTAACGTATGTTAGCCCTTTTGTGTTTTTTTTATTTATAGTGTGTTGTTTAGTAACAATAAACCATAGCCAGCGAGTTGCTCGCCATTGAGGTCGTGTTGCCAGCTAGGCGTTAACCCATTGTGTTTGATGCTGCTGATGCTTTGCGGGTTAGCGGTTAAGTTAAGCACAAACATACTTTTACTGCCGTTTAACTCGCGGGTTATTTCAACAAGGCCGTTGTTATGCTGTGTTAATTCGTAACTGCCTTTAATACCCAGCTCTGGGCGCTGTTTTTTTAGTGCGATTAAGTGCTGATATAAACGCCACAGTGAATCAGGTTGTGCTTGTTGCGTTTTTACATTGCGATCAGCAGCATTAATTTGCTGTGCTAAATATTCAGGCCACCACTGGGTGTAGTTATCACCAAACAGTTCAGCCTGCTCAATCCAACTTGTTTGAGCTTGAGTAAAACCAGCTTGGTTGCTGTTATTCCACTGCATTGGTGCGCGTTTATACACATCGTGACCTGTGCCACCTTGTGTTAGGCCAATTTCTTCACCGTAATAAATATACGGCGTGCCAGGAGAGCTAAATAACATGGCAGCAGCAAGTTTTGCTTTATCGTCGTGCTCTGCAAGTTGATAAGCAACACGTTCTTGGTCGTGATTAGTTAAAAACGGTGCAAAAAAATCAAGTGGTGCAGTTGAATCAATACGCTGTTGTAAATTTTGTTTGAGCACATTGGCATCAACTGCGTTGATTTTTTGGTTAGATTGCATGGTGCCAAATTGCGCTTCACCACTGGCATCGGGTTTTAATAAGCCCAATATTTTATAGCCTACTTCAAAATCAAAGCCTTGATCGAGGCCTTTACCTTCGCCAAAGTATTTTGCCGCAACGGGAATGTCAGCCCATGCTTCACCCACTAAGTACGCCTCTGGATCAACGCTTTTTACGTATTGGTTAAAATGCTGCCAATATGCAATGGTTTCGTCGGTATCGGCTTGCGCATCTGCGCCACCTTCCATTGCAAAACGTACTGCGTCTAATCTAAACCCTGCAACGCCTTTATCAAGCCAAAACTTAGCCATTTTTTCCATTTCGGCAACAACATCAGGGTGGCGTAAATTCAAGTCAGGTTGGCTCGCTCCAAACGCACCATAGTAATACTGCTGGCGTGTTTCATTCCAATGCCATACGGCATCTGGTTGGTCGTTATTACTCCATGCGTGGCCCCAGCCACTTCCGGCTTTTGGCATATCGTCGCGCCAAATAAAGTAATCTGCATAAGGGGCTTCTTGTTTTGCTGAACGCTGAAACCATTCATGGTTACTTGATATATGGTTTATAACTAAATCAAGTATGACTTTCATGCCTTTGTCGTCAGCAGCTTTTATAAAGGCTTCAAACTCGGCCATGCTGCCGTAGTCGTTTTCTACTTGGTAAAATTCAGTAAAATCATAGCCATGATAAGAAGGTGCTTCAAACATTGGGGTTAACCACAGTGCATTTACACCGAGGTCTTGTAGATACGGGAGCTTTTGGGTCATACCATTAAAATCGCCATGACCATCAGCATCGCTGTCGTAAAAACTGCGGGGCCAAATTTGGTAAAAAATGGCGGTTTCCCACCATGGGTTTGCTTGTTGTTCAGTATTTAGTGGCGATGTTTCGGTGTTATTCGTGACGTTATTTAATGATGGTGCGCTTTGGCAGCCTGTTAGCATGATTGCTAATGCTAATGCGCTCAAGGTAAATGTTTTCATTTCAGCCTCGTTATTATTGTAATAAATAACATAGCCGTATTTTACTACGGCTGTGTTAATTAGTTTGCGGTTATTTTAGTGCTTTAGTTACCACTGGGTAATGATCCCATACCTGCTTGTCGCTTAGTGAGCGCACTAGCTTTACGTATTCCGCATGTGTCCACGCCAGTGGTGTGGCCGAGTTTGTACCCTCGCCTAACGTGTAACCCGCTTTATTAATGCCTACACCATCCCATACTTGTTCAGGTAGCATCATGCCTTGGTTAGCAAATTGCTCTAGGCCTTTTACATAACTATTTTTAATAGCCTGCTGTTTTGTTGCATCTAAACTGTTATTGGCATTTGCGGCGGCAATTTCGTAATGACCACGTTCACCGGTAAAAAATGGCCAAACTCGCCCACGTTGACCTGGGCTATTTTTTCCACCTTCGGCATAGTTAGCGCCCGTTACTTCGTCTTCACCGTATCCGTCATTACCATAGCGGCGGTAGCCTGCAAATGTGCCGCTGCCGTCAGTAAACTTAAAGCTGTATTTAACTTGTAGGTTATCTGTTAGGGTTTCGTCATCATATTCTGGCAATGTTTTTACTATGCTAGGCGATAGTGCATCACGTACGCCATAGCGAACAAGTTCTAAAAATCCACCATCGAGTATTTGCTTTTTATTAAAGCCTTCACGGCCGTTGTTGGCGTTAATTTTAGTATTTGAATTGGCGTCTTTATCTTGGCCAATGCGAATAAAGTATTCACCATCAGAAGCGCTCGACTCTAAATTACCAGCCGTTGTAAACATTAATTTTTCAATATCATTGTTATAACGCTTAGCTGTATTTAGATAACGTGTTGCATTGGCTTCATCACCTGCTAGTTTAGCGATATCGGCTGCAGTAATTAAACCAGTAACAACAGCGGCGGTGGTTGATGGCGAATACCCTTCTTGCTCTTCCCAGCGTTCTTGCTGAGTGGCTGGCGGCGTTATTTGTGTACCGTTCCATAGAATGTTTGCACGACCACCCTCAACTAAAAAGTCTGCCGCAGGTTTTAACATACGACTATACCAATCAGTGAGCTCTGCATCACTTAATACACCTGCCTGATGGAGTTTCCATGCAAGCATGAGTGGCATTGCTGTTTGGTCTAGCTGTACGCCTACCCATTCTAGTTCACCATCAACATGTGTTTTTTGTAAAAACCACCCTGTATCGCCTTTATTGCCTGGGGTTTTGCTGTTTACTTGAACTTTTTCAAGGTATTCGAATGCGGTTTTAGCGGTCGCATTATCGCCCATGGCCATAAACGCCATGGCAACTTGATAAAAGTCGCGCACCCATACCGCTTTGTAACCAGTAGAGCCTGTTTTAGCCGATACGGTTTCGCCCCATGGGTTAGATAGTGAGGCAATAAGCGCACCTGCATGAGTTTTATCTTCTTGCGCTTTAAGTACCATGGCACTGGTGTAAAGTAACTTGCCGTTATCTGCGGTTTGTTCGCTCATGTTATTTAGCGGTGCAAGGCTTTGCAGGTAGTCTTGCCAACCGAGCGCTTCACCTTTACCGTTGTAATTATCAAGCACCGCTTGGTAACCTTTGGCTAACGTAGCTTGCCCTTGTTTAAAGCTAGTTTGTTCGCTATTACCAAAGCTTAGGGTTAAATCGAACTGGCTGTTTTCACCAATTTCACCCAGCTCGGCAAGTAAGCTAACATTACCTGATTGTTCACCGGTATTGTTATAAACCTGTGTAAGCTGCTGAGTTGTTTTCAGCTGATTTAAACCGTCGCTCTCACCTGTAAAACCAACACTTGTTTGTTTAAATGGCTGCGCACCTTGTAATGAAAGGTAGCTGTTGTCTTGCCATGCAAGCAGCCCTCGTTCTGTGGTTTTAGCAAAATCATCAAGGCCGTTATTATCAACATACGGGTTAACGCTTACGTATGCCTTAACGCCTTCAAGCTGGGTATTAAAAATACTGCGTACAAATAAGCTTTGCCCATCAGGATCGGTAAATATATGTTTTTCGAGGCTAAAGCGGCCTTGCTTATCTTTGCTTACTACTTTGTAAGCTAATGATAACGGGCGGCCTTTATCGTCTTTGTATAAGTAGTCAATGGTAACGTCTAAATCGTCAGCTTCGGTAACTGTAAAATCCTTTCCTACTACCACAAATTGCATGTCTTTAATTTGCGCTTGGTGAATAAGCCCAAACATTGTTTCGGTGATCATACCTTTAGCAATTGAAAACCATACTTTTGACACCGTTCCTGTAGGGGCTTCATCACTGTAATGGCCATTTTGATATTGCTCAAAAGATGTGCCAATACCGGTTTTGCCTGCATAGGCCCAAAATGGCTCTGCCCCAGGGGCACCTGGTGCCGATACCTGTATTACAGCGCTGTTTGATGGCTCTTGCTGCGCGCCACAAGCTGTTAAACCAAGCATTAATAAACTGGTGGTAATTGTATTTAATTTTTTCATTTTAAAGCCTTAATTAATTTCAGTTTACTCGTTACGTTACTGAGTATGCTTAACACGCAATACCGCAACCGCTGCAAGTACAAACGACACAGCGCCCAGTACTAATGCGTAAATAGGTTGGTTTTCAAAAAAGTGGCGTAATATTAACCCCAGCACACTGGCGGCTAATAATTGTGGGATCACAATGAAAAAGTTGAAAATACCCATGTAAACACCCATTTTGTGACTCGGTACCGAAGTACTTAACATTGCATAAGGCAGAGATAAGATAGACGCCCACGCAAAGCCAACGCCTATCATTGGCCAAATAAGTAAGCTGGGATCTTTTATAAACATAAAGCTTGCTAGGCCCAACGCACCTAAAATAAGGTTAAGTGCATGTGCTACTTTTAATCCCATGCGTTTAACGATGATCGGGATACATAAAGCAGCAATCGCGGCAAAGCCGTTGTAAGCGGCGAATAATATACCCACCCAATCTGCACCGTTGTTGTAGGCTAACGAGCTGGTGTCGGTACTACCGTAATGAAAGCTAGTAACCGCTGAGGTGCTGTAAATCCACATAGCAAATAACGCAAACCAACTAAAAAATTGTACCCATGCCAATTGCTTCATCGCCTCAGGCATAGTGAATACATCATTCACTACATTATAAAAACCGCCGCTAGTGTGCTGTTTAGCTTTTAATGCCGCTGCAATAAATTGAATAACACCAAAACTAACTAACCCAGCAGCCAGCAAGTAAAGTTCTTTTTCCAGATCCAGCCCTAATACTGTGGCTAAAACAAGCAAACCTAAGCCGCTAAAAATAACGCCGCCTTTGGTAAAATTAACGCTATTAGTAATATTGGTTTGTGTTGTTTGTGATTCTTGTTGATTAAATTGTGCAAGCTGCTCGGGTGAGTACTCTTTTGTGGTGACAATAGTCCAGCCAACTGCAATAAATAAAATAACCCCACCAAAGTAAAACGAATACTTTACAGAATCAGGAATTTGACCAATCGGTGCGGTATTAGCAATATCAAACCAGTTGGTCATCATCCAAGGGAGTGCTGATGCAACCACCGCTCCCACACCAATAAAAAAGCTTTGCATGGCATAGCCTGTGGCGCGCTGCTTGTTTGGCAAGTTGTCGCCTACTAAAGCACGAAACGGTTCCATGGTAACGTTAATTGACGCATCCATAATCCACAGCATACCTGCAGCAATCCAAAGCGTAGGAGAATTTGGCATAATAAAAAGCGATAACGTGGTTAATATAGCGCCGTATAAAAAGAAAGGACGGCGGCGGCCTAATTTGCCCCAAGTTTTATCACTCCAATAACCAATAATTGGTTGCACAATTAAGCCGGTGAGTGGCGCTGCAACCCATAAAATAGGAATATCATCGACATTAGCGCCAAGTGTTTGAAATATACGGCTTACGTTACCGTTTTGCAGTGCAAAGCCAAATTGAATGCCTAAAAAGCCAAAGCACATATTCCATATTTGCCAAAAGCTTAAGGTTGGTTTGTTGTTATAATTCATGATCAGCCTTATTTGTTAAAACGGCACTGCTGAGTGCATCAAGGGTCAGCGTAAAGGTTGTATTTTGTTTCTCATCGCTCACCAAAATACTGCTATGCGACTCTAGTAGGTCGTATAGCGTTGAGTTTGGTTTGAGCATAGTTGCTTGATTCGGCGTGAGCGTAATAGTGACTGTTTGTGATTGCTGGCTAAAGTTGCTCAGCACCCATAATGATTGCTGGCCTAAGGTGCGTACAAAACCCACCACTCTATCACTGCCTGTTACCATCAAGGGTGCCATATCACCGGCAACAACAGCAGGTAAGCCATTAAGTTCCATAATTGCGATATAGTATTGACGTAACTGTGCTTGCTCAGGAGTTAAATTTGCGCCATCAAACTTGCCATTATTCATCCATGCTTGGTGCGCTGGTACGCCAATATAATCAAAAATACTGGTGCGTGTAGGCGAACCAAAGCCTGCGTTTTCTGATCCATCTTCACCTACGTCTTGACCAAAATAAAGCAAGGTTGGCGAACGACTAATTAAGTTAGAAACCACCATAGCCGGTTTACCCCATGCAGCGTTGCCAGCAAAGTCAGGACTTGCGATACGTTGTTCGTCATGGTTTTCTAAAAAGTGTAGCATGTGCTGTTCAATATCTGCCACTTCAGCTTGTGCTTTAAATAACGTGTTAGCGGGTTGCTTACCTTGCATAATCCCTTTTAGGGTGTCGTAAAAACCGACCTTGTCATACAAGTAGTCCATTTTACCTTGGTGAATATAGGTGCGGTACATCAATGGGTTATATACTTCGGCGAGTAAAAACGCATCGGGTTTATGTGTTTTTATTGATGAATTTAAAAAGCTCCAAAATTCAACGGGTACCATTTCAGCCATATCATAGCGAAAGCCATCAACCCCTTTATCTAGCCAATAAAGGGCAATATTTCTAAATTTATACCAACTATTTGGCAGTTCTTTATCTTGCCAAAATTCATAATGTGCACGGTAATCTTGGTTTTCAAGCGATTTAGGTAAAGTTGGAAAGTCTAGGCTGCCATCGGGTTTAACACCGTAGTTAACTTTTACCGTTTCGTACCAGTCGTTTATATCAGGCTTTGGAGCACGTGCACCATTGCCAGTCCATTTTGCTGGGATTTCACTAAATTGACCATCGGCTAAAGGGTGTTTGTTGCCACCTAATACTTGGTAGCTGTCGCTTGTTGGTACTTTAAATGATTCACCCGGTACATAGTAAAAATTATTATTTTTAGCATACGCCTTGCTAGTATCATCGTCCTCACCAAAGTCTTTCACGCCGTTAGGCTTTGAGATTGAGTGATAATCTCGAGCCACATGATTAGGAACAATATCAATAATTACTTTCATGTCATGCTCATGAGTACGCTCAATTAGCGCGCTGAACTCTTCGAGTCTATTAGTAACATTAATTGCCAAATCAGGGTTTACATCGTAATAATCTTTTATTGCATAAGGCGAACCTGCACGCCCTTTTACCACATCAGGATCGTCTTGTTTTATACCGTACTCAGTGTAATCCCCCACTAAGGCATGATGCAAAACGCCGGTGTACCACACATGCGTGGTACCTAGCTCTTTAATGCCTTTTAGTGCCTCGTCGTTAAAATCAGCAAACTTACCAACTCCATTTTGCTCTTTGGTTCCCCATGGCACATTAGCGGTTTGGGTGTTACCAAATAAACGAGTAAATACTTGATATACCACTGGCTTAACTGGGTCTGTTTGCTTAACTAACAAATCTGTTTTTGTCTCTTTGTCATCACTGCAACCGTGCACCAGCAATGCGCTGCATATAAGCAACGGCGTGTAAAATCTTTTTTTCATTGTGTGTGTCATTTTTATTTCAGTGTTGTTATAGGTTTATACTAAAGCTAAGTAAGGCTTGGTTACAGTTGCTGCATACGTATTCACAGCCATATTCAGTGACAATTAACCCGCAATTAAAGCACCACGTCACGCCACTTAGTTTGTTTTTAACTTAGCCAAAAACTCTTTATGAGTAGGTAGTTTATCTACCGTTGAATTTATTAGGGTTTTTAACGTTGCGAATAAATCCGTTAGTTGTTCACTGCTTAATGAATCAACAATACTGTTATAGTCATCTGGTATTAGGCCTTGACCTATAAATACTTGCTGCCAAGCTACTTCTGCAAATAACTCGTCGTTTTCGCGCACGACTTTGCCCGTTTGTTTAAATAAATCCATTTTATGCGCTAACGATTGAGGAATTTCCATTTGCTTACATTGACGCCAAAATGGGGGGTCTTCTCGCTCAGTTAATTTATAGTGCAAAATAATGAAGTCACGAATATGCTCGATTTCACTGATGCTTTGCTTATTAAATTCAGTTACTAACGCATCACTAACCCCATTATGAGGAAACAACTTAATTAAACGTGTGACCGCACTTTGTATTAAGTGAATACTAGTAGACTCTAAGGGCTCTAAAAATCCACTAGAGAGCCCTACTGCGACTACATTTTTATGCCACTGCTTTAAACGTCGACCTGTTTTAAATTTAATTAAACGCGGGCTTGTTGTTGGCTCACCCGGTAAGTTATTTAATAAAAGTGCGGTTGCTGACTCATCCGATAAATAGCGGCTGCAATACACTAAGCCATTACCTGTTCGGTTTTGTAGCGGAATTTGCCACTGCCAGCCTGCGTCATGTGCTATTGATCGCGTATAGGGCTTTAATTCGTTGCTGCCTGTTGATTGCACTGCAACAGCCCTATCGCAAGGTAAATAATGCGACCAATCAACAAACCCCGTATTGAGAGTTTGCTCAATTAAAAGTGCGCGCTGGCCAGTGCAATCTATAAATAAATCCCCTTGGATTTGGCTATTATCGTCAAGTGTTAAGTTGGAGATATTACCTGTGTCTGGGCATTGCTCAACACGTTCTATTTTTGCATCAATGTGTTTAACGCCGCGTGATAATGCAAGATTTTTTAAATATTCAGCATACAAAGTGGCGTCAAAGTGAAACGCATAACTAAGCCCTGGTAATTGAGTATTAGGAATAGTATTTAGTAGCGTAAATTTGTGCTGTTTAGCGGCTTGATAGTTAAGAGAAAAATCCCATAAAGAGTCCTCGCTGCCATTAATGTGCCCTTTTACCCAGAAATTATAAAAGTCACAAAAGGGAAAATCTTTACCAAACGAGCCAAATGCATGCATGTAGCTATGCCCTGGTGTTTTCCAATTTTCGAACTCTATACCCAGTTTGATAGACGCATTGGTGGCATTTATAAAATCTTGCTCATTAATACCGAGCGCATTATTAAGCCCAATAATAGGAGGAATAGTGGCCTCTCCCACACCTATAGTGCCAATGCTACTTGATTCAATAAGGGTAATATTAATTACTTTACCTAACACTTTATTAAGTAGTGCTGCGGTTATCCAACCAGCTGTTCCACCGCCGGCAATGACGACATGTTTTATTGGCTTCATATTATTGCTCATGTTCATAAAGGTTGATAAAACTTAGGTAAAGTAGCTATAAAAAAGCCCTTGTAAAACTAATTACAAGGGCTTCTTAATACAAAACTTATTATAGCTTGTAGCTTACACCGAGTAAGTAAGTACGGCCATAATCTTGGTAGTCACGCACTTGCAGCGCATTATCGCCCTGCAATGATGTAAACGCTTCTTCGGTAATGTTTTGAATTTGGAACGTCATTGATAAGTTCTCAAAACCTGCAATACCAGAATCAGCAAAGTCATAGCCTACTTGCGCATCCCAAATAGTCTCGCCAAGTATATCAACTTGTTGTGTTGCAAAACCTGAACCGTAGATATCACCTTTAAAGTCACTACGTTTACGCATACTGGTACGTGCTTGGAAACCATTGCGTTCGAAGTATACAGTTAGGCTATCAATTTTATCTGACAAACCTGGTAGTTCGTAATCGTTTCCGTTTTGATCTTGCAAGTCTTGCTCAACGCTAGTGTGGCTCGCAATTAAACCAAAACCTTCTAACGACTCATGTAATACACTGAACGGGAATGATAATGAAAGCTCATAGCCCCATAAACTTCCGTCGCCACCATTCACTTTACTTGAACGAGTAGCTGTATTTCTGTCTGCTGGAGGCAACTCGCCGGTTGCAGGGTCTTCTTTACCTGTTACATCAACATCGTAACGCTCATCAAAAATCCATTGGTCAATGTCTTTATAAAATAACGCTGCTGAAAAGTAACCTTCTGCATCAAAGTAGTTTTCGTATGTTAAATCAAAGCCTGTTGCTTCTTTTGGTTCAAGCTCTGCATTACCACCAGAAATAGACCAGTAGTTACCATTTTCGTCTGGCTTTTCGCTGTTATAGCTTGTCTCAATCGATGCATGCATTTCATCAAGGCGAGCACGAGAAATTGTTTTAGCCGCGCCAAAACGAATTGTTTGCTCTTGGTCAATTGCAAAAGATAAGTTTAAGCTTGGTAATACATTTGAATAGTCGTGGCTAATATCAGTAGGTGATGCAACCACTAAACCATTAATATTTGATGCCTCAAAGCCTTGTGATGACTGCTCAGTGCGTACATAACGTATACCTACATTACCTGTTACCGGTATGCCACCAATTTCAGCGTTAATGTCTGCTTGAATAAATGCAGCGGTAACTTCTTCTTGAACTGTCCACGAACGGGTTAAGTGTTTTTGATCCGTTAAGCTTTCTTGCAGTAGATCGTAATAACCATCATTTACTAGGCCGTTAGTGTCATAAGCAATCATGTCACCCATGCCAATAAAGTCTAAACTTGCCGAACCTAAACGGTATTGCTCTGGTACTGATACCATGCCTGGATTATCTAAAGAGAAATCTTTTAAAGTCATGAAGTAGCCTTCAGACTGTTTTACTTTCTCACGGTCGCGGTAAGATAAACCAAAATTAATACGGCTAAAGTATTCGTTCTCAAGTACTTTACTGGCCGCTAACTTAAGCGTTGAAAGCTCATCGCTAATCTCTGGTGCATTAATAAAGCCATCTTGTGCGGTATTTTGATAAGCCGTGTCATTTAAGCCGTACTTGTTATTTAACGCAGCACTGCCACCCCAAGATAACGGGCCACCTAACTGAATTAAGTCGTAGTCGCTGTAATCAAGCTCATGAGTAAACTGTGCACCCGTATTTCCACCATCAAATGCATACCCTATGTTATCAGCAATACCGTTTGCATCGCCACGGCCAGTACCTGAATAACTTTCAATACTCCAAATAGTACGATCTACTTTTGAGCGGCTTGCATCAAACTCAACTGACCAATCATCGTTAATATCGTATTTTGCATTAAAACCAAATTGTGTGAGCTCTGCTTTTCGCTCTTCGTAGTCATTTCGTACAACAACGCGTTGCCCTTCAGTGACTGCACTGGTAATAAAGCCAGACTGTTCATCTACAGTAACACTATTTGGGTCGATGCTACCTTGACCCCAGGCGAAAGGTACTTCGATACCACGTAAGATTTTTTCATCATTAAAATCTACATATAGCGCATCAAACGTCATGTTTAAACGATCATTTGGTGCAGCTTCCACTACTAGCATCGCTGAATCACGTTCAAGTGTTGATGAGCGTACGAAAGGTTTAGCGCCGCCTAAAATTGAATAGTTTTGGCCATCATTCCCTGTAAACTCAGGGTAACCCCAAGAATTCCAACGTTTTTCTTGGTTTGGAGAACTCATTGTGTTGTAAGCAAATGCTACACCTATAGTGTCATCTGCAAACTGGTCTATGTATGAAACGGTGCCACGAAAGCCTTTGTCATCGCCATCCGGGTTTAATTTATCAAAGCTAGTTTGCTCATACTGACCATTAAACATGATCACTTGTTCACCTTTACTTAAAGGCTTTACCGTTTGCATGTCGATAACACCGGCAATGCCTTCAGCTTCAATGCTAGCACTTGGCGTTTTATAAACAGTAACACCGCTCATTATTTCTGATGGGTAAAGGTCAAACTCAACACCACGGTTGTCACCAATAGATACCTGCTCACGGCCATTAAATGTTGTTGCGCTTTCGTTTTCGCTAAAACCACGAACACTTACACGGCTAGCACGACCATCAAGACGCTGGGCTGTTAAACCTGGTAAACGTGCGATTGACTCTGCAATAGATGAGTCTGGAAGTTTACCAATGTCTTCTGCAGAAATTGACTCAACAACCTGTGTTGAAAAACGCTTAGTATTAATTGATTCAACAACACTACCGCGAAAACCTTTTACTTCGATGATTTCTACATCATCATTTTTTATTGTTTCTTCTTGTGCCGCGGTGGTGGCAAAGCTTGATAGTCCGGCAGCAGTTAATGCTAGCGTTAATATACTTGGTTTGAACATAGCCATAATGTTTTCCCGTTACCCATAATGTGATACCCGCTTACTTGTTTAAGTGATAGTTAAACATGCGAGCTTATTTTGTTGTCAGGATGAATATTAACGCTCGTATTATTTTATTAACAACTTTATGCATACGTATTCAAAATAGCATTACACAGCCAAAGTTAACATTAAATTTACAAACAAACATGTAAGCAACTGTTTTACAATGGATTATTTTGGTGCAATTATACTTTATGAGCTTGACGTTAACCTGTATTTATTTTTTTATGAAATAAGCCATTCATAAAACGACAATAAAGTGAAACAAAGTGATTTTATTTTTTAATTTATTATTAAACACACTATCTATTCAAATTAAATTGGTAAGACCAATACTAAAAAACACCAACTCAGTGCACACCTTTGTTTTTACGCACCTACATGGCGCAAACAATAAATTAACAACTCAATATTAGAATTGGTAAAGTAAAATAAGAATAATCCACGGCCCAAAACGCTTGCCTTAATGATTTGTACATCTTGTTTTAATGCCTTGAAATAGGTGCATACGTATGCAGGATTTTTACAGCATGACAGGCTTCAAGTATGCTTTTTAAAATAAACGAGGATTATTACCTCTAAAAAAGAACAACACAAAGACAGTGTGAAAACGGAGAAAAGCATGGCCCAAAAGCAATGGTATAAAGGTGCGGTTATTTATCAGGTTTATCCGCGTAGCTTTCAAGATAGCAACAACGATGGCATTGGTGATTTAAAAGGAATAATAAATCGTATTGATTACATTAAAAGCTTAGGGGTAGATGCTATTTGGATCTCACCTTTCTTTAAATCGCCTATGAAAGATTTTGGTTATGATATTAGTGACTACCGTGATATTGACCCGCTTTTTGGTAATTTAGCTGATTTTGATGAGTTAATTGCACAAGCACATCAACGCGACATTAAAATTATTATTGACCAAGTGCTAAGCCACACCTCAGATCAACATCAATGGTTTATTGATAGCCGTGAAGACTTATCTAACGATAAAGCCGACTGGTATGTATGGGCCGATGCTAAAGAAGATGGCACAGCACCTAATAATTGGTTGTCTATTTTTGGTGGTGGTGCATGGCAATGGGAGCCGCGTCGTGGACAATACTACTTGCATAACTTTTTTACTGAACAGCCTGATCTTAACTTTCATAACCCCGATGTTCGCCAAGCCGTTCTAGATAATGTTGAATTCTGGCTTAAAAAGGGCGTGGATGGCTTTAGGTTAGACGCAATTAACTTTTGCTACCATGACGCTTTGCTTCGTGATAACCCAGCTAAACCAAAAGAAAAACGTCAAGGCCGTGGCTTTAGCGAAGATAATCCGTATGCATTTCAGTACCATTACTACAATAATACCCAGCCTGAAAACATAGAGTTTATGCGTGATATTCGAACTTTACTCAACAAGTACCCTGGTACCGTATCACTGGGTGAAATTTCATCTGAAGATTCATTAGCCACAATGGCAGAATACACCCAAGGTGGCGATAAACTGCACATGGGTTACAGCTTTGAGCTATTAACGGATGATTACTCGAGCGAGTATATAAGAAACACCGTTACTACACTTGAGCAATGCATGACTGAAGGCTGGCCTTGCTGGGCATTTAGCAACCATGACGTAGAACGTGTTGCTAGCCGTTGGAGTGAAACGGGAGAGGTACACCCAGCGCAATGTAAAATGTTGACCGCCCTACTCGCTTCACTTCGTGGCAGCGTGTGTATGTATCAAGGTGAAGAACTCGGACTCGGTGAAGCCAGCGTTGCGTTTGAAGATTTACAAGACCCGTACGGCATAACTTTTTGGCCAAACTTTAAAGGTCGTGATGGCTGTCGTACCCCAATGCCTTGGGAGAACCTAGATAACTCACAAAGCAATGCACACAATGCAGGATTTAGTGAGGTAAAACCGTGGTTACCTGTTGATCAACAACACAGGCTACAAGCAGTTGCTGAACAAGAGAATGATGTAAACTCAATATTAAACGCGTACCGTGAATTTATGGCCTGGCGTAAAAACCAGCCAGTATTACTTGAAGGTGATATTGAGTTTATACAAACCGCCGAGCCAATTTTGGCGTTTTACCGCACATTAAACGAAGAAAAGATGTTGTGTGTATTCAATTTAAGCGGGGCAAAAGCAGAGCTTGTTATTGATGTTAGTGTTGAAAAAGAACATAACACGCTTTCTCATTACAACGCGCAGCTTAATAATAAAACACTGACCGTTGAGCCATTTGGTAGTTATTACGCCAACTGCAATTAGTATTTACATTATTACAAATAAAAAACCCGAGCATTGCTCGGGTTTTTTATAGCAAATTTTTAGTGGTTAATTGTTTTACTATTTAAATAATCAGTAAAAGCAAATAGTACACCTGATACCACAAACGTAACGTGTATTAGCACTTTCCAGAGTAGTTCATCATTAGAATGAGAGGCAGAGCTTATAAATACCTTAAGCAGCTCAACAGCTGAAATAGCCACGATTGCACTGATCAGCTTCATTTTCAAACCAGAAAACCCGACCTTGCCCATCCATACTGGGCGGTCTTCATGATTTTCGATATTAAGCTTAGAGACAAAGTTTTCGTAGCCGCTAAAAATAATAATCAACAGCAACCCTGCTAACAAAGCAGTATCAACTAACGTTAATATACCAACCAACAACTCTTGATTACTAGCAGTAAACGTCGCTATCCCCATCAAATATAGCTGTTTAAAAAACTTTATAAGTAATAAAACCACAGCAAATAATAAGCCGACAAAAAATGGGGCAAGTAACCAGCGTCCTTTAAATATAAACGACTCAAGCGCATGCTCTACTTTATGAACAGGATGTATTTTTTTATTTGTATTATTTGTGTGAGGCTCTGACATAGGGGCACCTAAAAATTAAAACGCGACATTAGCTCAAATCTAGCTGTAACACAATCACTTAAAATAAAAGATAGGTACACAATATGCTTATCCTGACGATAAAAATATTTCGTTTTCCTTTGTGATAATTGTGATTAAAAATCAACTTACCAACAGAGATGTTCTGGCTTGGTTACACTTGTTTTATGCATGCATTATTTGAATGCATAATTCGATTGTTACTCCATTTTTAGGAATAAGAAAATGAATAAAGCATTACTCGCGTTAATCGTTGCACCATTTTTCGTTTTATCAGCTGCAAATGCAGTTACAAGCGATACTACAGACGCTTCAGCCGAAACGATTCAAGAGTTCACAGAAATGTGTATTAGCTGGGCTAAAGAAGACGACGTAAGCGATGAAGCAATTTATAACTATGTTTTAAAGTGTGTGAATGATGAACTAACATCTGAAGGCTATAACAAAGTCACTGCTGTTAAGATTTAATGAATAATTGAGCAGTTCAAACCTAAATTGGTTACATTTTAACTCTGTAAAATAAAAAGTCAGATTAAAAATGCCATTGCGATAGGTTTGATAATGCAAAAAAAACCGGAACTGTCACAGGCTGTGCGTTCCGGGTTTTTATTATTAAAGCGATGAATAATTAATTATTCATCATCTTTTTTTGGTTTGGCTTTAGCTTTACTTTTAGCTGGCGCTTTTTTAGCTGCAGCTTTCTTTTTAGGCGCAGCTTTTTTCTTAGCCTCTTCTACCCATTTACCACCCTCGTAATGGGCCGTCCAACCAGTTGCTTTACCATCAACTTCAGTCATCACATATTGGACTTTGTTTTTACGACTGTAACGCACAACAGCAAGGTTGCCATCAGGATCTTTGGCTGGTGCATCAGCTAGGTAGTAAAACTTAGGCGAAATACGATCTCTAAAGCGTTGTAACTCTTCTACTTTAGGAGCACGTGTTTCTCGTGATTTAGGGAACGTATTTGCAGCTAAGAAAATACCAGCCGCGCCATCACGTAATACAAAATACGCTTCAGACTTTTCACATTCTAATTCAGGGATATGAACTGGATCTTCTTTTGGTGGCGCAGCTTCACCATTTTTTAACAACTTACGTGTATTTTTACATTCATCGTTGTTACAACCAAAATACTTACCAAATCGGCCTGATTTTAATTCCATATCAGCGCCACATTTATCACATTCGATAATAGGGCCGTCGTAGCCTTTAATTTTAAAGGTACCCTCTTCAACAACATGCCCCTGACATGCTGGGTTATTACCACACACATGCAATTTACGGGTTTCATCGATAAGGTATGAATCCATCGCTGTTTCACAAATAGGACAGCGCTTCATTTGCATTAATGTTTCTGTTTCAACGTCTTCAACATCAGCTGCAACCGCTTCATCACCCGACACTAAATTCATAGTGGTAGTACAGCGCTCTTTAGGTGGCAGGTTATAACCTGTACAGCCTAAGAATACGCCCGTTGAAGCAGTACGAATGCCCATTTTTCTGCCACAGGTTGGACAGTCAATATCGGTTTCTACCATTTGATTAAGACGCATCCCGCCTTCATCTGGTTCGCCTTTAGCAATGTTTAACTGGGTTGAGAAATCAGCATAAAACTTATCGAGAACTTGCGTCCAAACACGCTCGCCTTCGGCGATATCATCTAAACGACCTTCCATTTTAGCGGTAAAGTCAAAGTTCATTAAATCTGTAAAGTTTTCAACTAGGCGATCGGTAACAATTTCACCCATTTTTTCAGCAAAAAAGCGACGATTTTCAACTCGTACATAACCACGGTCTTGTATTGTCGAAATAATAGACGCGTAAGTTGAAGGACGGCCAATGCCACGTTTTTCAAGTTCTTTAACTAAGCTCGCTTCACTAAAACGTGCTGGCGGCTTGGTAAAATGCTGCTTAGGATCAAGCTCAACTAAGGTGAGAACTTCACCTTGCTTAACAGCAGGAAGTGATTGATCTTCTTCGTTCTTTTTACGCACTGCTGGCTGTACTTTTGTCCAACCATCAAAGCGAAGCACACGGCCTTTTGCCTTTAATGTGAAATCATTGGCGGCAACGGTTAATGTGGTTAAGTCGTATTCAGCAGGCACCATTTGACAAGCCACGAACTGACGCCAGATAAGCTCATAAAGCTTTTTAGCATCGGCATCAACACCTTCAACATGCCCTGAAAGTACCGATACGCTAGAAGGACGAATCGCTTCGTGCGCCTCTTGCGCATTGCCTTTTGAGCTATAGTTAATTGGATCAGCAGGTAAATATTTTGCACCAAACTCATTGGTCACATACTCACGACACATCTCAACCGCATCTTTTGATAGATTAGTTGAATCGGTACGCATATAGGTAATATAACCACCTTCATATAGGCGCTGCGCAAGCATCATGGTCTTTTTAACGCCATAACCGAGTCGAGTACTGGCGGCTTGTTGCATGGTTGAAGTAATAAATGGCGCACTTGGGCGACTCTTACTTGGTTTTTCTTCAACGCTTACAACTTTATATTCGGCATTCTCAAGGCTTTTAACTGCTGCTGTAGCTTGTGCCTCATTTACAGGCTTAAATGGCTTGTCTGCTTGTTTAGTGACTTCTAAACGTAAGTCTGACTCGCTATTTTTAACGTCTGCATGAATATCCCAGAACTCTTCAGGAATAAACGCTTTAATTTCACGTTCGCGTTCTACCAATAAACGCACTGCAACAGATTGAACTCGTCCTGCAGATAAACCTCGTGCAACTTTGGCCCACAATAATGGCGAGACCATAAAACCAACCACACGGTCTAGGAAACGACGAGTCTGCTGTGCAAAAACCATATCGGTGTTCAATTCACCCGGAGTTTCAAACGCTTGTTGTATTGCATTTTTAGTGATTTCGTTAAACACGACGCGTTTATACTTTTCAGGTTCGCCACCAATGATTTCTTGAAGATGCCAAGCAATTGCTTCCCCTTCTCTATCCAAATCCGTTGCGAGATAGATTTGATCAGCATTTTGGGCAAGCTTTTGTAATTCTTGAACAACCTTTTCTTTACCCGGTAATACTTCGTAATGTGGCTCCCACCCTTTTTCGGGATCAATGCCCATACGCGCGACTAAGTTAGAATAGTCACGTTGCTGTTTATACGCTGCTTTCTCATCAGGTGGCATTTTACGAACCTCAGCAGGTGTCTTGCTTGCTGGTACTTTGTTTTTGCCTGATCCTGATGTAGGTAAATCTCGTACGTGCCCAATACTGGACTTAACGATAAAATCATTACCTAAGTATTTATTAATTGTTTTAGCCTTAGCAGGTGACTCTACAATTACTAGCGATTTGCCCATAGTTGCCTATTTCTAACCTAGTTTTTTAAATGTGTTTAGCCGACTCATGCGGCGCGAATATTTATAGGTATATCTACAAACACTAGTTCTTACAAGCTTTTAATACAAACTTTTCAGTATTTACTGAATAAACAAACAATTTCTGTTGTTAATTTAAACAAACCAGCGTTTTTTGAATAATTGATGTGGAATATATAGAATAGAAACAAAAATGCCAACCTTATTGGTTGGCATTTTTTATGCTTTACATATTTTAAACCTTAGGTTCGTCTAAAATCGACATCACGGTATATTGTGTTTTCACACCACCAGGCGTTTCAAACTCAATGTATAAAAACCCAGAATCAACATCATTTGGCTCAGCCTCTTTAGTAATATTAACTGAGACAGAGATTGGCGTTTTTTGTGCAGTATTAACCACGGTGTAATCTGTTAACCCTCTTAATACACCATTGTCGGCAGTAACGCTCACTGTAGTACCCGCAGGTAGTGGATTATTATGAATGTCACTGAAGAAAATAGTCACTGAAATCGCGCTGTAAGGTGTTGAATTGCTAATATCAATAAGGTTTATGTCGCACATACCTGCCATATCAGAAGCTTCTAAGCGAATACCATCGCTTAAACTACAGTTATTTAAAGCCGTTACAGCTCTAATGTAAGGTGTACTACCTGACATAACTAACTCTGAACGAGCGCGCACATTAACTGTTTCACGGGTACATGCATTTGCAGCTAGGGCTTCATCACTACATAGTAAGCCATTGTATATACCATCACCACTGTCATACTGGCCATTATCTTGTGCACCTGAGCGTTCCACATACCACTCATCTTCACCACCATTAGAATCCACAGGATTTGTTGGGGCTGGTAAATTCCCATCAAACACCCCATTTTCATTAAAATCTATAAAGGCTTCAGGTAAATCTTGTAAAGTTGAGTCAAACTCGTTTTGATTAAATTCACCGTTGGCAGATACATCATTAAATGACTCTTCACCCACAGAATAAGCAAGTAAGCTAACACGCCCACCAAGTGGATAATCAATTGGCGCGTTATTAGGCGCATCAGTTAGCGCAATTGGATCGCCATTGCTATCTAAATAATTAATTAAGTTACCATTTGCGTCGAGTTGTGATTCTCTGATACCTAAAGTACAAGGTGCAGATTGTCCAAAATAACGGTCGCATTTATCTGCAACAGAATTATTGTAAATGCTGTAATGGTATGGAATTGGGTTTTGACTACGCCACTGCGCTTTACACAAACCGTCTATGGTGCGACAAAGTAATAAAGGTGTAAATTGTTCATCATCAATAGTGCCAACTGCACCACCTTCACTGGCAATATAAATTGCCGTGTTATCTGGTACAAAATTATTAAAATGATCGGCTGCAAATACGGTTAAGTCTGTAGTCACCCCAGCTTCGTTTAATGACTCGGTATTAAAGGTTTGCACTGCAAGCGTGAAACTATCCTGATCTGGAACACCAGTCGTAATAGTAATGTCATTAGAGACAATAGAGATCACACTATTTTGTGAGGTATCGCTACTGTCAATCTGATGTGAGGCAATCACAGATAAAATACCAGCAGCTTTTCCTGAGCGAACGTTTACAGTCACTAAACCTTCATTGTTAGTAAATTGAAATGCGCTATCTAATAGAGCACCACCTGGGTTTTGTGAAAGTGCAAAATCAATTTGCTTTTGACCCACTGGATTTCCATTTACATCTAAGAGCTTAAAGGTGAGCTCTGAATTTTCAGTCAAGGTTTGACCGCCCGCTCCTTTAATAGCTAATACTTGATTAGTCACCCCCATAAACGCAATTGAACCTGTTTGAGCCGCAGCTACATTGATGTTTATGGTTTTTGTTGCAACATTACCACCTGTAACTACGGTCGCGGTAATCGTATCTATACCATTACAGCCATCAGCTTTGTATGTTGCACTTGCCGTACCACCGATACTCGTTACCACATTATCGATAGTGGCTCTGGGGGTAGATTCTTCTGCGCAAGCAGAAGTAAATTGCACTTCCAGCGGGGTAGTAAATACATTATTACTACCGTCTACAATCTGAGCCGTAATAATCGTGGTAGAGCCGGCAGATAGTACATCACCGGTAGCAATACCTGCGCTTAGATTTACATTTACTTGAACAGCGTTAATTTCAAATAAAGCACTCGCAACTCCGCCCTGTGCGGTTAATTCAACTTGGCCAACACCTGAGCTACTGCCTGGCAATAAATTCAAAATAGCCACACCAAACGCATCAGTTTTAGCCGTTAAGCTTTCAGGTAATAAAATGCCTAGCGTGGTTGTCGCTTGAACTAACACATTGCTGGCTGGCGTATTACTACCAGGTTTTGTGATTTTTGCATAAACAATCGCTTGCTGACCCAGTAAATTACTATTTTGCGAACAATCTGATGGATCAAGTTCAAAAGAATCTCTATCTATATTTAACCAACTATCAGGACAGTTTTGTAAGATTTTAATGTCAATATTTGCAGCATCGTCGTTAGATTGCGGCTCGTCACCGGCGGTATAAAAACCGAGCTTGCTTGTTGAGCCTTCGTAGCTTGCAACAATGGTTCCTGCTCCTTCAACACTGCCTGCACTGAGCTCTATAGTTGCAACACCACTTGTATTTGTTAATGCGCTTGCTGTAGCAGGTATGAAAGAACCAAGTGTTGTAGTAAAACTAACTTCTTGACGAACAACGGGTTGTCCATCACTGTCAGTTACAGTCGCAACGACCTCAAGCGGATTGTTAGCGGTAACGATACGATCTTCAAAATTAAGTTCAACTTGGGTATCTAGTACGGCATTGTCGCCTCCAGTATCCCCACCAACGGTTCCTGTCTTCTCAAGTGAGCCACCACCGCCACAAGCGATGAGTAATGAGCTGAGCAATATAATGCTAAGCAAACGGGTTAAAGGCATATGTTTCTCCAATGCGCTATTACTAAGTTAAACTTATTTACTTAATGTTAACCTATAACTTAGTCTAAAATCTCAGTTTTTTACTTCTTTTTGCGATAAAAATTTTTAAAAAAGTTGACGTTTTTTCTGTAAAAAAAATTACATGCTGTTAGTCTATGCCAAATTTATAAAAAATAGATTGGAAATATGTCTAAAATCCGTTCGATGAGTTTAACTACTCGCATCATGATTGGTATGGTTCTTGGTGTTGCAGTAGGCTTTATATTTCAGGCTATATTAGCTGGTGAAGACGATTACCTAATCCCTCTTGGGTTATTCTCTTTGCCAATTAAAGCCTTTTTTGTTGATGGCCTTTTCCATGTAGGTGGACAAATATTTATAGCTAGCTTAAAAATGCTAGTTGTTCCCCTCGTCTTTGTGTCGCTTGTGTGCGGTACTTGTAGTTTAAGCGATCCTAAAAAATTAGGTCGTTTAGGTGGAAAATCGATTAGTCTATATTTGGTTACCACAGCGATCGCAATCACAGTAGCAATTTCACTGGCGTTACTATTTAACCCAGGTGAAGGGATTGGGCTACCTTCGCAAGCAAGCTACGACGCAAAAGAAGCGCCTACTTTAGCTCGCGTTATTATTGATATGTTCCCAACCAATCCATTTGAAGCAATGGCCAAAGGAAATATGCTACAAGTTATTGTGTTTGCTTTATTATTTGGTATTGCAATGGCACTTAGCGGTAAAGCAGGCAAACGTGTAGCAACAGTATTTGAAGACTTGAACACCGTTATCTTAAAACTAGTTACTTTATTAATGAATATTGCTCCTTACGGCGTATTTTTCTTAATGGCTAAGTTATTTACTACCATCGAACTTAACTTAATTGTGAGCTTAGCTAAGTACTTTGGCGTGGTTGTTTTAGCCCTGTTATTACATGCATTCGTAAACTACACTCTTCTGCTAAAAATACTTACAGGCCTAAACCCGCTTACTTTCTTAGCTAAAATGAAACACACCTGTTTATTTGCTTTTAGTACCTCAAGTTCCAGCGCAACTATGCCTATCACCCTTGAGACTGCAACGAAGAAGCTAGGGGCTAATAACTCTGTCGCTTCATTTACTATACCTTTAGGCGCAACCATTAATATGGATGGCACTGCAATTATGCAAGGTGTGGCTACGGTATTTATTGCTCAAGTATTTAGTGTTGATTTAACTATTTCTGATTACTTAATGGTAATACTAACAGCAACGCTTGCCTCGGTTGGCACAGCGGGTGTTCCTGGCGTTGGTTTAATTATGCTGGCCATGGTACTTAACCAAGTAGGCCTACCGGTTGAAGGAATCGCAATTATAATAGGTGTTGATAGACTACTTGATATGACCCGAACCGCAGTAAATGTAACAGGCGACTGTATGGTAACCTGTGTTGTGGCTAAAAGTGAGGGTGAACTAGATGAAAGTATTTTCAACGACCCTAATGCAGCTAAAGATTTAGAAGACTATCACAAATCAATTGATTAACAGCTTCTATCTTAAGTTATAAAAAAAGCCTTGCTACTTCATTAAGTAACAAGGCTTTTTTATTATGTATAAGCTATGAAATTATTAAGGGTTTAACGCCTTAAATTTTGACATTAAACTCACTCCTGCCTTATTCACACCATGGCTGAGCCCTATTGCAAGCTTATCACTTAGCCCTTTTTTAATTTTATATTGCACCTTGTATATTTGATGCTGATGCTGCTGCTCTAGTAAGGCATCATCACTGGTTTTAATGGTATCAACTAAGCCTTTTTCAATCGCTTGGGTTGCAAACCAATGTTCACCCGTTGCCACTAAGTCCATATTCAAACTGGGACGCTGTGTGCTCACAAAGGTTTTAAATAACACATGGGTTTGCTCTATCTCTTCGCGAAATTTTTCACGGGCTTTATCGGTATTTTCACCAAAAAGTGTTAGCGTACGTTTAAATTCGCCCGCCGTAATTTGTTCAAAATCAACATCATTTTTCTTCAAGATTTTATTAAAGTTTGGAATTTGTGCAATCACACCAATAGAGCCAACAATTGCAAACGGCGCGGCAATAATATGATCTGCCACACAGGCCATCATGTAGCCACCACTAGCAGCAACTTTGTCTATTGATACGGTTAACTCAATACCAGCTGACTTAAAACGTTGTAGTTGTGATGCAGCTAACCCGTAGCCATGTACCACGCCACCACCACTTTCAAGACGAACTAGCACTTTATCTTTTTTAGGGTCCGCGATTGAAATAATCGCAGTCACTTCTTCGCGCAAACTTTCTACTTCATGCGCATCCATACTACCATTAAAATCAATAACGTAGAGTCGTGATTTAGGCTCATCTTTTTCAGCTTTTTTTTGCTCTAGTTTTTGTTGCTTTTGATAGGCTTTTAACTCTTTTTTACCTAGCGTATTATTTAAAAAACTTTCTTTTATATTGGTAAGTTGCTCCGATAAATCATCAATTTCAATCTCACCTTTTTTTGCTTTTGGCTTAACAGCCGAGCTTACAATTAAGGTTAAAATGACAGCGATAGCAATAACAAAGGTAATGGTTTTAGCAAAAAACAAACCGTACTCGTATAAAAATTCCAACTGTATTCTCCGTTTATAAATTTCAGTCAATTTAGCATGCTTTAAAGCAAAAAAAAGCCACTTAACAGTGGCTTTTTAGACTTAATTGAGTGGTTGGCTACTAATTAGTCACAATATCAGTATCTGATACAGATAATAAACGTCCACGTGATACTAGGTAAGTTGCAATTTGCAATTGCATTTCTGCATTTGCTGCTGCGCTACCCGCTACTGTAGTCGACTGTCTTTCATCTTGCGCCGGTGTTAACACAGAGCCATGATGACCTGTGTTAAATTTAACTAAATAGCTAGAGCCCATCTCTGTTGGCGCTTGAGTTGTACTCACCGTTTCTAACCCCATAAAGTTAGCTAGAGGAACAGTACCTGCAATTGGATTGCTGGCAGTCATCGGCGGAATAACTTGGTCTGGCTTGTTATTCTCTGTGCCATCACCTACCACAACATTCATGTAAACAGGTGTTTCTAGTGCTTTAACCGTTGCAGCATAGTTAGTAGGATCGCCACTATCTAATGCTGTTTGTGCTGCAAATACAAACTGCGTCATTACGCCCTTTATATTAGCTAGTTTATCAGTTTCACCCGCCATAGTTAGCGATGCTGCAAACTCATTAAAGCCACAGCTCAAGAAGTCCTGCATGTCTGGTAACAAAGCACCACAGTTTGATAAAGCATCAGCGTTTAAGAATGCATTAAACTCATCAGCTTCAGCAGTTCCTGCTTGAGAAAGCACAGAACCTTGAATAAATGGTCCAAATGCTGCTGATTCTAACAAGAAGCTAGCAATACCACCGCCGCCGCTTGCTAATGCTACAGCGTTAACCTTAAATAATGGATCTACTTGTTCGGCTAATGGGCTATTCGTTTGTGCAATAAATGCAGGTGCTACAATTGAGCCTAGTGAATGGCCAATGTAAGATACATCAGTAGAATTTAGTGAACTGTCACCACTGAAATTTAAGCCTAAACGTAGACCAAGTAAGTCAGCACTTGACTGGCGTAAACTATCTCTGGCGACCAGTAAAGAGCTCAAGTTCATGTAGCTAAGTACAGAGCCTGTTGTTGCGTTAAAATCATCGTTACCGTCTACATCAACATCTACACCACGCTCACCATGACGAGGATGATCAATTGCAACTGTGGCAAAACCCTGTAATGAAAGCTGCGCTGTTAGTGTCAACATGCTTTCTTTTTGCGTGGTAATACCATGTTGCATAATAACTACAGGCCAACCACCTGCTGGCATAGCAGTAAATGGCTCTAAACCTAAACCTGAACGGTATGCATTAACAACCGGTAAAATTGGCTTGGTAATTTGTACTGGCACATTCGCCATGCTTTGCATTTTAGGAAGTGAGTTATATTTAGTTAAGTGTTTAGTGCTATCAAGCCCTAAATCACGAAGCTGTCCATCACTCAAAGCAGCACACATCGCATCGTTAGTGCTAATGGGATCGGTTGGGAACGCTTCACCAGCTTGCGCTTTGTAACCTAAAATAGCAACGGCACTGTCACACATACCTTGCCAGTAAGTATCATTTAGATCACTGATCTCTTTACCCGTAGGTGTACCTAAATACATAGGTAGCTGGATGCTGCCTTTTTGATATTGTGCAACTTGGAATATATCGGGCACGGTAACACCCTGCAATGCAAAAGCTTGTTGTACGTTAGCCATTGGCTGAGTTGGAATTTGCAACGCAGGAGTTGGAATTGTTGGCTCTGTTAGGCTTGCTGCTAAAACCTTTTTAATCGTGCCAAGCACTGGTCCTGCTGATTGCATTGTCATGGCAGCAGAAAAAATAATATCGTCTTTGGTAATATCACCAGAGCTAACCACTACGTTTTCGTAGCTATTAACAGCCCCTTGCAGCGCAAGTTGTGATGGCGTTACTAAAGGCGCTTCTTGTTTAACAGTGGCATAAGTTGAAGATGGTTCAATCGAGCGACCTTCTGAATCTTTCAGTCCAGTCGTTAACACATTAATGTATGAACTACCGGCTTTAAAAGGCTTAAGTGGGACAATAGCTACTGCGTCACCAGAAGCTTGGGTTACAAAGTCCACGCCAAAGGTCAATTCGCCTACTAATTTACATGCTGCACCGGCTGGTGCTTGCGAACATTCGGCATCAGTTAGGCTTGCACCCATGATAACTTCAAAAATACGTACAGAGCCTGGTGAAGCTGCAGACGTTTCATCAAGGCTAATGCCCGGTGGAAAGGTTAGATCAATTTTGAATGGCACTTGAGTAGACCAGCCATCAAGTGCTCCTATTGCTAGTTGCGGATCTGCATAGGCAGTTCTAGGGATAGAAACATTTTCGCTATTTAACTCCCCTGGAATATTTATAGTACCATCGAGGGTGCCACTCATTAATAAATCATTAGGAACCGAAATAACACCATTTGCAGGGTCAAATTTTACCGTCGCTTTAGGAATAACTGTAACTGAATTTTTTTTAACATCTTCTAACGTTTCTCCGCCGCCACAGCCTGCTAATGCAGCTGCAACTGAGAGCGAGAGTAGCATTTTTTTCATAGTGTTCTCCGCACAAATCTTATTTTTATAGTGTGTTTATAGTCAGTGTAATTAAGTTAATTTAATGTAGCTAGTATATTAATGAGACATTAGACCAGTTAAATCTAACTTAAAGTTTCTGGTTTCGCCACCTAAATTTGCAATAAATTCGATTACTTGTCGATTTGCTATGTTAAAATCAATAAAAATTTAAACATTGGTACTTTTATGCATACCTATCAAGCAACTGAAAACGCACTTAAAGACAAAATAATTTTGATCACAGGCGCAGGTGATGGGATTGGCCGTGTCGCAGCTATTACCTATGCAAAACATGGTGCAACCGTTATTTTATTAGGAAAAACAACTAATAAATTAGAATGTGTGTATGACGAAATCATTAATGCTGGCTACCCGCAGCCCGCTATTGTGCCTATGGATATAAAAGGTGCAACTAAACAAAACTATCGTGATTTAGCTGCAACTATCGAGAGCCAATTTGGCCGCTTAGATGGACTATTAAATAACGCAGGTATTTTAGGTACTTTAGGGCCGTTAGAACATTTTTGTTCATCAACATTTGAAAATGTGATGAAAGTAAACGTCACCGCACAAGCGATGATCACTAAAGCGCTATTCCCTGTAATGCGAAAGTCAAAGAGTGCATCTGTAGTATTTACTTCTTCGGGTGTGGGTCGCAAAGGAAGAGAGTTTTGGGGACCATATGCAATTTCTAAATTTGCAGTAGAAGGTATGATGCAGACATGGGCGTGTGAAGTTGAAAAAACGCCAATCCGTGTAAACTGTATCAACCCAGGTGCAACCCGTACGTCAATGCGTGCAAGCGCATTCCCGGGCGAAGATCGAGATTTACTCGCGACACCTGAAGATCTAATGCCAACTTATCTGTACTTAATGAGCGATGACTCAAAAGATATCAATGGCCAATCGTTAGACGCACAAGTTAAAAAATAATATTTAGTTTTAAACGTAAAAAAGCCGCTATAAAAAGCGGCTTTATTGTTTTTTTAGTAGCGTAATTACTTACGTTTAGTCGGTTTTACACGTTGATTGTGCTTTTTAACCGCCTTACGAATTTGATTTATTTTAGCGCGCTTATCTTTACGTTTTTCAGGGATAACCGACAGCTTAGTTTGCGTTTCTTTACCAAGTTTAACTGTTTTACGTAAGTAGTTAACTGTGTCTAAATCGTACTCAATCCAACCACCTTGTGGTACACGCTTATCAAGCTCTAATTTACCGTAGCGTATACGAATTAGGCGTGATACTTCCACATCTTGTGATTGCCATAGACGACGAACTTCGCGATTACGACCTTCATTAAGTGTTACGTTGTACCAGCGGTTAATTCCTTCACCGCCCATAGGCTTTATGCCGGTAAATTTAGCCGGACCATCTTCAAGCTCTACACCGCGAAGTAAGTTTTTCATCGTTTCGTCAGTCACTTCACCAAATACACGAGCGGAGTATTCGCGCTCAACTTCGTAACTCGGGTGCATTAAGCGATTCGCTAATTCACCGTCATTGGTAAAAAGCATTAGCCCTGACGTATTCACATCTAATCGCCCTACCGCTATCCAGCGGTCACCATCAATACGGGGTAAACGATCAAATACAGTTCTACGCCCTTCAGGATCTTTACGGGTGCTTAGTTCACCTTCAGGCTTGTTATACATAATCACACGACAAATTCTGTCAGCTTTTTCTTCAATTTTAACAGTGTGACCGTCCACACGAATTAAATCGGTTTCTTCAACCCTGTCACCTAATTTCGCCACTTTACCATTTACACTCACGCGGTTAGCGTCGATGTATTTTTCCATTTCACGGCGTGAACCTACCCCTGCACGGGCTAGGACTTTTTGTAACTTTTCACCTTGTATACTCATTTGGATGGTTCTCTCACAGAAGGATCACTTAATAACTGGGTAATTTTACTTTGCTGTTGCTCTGGCAATGCGGGTAAATCATGAAGTCCCGTTATCGAAAAATAATCTAAAAATTGTTTAGTCGTTGCATAAAGTGCCGGTTTACCGGGTACTTCTTTATGCCCAACTACTTTAACCCACTCTCTTTCAAGCAGAGTTTTAATAATATTTGAGCCAGTTGCTACACCCCGTACTTGCTCAATTTCACCACGGGTAATGGGTTGCTTATAGGCAATTAGCGACAGGGTTTCGAGTAAAGCTCTCGAGTACTTAGGCGCACGTTCTTGCCATAAATTACTCAACCATGGGCTTAAACTACTGCACGCTTGAAAACGATAGCCACTCCCTACCTCAACTAAACGTATTCCACGCGTCTGATAGTGAATTTGAATGGCCTCTACAGCATCATTAATGCGCGCCATAGAAATTGCTAAGTCGTTTAAAACCGTGTCCTTAAGATGACGTTTTGATACGGGCTTGTCTGCCACGAAAATCGCCGCTTCAATGATTTCAATTAATTGTTCATCACTAATTCGCCGACCAACCATAATCACTCTAAAGTTAATAAAAACACACAGCCATCTATTATGACAGAACAACGGCAAACTAGGAAAACATATTAATAAAATAACATTTAATAGGTATAAAAAAGCCAGTGAAAAACACTGGCTTGGTATCAAGTGTATTTAATAATGTAATTTAGCTATTTTTGAATTGCTCAAGTGCATCGTCTTCTGCAACAGAATCACCATGCTTTTGGATATAGCTATTAAACTCATTTTTACTTACTCGTTTATCTTTATTGCTGTCCATGTAGCCAAAGTGATTTGAAATATCATCATCGTCAGCTTCAGTAACTGAAATAAAGCCGTTGCTGTCATTATCTAAGCTTTTAAAGTCATTTTCTATTTTATCAAACTTCGCAATATCAGCCTTAAATGCAGACTCACTTACTTCACTATCAGTTGCAACTTTACCAGCATTTAGCTGCATATAAGCATCATATTCAGTACGACTTATTTGATTATCTATATTTGTATCTATATTTGAAAAGTGTTGCCAAATACTATCATCGTCAGCTTCAGTTTTTGAGATAAAACCATCGCTATCGTTATCTAAGCTTGCAAAATCACTGTCGATTTTTTCTAGACCCTGATTTGAAGAACATGCAGCTAAGCTCAATGCGGCTAAAATAGTAGAAGCTATCGTTAATTTTTTCATAAGACGTATCCTTGTAAATTAATAAATTTCAATTTAAATAATACAAATACGATGCCAGAATTATAATTCAATAAAAACAATAACTTAAAAACAACACTCTTGTGCAGCGATATTCGACAATGCAATTTTTGCAAACTACTGTGGTAATTTTTGCAAAAAAAAGCTCGGTAAGAACCGAGCTGTTTATATCAAATACGGCAATTTAGATTGCAGCGTCTTGGTAACGCTTTACAAAATCAGTTACGTTTTGGCCATTACACTTTAATGTGTTTAAGTTACCAATTTGCTTACGTACTGGTTGTAAGCCTTGCTTTAATGCAGTCATACATAACTGTGTTTCTTGATGTGAATCTTTTGCAAATACTTCAACTTTAGATGAAGCAACTTGAACCGCTGATTCTTTTTTAGCTATATCTCGGATATCTTGACCATTACATAGGATACTTTTTGAATAACGCGATAAGTACATACCATGCTTTGCAGCCATTTTACGTGCAGCTGAAAAACCTTCATTGGCGCTTACTACACACAAGTTAGACTCTAATTTGTTGTCTTTGCTAAAGTATGTATTGCTTTGTGCAGAAGCAGTAACAGAAACAAAAAGAGAGGCAGCTAAAAGTAATTGAGTTTTCATCAGGGGTAGTCCTATTTGAACGAGTTAAACAAACGATTTCTGCGCATTATATAGACAACTTTTAACATATCAATTGAATATTTTATTTATTTTGTTATTTAATAATGCATTTACAATGTTTAAACATTAAGCAGTAATTGAGCAACAATTGTGCAGTTATTTTCTCATTTCAGTCATGTTATGTCGCTCTAAATGCTGATACAATTTAGCTAACAATGAAAATAAGTTTGAAGGTTAACTTTATGAAAGTGATTTCTTTTAATATCAATGGCCTGCGCGCTCGTCTACACCAGTTACAAGCTATTATTGATAAACATCAACCAGATATTATCGGTCTTCAAGAGATCAAGGTACACGATGAAGCGTTTCCGCTAGATGATGTACAAAAGATGGGTTACCACGTTTATTTTCATGGGCAAAAAGCCCATTACGGTGTGGCAATGTTATGCAAAAAAGAGCCTAAATCGGTATTAAAAGGCTTCTCTACTGACACCGATGAGTCGCAAAAGCGGATGATTAGCGTCACTGTAGAACAAGAAAATGGCCGTGACTTACATGTAATGAATGGCTATTTCCCACAAGGCGATAACATTAATCACGAAACTAAGTTCCCGTATAAACGTCAATTTTATCAAGATTTAATGACCCATCTAAATAGCCATTTCACTCCTGACCAAGATGTAATTGTTATGGGTGATATTAATATCTCCCCTACCGATTTAGATATTGGTATTGGTGAAGTAAACGCAAAACGTTGGTTAAAAACGGGTAAATGTTCATTTCAACCCGTTGAACGTGAGTGGCTTGCTACCTTATTAAATTGGGGCTTTAAAGACACCTTTAGAGAACAAAACCCAGAAATTAACGACCAATACTCCTGGTTTGACTATCGTTCAAAAGGGTTTGTTGATAATCGCGGTCTACGAATTGATGTGGTACTGGCAACGCATGACTTAGCGGCTCGTTGTATCGACACAGGCATAGATTATGAACTGCGTGCTATCGATAAACCGTCAGATCATGCGCCTATTTGGTCAGAGTTTAATTAACGATTATGTTGAGCGCGCAATTACAAGGGTTACTGTGGATTGTTGTCATCGTTATTGGCTTTTTAAGCATTAACAAATCAACATACAGTCACTTATTTAATACCCCAGCAAGACAAACAGGTGTATTTGCTTGTGCGCTGGTGCTCGCTTTATTATGGCGTATCAAGGCAGGTATTTTGCCCGGTCTCGATCTGCATATATTAGGTATAACCGCTGTAACCCTAACACTGGGGTGGCGCCTTGCTATTTTAAGTTGTGTACTCGCAACAGCGCTTTTAACTACTTTTGGACAAATAACACCTGAATTAGTCGCGTTAAAACTCATTATTAGTGCCTTTATACCGGTGTTATTAAGCTATTTAGTTTTTATTGTCTGTTATCACTATTTAGCACGGCACTTTTTTATCTATATATTTGTTTGTAGCTTTTTAACAGCAGGTGTTGTTGCCTGTATTAACATTATACTCGGTGGTGCTTTTTATTACGCAATAGGTGAATATAGTTGGCATCAGCTGAGCGAGAATTATATTTATCTAAGTCCTATTTTGGCCTTTCCTGAAGCTATGCTAAACGGTATGGCAATCACTGTACTGATCACCTATCGCCCACATTGGGTAAAAACTTTTTTTGATAAGGACTATTTAGGCTCATGAGTCTTCATTACCATTGCCCTATTTGTAAACAGCCACTAGCACTCAATGATAAAACATTACGATGCGATAATAATCACAGCTTCGATTTTGCCAAAGAAGGCTATGTAAACTTACTCCCTGTACAAAACAAAAATTCTAAACAGCCTGGCGACTCGTTGGAAATGGTACAAGCTAGGCGTTCATTTTTAGAACAAGGTTATTATGGCTTTTTACAAACGGCTTTAGCCAATATTGTTAAGCCACTTAATGCCGACATAGTGATTGATTTGGGGTGTGGTGAAGGATTTTATACTCACGCTATTGCTAACAACAGCCAGGCTAACGTATACGGTGTTGATATATCAAAGTCGGCAGTAAAATATGCGGCAAAACGTTACAAACAATGCCACTTTAGCGTTGCTTCAATTAGCCAAGCGCCTTTTGATGATCACCTTGCTGACGTTTTGGTTAGTGTATTTGCGCCTTTATTTGACAGTGAACTTGCACGCCTGGTCAAAGATAATGGTTGCTTAATTGTGGCAAGCCCAGGCCCAACTCATTTGAAAGAACTAAAAGATTATATTTATAGCAACGTAAACGAACATACCGAAATAGCAGCACCTGCGGGCTTTGAAAATACATCGCAACAATTAATCACAGAGCAGGTATCGCTTACATTTAACGATGTTAAGAACTTAATTATGATGACGCCATTTGCGTGGAAGTTTAGACCAGAACATTGGCAAGCTCTTGAGCAAAAACAAAATCATAGCGTCACCTTGTCATTTTATATTACGCAATTTACTAAAATTGCTCTTTAGTAAAAGTTTTATCCATTTTATCGAACATATCTTTTAGTAATTCGGCAAGCTCCAAATAGCGGGGCTTGTTTTTTCCCATTTGCGCGTCGTAACCGTTAGCAACCATTTTTGCAAATAACTCGTTATACCATTGCTGCATAGCAGGCTCTAATTCAGTTTGCGCACGTTTACCCAACCATAAAAGCCCTTGTAATGGCAACGAGATAAAAAACAGACTACTGGCAATCGCTTGGGGCAGAAAATCTGAGCCTAAATAATTAATCTGAAAAAACAGGGTCAGCATGGCTAATATTGGCATTACTGTGATTGCAAGCTCAGTGGCTCTGATCACTTTAAATTCTGCAAATAATGGCGCGACCTCTTTACGCATTGGCCATGTTTTAGCATAAGAACGCCCTAATTGAACTTGCGATATCACACTTTTTTGCATTAATAAATCCTCATAGTCTCGGTTTGTAACATTTCAACAAACGTAATACTTATAAAAGTGTAACACAATTATAGCTGCTTTCACTTTATCGGTAAAAATGCTTAATTTCATTAGTAAAACTCACAAAAAGCATAAATTATCGAAAGAATCTCACAAAGCTCTTTTAATAAAGTCTACTACACTTTAGTCTAGGCTTATCTAAGCCACAAAGGCTTATACATCAACCAAGTGTACTGATTAATACTTAAATGGAAAATGAATCTATGCCAACACTCCCAAATAATCCGAACCATGTTTTGGTACTCAATTGTGGAAGCTCAAGTCTAAAGTTTGCAATTATTGATGCAAACACAGGAAACGACATTATATCAGGTTTAGCTGAGCGCCTAGGTGATAATGCTCCCTCAATTAAATATAAGTTTCAGGGAGAAAAAACCACTATTAAGCTTGCTGCTAACCAAGCACATGCCCAAGCAATTGATACGCTGGTTGATTTAATAAAAGATCACAATTTAGACGATCAATTAGTAGCTGTGGGCCATCGCGTAGTACATGGTGGCGAGCACTTTACTCAATCAGTTTTAATTGACGATAACGTCATTGCAGGTATTACCCAAGCAGCCACACTAGCCCCTTTACATGGTCACGCTAATTTACTGGGCATCTCATCAGCACAAGCATCATTTAAAGATTTACCACAAATAGCCGTGTTTGATACCGCATTTCATCAAACTATGGATGAGGTTGCTTATCTATATGCCCTTCCTTATCAACTTTATAAGGACTTTGGGGTTAGACGCTATGGGTTTCATGGCACTAGCCATTTTTATGTAGCAGGTCAAACCGCTAAAATGCTGGCTTTACCTGTTGAAGAAAGTAACTTTATTAGCGCCCACTTAGGCAATGGCTGCTCGGTGTGTGCAATCAAAAACGGTAAAAGTGTCGATACCAGCATGGGCTTAACCCCGCTTGAAGGACTTGTAATGGGTACCCGTTGTGGTGACATTGACCCAGGGTTATTTAACTTTTTAACTACGCAGCTTGATTACACTGCGCAGCAAATTGATGACCTGCTAAATCAAAAGAGTGGCCTATTAGGAATAAGCGAGTTATCAAACGATTGCCGTACTATTGAAGAGGCTGCTATTGCTGGCAACTCGCAAGCCATGCTGGCACTTAATATGTTTTGCTACCGCTTAGCAAAACAAATAGCCGCCTACATGGTACCGCTGCAAAAATTAGATGCGCTTATTTTTACCGGTGGGATTGGCGAGAATTCCGATATTATTCGCGAAAAAGTACTTACACAGTTAGCATTTTTGGGTATCAATTTAGACCCTCAAGCAAACCTTGATGCACGGTTTGGCCAAGCTGGATTAATCAGCGCTGCTAATTCAACAAGCAAAGCGGTGGTTATGCCTACCAACGAAGAATGGGTTATTGCACTCGACGCCGCAAACATCACCAAGGAGTTATAATATGGCTCGTCGTATTATGTTGGTACCTATCTCTACAGGGGTAGGTTTAACCTCAGTATCAGTTGGTTTAGTAAGAGCGCTGGAACAAAAGACGGTTAAGGTTAACTTTTTCAAACCTATCGCCCAGCCGCGTGCAGGTGAAACTGGCCCTGAAAAATCGACCCAAATTGTTACTCAAGGATCACCGATTAAGCCGCCAACACCATTTGCACTCGATTACGCAGAGCAAATGATTGGTGATGGTAAAGGTGATGACTTATTAGAAGAAATTGTTGAGCGTTTTCAAAGTAAGATAAACGATGACGAAGTGGCCATAATCGAAGGAATGGTGCCAACTCGTCGCCAACCTTATGCAGGACGCATAAACCGTGAAATTGCACAAACCTTAGGGGCCGATATTGTATTTGTGCTTACCCCTGGGAATTACAGTATTACCCAAATTGAAGATCGCCTTGAAATTGCTGCTGGAAATTACGGTGGCATAGATCACCCTCGTGTGCTGGGTTGTATTTTCAATAAAGTAAATGCCCCTCTAGATGAAGAAGGCCGTGCTCGCGCTGATTTAGTCGATACTTACAAGCCAGAAGCGCTTGATAACGAGCTTAACCGCCTGGCTTCTTTACCAATTTTTAGAAAAAACCCTTTTATGTTACTTGGTGCCATTCCGTGGGATTTTGAGCTGGTAGCGCCACGCGTTAAAGATTTAAGTGCTTATCTAAAAGCCACTATTATTAATGAAGGCGACATGGTGCATCGTCGACTAAGACGCATTACTTTTTGTGCCCGTACAGTATCAAATATTCTAAATTATTTTACCCCAGGTGCGTTATTGGTCACCCCAGGCGATCGTTCAGATATATTGGTTGCAGCCTGCTTGTCTGCTATGAACGGTACTAAACTAGGCGCTATTTTGCTCACCGGTGGCTTTGAGCCTGAGCCGCGCATCATGGCGCTGTGCGAACAAGCCATGCAAACAGGGCTGCCTATTTTAGCAACCGAAGGCGACACTTGGCGCACCTCGTTATTACTGCATAACTTTAACCTAGAAGTGCCAAGCGATGATGAACAGCGCATTGAAAAGGTAAAAGATCATAACGCAGAGTATATAGATTCTGATTGGTTAGATACCTTAGCTAAAAGTGTGGGGAAAACCCGAAAACTATCCCCTCCTGCCTTTAGGTATTTATTGACTGAAAAAGCTCGTAAAGCCGAAAAAACAATTGTATTGCCTGAAGGTAACGAACCTAGAACCATTAAAGCAGCCGCTATTTGTGGCCAGCGTGGCATTGCTAAAACAATTTTATTAGGTGATCGTGATGAAATATTGCGTATAGCCGAGCAGCAAGGCATTGAGCTTAACGAGCATGTAACTGTAATTGAGCCAAGCAGTATCATAAATGACTACGTAGCACCTATGGTGGAAATCCGTAAGAATAAAGGTCTTACCGAAGTAGTCGCCCAAGAGCAACTACAAGATCACGTCGTACTTGGCACCATGATGCTAGAGCAAGGTAAAGTCGATGGTCTGGTATCGGGTGCGGTAAACACCACTGCCAATACCATTCGCCCACCGCTACAGTTAATCAAAACCGCGCCAGGTTCATCATTAGTGTCATCTGTGTTCTTTATGCTATTACCGGATCAGGTTCTAGTTTATGGTGATTGCGCTATTAATCCCGATCCTAATGCCGAACAACTAGCCGACATTGCAATTCAATCTGCCGACTCAGCAGCAGCATTTGGTATTGAACCTCGCGTAGCCATGATAAGTTACAGTACTGGTGATTCAGGCAGTGGGGCTGATGTAGAAAAAGTGCGAGCGGCAACTAAACTGGCCCAGCAAAAGCGCCCAGATCTAATTATAGATGGACCACTACAGTATGATGCGGCAATTATGGAAAGTGTAGCGATTAAAAAGGCACCTAACAGCCCTGTTGCAGGTAAAGCAACGGTGTTTATATTCCCTGATTTAAATACTGGCAACACCACCTATAAAGCGGTACAACGAAGCGCTGATTTGATCAGTATAGGTCCGATGCTGCAAGGGATGCGTAAACCAGTTAACGACTTAAGCCGTGGCGCATTAGTTGACGACATAGTGTATACCATTGCTTTAACTGCCATTCAAGCAGCGCAAGCTGAGGCACTTAATTAACCCCTTTAACTAACATGCCCCTTTTATAGCCTAGCCAATTTTTAATTAATTATTAATAGGTTAGGCTATTTATACCTTACAACCCCCAAGCTTATCCACAGAAATTGTGGACAATTATTTTTTAATTAATAAAAACTTTAACAACGGCTCAGTTTGGGCCTTTAACTTAGATTCAATACTCTATACTATAAAGCTATTATCTTGCTGCTAGGGATGGGTTTTATGTCAAAACAAACACTACAATTACACAGCACTGTTTTATCAATTCATAGTTTAGCGCTTGATGCCGACATCCCTCCTGCCCTGTTAAAGCAACCATTATTTTTTATTTCAAAAACGCACGATGAACTCTCGGTCGTTTGCCCTGATGACTTTATAATTGATAGCCAAGATACAGAATCGAATTGGCAAGCATTAGAAGTAATTGGCCCATTAGGGTTTTCGTTAACCGGTATTATGGCAAATATTTCAGGAGTATTAGCAAGAGCTGGCGTGTCAATTTTTTCAATTTCAACCTATGACACCGACTATATTTTAGTAAAAAAGCAAACCGTCAACAAAGCAATGGCTGCTCTTAAAGCCGATGGCTACAACGTGGTAACTTAATTAATAATGAAATCTGAAGACGTTAGCTATTTAACTAAAAATAAAATTTGCCGAAGCGCAATACAAATAACCAGTCCGTTCAGTGGCAAAATTATGCAAATGGACGCGCATCCTGAAGCTTTTTTCCGCTTTGGAACTTTAGGACCAGGGATTATTGTCAGCTTAACTAGCCATAAAGTGTTAGCGCCATTTAATGGTACTTTATTGCAAGTTAAAAGCGGCGGGTGCGAATTTATTCTAAAAGCTAAAAATGGCTTAAAAGTATTAATAAACTTAGCTGTGCCTGATTCTCAAACTCTCACGCATACTCATATTGCTCAGCTTAATGGCAGCAAAATAACCAAAGGACAGCGCCTAGCTTACTTTGATTTGCGTGAACTCGATGCGCCTATTTTAGCTAGCCTTATCATACTCAATGGCCACGACTTAGGCACTTTTCATTATTCTCACCCGCAGGTCAATGCTGGTGTAGATACCTTATTAACTATTATCAAAAAGAAGTAGGTTTATGATCACTCTCTATGGCATTAGCAACTGCGACACTATTAAAAAAGCAAAAAAATACCTAAGCGATAATGACATCGCATTCACTTTCCATGACTATCGTAAAGATGGCGTTAATCATAATATGGTTAGCGATTTTGCAGAGCATATTGACTGGGAACAACTTGTTAATAAACGTGGCACAACCTACAGAGCGCTTTCGGATGAGCAAAAGCAAAACTTAACTAAGCAAACTGCTATCGATATATTGGTTGAACAACCTGCAATGATCAAACGCCCTGTACTTGTTAATAACGGGCAGTACCACTTAGGCTTTAAAGCAGCCCAATACGATGAGATTTTTAAATAATGACCCATCCAGTAATTACCCTAGCCCAAGCCTTAATTCAGCGAGAGTCGGTTACACCTGAAGATGCTGGGTGCCAACATATGATGAATGAACGTCTAAGCGCTATTGGCTTTGATATTGAATCGCTATTTTTTACCGATACCCTAAACACATGGGCACGTAAAGGTACGCAATCGCCCCATTTTTGTTTTGCCGGTCATACTGATGTGGTGCCCACTGGACCTGAAAAAAACTGGCAGCACCCGCCTTTTGCGGGCCTAATTGAAGACGGTTTATTACATGGTCGTGGCGCTGCCGACATGAAAGGCTCACTGGCAGCTATGGTTGTAGCCACAGAGCGTTTTGTATCTAAGCACCCTGATCATAAAGGTTCTATCTCGTTTTTAATTACCTCAGATGAGGAAGGCCCGTTTATTAACGGCACTACCCGCGTAATAGATACTTTAGAAGAGCGCGGTGAAAAAATTGATATGTGTCTTGTTGGTGAGCCTTCATCGCGCGATGTACTCGGTGATGTGGTTAAAAATGGTCGTCGTGGTTCTTTAACTGGTTTTTTAACTATTAAAGGCGTGCAAGGTCATGTGGCTTACCCGCATTTAGCGCAAAACCCAATTCATTTAGCCACACCAGCTTTAACCGAATTAAGCCAAACTGTCTGGGATATGGGTAACGACTTTTTCCCAGCCACCAGCTTTCAAATCTCTAACATTAATGGTGGCACAGGTGCTGGTAATGTGATCCCCGGTGAGCTTGAAGTACAATTTAACTTTAGGTTTAGCACCGAAGTTACTCATCAGCAGCTGCAACAAGAAGTGAACGCGATTTTACAAAAACATAATTTGAATTACGAACTAAATTGGATTGTAAATGGCCTACCGTTTTTAACCGATCACGGTCCGTTAGTTGATGCTACCGTCGCTGCCATTAAATCAGTAACTGGCTTAACCACTAATTTAGAAACAACAGGTGGGACATCAGATGGCCGCTTTATTGCTCAAACCGGCGCTAAAGTAATCGAGCTGGGGCCACGTAACGCCACAATTCATAAAGTTGATGAGTGTGTTAGCACAGATGACCTGATCGCGCTGGCAGATATTTACGAGCAAATATTAGAACAACTGTTAACTTAATGACTGCAAATAAAGAACTCATACAATGCATCACCGGACAAAGTGATGCACACCTAGTCGCCATACAAAACCATTATTTGCATGCCAATATTGTCAACGACTTTGTTGCACTGCAATCAGCGGCCGCATCCGCTGGCTTTGATTTATGTATTGCATCAAGTTTTCGAGATTTTAATCGTCAATCAGCTATTTGGAATGCTAAATTTTCAAATAAGCGCGTGGTGTTAAATAAAGCGCAACAAGCCGTTGAACTAAATTCACTGAGTGATATTGAAAAATGTACCGCCATAATGCTGTACTCTGCACTGCCAGGGGCAAGTCGCCATCATTTAGGCACTGACTTAGATATTTTTGATAAAGGCGCAGTGAGTGACGATTATGAGTTGCAACTAACCCCCGATGAATATCAGCATGGCGGACCTTTTGCCGAACTGAGTCAATGGCTAGACACCCACCTGGCAGAATTTGGATTTTATCGGCCTTATCAGCACGATTTAGGCGGTGTTGCCCCAGAACTTTGGCATATTAGCCATATTTCGCAGTCAGAGCAGCTTATGAGGCACCTGTCAGTTGAGGTATTACACAACTGCATTAAAGAGAGTGATTTATTAGGTAAAGACGCTATTTTAACCCACTTACCTGCTTTGTATGAACGCTTTGTGCTCAATGTGAGTCCACCAGCTAAGCAGTGTTATTAGTTTTTTTATTTAACGTAAAAACCAATACCGCTAGTAAAATAATACTGCTCGGGAGCATAAATTGCACAGTTAAGGTTTCTGATAAAAACACCGCTCCTGCAATAGCTGCCAAAACGGGCACGCATAACTGCACTATAGCTGCATGCGTGCTTTTTAATAATGGCATAGCCACATACCAAATACTGTAACCAACACCAGATGCTATCGCACCTGAGCCAATGGCAAGTAACACCCCTTCCATGCGTACATTCTTAAGCTGGCTCATACCCACCACAATTAAAATAGGTAGCACTAATAAGCTGCGAATAAAGTTATAAGTGGTGGCCCTAAGTGGTGACACACACGCCTTGCCACGAATACTGTATATTCCCCATGCCACGCCACTTATGCTCATTAATACTGCCGCCATTACCGGTGGCGCTGTTTGCGAAGGCAGCATTAAGTAAACAAAAGCCGCAAACGCCACAATAAATGCAAGCCATTGCACAGCGATTAAGCGCTCTTGCTTATAGATGCCCCAGCCGATCATGGTAAATTGCACCGCGGAGAATAAAATAAGCGCGCCCATACCGGTATCTAACTCTATATAAGCTATAGAAAAACACAGCGCGTATATCAGCAAGCTCACACTGCTTCGCCAGCTTCCGGTATCGTTAATAACAGAACCACTTAATTGTGCATTTTTATTTAACTGCTTTGTATAGAGCAGCATAATAATGGTCAAACACACTGCCCCGCTGAGAAGCCGTATAACAGTGAAATTCCACGCATCAATATAACCTTGAGCTAATGCTAAGCGACACAATAACGAATTGGCAGCAAAGGCAACTAACGCGATAATAGTAAACAGAGTGGCTTTCAAATAAATTCCTAACGTATTGATAAATATGTACCGTTTTTATGTACAGGTTAAATTAGCGTCCATTGTTGTAAACGTTAATATGGTTATTTTTTAATGATAAAGCTTTAATGTTTATACACTACGCTTTTTTACAATCTTTCACACCTACATTTATAAGCCATGTGTTAACCTTATAAAATAGATAAAAGGAGTGCGTGTGCGTCACATTTTAATTTTCAGTTTTTGCTTTATTGTAAGTGGTTGCAGCACTATTGGCTTTAACGACTTGTTTAATGATTATGCCACAAACACCACCCCTGTTAGGCAAGCTATTAGCAATAATAATATTGAAAATGCACGCACCCTTATAAAAACCAACAGTAAAGCCCACAGTAATTATTTACTGAACCAATTAGAGCAAGGGCGTATTGCTGATTTAGCTAATAATCCAGACAGTGCGCAAACATATTTTGAAACTGTCTACCAACAGATGCAAGCTAAGCGCCAAGCAGCCAAAATACAAGTAAGTGCAGGGCTTGAGCAAAGTAATGCGCTGTTAACTAACGACTCAGCGATAGGTTATATCCCACCTGCTTACGAAATGAGTATGTTGCATAGCTACAAAGCACTTAATTATGTTTATAAGCGCGATATTGAGAGCGCATTAGTTGAAATACGCCGTGCCAATAAAGTACAAGTTGATGCACTACTCGATAATCAAAGCGAGTTTGATAATGCCGTTGCTCAAGCACAACAACACTACCCAGGCATGGATAATTTAACTCGCTCGGTAAAAAATGGCTTTCAAAATGCGTATACGTTTTACCTATCAGGGCTGCTGTATGAAACGGCAAAGCAAGGCGATGATGCCTACATAGACTATAAAAAAGCGCTCGAAATACAACCTAGCAATCCGTATTTACAGCAAGATATATTGCGCCTTGCTAAGCAGCAAGGCTTTGCGGATGACTACAAACAATTTAAACGACAGTTTGGTGAAGTAAACACCATAGATAAAAATCAAGGCGAAGTAGTTATATTATTTGAACAAGGTCTTATACCAAAACAGCACGAGTTTAAATTGCGATTGCCTATTTATACTTCGCAGGGGGATGCCCGCTTTTATAGCCTAGCAATGCCTGTTTATATAAATAATGCCTACAGCAGTGCCGTGAATAATATAAAAGTTAATAACCAAGTATTAGCATTAAGCCCGTTAGTACATTTAGAAGCACTGGCTGCTAAAACCTTAGAGCAGCAAGTAGCTGGGCGTGTTTCAAGACAAATTTTACGCCTTGTCGCTAAAGAAAAAATGCGTGCAGAGCTTGCGCGCAGTGCCGGTGATGTAGGGAACATTTTGGCTAATTTGTATAATCTTGCATCTGAGCAAGCAGATACGCGTAGTTGGCTTACCCTGCCTAATCAGATCAGCCTTGCCCGCAGTGCAGTAAAAGCAGGAGAACATACTTTAAACGTTGGCTCGCAACCGCCAATAAATTTTACCGTTAGTAAGCAAGGGTTAACGTTAATATACCTAACCTCTGTCAATAACTATTTTAACTCCCATGTAGTGCAACTTTAGGAGCCATCATGAAATACATACTTCCCGTTATTGCGCTGTTTATGCTTAGCGCGTGTAGCAGCCGACCTGTAACCTCAGGTATTGGGGTTGAGCAAACTGCCAGCGCTTATAAAGAGCAGCTCAATGTTAATAATCCACAATTAGCTAAAAAGCTTTTAATAAGTGATGTAAAAACGCGTCAAACAAATAACCTTACCGACGTGGTAGTTACTTTAGCGAGTACCTATAAAAAGTCGCAATACTTACAGTATCAATTTAACTGGTTTGATAAAGATGGCTTTGTTATTAAAGGCAATCACTCACCGTGGCAAGCCCTTACATTATTTGGCTTTGCTAAAACTCAGCTTGCAGGACTAGCGCCTAGCTCTAATGCCGTTACCTTCTCATTAGCGGTAAGAGAAGTATCAACCGACGCACAAGAATTTAAAGATTAAAGGAAATCATGATGATCAATAAACAATTTAAATCACTGTCTAGTTATGCAATTTTAGGCTTAGCGGCACTGACACTTGCAGGCTGTGCCAATAAAGCAGTTGTCAGCTATGGTGATGCCCAAGCCGTAGAAACCACAGATATAAACTTTGGCTCTACTGACTTACAAAAAGTTGCCTCGCAAATGACCGACTCTCTGCTTAGTTCGCCTGTAGTTGGTACTATGACCGCCAATACACGCCCTGTGGTATTTGTAGAGCGTATTAAAAATAAAACTAGTGAACACATAGATACAGAATCAATCACCGACTCAATCTCTACACAATTACTGCGTAGCGGCAAATTTAGATTTGTTGATATGACCCGTGTAGAGGCGGTTCGTGAGCAAATTACATTTCAAAACGAAGACGCCTTAGTCAACCCAAGTACTGCGGTGGCTTTTGGTAAGCAAATTGGTGCGCAATATATGCTGTACGGTAACCTATCAAGCATTGTTAAATCTAATGCAGATAAAGCCGATGTGTACTACAAATTTACAATACGTTTAATGGATATGCAAAGCGGCCTTATTGAATGGGCTGACGAAACTGAAATTCGTAAAACGCGTGAAAAATCAACGTTTGGTTGGTAATAACAGGAGCGAATTATGAAAACGCTTAGCTTAATTTTATGCGCTTTATTAGTAGTAAGTGCCCCAACGTTTGCCAAGTACGAACGAAATAAAGCCGTTCCTGTACAGCAAGTACTATTTGGTAAAGTAAAGTCGGTGCGCACTATTACTGAGCAACAATTAGTACAAGACAAAAGTAACGGCTGGAAAACCTTTGGCGGTGCCTTAATAGGCGGCGTTATTGGTAACCAGTTTGGCGGCGGCAGTGGTCGTACTGTAGCGACTATTTTAGGATCGGTGATTGGTGGTAACGTTGCTCATAATCAGCAGCAAACACAGCGCTATGAAAACACACAGCTCGTTGAATTACTGATACAAGTAGAAAGTGGTGAGCAATTTATGGTGGTACAAGACAGCGATCCCGCTATGCGTTTTCATCAAGGGGATAATGTTCGCCTAATCTACTTAACCAATAACACAGTGCGAGTAGATAGCGCGTATTAAGCTTCTTGCAAGGCAATAGCTGAAAAAACCTAACTTAGTTACCTAAGTTAGGTTTTTTTAAAGGGTAATTACGTTTATTTTTAAGCTGGTTCTTTTGCCCAAAGCTGCTCATTTTCATGCATTTCATATAAGCCGTGAGCACGATTTATAAGTAAGTTTGCAAAGTCGGCTTGGGTTTTATCACGCGGACCCGCTGTAATAATTTGGTCGGCCTTTAACTGCCACTGCAATGAAAAATAACGCATGGCATCACGTGCATCTTTTGCTGCAGACGCTTCAGCGTGATCGGTTGGTAAACGACCTGTGATCACCCAGTAACTCTTACCGTTTTGCGCTTTAAATTTCCAAAGCGCACATAAAGGCGCTAAAAAACGACTTTCTTTTTCAAGCAAGGTTTTAGGCATAATGCCTTTTTCAGCTAAATGTTGTTGTGCATTTTGAAAACACTCGCGCTGCCATTTAATTTCTTGTTGCTGAAGTTCAGCTTGCTGCTTTGGTGTTAATGGTTGTTGTTCTTGTTGCTGCATTTTAATAACCTTTTTACTTCTTTGTTTACACTTTAAGGGCATAACAAATAAGGCGCAAGCATAAATAGCGTGCTTAACACCTTATTCGCAGCTGTTTGCTGAATTTTCAAGCAAAGCACACTTACTTTATATTGTGATCAAACGAGCCTACAGCACCTGGGAATACCACTGGCGACTCAATACCCTGTTGATTCACGCTAGCCACCCCAAAATAGTAGTTATCAATAACCACATTTTTTAGTGTAAATTCACTGACATTATCAACCCATTGGCTATATTGCCATTGTGGCTCACTGGTGTAGCGCCAGTATATACGGTAGCCCGCTACATTTTCATCTTCTGTTGGCTGCCAAGTAAGAGTGGTACTGGCGCGTACAGCACCACTAATTCTCACTTCTTTTGGAGGCGCAGGAGCCCATGCCATTGACGCAAGACTAACCGCATTTAATGAAGTTAGCTTTGCGGCGTAATCAAAATCGACCCCATCAATGGTATCACCGTACACAACCCCATTTTCTGTGCGCAGGTCTTGATGTTGGCGGTCATAATGCTCGTTGGTTTCCATAATACGCACAGCCGCAAAGCCCGCATCATTAAACGGACGGTGATGCCCGCCTCGGGCAAAGCGGTCGAGCCTATATACCAGCATGGTATCTAAGTTTTCAATGTATTTATCAGCAATGGTGTCTATGTAACGTGCTAAATTACGGCTCGCTGAGTCAACTTCGCCGCCGGTAAAACGACGAGTGCGGGCTTGTTCTTTAGTTTCAACGACGCGCGTGCCTTCAGAAAAAATGCGTGCAGTTGTGTTATCGGTTACGCCATTAATGCCGGTAATATTGCCAATCATGTCGTTATTTAAAACACCATGAACCTGCCAGTTATTTTTTTGTGCGTAAGCAGTTAAAATTTTACCACCAAATAAACCTTGCTCTTCACCTGAGAGTGCGGCGTATACCACTGAGCCATTAAACGTATATTGCGATAACACCCGTGCAGCTTCAATAACACCGGCCACCCCTGATGCATTATCGTTTGCCCCCGGTGAATCGCTAGTAAAGTCCATAACATCACTAACCCGCGAGTCTATATCTCCCGACATCATCACCATACGGTTAGGATCGGTATTACCGCGCTGAATCGCAATTATATTAACCACTTCTACAGGGTTAGGAATACGCTTTTCTCCCGAAATGGTTTGCTTTACTTCTAGTATTTCTAAACAGCCACCACACTGTGCAGAAATTGCTTCAAATTCTTTTTTTATCCAACGCCTTGCCGCGCCAATACCACGAGTATCCGATTTAGTTTCAGATAAAGTATGGCGAGTCCCAAAATCCACCAACGTTTGAATATCATCTCCAATACGCTGCGCTGAAATTTGCCCTGCAATATTATGCAATGATGCTTGTTGTGTGGTTTGTGTCGCCACACTATAAAATGACGCGCTACAAACAGATGCAACCGCACTATACTTAATAATCCGAGTAACTAACTTTAAAGGTGAAATTGACATAGCAGTTTAATCCTTATTGTTGATGTTTTTAAAATGACAGCTCTGCAGTTATACAGCAATGCATTTGAGATAGACGTTAAAAACCTCAGGTTAAATTACATTTAGTTAACATTAGCTAGCTTGCTCGGCCTAGTTCATTTGCAACTAATAAGTACGCTAGTTTAATAAAAATAATCACTTATACTGATTTGTACGTATACTAAGGAGAGAAACACGATTAATCAGCTATCATTTTATATACCCTGTTTAAAATAATAAGGTGCTGTAAAAATATGAAGAAACACGAAGAATTACCTGAGGATCATGTTGATCCCCTTATGCAGTATTTACATCATGCGATTCGCTTTGCCATTAAAATATTAGCGGTACTCATGGTGTTGGTTATTTTTTGGAGTATTGCTGATGTAGTATATGTTTTATATATGCGATTGAGCTCTCCCCCTTACTTTTTATTAAACATTGAAGACATTCTACAAACCTTTGGTGCTTTTATGGTGGTGCTTATAGCAGTAGAAATATTTACTAACATTCGTTTATATTTAGGTTCAAGCTCACTGCCGGTTGAACTGGTTATTGCCACCGCACTAATGGCTGTGGCACGTAAAATTATTGTTTTAGATTTAAAATTAGTGACCTCAGAGCAAATTGTTGGCCTTGCATTGGTAACAATAGCCTTAGGTATATCTTACTGGCTGGTAAAAAATAAAACCGGTCACACAAAACTTTAAAGCGTTAACTCAACTTAAGATAACACTTAAACATCTCATTCCCACTGCGCCTTTGTATTTTACAATGGTATAATGGGACATCTCTATAAATACTTAATAAGCTTCTAATATGTATCGATTATTTGAACGGATGACTAAACCGTTTCCGGAGCGTTCTCCGTCTCAGCCTCCTAATACCTTATTTGCATTTTGCCGCCATTACACCAAAGGCATGGAACTGTCGTTGGTGCTTATGTCGCTTAGTGCCGCATTATTAGCTATTTTAGAAGTGTCTTTATTTAGTTACATGGGGCAACTGGTTGACTGGCTTGGCGAGTACACCCCTGAAGAACTTTTTTTGCAGCAACAATCCGAATTAATAAAAATGGGGTTAATGCTCCTAGTTGTGATGCCTGTGGTGGTATTTTTTAGGTCGGCCATTTTACATCAAGCTTTATTAGGCAACTATCCGATGTCGATTCGTTGGCTAGCGCACCGTTATTTATTACGCCAAAGTGTTAGCTTTTATCAAAATGAATTTGCCGGGCGAATAGCCACTAAAGTACTGCAAACCTCATTGGCTGTGCGAGAGTCAGTGACTAAGTTACTTGATGTATTGATGTACATTGCCGTTTATTTTGGCTCAATGGTGTTTTTAGTGGCCGCCTCAGATTGGCGCTTGATGCTGCCGTTATTAGTGTGGTTAGCATTATATATTTGCGTGCAAATTTACTTTGTACCACGGTTAAAAAGCATTGCAAGCTCACAAGCTGACGCACGCTCAGAAATGACCGGCCGTATTGTTGATAGCTACACCAATATTTCAACCATTAAGCTGTTTTCTTACACCCAACGCGAAGAGCAATATGCTAAACAAAGCATGGACGTATTTTTACAGCCTGTATATAAACAAATGCGTTTGGTAACCAGCCTTAATGTGGTTATTCAAAGCTTGAACTATTTACTGGTATTTTCGGTGGCAGCGGTGTCTTTGTATTTATGGTCGTTAAGTGCCATTAGTGCGGGGGCTATTGCAGTAGCATTGAGTTTGTCGTTAAGGCTTAATGGCATGGCCCAATGGATCATGTGGGAAATTAGCAGCTTATTTGAAAACATTGGTACCGTAGCCGATGGCATGCGCACCCTTTCAAACCCGATTGCGGTTGATGACAAGCCAAAAGCCGATAGTTTAAAAGTAACTCAAGGGGCAATCGACTTTAACAATGTACACTTTAATTATGGTAAAACCGCTAATGAAAATAACCGAGGTCCAGTAATTAACGGTTTAAACTTAAATATTAAACCGGGCGAAAAAATTGGCTTAGTGGGTCGCTCTGGCGCGGGTAAATCCACATTAGTTAACTTGTTGCTACGTTTTTACGATACAGCCAAAGGCTGTATTAGTATTGATGGCCAAAATATAACTGATGTAAGCCAAGAAAGCCTTCGCCGCTATATCGCTATGGTCACCCAAGACACCTCACTACTGCACCGCTCAGTAAAAGACAACATCTTATACGGCAGACCTGATGCAACCGAAGCGGAAATGCTCGATGCGACCAAACAAGCCAAAGCGCTCGATTTTATAAACGATTTAGAAGACAGCAAAGGCAATAAAGGCTTTGAGGCACAAGTGGGCGAACGAGGAGTAACCCTCTCGGGCGGGCAACGCCAGCGGATTGCTATTGCTCGGGTGTTACTTAAAAACGCGCCTATTCTTATACTTGATGAAGCCACCAGCGCTTTAGACTCAGAGGTAGAAGCAGCTATTCAAGCAAGCTTAGATGATTTAATGACAGGCAAAACGGTTATTGCTATTGCACACCGATTATCAACCATTGCACAAATGGACAGGCTTATTGTGCTTGATGAAGGTGGTGTTGTAGAGCAAGGCAGTCACGATGAGTTAATTGCCCAAGGCGGCATTTACGCTGCACTGTGGGTACATCAAACTGGCGGCTTTATTGGTATTGAATAAATACCAGTGTGTAAGGTACTACTTTCGATACCTTACACACCTAATTAAATTCTTATCTTGATAACATTTTGAATAATTATAATGTATTCGAAAAAGTATAATTAACCGCTAATTATATATTAAGTAAACTGCTCAGCTTGATTAATGCAAGGCGATTTAATACTATTTGTACCCAAAATACCGATGGACTATAAGTTAAGATTTATGGAAAAAATTTATACACTACTTTTACTTACCGCATCATTCAATAGTTTTGCTGATACTCCATATATTGGTGTTGACTACATGATGAGTGATATCAAAATAAGTAATGAAAACGCAACCCCTAAAAGTGCGTTAATACGTGCTGGTATCAGTAACAATAACATGGCTTTTGAAGCGCATTACCTAGCATCTAGCAGCAGCGATCATATCTACAATACTGAGTTTAATTTAGACAAAAGCTTGGCCCTTTATTTTGTTATGCAATCTGATGTAGTCAATGGCTTTGGTCTGGACGTTTCATTGGGTTATGCAAAAAATCAAGTTGTTGTGTCTAATCCTTCCGCGTCAATAAATGGTGATTATAAATATGATGGTTTTTCTTGGGGAGTCGCAATGCACCAGCAAATTCCTTATTTAGAAAACACTCAAATAAGACTTGGTTATCAATCCCTTTTCAAAGGTGATGATATTGAAATAATAGGTTATACCTTAGGCTTTGTTTATCACTTTTAGTTATGTATGAAAGGAAGCAATAGAAATATGATTAATACACACAGTTTTTTTAAATTATCTGTAACCACATTATTTATTATCAGCGTTACGGGTTGCGGTTCTGAAAGTGATACAACGGATCTTGCAAAAGCAATACAGTTAGACAAACTTCGTTCTGAAGGCACCATTATTGAATCTGTTAAGATAGTTGGAGATCAAAAACGCTTAAAGCCAGGTGAGACATTACAATTAAGTGCTACGGGTATAGATAGTAATGGTGACACGCGCGACATTACTAGTGAGTTAACCTGGGAATCTAACGATCCGACTATTGCAACTGTAAATAGTAATGGTGTTGTAAATGCGGTTTCGAGTACTACAGCAAACCAAGGGGCTGTATCTATCACAGGAACTACCATCAATGATATCTCAGGTGAAGGTGAGGTTTCAGTAAGTGATGTCTCAGTCACTGAAATTAACTTAAAAACAGCCGCTTCTAACATTGATTACATTAATACATGTATACCTGCGCAATTATCAGCCGATCTTACCTATGCTGATGGATATACATCTTTAAATACCATTAGAGGTTTAAGTTTTGCTGTTGATAACGGCAGTACTGCAACAATCAACTCTGACGGCTTATTGTTTACATCCGCTCCTGATGTTGAAGATACAACTATTACAGCTAAAATAGACAATGTTCTTGGTAAGCTGACAGTGAAAGCAGATCCTAAAAATTTAGAGTCTATCGATATTTTAGTTAATGATGAGCCAACTGAAGAGATCAATCTTAATATTGGCGATCGTATTCAAGTTAGTGCAATTGCCTCTTTGGTAGCTCAAGAAGCTAAGACTATTAATGACACTATTACTTGGTCGCAAGTAGGAACCCGTTATATTGGTATAACAGATGAAGGCGAAAACAAAGGAACGCTTGTTGCTCTCAAGTCTGGTGAAACTCAATTAATTGGCAGCTGTGGCAACAAGCAGAAAATTATTACAGTAACAGTCGATGGTTCTGATGATTTAAATGATCTTCAAATAAATGATGGCAGTTCAATATTAACTATGACCCCTCTTGGTTCAATTAATCTCACACTGACGGCTAATGGCAGTGATGAAACTTCAAGTGTGAATGTAACTGAATTTGCTGATTGGAGCATTAATGGAAGCAGTTTGGTAACTACAAAATTAATTAGCGCAGGTACAGAGAATGCGGTTTATAGATTAACCAGTAAAACGAATAGCGCTGGTAGTTTTATTGTTTCAGCGACCTACGATAATCAAGTAAGCAGCATTCAGGTAAATATTGAATAAATAACCCTTCTATATTTGTGGATGCTATTTAAATTATTTAACTAGGGTCTGTTGGTCTTTTAAGGTTAGATTTGTAGTAATCTGTTTGGCATTTAGGCAATAACGCTGCATCAATGCCAAACAGGCGCTGCCCATCGAGCTCTTCCCTAGGGTGGATTTACTCTTTGTTGCCCACTGAATGTAGGTAAGGAGCGTTAGCAAGACGCGAAAACTTTGCTCGGACTTACTTATTCTTACATGGATGTAAGCCAGTAGAATAACGCGTGAGCAGTTATCAACTGCTCACGAGGTTACAAACCTCGCGCCACGATTAAAAAGACCCTACATGCTGCTACTACCTATCAGACTAAAAGTTAGTAAAACTAATGCCCTACCCCTTGATATATATTAAAGTGTTACTTTTGTTTTTCATTAAGTAGCTCTCCATGTCTTTTTTAATTAAACATAAATACACCCTCTATGGGGTGCTCGCTATTTTACTTTGGAGCAGTTTAACTGCTTTTGTTCGTGATTTATCGGAGTTATTTAGCCCAATTGGCGGTGCTGCTTTGATTTATAGCGTCAGTGCGATTTTTTTAATGCTTGTCATGGGTGTACCAAAGCTAAACAATTATCCAAAGCGCTATTTAGTCTTTGGTGGCAGCTTATTTGTGATTTACGAAATGTGTTTGGCTTTATCGCTTGGCTTTGCAAATAGTCGCCAGCAAACGTTAGAAATGGCGATTATTAACTACCTTTGGCCAGCGTTAACCATTTTATTATCGATTATTGTTAACCGCATTAAAGTAAGCGCATTAGTCTACCCGAGCATACTGATTGCGTTTTTAGGCGTTGCATGGTGCATTGCAGGTAATAGTGGTTTATCTGTAGGAGTATTAACCGCTAATATTAGTGACAATCCATTACCCTACTCCATGGCGTTTGCAGCGGCGTTTATTTGGGCTGTGTATTGCAGTGTAACGGTTAAACTTAGCGAGGGTAAAAATGCCATTAGTGTATTTTTTGCAGCCACGGCAATCTCTTTATGGATAAGTTACGGACTGAGTAATGAACCCAGCTTTGAGTTTAGCCTATATTCTAGCTTGACCTTAGTATTAGCAGGTATTGTTATTGGTGGAGGTTACGCACTATGGAACCAAGCGATCATTGGCGGTAACCTAGTGTTGTTAGGCACCTTGTCTTACTTTATTCCTGTGTTATCAACACTATTTGCCTCTATTTACTTATCAATATCGCTCACCAGCGTATTCTGGCAAGGCGTTGTTTTAGTTACATTAGGCTCATTAATGTGTTTTATTGTGACCCGAAAAATCAAGCTAACTCAATAAACCAAGGAATAATTGCGCGGACCGAATTCCCCTCAGACGCGCATCGTATTTTAAAGTGATATTATGAATTCACTATCAGATTCGCTTTAAATAAAACGCCATTAAAGAATATTAATTTAGTCATCTCTTCAAATAACTTTATATAAATCAACAAAACTCACCCGTTTATAAGCCCTTGCTCACTAAAGATAATAGCTATTGAGTTAAAAATATTATGAGTCTGCTTAAATCTTTAAGTCTACAAGTGCTTCGCATCTAATGCGACTTCATTGCCTCCAAAGCTTAACACCTAACAAACTAAAGCATTAACTTTAAAACTAAAAGTAAAACTTATTGATTGCAAAGGGAGAAAAATGATACAACCCTGTACCTCAATTGTGTACTACAGATTGAGATAATCATTATCAAAGGAAAGTTATGAAAATATATAAATTTATTTTGGCCTTACCGCTATTAGGTATCACCGGCTTTGCAACTGCACATTCCCAGCAAGAACGAACGTTTAAACCGCAGCCTGCTATTGTAGAGCGCGTCATGCATCACGGCGTAAACCAATACAGTAATAGCAATGCACCTGTGGCACAATCACAAAAAAAGCCGCAACAGCTACCTCAACAAACGCCAATACAGCAACATATTAGAACGAAGAGAATGTTAAGCCAGGTAATGGCCGTTAATTGTGATTTGAATGCCCTTGCTGTTGCAAATCCCATTACGATTATTGACGAAGTAAAGCGCCAAGGTACACGGTGTATCAACGAGTTATTCGCTGCAACCGATCTTCAACCACAGATTTTTACCACCGATAATATGATTGCTGTAGCTAACCATGCTAACTCACTTTCACAAAGTTACACTGGTGGTGGCAATGAGCAGATCGAAGCTTTATTTTTATATTTGCGAACCGGCTTTTATGCAGAGTTTTATAATGACTCTATCGACTTTCCTGCATTGGTAACTCCTAGCGTTGCAGATGCCATTAATGCCTTTGTAAACAATCAACATTTTTATGATAACAACGATGACCATGGTAAAACACTGTCAGAAGTCATTATTACAATGGATAGTGCTGAACAACAACATCGTTATCTTGAAGTTGTTAAGCAATGGCTAACGCGTTTTGATAAAAGTTATGCGAGCAGTTGGAATATGAGTAATGCAGTTAATGGAATTTTTACGTTGCTATATCGCGGGCAGTGGAATGGAGAATTTGTAACGTTAATAGCAAACGATAAAGCTTTAGCAATAAAATTAAGTGAATTTACGCAAAAACAATGGTTAATTGGATCTGACGGAGAGTTTTTAATAGTAAATGCAGCAAGTGAGCTTGCGCGCCTTAAAAAATATTCTAAAGCAAGTATTCAACCTGATGTAGACGCAGGCTTAACTAATATTTTTAATACCTATCAAAGTTATGGCTATGGTGATGCCGTGTGGCTTGGCGCTGCAGACATTGTAAATTATTACACTGATTGCAGTAAGTTTGGTGTTTGTAATTTTGTAGATACACTCACTCAACAAGTACTTTCCCAGCAATATAATTGTAGCAACACCATAAAAATCCGTTCACAGGCGATGACAGCAGCTCAACACGCTGCAGCATGTGATGCAATGCAGGCTGAAGAAGGGTTATTTCATACTAAATTAGCCACAGAAAATATGCCTGTCGCGAATGATTATAACCGTTTTTTATACGTAAATATTTTTGATAGTAGTGACGACTATAGCAAGTATGCCAAAGCCATTTTTGGTATTAATACTAATAATGGCGGAATGTATTTAGAGGGCGATCCTTCTGATACTGATAACGAAGCCAACTTTGTAGCTTATGAAGCAAGCTATGCAAAAGCGGATCATTTTGTATGGAATTTAGAGCACGAATATGTTCATTACTTAGACGGTCGTTTTAACTTATATGGTAACTTCAACTCACCAACCGAAGACATTGTATGGTGGTCTGAGGGGGTCGCAGAATACATCGCGAATCAAAATGATAATGAAGCGGCAATAAATACCATTAAAAATGGACAGCGCTTTACCCTGCAGCAAATATTTGCCACTAACTACGATGGTTTTGATCAAGATAGAATTTATCGTTGGGGCTATTTAGGGGTACGCTTTATGTTTGAGCGCTACAAAGAACAACTCAACGCTATGCTCACGGACACACGTCAAGGAAATTGGCGTGCGTACAAAAATAAAACCCAACATTGGGCTAATAACTATGAAAATGAATTTGTGCAATGGTGCGATCAGTTGGTATATGGTTCGCCGTTAAATATTGCACCGAGTGCCAATATAAATGGCCCATATTCGGGCCTAGAAAATACCCCTATTACGTTCTCAAGTGTTGGTAGTAACGATAGCGACGGAAATATCGTAAGTTATACTTGGCTCTTTGGCGACGGTATTAGCAGCACAGATGCCAATCCAATACATACTTACACGCAGTCAGGTCAATATACCGTATCATTAACCGTCACTGATAACGATGGCGACATTGATATGAAAACAATTATCGCAACCGTAACTGAAAATACTCAAGGCAATAAACAAACGCTCATAAATGGTCAACCCCTTTTTATTTCTCAAAAGCAAAACACCCAGTTACAGTTTAATTTTGACGTCCCTTTTGGCGCTAGCGAATTAACATTTAGTCTAAATGATGGCTCAGGGGATGCTGATTTATACGTCAGTTATAACTCAGAGCCAACCTTATCTCGCTATGACTGTCGCCCATACCTTGAAGGAAATAACGAACAATGTATTTTCAATCCTGCCCACGTAGGAAACTATCATGTAATGGTAAACGGTTATAATAACTATGATAATGTAAAGCTCACTGCATCATATAAAGAAACGCGTAGTTCACTGCCTGATGCATGTGCAACGTCATCAGGGCAAAGTAAAGGCCGCCTTAAAGATGGTGAAGTCATATGTTTAAGTAACAGTGGTCCAATGTGGTTTGCCATTGCAGATGTAAATAGTCAGTCAGGTATTTCAATAACATCAGCAAATGGTAGCGGTAATATTGACTTAAGTTACTCGAATAGTACTTGGCCAAATGGTAGTAACGAGATTGCAAACTCTGCCAATAGTGCGAATAACGAGTGTATTTTCATTCGTGATCAGGAGCAATTTTGGGGGTACCTAAAAGTCTCTGGAAACAGTGAGGGCGCAAGTCTAGTGGTTGACTTTAATAGTACTGGTTGCCGATAGTATAAATATTTTTTAAAGCGAAAAGCCGATTTGCTTTTCGCTTTAACCATTTCATTAGCTTGCTAATCGCAGTCCCAATAGCACTAACATCACAATGTTTGCAATCACACTTATTAAAAAGAAGTAACTACGCGGGCTGGGGTTTTTCTCGGTGGCGATTGCGTAATACAGTGCCATATGAATTAAGCGTGCAATCACATATACCCATATACATATTGCAAATACCGAGCTGTGGTAATTCATCACAAAAGCAAATAAAACCGTTCCTATAAATAGTGCACTGTTTTCTAAGGTGTTATGAAAAGTACGATGCGCTCTAAATATAAAGCTCCCATGAGATAGCTCTTTATCAATTTTCCCTGGCACTGCACCAGGTTGTTTAGCCTTACTAAACGTCGCAACGGCCCACTGAACTAACATCATAATTAAGTATAGGTAAAATGCTACAAACGCAGAATGTGCAATATCGGTCATTGTTTTTTCCTTTGTGTTGTTATTAGAATAATAGTTAAAGCAACTATTAAGCCAAATTTAACCAACTGATATGTATATAAATTATTTTACAAAATATACATTTTTTGTAATAGATTCCTGCTTTATATAAAAATTACGGTATTTATGTAATGTATATTCTGTCTCTTATACACATCTCCGAGCCCACGAGACCGGAGCCTATCACACTTATGCGATCGTCGGCAGCGTCAGATGTGTATAAGAGACAGTTCTAATTGTTGTTTTATAGATGTTACTAAAAATGGAACGGCGGAATTTTTATGAAAAATAAAATAACCAAATCTTTAGCTACGGCGGCATTATTGAACTTTATATCAGTACCTGCTTTTTCAGCTCAAGATCATATTGAAAATGCAGAAAGCTTGGTACAGCAAGCTCAATACAAAAACGTAGCAACTATTAAGCGTAATTTCGCAAAGCAAGTAGCGCTTAATTATTCAGTGTTGAATGCTGATTTAAAACAATCAGTAAATAAATATAACTTAGTTTTAAATGCTGATCAGTTATCAACAGTAGCACGGCATACACAACGTAATATAAGTCAGGCAAATAGTGCCTTACAACAGCTTAAAGGCTTACCTAAAAATACAGGAAGCTTGTTACAAGTGCGTTTAGCTAGCGAAACCATGCTAACTGATTGGCAACAAGGTGAAAACCCTTTATTCGCATTTGCACCCGCTGGTGACGATAGCCAATGGAGCGAGATTGAAGCGTTCGATCAGTTTGGTAACATTCATTATTTAAGCGTAGACCAAATGCCAACTCAACCTATTTTTATTGTCGAATTAGATCAGCAAAAAGTACAGGGTGCGGGTATTGCAGTAATGAAAGGAATTTTGTCAGCTAACAAATTCAGCAAAAACATGGTTAGCCCACAAAATCAATTAAATAATGATCAGCCATTACAAACTAGCGTGCTGAAAAAAATACATTTAGAGGATGATAAAGAACCTTGGATTTCAGGTAAAGCAGAAGTCTATGCCATCGTAACGGGGATCGATCCTAGCAGAGATGAACCAATATTAGATATTGTTGATTTACCTTATTTAGATCATGATAAAACCAATTACAGCCCTAATCAGGTTTTAATTCATTGGCAACGTTATCGTTGGCAAGCTGTCGATTTGCTTTTAATGGAGCAAGATGACAACACAAATTATAAAACCTTAGCAATGAAGTTATTAGAAATATCAGAGCAAGTAATGGCAAGTATCCCTGACTTACAAGCACAGGGCTATACTATTATTCCTAAACTCACTAATGAGTTACTTAAAGCAATGCCTGATGAATGGTTTACCAATAATGATGATTATGTCGATGTTTTTTACACACTGTTTGAAAACAAAGAGTATCAAGGTTACAAAGGCGCAAGTAGTAATGCCACCATTACCTTGTCACCTTTAGAGATAAATCCTCGTCAGTAAATAACGACCCGCCACTGTTTGGCATAATATCTAAACAGTGGTGAGTTAATCATTATTCCCGCAGTTTAAGCGTGATACATACAACGCCGTGATCGGTACTTAAATCGTCGCGCTCAAACTCGGGGTTAATTAAATGACGATCGTAAGTATGATAATCGCTTACTTCAAAAAAACTGTCGTCATAGCCAGAATCAAACTCACAAGATAGCAAAATATAATCAAGCACAGAGCTGCTTGCGCCAAAGTAATGCGTTGCTTTTCGTGGTAGTTTTAAACCTCGATTATCTTTATCGGTAATACCTTTTATTGGCTCATTAGGTGCTTCATCAAGCTCGCAATCATCGTTTAACTTTGTAAATAACTGCCACGCATCGTTAAGACAATATTTTGCAAGGTAAGTTTTACTATCAAACGTAGGGGAAAAACGCAGTGTATTGGTTAGTAAATGGCTTAAAACGCCATCAGCTAGGTCGTTATTAAAATCTCCCATTAATATCATAGGCTGTTGCGTGGCCTCACGACGGCTTATCATTTCTATCATCAGCAATGTTGCTTCACTACCGCGCTGAATAGTTGAGCCCCAGCCACCCGCTACATTTGCTTTTAAAATTTCAATAATGTTTTTTTCAGCGGTTAGTTCTTTATTATTTTCATCAATCTCAATTGATGGCCGTTTAGATTTAAAATGCACCACATAGCAATCGGTATTACCGATATGCGGCAAATTTATTGTGGCTCTAAGAACTTTACGACTAAAGGCAAAATCTTCAGTTAAACCTAAAGTACTGGCAAGCTCATAGTCGTGTTTTACGCTCGCTACTTCAGCAATGGGGTATTTTGCAGCTATTGCCACAACGGGGCGTTTATAAATAAAATCATCTATTACCTGTGGCTCATCCACCACAGCAAAGTGCGCATAACCTTGCTGCTTTACTAATTCTCTAAGCGACTCAATGCTAAACACTTCCTGAAAGCCAATTACATCGGGCTGATGCTCGGTTAAATAATCAATAATCCAGCGCTGTTTTTTTGCCCATTGCTCCGCGGTATATATCCGCTCAAACTCATAATAAGCATTAGGTGGCTCAAGATAATTAAACAGGTTAAATGTGGCTATTTTTAATGTTGAATTGGTTATCATCATCTCAGGGGATTGTTCTGAGTTATCAGCTAAAGGTGATGTATTACAGTCACTAATAATGGTCGCCTTTGAAAGTTTATATTGTGTGCTATTGTCAACATCATATAAGATTTTTGCTTGGTACCAAAGCTTGATAACAACTAAAACCTATTAAATCGTTTAAAGTTTAGGCAAACGCAACCTATCCCCTTTAAATTTATATACAAGTTGGTATGCTACGCGACCTTTTTTAACATATGGTTATCAAAAAAGGCAAAGCCAAGGGGCGGCCAATGCTGCAAGGCACTTAGTATAAGTGGCAGCAATAATTACAGGCATCGCGTTATAAAACGTTAGGTGTAACTTTAAATAGCAATATAAAAAGCACTATTAGGGTCAAACTATGCGATTAGGACCAGGACTACTCGTCACCGCTGCCTTCATTGGACCAGGGACTATTACCACCGCGAGCGTAGCGGGTGCAAACTTTGGTTTTGCACTAATATGGACGCTACTATTTTCAGTAATTGCCACCATATTATTACAATCTATGGCGGCGCGCCTAGGCGTAGCCACCGGGCAAGACTTAGCACAAGCACTAAGAGCCCATATTGAAACTCCCCTATTTAAATCTCTTGCTATATTTTTAGTGATCAGCGCCATTGGTGTTGGCAGTGCCGCCTACGAGGCTGGTAATTTAAGCGGTGCCAGCATGGGATTAATTGAAATATTCCCTCAGGTAAATGCCCAACTTTGGACACCACTGATTGCATTTTTAAGTGCCGTATTACTGTATAGCGGTAAACACAAAGTTGTTGAAAATGCGCTTATTTTACTAGTGATTTTAATGAGCCTAGTGTTTATCTCTACGCTTGTTATGGCGGCTCCCTCGCTCAGTGACATATTAGCTGGTTTTGTTCCTAGCATGCCAGAGGGCTCAGTTACCACAGTATTAGCATTGGTAGGTACGACCATAGTGCCATATAACTTATTTTTACACTCAGGGGTACTGGCTGCTCGCCATGACAGCGAGAGTGACAAACAAAAAGTAATTAAAGAAACCAATATAGATACGGGCGTGTCCATCACCCTAGGTGGCGTGATCACCTTAGCTATTTTATCAACCGCATCAGTGGCGTTTTATGGCACCGATGCAGGGCAAATAAGTGCTGCCAATATGGCGGTACAACTTGAACCCTTACTAGGTGATGCCGCCCATTACTTTTTTGCTATTGGTTTATTTGCCGCAGGCTTAACCAGCGCTATTACGGCTCCCCTTGCCGGCGCTTACGCGGTATGTGGCATGTTAGGTTGGTCAAATAAAATGGATAACACTCGCTTTAAAGGCGTTGCCATTGTTATTTTATTATTTGGTGCTGCCGTAGCATCTCTGGGTTTAGACCCTGTTGCCGTGATAATTTTTGCCCAAGCCGCTAATGGTTTATTATTGCCAATTGTAACTGCCTACCTTGTTTGGCTAGTAAATCAACGCTCTGTAATGGGTAAATACACTAACTCAGTGTTGGTAAACCTATTTACTTTACCAGTATTAGTGCTTATTTTTGGCTTAAGTGGTTATAAACTTTTTAGTTTGATTTTTTGATATCACTACGCAATTCTTACACACAGAAGCCGCTGTATTTATAGCGGCTTTTTACATTACAGACCAATACGGACTTAAAAACCGTGATGCTCTGCCTTTTGCTTATTTGCCTTAATGAGTTTTGCAAATACATAACCCCCTACTGCACCTGCACATAATTGCGCATAAAACCCCCAGCCTCTTGCACCCGCAATAATGGTAATATTCATAATAGATTCAATAGCAATTAACGCTGTTGCAAACGCTACAATACCCGCAATTACAAATAATTGTACTCCCTGATTTTTAAGCTTTTTCGCGATAAACCAAGTCACAAAAAATGCAATACTCAATGCAATAGCAATAATAGCGCCGTAAGTGGGTAGCAAGCCAAGCCAGTCTTCAAGGGTTAAATTAACACAATCATTAAAGCCCACCACGACACCTACATTAACTAATTGATTGACAACGTATTGGCTATGAAACAAGCTAGCAAGAGTGAATGTAAGCAACCAAGAAACTAGAAATGACGGGAGTATACGTGTTAAAAACTGCATGGTTATCTCAACTTAAAATAAAACTTTTTCCTTACACTAGCAAAGGCTTGCAGGGTAAACAATCTCTACGTTGTATTACGCTACTCTCGCTTTTAACGTTTTCTTGTAACGTCAGTGCCGAATTACCAACACAGCAATATACTGCTAGTACCTTAGCAACAGATCTCAATTCACCATGGAGCATGGTTAAGCTCCCAAACAATACGTGGTTAGTTACAGAGCGTGATGGCCATGTTGTCATCATAAAAAACAACCAACAAAGCCGAGTTAAAATAAGCTTCGAGGGCTTATACGTTGCAGGGCAAGGCGGTTTACTCGATATAGTACTTTCGCCAAATTACAGTGAATCAAAAGAAATAATATTCACTTATGCCCAAGGTGAGCTTGATGCAAACAGACTCGTTATTGCCAAAGCTAAGTTTGATGGCGAGCAGTTTTCAGCACCAAAAGTTATTTATAAAGTTGCCACCGATAAGGGCACACCGCAGCATTACTCTGGCCGGGCGCTTGTACTGCCCGATAATAGCTTACTGTTTTCAAGTGGTGATGGCTTTGACTACCGCGAGCAAGCACAAGTTATAACCAGCCAATTAGGTAAAGTGCTACGAATTAATTTAAATGGCACCATTCCAAGCGATAACCCGTTTATTAAACATGAAACCCCTACCGCGCATGCCATTTATTCACTCGGGCACCGTAACTTGCAAGGCTTGGTTTATGATTACGATACCAAGCAAATCATTAGCCACGAACACGGCCCCGCAGGCGGTGATGAGCTCAACTACTTAAAGGCTGGCACCAATTACGGCTGGCCAGTAATAACCAACGGTGATGACTACTCGCAAGCACGTATTTCGCCCTTTAGAGACTACCCAGGCATGGCTAAACCAACCGTAGATTGGACGCCCTCAATTGCGCCATCAGGCATGGCATATTATGGCTCTATGCATGCAGCCTTCCCTTCACTGCAACGCCACGTACTTATTACTACATTGGTCGATAAAAAGCTCTACAGCGTTAATTTAGCAAATGGTGAGTTCACCCAATCACATATTTTCCCAGAGGCTAAAGGCAGGCTCAGAGATGTGTTTGTTACTGCTGAAGGTAATGTAGCGATATTAACCGATGGCAAAAAGGCAAAGCTGATGCTGGTAACGCCAAATTAGTCTTTATTTTAATGTATGAAATTCAAAAAAGGACTGAGTTATTTGAATTGGTTGTTCTAATTGCGGGTAATGTCCTACCCCTTCCAATTCAATAATATCTGGATTAATGATTAATTCGCGATATCGTTTAACCATATGACGGCCCGAAACAGGGTCGTCCATACCGCAAATTAACCGCATGGGTATATCTGCTTGTTGTAAAGCGCTCACCCAACGAGCGCGATGTAATTTACGCTCTGTGATGTAATAAATCAGTTTTGCCATTACAGGCTTACCCTGTTTGTATTCAATTAACTGCCACAATTCGTTTAGCTCTTTTTCAGCAAGTGGTATAGAACATATATTGTCAAAATTATGCTTAAAACTTTTATAGTTCGCAAGTCGCGACACTAAAGCGCCTATCGGGCTAAGTAACAGCTTTTGCAATAATACCGGTTTATGTGTTTCTGGAAATAACCCGCCGTTAAGAAAGCAGATGCTTTGTATTTTTATGGCATGTGCTTCATTTAAGTTGCTTCTAGCAAGTAGCTCCTGCGCAACTGTGTCACCGTAATCATGGCTTAAAATATGCGCTGCTTTTACATTGAACAGCTTTAAAAAATATGTCAGTAAATCCGCTTGCATACTAATGGTGTAGCGACTGTTTTTTGGTTTATCACTAAAACCAAAGCCCAGCATATCGAGGGTAAACACCTTAAAGTGTTGAGTGAGCGCAGCCCATTGATTATGCCAATCCCAACTTGCGGTTGGGTAACCATGGATCAGTAATAAACACGGCGCGCCCTCTTCCCCTTGCACATGATATGCAATGTCATGACCTTGAAATTGAAACGTCGATTGGCTCTTATGCCACGAAGCTAATGAGTCAGTGATTATTGTAGTGTTGCTAATGACATTCATGACAATTTCTCCGCTTTAATAGGGGTTATAAACACATAAATTAGGTAACTACCTTAATTGAGGGTTCAAGTTGTATCACTTAAATAAGTAATGAAAAATATACATAAGTCGATTATTTGCGGGTAGCCATTTCCATGACTAATATCATTTAAGATAGGACGACAATAACTAAATTAAGGAGTCAAAGTGAAAATATTGTCCGTTGACGATAACCCTCAAAATAGAAACATCATGGAAATTGCGCTTTCTAAGCAACACGATATTGCTTCATCTGATGGAACCGAGCCAATATTAGCACTAATGGAACAGCATCAACCACAAGTCGTCCTGATGGATATTTTACTTAGTAATGGCCTTACTGGTTATGATTTAGTTGAACAAATAACTCAATCCGGTGAATACGATGATTGCGAAATTATATTTATATCCGCTTTAACATCAAGTGAAGACAAACTCATAGCATATGGGTATGGCGGCGATGATTATATTGCCAAGCCAGTAGACTTTAAGGAACTTAACGAAAAATTAAAGCGTGTTGAACTGCGTATTACAGAGCGAAATAATCTAAAAGAAATGTACGATGTTGCCTCTACAACTGCTTTTACCTCAATGCAACAAGCGAGTGAACTCGGAGAGTTAGTTTCATTCTTTACTGACAACCTTGACGTAACCGATTTAGATGCATTATTTGCTAACGTACAGCAGTACTTTACCAATGCAGGCGCTAGCTGCTGTGTAGAGTTTAGGGTAGCAAACCAATATCACCAATTTCCAAAACAAACTATTTCTGAACTGGAAAAAGAAATTCTTGAACTAGGCAGAAGAGCAAAACGAATAGTGCCATTTAGCTCTAACCTATTATTTAACGCGCCTGCTTGCTCAATACTTGTAAAAGGAATAAATGCAAAAGACGAAGGCTTACTCGGACGACTTCGAGATAATTTTGCTATTTTACTTACTATTATAGAAAGCCGAATGGAATTTATTGAACAGCAATTAGAAAAAGCGACGATACGTCAACAAGCTTTAAACACCCTCAAGAGCCAACTTGCTGATGATTTTAGTGCTATAAATAAACTATGCTCAGAGCAAGATAAGCAAGTAAAAATACTCGTTAATGATTTATCTCAAGCTATACAATCAAAAATGATCACTCTAGGTTTGGATGAAGAGCAAGAGTCGGAGCTAGTAGGATTAGTTGACGAAACGAAAGAAATTGTAGAAGAAACCTTAGTCCTGTCTTTTACACTAGAAGAAAAATTACAAGCCATAACAAAACGCTTAAAAGCAGTTGAATAAATTAAGCACAGCGAACAATCTATAGAATAGGATATAGAGTCATGGCGTTGCAATTTAAAGCTTGATTAGCTCTTTTGCAATTAAGCTCAAGAGTAAGTGATTATTATAGTGTTACTAATGAAACTCATGCAAATTCGCTGCTTTTATAGTGTTATAAACACACAAATTAAGTAACTACATTAACCAACTTGTGACACCTAAATTAGAACTCTGTTGGGTCGCGCCTTTGGCTTAACCAACCTACCTTTTAACGTAGGTCGGATAAGTGGCGAAGCTGCGCCATCCTACAAAAATGATTAATTCACTTGGGGCAACCCGACTTATCACGCTGTGCTAGATATGCAAAATATCGGCTTAAAAAAGCCACTTTAATTACTCACAATCAGCTAATGGCTCACTAATTGTCAGTGTATCAGTACCAAAATCTAACACAACTTGGTATTTTCTAAAAAATGGAGAGCCTAATAACCCATGTATTATTTTGTCACCACCAGCGGGCTGAACATGGTCTAGGTTAAGTGAAACAAACTCTGTACTTTCATACAACTGACCTGCTAATTCAAATTTTAAAACGTCTAATAAGCCCATTTCGTGGTCGGCTGTACCTAAACCTGCGGCATTTTCTTCACTTAGTTTCTCTTGTATTCCAAGCTTTTTAATACATGCCCTATCTAAAACAGATGCACCCGCCGCTGTATCTAAAATTAAATTTACTTTATGTCCGTTTATTTTAGCTTGTATTATTTGATGACCAGTTTCTGTTACATCAAATTTCAAACTTGTGGTTTTGACTAATTCCATGAATGTTCCTTATTCTATATTTAGGTTGATTAATAGACACTATATTACAAACACTTATGAAAACAATCCACCTTATAAATAAGTAAACAAATGGCTTTTCACCAACGCCTATATCATAATTATAATATGCTAAAAATAACTCCCCCCAAACGCACAAAACTTATGTTGGCAAAGCAACATTATTTCACAAAGAGAATACGAGACGCTGTGCTTTTAGAGAAAAATAACGGCTTAAATCAAGCCGCTTTGAGAAATTTTAGTTCTAATGTCTGAAGTCAAGATTTGATAATCATATAGAAAGCTCCTCGAGTTTTTCGGTACAGTTGTGTTGACCAAAACATAAACTGTATTTCGAGGAGCTTGGTATGAAACTATGTAGTGGAATTGACTTGCATTCAAATAATTGTGTTATTGCTATCATTAATGAACATGGTGAAACACTTACCGTTAAGCGTTTAAATAATGACATTTCTGTCATTTTATCTTTTCTAAGTCCTTATAAAGATAAGTTGATAAGGCTTGTTGTCGAATCAACATTTAATTGGTATTGGTTAGTCGATGCTTTAATGGATGAAGGGTTTACACTTCACTTAGCGAACCCTGCGGCAATTCAACAATACTCATGCTTAAAATATGCAGACGATCACAGTGATGCGTGTTGGTTAGCTGAAATGCTACGTTTAAACATTCTACCTGTGGGCTATATTTATCCTCGAGAGCTCAGGGCTGTTCGAGACTTAATGCGTAAACGAATGGACATTGTTCAACAGTCCACAAAAAACTTATTATCAGTGCAAAGTTGTTACATGCGTCATCTTGGATACAAGCTCAGTAGCAACAAAATAAAACAAATGGCCGCTATCAGAAAAGGCGTTAATACTGAGCAGGTACACGCAGACTTTACCTCAATGAATACTGCACTGTCAGTCATTTCTAACCTCTCATTAATACGCTGTGCCCAACAGCAAATTAATGCAATAGAGAGCGCTATTTTACAACAAACATCGCTCTCCCCTGAGTTTATGGGATTGGGAATGCCTTAGCACTGACCATTATGTTAGAGACAGGCACTATTAAACGTTTTGATAGTCCAGGTAATTTCTCCTCCTATTGTCGCTGCGTTAAAAGTGCAAAATACAGCAATGGGAAGAAGAAAGGCGCTACGAATCAGAAGAATGGTAATCGTTATTTAGCGTGGGCGTTTACTGAGGCCGCTAATTTTGCCATTCGGTACAACCCGACAATCAAAAAATATTATCAACGAAAACTGGCTAAAACGAACCAAGTTATCGCAATTAAAACGGTTGCGCATAAGCTCGCAAGAGCCTGTTATCACGTGCTTAAAGATAATGTCCCATTTGATGAACACAAGGCGTTTACTTAGCGACTATAAAAAATTAGGTTAATGTGTTGAGCTAGTAATGGGGTTGGTAAAACCACTAGATTTGATTGAGCCTGCACGTTAACCGCTCATATTTTAAATACTGGATATGCCCAATGTTTGAGCCACAAAGGGTTGGTTATGTTCAAGCATAAACCACCGGATTGTTACAGCGCAGTGTGTAAACACAGCAGAAACTGGACTGACATCGGTACTAAACGATGACTGAGGCGAAAGCCAAGGGCATTAATTAATCATCAATAATGCTTAATTATACTGCCTAAATTCATATGGGTGACTGGTGCGTATTCACACCAATCGACGTCATTACTAGGTGCGTAGTCATATTTAAATTGAGTTTAAATAATAAGAACACTTGGTTTTTGAATAAAAAGATCAAGGAAACACAGCTGCCTGCTTGATCGGAACTTTCTAATGGGTAACCCCTTTGGTTTTATACTTTATTACCTGATTGCAAATAAAAAAGTTAAGGTTATTTTCTTTATAATGACCTTTTATTTCTTTTAGAACCTTATTGACGACCATTTTAAACTTACCCCTGTATATCTGTTCTACTGTAGCTAATTCAGTAGTAAGCGCTGTCCTTGCTTTGTTACAAAAAGTATTAGTCTTAAGAGCTTGCATATAGACTTTTGAGTTTCAATCGAAGGCTTGTTTTCTTTAAAGACACTACTTTCAGGATACGTTTTTTTGTAATATAAATTGTAGGTTTTCTTGATCTTATTTATCTAGTTGCTCGATAGGATTTGACATTTAACTTCCTTATTTTTTTCGTGGATTGATTTTAAAAATTTTAAAAAATCTCTCTCAGGTATTGTTGAGGTAATCCCAATAAAAATTCCATTTTCTTTTGAATATAAATAGGCAATTTGTGTATAAATTAAATCTGGCTTGACTTCGACGAATAAGGTAAGGGAGTTAGTTTTGTTTTGAATCTCTTTTACTCTAGAGAAGCTATTCTTGATTTCCTTATAAACTTTACTTTCTATGTCCGAATTTGAATTTGTTAGGCTGTCTAAATGTATATCAACTAGAGGAATTGTACTTCCATCTTCTAAAGTGATCAATGAGTCATTGTTATCAAATTTTCTAATGCTCAAAGTTTGCATTTGACTATTGACTAGGGCAAAACCTTCATCTTTCTCTAAAACTCTCATCGTTTCCCAACTATCGTTAATTGGAAAATAGTATTTATTAAATATAACATTTTCAATTGCAGAACTTGAAAAGCTTAACATTAATGCTAGGACTATAAATAATCAGTACATCAGAAATTCCTTTAATTTATTAGGTATATCATACTAATAAAACATATTTTAACTCCATTCGAACATATGCCAATCATCCTAATTTCAAATGAAAAAAACTTTTTAGATCTCTAGTAAAATCTAGCAGATCTCATCATAAGAACTAATTTTTGAAAATAAATCCATTCTCACCTAATAGGTAAATTTTTACGTTTTCTAAGTCTTTAGAAGGTTTTTTTTCTAGTGCCAAAAAGCGAGCATCAGACTGAGAATCTTTGATTTCAGTTAACCTTTTAATGGGCAAGCTAATGTTTCTTATACCCGTAGACCATTCGTCTCCTTGCGATGTAGTAATATATTTCCCATCATCTGACTGTAACTCTAAAGTGTTCTTGCCTAGTACTTTAATCACACCTATGTCTGGTGCCATTTTAAAAACAAACTTCCCAACCTCTAAGTTACCAATACCAACATATTTATTCTCTAATTCTTTTCTCCACTGAGCAGTACCTGACATTAAACTAATATAAGGATTCCCTGAGATATCCGTTGTTAAATGTGAAAATACAGCGCCTTGTAATTTACCTTTACCCTTAATAACTTCAGACTTCCAAATAATATTATTTCTATTTGCATACTCTCTGCTTATGGGTAAAGATAGCTTCTTTCCTGAAATATTATACCAGTGCCCATCTTTATCACGCCGAGCATAATATAAATTAACTCTTCTCTCATTATGATAATCTGTACCAAAATCATTCGCGCAAGCGTGATACCTAAAAAGCATGTGGACTGAGTCGTTACTTCCAGAAAAAAAGGAAGCATACCAACTGTCATAATAGTATGATTGATTAATAGATTTCCAGAAAGATAGATTGTTCTCCTTAAGAAAATATTTCTCATCAAACCTTATTTTCCCTGAGCTCAGTACCTCTTCTGTGTTTTCGAAAGTCTCTCCTTGGTTTATTGAGTATGACACTAACCAAGAATCTCTATGTCCTCCAGAACGATAACTATAAATAATTGTCCCATCATTAATTTTATTTAGGTTTGGATAGGTTGTGTTTGGATCAATATTTTTTATATATCTCCACTCTCTTGGATCTTTAGGACGTTTTGAAATTGCATGAACCATCTCACCATTATTTACAAAGCCATGCCCACCGTATACAACATGGAGATAGCCCCCACTATCTATTGTTAATGCTGGAGAACCATGCATATCATTTAGTTTAGCTAACTTATTATCTCCTATTTTATAAGGTCCACTTATTGTGTTATTTTTATGTGAAAAAGACATTATTGCAGGGTCAAGCCAATTCTGAGATCCTCCTGACTGAAATACAAAGTATGTAACACCGTCATAATACATTCCTGCGTTACCTATGATATGGCTAGGGTGCCAAGGGTTTCTTCCGCCCCCCATATTTGTAATTTCTTTACTGTAACAAGGGTGAGTAAAACTAAAAAAGACAAGTGAAATCAGTGTACTTAAAAAAAAAATCATATAATTATGTTCAAATTTAACCAAAAATACAAACAGAGTGACTCACCTTCTTCTCAAAGGTTATCGCTATCCATAGCCCCTATTTCAATACTGTGAGGTATAATATACTCTACAGGCCCGAGTTCATACTTTCATTAAATATCCTTAAATATTAAATAATTATATCTTATACAGTTACAATAAATAATTCAATAAAAGTAAATCTTCTCACACCAAGGCTTTCCGCTTTGGTTCAAATTTGATCCCAGCACTGTAGTGGTGATCTGACTCCATAAAAGTAGACATATATTTAGGAGTAAGATGTAATGAAAGTAAAAAGTGTTTCGTAAACTTACAGAGGAATTTAAAAGAAAGGTGGTTCAAGAGCTGTTAGAAAACCAACTAAATTCACACCAACTCTAATTTAACAAGCAAAGCTGTATTATTAGATTTACTTTTTAGGTCAATTATTAATGCTTTACGGCTACGTTAATTTTATTTCACCCAGTAAATAAGCAATTATTACTCTTAAATCTAAATTCCACGCATAAAAATAATCGCATGATGCAGTTTCAAATTTTCACAATAACTAGCTTGCGAGGTCCCCCTGCCAACTGCGCCGTGAAATACGCGTGTAAATTGTGTGGTGAGTTTTAACCAGTTTTCAGGAGATATATTGAGTCTTTCCAGTAAAGGAAGTTGGGTGTTATCAATATGGCCGTGTTTATCTTCTCGAATTATTCGTCCAGTTAGCTCAACAAGTTCAAGGTACGACTTTAACTCAAACGGCATCCCTTTTGGCATAACTTGACGTGACATACCTGCAAATCGGAGCAGTTGTTTTGGTTGTTTTCTTTGCACATGTTAAGCGTAGTTGGGCGCTGGTATGGTCAGATTCTTCTGGGGTGTTAGCCATTTTAGCTCTGATTGGGTTTAAGTCGACATACGCCATGCAGGCCGAAAGTGCGGCTTCATCAAGAAGTGCTTGTGACCTAAACCGCCCTTCCCATATATTTATAGGGAATAAATTTGAATGCCGTTAGGCAGCCCGAAGGGTGAGAGCCATGGATGGCAGCGAATAAAACCTACCTGTGCAGTTATCTTCTTTATTTGCCCTGCGCGCAATGTCTTCATTTAACAACCGCATAAACCAGCTAAGACTTGATAGGCGCTCTCGATATTCCTTTACTGTTTTATTAAAAAAGATAAGTTCAGCTTTACTTAGCTTCTCACCCTGTATGTACTTTTGCGTAAGGACAGTACCTTTACACAGCTTGTGCCAGCGAATAACAATCGCTTTATCATTCAGTCTGTTCGCTTTTTTGTCATCTACATACAACACTAAATGCATGTACTTCAGGCATCCTGCCTTCCGCCCTCCGGGCCAACTGCGCTGTTGTAAAATGTTCCAACATTTTGCTGGTTACTCATAACGGCATAAGCACAGACGTCAATACAAAATATTTTGGCTAACTCAAGGAATTTGTCTTCAACCCACCCTCTGCGATGCTCAAAAGAGTGACCAGTAAAATGGTCTTCACCGCACAAAAAAGCACGCCGAACACAACGTGATATACAGTGGTAGTACTTTGTATCAACCAAGCTTACTTGACGCTTTCTTGCGATTGCTATAAGACACCAAGCTTGTTTTCACACTGATGAAGGCCTAGTACTTAGTTCGCCAAACTGCAAAAATTAGAGTGGGTGTCTAGTTTATTCTTAACCGAGTAAAATAATCTTTAACATCACCGTGGGCGGATACGCCGCTGCACCCGTTTTATCGTTGTTATACCACGCGTCAAAGCCCGACAAGTCGAGTTTATTTTCGATAATATAACAAAGTGCATATTCTAATATGTCAGACAAAATTTGCTCATCGAAATTGATAGGAATGAATTCATTTTGACAGGGTAAGTCAGGCTAGTGGTTAGCCATAACGGTTTACCGTAGGTGAATAATACCTATTAGATCACAGCTAACAAATGAATTTAAATTTAAAAAACAATCAATTAAATGTAGTAAGATACGTACCTAGAAAGAGTAATTCTTCAGCCTCAACGCCGCAATAAGAGGTGAGTAACAGTTTGCTAAAATGTTAATCGAAGTGAAACCGAGCAAACTGTTACAAATCCGACTTTATTGCCTTATTATGTTTTTTTTGATCACTACTTGAATGGTTAGATAAATAACTAATGTATTGAAAACAAAAAGCACAACCCCTTCATTTATGGTCGGCTGAGTAAAACTATTAAATATAACAGCCAACAGGTAAGCAGTTATAATTGTCAACCCTCCACCAAATATAGAGAAAAGAAGTTGTAATTTACTTTCAAAAAAGTTTATATATTTAAGCTTAATAACCACATAAGTTGTAGCAATTAACGCTACAATATTTAAACCTACTTCAGGTGTTATCTTTAAAATAGAATGAATAAATACACCAAAAAATATTAGCATTGTGTAAAGAATTGCAAAGAAGCTGCAAGTTTTAATATGATTCATGTTCTTCCTTAATTTAAAACTTTACGTCGCTCTAATTCATTAGAGTACTTCTGGGTCTCGCTATAAGAAAACTCATGGGCACCGATAAGTATCAGCGAAGCTATTAAAACAGTTACATTCCCAGTTGATGCCCCCTGTTTAGCGATACTCCATACAGAACCGCCGACACCATACGCTCCAGGATTTTCCCCCAGCAAGCTTGACCACCTATTGAGTTGGCTGTGAAAATCTAAAACTTCTTTTAACTCTTCATTTGTTAAGTATCACTCAGCCCATTGTGGTTTAACTACTGAGTCTAAACATTTAACTCTAAGCTCATATTGTAATTGTGGATAAGATAAATCTTGAATCATCCTCATTACTGACATTTTATCTAAACGATTTAATTGTCGGTACAAAATGGTCCACTCATAGTCATTACTATTTGGTCTTTATCCCCAATTAATTTATGTGTTGGTACCTTTAATATTTCAGCTAACTTCCTCATAGCTTCACTCGAATTTTTCGGTAAAGAGTAGCGCATACCTACTTTATTTTTATTCATCAATAACTCCTTTTGATATTTTATACAAATATTGCACATTGAAAGCAGAACAATTTGTATACAACATTTGTCGCTTTATAAACCAAAAATGTCCATGTATCACAATACATTCACCTTAGCCCTCAAATAAACAGGTGTAAAGAATTAGTTGACTTAGTCTGATGTTTTACAAATGCAAAAATACACAATAATGGTAGAGATCAGTAATATTAGACAAAATACAAAACAGGTCTATATACAGTGTTTGTTTTTGTAAATTTACGCTGTGAGATCACCTTTTTTAGCTATGATTTCTGTAAACCGATAATAAGAACAGACAGATTGAACGCGCTAAAGCCTATTCCTACGCGGTGAGTTTCACACCGAATTAATCTCACAACTCTTTATTTCTATACTTTTACCTTTAACCTCGAACCTTTTACCCATAAAAAAGCCGCTGTTTGTTAAAACAGCGGCTTTCTTTCTTAAAGCTTATAGCTAAAAACTGACAGCTAGTACTTTAAGCTTTACCAATCACTTCAAGTCCACCCATGTATGGGCGTAATACTTCTGGTACTACTACAGAGCCGTCGGCTTGTTGGTAGTTTTCTAGTATTGCTACAAGTGTACGGCCAACCGCTAAACCTGAGCCGTTTAGTGTGTGTAAAAGCTCTGGTTTTTTAGCGCCTTCACGACGAAAACGAGCTTGCATACGACGTGCTTGGAAATCGACCATGTTTGAACATGATGAAATTTCGCGGTACGTGTCTTGCGCTGGTAACCATACTTCTAAGTCGTAGGTTTTAGCTGCGCCAAAGCCCATGTCGCCCATACATAAAATCACTTTTCGGTATGGTAGTTCTAGTGCTTGTAAAATTTGCTCTGCGTGGCCTGTTAGCTCTTCAAGCGCTTGCATAGAATCTTCTGGTTTTACTAGTTGTACTAGTTCAACTTTATCAAACTGGTGCTGGCGAATTAAGCCGCGTGTATCGCGACCATAGCTGCCCGCTTCACTTCTAAAACACGGTGTGTGCGCAGTTAAGCGAATCGGTAAATCGCTTTCTTCGTAAATTTCGTCGCGTGCGCTATTAGTAAGCGGTACTTCTGCCGTAGGAATTAAGCTAAAGCCAGCTTGCTGCTCGCCATCATCGTTTACTAGGCCTAACGTGTGGAATAAATCGCCGGCAAACTTAGGTAATTGGCTGGTGCCGTAAAGGCTTGCGCTATTAACTAAGTACGGTACATACATTTCTGTGTAGCCGTTTTTATCTGTGTGGGTGTCTAGCATGTATTGGGTAAGTGCACGGTGCATACGCGCTACTTGGCCGCGCATTACGGTAAAACGTGCGCCACTAATTTTAACGCCCATTTCAAAGTCTAGGCCGTTTAGGTCTTGCCCTACATCAACGTGGTCTTTAACTTCAAAATCGTACTTTTTAGGGGTGCCCCACGTTAAAATTTCTACGTTGTCGTCTTCGTCAGCACCTTCTGGTACCGATTCATCAGGTAAATTTGGAATTGCTAAGGCAATTTGTTTAATTGCTTCTAACACTTCATCTTGCTCAGCTTTAGCTGCGTCTAATTCGCTGCCTAAGTTAGCAACTGCGTCTAGCAATGGCTGCGCATCTTCGCCTTTTGCTTTTGCTTGACCAATGGCTTTCGCACTGGCGTTACGTTGACTTTGAAGTTCTTGCGTTTTTACTTGTAATGTTTTGCGTTTTTCTTCAAGTTCAGTCACTACCGCTACATCTAGTTCATAACCACGTGCGGCTAAACGTGCTGCAGTTTGTTCGACATCTTGACGTAAATATTTAGAATCTAACATGTTAGTTTTTTAACCTTTTTGCATTACTAGCTGAAGGCCCAGCCAAGCCATAAAAATACACACCATCACGTTTAAGATGATATTGAGGGCCATTTTAATAAAGTGACCTTGTTGTAATAACAACAACGAATCCATTGAGAATGTTGAAAAGGTGGTTAACGCACCTAAAAAGCCAATTCCGATGAGGGTTTTAGCGGGACTAACGGCAATAACCTGCTTATCGATTAAACCGTACAAAATGCCCATCAACAATGAACCCAGAATATTAACCGTCAACGTACCAAAAGGGAATCCCCTACCGAGGAGTTTTAGCATGGTTTCGCTAATAAAAAACCGTAAACAGGCTCCTGAGGCTCCGCCAAGAGCTATCATCATGTAAAGTTTAATCATGCTCATAACGTTTTACTGGGCTTTGCGCGTCGCGCTCTTTTAAATAATCGAGCTTTTGTTTAATTTTTTGCTCAAGTCCACGATCACTTGGCTGGTAGTATTGTTTGCCATCCATTTCTGGCGGTAGGTATTTTTCGCCAGCAGCAAATGCGCCTTCTTCATTATGCGCATATCGATACTCTGCGCCATAACCTAAGTCTTTCATTAAATTAGTGGGGGCATTGCGTAAATGCTCTGGCACTGGGTAGCTTGGCTGATTTTTAGCATCGTCTTTAGCTTGGTTAAACGCCATATAAACCGCATTGCTTTTAGGTGCGCTGGCTAAATACAAGGTGGCCTGTGCAATTGCGCGCTCGCCTTCACTGGGGCCAACACGCTGAAAAATATCCCATGCGTTTAAAGCCACTTCCATCGCGCGCGGATCGGCGTTGCCAATATCTTCAGTGGCAATCGCTAATAAGCGCCTTGCAACATAAAGCGGGTCGCCGCCACCGGCTAAAATACGGCAGTACCAATAAAGCGCACCATCGGGTGAACTGCCTCGCACTGATTTATGAAACGCCGAAATTAAATCGTAAAATTCATCGCCGCCTTTATCGTATTTCGCTAAATGCGAAGGGAGTACTTGGCTGAGTACCTGTTCGTCAACATGAAATTGGCCGTTTTGCTCAGTGGTTAAATCGACTGCTTGCTCGAGTAAATTAAGCACTTTACGAGCATCGCCACCACTTGCTTGGCATAGCGCCTGTTTGGCGTTATCTGCAATCACGATGTGTTTTTGGCTTAATTGCTCATCTTGTTTAAGTGCACGCTCAATTACCGTGTATAAATCGCTTTCCTGCAAGGATTTTAAAACATATACCCTTGCACGAGACAAAATCGCATTATTAAGCGCAAACGAGGGGTTTTCGGTGGTCGCGCCTACAAATATAAAAGTGCCATCTTCAATATGCGGTAAAAACGCATCTTGCTGAGATTTATTAAAGCGGTGAACTTCGTCAACAAACATTAGAGTACGCTGGCCGCGGCTTTGTAAGTTATCGCGCGCTTGGGTTACGCTATCGCGTATATCTTTTACGCCCGCCGTTACTGCCGACATTTGAATTAGTTCAGCATCGGCATGATTGGCAATAATTTGCGCGAGCGTAGTTTTACCCACCCCTGGCGGCCCCCATAAAATTAAACTATGGCAACGCCCTGCAACAATGGCTTGATGCAGCGGTTTATCGCTACTTAGTAAATGCTGCTGCCCTATGTAATCGTTTAGCGATAAAGGGCGCATACGCGCAGCGAGTGGGCGTACATCGGGCCCAAAGTTAAAACCTAAATTACTCACCGTTACTCTGATCGTCTATTTCTACACCCGCTGGCGGGGTAAATTCAAAAGTTGTTTTATCAAGCTCAGTATTAACCTGTGCATTGCTAAATGTAAACGCAGATAGCTGGCCTGAGTTATCTTTAACCACCAGTTTTGCAAGCCCCTGCTCGTTATCAGCAAAAGTAATATCAAGCTGCTCTACTTGGCTTTCAACGCCTTTATTTGGGGTAATGCTAAAGCCTAAATCGGTGGCAAGCACGCTGTATTTTTCCCATTGCGCAGGGTCTTTAGAGGTGAGCAATATAAACGGTGTAGAGTCAATTAAACCGCTGGTTTTCATGATGGTTACTTGCTCAGCAAAGCTATCAAAGTAATAGGTTTTATCGCCGTTTGACACAAATAACGTGTCGTCTGGGTTAGTTTGCTGCCAGCGAATCATCAATGGCTGTTGCAGCGCAATATTGCCTTGGCCTTGCATTACCAGTTGGCCTTCACCGTCGGTTACGTTTTGTTTAAATTGTGCTTTAAAGCTTTTTAAGGTCGATAACTTATCTTGTAATGCTTGGCTGTCGTCAGCAAAACTTGGCATAGCAACTAAACTGCCCAATACCAATAATAAACTACTTAATTTTTTCATTAATTTGCTCCATTAGGTACTAATACATCGCGAGCGCCGTTATGTCCTGGTGCACTCACGATACCTGATGTTTCCATTTGTTCTACTAAACGTGCAGCACGGTTATAGCCTACACGTAATTTACGTTGCACTGATGATACCGATACTTTTCCGGTTTCTATTACAAAGGCGACCGCTTCGTCGTATAACGGATCTGACTCTTCATCGCCATTCTCGCTGGCTTCCCCTGGTAATAAAATATCTTCAGTGGCATCGCCATTTAAAATTTCGTCTATGTAATTTGGTTTAGCACGGGCTTTCCAATCGTTTACCACGGCATGTACTTCATGGTCGTCTACAAACGCGCCATGCACACGCTCTGGCACACTGGTGCCTGGCGGTAAATAAAGCATGTCACCCATGCCTAATAAGTTTTCTGCGCCTTGTTGATCCAGTATGGTGCGCGAATCTATTTTACTTGATACCTGAAACGCCATACGTGTAGGTATGTTCGCTTTAATTAAACCGGTTATTACATCAACCGACGGACGCTGTGTTGCCAAAATTAAATGAATACCCGCAGCACGCGCTTTTTGCGCTATACGGGCAATTAACTCTTCAACTTTTTTACCTACAATCATCATCATGTCGGCAAATTCGTCAATAACCACCACTATGCTAGGTAATTTGTCCAGTTCATCAGGGCCGTCTTTCATGCCGTCGGTGTCTTTAAATAATGGATCCATTATTGGGTAGCCCGCTTCTTTAGCTTCCATTACTTTTTGGTTGTAACCTTTTAAGTTACGTACACCTAAAGCCGACATCAGCTTATAGCGGCGTTCCATTTCACCTACACACCAACGCAGCGCGTTAGCGGCTTCTTTCATGTCGGTCACAACTTCACACAATAAATGCGGAATACCTTCGTAAACAGAAAGCTCAAGCATTTTCGGGTCAATCATGATCATACGAACATCTTCTGGGCCCGATTTATACAGTAAGCTTAATATCATTACATTAACGCCCACTGACTTACCTGAACCCGTTGTACCGGCAACTAATAAATGTGGCATTTTACCTAGGTCAGCACACACAGGTTGCCCTGCAATATCTTTACCAAGCACCATGGTTAATGGCGATGGGTTTTGCTCAAACTTAGGTGCGTTTATGACTTCTGATAAACGTACAATTTCACGGTATTTATTAGGCAGCTCAATACCGATATAGGTTTTACCCGGAATAACTTCAACCACTCGCACACTAATTGCCGATAGCGAGCGCGCTAAATCTTTTGACAGCCCAGTAATTTTAGACACCTTAATACCCGGTGCTAAATCAAGCTCAAAACGGGTAACAACAGGCCCAGGGTAAACTCCAACCACGGTTGCTTGCACGTTAAAATCGAGTAGTTTTGTTTCTACAAGGCGCGATACACTATCAAGCTCTTCTTGCGAAATTGGATTTTTTGCTTTGTCGGGTCTGTCGAGTAAATCTAATGATGGCAATGGCCCCGGAGGTGGCTCTTGCTCTAATAATTGCTCAAACTTCTCTTTGGCAGTTGGCGGCGGTTGAAACCCTGATTTTGGCTTGTTAATTGGCCTTGCTGGTGAAACCACTGTTGTAGCTGGTTTTTCAGGTTCAACCACTGGGCTTTGATCAAGCGCATTAAGTGCTGCCTCTGTGTCCATAGGTTCATCGTCTATGGCGCTAAAGCTAATTTCTTGATCGAGTATTTGGTCAAGCTCGTCAAACGGCATAAACTCGTCGTCTTGCGGCGCGTTTACTTTAGTTGTTGGTTTGTCGAGTGCTTTTGGTTTGTCTGCTGTTTTATTAGCAAGCTCAGGTTCTTGTTGGCGTGTGTCATCTTCAAAATAGGCATCGGGTTGCTCGTCTTGAACTTTACCTGCAATGCGTTCGCGTTGCATCCAACCGCGAGCATAGGTAACCAAAAAGCGGTATAACCTAACAATTAAATCACCCAAGTAATCAACAAATTGTACCCACGAAACACCCGTTAATAGGGTTAATCCTGCAAAAAAGAAACACAGCAGTAAAATAGAGGTACCGGTAAAATTAAACGCAGGCATCATCGCCGATGCAATCACATCGCCCACTACCCCACCGGATGAAAAATTATAAATATCGTCAAAATTAATACTGCTGATAGCGGTGGCTGAGGTAATAAACAGCGCAAAGCCAATAATACGTAATCCAAGTGTGGTGTAATCGAGTTGCAAAATACGGTGTGGCTGCTTAAACACTAAATAGCCAAGCAGCTGAATAGCCGCTGGCACAAAATAGGCAAGCCAACCAAAGGTAAGAAGTAAAATGTCGGCCACCCACGCGCCCGCCGTACCTGTGATATTTTGTACATTGGTAAACTCACCCGTTTGCGACCAAGCAGGATCGGCAGGATGAAAACTAATTAAAGCACATAAAATAAATACCGCTGCAAAGGTGCTGACGATGAGCCCCGTTTCTAATAGTCTTTGTACACCGTTTAGGCGCATAATTACCTATCCCTCATTATTATTTTTTACACTCACTTGGCAATAGAATACCTTAGCAGGAAATGTATTTTGATGCACTTTATCTTAACCATGATGGCCTGATTATGAACAAGTTTTTATTATTTAGTCGTACACTCATTAAAAAAGCAAAGTTGGCTGCAACGATAAAAGTATATTAAAGGCTGTTACTTTATCATTAAGCAACAAAAGGACGAATAACAACGCCTTCTTCACCTTTTACTTCTTCCATTACTACGTAGGTACGACTTTCACTCACATTGGGCAGCTTTAATAATATATCACCAAGTACCCCTCGGTATTCTGACATATCGTTAACCCGGGTTTTTAATAAAAAGTCGAAATTACCAGAAACCAAATGACATTCTATAATTTCTTCGTGCTTTCTAACAGCAGCACTGAACTCTTCAAACACGTCGGGCGATGTTTTGGTAATGGTTACTTCCACATACACAGAAAGCCCTTGACCAAGCTTGGCAGGATCAACCACGGCTTTATAGCCTAAAATATACCCTTCTCGCTCTAGCTTTTTCACTCGCTCTAGACAGGGCGTGGCGCTTAGGCCAACTCGTCGGGCCAGTTCAACATTTGACAGGCGGCCATCAAGTTGTAATTCGACTAAAATTTTGCGATCAATACGGTCTAATAAGTTATGCATGGCTTTTTAGTTTTTTATTCTAATAAAATTAATTTTACAGATACTAACACTACAAAGGGCTTAAAAAAAGGTGAGACACACTACCCTGGCATGAATATAATAGTGGAAAATTTTTATCCCGTTCTAACAAGGCAAAATTATGATTATTGGTGTACCTAAAGAAATTAAAAACCACGAGTACCGTGTAGGTATGGTTCCTGCGAGTGTTCGCGAACTTGTAAATCACGGCCACCAAGTGATTGTTGAAACGAATGCTGGTATGGGCATTGGTTTTACAAATGATGATTATGTTCAAGCAGGCGCTGAAATTTTAGAAACAGCTGCTGACGTTTTTGCAAAAGCAGAAATGATCATCAAGGTAAAAGAGCCTCAAGCTGTTGAGCGTGCAATGTTACGTGAAGACCAAATTCTTTTCACTTACCTTCACCTTGCACCGGATCTTCCACAAACTGAAGACCTTGTTAAAAGTAAAGCAATCTGTATTGCGTATGAAACAGTAACTGATTCACGCGGTGGTTTACCACTTTTAGCGCCAATGAGTGAAGTTGCTGGTCGTATGTCTATTCAAGCAGGTGCACAAGCGCTAGAAAAAGCTAACCACGGTCGTGGTATGTTACTAGGTGGTGTACCCGGTGTTGAGCCAGCTAAAGTAGTTGTTATTGGCGGCGGCATGGTTGGTCGTAGCGCTGCACAAATGGCCGTTGGCTTAGGTGCTGAGGTTGTTGTACTTGACCGTAACATCGACGTATTACGTGCACTAGACGCACAGTTTGGTAACAAAGTTAAAGCTATTTACTCAACAGCTGATGCGCTTGAGAAGCACGTACTTGAAGCTGACCTAGTAATTGGTGGTGTACTTATCCCAGGTGCTGCTGCACCTAAACTAGTAACTGCTGAACACATTAAAGCAATGAAGCCTGGCGCTGCAATTGTTGACGTTGCAATCGACCAAGGTGGTTGTATTGCTACGTCTAAAGCAACTACGCACGCTGATCCTACTTTCATCGTTGATGAAGTTGTTCACTACTGTGTTGCTAACATGCCAGGTGCTGTTCCACGTACATCTACGTTTGCACTTAACAATGCAACATTACCGTTTATCATTAACCTTGCAAACAAAGGTTACAAAAAGGCACTACTAGATGACGCTCACTTCTTAAAAGGCTTAAACGTACTTAAAGGCCAAGTAACTTACAAAGAAGTAGCTGAAGCGTTCAACATGGAATATGTTGACCCACGCACTGCAGTAGAAAACGCGTAACTATTATTGTTACCGCTTATACCTAAGCCATCATTTAGGTATAAGCATTAAAAAAGCAGCTAATTAGCTGCTTTTTTTGTGTCTAAATCTTAGAGTCTGCGGTCAACAGACCCAAATGTTATATAAATCGTTTAATAATAAAGTCGACTTTTACGCGCTTAGCTTGACCAAGTAGCTTTTTCACTGGCTGCGGGTAATCGCTCATGGTTTCTAAATCATCTGGACCGGTTAAACGACGACAATGCTTTAAAATTTCTTGGCGTTCATTATCAATGTCGCGCATTATCGTTTGCTCAGGGTCTTCTATCAGAATACCATTTTCGATATCTAGCCCCCATGCACGCGGATTTAAATTATGCCCGCTAAGTAAATGCACTTTACGGTCACAACAAATCCCTTTTAAATGAAACGAGTTACTCTCGTGTTTCCACAGGTAAACGTTTAAGTTGCCATTATCTATGTGGCGTTTTTGCGATTTTACAAATTTATGCAAAATAGTTTCGTATAAATACGGTAATGCACCAATTTTACTAAACGGCTCACTAGGTGGCAGATAAAAATCGTTTGCGGTTTTATCGCCCACCACAATAGTGACTTGTTTACCTTGCTTTAATAAGCGACGCAAAGAGCGCATTAAAGGAGCCGGAAAATTAAAATACGGCGTGTATAACACCAACTCTTGCTCGGTAGTATCAAACAGCGCTTTGATTAAGCGATTAAGTTCGTTATTACGACGGCCTAAACCCAAAAACAAACGAATGCCCATTGCATGAGTATTCAATTGTTGCGCACTTTTATAGCTTGCCGATTTAAGCTCACGCATAAGTTGCTTTTGTTCAAGTTTAAAGTCAGCCATGCGTTTAAGCGGTCGTTGATCAATTCTTGGAACCGCTTCAGAGCTCAATAAGGTTGATTCGATAAAATCGACTACTGAGTCACATAACTCGCTTTGCGAGACTAAAAAGTATCGATCAAGTCGGTATCGGTCGCTATATTGCAAATACACATTATTTAAACTGGCACCGCTATATAGCAATGTGTCGTCTATAACAAAGCCTTTTAAATGCAATACCCCAAACAGTTCTTTTGCCTTTACGGGAACACCATACACTTGAACGTTTGAATTAAACTTCTCTAAGCTGTCGCAATATAAGCTTGCATTGCCCTCTGACTTTTCTGCACCAATTAAACCACGCTGTGCGCGATGAAAATCAACCAATACTTTTATTTCAAGCGAAGGGTTAGCTAACGATGCACTGTGTAGTGCGGCTAATATTTCACGACCCGCTTCATCATCTTGTAAGTAAAGTGTGGTGATATAAATTCGTTTTTTTGCGTTGGCAATTAAATCTAACAATTGCGTACGGTATTCTTGCGCATTGGTTAAGACGTTAACGTCTTTTGAAGTCAACCCAAATGCGGGTTTCTCTTGCCAAAATAACATAGTTGCCTATTCACTTAGGTCACATAATTAAGCAGTGACAAATCAAAATTAGTTAAAAGATAACAAAAAAAATCAGGCTGGTCATGAATTAACGTCGTTTTATTGGCTAACAGTCTATTTATTAGTCGAGCACTGCTTGTAAGTCATTTGCTAGTACACATTAATGAACAGCTTCCGAATTTGCGAAAAAAAATAATCTCATCTTTTATTTACTTCCTGCTTGTTTTTCTTAGAATCGGGCGCATTAAAACCGTATTAAACGTTTAGGAAAAGATCATGACTGAAGCAAAACATTGTAAGTTACTTATTTTAGGTTCGGGCCCTGCTGGCTACACAGCCGCAGTTTACGCTGCACGTGCTAATTTAAATCCTGTTTTAATTACAGGTATTCAACAAGGTGGCCAGCTAACAACCACTACTGAAGTTGAAAACTGGCCTGGCGATGCACACGGTTTAACCGGCCCTGCATTAATGGATCGTATGAAAGAGCATGCAGAACGCTTTGAAACTGAAATTGTGTTCGACCACATCAACAAAGTTGACGTATCTAAGCGCCCTTTCACACTAACCGGTGACCAAGGTACTTACACATGTGATGCTTTAATTATTGCAACCGGTGCCTCTGCGAAATATTTAGGCTTAGAGTCTGAGACTAATTTCCAAGGTCGTGGTGTTTCTGCTTGTGCAACCTGTGACGGGTTTTTCTATAAAGGCCAAAAAGTAGCGGTTGTTGGTGGTGGTAACACGGCTGTTGAAGAAGCGTTATACCTGTCTAACATTGCTGATGAAGTTCATGTTATTCACCGTCGTGACAGTTTCCGTAGTGAAAAAATTCTTGCTGACCGCCTTGCTGAAAAAGCAGCAAACGGTAATGTTGTAATGCACTTCAACCGTACACTTGATGAAGTGCTTGGTGACCAAATGGGTGTGACCGGCGTTCGCATTAAAGATGTGGCGTCAGATGCTACTGAAGAACTTGATTTAGCGGGTGTGTTTATTGCCATTGGCCATAAGCCAAACACCGATATGTTTGAAGGTCAGCTAGAAATGAAAGACGGCTACCTAGTGGTTGAATCTGGTCTTAACGGTAATGCAACTCAAACAAGTGTGCCAGGCGTATTTGCTGCCGGTGATGTGTCTGATCATATTTACCGTCAAGCTATCACCTCTGCCGGTACTGGCTGTATGGCTGCACTTGATGCAGAACGCTTTTTAGATAACCTATAAGCATACATAGCATACTTTTGGGGCTGAATTTTCAGCCCTTTTTTGTGCCCAATTATTACGCCCGAGATAATTGTACCCGCACCAACATTCACTAGGCTTATAGTTGAAATTAGTCTTATTTATACAATTAATGGCTCAGGTACGATAGGATCTAAGGGTGAGCAACAAATACCGTCAAATTATATAAGTAAAACTAGCTATAATTATCGTCAGGAATAAAAGCTTTATTCATTTAGGCATTACTAGAAACTGTAAAATCAGTTAAAATGCTTAACTTCATATCAAGTAAATTACCGAGAGTTTTCTATGAGTTTGTATACAAAATATATGGAAGAAATCCAAACCCGTAAAACGGAGCTTGGATTAAGCCCACAACCAATCGATAGCGCTGAACTAGTATCAGAAATAATTAATCAAATTAAAGATACTAATAACGAGCACCGTAAAGATTCACTGCATTTCTTTATTTTTAATACTTTACCTGGAACAACCAGTGCTGCGGGCGTTAAAGCACAGTTTCTAAAAGAAATCATTTTAGGTGAAGAGCACGTTGCAGAGATCACTCCAGAATTTGCATTCGAACTACTTTCACACATGAAAGGCGGCCCATCGATTGAAATGCTAATTGATTTAGCCTTTGCTGATGACGCAAAAATCGCAGCACAAGCTGCAGAAGTACTGAAAACTCAGGTATTCTTATACGATGCAGATATGGAGCGCATTAAAGCGGCCTACGAAGCAGGTAACCCAATTGCTAAAGAATTACTAGAGAGCTTCTCAAAAGCTGAATTCTTTACAAAATTACCTGACATCGAAGAAAAAATCGAAGTAGTAACTTACATTGCTGGTGAAGGCGACATTTCAACTGATTTACTTTCTCCAGGTAACCAAGCACACTCACGTGCTGACCGTGAATTACACGGTAAGTGCATGATCACTGAAGAAGCACAACAAGAAATTGTTGCCCTTCAAAAGAAACACCCTAACGCTAAAGTAATGCTTATTGCTGAAAAAGGCACCATGGGCGTTGGTTCATCACGTATGTCTGGTGTGAATAACGTAGCACTTTGGGCTGGTAAACAAGCAAGTCCATACGTTCCTTTCATCAACATTGCACCTGTTGTTGCAGGTACTAACGGTATTGCACCAATCTTCTTAACAACGGTTGATGTAACTGGCGGTATTGGTCTTGACCTTAAAAACTGGGTTAAAAAAGTAGATGCAGACGGCAATACAGTAACTGATGCAAATGGTGACGCTGTGCTTGAAGAAGCCTACTCTGTTGCTACTGGTACTGTGCTAACAATCAATACTAAAGAGAAGAAGCTTTATAACGGTGATAAAGAGCTTGTTGATATTTCATCAGCATTCACACCGCAAAAAGTTGAATTCATGAGAGCTGGCGGTTCTTACGCAGTTGTATTCGGTAAAAAACTACAAACGTTTGCTGCTGAAACTCTTGGCATTGAAACGCCGCTTGTTTATGCACCTTCAAAAGAAATTTCACACGAAGGCCAAGGCTTAACAGCGGTTGAAAAAATCTTTAACCGTAACGCGGTAGGTGTACTATCAGATACGCCACTTCACGCTGGCTCAAATGTTCGTGTTAAAGTGAACATCGTTGGTTCGCAAGATACAACCGGTCCAATGACTGCACAAGAATTAGAAGCAATGGCTGCTTCAACGATTTCTCCTCTTGTTGATGGTGCCTATCAATCTGGTTGTCATACAGCATCAGTATGGGATAGCAAAGCACAAGCAAACATTCCTAAACTAATGGCGTTTATGAATAAGTTTGGTTTGATCACTGCACGTGACCCGAAAGGCGTTTACCATGCAATGACTGACGTTATTCACAAAGTATTGAACGACATTACAATTGATGATCGCGCTATCATCATTGGTGGTGACTCGCATACACGTATGTCTAAAGGCGTTGCCTTTGGTGCCGATTCAGGTACTGTTGCTGTTGCACTTGCAACCGGTGAATCTGCGATGCCGATTCCTGATTCAGTTAAAGTAACGTTTAAAGGCAAAATGGCTAAGCATATGGATTTCCGCGATGTTGTACATGCAACGCAAGCGCAAATGCTTAAGCAATTTGGCGGCGAAAACGTATTCCAAGGTCGTATCATTGAAGTTCATATTGGTACCCTAATGGCTGACCAAGCTTTTACCTTCACTGACTGGACTGCAGAAATGAAAGCGAAAGCGTCAATCTGTATTTCAAATGATGAAACGTTAATTAAGTCAATTGAACTTGCTAAGTCACGTATCCAAATCATGATCAACAAAGGTATGGAAAACGAAGCACAAACGCTACAAGGTCTAATCGATTTAGCCGACAAGCGTATTGCAGGTATTCAATCTGGTGAAGAGCCAGCACTTTCTCCAGACGACAACGCTAAATACCATGCAGAAGTTGTGGTTGATTTAGACCAAATCGTTGAGCCAATGATTGCCGATCCAGACGTTAATAACGATGATGTTTCTAAGCGTTATACTCACGATGTGATCCGCCCTGTTTCTTTTTACAACGACAAGCCTGTTGATTTAGGTTTTGTTGGTTCGTGTATGGTTCACAAAGGCGATATGAAAATTATTGCTCACATGCTACGTAACCTTGAGAAGAAAAACGGTTCTATCTCATTCAAAGCGCCATTGGTTGTTGCGCCACCAACATACAACATTGTTGATGAGCTTAAAGCGGAAGGCGATTGGGATATTCTTGCTAAATACGCAGGTTTTGAATTTGACGATGCAAAACCAAAAACGGCTGCACGTACTAAGTATGAAAATATCTTATACCTAGAACGCCCTGGTTGTAACCTATGTATGGGTAACCAAGAAAAAGCAGAACCAGGTGATACTGTTATCGCAACATCAACACGTCTTTTCCAAGGCCGTGTAGTAGCCGATACATCTGAGAAAAAAGGTGAATCACTACTAGGTTCTACGCCAGTTGTAGTTCTATCTTCTGTTCTTGGTCGTTTCCCGACTATGGAAGAGTATAAGTCTGCGGTTGAAGGTATTGACCTTACATCGTTTACACCTGTTGAAGAAGCAATGACAACTAAGTTCAACGCAGGTGAAGCTGTACCAGTAAAAGTGGTTAGCTAATTCGATTAGTTTACCATTTAATTAAGCGCGTTTTTTAACGCGCTTTTTTATGCCTAAAATTTACCTAACAGCAATTTAAGCCCTGCTCAACCCTATAGAGAACACAATAATTTGTGGTTTGTGATTTTAAAGCAACAGGTTACACTTTGTCTTGACCATGCAGTTATTCAATCGGTGTTATGACTAAACAACTTTATCAACTCGCTCAAAGCCACTTTGCTTTTCCTGATCCCAGCCATGCATTAGATGATCCAGATGGTTTGCTTGCCATTGGTGGATGTTTATCGGTAACGCGGTTAAAAAATGCCTATTTATCTGGTATTTTTCCGTGGTTTAGTGAACACGAGCCAATTATGTGGTGGTCACCGAGTGAGCGCGGTATTGTTGAGCTTAATGACTTTCATGTTAGTAAAAGCTTACGAAAACATTTAAAAAAGCACCCGGTCACCGTAACTATTAACCATGCCTTTGAAGAAGTGATAGAAGCGTGCCGCGATCAACGCATTGATACTGATGGCACTTGGATAACCCCGCAAATGCAACAGGCGTACATTAATGCCCATCACAATGGCTTGGCCCATAGTTTAGAGGTATGGCGCGAGGGAGAGCTTGCAGGCGGCTTATATGGGATTATGCAAACAGGTGTTTTTTGTGGTGAATCAATGTTTCATCATCAAACAAATTGCTCCAAACTGGCTATGTGGGCGCTGGTTAATTGGCTTAAACGCCATAATGCGCATTTTATTGATTGCCAATTAGAAAATCCTTATTTAATGTCGTTAGGTGCCAGCGTGATTCCACGTGAAGAATTTTTAACTAAACTTAATAAAGCACAGTGTTACACCCCAGCTGCCAGTATGTGGCAGCCACAGGAGCTAATCGCGATATATGAATGAACAACTTCCAGCTCGTATAGGCCTAAGCCAACCATTTGAATGCAGTTACTTGCCAGATCGCCAAGAGCAACTGCTGGTGATACTCGATCCAAGTTGTTATAGCAGCAATAAGTTTGAGTCGTTATTAGGATTGGGCTTTCGTCGCAGTGGTAACCAAATTTACCGTCCGCACTGCCCTATTTGCAGCGCGTGTAGTTCTGTGCGCGTTTTAGCTGATGAGTTTATCCCTACAAAATCGCAAAAACGTAAACTTAACAAAGCAAAAAACCGCTTTGAGGTAAAATATTCTCAAGTTGAACGCGAACAATACTATCCACTTTACAGTAAATACATTAGTTTACGTCATCAAGACGGTTCTATGTATCCACCTGATAAATCACAATTTCAAAGCTTTTTGTTTTGTAGCTGGTTAACCATCACCTTTATAGAGCTTTGGGATCAAGAAAACTTAGTGGCCGTTGCTGTAACTGATTGTATGGACAACGCTATTTCGGCTATTTATACATTTTTTGACCCTGACTACGAACACTTTAGTTTAGGCACTGTAATGATATTACAGCAGCTTAAATTTGCTAAACAGCAGCGCAAACAGTTTGTTTATTTAGGCTATCAAATAGATGAATGTGACAAAATGAAGTATAAAACCCAGTTTTTACCCGCCCAAAAACAGCTCAATGACCAGTGGGTGGCTATTTAATTTACAAAAATAGCCCCTGCGCCTTTACTTATTGGCGTATTTTGGGCAAAATCTGCAGCGTTTAACTATTAAAGAGGTGTTACGCTAAACATGGCGAAAGAAGACGTAATCGAAATGCAAGGGACAGTCCTTGATACTTTACCAAATACAATGTTCCGAGTTGAGCTAGAAAATGGTCACGTAGTTGTGGCTCATATTTCAGGTAAAATGCGCAAAAACTATATCCGTATTTTAACCGGCGATAAAGTAACGGTAGAAATGACTCCTTACGATTTATCGAAAGGTCGTATCGTATTCCGTGCTCGCTAAGTAAGTGCGTAAACGAGATTTAGTTTTTGGCTAGTGAAAACTAGCTTTAAGCGTTTATTAAATGTAATTAATGGTAGTAGCCAGTAATTACATTTAATAAACAAAAAACCCAGCCTTTGCTGGGTTTTTTGTTGCCTATTTCTTTGGCAAATAAAAAAGCCTGCATAAAGCAGGCTTTTTAAATTGCTAACTTTTTTAGGTTAGGCTGGCGTTAAGTCACTCTCGTAATCAAAACGCAGTTTTTTATCTTTAACCGATACTTTTACCGTACCGCCAGAAATTAGCTCACCAAACAGTATTTCGTTAGCCAATTGCTTTTTAAGATCTTCTTGGATAACACGCGCCATAGGACGCGCGCCCATTGCTTTGTCATAGCCTTTATCAGCCAACCATTCACGTGCTTTAGAAGTAAGCTCAAGGTTAACTGACTTCTTATCCAGTTGCGCTTGTAACTCAACAACAAATTTATCAACCACTTGCAAAATAACCTCTTTCTCGAGGTGATTAAACCAAATAATGTTATCTAAGCGGTTTCTAAATTCAGGTGAAAATACTTTGTTAATTTCACCCATTGCATCGTGTGTGTGATCTTGCTCACTAAAACCAATCGACTTACGCGTGGTTTCTTGTACGCCGGCATTGGTGGTCATCACCACTACTACGTTTCTAAAGTCAGCTTTTCGGCCGTTATTATCTGTTAGCGTACCGTGATCCATAACTTGTAATAAAATGTTGTAGATATCAGGATGCGCTTTTTCAATTTCATCCAGCAATACCACTGCATGTGGGTTTTTGATCACCGCTTCTGTTAATAAGCCGCCTTGTTCAAAACCTACATAACCCGGAGGCGCACCGATTAAACGGCTCACCGCATGGCGCTCAACGTATTCAGACATATCAAAACGAATAAACTCAACACCCATGCATTTAGCTAATTGCTTGGTAACCTCTGTTTTACCTACCCCTGTTGGGCCTGCAAATAAGAACGAACCAACCGGTTTGTTCTCGTTTGCTAAACCTGAGCGCGATAAGCGAATAGCAGAAGTTAATGCATCAATGGATTGATCTTGTCCAAACACCAACATTTTTAAATTACGGTCTAAGTTTTTCAGCGTTTCTTTATCAGACGACGACACATTTTGAGGCGGAATACGCGCCATTTTAGACACAATCATCTCAATATCAGATACACCAATGGTTTTTTTACGCTTGGACGTAGGCAGTAGCCGTTGGCTTGCGCCTGCTTCATCAATAACGTCAATCGCTTTATCAGGTAAGTGACGCTCATTAATATACTTGGCACTTAGCTCAGCGGCTGCTTTTAACGCTTTTTGCGTATAACGAATACCATGGTGTGCTTCGTAACGATCTTTTAAGCCGTTAAGAATTTTAGTGGTATCTTCAACGCTAGGTTCAAGCACATCAATTTTTTGAAAGCGACGGACAAGGGCGCGATCTTTTTCAAAAATATTCTTGTACTCACCGTAAGTGGTAGAACCCATACAACGTAATTGCCCACTTGAGAGTAACGGCTTAATTAAGTTTGAGGCATCCATTACCCCACCTGAGGCAGCACCTGCACCAATAATGGTGTGAATTTCATCAATAAATAAGATTGAACCTGGTTTTGCTTGTAACTCTTTTAATAAACTTTTAAAGCGTTTTTCAAAATCGCCTCGGTATTTGGTACCGGCAAGTAACGCGCCCATATCTAAGGAGTACACAACCGCATCAGCAATGACTTCAGGCACTTGTTCGTTAACAATACGATAGGCTAAGCCCTCGGCAATAGCAGTTTTACCTACGCCGGCTTCACCAACCAGTAATGGGTTATTCTTTTTACGACGACACAGCACTTGCACTGTGCGCTCTACTTCACTATCACGGCCAACAAGCGGGTCAATATTACCCTCTTTAGCGTGTATATTAAGGTTAGTTGTAAAGCTGTCGAGCTTACTCGCTTCTTCGCTTGCTACTTCTTGCACCTCTTCATGAATATCGTCGGTATCATCGCCTAATTCGTCGTCACCTTTGGCGATACCATGAGAAATAAAGTTAACAATATCAAGTCGAGAAATATCATTCTTTTTAAGTAAGTACACGGCTTGGCTTTCTTGCTCAGAAAAAATAGCGACCAGCACATTAACGCCTGTCACTTCATTTTTGCCAGAAGATTGCACATGAAATACCGCGCGCTGTAATACTCGCTGAAAACCAAGTGTTGGTTGAGTTTCGCGCTCTTCTTCTAAATCAGGAATAACCGGTGTGGTTTCATCAATAAATTCAAGTAACTCTGTTTTTAATCCAGAAACGTCAACACCACACGCATTAAGCGCTTCTCCAGCTGATGGGTTGTCGAGTAGAGCTAATAAAAGGTGCTCTACGGTCATAAACTCATGACGACGTGTACGCGCTTCACGAAACGCAGTGTTCAAAGTTAGTTCTAAGTCTTTATTTAGCATTGGCAACCCCTTACAGAGATAATAATTTTATACCGCACTTCAAAGATGAAAGTTCACCTTTATGGTATTTATTCCTGCTCACAACTACATAGCAGTGGATGCTCGTTATCCCTTGAGTAGCGGTTAACTTGCTCAGCCTTAGTATGTGCTACGTCGGCGCTATAAACACCACATATACCCTTACCTTGCTGATGTATTTGCAGCATCACATCAGTTGCTCTATCGCTATCCATATTAAAAAACGTCATTAAGATCTCTATTACAAAATCCATCGGCGTGTAATCATCGTTGTTTAACACAACTTTATATTTTCGCGGTGGCTGCAACTTTTGCTTTTCACTATCGCGAACGGTGTCGATAACACCAGAATCTTTCATACCACTCATAATTAAATATAGTCTTGTCTTTGTAACTCAAGCAAACTTGAATAAAAAAATAAATAAAATGTTAAAAAATAACCTAAAACACTTGACTGGTTGCTTAAATAAACTACAGTCAAATGGTGATTGATTAAACCTTAGTCAGTCTAGCAAACAATACAGTTTAGGATAACTAAATTAGTCAACTTATAGAAGGATGTAGAAGTATGGCTTGTGGTAAAGTCAAATGGTTCAACAACGCCAAAGGTTTTGGTTTCATCGTAGAAGACGGTTGCGAGAACGACATTTTTGCTCATTACTCCACAATTGTAATGGACGGATACAAGACACTTAAAGCTGGTCAAGATGTTACCTTCGAATTACAACAGGGCCCTAAAGGTCTACACGCTACTAATATAGCGCCTAATGGCGATATTATAGGGTGATTGTAATTATGAGACTAAAGCGAGTGACCTGTTTAGATCCTCGCTTAATTTCTTAAAAATCCCTAACCACCCCAATATAAATTGCCTCATTGTTTGTTAATTCAACCCCACTCCTTGATTTTATTTTATCTACCCCAATAATTTCAGTATTAGAAGTTTAACTGCTGGCGTCTGGCGTGTAATCCTAGCCCTTTTTAGCCAAGCTTGTTACACTCTTTATCCTGTAAAACGTAATTACTTTAGCCTAATGGCTAGTTTGTATTTACATAAATTTTAGTTATAAAAGACACTAGTCCGTCAGGTGTGATTATTCTCACCTTGTTTAGGTTATACGAGTACCAACACCTAACAGACTACTCATTGCATGTACTAATGCTTAATTTAAAAGTATTAGGCGATGATTTCTTTGCATTGTTGAATTTGGCCAATGCGGCCTACTATCTAGGAATGATGATGACATCAAAAATTATCTATACAAAAACGGACGAAGCTCCGGCACTAGCAACTTATTCGTTGTTACCTATTATCCAAGCATACACAAATGCGGCAGGTGTTGAAGTTGAAACACGCGACATCTCATTAGCTGGTCGTGTAATTGCGAGCTTCCCGGATTACCTAACAGAAGAACAACGCATTGGTGATGCACTTGCAGAACTTGGCGAAATGGCAAAAACACCAGAAGCTAACATCATTAAATTACCGAACATTAGTGCATCAGTTCCACAACTTCGCGCTGTAATTAAAGAGCTTCAAGAAAAAGGTTATGCACTTCCAGAATACCCGGTTGAACCTAAAAACGATGAAGAGAAAGCGATTCAAGCAGCCTACGATAAAATTAAAGGCAGCGCAGTAAACCCTGTACTTCGTGAAGGTAACTCTGACCGTCGTGCACCAGGTTCAGTGAAAGAGTATGCACGTAATAACCCACATTCAATGGGCGCGTGGAGCAAAGATTCACAATCATACGTTGCAAGCATGGAAGAAGGTGACTTCTTTGGTTCCGAGCAATCACTAACTGTTGATGAAGCAACGGATGTTCGTATCGAACACGTAGCGGCTAATGGCGATATCACTGTACTTAAGCAAAGCACGCCATTACTTGCTGGTGAAGTAATTGATGCATCACGTATCAGTGCAGCAAAATTACAAGCATTCCTAGAAGCTGAAATCAATGCAGCTAAAGAAAAAGGCGTGTTATTTTCGCTTCATATGAAAGCAACCATGATGAAAGTATCTGATCCAATCATCTTTGGTCACGCTGTAAAAGTATTCTACAAAGACGTTTTTGCAAAACACGGTGCACTTTTTGAAGAGCTAGGTGTTGATGTAAATAACGGTTTAGGCGATGTGTACTCTAAAATTCAAACATTAGATGACGCTAAGCGCGAAGAAATTGAAGCAGACATTCAAGCGGTTTACGCTAACCGCCCTGCTATCGCCATGGTTGATTCTCATCGTGGTATTACAAACTTACACGTACCAAGTGATGTGATCATCGATGCTTCTATGCCTGCTGCAATTCGTTCAAGCGGTCAAATGTGGAATAAAGACGATAAATTACAAGACACAAGCTTTGTAATTCCAGATCGTTGTTACTCTGGCGTTTACCAAGCAACAATTGATTTTTGTAAACAGCACGGTGCTTTTGATCCTACAACTATGGGTAGCGTACCAAACGTTGGCCTTATGGCTCAAAAAGCGGAAGAATACGGCTCACATGACAAAACATTTGAAGCAAAAGCTGACGGTACTATTCGTGTTGTTGACACAAACGGCAACACCCTACTTGAGCACAGTGTTGAGCAAGGCGATATCTGGCGTATGTGTCAGGTTAAAGATGCACCAATTCAAGATTGGGTTAAACTTGCAGTAAACCGCGCTCGCGCAACTGGTAATCCGGCTATTTTCTGGTTAGATGCAGAACGTGCACACGATGCTGAGCTAATCAAAAAAGTGAACAAATACTTGCCAGATCATGATACTGCTGGCCTAGATATTCAAATTTTATCGCCAATGGATGCAACCTTATTCTCACTAGCACGCATCAAAGAAGGTAAAGATACGATTTCTGTAACAGGTAACGTATTACGTGATTACCTAACAGATTTATTCCCAATTTTAGAATTGGGTACTAGTGCTAAAATGCTTTCAATTGTGCCACTGATGAATGGCGGTGGTTTATTTGAAACAGGTGCCGGTGGTTCTGCTCCTAAGCACGTTCAACAGTTTGAAAAAGAAAACCACTTACGTTGGGATTCTTTAGGTGAGTTCTTAGCACTTGCTGCGTCACTTGAACACCTAAGCACAACAACAGGTAACAACAAGGCACAAGTACTTGCTGATACGCTTGATAAAGCAACGGGCACATTCCTAGCTGAAAACAAGTCACCTTCACGCAAAGTTAAAGAGATTGATAACCGTGGTTCTCATTTCTTCTTATCTTTATTCTGGGCTCAAGAACTTGCTAAGCAAAATGAAGATAGCGAGCTTAAAGCGCAATTTACACAAATTGCTAGCGACCTTGAAACCAACAAAGAGCAAATTGTTAACGAGCTAAACGATGCACAGGGTCCTGCAATGAACATTGGCGGTTACTTCCAGCCAAATGACGATGCAGCCTTCAAAGCAATGCGTCCAAGCACGACATTTAACGAGATTTTATCTAAACTAGTATAAATCGATTAAATGAATGAAAAGGCGCTCACAGAGCGCCTTTTTTGTGCCTAAGAAAAAGGCCGCTAATGCGGCCTTTTCAATTCAACTTTAAACGTTTATTTTGTGTATGCGCGTGGCATGTTCGACTCTGTTGTATAGCGCTCACGCAGTTTATCTTGGCGAGATTCAGTACTAACCTCAACACCATTGATAAACATTTTATTCACGTGGCTGCTCAGCTCAAACGGGTCGTTACTCCACATAACAACATCAGCGGCTTTACCTACTTCTAGGCTACCCGCGTTAATACCAAATACATCAGCCACATTCGAAGTCATGGCCTTTAATGCGCCTTGTTGGCTCATACCGTAAGACACTGCGTTACCGGCATCGTAGCGAAGCTGGTAAACATTGTGACTTGCGTCACCACCCACAGTTAGTAGCACTTTAACACCGGCTTTTTCTAGTATGCCGGCATTATTCAAGCTCGCATGCAACGAATCAAAGCTACCTGGTAAGTTATCCATTGCACTAATGATCACAGGAATGCCTGCTTTAGCGATGCGATCTTTAACTACAACGGCATCTTGAGCGCCATTAAGGACAATGTTTACGCCAAACTGCTGTTTCACTTTTATTAGTTCAACAATATCTGATGCACGCGACACACTAATTAGTAATGGTATATCGCCTTTTAGTACTTTAGCCATTACCGTGTCTTCAGCACTTGGCTTAGCGTCGTCTTTTTTAGCGTCTTTACTTGCTTTGGTTTGATGCTCATCTAATTTTTTAATAAGCGTTTGCAAGGTAAATGCACGAGAACCTTTACTACGCTCACCTAAATGAACCACTAGTGCAGCTTGCTTTTTATCTACGCTTTCAAAGCTACCACTTAAATCAACAACACTTGCTAGGCCTGCAAATATGCTGTCACCACCGTATGGGGTGATCAAATCGCGAGTGATACCGCCTTTACGTGCATAAGGAATTAAGCTTGAACGAGGATTGAATGCTAAGCTTGCATCAAAATCGATACCTGCTTTGTCTTCTCCTGCATCGCGAGAACCGGCAACTGCACCTACTTCAACTAAGCCAAGCTGATTTACACTGGCGATAAAACCAGCCGTCACTATTTGACCTTTAGCATCAATAACTTTGTCAGCTTTAACATCGCTAGGGTTAATGGCAGTGATTTTGCCTTCATTCATTACAATGCTAGCTCCTTCTAATACACCTTGTTCTGAAGATGTATGCAAAGTTGCATTAATGATTGCTAATGACTTGGCGCTCACGGCACCCGATGCTAGTAGCCCTGCAGCAACCAGAGAAAGCGAAAACGAACGTGATAATTTTTTCATTCTGGGTGCTCCTTATTGTTGACCTAACATAAAATCACTTTGTGCTTGGAATGCGCTATCGTTTCTATCGTAAACTTTTGCACCATCAACAAACACTTGCTCTGCTTTTGCATAAACACTAAACGGGCTTTGATTCCAAATAACAACATCAGCTTGTTTACCTGTTTCAAGTGAACCTGTTTTATCTTCAATGCCTAATGATTTAGCGGCGTTAGACGTGATCCATTTAATCGCGTGTTGCTCAGAAATATCAAACCCATTTTGGTTTGCACTGTACATTACTTTTGCGGCTTCTTGGTTTAAGCGTTGAATCGTCGTATCAGAATCTGAGTGCACAACAGCACATGAGTTTTTAACTGCATCAACAATAGCTACGTTCTCTTGCACCATATCGTAGGCTTCCATTTTAAAGCCCCACCAGTCTGGCCAAAGTGCTGCACACGAGCCATTTTCAGCTAATAAATCAGCAATTTTATAGGCTTCAATTCCGTGGTGGAATGTGCCGGCATGGTAATTAAACTCTTTAGAAAGGTCGATCATCATCGCCATTTCTTCTGCTTTGTAGCAGTGATTGTGAATACGAACTTCACCTTCTAAAACACCACGTAATGTATCGTATTTAATATCACGATGTGGAGCTTCTGGGTTTTTACCCGCAGCGTAATCAGCATCGTATTTATCCCACTCACGCTTATATTCTTGAGCGCCAATCCATGCTGTGCGATATCCTGCCATATTACCCATACGTGTCATCGGTAATACGCCTTTACGACCGTAAACACGTTTAGGATTTTCACCACATGCCATTTTTAAACCGTATGGCGCATCAGGAAATTTCATTCCTTGCATGGTGTGAGCCGGTACATTTTTAAGGGTAACGCCACGTCCACCGAATAAATTAGCCGAACCCGGTAAAATTTGTAATGACGTAATACCGCCTTCACGTGCGCGATTAAAACCTGGATCTTGTGGCCAAATTGAATGCTCAACCCATACTTCTGCAGTATTTGGACTGGTCATTTCGTTACCATCTTGATGAGACTCAACCGATGGATTTGGATAAGCACCTAAATGTGAATGAACGTCAATAATGCCTGGTGTTACCCATTTACCTTGTGCGTCGATGGTGGTATCTGCATCAGCGGTTAAATCTTTACCAATTTGCTGCACTTTACCGTCGACAATTAATACATCAGCTTCATCTAAACGCTCACCCGTCCCTGTTAATACAGTCGCATTGGTGATTAACGTGCTTGATGTCGCTACCGGTTGGTAAGTACTTGGGTATGGGTTTTTATTAATGGTTACTTTGTCATCTTGTGGGCCGCTTTCTTGGCAACCAACAAGTGCTGCTGCTAAACCAACAGCTAACAATGAGGGAGCAAATTTTTGCATGTTTTTAGGTTCTCCTGTTTTTTTACTACTTTAGCGAAAGCAAACGCATAAAGCTAAAAAAACAGGTGAAAAGGCGGTTATTTAAGGTGAATTTCTGTAATTATTTTTTTATATAATTGTTATAAAGCTTATCCAGAGCTCCTTCGGTGGTGAGCGATGGATCTTTACTTATAAAGTGTTTAACCGTTCGTGTTACAAAATCCGAATTTTGCTTATGTAATTTTGAAAAATCTTTAATCAATGTATTACCATCTTTTGCGGCTGTAACTTTATCATGACGATGTCTGTATTGACTCAATGCCTTATTAAAATCACCTTGATAGTCTTCCACTAAAATTTTATAAAAGTCACTTTTTTGTACTTTTAATACAGTAATGCAATAGTTAAGCGCTTCTTTGAAATCGGTAAATACAGTGCCTTCAACATCAAACTCTTTAGTTTTTTCACGCACTGTGACACGTGCTTCCTCAGTGGCATAACTAAAGCCCGTAAAGGCTAGTCGCTCAGCCGCTTCTTTACCTAGCTTCATACCTGCTTGAATACTATGCGCAAATTCATCACTCATATCAGCGAGTTCGTTTTCTTCCCACATGTTGTAAACACGCAGAGGTTTTGCATACTTATTAGATAATTTCTTTTTAAGTTTGCTAAATCGCTCATCAATGGTCATTAATCGCTCATTGTGAAGTAATGCATGGCATTCGTAACAGGCTGCAATGGCAACAAAGTCAGCTTCTTCACCTAGATCAATAATACTTTGTAGCATATGCAATGGCGGGCAATGATCGCGCTCTGTTGCCTCACAGCCGCAATAAAAACATTGGTTAAAATGCTGTTGCTCACACGCATAAGCTTGCTGGTAGTAACTTGCTAACGTTTTATTCACAATTGCGCTCCAAAAATATAAAATGCCACAAATTTAGGGCGCGATAATAACAGCCTGAAAAAATATTTCAGTAGGAAAACGCTAAAGTGTGTCAAAAATAAATTACTTAACCTGAACTCTGGTTAAGAGATTTACTAAAATATTGAATTATATTAATAATTTGGTTTGTTTTCTCCAGCCAGAAATTTACAGTGAAAACAAGGCGAATTTTCGCGTCAATAGCGAGCCTATTGCAAGTAAATTCAACGCAGTTAGCGCTGAAAATAGCTGCTTGAGATAGATTTATTATCCATAATTCAGGTTACTTATGAACAACTTTTCATACACCTACAAAATTGCACAATTTATATACACATCTTCTTACAGCTTACCCCATTCAGTTAACAACATTTCGGCTACATTAAGCAATACTTAAGTTGCATATAAACAAAGAGGCAAATACTATGATTTCTTTCAAAGCAACTCTATATTCAACTGTATTATTGGGCGCAGCAACATTAACAGCTCCTGTAATGGCGGCCACTTTTGTTGCCGCTGATTCATCACCCGGTACCCAAGCTTGCATGGCCGTTGCATCTAACAAAAGACTGACACTGCTCAGAACAATGAAAGATCTACGTATAGATAAACATGTAATTAGCAAAAAATTACTCTGTAATGATTTATCAGTGGGTGACTTTGTAACGCTGTATGATTTAAATAAATCAGCACGCTTTTTAAATATTGAAGCATCTACTAGTACGTCAATAAGAGATTTAGCAAAAGCAAACAAACCGCTTGTGGTTATTATGGCGGGGTCTAAATAATATTACAGGTTTTAAATGCGTTTAATTTACTCGAGTCAAACACGTTAAGCAGGGCTTAGTACCTGCTTAACGTATATTTATTATTAAATAAGCGCTGCCAACAAACCAAATAAGCCACCAAACACCCCACCCCATACAACGAGCCAACCTAAGTGTTCGCGGATCATGGTTTGAATTATTTCTTTCACCATTTTAGGGGTGAGTTCATCTAAGCGTTCATCCACTAACTTAAGCACCGTATTATGCAAACTTTCCGCGTTATTACCTTGGGTTAACATATCGCTTAATAGTGTTTTAAAATCGTCGGTGTCGCTTATTTGCACCAGTGATGATTGCATTTTTTCAATAAACTTTTCTCGCATTGGCTCAACGGCTTCAGTGCCGCCAAACATTGCAAGCATGCTACCAAATTGTGATTGCTCAATAACCACTAACAAATTATCGAATGCGGGATTTAAATCCACCTTATAAATAACTGACTCAAAGTCTATCGTTGGTTGAGCCTTGCTTAGAAGCTTGTCTATTTTATGCTCAGAAAAGAACTCCGTAAGTATTAAGTTTCTTATAGCCACTTTAAAACTTTCAAACTTAAGTGCAATCACACCCGAACCATATAAAAACGGCACTTTTTCAAACAGCATATGAATAGCGAGTAAGTTTGTAACTGCACCGGAGAGTGCAAATAAGCCCACAGAAAGTACAATGGTTTGTTCAAATACAAAACCAATAACAACACAACACGCTGCTAATAAGTTAGTGATAAAACTTTTATTCATTTTTATTCCATTTCAGTGATTTGTATCAGAAATTGATAGTATTAATTTTACACCGATTAATTTGTTTATTTAATCCCTTTTTGCCATAGTTTATTTATAGGTTTAAAAGGTGACTATTGTTATGTGGAAAACAATCAATCAAGAGATCAGCCAGGCTATCCATTATGATTTTAAACACACCCATAAACGTCAGTTGCAAAACACATCCACCGATAAGTTGTTTCATTTAAGCGATGGCAAGCACAATTACTTAGTTAAAGTTGGGCAAAAACATGAGCTAGAGCGCTTTGAGGCTCAAGCTCAAGGCTTAAAACAGCTTACTCAAAACAGTGTATTTATGGTGCCAGACTGTATTATAACTGGGGCCAATATAGAATACGCCTTCATTGTATTAGAATGGCTTACATTTGACGAGCTTCCCCACACTCATTGGTCAACTATGGGGGAGCATCTTGCCATGTTACATCAAAAACACCAGCAAGCGATGTTTGGTTTTGATACCGACAATTATTTAAGCTCAACGCTTCAGCCTAATCAGTGGCATAAAAAATGGGATGTATTTTTTGCAGAAGAACGTATTGGTTGGCAATTACAACTATTAGCTGAAAAAGACATTGTACTTTCAGACCCCGAACAACTAATAAATTTAGTAAAAGAGACACTGCATAATCATCATGTTTTACCCTCATTATTACATGGCGATTTTTGGCGTGGTAACCTGGGCTTTGTAAATAACATTCCGACCTTGTTTGACCCCGCCTGCTATTACGGTGATCGGGAAGTCGATATTGCTATGAGCGAGCTCTATGCTCCCCTTCCAGAGGATTTTTATGATACCTACAAGCACCACTACCCTTTAGCACAGGGTTATGAGCAACGTAAGCTTGTTTATCAGCTTTACCCTGTTTTAAACAACGCTAACATTTTTGCGGGTCATTATCTAAATCAGGCTAAAGAGCACGTTGATAAACTAATAAACTTACTAGACTAAACTCGTAAACTAAAATAAATGCAGTAAACAAGATATAAGCACTATATTTAGTGTAAGCCCGTTGTGTGCTACCCACGTAAAAAAACTTAGTTTTTATGAGGTGTTATTATGAAAGACTTTTTATCACAACGCATCGCCTGTCCACATTGTGGACACCATATTCATTTAGATCTCGATGCCAGTATGGGCGATCAAGACTACTATGAAGAATGTAGTGCCTGTTGTAACCTTATACACTTGAACATGCATATAGACTATGCACGTAACAAGTTAGAGTTACATGTGGACAGCGATGACGAACAAATATTTTAGCTATGTTGGCGCATGTAGTTTTCAACGGTGTTTATAATTGTGTAGGTTTGCTGGTCGACTTCAATATTAAACTCATCACCCACAACGGCTTCACCTAAATTAGTTATATCGAGTGTTTCTGGTATTAGATGCAACCAAAAGCCAAACTCATCAATATTACCCACCGTTAAACTTGCACCATTAACAGATACAAATCCTTTGTATAACACATATTTTTGCCATTTTTGTGGCAGGCTGAGCTGTATTTTGTAGTTGTTTTCTAACTTCACTATTTGCGCAATTTTTGCGGTGCAATGAATATGTCCAGATACAATATGCCCACCCAACTCAGTACCAAATGACACTGAACGCTCGTAATTAACTAAACTACCCAATTCCAGTTGCCCAAGATTAGTTAGCTGCAGAGTTTCGTCAATAACATCAAAATGCACTTGAGCAACCACATCGTGATTACTTAGCTCTACTTTTACCACAGTCAAACAGCAACCATTTATAGCGATGCTGGCACCTAAGTCTAAATGCTTCACGTATTGCTCATTGACAGAAACTACCAGACGCAATACGCCCTGTGCATGGGTTTTAGAAACTACCGTTGCTTGAGTTTGAATAATACCGGTAAACATAAAAATCGCTTCTATTTCTTACAAAGTACTAGTTTAACGTATCAAAAGACAAAATCATTCACTTAATAGCACTTATTCATGGTTATTTTCACCACCAAGATGAATTAAATACAAACACCGACCACCAGCATAGCTTGGCTGATCACAATAGATTACAATGCGACTATGTTTTTCTGAATAGCTGTTTTTTATGACTTTTTGTAGTTGGGAAGCCAAACGTTTACTTTCTCTTGCCGTTCCCGTTTTTTTAGCACAAGTAACTTTAGTACTAATGTCTGTGGTTGACACCATTATGGCCGGACAAGTGAGCCCTACCGATTTAGCTGCACTATCAATTGCAACGGGGATATGGAACCCAATTTTATTAGCAATACAAGGGGTTTTATTAGCATTAACGGGCGTTATTGCCCAATTCGCTGGTGCTAAAGATCGTAACGGCATCAGCCATTATTTTCAGCAAGCCCTTTATTTAACACTCCTTTTAAGTATTGCTGGTTTTAGTGCGGCGCAGCTTGCCAATACTGTTATTTTACAGCTAAACACCACCCCAGCAATTGCTGGACTTGCCTTTGACTACATTCATTTTGTTAAGTGGGGTGTGTTTGGCTTTTTAATTTTTACCGTTTATAGAAATATGACCGAAGGCATGGGGATGACCAAGCCTGCATTTTATATTAGCCTACTAGGGCTTGCGGTAAACATTCCACTCAATTATATTTTTATCAATGGCTTATTTGGCCTACCAGCTTTTGGCGGAGCCGGTTGTGGTATCGCTACCGCACTCGTATTTACTGTTATGGCCATTGCGCAGGTGACTTATTGCCAGCTCAGCAAAAAAGTAGACGCCAAAGGCTTATTAGCGGGCTTTGAAAAACCTAACTTTAAAACCATAGGTATTATTACCAAACTCGGTATTCCTATATCACTAGCCACTTTTTTTGAAGTAACATTGTTTGCCTGTATACCTTTATTTATTGCGCACTTAGGTGCGGTGGCTGTGTCTGGCCATCAAATTGCAGCCAGTGTCACGGCACTATTATTTATGATGCCTCTTAGCCTCTCAATTGCAATTAGCATACGAATTGGTAATTTATTTGGGCAAAATCATTTAGACCAATTAAAAGTAGCCGTGTCTACAAGTTATATTTTAGCGGCAATTATCGCCCTATTTATCGCTTTTATTACTTTTATAGGTCGCGATGTGATTAGCCAGCTTTATAGCGATAGCCCTGCGGTACTCGCACTTGCTTCATCAATTATGATTTTAGCCTGTATTTATCAACTTCCTGATGCATTACAAGTAGCTGCAAATGGTATATTGAGAGGGTTAAAGCATACCGCGCCTATTTCTTATATTACTTTTATCTCTTATTGGTTAATCGGCTTTAGTTTAGGCTACGTATTAGCAAGAACAGACTTAATAGTGCCAGCAATGGGCCCGCATGGTTTTTGGATAGGCATTATCGTTGGATTATCAGTTGCAGCTGTACTACTGATGCTGACAGTGCATAGGCGATTTAAACGTGAACCATTTATTCTCTCTTAAACAATCTATAAATAACACACTGCCACTTAGTTGGTTACTGGCAGTGTGTTGTGTATTTCTTTTTGGCTGCTCAGAGCAGCCCAGTGAGGCAAATAAAACTTATTTGTCTCGCTTAAGTAGTACCTTTCAAGTTCCCGAGCCAAAGAGAAATCCACTGCAACAACTCACGTTAGTCGCGCCTAAAAATACCTTTCAGCCCGCAATTAAAATTGGTATAACTGAACTTGCTGGTATTAGCCAATGTAAACTGAACGTTTTAATAAGTGAGCATAATAATCAGTTAGGTAAAACGGCCACCGCCGCTAGTCAATTGAAGTACCAAATAGATTTTATTCAAAGCGCGCAAAACTGTTTAAATAGCTTGGATAAACAAAGCAAGATTTACAACAAAATTGCTGCGGCAAAAACTCAAAAACAAGCTCAGCTCACTCAGTTTTTCAACAATATGTTATTTAGTGAACCCGAGCTCAACAGCAGTTGGCAATTAACCGGCCAAGAGCTCAGCACTCAACCAGCTGGGTTTAGCGACACAGTTGAGGGGCTTAAAAAGCTAACTACCATAAAACAGCTAATAGAAAACCAAAATAGTATGGCAATAAACAGTGATGATATTTTGTCAGCGCTTGAGCCGCTTAACAAATACGAGTTTAACCAACAACTTATTCATGCCGCGCGTGAACAAATTAGCTTAAATCATGCGGCCACCCAGTTTGTAAATACTTTAACGCTAGAAGATATATGCCCAAAGGGTAAAAACAAGCAGCAAGCTAAAATTGTCAGTAATATATTCAATAAATATTATTTAAAACAAATTCAGCCTTATCAAGCGCAGCTTAGTGGTTATTTAGAAACATTGCAGCCGCTGTATGTGCAGCTGTGGTTTAATCAAGCAGTAAGCAGTGAAGAGATAAATGCTCTTCTTGACCCAAACGCTAAAAACTTACTCGCTCAGCTAAAATCGTCAGCAAAAGAGCATGTTATATGGTGGCAAAAATTTTATAAAACGTGTGAAATCAGTCCAATATGAATAAAAAAACGGCAAATAAACTCAAATAGCATAAACATGCTTGATTCACTCCCCATCACGCTATATATTAGCGACCGTTGTTAAGCAATTAACAACTCTTAAATACATGCAATACGACTGTAGCTCAGTTGGGCGAGATTGGACCGAAGCGAAGCTTCGCAGCCGAACGAGGTGGAGGCAGGACGCCGACAGGATGAAGCTTCATGGACGAATTAAATAGTATGTAGACTTATAGTACGACTGTAGCTCAGTTGGTTAGAGCACTACCTTGACATGGTAGGGGTCGGTGGTTCGAATCCACTCAGTCGTACCAAAATTAGTAAAATGTATTTAAAGTACGTTGAAGGAAATAGCACTACCTACTCTTGATCACCCGGTCCAGAGGTCGGTGGTTCGAATCCACTCAGTCGTACCAAAATTAGTAAATAATGTATTTAAAGTACGTTGAAGGAAAGAGCACTACCTACTCTTGATCACCCGATCCAGAGGTCGGTGGTTCGAATCCACTCAGTCGTACCAAAATTAGTAAATAATGTATTTAAAGTACGTTGAAGGAAATAGCACTACCCACTCTTGATCACCTGGTCCAGAGGTCGGTGGTTCGAATCCACTCAGTCGTACCAAATATACTTCACCCCTAAAAGTATATTTAATTTAAGAATTTAAAATTGTACGACTGTAGCTCAGTTGGTTAGAGCACTACCTTGACATGGTAGGGGTCGGTGGTTCGAATCCACTCAGTCGTACCAATTCAAAAAACATCTCAAGAAAAAGCACTACCTACTCTTAATCACCCGCTCCAAGGTCGGTGGTTCGAATCCACTCAGTCGTACCAATCTCCATATCTACACTATCAAAAAAGAAAAAGCACTACCTACTCTTGATCACCTGGTCCAGAGGTCAGTGGTTCGAATCCACTCAGTCGTACCAATTCAAAAAAAGAACGTAGGTCGGTTAAGTGGCGAAGCCACGCCACCCGACATTGGTGACCCCCGACCCCAAACATCACCCAACATAAAGCAAAACCTGCACCGATATTGATTAATATCCAACATCGTCGGATGACGCCTTCGAATTATCCAACATTGTCGGATGACGCCTCTGGCTTATCCAACCTACGTTAATTATTGGGGACGTATGGGAAACACCCACATATAAGGTATTAATTATTCCCCACACCAATTGCGGCTGTACATTCCTGATGCGACCGCTTTATGAAAGCTTGAATGAGGCCAATCAATAACCCGTTCAACCAAACCATGTTTAAGCGGGTTAAAATGCACATAATTTACGTGGTGCCAATAATCACGTTCATCAACAATAGTATGCTCCCAAAAGCGGCGTTGCCAAATCCCTCGTTCATTTTTATTAACGCGTGCGAGTGATAAATGTTCGTTTTTAGGCAAGCCTTTAGAAAAACGTTTTTTAATTTCGCGCCAACGTCCAGAGTAATAACTATCACCTTTGGGTAAGGTTAACACTGCATGCATATGATCAGGCAACACTACCCACGCATCAATATAAAATGGTTTATGCATTTTTACCCAGCGCACAGCCTCACGCAATAAATCAATATGCTCAACCAGTAATGATTTTTTACGATCCTGCAAATTAACCGTAAAAAAATACGTTCCTCCTGGTTGATAATTTCGACGATATCTCACAAAAAATCTCCTTATAATAAACGACTAAACATCGTCGGATGACGCCTCCGGCTTATCCAACCTACGTTAATTGTTGGGAACGTAGGTCGGTTAAGTGGCAAAGCCACGCCACCCGACATTGGGTAATCCCCCAATATCAAAAACACTCCAAAAAAGCGCACTCGATCTACACTTGCTTAATAAATATCAAGTAACATCCATTTAATCACCCTGCAAAGTTAGAATTTATTGCTTGATAATTCATACTATGTTAACAAATAGACTATCTTATAAATTAATATATCAAAAGCACGCTAAGGAAGGATTTAACTATGAAGTTTGTTACGCTCATTTTACTAGCCTTACTTGGTTTTTCAGTTGAAGAAGCTCATGCAAAAACTGTGGTAAAAGTAGGTGGCTATGAGTTCCCTCCTTATATAGAAATTGTTGATGGGCGTGCTTCTGGTCTTACCGTTGAATTAATAAGCGAGCTAAATAAAATACAGCCTTCTTATCATTTTGAATTAGTACTAACCACACCCATTCGTCGCTTTAAAGATTACCAAAATGGCCTATTCGATTCGATTTTTTTTGAGAACCCAGATTGGGGATGGCTACAGGGAAACAATGTAATTAGTAACTCCCCTGTTGTAGCCATAGATACAGAAGTATTTATTGCTTTAAAGCAATTTGCCAAGTCTCAAGCCTGGTTTGATAACTTAGCAGATAAAACCTTGGTGGGTATTTTAGGCTACCATTATCCGTTAGCTAATTACGAAAGTAGCCCCTCAGTTCTTGAAAACGAATATAAAATGACTTTATTAAGCAGCCATAAAAGAAGTATTGAATTAGTATTAAAAAAACGCAGCGATAGCGCTATTGTTACTCGTTCTTACCTAAATCAATACTTTAGCAAGTATCCAAAAAGCAAGCGTTTGCTACTTGTGTCTGAGAGAGTGGCACAAACCTATAATCATCAGTTATTACTTCGCCCAAACCACACGCTAGATATAAGCACCTTGTATAAATGGGTAAAGCAAGCACTCACGCAAGGCAATATTGCAGCTAGGCTAAAGCAACTTGGGCTTCAACATTCACCTCTAATTACACCTTTACTGCAGACTAGCCAAACAAATACTGCTAATTAATGGCAGTAACTAGAAAACTTACTATTCTCATCATTTGTCGCAAACTCAACTAAAGTCATCAGTAAATCACTGTGCTTATGAGTAAACCCAGTATTAGCAAGACGTTTTTCTAAATAGGCGGTAAAGTTCTTTCTCTGCTGATGTTGGCTTTGTAGCTTAATTAATAGTTCTGACTGTTTTTGGTTAATTAATCGTGTCTCGTATATCGGGTCTTCATCCGGCCAATTCTCAACTGGAGAACCCTTTTGTTGAAATACAAAATCACTCAACGAGCGTTCTATTTCATTATAATCATGCCCACCTAGCAGTTTTTCTATCTCTTTTAGTAAACTTGAGTACAAAACCCGAGGAAACAGCTTGTAAAAGTCATGATTTTTGAAAGACTCACCAGAGGGCGTTTGTTGCCAATTTTCAAAGCTTGCTCGTAAAGCATGCACCAATATACGACCAACATAATGGCTTTTTTGAAACGAGACGCCTTGTGATTCTAATCTCGATAAAACATGGTTTAATCGTTGCTTTAAACTGCGTACTTCTAATTGAAGTTCGCTTTTTTGAGCCTCTAGTAATTGTATTTCGTCAGCACTTGTTGTTATTTTTTGTTCTAATTTATTTATTTTGACTTGCGCACCATGAAACAAATTACGTGTATCTTTGAGCTCTGCCAATACACTGGCATTTTGTAATTTTATAGGCGAACTATCATCACCTGTATAGGTTATGGTTTGTTTACTGTTTATTAATGCTTCGTTTAACGCCTGCTCTAATTTACTGTCTATTACTTGGCCAGACTTACTACCTTTTAGCAAGTTGGTTAAAGTTAAAGAAATATGTTTTTGATACCAATTTTGGATGTGCTCACACTGCACATCAGATAAATTAGCAAACGGATTATCTTCACTTATTGGCTTATTAGCCATAAAAGTTCCCTCTAGTAAAAACACCTATAATTATCATACCAATTGCATTAAATTAGTGTTCTATTATGGCGCCTGAAAATAACGTAATAACAAGACGAAAGCTATAACATATAGTTATTCTATATAAATAACTTTACGCAGTAAGTGTGCCATTTAATACGATAGAATGATCATTTTTAAAAATCGGTATTGTGTCATATTTAAGTTAAGTTACTTATTTTTGTATATTAATAGCTATCGCTTTTTAAGGCTATACTTATATTGTTTGAATACTGAGAACATTTAAGTTGTTTATTCCAGATAACCCACTAAACTTAAGTGCACATATAAAAATGCATTATCCTTATGAGAATATTTTTAGTCGTTGCCTTACTTTTATCCTTCTTTACTTACGCAGATCCTGCGCCTGTAACCTACAATGTTGACGATAAAAATATTACTCTTCCAGGTAAAAAATATAAAAGTGGTTATGGCTATAATCTAAATGCTGATACCGTACTTCGTTTAGTTACACTCAACTGGCCTCCTTATATAGACGATAACCTATGCAATAAAGGCTGGCTTTACCAGCTTACAGTTAGCATGCTGGTTAAGCGTGGTTATGGCGTTCATATTGAGTTTTACCCTTGGGCGCGTGCAGTTCGTGAAGCAGAGCTAGGCAAAGCCGATATATTATTCCCTGAGTACTATATTGCCGACGACGTCATATCTGAAAATATTTTAACCAAAACACGCAATCAGTTATTAGCGCTATCAGAACCTATTCCAGGTGGCGATTTATCGTTTGTTGCACTTAAAGATCACACCATTGACTACGATGGCAGTATTAACTCTGTAAAAAATCGGGTTATGGGCGTAGTTCGCTCATATAAAAATAGTGACGAACTCGATGAACTGATTAGCCAAGGCAAAGTAAAAACCATTGTTGCAAACAGTGAGTATCAACTCATTCACTTGCTTTTAAACGGTCGCGTCGAGCTTATTGTTGCCGATTTAGAAGTACTTAAAGCCAGCGTTTACAAGTCACCTTTATCAAATAGAGATAAAAAAGTGATGCTAAATGCACTCGTTGCATTATCACCAAGTATTGAGTACAAAAATCTGCATTTTTCAGTAAGTAAAGATACATCTAATTGGCAATCTATTTTAGCTGACATCAACGATGAAATTGCCATTATGCGTAAAAACAATACTTTTGAACGTTTTATCGCTCATAAAAAACAACAATGCTATAACTTAGGGTAATTAACGATTTATTTTAAACTACATGGTAACTATAAAGCTGATGCTCTCAAAGCCATCAGCTATTAAACAATGTTTAAAAATCAAATGGCGCTCTTACCCAGCCTTCCATTAACACACGGGCACTGCGGCTCATACTTGCTTTGCTAACCTGCCATTGGCCATCTGTCAAAATCGCCTCTGCACCCACTTTTAATGTGCCCGAAGGATGTCCAAAGTTAACTTCATTAATAGCTCCACCACCAGCGGCTACATTAACTAAGGTGCCTTTTATCGCGGCTGCTGTGCCAATAGCAACGGCTGCTGTACCCATCATTGCATGATGTAACTTGCCCATCGACATCGCGCGAACCAATATACTTATGTCGCTGGCATTTATGTGCTTACCACTTGAGGCTGTATAGTCTTTTGCTGGAGCAACAAATGCCACTTTAGGTGTGTGTTGACGTGCTTGTGCTTCATTAATATTATTAATTAAGCCCATTTTCACTGCACCATGGGCACGAATGCTTTCTAACATAGTTAACGCCGCATTATCGCTATTAATATCACCTTGCAACTCTGTACCGGTGTAACCAATATCCGCTGCATTTATAAAAATAGTCGGAATACCAGCATTGATCATGGTTGCTTTTAACGTGCCTACGCCTGGAACTTCTAAATCATCAACCACATTACCTGTCGGGAATAACGCACCATCACCATCAGCAGGGTCAATAAATTCCAGCTTTACTTCAGCAGCAGGAAAGGTAACACCATCTAACTCAAAGTCACCGGTTTCTTGTACTTCACCATTGGTCATGGGTACATGCACTAAAATGCTTTTTTTAATGTTTGCCTGCCATACACGCACAATAGCAATGCCATTATCAGGCACTCTACCTTTATCGACTAAACCATTGCTGATGGCAAACGCGCCTACAGCAGAGGTTAAATTACCGCAGTTACCGCTCCAATCTACAAACGCTTTATCAATCGCGACTTGACCAAATAAGTAATCAACATCGTGATCGGGTTGCTCACTTTTACTTAAAATAACGGTTTTACTGGTGCTTGAGGTTGCGCCACCCATACCATCAGTTTGTTTACCATAAGGATCGGGGCTACCAATAACGCGCAATAATAAGCTATCGCGCGCCTCACCTGCCACTTGGGCAGGTGCAGGTAAGTCAGTTAAATTAAAAAACACGCCTTTACTGGTGCCGCCGCGCATGTAAGTCGCTGGCACTTTAATTTGTGGTTTAAACATAAAAATGCGTCCTTATGATGCTTGCGTGGCTTCTAAAAAGTCTTGCGCAAAGCGTTGTAACACACCACCCGCAGCATATATAGAGAGCTCTTCTTGCGTATCTAATCGGCATTTCATTGGCACAGTGACTACTTCACCATTTTTACGGGTAATCACTAATTCTAAAGTTGCCCCTGGTGCTGGTTCGCCCTTAACATCATAGCTTTCGCTACCATCTAGGCTAAGTGTTTTGCGGGTTGTACCTGCAGCAAACTCCAGTGGTAGCACACCCATACCAATAAGGTTAGTACGGTGAATACGCTCAAACCCTTCAGCTGCAATAACCTGAACACCAGCAAGCCTAACACCTTTTGCCGCCCAATCGCGCGACGAACCTTGGCCATAGTCAGCACCGGCAACAATTATAAGCGGTTGCTTACGTTGCATGTAGGTTTCGATGGCTTCCCACATACGCGTGTTTTCACCTTCTGGCTCTATGCGCGCGTACGATCCTTGCTTCACTTCACCGTTTTCATCCAATACCATTTCATTCAATAGTTTAGGGTTTGCAAACGTGGCTCGTTGTGCGGTTAAGTGATCGCCTCGGTGCGTTGCGTACGAGTTAAAATCTTCTTCTGGCACGTTCATTTTAGTTAAGTATTCACCTGCAGCGCTGCTTGCCATAATCGCATTAGAGGGTGATAAATGATCGGTGGTAATGTTATCGCCAAGTACCGCTAATGCACGCATACCACTCATACTGCGCTCGCCTGCTAATGCACCTTCCCAATAAGGAGGGCGACGAATATACGTACTTTCAGGGCGCCAATCGTATAATGGGTCGTTATCTTCGCCGTAATCAACGGTTAAGTTAAACATTGGCTCGTATACTTTTCTAAACTGCTCAGGCTTAACACTTTGCTTGATCACTGCATCTATTTCTTCATCAGATGGCCATAAATCTTTTAAGGTTACATCGTTACCTTGCTGATCTTTACCGAGGATATCTTTTTCTATATCAAAACGGATGGTACCGGCAATTGCATAAGCAACCACAAGCGGTGGAGACGCTAAAAATGCTTGCTTAGCATACGGATGAATACGACCATCAAAGTTACGATTACCCGAAAGCACCGCTGTTGCGTATAAATCGCGATCAATTACTTCTTGTTGAATTTTAGGATCTAGTGCACCACTCATCCCGTTACAGGTGGTACAGGCAAAACCAACAATACCAAAACCAAGTTGCTCTAGCTCTGGTAATAAGTTTGCATCTTCAAGGTACGATTGCACTGCTTTAGAACCCGGTGCCAATGAGGTTTTAACCCAAGGTTTACGCATTAAACCTTTTGCATTGGCGTTACGCGCCAATAAACCTGCAGCAATTACATTACGTGGGTTACTGGTATTAGTACAACTAGTAATAGCGGCAATAATACACGCGCCATCTGGCATTAAGCCTTCTTCGTTTTCAACAACGCCCGAAATACCTTCTTTAGCTAAGTCGCTAGTAGATACACGACGGTGCGGATTTGAAGGCCCTGCAATGTTGCGCCCTACGCTCGATAAATCAAATTTAAGCACACGGTCGTAATGTGCTGTTTTTAAGCTGTCGCTCCATAGCCCTGCTGTTTTAGCGTAGTTTTCTACTAGTGCAATTTGCTCTTCGTCGCGACCTGTTAAACGTAAGTAATCAATAGTTTTATCGTCAATGTAGAACATAGCCGCGGTTGCGCCAAATTCTGGGGTCATGTTCGAAATAGTCGCTCTATCACCAAGGGTTAGTGCATCAGCACCCTCACCGTAAAACTCGAGGTAAGTCGATACCACACGTTGCTCGCGTAAAAATTCGGTAATAGCCAATACAATATCGGTTGCAGTAATGCCCGGTTGGCGTTTACCGGTAAGCTCTACGCCAACAATATCGGGTAAACGAATGTACGATGCGCGCCCAAGCATTACACTTTCGGCTTCAAGGCCGCCCACACCAACAGCAATAACACCTAATGCATCAACATGCGGTGTATGGCTGTCGGTACCTACTAGCGTGTCTGGGAATGCAATACCATCACGATTTTGAATAACCGGCGACATTTTTTCAAGGTTAATTTGATGCATGATGCCATTGCCCGGCGGGATCACATCAATATTTTTAAACGCAGTTTTTGTCCAGTTTATAAAATGAAAACGATCATCGTTACGTCTATCTTCAATCGCGCGGTTTTTCTCAAATGCTTCAGGGTCAAAGCCTGCATGCTCTACCGCTAACGAGTGATCGACAATTAATTGTGTTGGCACAACCGGATTTACTTTTGCAGGATCGCCGCCTTTTGCAGCAATAGCGTCGCGCAGACCCGCTAAATCAACTAAAGCGGTTTGCCCTAAAATATCGTGACATACAACGCGTGCCGGATACCATGGGAAATCTAGGTCTTGCTTGCGCTCAATAATTTGGCTAAGCGCATCGGTTAGCATATCGGGTTCACAACGGCGTACTAAGTTTTCGGCAAATACCCGCGAACTGTAAGGCAGTGTGGCGTAAGCACCTGGTTTAATGGCATCTACTGCGGCCTGGGTATCGTAGTAATCTACATTTGAGCCTGGTAATGGCTTACGGTATTGAGTGTTATTAATAATGGTCATAATAAATTCGCTAATTTGGTGACGGGGTTAATCAAGACAGGCTTTAGATTTGAAGGTATATTGTTTGCATAATTTGCTAAAGCCGTAAAAGGTGAGTTGGTAACTCACCTTTTGTATGGACTATATGTTTATCTTGATTCAATTGGCGTGTAGCTGCGCGCATCTGGCCCTGTGTAATCGGCACTTGGGCGAATTATACGGTTATTTGCACGTTGCTCTTTTACGTGTGCTGTCCAACCGGTTACTCGGCTCATTACAAAGATAGGCGTGAACAACTTAGTAGGAATACCCATAAAGTGGTACGCCGATGCATGGAAGAAATCGGCATTACAGAATAACTTCTTCTCACGCCACATTACTTCTTCACAGCGAACTGATACTGGGTAAAGCACATCGTCACCCACTTCTGCGGCTAATTTTTCAGACCATTTTTTAATAATTACATTACGCGGATCCGACTCACGGTAAATAGCGTGACCAAAGCCCATAATTTTATCTTTACGCTCAAGCATGCCCATTAGCGCGTCTTCAGCTTGATCAGCACTAGTAAAACTTTCAATCATATCCATTGCGGCTTCGTTTGCACCACCATGCAGTGGGCCACGTAAGGTACCAATTGCACCAGTAACACATGAGTGAATATCAGAAAGCGTTGATGCACACACACGACCGGTAAAGGTAGATGCATTAAACTCATGCTCTGCGTACAAAATTAGTGAAACATTCATCACTTGTGCAAATAACTCGCTTGGTGCTTTATCATGTAATAGCGTTAAAAAGTGTGCGCCTACTGAGTCATCATCAGTTTGTGTTTCAATACGAACACCGTCATGAGTAAAACGATACCAGTAACAAATAATACTTGGGAAAATTGCCACCATGCGGTCAATCGCATCGTTTGCTTCGCTAAAATCATTTTCCATTTCAAGGTTACCTAGCATAGAACAACCGGTACGCATTACATCCATTGGGTGTGCGTCTTTAGGAATGTTCTCAAGCACTGTTTTTAGTGCTTCAGGTAAACCGCGTAAGCTTTTAAGTTTAGCTTTGTACTCTGCCAGCTCTGTTGTGGTTGGTAACTCGCCGCGAGAAAGTAAAAACGACACTTCTTCAAACTGCGCTTTTTCAGCCAGTTCGCTAATGTCGTAACCACAGTAAGTTAAACCTGAGCCTGTTTGCCCTACTGTACATAATGCTGTTTGTCCTGCTACTTGGCCACGTAAGCCTGCGCCACCTAATGCTTTATCTACCATGATTTGTCTCCTGTTGGATTTTTATTATTTGTCAGATTTTGCTGAAAAAAGGTTATCTAGCGTGTTTTCGTACGAGTGATAATCTAAAAAGTCATAAAGCTCTGCACGCGTTTGCATGTTTTCAATTTGGCTTTGTTGCGACCCTTCATTCAAAATAGCCGAGTAAACATTGAGTGCCGCTTTATTCATAGCTCTAAATGCACTTAGTGGGTAAAGCACCATTTCTACACCCACATCGCTCAACTGCTCTTTGGTATAAATTGGGGTTTGGCCAAACTCGGTAATGTTGGCTAAAATCGGCACATTAATCGCTTTGCTAAATGCGTGGTAATCAGCAAGGTCGTGAACGGCTTCTGCAAAAATGGCATCGGCTCCCGCCTCAACACAGGCAGCTGCACGGTCTATTGCTGCATTTAAGCCTTCTTTTTGAAATGCATCAGTACGCGCCATAATGTAAAAATCGCTATCAGTTTTGGCATCTACTGCGGCTTTAATGCGGTCAACCATTTCAGCTTGGGTAACTATTTCTTTATTAGGACGGTGACCACAACGCTTTTGTGCTACTTGGTCTTCAATATGAAAGCCTGCTGCACCCGCTTTGGTCATTTCTTTAACGGTACGGGCAATATTAAATGCTCCGCCCCAGCCTGTATCGGCATCAACTAATAATGGTAAATCGCTAGCACCGGTAATACGGCGAATATCTTCAAGCACATTATCAAGGCTAGTCATGCCTAAATCTGGCATACCAAATGAGGCATTAGCCACACCTGCACCCGATAAGTAAATAGCCTGATGGCCCATTTTTTCAGCCATCATTGCGGTATACGCGTTAATAGTACCCACAACTTGTAACGGGTGGTTATTTGCAATTGCCTGTTTAAATTTTAATCCTGCTGACATTACCTTCTCCTAACTTTGAACGGGGCTGCTCTTTGGCAGCTTAGTATTTTTTAATAATGTTACATCTGTATTAGGGTCTATTGACCTTTCAAAATTTAATCCGCAAAGATCAACAGAATCTAGTTAGCCATTTCATTTTGAGTAGCTTGTACTGATTGATATCCATCAAATTTTGTTTGTATATTTGCTTGGGAAGCACTGATATGGCGCTTCATTAGCATTTCGGCCAGCTCCCCATCATGATTTTCTATGGCGTTCATAATCGCTAAATGTTCGTCAAACGCTTTCGATACGCGTGGCCCAACCATGCCCATTTGCACACGGTACATTCTTATTAACTGGTATAGGTCGTGGCATAACAAATGAATTAAGTGAGCGTTTTTACTGCCTTTGATTATGCGATAATGAAAGTCTAAGTCGCCTGCTTCTTGATAGTACGACTCACCCTCTTTAACACGCTGAGTATGCAAATGCTGATTCAGTAATTGTTTCAAACCTTGAACTTCATCTGGTTCCATATTGTCGGCAGCTAACCTACATGCAAGTCCTTCAAGGGCACTGCGCACTTGATACACCTCAATTAAACGCTCTGCGGTTAATGCCACAACACGACAACCTATATTGGCTTTGCGCTCGACTAAGTAACAACTTTCTAAACGGTTTAATGCCTCTCTGAGGGTTGCACGGCTTACACCATAACGCTTTGCAAGCTCTGGCTCTGATATTTTACTGCCTTGTGCAATGCTGCCTTCTACAATTTCGCGGCGCATATCTACAAACACTTTATCGGAAGCGGTTGTAACTGCAGTGTCGTTTAAAAAGTGCTGTGTCATAAAGTATTTTTATATTGTCGACAATTTATGGGTTAACTATGTGCTTATTAGCTAACAGTGTCAACCCTAAAAGCACTAAGAATGAGTAAAAAACCATCAAATTGTCGACAGCATTAGCTAAAAGTATAATAATTTTTAGTATTAAATGCGTTTTTCATAATAAGGTGTCGACACTTTCAAAGTGCTACTATTTCGGCTTTAACACTGAAAAAAATCGTCAAAAATGCTATTATCCGGCTTTAAATTTTATTGTATGAGCCAAATCGTGGACGCTAACACTTATATTCCAGAGCAATTTATTGATGACGTAAAAACTTATCTGCCTGAGCACCTTACCTTAGATGATTTTTTAAATGCCTGTCGTCGACCTTTACGTAAGTCTGTTCGCGTTAATACATTAAAAATGAGTGTTGAAGAATTTAAACGCCACGCAGCTCAAAAAAATTGGCAACTCACTGCCATACCCTGGTGCGATGAAGGTTTTTGGCTAGTGCGCCCAAACGATGAAGAGCAAAATTTAGCGCTAGGTAATACCGACTTACACTTAAGCGGCGCAATGTACGTACAAGAAGCAAGCTCAATGTTGCCGCCAATGGCACTAAAGCACAGCCTGCAAACTAGTAGCACAGTACTCGATATGGCCTCTGCGCCGGGTTCTAAAACATCACAACTAGCTGCACTAATGAACAATCAAGGTGTATTGGTTGCAAATGAGCTGTCGTCATCGCGCTTAAAAGTACTTAGTGCCACGCTAAAGCGCATGGGTGTTGGTAATTGTGCGTTATCGCATTTTGATGGCGTGGTATTTGGTAATTATATGTTTGAATGCTTTGATAGTATTTTGCTTGATGCGCCCTGCTCGGGTGAAGGCACAGTTCGTAAAGACAGCGATGCACTAAAAAATTGGTCTATCGAATCAAACATTACCATTGCCCAAGTACAAAAAGAGCTGATTAAAAGTGCATTTTATGCACTTAAACCTGGCGGCACGCTGGTGTATTCAACCTGTACATTAACCCCACTCGAAAACCAGCAAGTGTGTGATGCATTGCTAGAAGAATTTGGCGAATACATCGCGCCAGAGCCTTTAAATGACCTTTTCCCTGGCGCCGAAAAAGCCACTACAGACGAGGGTTACTTACATGTTTGGCCGCAAACCTTCGACAGTGAAGGCTTTTTTATTGCTAAATTTAAAAAACACAGCAGCTGCGAAAACCAAAATCTAAAAGTTAAAAAAGGCGCATTCCCCTTTACTGATTTTGATAGTAAACAGCAAAGTGCGTTTATGAGCTCTCTCAAAAAGCAATTTGGTTTAACGAGTCTACCAGGCACTTTAATGCAACGCGACAAAGAGCTTTGGCTGTTCCCAGATGAATTTGAAGCAATACAAAACAAAATAAAATACGCGCGGTTAGGTATTCAGATAGGCGCTATTCATAAAAATGGCGTGCGCCTCGCCCATGAATTTGCCACCGTATTTGGTAAGCAATGTAAAAGCAATGTACTGGAACTAAACAATCAGCAGGCCAGTGATTACTTTAATGGCAAAGACATTCGTTTGGATGAAGTTGTTAAGGCAACTGGCGAAGTGATCCTAACCTTATGTGGTTGCCCTATTGGTTTAGGAAAATGGCAAAAAAATAAGGTTAAAAACTCACTACCTAGAGATTTGGTGCAAAACACGCAGTTAATAAACTGGGAGTAAACTCTAACTTAAGTGTGCATAACAATTGTAACCCACTGTAATTATTACAGTATAAAAAATGAGCAAAAATGTGTATTTTTGAAGCTTTTGACTATACTTAAATAACTTTCTTCTTCTCCCTAAGAATCTGAAAGTGTCTTTAGTTAGCGCAGGGCTCACATATGAGCCCCTCTATAACCCAGAGTTCCTTATAGCTCTGGGTCTTTTTTTGTCTTTAAAACAGGTTTTAGGTTTTAGGTTTTAGGTTTTAGGTTTTAGGTTTTAGGTTTTAGGTTTTAGGTTTTAGGTTTTAGGTTTTAGGTTTTAGGTTTTAGGTTTTAGGTTTTAGGTTTTAGGTTTTAGCAATGAGACGCTACGCTTTGGGAAGTGGTGAAAAAAAATTAATCACTTAGGTTAGTGGCTTTATTTTCTCATTTATTTCTCATTCCCTTCTCTCAGTTCAATTAGATCTTTAAGAAAATTATACACAAAGAGGGCTAAGAGACGCTGCGCTTTAGAGGAAGTGATAAAAACAGAAAGCTTTCATTAATAAGGGGCTTAATCGTTAATGTTTCCTCATTTACTCCTCATTCGCTTCTCTCAGTGCAATTAGATCATTAAAGAATTTATGCACAGAGAGGGCTAAGAGACGCTGCGCTTTAGAGGAAGTGATAAAAACAGAAAGCTTTCATTAATAAGGGTCTTAATCGTTAATGTTTTCTCATTTACTCCTCATTCGCTTCTCTCAGTGCAATAAGATTTTCAGGAAATTATGTACAAAGAAAACTAAGAAGTGCTGTGATTACAGAAGTTAAACTTCATGTTTTGGTAGTCGGGTTTCGAGGATAAGCCTAAAACCTACCACCTAATCCCTAGCCCCTTTATTTTTTTAACCACAGTATTTATTAAACATCCAACTGCCTCTAACCGCCTCAAAATGAGTTCCAAATTGAAGCGATAAACACACAATTGGTAAACGGTTCATTTCTTTAGCCATGCTAAAAATTTTATTAAATTTATAACCATATTTAGAGGCTAATTTAAGCTCGTTCACATAAAGGGCTTTGTAGATGGGGGGTAGTTCATTCCAGTGCATTAACACAATTTGAATAATACCTAAGTGAACATCTAACTTATATGGGCCAACTTTTTTAGCTTGCTGAATATAATTATATACCCGCTCGGTAGGCCCCTCTTGATAGCTGACAACTTGCGCCAAGCTTATCCAGGTTAGTGCCCAAGTTTGCCTTAACTCAACCGACTTTAACAACGCTTGCTCAGCTTGTTGATATGTTTGCTGAGTATGTTCGGTTTGCTCAATTGATGTTGTATCAATACCGGCTAAACCTAGCATTTTTATATGGGCTAAAAAGTGCCAATAATGAGGATGCTCAGGGTCCATATTAGTAGCCAAGGTAATCGCATTTTCTGCTGCCTGAAGCGATGAGCCAGACAAAGCGCCACCGGACTCTTGCACAATATTTAGGGCATTAAAGTACCACGCATTTGCGCGCATACTTTGCATACTTGTATAAGCAATAACAAGTACTATCATGGCTAAAATAACAGCAGGCACTACCTTGAACATGTTTAATTTAGTCATTAAATAAACACTCGGTTAGTTGCAGCGGGTTAGTTACAAAAAGCGTTGTGGCCTGCTCTTCACCTAATAATTGCGCTACTGTTTTTCTAGCTTGGCTTAAAATAGGCGGTCGACGTTTTACTGAATGAGCATCAGAGGCAACATAGTTTACTAACCCATCTTTTAACATTTGTAACGCTATAGTTTGTGCGCTTTCTCCCCACTCACCTTCAATACTCGATGCCGTTAACTGAAAGTCGCAGCCTAACTGCTTTAAGTGTTCAATGTAATAAAGGTTTGACTGAATATCGCGATTACGCTCTGGGTGCGGAATAATAACGCGTATATTTTGTTTGGCGAGCCACTGAATAAACTTATCGTAGCCTTGCGGCATATGTGAATGCGGTAACTCTAATAACAGCACATTTTTGCCTACTATTTCACCAATAAAAGGCAATTTATTAGCCATCACCATTGCCATAAGTTCTACGTCTAAACGTACTTCAGCAGCGGCAGCTAATTTTACATTAATCCCTTCATTTTTTGCATTTTGTTGTAAGTTTGCCAAATTATCATTAATAACAGAAATCGAATTATTAAAGCGGCCTACATGTATATGCGGCGTTGCTACCATATGCGTAATACCATCGTTTTCAGCCAATTTTAAAAGCGCTAAAGACTCTGTTAAATCTTTAGCGCCATCATCAATACTCGGCAAAATATGCGTATGAATATCAATCATAAACTAACTTAGTTACGCTTGTGGCTTTTCAGGTTGCTGTGAGTAATCGTAATAATCATAGTAGCCATGGCTATGCTCATCTTTAGATTTACTCATATCGACCTTATTAAGTACCACACCGGCAACGTGCGCTTTTACTTCAAATAAACGTTCAAGGCCCGCTGTAATTGGTTTAATACGGGTAATATCAGATTTAACAACATAAACTACCGAATCTACACTTTGCGCAATTACCAATGCATCGCTCACAGCTTGTGTAGGCGGTGTATCAACAATAATATGGTCGTACTGCGCTTTTAAATCGCTCAGTAACTCAGCAAAGCGTGGATTTGATAATAGCTCAAGTGGATTCGACGGTATTTGTCCGCTCGGCATAATTGTAACACCCGATTGCGTATCAACATGAACACACTCCGCTAATTGTTCAGTGCCTATCATTAAATTACTTAAACCTGGGTGAAATACCGGTATATCAAATCGTTTAGCTAACGTTGGTTTACGTAAATCTGCATCAATTAATAATACCTTACCCATTTGTGCCAACGACATCGCTAAATTAGCAGAGGTGGTCGTTTTACCCTCTCCTGGTGAAGTAGAGGTAACAGCAATAACTTGATGCGCTCGGTCAAGATGAGTTAACAACAAACTAGTGCGGAAGGTGCGTACCGATTCGGCAAAACGACGATAGGTATCCTCTAAATAAGCATGGATCGGAAAATAGCTCTTTTTAGGTACCGCAACATGCGGTAATAACCCTAACATACGTTGAGCGAGTTTATTTTCTACATCATTTTTATTTTTAACTGTGTCGTTTAAGGCATCAAAAACAAAAGTCATTACTACTGCAAAACCAAAACTAGCAACAAAGGCTAAAATAACAATTAGCTTTTTGTTAGGTTTGCTTGGGTCTTTTGGAGCATAAGCACGGTCTGTAAAACGAGCTGCAGCTGAGCTAAAGTCACTAGTTACTTCGGTTTCTTTAGAGCGTGACAAAAAGGTATTAAAAATATTACGGTTTGTCTCAACTTCACGCTTTAGTTGGTTATATTGGGTTTCTTTACGGGTAATATCTTGATATTCAGCACGAATTTTAGCTAAATCGCGCTCAAGCGCATTTACAGTTCGCGTTGTTCTATTTAGCTCTTTTTCAATACCGGTAATTAAGCCTTTAATTTGCTTGTTAAGGTTAGTTTTAACTGTAGCAAGTTCAGATTTAGCTGAAATCATTTTTGGGTGTTTAGGGCCGTAAATCTCACCAAGCTCACTTACTTTTCGCTCAACCAATACAACTTCGCGTTTAACATCTTGTACAACACGGTGTGATGTAATTTCGGGCATGCTACCAAGTAGCTCTATGTTATCGTTGCCATATTCGTTAATTACACGGTTAATGCTTTCAAGATTATTTTTAGTCGCACGAGCATCAACTAACTGCTTTGAAATTTGCTCAAGCTCTTGAGTAACAAGCCCAGCAATACCCTCTATATCAACCAGCTTTTGCGCTTCTCGGTAAGCTTGTAAACGCACTTCAGAGCTATCTAGTTGTATACGCAATTCAGATAAACGCGTGTTTAACCAGCTAGATGCCTGCTGGGTTATTCCCATTTTAGCGCGCATTTGGCTTTCTATGTAAACTTCACCGACCGTATTTGCCACTAAAGCTGCTAACTTAGGGTCGCTCGACTCAAAACTTACACGCACTAATTGCGTTTTCATTATAGGAGAGACACTCAAACGCGATTTGAATGCAGCAAGCAGACCTAGCATTTCTCGCTCTGCTTGCTCTTCTTCGCTAAGAACAGAGCCTTCTTTTTTATTTAAAAAAGGTAACAGCTGCTTAACCATACCTTTTAACTCACCTGTAAGCGAAGGTTTAGCAATAAAGTCAGTGTGTTCTTTTAAATTAAGCTTAGTAATTACCTCACGAGCAATGCTGTTTGACTTAATTACTTCAAACTGGGTTAAGTAATATTCTTTTTTTGTAGAGTCTAAGCCATATATTTCATCAAAGCTTACAGCCTTGGTTTGCTCCGACTCAATTAATAAAGTAGCTGTGGCTACATACTTAGGCACCAAAGTTAAAGCAACCATTATAGTTAGTAATGTAACTACAATAGCAAAACCTAAAATTTTCCATTTACTTTGCTTAATAACATTAAGATAAGCACCTAAATCAATAACTTCCTCGTTGTTGCTAGTTTTTTCAGAGTGTGTATTCATTTTGTTATTACTGCCTTAAACCGCTTAAAACAAGCGTTGCTCTATTTTTATGGTGTCACCCGCTGCAATTTGGCTATTTAAACTACCTTTTTGTTGCTGCTGTTTGGTTTGCTCTTTAAAAATAAATATTTTATCAACTGAGGCGCGCTCGGTTAATCCACCGGCAAGAGCTATCGCTTGGTTTACCGTCATAGCTGGCTGGTAAGGGTAACCACCTGGCTTTTTAACTTCACCATGTATGTAAAAAGGGCGGTATTCTACCACTTGCGCGTACACATTAGGGTTAACTAAATAATCAGGCTGTAAACCACTAATTATTGTTTGTTCAACTTGCGAAACGCTTAACCCAACAAGCTTAACCTTTCCTAAAAACGGGTAGTTAATCTCACCGCTATTACCAAGCAGTGAGGTTACGTCTAAATCAGGCTGACCAAACACTTTAATTTCTATTTTGTCGCCTGCGCCTAATATGTAGTTTTGCGAGTCACTCGCAAAACTACCAAAGCTGAATAATAATATTAGGCAAACTAAAATTTTAACCTTCATTCATTACCCTTTAATGCAAATGTAAAGTTAAGGCCAACAATAACACGGTCAAATTCAATATCAGCTTGAGTTGAATTACGATCAATAAAATCAACATACCCGGTTACCACGCCAAAGCTATTGGCTAAATAATTTAAGCCTAAGCGAACATTTTTAACTTTGTCTTTACGGTTAAAGTTACCTGAGTACTGTTGTTCAACGTAATTAGCGCTTACTACCGAGCTTAAATATTCTCTCCAGTCATGTTGCCAGGTTGCACCGTAAACACTTTCGCGAATGTAATCGCCTGAAAGTAGTGGATCTTTAGCCGCGCGGCTAGTAACTAGTTGCAAGGTTGAATAAGTCAATGGCTTCCAAACTGCAGCCGCTTCCCAACTTAAGCCACTAAAGTTATCACGCAAGTTCGACTCAAAGTCTTTATTTTGGTAACCCACTTTAAACGAACCAGTAGTAACCGCTGTTGCTTCCCACTCCATACCTAATAATACTTTAACGTCATTTGAATCACGGGAAATACCGTTTGAATCAATTACATCGTACTGGTAGTTTTCTTGCTTAACCTCTAAAAAGGCACGGGTACCAGCTTGGGTATTATAGTAACCAGTAACTGAGAGCATTGGTTTGTCGTAATCACGAAATTGGGATATGGCCGTAAAGTTTTGGTAATTTTTATTATAATAACCTGCGGTTATAGCAAGCATTGCTTTAGAGCTTTGTGCGCCATACTCATAGCGAGCCGTTAGGTTTTGTTGTTGATAATTTACAAGCTCATCTAACGCACTGCCCTGCCCTTCAGTTAATCCGCCACCACGAGGCTCATATAACCAATCGGCGTCACCAGTTATATCTAATCGGTGTTGGCTAGTAAACTCTTTATGCACACCAGCACCTAGATTAACTTGAGTAAAATTATCTGTAGTGTCTTTATTATGAAACGACGTGCTTGATGCTATATCAAATTTATAACTATCCGGGCCATTTTCAATTAATGCGTTTAAACTGGGCGCTATATTCCATATTAAACGTGTTTGTGTGGCCGACGGCGTCATAAAAAAGTTGTCGTTACTACTTACACCAAGCTGCAGCATTGGCGTAATTTCTGCGCCATCTTTAGTCATTACACTGCCAGGCTGTAGTTCTACTGCCGATAAGGGTGCAGAAACCCCTAACGCAACAAGTAAAGCGGTAATTGTATTAGTACGCATTTTCACTTTTAAATCCCTTAAAAATTGTCATAAAAATTATTTTCACATCAAACCATAAAGACCAATGTTTAATGTAATGTAAGTCGTATTCAACTCGCTTGGCCATTTTATCCAAAGTATCGGTTTCGCCGCGCCAACCATTAATTTGTGCCCAACCGGTAATACCCGGTTTAGTTTTATGCCTAAACATATAAAATTCTACTTTTTGGCGGTACTCTTCATTGTGCGCCACCGCATGAGGCCGAGGGCCAACAATAGACATGTCGCCTTTTAAAACATTTATAAACTGTGGTAGTTCATCAAGGCTAGTACGGCGTAAAAAGCCACCTAACGGTGTTATGCGAGCATCGTTTTTTGTTGCCTGAGTGACCACATCGCTGTTTTCGGTCACTGTCATAGAGCGAAACTTCCACACTTTTATTTTTTGCCCATCTAAACCGTAGCGGTCTTGCTTAAAAATAATAGGCCCCTTAGATGTCAGCTTGATGGCGGCTGCAATCGCTAATAAAACCGGGGTAATTAAGGTAACAATAATAGCTGAAACCACTATATCTTCTGTGCGTTTTATAAACTCATGGGCGCCAATACATGGTGCTTCAAACACACTTAGTGTGTCTACATCACCCACATGTTCAATACGGGCGTGTATTAAGTTTGAGAGTAAAAAATCGGGCACTACGTGCACATCTACCGTGGTATTACCTAGCTGCAATAAAATATCAGCTATGCGTTTTTGCGCTTTCATAGGCAGTGCAATATAAAGTATATCTATTTCACCATTGCGAGCAGCATCAACAGCGCTTTGTATTGTTCCTTCAACACCTTGATGTTCCAGTTGTTCAAATAGGCGTTCAGGATTTCTATCGTCGTAAAAACCTTTAAAGTTAAAGCCTAACTCATCGTGTTTAACAATCTCAGCATGCAAATAAGCGGCCGATTCGGTTGCGCCAATAATGGCAACATTACGTTGAGATAAGCCTAATTTACGGCGACTACGTTTATATAAGTACACTCCCAAGCGCCAAATATATAAATACGTAACACTTAGCGTAAACCAAATAGCTATTCCCACTCGAGAGAGCGACTCGCTAAACTTAAATAAAAAGGAAACAACCAGTAAAAATGCGAATGCAATAAGCACACTGCCCCATGCACACAACACCATATGTTTAAATTTGCCAGCGCGCCAAGAGCGATAGGTAGAAAAGAGCTCAGCACTATATAAATAGCTGAGCGCAACCGTAAGCGCAGAAGCGGCATAAATAGGAGTGAGCTTAAAATTGTAAAGTAGGGCTGCGCACTGAAACGCTAAAAACAATGCAAATATATCAAATAATCGGTAAAAATTGGCATCAGAGGAACCTGAAGGTTTAAAAGTCCTTGGAGATGTCATTTCGCTTAATTCCTTATAGCTAATTCAGTGTGAGTAGCACCTCACAAAATCCACGGGGATGATATAGTATTAGCTAATTTTGTTCAATTGCTGATTACGACAAAAGTACTAAAATTCATGTTTATGTCTTTTAGCTAACTATTGCTTTGCCAATATATGTATTAAAGAGAATACACACACTTTACTTAGGCTTAATTAAATAAGCCCTTAAACCAACTCCAAACTCCAAACGAGTATCCTTCAAAAATATCAATACCCAATGCCGATTTAATCAAATATAAAACCAGCAATGTAAGTAAAATAGTAAACGTAACTGCCAAACTTAAGATAATAGCTTGAGTAAACCTCGCTATTTTTTGCTCTTTTACACTTAGTTCACGCCTATTTCGACCCGCCAAAAAAACATAGTAATATCGGTATTTAAAAAGTTTAACTACACCTCTGCAGTCAACAGCGTGGTTACCCCACTGCCTAGCGCCAATGGCTATCTTTAAATGGGCTAATTGTTCATCGGTAAAGGTCGTTTGAATGCTTTTAGGCATTCGCTCTAGCAAGCTTCTAATAGCAGGATCATTCTGTAGGTTTGACAAAAAAGCCTCAAATAAAGCGTGAATAATACATTTTCAGTTATTTTAAACAACTACCCTATAATAAAAAGCCAATTATAAATAATTGGCTTTTTATTTGCCCAAAATACTTTTTATTTAAGCGTACTAGAGCGATAGCTATTGTTGTTTAACCAGCTTGGCAATTCAACCGTTGGTACAGTTCCATTTTGGTTAATATTAGTTTGGTGATAAGAATGTTGGTTCCAGATACGTGTTGCATTTTTCCAAGGCTTGCTACTATCAGCAGCACCATACACAGTTACACCATTGTTAATGTTATACCTTTCATCCGTGTTATTTGATACAACTACCAGCTCTGCATTATCATCGCCCTCTAGATCAACCACAATTGGGTATTCCCAAAGTGACGCTGTAGAGTTTGCGACAGTTGATAACACCTCGCCATTAAGGCCATTTAGCACTCTTACTTTATAGTGGTCTTGTATAATAACTTCATCGATACCATCACCATTAAAGTCATAGGCACTCACACCTAATTTACCGCTCCATTCATCATCATTAGCAACAGTCCAAACTAAATCACCATTTGTGTTATACATATCAACTGCTGTGTAACCTGCGTAAACAATTCCTAATGAGTCGGCACCGAGGAATGTTGATACAGCTTGTACCCCACCGCCAAAGTTATTAGGGTTAGTTATTTGCCACTTAACATTACCATTATGCTCTAATACAGCTAAAACACTGGTTTCAAGGTTAGTGCTTGGGTTACTAGTTACTATTTCAGGATCTAAATCATCATCTAAATTGGCAACTGAATTAAACCATACAGCTCCTGGCTCTCCATATTGCCATAATTGAGCACCATAAGAATCATACAAGCCACCACCAGCAAAAACTTCTTGACTGCTATTATTATCAGCGTCAAAAGTTATTGAAGCAGCCGACCAATTAGTTGTGTAGAGCAAACCGGTTTCGTAACTTAATACATTATTACCTGTTACAATTTCAACTACTCCATCGTTATTAATATCACTTAAAGTAACTGCACCTAGAGGCTTACCTGACTTGGTCAGCTCCTTCTTAACAAAACCTAAATTATTAACAACCTGGACAACCTCTGATGAGAAATCATTTAAAACAATTTCAACAACACCATCACCATCTAAATCAGCCGCTGCAATTGAATTACGCGAGTCACTGAAGACTCCTCCATTCTCGTAGGACCATAACTCTGAACCATCGACACCACTTAATGCACGCACTAAACCTGGAGCATTTACGCTTCTCTTAAATGCCACCACTATAACATCAGCAATATCGTTGCTATCAATGACACGATCGCCATTATCGTCATTCAATTGAGCAACTGCTGGCGTGGAAATTACTTGATTATATTCAGGCATAAAGTCACTAGAATTCCAGTGCCATTTCTCCGCCATCTCAAATGGAGTAGCAATCTCGGCTAAATCAGGTAAATTACCGTTAAACTCGCCGGCTAGTAACGCCATTGAACCATAAAAGCTTTGGCCAATAACAGGCATTTTGGCTGTACCATAAACACCTCTAATGTCAGCGTAAGGAGCTAATACAACTCCTTGCCAGCGATTACCTTTAATATTGAGTTTTTCTGCATTAGTAAAGTTAAATACTGTTTTAGTTGCATGATTGCGCAAACGCCAAAAACTTTTGCCTTTAACATTAATATTGTCGTCGCCTGTAATATTAAAAATTACAGTTGCATCAGCAGGAATGCCCCACACTTTAAAAGTGTGAGCTTTAGCAAATTGGCGCGCATCTAAATTAAATACTTGCGTGTCTGAGCGACCGTCGCCTTCTAAGTAAAGGCCACCCCATTTACTTTGTACTGTTCCAGTAGTATCAAGCTTACCTAACTCAGCGCTTAAATCTTTGTAATATTGCTCTTGTTCATCAAAGTCGAACGGCATGGCCGATTCGTTTTGATTAGACATTATTTTAGAGTTTCGCTCCATGCCCCATTGAACACTCCAACTAACATCAGTTCCACCACCGGCTACCATGCTACCAACAAATTGGCGCCCTATTTTATAATCGATACTTGATTCACTGATTAAGTAGTATTCATTTGGATTAGACGGGCGTAAAAAGCCTACGCTATATGCTTTTATATCGATTTTACCAGCTGCTATAGCGCCGTCAGCGCGGCCAACGTTCGATTTAAAATCGTCAAAAACAAATGCTGAAAAGTTATTAGCTACGCCTAAGTCTGCAGCCAGTGTTGAAGAGCTGGCTAAAGCAAGTGCGATCACTGCACTTAATTTTTTAGTTTTTAGTAGTGAGTTAGTCATTTTTTCCCTCAAAATGAAAAAGTGCATTAAAGGCACCAAATTTAAGTCATTTGTTTAACGAAATTTAATTCATCAAGCTCTTGGTGAGCATTATATACACAAACAAAATCAAAAGGAATAAAAAACACTACAAAAGTACTAATTATGTAACTCCAAAGAAAGAACAAAAGTTAAAATCAATAACTTACAGAAATTAAAATTTAAAAAAAAGCAAACATTGATATTTAATAACTAATAAATGTAAATATAAGGTTAACAGACTTGCATGCAGGATGAATGCGCCAAGAGAAAATACTTCACTCTTTTTAAAGGATAGAGGTGGGAATAAAACTACTGCTGTTAAACTCCCAACTAAATTAATTTGATAAACCTATAAGTTTTGGCGCCTGAGATTTTATGAATCTAAAAACAAAAACTAAAAAGAAAATAGCTATTAAAGTATTCACATAAGGAAGTAAATCAAACAAATGCCAAGTATTAGGGATGATCCTAACCTCGATCTTATGTAAAAACCTAAAAACAATTAAATGAAGCGGAAATATCACTATTGAAGAAATTGCCAGCCATTGGTAGGTGGGTCTAGGTTTGAGTTTTTTACTAATCAAAAATAATATAAATATTCCTAAACAAGCAATTAGAGGGAACAAAATAGGGAAAACACCAAACTTTAACTCTCTTATATCTACACGGCCATTTAATAGCGCTAAATAATAAAAAATTGGAATGGTAAATAACAAAATTAAGTAAATTTTAAATTCATTGTTAAACATTGCATAACTTAAAAAGTTAACCCTTTTAACTAGAACACCTAATTGATAAAAAAACATACCAACAACAGCAGAATCTATCGACCAAAACCATCTTTCCGAAATAAGCTCATTGAATAACAACATTATTACAAGCATTCCTGAAGTGATTACGAAATTATATATTGGCTTCAATGCAGAAAAAAATATAATCTGTGCTAATGAAATAATGATTAAACAGGGAAAAAACCAAAGAACACCATTAATATGAAAACTATCAGCCTTAGATGTCACTAAACGATTTAAAGGGTCAAACCATTCCATTTTACTTGCTTGGCCATCACTAAAAATGTTCAGTGGTAACCAAAATAAATAGGAAATAAGAAAAAAGAAAGTAAAAGGTAATATTAGGCGCTGGAATAGTTTAACTAATGACAGTTTAACCTCTCGTTTGGATGATGCCAAATACCCTGATAAAAAAAAGAATAAAGGCATATGAAATGAGTATATTAAAGTATAAAAATCCCCATTTAACCAAGCTGCATGACCAAGTACAACTAGCGTAATTCCTATTGCTTTCATGTTATCAATGTAGTTTATACGTGCCATAATTTAAAGAACTTGTCTTGAATCAAAAGATATGCAAACTTTGAGTTTGTTACTAAATAACGTTTCCACATTCTACCTGGCTCTTGTAATACCCTATATAACCACTCTAATCCGGCCTTTTGCATCCACTGTGGTGCACGCTTTACTTTACCTGCTACAACATCGAACGTACCGCCAACACCCATTACAAAGTCAACACCAAGCTTGTCTTGCCACTTATTAATAAAATTTTCTTTTTTAGGCGAGGTTATAGCAACAAATAATAACTTAGCGCCCGATTCGCGTATTTTAGTGACCACGGCTTCTTCATCATCCCCCTCTTTATTTCCAAAGAAATAACCATCATGATAACCAGCAATATTTAAATTAGGGTTTTGTGCTTTGACTTTACTTACTGTTTTGCTAACTACCTCATCGGTAGCACCGAGTAAAAATACAGGAAAGTCACGCTTGGCACTCATAGCTAATAATTCATGAAAAAGGTCAACACCCGCTACACGCTCTGGGATATCGTGGCCTAAAAAGCGCGCACCAAACACTACACCCATACCATCAATATTAATTACCTCACACGCTTTAACCGACTCAGCTAAAACAGGATCTTTTTGCATATTAACTATTTTGGCTACATTAACCACAACATGCTGTAAAAATTGCTTTTGCTCAATTCTGTTTTCAATAAAAGACACCGTCTCTTGCATGGTGGCAATATCCATTGGTGCTTTTAAAAATTCAATACGTTTCATTGTTGAGTCCGTTTTTAAAGTTGTTTAATAACTGCATTTTTAGCGTTTTTCGATTTTTGTCGATTAAAATAAGCAAACGAGTAATATACCCATGCTTGTGTCCAACGCACATAGTCAACTTTATTGGTAAAGTACTTATTTTTTTGATAAATAAAACGCTGCTTTTTAGGCATATATAAAGTTTGAATAGCACGGTTAATTATTTTTTCGGCCATCGCAAAGTCATCTGGGGTTTTACCTACTTTTAATAGTGTAAAAACAGCTTGCGATACACTGTGCATATCGAGTGGATAGCGATTATTATTGTAATATTTTGCGGTGCCATCTTGCTCAAACAAATGTGCTTTATAATAGGTAAAGCCTTGTGCAATTGCCGATTCAAACTCATCGGTTTGTAATTCATCACTCAGTAAGCGCAATGCCTCTAGGTTATAACCGGTATGAAAGCCATCAATAAACTGATGATGATGGCGAGCACCATATACCCATGAGCCATCAAGTCCCTGTTCGCTTACCGACTGCCTTGCAGCATTTAAAGCAAGCTGTTTGTAATGTTGGTTGTTAGTCAGCACGGCAACTTTTGCAACCCATGCAGCGCCCCAAAGACTGGCATTATGTACAAATGCAGTCTCACCCGGTATGTAACCAAAAAACTGCCTACCATCACATTCTTTATATAATGTTTTTACAATAAAATGTGCACTATCAATTGCAGGTTCTGAGTATTTTTTGTCTTTAGTGATTTCACTTAACGCATATAAAGCTTGAGCAACATAAATAGTAGTAATTACGTTTGGCTTACCTTTAGGTACAAAAAAAGCACGAGCATTCCAATCAAAGTGATAACCCCAACAACAATGCTGCCAAATAGATTTATCACTTTGCTGGGTCAATAACCAATCAGCTAGCTTTATCGCTTCATTTAAATAAGTTTGCTCATTGGTTGCATTATAGTCTTCCAATAAACCTAAAATAAATAAACCAATACCCTTTGGGTTGCGCTTTTTGGGCACCCCACATATTGGCCGTAAGTTAATTGCTAAACGTTTATGCAATTGAATCCAAGCAAGGCCTACAATGCCTTGTTTAAATCGGGGAATTAATTCAAATAATCTACTATTGAGTCCATCAAATGGATCTTGCCCAGCATAACTTCCTATTTTTGCCTTATTAAGTAATAGCTTTTTGCAATAGTTACTATCTAACATTACTAAATTGCTCCCAGCTCTTTATAAATACATTTTAGCTTTGGAATAATTACTGAAGGGCTAAAGTTATTTAAAAATTTTTCCTTTGCAGCATTTTCCATTCTTTTTGTTTCTATAGGGAACTCAATTAACCTATTCATTGCTATCTTTAAGGCTTCAACATCACCGGGGTCAATAAGTAAGCCATCAATGTTATTTGTAATAGCATCTGGAATCCCACCTGCAGTAGAGGCAATAACAGGTATGTTACATGACATTGCTTCTAGCACTCCCATTGGGAAACCTTCATTATAACTTGGTAAAACATATGCATCTGCTTTCTTTAAAGTATTCATCTTTGTATCGCCAGCAACCCAACCAAGTAGGTCAACATACTCACTAATTTCAAGTTCGTTAACCATAGTTTGATACTTTTTAATTTCACCATCTCCTCCAAGTAATAGCCTCGAGTTTGGATGGTCTTTAACGACATATTTAAAAGCATGTATTAAGTCAGATACACCCTTACGCTCACCTAAACGGCCTAAAAATACAAAATTAAAGTTATTAGTTTTTTCTTTTTCTAATTCTAATTTAGGCACTGCGTTATAAACTACTATCCCTTTTTTTGGATCATCAAGTATAGTATCAAGCCAGTCTAGCCACTGAGTAGATAAAACAATAACTTTATCTACAGAGTTAAAAGTTGACCTTATTTGTGCTTTTTTAGATTCACAGCATTCATTTTTGTAAAAATCTCTAAACTCAGCACCATGTAAGTGCAAAATTACTTTTGTATTAAAATACTTAATCAGCTTTATTAGCTTTGATTTTCTAGCATAACTCCCTCTAGAAGCCATATGAATATGCACTACCCCAACATCATAAATTATTAATTTAGCAACTAACTTAATAATGCAAAGTAAGTAATTAAATAGTTGGCCTGCCATGCCAAAACCTGTATTTGTTGAATGGCTTGCTAAAAGCTCTGAATTTGTGTCATTAAAAAAGCCTTCACTGTCGTAAACATTTAATACAGTGGCAATACCACCTTGACCGTTTTTATCTGTGGCTATTGTTAAATTTATTGTTTTTTTCACGTTAAAACTCTCTTATAGCCTGCTTTACTTTGCCGTTTTTAGTCCTTGGAATCGCATCAACTGTTTTTACACTAACTTTAATAGACGCACCCAATCTTTCTTTTGTGTTTAATATTAATTTATCTTCTTGATCTTTTTTAAATAATGTTTTATCTACTACGACCCAAACATCAATACTCAGATCTTTTTTCTGTACAAATTGTGCACCCAATAACCCTTCAACACCTTTTGGTATATGATTTAATATATGCACATTTTGCCGATCTTCAGCAACTAGGTAATCTCCTGTTCTACCCTCTATAGAATCAACAAGTGGAAATACTCGGCCACAGGGGCAATGTTTTTCCTCTGACAATATAACGTGATCACCCGTTTTATAACGTATTAAAGGATAAAGGGAGTTATTAAAATTAGTCCCGACAATTTCAGCCCTATCACGACCATCCTCTGTTTTACCAGCTGGCAATAATTCAACATGAGCGTAATCTGTTAATATGTGATAACGACTGTACTCACAACTTGCAATAGCAGCTACACGTTCAAATAATCCATACCAATCAAACACCGTACATTTAAATCGCGTTTCAATGAGGTGTTTATCTTCCTTAGTTAGTGATTCAGATGAAGTAACAACCGACTTTATTTCACCTGGGTAATATTCATTATTAATTTCTAAATACTTAGCTAACGTAACAATAGATGAAGGGTAGGCCTGAATAACTTGTACACCAAAATCAACCATTGCATTGATATATGAATGTAAATTTTTAGGCGCCATATGAAACGATGAAAGCACAATCATATTTTCAAAATAAGAATAACGCCAAAATGGCGCCTGTTTTTGTTCGAGCGGTACTATCATATCACCACGGATCCATGCTCGTTTATCGCCTTTTTCAAAACCTGCCCAAGTAAGCCCTCGGTTAACAAAAGCTTGCTCGGTTATAACTGACTTCATACTCTGCGGGATAACTAGTGGCGCACCTGTTGTACCACTTGTTGCACCATTAATTACAGCGCCTTTTTTTTGAGGCGATAAAAACTGGTCTTTATGGTTGTTAACTGTTGGTTTATCGATATAGGGGTAATTGTTTATATCAGGACCAGTTCCCTTATAATAATCAATAGCATCATTTGCACTTGTAACTACAGCACTGAGCGCTTTATGACTATACTGTTTTAATAACTCATAGTTAAACTCGTGAGTTTGTAGTTTTTGAGTCAGCCTTTCGCAGTTTGTATTTTCCCTAAGTTTTTTACGTATAAATGCGCGACTACTTAATAAAATATTTTGAACGAATATAGGGCTTTTTGTATATGCCTTACTAGTAAACATCAATACTATTCCTTTAAATATCAGGTTTAATTGCTAGAGATCGCAAAATACAATTAAATTACATAAGATTAAACATGACTGTCTACTTGACAAAGTCTTGTTTTATTTTTTACCATATATGGAGCTACATCATCTAAATAACTCTCGTTTTTTAATATGTCATAATTCAATTCGTCTATATTCCCGATAATTTTTGCAGGAACTCCACCAACTATGCATCCATTAGGTACACTTTTTGTAACTACAGAATTTGGAGCGACTATTACTTTGTTACCAATTATTACTGGTCCTACGATTACAGAGCCTGGACCAAGAAAAACATCATCTCCAATACTAGGAACACGCTTATAAGGTCCCTTACCAACGACTTTGCAACCAATACCAATCCTGCAACGTTCTCCTATTCTGGCGTTATCAATAATTACTACCCCAATACCTTTAACCACAAGAAAAGAACCTTTCCCGATATCCGCACTAGCAGGTAATTTAGAATTATAAAACAGGAAAATCATTAACTGTATAAGCTTTGGTAATAAAGGGACTTTTCTTAAATAAAGCCACCTGGAGACTCTATATAACCTGTCTCTTATACACATCTCCGAGCCCACGAGACCGGAGCCTATTATTTAACCTCATCATTTTAAATTGTATAAATTTCTAAAAAATTTTGCTTTAAATATCTCTTATCTTTATAGGCTCCGGTCTCGTGGGCTCGGAGATGTGTATAAGAGACAGATTTTATACTGAGCTATATTTTGGTCTTACTTTCTATTGCTCTGGAAAGGTACATTACGCTAAATAAAAATAACAAAGCTGGCGTTTTAGTCGTTAATGCATTGTTGGTCACTGATACTAAAATAAATACAATTAAGGCAACATTTAATTTTATATTACTTCTTGTCATCAATTTTGATGGTATGCTATAGCAAGTGAAAACAAGTAAAAACGTGCCAATAAGTCCAAAATTAACAACCCAACCAATGATATAATTTTCAATCACATTTATTCCAATGTAGAAATCAATATTTTGCTTAAATGCAGACGATGCTCCAAATACCCATTCAATAGGGGTTAATTCATCTAACAAAATATATACGTTAAAACGTGCTTCAGCACTCTTATCAATATGCAACTTACTGAGGATTCGAGCACCAATTGGAGTTAAAGTAATTATTAATGTTGTAAAAATGAACGCAAAAAAAGCGAGCGCTTGGATTATAGCAAAACGCATTTTTGATGTATGAAACCCTGATTTTATAAATCTAGGTATCTTTGGCATAATTAAAAACAACATTCCGAAAATGAATATAGCAGTGGCAGCTCGCCCTCCAAAAGCAAATAAAGCTAAAGTTACAACGGTAAAATAGATTAAATAAGGAATTCGAGTATAACTCATTAGTATAGGGGCTAACGCAGCTGTGATTAATGCATTATTGAGAGGGAAACCCAAGAGTGCAGTTGACCGAAAAAAGCTAAAGCTTGCAAACTCAACACTAACCATTGTTTTGCCTATCGTAAATTCCAGTATAGCAATCATGGCATTAAAAAATAAAAGATAAGCAAGTAAGCTTAATAGTTTACCTTTATGATGTGTGCTTAACTGACATAATAAATAAACAGCTAAAAGTGGTGAGATCATGGTATTGACCAAATAAGCTATACCTGACATACCCGAGGTATATAAACCATAAAATATTACAAGAATTATACTCAGTAAGCTAATTAGCCATGCTGAACTTAGCTCTTTAAGATTAATTATAGGTGTTTGAATTCCTTTTCTGAGCGTAAAGATAGCAAAGGTTAGCATTAATATATATGTTGAAATATGTATTTTAACTAACGGATTTCCGCCTTCTGATACGTATTTTATACCTACGTTCTCTAGTAAATAGCCGCCAAAAATAAAAGCAGTAAAAAAAGTTAACACCATTACTTTGTAAATATTTTCATTTTTCATTAACTTATTACCCATGCCTTGCATTTTTTATAATTTAGTAAGGCAAGTACAGATGAAAATATAATAACGCCAGTAATCATATCAAGAGCAATATTGACTATGGGCATATTAATTATCACAAAGTGATGAACTCGTAATTCTTGCAGGAATATGGCCATACACACAGTTGAAAGTATAATTTTATATACCTGCAACGGTACAGCGTATTTATATCCTTTTTTTAGCGATAGCCATAGGCTCATAACCAATGCGATAATATTAGCAATTAAAAAAGCACTCGCCGCCCCTATCAAACCAAAAGGAGGAATCAAAGTAACTAATAATGAAAGGTTTAATATTAATGAAAAAACACTGATTTTGGGCAGGTATTTAGTGTTTAAAGAGAACTGTAAACCATGGTCTATATAATGAGCCTTCAAATTTAAAACAAACACCCCCGCACATAAAATATAAATAACAGTAGAACCTTGTGATAAATATTCTTCACTAAGCAATAGGTGCGTTATCGGCTCAGCTAAAATGCAAAACCCAACTAGAGCAGGCATTGCAATTAAACATAATAAAATTAAATATTCACCATGCGCTTTGTACAAAGCAGCTTTATCGTTTATTTTTTTGGTTAATTCAGGATAGCTTGGCAAAGCAACAACCATAAAAATAAGTGCGCCTATTCCTAATAAAATGTTTGATATAGCGGCGTATATACCTGTTTGTGCTAAATCTAATGAGTCGGCAATAAAGTAGCGATCCAATCGGCTTGATATTGCTGCAACTAAACCACTGGCCATAAGTGGCAAACCATAAGAGAAAATAGCCTTAGCATCTGCAGTTTTAAGTTTATTAAAACTAATTTTAAGCGGTTTAAAAACAACTAAACCTGCAGCTATGTAGCTCAAAGCAAGGGCTGATAACGCAGAAAGGATATTAGGAGAGTAAGCTAGCAAGCTGCCTGTAATTGCTATAGCCATAATAGATTGAGTAAGTACGGCAATTCTATATTGATTTAAACGCTCCATTATACGAGCTAATTCAAGATAGAACTGATAGAGAGCTTTAGTTAAAAAAACTAAAAAGGTAGCTAAAAACGTAGATAAGGTTAATAAACCTGTTAAATATAACCCCAAACTAACTAATACCAAGGCTGGCAATGTGCAGCAAAAAATAATCGAGTTGGCAATCGCTGCAAAATGTTCATGTTCCTCTGTTTTTTTACTTGGAAGTAAACGCAGCATGCTAGCGTTAATCCACTGGGCAGCTACTGCTCTTACAACTTCGACGGTTAGCAGCATTAATGCCAGCATCCCATATTCAGCTGTAGTCAACAACTTAGTATGTATGCTAATTAACGTAAAAATACTAATTGCAGCAAATATTTGTACTGGGGCGTACTTAAGCAATGAACCAAACATTATTCAACTTCGTCTATAGTTTTAGAGTAGAGGTCGAGGTACTGTTCAAAAACACATGCAATATTAAATTTCGTTTCAAGTGTACTTTTAGATTTATTCACATCATGATTCTTAATTAAATTGTTCACACTTTCTGACGTCAATGTATTAGTAAAGTATTGAACCCCTATTCCTTCAAAAAAAAGCCTTTCATCTTCAAGTATTCCAACCTTAGTTGTAATTAGAGGTAAACCAACAGCTAACATTTCTAGAGGCACTAAGCCGAATGTCTCTTCACCAGAAGTAAATACACCTAAGTCAGCATTAGTATACTGCTGTATGATCTGAGCTTTATTTAACTTACCAAAAAAAGTCACATTATTCTCTAACCCTAGAGAAACAACCTGTTTTTTAATCCGTTGCGTATATTCTTTATCTGTAGCAGGTCCAATGATAGCTAACGAAGAGTCGAAGCCATCACTAACTAACTTGGCTAATAAAGCAACGGAGTCTTCAACCTTTTTCCTTGGCGTTAATAACGCACACGTAACCAGTTTTACTTCTTTTCGGTTATGTTTGGCGTAATTAGCTTCAAAGTATTCTTGATTTATAGGGTTATGGACTACTTCAGATTTAAACCCATCTGCAATAATTGCACTTTGCAACTGTTTACCAACAACAACAACATTATCATTTCGCCTTGCAGTAATTGAAGGAATAATTTTTTCATATAAAAAATCATTAACTAAACCCACATTACGGCGGGCTATTTTTTTATAACTATGAACGGTGACAAGTGTTTTACCTTCGTAGCAACTACCTACCAATAAACTCCAAAGGTGGGTGTGAACTAAGTCAGGGTTTAAGATCTTTAATAATTTTCGTACATGCCAATTTTGCCAAATAATGCCAGGGATTTTAAATTTTGATTGCTTGCTTGATGCAGGCAACCAGATAAAATCAACGTTATCCGATAAATGAATAACATCCCCTGTGAAAGGGGTTTTACTTTGCGGGTCAAGACCGATAATGGTAAACCTATAGTTAGCGTCATCATGGTTAACCATATATTCTGCAAGCATCTGGCATACGCTATCTACGCCGCCACAATTATTACTACCCCAGTCGTAAGTAGAGAGGGGCATAATTAAAGCAATATGTTTTTTAGGCATTATTGATATTTTATTAATACACATTAAAAAATCTTTATAAATAGTACAAAATTAAAGAATACCGCGAGTATCAATAACAACTTTTGATGCAAACTCTGTTTTGTCTGCAGCTTTAAATTGTTTATGATCAACTAATACTACAACGACATTTGCTTGCTCTAGTGCGCTTTCAAGTGATACTAAGCTAACATTTTTATCTGCTAGGTTAGCTGGAAGTTCTGCAATGTTTGGCTCTACCGCAAGTATTTCACCTATATTTTTTGCTGCTAACTCTTCAACAATATTTAATGCCGGGCTCTCACGAAGATCGTCGATATCGGCTTTAAATGAAAGGCCTAGGCATGCAATAACTGGACGTTTAAATTCATCAGCGGCTTTTGCTACTTTTTCAATTACGTAGAATGGTTTTGCGTCGTTAGTTAAGCGTGCTTGTTTAATTATTTTTGCTTCGTCTGGGCAACTTGCAACAATAAACCAAGGATCAACCGCAATACAGTGGCCGCCAACACCTGGGCCTGGGTTTAAAATATTTACACGCGGGTGACGATTAGCAAGCTTAATAAGCTCCCACACATTAATTTTTAATTTGTCACAAATTACCGATAATTCATTGGCAAAGGCAATGTTTACATCGCGAAATGAGTTTTCGGTTAACTTAGCCATTTCAGCAGTACGAGCATTGGTAATAATACACTCGCCGCGCACGAAAGTTTCGTATAACTTAACAGCTTTTTCACTACATGCTTTACTCATACCGCCTATTACACGGTCGTTTGACACTAGCTCTTGTAATACATAACCAGGTAATACACGCTCAGGGCAATGAGCAACATTGATGTCGGCGGCATCACCTTTATCTTGTGGGAACGTTAAATCAGGGCGCGCTTCACTTAACCAAGCGGCTAGTTGCTCCGTTGCCCCTACAGGTGAGGTGCTTTCTAAAATAACTAAGTTACCTTTTTCAAGCACTGGGGCAATCATTTTTGCAGCCGATTCAATATAGCTTAAGTCTGCACTGTGGTTACCACTTTCGCTGTGAATAAATGGTGTAGGTACAGCTACCATAAACGCATCGGCTTTTTCTGGCGTTGTAGTCGCTCTTAAGTTACCAGTAGATACTACGCCACGAACTATTATGTCGAGATCAGGCTCTACTATGTGTATTTCACCGGCATTAATGGTATTAACTGCTTTTTCGCTTACGTCTAAACCAATTACTTTCATACCGCGCGATGCAATAACCGCCGCAGTTGGTAAACCTATGTAGCCTAAACCAACAACTGAAACTGTTTTAATTGTCATTACTAAATCCTTGAAAAAGTTTTAAACTTTATTTTAATCTTTAAAATGTTGCTTAATTTTAGCCACAATACGCTCACACGCTTTACCATCACCATAAGGGTTATGTGCACGGCTCATTGACTGATATTCTTGATCGTTAGTGAGTAAGTTATTAACTTCATTCACTATGCGAGCTTTATCTGTGCCTACTAGTTTAACTGTACCTGCTTCTACCGCTTCTGGGCGTTCTGTGGTGTCACGCATAACAAGTACAGGTTTGCCTAGGCTTGGCGCTTCTTCTTGAACACCACCTGAGTCGGTTACGATTATGTGAGCTTGATTCATTAAGTACACAAATGGTAGGTAGTCTTGCGGCTCGATTAAATGCACATTATCAACATTTTTTAATATGCGATTTACTGGTTCGCGTACATTAGGATTTAAATGCATTGGGTATAAAATTTGTGTATCTGGGTGTGCAGTTGCAATTTCGACCAGTGCCTCACAAATTCGCTCAAAACCGCCACCAAAGCTCTCACGGCGGTGCCCTGTAACTAAAATAAGCTTTTTAGTTTCATCGAGTTCTGGAAATTTAGCTTTTAGAGTTGAAATTAAAGCGCTGTCGGTTTTTACTTTATCAACCACTTGTAATAATGCGTCAATAACGGTGTTACCAGTAATTACGATATCGTCAGCACTTACCGCTTCATTGAGTAAGTTTTGCTGCGATGTTTGCGTTGGTGCAAAATGCAGCTTTGTAATAGCACCAGTAAGCTTGCGGTTACCCTCTTCAGGCCATGGCGAACTTAAATTACCTGTACGTAACCCTGCTTCTACATGCCCCACTGGAATTTGCTGATAAAAAGCCGCTAAACTTGCAGATAAAGTAGTGCTGGTATCGCCATGAACAAGCACTAAATCTGGTTTAAATTCTTCAAGAATAGGTTTTAGCCCTAACAAGATATTTGTTGTTACATCGTATAAACTTTGACCCGGCTTCATAATGTTCAAGTCGTACTCGGGTACAATCTCAAAAAGGTCTAAAACTTGGTCAAGCATTTCGCGATGCTGAGCAGTAACACACACTTTTGCGTCAATACCTTCTGCGGCATTGAGTGCTTTAACTAGCGGTGCCATTTTTATTGCTTCAGGTCTCGTACCAAAAATACTTAATACTTTAATAGCCATGATTTCCCTTTAATTTTTTACTAACCGGTTTTGTATAGCTTTATGCATTTGCCATTAATTGCTTAACACGTTTTGTAAATTCTTCACCCATTAGGTTTGATTGCATTGCATACTCTACATTTGCAAGCATATAACCTAGTTTTGAGCCACAGTCGTGCGACTTACCTTTTAAATGGTACGCTTCAATTGTTTCAAGGTGACGTAACTGCAGTAATGCATCTGTTAATTGAATTTCGCCGCCAGCACCTGGTGGCGTATATTCAAGCAAATCCCAAATAGCAGGTGATACAACATAACGTCCTGTTATGGCTAAATTACTTGGCGCTTCGTCATTATTTGGTTTTTCAACCATGTTGGTAATGGCTGCATTTTCGCCTGGGGCAATATTTTTACCCGCTAAATCAACTACACCATAGTTGTGCACTTCTTGATGTGGGACGGGCTCAACCATAATTTGGTTATGCTGGGTGCGCTCAAATCGGCCGATCATTTGCGTTAAGTTATCAACCTTTAGGCTCGACTTATATTGATCGATAATGACGTCAGGCAACAAAATAGCGAATGGGTTATTACCAATGATTGGGCGAGTTTCAAGTATTGCGTGGCCCAAGCCTAACGGCGCTGATTGACGAACCGAAATAATGCTGACATCTCGCGGAATTATTGAACGAATTTCTTCTAGCAAGCTACGTTTTACGCGGGCCTCTAGGGTCGCTTCTAGCTCAAAGCTAGTATCAAAGTGATTTTCTATTGCGTTTTTGGAGGCATGGGTAACCAGAACAACTTCTTTAATACCGGCTTTAACTGCTTCGTTTACAACATACTGGATGAGAGGTTTATCGACTAGCGGAAGCATTTCCTTTGGCATTGCTTTGGTCGCTGGCAGCATGCGCGTACCCAAACCTGCAACAGGCAAGACTGCTTTTAATACTTTCACTTCAATTCCTTTTATCGTTTTTTTATTTTCGTAGAAACTTATTGATGCCGTTGCTAAATTTAAGCATGTGTTTTAAGTGCTACTGTCCATATGGGCGGGTATTATACACACCAGATAAATTCGCTCAATACAAAAAGCAGCCTTTTAGATTGTTTTAAGTTAACAGATTGTTAACTTAAGGGTGGGTGCACTTTTTATAACCTATCATTTTAGTTTCAATGGGAATATAATTACCGCGTTAATTTTTTAGGGATGGGCTTTGTGCGGGTAGGAATTTGCATCATTATATTAGTGTCTTTTTTTGCTTGTGCACAAGACATGCTTTTACATTTGCGTAATAGCGATATAATTACCCGTGCCAAACAGTTTTATGGTGATGCTGGCCACCAAAGAATAAAAAACTGGCTGAGTTTTATAGATGACTCTGCCGACAAAAGCGAATGGCAAAAAATTCATTTAGTTAATGACTTTTTTAATAAGCATATAAAGTACAAAACCGATGACGAGCTTTGGCAAAAAAAAGATTATTGGGCCACGCCACTAGAAAGCTTGGGGGTGGGTATGGGTGACTGTGAAGATTATGTTATTGCAAAGTATTTTACTTTAATAGCCTTAGGAATCCCTGAAGATAAAATACGCTTTATGTATGTACGCCAGCGTACGGTTAATCAACCTCACATGGTACTTATATACTTTGAACAACCTAATCAAATACCGCTAGTGCTTGATAATTTCAATACAAAATTGGTACCTGCTAGTAACCGTGGCGATTTAAAACCTATATATAGTTTTAATGGCCAAGGTTTATGGTTAGCCAAGTCGAAAGGGTTAGGTAATAAAGTTAAAAATAGTCGTGGTGTTTCTGCTTGGAACACCATGCTTGAGCGAATTGAACAAGGTGAGCTTGCGCCTGCCAACGATAACAATAAAGGAACTAGTAGTTATGTCTCGACTCTTTAAATATGGATTGAGTTTAAAGACTCAAGTATATGGCTTGATAATTTTAATTTCGATAATTTCGTTTTGTGTACGCGTTATTACCGACGTTGATACAACCCGTAATTACTTACAAACGCAAATGGCTAGCCACGCGCAAGATACCGCTACCAGTTTAGGCCTTTCTATCTCTCCTTATTTAGAAGACGACAGCCTAATGATTGCCGAGACGATGGCAACCGCTATTTTTGACTCTGGTTATTATAGCCAAATTAAGTTTACTGATGTGCAAAACAACATCGTTTTTGAATTACAAAATCCTAAACGCGTTGAATCAGTTCCTAGCTGGTTTATAGGTGCTGTTGAACTAAGTGCACCAACTATGCATTCTGAAATTAACAATGGCTGGATGATGGCCGGCACCCTTGATGTAACCAGCCATACTGGGCAATCGTATTTAACCTTGTGGCAGCACACCTTGCGCAGCTTATATAGTTCGTTTTTACTATTAGCAGCGTCACTGGCAATTGCATTTTTAATATTACGTGCGGTATTTAAGCCACTACAAGCAGTAGAAAACCAAGCTATGCTAGTAACACGAAAGCGTTTTACCTTAAATAAAGAAATACCGGTTGCTCGAGAACTGCGCACTGTTACACAAGCCATTAATAACATGGTTTTAAACCTACAAAGTACGTTTGACTCACTAACAAAACAAACTCAAGCACTTACCGAAGAGGTATACATAGACTCGTTAACAGGGTTAGGTAACCGCAAGTCGTTTGAGAACCACTTTAATTCAGTTGTTAATAATATTACTGACGATACACCCATTACTGCAATGATGCTTACCCTGCCCTCGTTAAATAATATTAACCAAGTTGTAAGCTATCAAGATGGCGATCAGCATGTGCTTGATGCTGCAAAAATACTTAAACAGCTTGCTAATGAGTTACCAAATTCATCTTTATTTAGGCTCAACGGGGGAACGTTCGTTTTATTGGCCCCGTATGATGTTTTATTTTTAAGTAAAGCTCGCTTAGATGTGAGTGATAAGTTAAGTCAAAAAGAAAATAGCTCACACATTAATGGTTACGCTAATTTAGCCATAGTTGGGATTGATCAAGGCGCTGCCTTGGGTGAAGTGTTGTCGTTACTTGATACTAGTTGCACTATTGGCGAAGATGCTACATTAGACAATACCGATAAAGAGTCATTATTTAGTGTTAACCAATGGCGTACTTTAATTAAGTCGATTATTAATGCGGGTGAAGTGAGCTTTTCAGTGCAGCCCGTAAAGCAAGCTAATAAAACTGATTCTCAATGTTATTTTGAAGTATTTGCCCACTTTATTCATGAGGGTGAAAAAGTAAATAATGGCCACTTATTCGCCATGGCTGAAAAGTTAAATTTAACCGAAGAACTCGATAAAAAAATTATACGAAGCTTTGTAGATATAAAAGAACATTACCCTAATGATGTATTTGCACTTAATATTAGCAAGGCATCGTTGTACTCAACTGACTTTATACAATGGCTCACCCTTTATTCGCACACTAAACCCGTTATTAAAACAAATCTTGTATTCGAACTACATGAAATTGGTTTGCTCTATAATGTGCACGTAGCTTCGTTACACATAGATGCAATTAAAGAGCTGGGTATTAATGTATGTATTGAACACTTTGGTACTAGCTTAACGTCGTTCAGGTATTTACAAGGTCTTGATATTGAGTATGTAAAAATTGATGGTAGTTATATTCAAGATTTAGTAACTAACCCACAAAGCCAATTTTATATTCAAACAGTTAATAATATTTGTCATGGCTTTGGTATTAAAGTTTTAGCCTGTTTAATTGAAAAGACTGAAACGTTAGAGATACTCGAATCATTGGGATGTGACGGGGTACAAGGTAATTTAATACTGTCACCATCAAAAATTATTAAATCTAATGAAAATGGCGTAAATAAAGAGTTTACTTTTTGCGCCGATGCGCTAAAATTTTGCAATTAAAGCTCAACCTAGGGACGAGAAATGAAAAAATTACTTTTAGCTGGCTTAGTAGCTAGCGCAACAGCTCTTACTGCTCTTCCAACCCATGCACAAACGGATAACGATGCTGTGGTTCAAGAAGTGAGCATAAATAACATAATTGATATTCTTAATAACGTTACTGCAGATACTTCACCAGAGCAATTACGCGAAGATTTAGTAGAAGCTATTAAACGTATTTGTAAAAACAAAGAAAAAGTTGAATTAGAAGAGAAATTACTAAATGCTGCGTGTAGCGCTGCAGACATTGATGCGATGGTTGCAGCTGTTGTTGCCCAATTTGGTGCAGACAATCCGTTAATTTCTGACTTTTTAGCTGCACTTACGGCTGCAGGTTTAGACTCTGATGCAATTACACTTGCTGCAATTACTGCAGGTGTTGATGCAACCACCGCTTCTGAAGCGACCGCTGCAGGCCCTGGTGTAGGTCAACCTGCTCCGCCAGTAGGCAGTTTACCAACATTACCAACACCTCCAGGCTCTGGTGGTACAGGTGGTGATAACGGTATATCTGAAGTCGGTAACTAGTTTTTACCATAAGTATATTTAAACGCAGCCTATTGGCTGCGTTTTTACTTTGTTTGAGTTTATTTTGAATCGTTTTATATTTTTTTTAATTTGTTTGATCCTATTTTTACTTCCTCTTCCTTTAGGTAGTTACCGACCTTGGGCAATTTTAGCTATTGGCATTTTAACTAGCTTTACCTTTATTACCCATCTTACCCACAGTGTGTTAAATAACAACCAAGCGCTATTTCCGCCTCGCTATTCTTGGCCACTATTTTTTACTCTAAGTGCAGTTATTTTAGTTTGTGGTATACAGCTGTTTGGCGTGAGTGTTGATGCATTTCAAACCAAACAAATGTTATTAAAAACCTGTTTTTTAATTATGCTGAGCTGGTTAATATTTAACTACTGCAATAGTGCAGAGCGAATTAAAAAGTTAATTTATGCTGTTATTTGTGCCGGTGTATTTCAGGCGTTGTACGCTAGTTATTTAAACTTATCTCCCGATATTGTTAGTCCTTTATTTGGTTACAAACATACAGATCGTGCAATTGGTACTTTTACCTATTCTAACTTTTTAGCTAATTACTTAGCTTTATGTTTATGTTTAGGCATTGGTGTTTTAATCAGTGAACTAAAACGCTCTAACAGCGGTTATCAGCCCACTGTAAAACAAACACTACGCGCTTGGGCCGAAATATTATTGAGTTCTAAAATAATTTTACGCATTTCGTTAATTATTATTATTGTGGCGCTTATTTTAACTCGCAGCCGTATGGGTAACTCGGCCTTTTTTATCGCTTTAATAATAGTAAGCTTACTAGCGCTGTTTGTTTATAAGCAAAAGCCTAAAGCATTTAAATTGCTGATTGTGAGCTTTTTTATTATCGATTTAATTATTATTGGTGCTATTTTCGATGTAGAAAAAGTAAAACAACGTATTAGCGAAACCAGCTTGCAATCAGAAACACGAGATGAAGTTGTACGTGACTCAATTCCACTGATTTTAGATAACCCATTATTGGGCTCTGGTGGCGGTACTTTTTATACTGCGTTTCCTGCGTATCAATCTGAGCCCTACTCTGGCTACTACGACAACGCGCATAACGATTATGTACAATTTGCAGTTGAGCTAGGTATTCCTGCCACAGCGTTATTAGGACTGCTAGTGCTTTATTGTTTGTGGTTATGTATTAATACTATGCGAACGCGTAAGACGGCGCTTTATCAGGGGGGGGCGTTTGGTTGTGCTACGGCCATAGTAGCCATGATGCTACATTCGTCGGTTGATTACTCCTTACAAGCCGGCGCAAACTCAATGCTGTTTATAGTGGTGTTATGTTTAGCGATATTAACCAATAAGTTACCGGCACCAAAGCGGATTAAAAAACGACGAAGTTAACGGGCTGCGGGGGTCAGGTTACGGGCCTAATACCCTCATACTTTAAACATGCGCGAGGTAAACTCCCGCCTACGAATAAGGGTAACATAGCTGTTTATTGTAGGCGGGGCTTTATGCCGCGCAAAGAAATTATTAACAAAGAGAGTTAAGAGACGCTGCGCTTTTGGATATTTACCCCGTAACTCGTCGCTCATCGCCCGTCGCCCGTCGCTAACGACATTATAAAATGACGCGACATGAAGCCGCTGCTACAAGTTGGCAATAATATCGACCTAATTCTTGTATTAAATCACTGCTCTTCTAAATCAAATTCGGTGGTGTGGCCGTCGCCGTGGATTAGCTGATACCTGGCTAAATTACCCGCTTCAAGCGTAACCAAACTAATGGCAGAATCGCTTACTAAGTACTTTTGCCCTTTGCCTTTAGTTTGGTGTTTGTCTACTTCCATATGCCAGCGTTTGGTAAAAAAGTTAAGTGGGCTTTTGGGACCGTATAAAATAGAGTCGAGCTTGTCGAGTATATTTATTAGCTTGCGCGGAAACTCATTTTTAATGCCACTGGCTGTCAGTTGCCAAATTCTGTTGGGATGATCGCCAAAACGCTTTTGCACTGAAAAACAAAACGAATAGTGTACATCGCCCGATAAAATCAGCGTTTCGTTTGGGGTGTCGGTGCGCCTAAAGGTGTTGAGTAACTTTTTGGCTGAGCCTTCGTGGGCCATCCAGTTTTCTACATCAACCATCAGTGGTTGCCCACACATATTAAACACCGCTTGAATTGCCTCTATCGATTTAACCCCAAACACGGGAGCAGGCGATACAATAATGACTTGGTCATGGCTTAATAGGCTTTCTTCAAGCTCTGTGAGACGTTCCCAATCAAGTAAACCTGAAGGTTCGTTAAAGTTTTGCTCATTACGCCAACGATGCGTACGAGTATCGAGCACCACCACTTTAGGAATGGTCATTAGCTCGTAATGCCAATGGTTAAAATCGTTAAGGTGCTTATCAAACGCTTTAAATTGCCATTGCATATCGCCGGCTAAACAGTCGTTAAAAGGGCCAAGTAACGATCCGGTTTTTTGCAGTGCGTCGTTGCCCATTCCTTGAAACAGCCAATAGCTCGCTAAGCCATTATTTACAATACGCTTGCTGCTGCGGTTTTGATTAATGGCTTGCTCCCACCCTGCGGTGAGGTTCCAATCGTCGGTTACATCATGGTCATCAAACATCATTAAGGTAGATACATTGGCAAACAATCGATCTACCTCTGCTAAACCTTGTGCATAGTCGATTAATGCGGTTTTTTCTGCATTAAATAGCGCTTGATTTTTTCCGTTACCACCTGAGTAACTTAAGTTATTTAGGTCAATGTATTGCCATGCTTGGCTACTAAAATTGAGTAAATACAGTGCTACGAACTCTTCAAAATGAATCAGATGATTATACGCTTTTACACTAGAAAAATGCGGTTCGTCCTTTTTTAACCAATAGCCAATACCTAGTTTTGAGCGGTTTTTCCATGAGGTAGTTGGCAACAAGTAATGGCGACCATACAACTGTTCTGCAATGTCAGCGGGTAAATCTAAATCAAGTGGCTGCTCTTTATAAATACCCAAGTGCTTAATTAGCTGATGTATCGCTAATAACATGGGGCCAGCTACATCGTCAGCATAAATTTGATCGCCCGAAAGCAATAATAACTGTGCCCCCTGCTGTTCATTACTTCGCTGAACGGCTTGCCAATGGCTTGAACTTACTAGGCTGTCTTTTGCAGGATGATGCGCATTGCGGCACGAGCCATGTAATATTTGCGTTAGTTTTTTGGGGATCACAAATTCAGGTAATGGCTGATTGTTAAAGCTAAATGCTGATAAATCAACAGGGGTGTCATCAAAAAATAGTTGGTATGATAATAATGTATCGCGCGGGAACTGACTGTTTATAGGTTTAATTACCACAAACTGTAAGAATAAATATTCACCTAGCCTTATGGTGTCTTGTTCGCTATAGCACTCGAAGCCAATTAGCTCTACACGGCAATTTACTGGCTTTGAAGTAGCAAACTGAATACAAACTGAAGCTTTTTCTGCTCGGCGCACCATGGGCCCCATAATTATCAGCGGGTGTTGCACCGAGAGAATCGTCATGAGGTTAGCCTTTAGCTGCTAATTTAAATAAAGAGTAAAAGTTATCAGTAGTGGCTTTTGCCAACTCGTTAAAGCTAATGCCTTTGAGTTCACTAATGTAATAAGCCACGTCTTCAACATACGCTGGCTGATTAGTTTTACCACGATATGGTACTGGCGCTAAGTAAGGCGAGTCGGTTTCAATAAGCAGTCGATCGAGAGGAATTTGCTTTACTACCTCTTTAAGCTCTACCGCATTTTTAAAGGTCACAATGCCTGAAATAGAGATATAAAAGCCCATATCAATGGCTTTTTTGGCCATATCCCAATCTTCGGTGAAACAGTGAAGTACCCCACCGCAATTTTCTGCTTTGTGCTCACGCATTAAATTAATGGTATCGGCACGGGCATCACGGGTATGAATAATAAGTGGCTTTTGTAATTCATTAGCTACCTCAATATGGCCAACAAAACTCGCTTGTTGCACTGCATGAGTGTCTTTTGCATAGTAATAATCAAGCCCAGTTTCACCTATGGCTACTACTTTGTCGTGTGAGGCTAAGTCAATTAATTGCTGTTTGTTGAGTGCGTCTTTTTGATCGAGTGGATGCACGCCACATGACGCAGACACGTCATCGTAATGCTTAATTTGCTCTAGCATATCGGGAAACTGATCAAGTGTGACGCTGACACATAAAAAATGTTCTACTTTTTTAGCGCGGGCGTTATCAAGTACTTGGTCTAGGTTTAAATCGAGTTTATCAAAATCAAGACGGTCTAAATGGCAATGAGAATCTACAATCAAAATAAGGCCTGTTTTTACTACATGGTATAAGTTGGATTGCCGGAGTTTAACATAGTCCCCAGCAGTTTTTCGATCTTCGCGTTTAGATTGGTTTTGTCATCTAAAAAGCTAATACCGATCCCCGGTGGATTTGAGCTCTGAGCGCCTTGTGGAGTGACCCACGTAACCTTTCCGGTTACCACGTCATCTTCTAGCGCGTCAGGCAAGGTAACGCGTAAGGCAAGTGAATACCCAGGTTCATAACGCATATTGGTGCGTACAAATAACCCACCTTTTTTTAAAAAAGGCATGTAACAGCGATATAGTTCATCAAGGTCGTCTATATCTACTAATAGCTCTTGCATATCTAGTCCTTTTTATTGGTTACGTAATGTATACGCTAGTCGTGATACCGCAAGCGGTAAATTTAACCCAAGTATTTGTATGTTATTCTGTAAAAAATCATTCAGTGCTTGCTGAGCAACTTGATAAGAGTCAAAACTCATGCCATTTAAAAGCTGTTGTTTGAGCTGCTCACTTAAAAATAAAGTAAAAATACGAACAAGCTCGGGCTGTTTATTTATTATATCGACTAACGCATTGAAATTATGGCTTTGTTTAAACTCAGTTGCAAATTTATAAAGCGTATCAATATTTTCTAGCTGATTTTGCTGTTGCCACTGCTTTACTTGCAATGGTTGGCTATAAAATAACGACAACCAGGTATAGTTAGGCACATCCAAACTACTTAACCATTGTTGTGCTAATTGGTTATTAGTTACTTTAACCTCGGTTTTAGCACAACGGCTTAAAATAGTCGCTGGTAACTGCGCCACTTGGCTGGTTGTCAGGATTAAAAACCGACTATTACTTGGCTCTTCAAGGGTTTTTAATAACGCATTAGCGGCTGCGGTGGTCATTTTTTCGCAGTTTTGAATAATCGCTACTTTATTGCCATTTTGCGCAGCTGACTGGTGCATAAAATCGCTTATGCCGCGAATATCATCAACACCTATGCTTTGCCCTTCTACTCGGGTAATGCGTTTGTCTGGGTGTGTACCCGCTAAGTTTAATGAACAACTTTTACATTGCCCACAAGGTCTTAGTACGCTAGTGGGGCTACTTAACTGTACTTGCGTATTTTGGCATAGCAAACTGTTTGCGAGTTGCTCACTTAGTTCAAATTTGCCAACCCCAATGGGCCCACAAAACAGTTGCGCATGATGAAAACGTTGCGCTTTATAGCTTTGAGTTAAGCGTTGCTCTACCTCATTAAGCCACGGCAATGCCATATTATTTTAACCCTGAAAAAAACGTGCGTAGTACATTGGTAATATCACGGTGAACTTTATCAATACTTTGGTTGGCATCAACTGTTTTTATGCTGTCGTCATCATTTGCAAGCTCAATGTAACGCATACGGGTGCGCTGAAAAAACTCAATGGCTTCTTGCTCAATTCTATCTAGCTCACCACGGCCTTTTGCACGTTCAAGGCCAATAACAGGGTCTATATCTAAGTAAATAGTTAAATCGGGTTTTAAACCTTTTAACACCATAGACGATAACGACGCTAACGTGTTTGCACTAATTCCTCGCCCACCGCCTTGATACGCCTGTGACGATAAATCGTGACGATCAGCCAATACCCACTGGCCTTGTTCAAGCGCTGGGTTGATCACATTATGCATTAGTTGTGAACGCGCGGCATACATAATTAGCAGCTCAGTTTCAAAAGCTATTTCTTCTTGGTGTTCTGCTTTTACTAAAGTACGTAACGATTCAGCCAGTGGTGTTCCACCGGGTTCGCGCACATTGATAAAATCAACATGGTGATGATTTAAAAAGTCTTGGCACAGGGCAATGGCGGTAGATTTACCCGCGCCCTCTAGGCCTTCTATAACTATAAATTTTGGTTTCATAAACACTAATTCTTTTTATTTAAAATATACTGGTTAACCGCCGCATTATGTTGTTTTAATGTGGTTGAAAACTGATGGCTACCATCGCCTTTGGCTACAAAGTAAACATACTCGCTTTTGGGCGGGTTTACCGCCGCTAAAATGGCTTCTTTGGAGGGCATGGCAATCGGTGTGGGCGGTAATCCGTTAATACGATAGGTATTATACGGGGTGTAATTTCTTAAGTCTTTACGTTTAATATCGCCGTCAAAATCTTCGCCTAGTCCATATATTACGGTAGGATCGGTCTGTAAGCGCATATTGGTATTTAAGCGGTTAATAAACGCCGAAGCAATTAACGGGCGTTCGCTGGCAAGCGCGGTTTCTTTTTCGATAATAGAAGCCATTATCAGGGCCTCATAGGCGGTATTGTAAGGTAAATCACTTGCCCGTTGCTGCCATGCATCTGCCAGTGTTTGCTGCATTTTTTGCGCTGCACGCTTTAATAAACTACTCGCGCTGTCGTTACTATGATAATGATAGGTATCGGGAAACAACCATCCTTCAAGGTGAGTTTGCTTGCCGATTATTTGCTCGCCAAGCTGTTCGAGTTTTAAATCGTTTTGTAAATGTGGAGCAATTTTTACCGTATTTAATACATCTCTAAGTGCTTGACCTTCAATAATGGTAAAGCTAAAACTAATTTGCTCACCTTGGTTTATTTTTTTTATGTTGTTTATTACGCTATCTACGCTCAACTCATACAAACCCGCTTTTAAATCGGTCAAGGTTGGGTCGAGTTTAGCTAATATTTGAAACCGCCAGCAATCTTCAAGCCACTGCTGCTGTTGCCACTGACGACATAACTTATTAAAACCGGTGCCTTTTTCAACTTTAAATTGGGTGTTAGTGGCTACCTTTAATGGCGTTTGAATGGTTGCTTGTAATTGCTGGTAGCCAATCACAGAGCTAAAAAAAGCCAGTAGTAATACTGATAATATAACTTTTAACACTAAGCCTCCTTGGCTAGTAACTCGTTTAGTAATGATTGGCTGTGCACAATATCAAAACAGTGCTCGCCTATACTTTTTACGGGCACAATTTTCATTAAGCTGTTACATAAAAATACGGCGTCTGCTTGGGTAAGGTCATCAACGCTGACAGTTTTAAATTCAACGGTTAATTTATCACATAAAGATTGCAGAAAAACACCTTTAATACCGCATTCATCGAGCCTTGGGCTAAATACTTTATTATTTTTTATTGCAAAAATATTAGCCGCTGAAGTTTCAATTACATTGTTGTTGTAATCAAGGACTAACGCATCATCGCTGTGCTGAGTTTGTAGGGCATTTTTGATCAGTACTTGTTCAAGCCTATTTAAAGTTTTAAGTCCAGCTAAATGAGGTTGAACGGCCAGCTTAATCGGGCTAATAGCTAAACTAATGCCTGCATCTGTTAAACTGTTATAATGATCTGGATAAGGTAAAACACTCACAATAATATTTAAATTACATTCGCTTGGTGGCGCATAGCCTCGCCCGCCCTCGCCGCGTGTTACCACAATTTTAACAACCGCTTGCGCCTGTGATGCTACTTGCTGAGTAATGTGCGACTCTAGTGCATTAAATTCAAGTGCAGGAAAGCCCAAACGCTGCGCACATTCAATTAAACGTGCTTTATGATAAGCCCAATGCTCAACTTGTCCATCAGTAACCATTGCAGTGGTAAAAAAGCCATCGCCATAATTTAAGCCCCTATCACGGGTGCTTATATTACTGGTTTCACTTGCTGTTATTATTGTTTGCATATTTTTTTACACATAAAAAAACCCAGTTAAACAACTGGGTTCTTATTGTCGTTCGTTGTTAAAAAAGATTATACCTTTTTAAACAGTAACGAGCCATTAGTACCACCAAACCCAAATGAGTTACACAAAGCGTAATCAAGTTTAGCATCACGTGCTGTATGCGGTACGTAATCTAAATCACAGCCTTCATCTGGGTTATCTAAGTTAATCGTTGGCGTCACTTTTTGCTCGGTCAACGATAAAATAGATACTATCGACTCAACAGAGCCCGCCGCTCCAAGTAAGTGACCCATCATAGATTTAGATGAACTTACCATTACATCTTTAGCTGAATCACCAAAAATAGTTTTAACCGCTGACGTTTCTGCTTTGTCGCCCGCATGAGTAGACGTACCATGTGCATTGATGTAGCCAACTTGCTCTGCATTTACTTGCGCATCATTTAATGCGTTTTCCATAGCCAGAGCTGCACCTGCGCCATCTTCTGGTGGTGAGGTCATGTGGTACGCATCACCACTCATACCAAAACCAACAAGTTCTGCATAAATTTTAGCGCCACGTGCCTTCGCGTGTTCGTATTCTTCAACAACCACCACACCGGCACCATCAGAAAGTACAAAACCATCACGGTCTTTATCCCACGGGCGAGACGCTGCTTGTGGATCGTCATTACGCGTTGAAAGCGCACGTGCGGCGTTAAAGCCACCCATTCCAATTGGTGTACAGGCTTTTTCTGCGCCACCGGCAACCATTGCATCGGCATCGCCGTAGGCAATCATACGAGCGGCATGGCCAATGTTGTGCAGGCCTGTAGTACATGCCGTTACAATTGAAATATTAGGACCACGTAAGCCGTGCATTATAGATAAATGACCCGAGATCATATTAATAATGGTAGACGGTACATAAAACGGCGATAACTTACGTGGGCCGCTGTTTAATAATTTTATGTGGTTTTCTTCAATGAGAGTTAAGCCACCAATGCCTGAACCCACCGCTACACCTATGCGTGTTGCGTTTTGTTCAGTGACTTCGAGGCCAGAATCTTGAAAAGCTTGAACACCCGCTGCAATGCCATACTGGATAAATAAATCCATTTTTTTAGCATCTTTTGGTGACATATAAGCCGATGCATCAAAACCATTGATTAAACCAGCGAAGTGAGTACCAAATTTTGATGTATCAAAGTGGGTAATATTTTGAATACCACTTTTAGCATCTAATAAGCCTTGCCAGGTTGATTGAACATCATTGCCTAGCGGCGTCAACATTCCTAAGCCAGTTACGACGACACGACGTTTAGCCACGGTTTGCCTCCAATAAGGAATTATTATTATACCAATTAACTTAGCTCAGTTTATTTCAGCGTTAACGCTGTTGCTAGTTATGTTATTAGTATGGGGGATGATCATACCCAAGCTACCTCAAAGTGCGAGTCTCAAACCAATAACCAACGCTGAGCAATAACAATTTAATTGCTGATGATGAGTGAGGGTTTGGAATTGAATCATGTACTTTGAGGTGGTTTGGATATAAAGATTAAAGGCAGCGAATGCTGCCCTTAATTTGCGATTAATTACTCAGCGTGAGCTGTAACGTAATCGATTGCAGATTGTACTGTAGTGATCTTTTCAGCTTCTTCATCTGGGATCTCAGTGTCGAACTCTTCTTCAAGAGCCATTACTAATTCAACAGTATCAAGAGAGTCTGCACCTAGGTCATCAACGAATGAAGCTTCGTTTTTAACTTCTTCTTCTTTAACACCTAGCTGTTCGATGATAATTTTCTTTACGCGTTCTTGGATATCGCTCATTCTTCTTTCCTTTATTAAAAACGCCAATGCGTTATTTTCAGATTGCGGCGTAGTTTACGTCCGATAATTCTCTGATTCAATCTTTTGACCATAAATAATTTGCTGGTCAAACCTCTTGAGTGTTTATTTTATCTTTTATCGCTTATTTTCACAGCGATTTCAAGTATGTTTAAAGCAAGTTTGCGAAAAATTCAATATTTTTTAGCAAACCCGCATGCAATTTATAGTTTATTTAATTCGCATTGCGAACTTAAACCATGTACATCGCACCATTTACATGCAAAGTTTCACCTGATACATACGCAGCGGCGTCAGATGCTAAATAACATACTGCAGCTGCAATCTCATCTGGCTGACCTAAACGACCCGCAGGTACGTTTGCAAGCGTTGCTGCTTTTTGCTCATCTGTCAAATCATCGGTCATGTCTGTTTGAATAAAACCAGGTGCAACCACATTTACAGTAATACCACGAGAGGCTACCTCACGCGCTAGTGACTTAGAAAAGCCGATAACACCCGCTTTAGCGGCCGCATAGTTAGCTTGACCCGCATTACCCATAGTACCCACTACAGAGCCGATATTGATGATACGGCCGTTCTTTTTCTTCATCATTGGGCGAAGTACAGCCTTAGATAAACGGAAGATAGAGCTTAAGTTGGTATCGATAATATCGTCCCACTCATTTTCTTTCATGCGCATTAATAAATTATCGCGCGTAATACCGGCATTATTTACTAATACATCAATATCACCTAAATCGGCTTTAATTGCCGCTAATGTCGCCTCAATCGATGCAGGATCCGTTACGTTTAACGCATAGCCCTTACCGTTATCACCTAAGTAGTCACTAATTTTAGCCGCACCCGACTCACTTGTTGCTGTGCCCGCTACTTTTGCACCTTGTGCTACTAATGTGTTTGCAATGGCCTTACCAATACCACGGCTAGCGCCAGTGATCAGGACAACTTTGCCCTCTAAAGAAAATAAATTACTCATTTTATATACTCTTATTTAGCTGAATCGATTGATGCAAGGTCGTTAACTGAACCACACACCATCGCTTTATCAATACGTTTTGCAAGCCCGGTTAGTACTTTACCAGGACCAAATTCATAACTTTGCGTTACACCTTGTGCAACCAGTGCTTGTACCGTTTCGGTCCAACGTACTGGGCTATATAGCTGACGCACTAATGCCTCTTTAATTGCATCTGCTGAACCTTCAGCTTTTACATCAACATTATTAATTACATCACACTTAGGTGTATTAAATGTTAAAGCGGCTAAATCGGCGGCTAATTTTTCTGCGGCTGGTTTCATTAGTTCACAATGCGACGGTACGCTTACCGATAATGGCAGTGCACGTTTTGCTCCGGCTTCTTTACAAGCAACAGAGGCTCTATCAACTGCATCTTTATGACCGGCAATAACCACTTGCCCTGGCGAGTTATAGTTTACTGGAGAAACCACTTCACCTTGTGCCGCTGCTGCACAAGCGGCTTTAATTTCATCGTCGCCTAAACCAATAATTGCGGCCATAGAACCTACACCAGCAGGTACGGCCTCTTGCATGTATAAACCGCGGTTTTCAACCAATTTTACGGCTTCGCTTAAACTGATCACATCGCTACATACTAAAGCTGAGTACTCACCCAGGCTGTGACCTGCCATAACGACGTCTGCATCTGGATTTGCAGCTAACCAATGACGATAAATAGCAACGCTTGCAGTTAATAGTGCAGGCTGAGTACGGTGTGTTTGATTTAGTTTTTCTTCTGGACCGTTAAGTACAAGGTCTGCTAGGTCGTAACCAAGTGCGCTTGAAGCTTCTGCAAATGTAGCTTTTACTATGTCAGAACTCGCTAGTAGCTCTTGTAACATACCCACAGTTTGCGAGCCTTGACCTGGAAAAAGAAGTGCAATTTTTTGTGCCATAATTTGCTCTTATAATTAAACAAAATAAATAATGTGTAACACGGCACGTTAACTGTTATTCAACCGCCGTGTCTTTAGAATGTGTTTTTTCGAAAATAGCAGCTATTTTATCTGGAAGTTGACGTTCTACTTCTTTCACTGCTTCGTCGATTGCGGCATGAAATGCTTTAGCTGAGGCATTTCCATGGCTTTTAACAACAATACCGCGCAATCCTACCAGAGAAGCGCCGTTATACTGGTCGGGGTTCACTCTTTTATAGAGTTTTTTTATGATTGGCGCCAACATAAACGCCATACACTTGTAAACGACGTGCTTTTCGAGGGCACGGGTAAACTTTTTCATGATAAGTTTAGCAATGCCTTCACAGGTTTTAAGTGCAACATTACCAACAAAGCCTTCACAGACAATAACATCGGCTTTGCCAGAAAAAATATCGCTGCCTTCACTGTAACCAATATAATTAATCAGCTCGCTTTGTTGCATTAATTGTGCGGCTTGCTTAATTTCTTCATGGCCTTTTATATCTTCAGCACCAATATTTAATAAACTCACTTTAGGGTTATCGCAGCCAAGTGCTTGGCCTGCAACCACAGAGCCCATAATGCCGAACTGATACAGCATTTGCGCATCACAATGCACATTAGCGCCTAAGTCGAGTAAGTAAACGGGATTTTTACGTTCAGTAGGTACAGCAGAGATAAGTGCGGGACGTTTCACCCCTGGAAGCATTTTTAATACGTAATGCGCCATAAAAAATAGCGCTCCTGTATTGCCAGAGCTAACACAGGCTTGCGCTTCACCCGATTTAACTAAATCAAGGGCAACTCGCATGGAAGAATCTTTTTTTGAGCGAACAGCAACAGCGGGTTCGCAGGCATTGGTAACAACATCGTTACAATGGCGAATAATTAATCTGGGATGAGAAAGTGAATCGAGTGATTCTAGTTGTTTAGCTATTACTTGCTCGTTGCCACATAAAATGAGTTTTAAGTTGGCATTAGCATTTACCGCACGAACGGCTGCGGGGATAGATGAACGGGGGCCATAATCGCCCCCCATCATATCTAACGCTATGGTTAGATTAGTCAGCATATAAGCAATCTCTTAGTTAGAAATTACTTGAACGCCTTTGTAGTAACCATCTGCAGTCACATGGTGACGACGATGAGTCTCACCAGATGTTTGGTCTACAGTTAAAGTTGGACCACTGATCGCATCGTGTGAACGGCGCATGCCGCGTCTTGCACGAGACTTTTTGCTTTTTTGTACAGCCATAGTCTTCTCCTAAGAATCTTTCTTAAGTTGTTTCAAAATATCAAATGGATTTGGTTTATCATCTTCCGCCTTTAAAACACCAAAGCTGGCAGGCTCTGCTGTATAACTGCATGAAGCTTCGTTGTGGGTAGGCACTAATGGCACTGCTAAAATAAGTTCGTCTTCGATTAACTCAAATACGTCTATTTCACCATTTTCATCAAGTGCTACTTCGTCGTAGCTTTCTGGAAGATCATCTGACTCTGCATCCAAACCGACTGGCGAATACACAAAGTCTTGATCCAAATCCAACCCTAAATCACCATTACAACGTTGACAAGTGACAGTTACGTGTGTGGACAAATTGCCACTAATCACAACTAAACCTTGCTCATCGTTTTTGCAATGAATTTTTACCGCTATTTCACCTACTTCTTCCTGGATAACCCCTCGTAAACGAGGAAGTTTCTCAAGCGGTACAACGCCGTCATACTTTAAACGATGCTGAGCTGCTTTGCCCGGATGAAGGGTGATGGGAATTTTCACCTTTTGCATAGGGGCTGCATCATATAGATAGTTAGTAAGTTAGTCAAAGTAAAAAACCAATTTTACGTTGTTTTTCACGTGTTTTACTCACGGATCTGATTTATCCTAACTCAATCTGATTTACGCTAGGAAAACATGCCATGAAGCACTCCCTTATATTAGCCTCAAGCTCGCCATTTAGGCAGTCTTTATTACAAAAATTTAATCTGCCGTTTGAAACGTTTTCGCCCGATGTTGACGAAACGCCGCATAAAAACGAAACACCAACCATGCTTGTTAAGCGCCTCAGCGAATTAAAAGCCGCTGCAGCCGTCGATCATTTTGACCAAGGCCTCGCAATTGGCTCCGATCAGGTTGCTGTATTTGATGGTCAAATATTAGGTAAGCCGCACAATAAAGAAAACGCAATAAAGCAATTGAGCTTATTTAGCGGGCAAACAGTCACTTTTTTAACGGGCTTGTGTGTGTTCGATATTCATACTAAGCAATGCAAAACCATTGTTGAGCCATTCAATGTAACCTTTAAAACGTTAACAACGGCGCAAATAAGTGCTTATTGCGATGCAGAGCAACCTTATAACTGTGCAGGAAGTTTTAAAAGTGAAGGCTTGGGTATTTGTTTATTTGAAAGACTCAGTGGTGATGATCCAAACAGCTTAATTGGTTTACCACTGATTAAACTCAGCCAATTATTGGCTGAGTTTGGTGTTGATGTATTAGCAGCGCAAATGCCTAGCGCAAATTAACTGATTAACCGAGTAATATATTTTGCAACTGCTGATAGTTGTCAACGGTTGCAATCGGGGTTAATTCGTTTAATTGCGCAGCGTTGTGCACGCCCATGGTTACCCCTATTCTATCCATGCCAGCGGCTTTTGCCATTGCCATATCTATTTGGGTGTCGCCTATCATTAGCGCTTCATCAACACTTACCCCTAGCTCTTCAAGCAATTGATAAAGCATATCGGGAGCAGGCTTTGATTTAGCGTCGTCACTGGTTCGCGTAGCACTAAAAAAGTGACTCAGTTCACTTTCACCTAATAAACGATCTAACCCTACTCGGCTTTTTCCTGTAGCCACGGCCAAAATTACACCTTGGCTTTTTAACGCAGTAAGTACCTGTGCAACATGATCAAACACCGGTGTTGGGGTGGTATCAAGTGCATATTGCTGTTTATATCCTGCAATAAGCGCTTCGTGATGCTCTCGGTGGTCAGGAAACAAGGTTGCGATTGCGTTTTCAAGCGATAAACCAATAATATTTTTACTGGCGGTATCACTTGGCGGCTCAATATTAAGCGATTGGGCACTTTTGCGAATGCAATTAACGATTTTGCTAATTGAATCCATAATGGTGCCATCCCAATCAAAAATCACCAGTTTATATTTTTTAATCGGCGTTACATTCACGCTTTTGCTGCTCTAAGTTTAACTAAACAGCTTGATAGTGCTTTATCAAGCGGTGCTTCTACTCGCATAGTGGTTTCGTTTTTCGGATGATAGAAGCTTAAATCATGGGCGTGTAAAAATAAGCGGTTTAAACCACGTTTACGCATTGACTCGTCAAATCCTTGGTCGCCGTATTTGTCATCACAGGCAATGGCATGACCTTGGCACTGAGTGTGCACACGAATTTGGTGAGTACGACCAGTTACAGGGGATGCTTGTACTAATGAACAATCGTTATAACGCTCAAGCACTTTAAAACGGGTATGCGACGGTTTGCCTTCCGTGTTATCAACACGTACTACGCGCTCACCCGATTTAAGGGTATTTTTACGCAAACCTTCCGTTACATTTTTCGTTTTCGAGTCCCATTGGCCTTCTACCAATGCCCAGTAATTTTTTTCCATGGTTTTTTCGCGTAATTGCTCATGCAAAGCGGTCAGCACTGAGCGACGCTTAGCAATAAGTAAACAACCTGAGGTATCGCGGTCTAACCGATGCACAAGCTCAAGGCTACGCTCTTCTGGGCGTAAAACGCGTAATGCTTCAATAAGCCCGTAGCTTAAGCCACTACCGCCATGAACAGCCATGCCTGAGGGCTTATTAATAACAATCAGGTATTTATCTTCAAATAATATATCGTCTTCGAGGCGCGTTACTTTATCGAGTTTTGACGGTACAAACTCTTCACGCTCTGACACTCTAATTGGCGGTATACGAATAACGTCGTCTAGCTGCAATTTATAAACAGGCTTAATACGTTTTTTATTTACACGCACCTCACCCTTACGAAGAATTTTGTAAACTGCGCTTTTAGGCACCCCTTTTAAATGGGTAATAAGAAAGTTATCAATACGCTGACCTAAGTGGTCTTCGTTGATAGTGACAAAAGTTACTTGTAAGCCGGTTTTTTCTGACATTGCCTAATCACTGATTTAAGTAAAATAATTTAGTTGCTAACACGGTTATAATAGTGGGATAATCAGCAGCGCAAATATTTAGTATTTGCAAATAACAACGGTGCTTTTTAACACAACAAAACATTCGTGATGCACATTCTGGGTAACCGATCATACAGATCCGAGTTAAGTTTTCCAAAGCTTTTATACATACCCAGTTAACACGTGCGCACAACTAACGGCAATGCGCGTAATATATTGCAGGTTAAGTTTGAACATGAATTGATTTTTAATGTGATAGTAAAAGCAATGAACAGATAATTTGTCTGATAGTGACGGCGTAAAAACACGCCGTTCAGAATTCGCTCAAATATTGTAGTAGTAACGTACAGCAGCTTATTTAGAACTAAAAAAATCTAATAAATAAGCGTTCATTAACATCGGTAGCGATTTTTGCTCATAAAATAGATAACGGTAGTTTTAAAAACGAAACTATGGTTTGAACCTAAAGAGCCCTACGCACCTAATATGAATGCATTTAATAAGATTGATATGACAGGCCAACTTCTGGATAAAACGTGTATTGAGCTAAATAGCCGACACATTTGAATCCTTTTAGAATTTAATAGCGTGATAACACCCTATTGTTTGCCGGCATTTAAAATACTGCGTACCAAAATACAGAGCCGTTCCGTTAAAGACCCAGTCGTGAGGCTGCACATTCTAAAAATAGGAACACCTGAACAGGCGAGAAAAACATCGTCATGTCAGCGACATAAACTAGTAGAGTAACATTATGAAACGTATGCTAATCAATGCAACGCAGCAAGAAGAAATGCGCGTAGCACTGGTTGACGGCCAGCGCCTATATGATTTAGATATAGAAAGCCCAGGTCACGAACAGAAAAAAGCCAATATTTATAAAGGCAAAATCACACGCATTGAACCATCTTTAGAAGCAGCATTTGTTGACTACGGTGCTGATCGTCATGGTTTCCTTCCATTAAAAGAAATTGCTCGTACTTACTTCCCGCAAGGTTACACCTTCCATGGTCGTCCGAATATTCGCGACGTGATCAAAGAAGGTCAAGAAGTAATCGTACAAGTTGATAAAGAAGAGCGCGGCCAAAAAGGTGCAGCATTAACTACCTTTATCAGTGTTGCCGGCAGCTACTTAGTGCTTATGCCTAACAACCCTCGTGCTGGCGGTATTTCTCGCCGTATCGAAGGTGATGAGCGTACTGAACTTAAAGAGTCGCTAAGCCGTTTAGAACTACCTAAAGGTATGGGCTTAATTGTACGTACTGCGGGTGTTGGTAAATCGTTTGAAGAACTAAACTACGATTTAAAAGCATTATTAGTCCACTGGGAAGCCATTCAACAAGCGGCAGACAGTGCTAAAGCGCCATTCTTAATTCACCAAGAAAGTAACGTTATTTTCCGCGCTATTCGCGATTATTTACGTCGTGACATTGGCGAAATTTTAATTGATAAACCACGTGTTTTTGAAGAAGCTAAAGCGCACATTGAGCGTTTTCGTCCTGACTTTATGAGCCGCGTTAAGCTTTATCAAGGTGACACACCATTATTTACGCATTACCAAATTGAAAGCCAAATTGAGTCTGCGTTCCAACGTGAAGTGCGTTTACCGTCAGGCGGTTCAATTGTTATTGACCCTACTGAAGCACTTACCTCTATTGATATCAACTCGTCTAAAGCAACAAAAGGCGGTGATATTGAAGAAACAGCACTTAACACCAACCTAGAAGCAGCGGATGAAATTGCACGTCAACTTCGTTTACGTGACTTGGGTGGTTTAATTGTTATCGACTTTATTGATATGACACCTCCACGTCATCAACGTGAAGTAGAAAACCGCTTAAAAGATGCTGCTCGCCCAGATCGTGCTCGTGTACAAATTGGCAAAATTTCGCGCTTTGGTTTACTTGAAATGTCGCGTCAGCGCTTACGCCCTTCACTAGGTGAAGCAAGCCAAGGTGTTTGTCCACGTTGTAGTGGTCAAGGTACTATTCGTTCAAACGAGTCAATTGCACTATCAATTTTACGCTTGATTGAAGAAGAAGCGATTAAAGACAACACTGCACAAGTAAACGCACAAGTGCCTGTTGCCGTTGCCGCTTATTTATTAAATGAGCAGCGTCGTAGCGTTCACCGCATTGAAAAGCATCATAAATGTGATGTAGTGATTATTCCTAATCAACACATGGAAACACCACATTACGAAGTTATGCGTTTACGTAAAGACGAAACACTTGAAACAGTAAGTTATGAGCAAGTTGTTGCGCCTGAGCCTGAAGCATTTGAAATGTCTAAATCGCCTGCAGCACCTGTACGTGAAGAGCCGAAGCTTAAAGGTGTCGTTATGCCTTCTAGCCCTGCTCCACAAGCAGCAGCAAAAGCAGCGCCGGTAGTAGAAGCAAAAGCTGAAATTGGCTTATTTACTGCACTTGGTAAATGGATTAAGTCGTTATTTGCAAGCGAAAGTGAACAAACAACACAAGAGTCTACAGATAAAAAATCTCAAGAGCGTACCAATAACAACCGTGGTAATGATAATCGTCGTCGTAACAACCAACGTCGTCGCAATAATAACCCACGTAATAAACCACGCAACGAACGTAATACAGAGTCTGAAACTAAAAATGACTCAGCACCTGTAAGCGATACGCAAGAAAAGAATGAAAACCGCAATAAGCGCCGTCGTAATTCAAATACGCGTAAACGTCCTGAGCATAAAACAGAAGATAAAACGCAAGTAAAAGCAGAGGCAACTCAAAAAGCGGATACTGCGCCTAAATCTGATAAGAATGCTGAGCCAAAAGAGCAAAAGCCTAAGGTACGTCGTCAACGTCGTAATTTACGCAAAAAAGTTCGCGTACAAGACGAAAGTGCTGAGCAAGTTCAAACAATAGAACAAGCTGTTGAGCAACCTGTGGGGAAAGAAGAAAAGCCACAAGTGAAAGAGCAAGCACCTGTTGTTGAAAAGCAAACGCCTGTTGTTGAAAAAGCACCTGCACCTGCTAAAGAACAAGCAGAAGCTGTTGTTGATTCAAACGATAACGCAGTAACACAAGATGAAGAACAAGAGCAAACACGCACTCGTTCACGTCGTTCACCACGTCATCTTCGTGCATCAGGTCAGCGTCGTCGTCGCCCTGAAGGTGAAAACGCGCAAGAAAAGTCTTCTGATGAAGCGCCTGCGTTTGTACCCGTTGCTGATCAAGCTGCAGCTGAATATGAAGCAGAGCTAAAAGCAAAGGCACACAAAACGGCTGTTGATGCCTCTGATGCAGTCGAGCAAAATATTGTTGAAGAAGAATTAGCGAAAACTGAAGAACCAGTAAAAGCGGAAGAGCCGGTGAAAGCTGAAGAACCAGTGAAAGCTGAAGAACCAGTGAAAGCTGAAGAGCCAGTTAAAACTGAAGAGCCAGTTAAAACTGAAGAACCAGTGAAAGCTGAAGAACCAGTGAAAGCTGAAGAGCCAGTTAAAACTGAAGAACCAGTGAAAACTGAAGAGCCAGTGAAAACTGAAGAACCAGTGAAATCTGAAGAGCCAGTACAAACTGAAGAAGTCGCTGTTGAAGCAGAAACTGCACCGGTTAGTGCTACTGAAACACCTGTAGAAGCTAAAGAAGCGCCTGTAGTTGAAAGTCAGCCTGTGACAGTGTCGCAAGCGAGCTCTACTAATGTTAACGCTAAAACAGTGATTACAGCTGGACATGCAAGTGCGCCAATGGCACAGCCAACACCTGTAGCTGATAGCGAAATCAAGCATACATCAGTTGCAATGGCACATGACAAACGTGAGTTAATCCCTGACAGTGGCCTTCGCCCTGGCTCGGTAAAACCTGCAGGTCGTGCTAGCTCAGCAATGACTAAAACACTTAATGCTGAATAAGCACTAAGTTTAGCTCAAAGCATAAAAAAACCGCGTTAATTGATTTTAACGCGGTTTTTTATTGCCTGATATTTATGTAACTGGCAACGGGGTTCGGGCTGCGAGGAGCGGGTTAAGGTTAAAACATTTGAAGCTTCGCTTCACACGTGAGCAAGCTCTACGTCTACCAGTTATCTGCTAATACCTGTTTTATCTTCTCATTTAATCCTCATTCTCTTCTCTCCGTGCAATTAGATCTTAAGAAAATTATGCACAAAGAGAGCTAAGAGACGCTGCGCTTTTAGAGGGTAAAGTTACAATCGAAGGTTAACGGGCTGTGGGGATCGGGTTACGAGCCAGGGCCCGAAACCCATAGCTCACAGCTCGCCGTGAGTTTAATCTTGCTCTTGTTCCATGAAACGTTGCAGTTGGTCTTTAAGGTTTGGCGGAATGCCTTTTATTACCAGTGTATCTGTTGCTTCGTTGTATGTTACACGTTCACCTAAATGTTTACGCTCAAAGCTAATACTCACACCGCCACCTAAGCCTGAAAACTTAACCATACTTGTTACTGTTTTCTTATCAACTGGAAATGACTCTTCTAGGTCATAGCTTTGCTCTTTACAAAAGCTCTCAAACGGGTTGTCGTCGCCTTTGGTCAGCGTTGCTGAAAGCTCACTTACATTAGCCTCTTCGCCTGTGGTGACACAGTCGTTACAATAATCAAATACTTGTTTACGTAAATCGTCTTTTTCAGACTTATTAAATTCTTGCTCTGATAAGTAGTCTTCTACCGCGCTTAGCATTACTTGGCTTTGTTGCTTAGGATCAATGCCCTCTTCACAACCTAAGAAATCTAAAAAGAAGTCAGCCACTTTTCGCCCTGCACGACCTTTAATAAACGAAATATAACGATTGTCGTCTGCTTGGGTATCCCATGCGGTTAAATCAATGCGAGCAGCCAATTGCATACGCGAAATATCTAAATGGCGCGATGCGGCTAAATCAAGCTCTGAAGTCATGGAGTAGTGCTCTTTAATGTTGATCATGGCAATCAACATATAATCAGTAGCCACGTACTGATAATGACAAAATACTAAGTAGCCAGTTTCATTAAAGGCGTATTTATCTAACTCTTCTTTTAATACCGTTGATGCCTGCTCGGTCATATGCCAAAAGCCAAGCTCATTATTACGATAGCTTTGCATAGTAGAGGCTACAATACTGTTTTTTTCACCACTAAAAGCACAAAAACCTTTGCCTGGCTTGCCGTTGTAGGCGTGGTGTAATTGCTCAATGAATACAGCAACTTTGTCGTTGATCATCATTTCGTCGTTGCGAAGGTGAATTTGGGTGTCGTCATCTTTTTTGTCTACATAGTGCACGACTAATTTTTTAACATCTATTGCCATCTTTGTTTTTCACGCCTCTGGTGTTAAAATACGGGAATATAACTATTTTTATTGAACCAACTGATGCCAATCTTATCAAAATACTCTAATGAAGAAGTAGAACAAATCGTCGATCAGCTTATTGATGTTTTATCAAAACACAATGCGCCGGTTGATTTAAGTCTTATGTGTTTAGGAAATTCTATCACGCATATCTTAAAAGAGCATGTACCAACAGGGAAAAGACAAGCTGTTACTGAGAACTTTGCAAAAGCACTCGCTCAGTCGGTTAAATAAACTCTATGAATTTATCGCAGCATAACCAGTTTTCATCGAAAGCAAGTCAATTATTAAGTTGGGGCCATTGGTTTACATTTGCCAATATTGGTCTGGCGCTTTTAATTAGCTTAAGCTATTTATTTGCCGACTCGCCACCCACCACTAATATAGGTATCACTTATATGGTGGTTACGTGGCTAAGCCACACCAGCTTTATTGCCTTTTTAGCGTTTGTGCTGACGGTCTTTCCTTTAAGTTTAGTGTTCCCCTATCCGCAGCATATTCGCGGCATGGCGGCAGTGATAGCAACAATAGGTGCTTCAATACTGACTTTAGACGCTTATGTGTATTTTAACTTAGGCTATCACTTAAATGCCTCAGCACTGCCTGAAATTATTTCGCTGTTGTGGCACCGCTTAACAAATTCACCGGCGCTCACTACCTTGCTAGCAGGAAGTATTGTATTACTTATTTTAGGCTTTCAGCTTACAGTTAGTAACTTTACTTGGCACCATCTAGCACGCTTAAAGCAATTTAAATTTGCGCGTTATGCAGGTTCTTTTTTAGTGATTTGTTTTGCATTAAGCCACAGCATTCATATTTGGGCTGATGCAAATTTAAAGTTTGATATCACCAAGCAAGACAACGTACTGCCACTTTCGTACCCTACTACAGCCAAAAGTTTACTCGCTAAAAACGACTTATTGGATGTTGAAAGCTACGAACAGGCACATAATGTTAAAATTAATAACCAAGGTATTAATTACCAAATACCTACCCCATTAGCAAAATGTGAAGATTACAACGCGGCTAAAGTTGATATTTTAGTTTTTGATAATGACGAGCAGTTAACAAAATTTGTTGCTAGCAAAAAAAGCATTTATAAAAACCAACAATTTTTACAACCCACCGATCAGAGCGACATGCTATTTGGTTTGGTGTATGGCCTGCCTGCATTTTATAAAACCGACATTATTGAGCAACAAACCTTACCCGTTTGGCAAAGCCAACGTCGAAGTGTAAAAGTATTTGGTATTGATGAGCTGAGCTTTATTAACGAGCAAGCACACAAAGACAGTGCAATCAGGGTGATTAAAGCGACTGAAAATGCAACGGTTCGTGATGATGCTACTGAGTTTTTTGCATTTAGTGTGTCTCAAAACAGCAATGAAATAGTGACCACGTCAACGCTATATAGCTCAGATAAGTTTATTTCTAAAGTGAATGGCTTAATTCAACCTAGTGATATTATTGCTACTAGCCTTGGCCAATACTTAAACTGTAATGCGCTTGCTAAGCAAACTATGCTAGGCGAAAACTTATACAGTAAAAGCAATAATATTGGCGTTAATTACTCACAAGGTGTCGTAATTGCTTATAAAAAAGATAGAATTACGCTGATTGATCGTGATGGAAACTTTAGAAACATTTCCGCGGCTGAAGGGTTTTCTATTGAGCAAGGACTTGATATTCCGTTTTTAGTACACAGTATTAAAAAGCTTAAAACGTTTTCTCAATAGCACCTCATAATATGAGCGAGCCATTAAAACTGACTCGCTTGGTTTCTGTTATTGCTCCTTTGCACTTGCTATCCCCCTCAGCTAAGTTATAGTTTTTAGGATTAAAACATTTTAACTCGATCAGAATGCGCAAAGGATCATCATTATGTTCAACGTTATTAATCTGATCATTACTGCCTGCCTTTTATGCTTTAGCTCTCTTGCACTAGCCCAAACTACCTATTACAAATGCGTAACCCCAAAAGGGACTACCTTTTCACAATTGCCCTGTAGTAACAATGCAACCATGCATAAAATAACTGCCACTGAGCCAAAACAAACAGGTGAAGAAATAAACTACACTAAGCAGTTAAACGAGCTTGAGCGCGACACCATAATTACTAACTTAGAGGCAGAGCTGCGCAGTAACCAGAATAAACTCGCTATACTTTCACGAGAAAAAGACCGTGCTGATTTTAAACAACAACAACGCTTGAATCATATATTAAGTGCCGATGATAAAAAACGAATTAGAAAAGATATTAAAAAAACGCAAAAAAGTTTAGATAAGCAATATAAAAAAGATAAAAAATTAATTGAAAAACGAATTAAGAAATTACAAAAAAAGATTGATGCCTACCAAACAGACTCTAACTAACTTAAATAAATATCATCTTAATTTGCTTGGTTTTAAACATAAAATAACATACCCTTAACAACTATAGAGTACAAACTCTAATGCGTGTTTAGTGGTGCAATTTCCTTTGACCCGCTTTTACAAATTAAATGGTATCCACCGGCACTTTACTAAACACCCAAAGGCGTCAATTAAGGAGTACTGATGCAACCACGCCAAATTGCTGAGTTAATATTAACCGGATTTAAAAAACATTACCTGCTGTTTCAAAGAACAACAGCAAAAGCGCCTCATGCGTTTGCTAAAAGAGATTGGCAAGCAATTAATGATATTAGCCGCCTACGTATTAGTTATTACGATGATCGGGTTAACGAAACCACAAAAACCTTACGTGAACGCCAACAAACAGACCAGCTAAACGAAAGTTTATGGCTTGAAGTAAAGAAAATTTACCAGCATTTTTTATGTTTTCACCCGCAGGCTGAGCTTGCCGAAACATTTTATAATTCTGTATTTTGCCGCTTGTACCACCGCCGCTATTTTCATAACGACTTTATTTTCGTTGAAGCGACACTCAAAGATGCGCCTTCAGTGCCAGTAGAGGCTGAATATAGAAGTTACTTCCCCGTCGTGGATGGTTTAAAACCAACAATTAAACGTATTATTAACCACTTTGATTTTAAAGCCGATTTTGTCAACCTTGAGCGTGATATTCGTTTATTAGTAAAAGCGTTTTATAAGCAAGCTCCCGATACTCACCACCAGCATTGGCAAATGCGTTTTGATATATTACACACGCCGTTTTACCGCAATAAAGCAGCGTATATTGTAGGACGTGTCGTATCGCAAAGCGGCGTTCAACCTTTTATCATTGCGGTACTTCATCATGAAGATAAAGGGTTATATCTTGATGCCCTACTGACTAAGTCATCGCAAATGCGGGTTATTTTTGGCTTTGCACGAGCTTACTTTATGGTAGAAACTCACGCCCCCTCAGCGTTAGTGCGGTTTTTAAACCAACTCATGCCAAATAAAACTTTAGCCGAGCTTTACAACGCCATTGGTTTTCATAAACAAGGAAAAACTGAGTTTTACCGTGAGTTTTTGAATCATTTAACTCATTCTAATGACCAATTTACCATTGCACCTGGTACACCCGGCATGGTGATGATGGTATTTACCCTCCCCTCGTTTGGTTATGTATTTAAAGTTATTAAAGATAAATTTGGCGAAAGTAAACCATTTGGTCGTGATACGGTATTAAAACGCTATCAACTGGTTAAAAGCCACGACCGTGTAGGGCGAATGGCCGACACCATAGAGTATTCAAACGTCGTATTTCCTTTAGCGCGTTTTGATAGTAACTTGTTAGCGCAGTTGTATAAAACCATTGGATCATCAATGGTCATTGAAGGTAACTGGTTAATAATAAAACATTTATATATTGAAAGGCGAATGACGCCACTGAATCTGTTTTTAGAAAATGCAGATGAAAAAAGTGCCGCCGATGCCATAGAAGAGTATGGCCAAGCGCTCAAAGAAATGATTGCTGTGAATATTTTCCCCGGCGACATGTTGTTAAAAAACTTTGGGGTAAGTAAGCACAAACGGATTATTTTTTACGATTACGATGAAGTGCAATATTTAACAGACATGAACTTTAGAGCACTACCTAAGGCAAAAAGTTATGACGATTATTTAACGGATGAACAAAGTTACTCGGTTGCCCCTCAGGATGTATTTCCAGAGCAGCTATGTACCTTTGTTATGCCCAATCCAACATATAAACAATTTTTAACTAGCACGCACCCTGAATTACTTGATGTTAACTTTTGGAAACAAGCACAACAAAATATAAAAAATGGAAAGGTGAGTCACATTTATCCCTATCCTACAGCACAGCGTTTTATCCATTATTGGTAAACGTTAAGGACACACAATGAATATAAGTAAAATAGATTTAAATTTACTGGTTTACCTCGATACATTACTGCGCGAATGTAATGTTACTCGTGCTGCAAACCAGCTTAGTATTACTCAACCGGCAATGAGTAACGGACTTAAACGCCTACGTAACCTTTTTAACGATCCTATTTTAGTTCGTACCAGCGATGGTATGGTGCCGACTGAGCGTGCTATTGAGTTGCAGCCAGTAATTCGTGGAATTTTGATGACTCTTGAAGAAACTCTGGCACCTAACCGTGAGTTTGAAGCTAAACAAAGTAAGCGAGTGTTTAGGATCATGGCCAGTGATTACGCGGCCAGTACCATGGCGCCGCGTTTATTAGGGAAACTACACGAAGAAGCGCCCGACACCACCTTAGATATTTTAACCCCTAGTGATGTTACCTTTCACGATGTTGAAAACGGTAAAGTTGATATGGCGATTAACCGCTTTGAAAATTTACCACAATCGTTTCATCATAAACGTATTTGGAAAGACAGCTTTTGTTGTTTAGTAAAATCAGATAACCCCATTATTGAAAACTTTAGCCTAGATAGCTATTTAAAAGCTCGCCATATTTGGGTAAGTAAAACAGGCTTTGGTGTTGGTGTGGGGATGGACCCTAAAGATGTGCAAAAGCTGGGCTGGGTTGATGAGGCACTGGCTCATTTTGGTAAACACCGTAATATTGCCACTTTTACTCGTAACTACCATGTGGCTGTTCACTTAGCCAAAGAGAAAAATTTAGTTGCGACTTTGCCCTCAAAAGCGGCTAATATTTATTTAGACGATCCTGGGCTTAAAATACTGGAGCCCCCCTTTCCTATCCCGCCATTTGAACTTGATATGATATGGAGCCCTTTATTACACAGAGACGCTAGTCATATTTGGTTACGCCAAAAAGTAGCTGAAGTAGCGGATGAGCTAAAATAACCTTCTTACAAACTTTTATGTAAAATTTGCTTGCTAACGCTCAGTTAGCAAGCCTACTAAACAATTAAAAAGCATAAAATACAAACACTTAAAAAAACAACCTACTTGGAATAGCGCTTGCTTAGTAATGACAGTATTTTAAATTAACAGAGGTCATTATTATGAGCACCCATCAAGGACAAGAAATTAATCATATTACAGAAATTATCCAAGTAATGAATAGCGGCATCGACTTTTACCAAACAGCACAAGATAAAGTAAAGGACCCCGCAATAGGTGCCCTATTTCAACGTATGATTGACGCTCGTAAAGTCAGTGTGGAGAGTTTACAACCTTACGCAATTAATCAACAGGGTGAGCGCGAAGATGGCTCATCGTTTGTTGTAGAAGCGCGCCGAGCATTCACAACTTTGATTAGTAAATTTACTAACGATAACGATCAAACCTACGTTAAAGAGCTTGAGGAAGTAGAAGATAAAACCTTAGAAGAAATTAAAGTAGCGTTGAAAAAACCTCAGTCCCATGATTGTGAAGCAGCGTTATCAAAGGTATTACTTACTATGCAGAGCTGCCATGCTGAAATGAGTAAAATGCAAAAACATTAAGTTTAATACAAAGAATAACCGCCCAGCCTTAGTGCTGGGCTTTTTGTTACCTTAAAAAAATCCCCTCCTGTGAAAAAAATTAGTTTCGTCACATGTTTGTAAAAATTCATCACTATTATTAGTTAAAACATCTGGTCTAGACCAAAATAAACTTAAGGTAAAACTAATAATGAAACGACATGCAATAGCCACTGCTATATTACTGTGTACTAGCCCGTTATTTATTGCCCAAGATGCCGTTGCCGGTAACGCTACATTTGTAGGCACTGTAGAAGATAGTAGATCACTGCTCTCTGGCGCATTAATCACAGTAGTTGGTACTGGTAAAAGTACCGTAACAAACTATCAGGGACAATTTGAGTTACCGCAGTTAAATCCAGGTAAACACCAACTTAAAGTGACTTATTTAGGCTATCAGCCTTATTTTGTTGATATTACTGTTGGTGAAGGCGAAATAAAAAAGCTAAAACCAATCACTCTTTTTGCTGCAAATAATAATAACGCCATTGAAGAAATAATTGCTGTCGGCCAAATTCAGCGCGGTGAAATGGCGGCAGCTAATAACCAAAAAAATGCCAAAAGTATTAAAAATATTATTTCTGCTGACGGTATTGGAAAACTACCTGATAGAAATGCAGCTGAAGCTGTACAGCGTATACCAGGTGTGTCGATTGAACGTGACCAAGGTGAAGGTCGTTTTGTTGCTGTGCGCGGTCTACCGGCACAGTGGAGCTCTGCGAGTATCAACGGCGATCGTTTACCAACGGCTGAAGAAGAAACCACCAGTCGAGCAACAGCTTTTGACTTTTTCCCTAGTGAATTAATTGAATTTGTCGAAGTGTCGAAAGCGCTAACCCCTGACCTTGAAGGTGACGCCATTGGCGGTAATGTTAATTTTATCACTAAAAAAGCGCCCGATGATTTTGTGTTTAATACTAATTTTGCAATTGGTCAAAATGAGCTTGCCGATGGCACTAATTATTCAGCAAACTTACTTTACGGCGACCGCTTACTAGACGACAAATTAGGTTTTTTGATCAATGCGACTGCGTGGCAACGTGACTGGGCCACTGATAACTATGAGCCGCGCCGTGGCAATGATGGTTTAGGCATTTATCGCTTAGAGTTACGAGATTATACCGGCACGCGCGAAACTTATGGACTTAATGGTGCTGTTGAGTATCAACTTGAACAAGGCACAATTAGCGCCACAGCCATGTATGGGACTTTAATTGATGACGAAACACATTATAAGCACCGTATGCGCTTTGATAAAAATCGCGCTGAAGTACAACATATCCGCAATGAATTAATTACCGAAATGACTGGGCTTGAGTTAGAGGCTGAGCATTATTTTGGTTATGACAAAACTCTTAGTTGGAAGTTATCAAGTTACGAGAATGAATTTCGTTATGGCAATACCCCAAATAGCGAAGACAACAGTTATTTTGTTGTCAGATTTGACCAAAAACAGGTTGGCTTTCAAGGACTAGAAGACAGGGGCACAGGCAAAAATTACGCTTATAATACGATTGATGGTGGCAGCGATCCATGGAATGCAATCAGTAACCATTTACCTAGTGATTTTTCATTCGATCCTGCTAATACTAATCTTTCATGGGTAGAGTTATATAAAATATTCGTTAATGAAAAAGATAAAATTGTCGCGAGTGCCGATTTCGAATGGCAAGTAGATGCAAACTTAACTGTAAAAATAGGTGCCAAATACCGTGATAAAGAACGTGTCGCCCGCTTTAGCGATGAATTTTACGCGTGGGATGAAGCAAACTATGGCGCTGCGCCAAGCTTAAGTGACTTTACTTTGGCAGATCAGCCAGGCCGCAATGATTTTTTAAATGAATTAGCTATTGATTACCAACAGCAATTTTCGCAAGTTGTTGATACCGGCGATCTAGCGCAGTTTTGGAATACCAATAAAGACAAATTTGTACTTGATAAAAGTGAGTCTGCCTTAATTGAAAATGGCGGTGCGTTAGGACGTAATTTTGATGTTAACGAGCAGCACACCTCACTATATGGTATGGCAACCTATACAATTAATAACGACTGGGAAATACTAGGTGGTTTGCGCCTAACTCAAACTGATACTGAGGTGAATGGTTATATATACCTGGCTGATGAAGATAGAGTTACACCAAGTCATGCTAAAAATGATTACCTATCGGTGTTACCTGCATTACATGTTACTTATCACAGCGACGAGCAAACCAACTACCGCTTAGCATTAACCCGCTCGTTCTCACGTCCTGACTTTGGCTCTTTAACACCAGGCGCAACCTACTTAGAAGCAGATAACGAACTTGTTACCGGTAATCCCGAACTCGAACCCACTTACTCAAATAATGTTGATTTGATGGTTGAGCATTTCTTTGAACGTGTTGGTTTAGTCTCTGCAGGCCTGTTTTACAAGGACATTAGCGACCCAATTTTTCAAAGTAGCTCAATTGGTCAGTTTAATGATAACAGTGGTGTAAATATTGTGCGCCCAGAAAATGGCGACAGCGCATGGCTTGCAGGTATTGAGATGGCCTTTAATCGCGATTTGGGCTTCATCAATCCGACTCTAGATAGCTTTGGAGTAATGGTGAATGCGACCTTTATGGACTCACAAATGAATATTCCAGATCGTGGCGATAAAGTAGCGATTCCGCGTCAAGCCGATAACCTCTATAACTTTACCTTATATTACGATGACAGCTTCTTTGCCGCGCGGGTTGCCCTAAATTATAAAGGCGAGTACATCGAAGAGCATGGCAGTGATCGGCAATCGGATAGCTATTATGGCGAAAATGTTAGTGTTGATTTTACTACGTCATACCAGCTTAACGAAAATGCATTAGTTTATCTTGAATTAAATAACCTAACTAACGAACCGCTTAAATATTATTTGGGAGATGAAAATCGCCCACTGCAAGTTGAGTATTATGGTGTTCGCGGCATGGTCGGTATTAATTATCAATTTTAATCTATTGTATTACGCGGGGCGAAAGCCTCGCGAAGGATAACCCTATGTTTACGCAACCAAAGTGGCTACATCGTGCACAAGGTGTTGGGTTTGTTCTATTTGCAGCAAGCGCTGCATTTATGACTTACTTTTGTATGTATGCATTTCGTAAACCCTTTACAGCTAACAGCTATACAGAGTTTGACGATCCAAGTTGGCAAATTAGCTTTAAAATAGCACTCATACTGGCACAAGTATTTGGCTACTTATGCGCCAAATTTATTGGTGTTAAGGTCATTGCAGAAATGCGGCACCAACAACGGGGTCTTGCCATCATTGGTATGATTACAGCAGCTGAATTATCGCTAATTTTATTTGCCGTGACCCCTGTTGGAGTCAACGTAGTATGGCTATTTTTTAATGGTTTATCGTTGGGAATGATTTGGGGTATTGTATTTAGTTTCTTAGAAGGCAGACGAACTTCTGAGATACTCGGTGCCATTCTCAGTGTCACCTTTATTTTGGCGTCAGGTTTAGTGCGCAGTGTCGGTAAATGGCTGATAGATAATCTCAATGTTCCGGAACTGTGGATGCCTGCCGCAACCGGAGCGTTATTTTTACCCTTGTTGTTACTTAGTGTTAAGTGTTTAACCTTGTTACCCAATCCAACACCAGAGGATCAGCAGGCGCGTCAACAACGCTTACCTATGAATGGTAGAGCCCGCTGGCAGTTTTTCAAACAATACTGGTTTGGTATTAGTTGTTTAATTCTGAGTTTCTTATTATTTACTGGCTTTCGTGACTTTCGCGATAACTTTGCCGCAGAAATTTGGCAAGCACTGGGATATGGCCAAGAGCCAGCTATATTCGCCTATGCAGGTATACGTATGGCATTTATAGTCTTGATTGCACTTGGTGCAATGGTGTTAGTAAAAAATAATAAAACCGCTTTTTATGTAAACCACGGATTCATTTTGTTTGGTGCCTGCTTGTTCGTAGGCAGTACTGTTGCGTTTGAAAGCCAATTACTAAACGCTAAGGCATGGATGGTGCTCCTTGGGGCTGGCCTTTATATTAGTTACATCCCCTACAATTGCTTCTTATTTGACCGTATGATTTCTGCTGTTGGCTCAACCGCTAATGCCGGGTTTTTAATTTACTTAGCAGACTCAGCTGGTTATTTGGGCTCGGTGAGTATCTTACTCTATCGCACCTTTGTGATGCCTGAGATTAGTTGGCTTAACTTTTTTATAAACGCCTGTTACTGGGTCGGCTGTATCGCTGCATTCTTGGTATTGTGCTCACTAAGCTACTTTGTAATGCGCTTATCCCCTTTCAAACAAGTTCGCAGGTTACACCCTGTATCTACACCTACATATATAAGAGAAGAAATATGAAACATTTAGAAGCACTCATTTTAGACTGGGCCGGCACAGTTGTAGACCATGGCTCTGTAGCGCCAACCACTATTTTTGTGGAGGCATTTAAAGCCGCGTTTGATTTTGATATTACGCTGGCGCAAGCGCGTATTCCGATGGGCATGGGAAAATGGGACCATATTGCAACCCTAGGTAAATTACCGGAAATTGAATCTCGTTGGCAGGCACAATTTGGCTGCTCAATGACTAATGAGCAAATAGATCATATTTACAATACCTTTATGCCATTACAAAAAGCTAAAGTCGCAGATCGTGCTATGCCTATTGCTGGCGTATTACCCGTAATAGCGCGTTTAAAACAGCAAGGTATTAAAATTGGCAGCTGTTCAGGCTATCCTCGCCAAGTGATGGACGTGCTTGAAGTGGCTGCCGCTGAATATGGTTACCAACCCGATCATAGCGTTGGTAGTGATGAACTAACGGCTGGCTCTCGCCCAGGGCCATGGATGGCACTTGAAAACGTGAATGCACTAGGCATTCAACGTGTTGCGAACTGTGTAAAAGTTGACGATTCAGCACCTGGCATCGCTGAAGGGTTAAATGCAGGAATGTGGACTGTTGGTGTTGCCCTAAGTGGTAATGCAGTCGGTTTAACCGAACAAGAATGGGCAGCGTGCTCAAACGATGAACAAGCCGTTTTAACTCGTGAAGCATACCAGCATTTATATCAAGCCGGCGCTCATTTCGTGATTGACTCTTTAGCTGATATCGAACCTGTTTTAATGCAAATTGAAGCGAGACTCGCTCGAGGAGAGCGTCCTTAATGAATTATCAACCTTTTTGGTTTGATAACGCCATAAAAGAGGAGAATGCCGATAGACTTCTTCCTCAACTTCCTGAAAATCATCACACCGATATTTGTATTATCGGTGGGGGGTTTACAGGACTTTGGACCGCCATTCAAATCAAGCAACAGCAGCCCCAAAAAAAAGTGACTATTATTGAACAAGGGTTGTGTGGTCAGGGCGCATCGGGCCGTAATGGCGGTGCGATGTTAACATGGTCGACTAAATTACCCAGTCTGATTAAATTAGTAGGATTAGAAAACGCCCTTTTTTTAGTACAACAATCTGAGCAAACCGTCCATGATATTAAGCGTTTTACGCTAACTTATGCTATTGATTGTGATTGTCGAATTGATGGATGCTTTTATACAGCCTCCAACACGAGTCAAATTGGGCGACTAAGTAACGCGCTTGATTACTTAGATAAATTTAAAATTAATTCGTGGCATTCTTGTGACACTCAACAATTACAACAAACCGGTTCAAAGCAAAACCTCACTGCTCATTTTTCTGCACATGGTGGCAGTGTACAACCAGCGAAGCTCGTCAGAGGGTTAAAGCGAGTCGCGCAACAGCTTGGAGTGACAATAATAGAGCAATGTGAATATATGCAACACTTTGGCGATCAACAAATAACCGTACATACAAGTCAGGGGAACCTATTATCCAATACAGTTATTTTTGCGGTTAATGCGTGGCTACCTAGTTTACATAAAGTATTTTCTCGCTCTGTTGTACTGGTTTCTAGTGACATGGTCATCACTAAGCCAATCCCAGAAGTTTTAGAGCAACTAAATTTAAATCACGGCAGTGCTATTATTGACTCTCGTCTGTTTGTTAATTACTACCGGACCACCAGTGACGGGCGGTTAATGTTAGGTAAAGGAGGAAACTTTTTTAGTTATTGTAATAAGGTGCATCCAAAGTTTGATTTGCCGAGCAGCTATGATGATATTTTAAAATCATCACTCAATTATTTCTTTGGAAGGCATCACTTACCCATAGAACGAACGTGGACGGGCGCTTCCGATCGCAGCGTTTCTGGCTTTCCATTCTTTGGTCAGCTTAACAATCAAAAAAATGTATTTTACGCAGGTGGCTACTCTGGCAATGGCATTGTACAATCTTATTTGGGTGCAAAAATTCTCTGTGCAATGGTACTCAATAATGATCCTAAGTGGCAAAACTGTGGCTTAGTTAATCAATCACTAAATCAGTTTCCTATTGAACCCATCCGAACAGCAGGTGCATATTTAGTACGTAATGCAATAAGACGTAAAGAGGCCGCAGAAGATAGTAATGCAGCAGTTCGCAGTATTGATAATTTTTTGGCTAAATTAAGTGGCAATGCTGCTAAAGTCGATTCATAAACTAGCTGAATATAATACTCACCATAAACAATATAAGTCATATTATACTCAGCTAAGCTACTATATTTTTAGGATAAATAATCAAACGATGCTTTTATATCAAGAGATCCGTAATTATATTCATGCGCTACTAAAAACCGACGTGATTGCAGCGGGTCATAAGTTGCCTTCAGAGCGAGAATTACAACAAAAGTTTAGTTCTACCCGAATTACTGTACGCGAAGCGCTTCTGAGGTTGGAAGCTGAAGGCCTAATATTCAGTCAAAAACGTAAAGGCTGGTTTGTCACCCCAAAAAGATTAAAGTGGCACCCTGCTACTAAAGTCAATTTTTATGAATTGGCAAAACAACAAGGGTTTGTTGCACAAACGACACTCGTGAGTGTACAACAGCAGGCAAAGCTTGAAATTTGCCGAGCGTTAGATGCCCAAAAGCTTTATCATCTTCAACGTATACGTAGTCTAGATAATCGCGCCGTAATGTTTGAGCATATTTATTGTGATGCTAAACGCTTTGCTGATTTTCACTCACACCCCTTAGATACCTCTATCACCGATATTATGGCAAAACAGTACGCAACGAATATCGTTAAAGAGCAAAGCATAATAAATGTCACGGTATTACCTGATGAAGTGAGTCATCTACTTGAAAAAAATAGCGGTACACCCTGCTTACACGTTATTCGAAAGCGATTTGATGAGCATGGTTTGTTAGTTGATTATAACATTGAGTACTGGTTGCATAATGCCATTGAAATGGTGGTTGATGGCCAATAAAAAAGCGGTGTTTAATGAAAATTAAGCACCGCTTGCACGGGTGAAATTAGCTTTAAGCTTTCCAATATTGGTTTTTTGCCACAGCATCAAGCAAACGCTGTATATCGGCCTCATCTACTTCACCAATATTACCTATGCGAAAGCAATCGGCGTTAGAAACTTTACCAGGGTAAATAACAAAACCTTCTTGCTTTAACGCACTATAAAAAGATTTAAAATCATAATGCTCTTCGCTAGGCGACAAGAATGAGGTAATGATGGGGGAATGAACTTCCTCATTCAGTAAAGGTACAAACCCTAACGCTTTCATACCAGCTACCAAAGTCTTTTGGTTTTGCGAGTAACGCTTAAAGCGCTCTGCTATTCCTCCTTCCTCATCTAACTCTTGCAGGGCTTGATAAAATGCACGCACAACATGAGTTGGCGAGGTAAAACGCCATTTACCATGGTGTTGCTCCATACATAACCATTGCTGATATAAATCCAACGACAAGGAGCGCGCAATACCTTCACTTTGCTCAATAATACTTTGCTTACACACCACAAAGCCAAAGCCAGGGACACCTTGAATGCATTTATTTGCAGAGCTGATCATTACATCTATATGCCACTGTGCAAGGTCGAACTCAATACCGCCAAAACTGCTCATAGCATCAACAATAAATACCTTTTGATACTTTTTAGCTAGTGAGCCAACCTCTTCAATAGGATTGAGTATACCTGTGGTCGTTTCACAATGGACCATTGCAATGTGAGTAATACCTGAATTATTTTTTAAAACAGTATCAATCTCATTAAGGTTTGGCAGTGCCGTTTCTGTATAATTTAAAACATGACAGTCAATTGCTAAATAGTCGGCAATTTCAGCAATACGCTTCCCGTATGCCCCATTATTAATAACAAGTAACTTACCCGTTTTTGGAATAAGACTGCCAAGCGCTGACTCTACACTGGCAGTGCCACTGCCTTGCATTAATACACTAGTATAATTAGGTTGTGATGTCGCAAGCGATACTAATTTATTACGTATTGTTTGCACTATGTCGCGATTATAATCATCATCCCAAGTACACCAGTCTTTAAGCATCGCCTGCTTAACAGTATTAGAGGTCGTTAATGGGCCGGGCGTTAATAGCAAATAATTGTTCATAATTTATTTCACTCAATCTGGTCTAGTCCAGTTATTATTAAAGATTTCATAAACTAAAAACAGTGAAGTTTTTATGACACTATAAACACTTTAACTATAAAAACGATAAAAGGGCCTTACGGCCCTTTGGTTGTTAAATAACAATAGGAGAGTTATTAAAAGCGGTACTCTGCACCTACGTAGTAGTAAGCACCGTTAAAACCAAATGGCGCTGAACGACGTGAGTACTTAAATACACCATCGCTGCTGACAATGGTGTTACCTTGAGCATCTACAATTGTGCCTGAACGTGAATTACCTATGGTGTTTTCATCTGGGTAAACATCAAATAAGTTATTTGCGCCAATATTTACTGATAAATCGTCAGTCACAAAGTAATTTACTTTGATGTCAGTTAAAATTTCAGCACCATAAGTCTGGCGGCCGCCATCTTCCACTGTGTATTCACCAAAGCGATTAAGCGATAGGTTTACTGTCCAGTCGTCGCGACGATAAAGTGCACTTAAGTTAATTCGATCTTCTGGTTGCCATTCTTCAATAATAGAAATTTCTTGATCAGAAAACACATCATCGACTGGCACGGTTTCAAGACCAGAACCTGCTGGTGTAAATAACGACACTACATCGGTTTCTGTAAAGTTAGCCGCTAGCGTGAAATCAAGCGTGCCGCCAAGGCCTTCTGTATTCCATGTAGCCACAAAGTCGATACCTTGTGTCTCAGTGTCAGCGCCATTTAAGAAAAACTGCCCTGCACCTGCACCCGAGCTTAATAACGCGGCATCAAGGCTGCTTGATAAGCCTTTACCTAAGCGATTACTGATTACAATACGGTCGTCAATATCGATTGAGTAGTAATCTAAGGTTACATTAATATTATCGCTTACGTTATAAACGATACCTAAACTGCGGTTTTGAGATTTCTCTTCTGTGAGCTTAGGAATACCTAAACTTTGCGCAAGGGTTGAATCGTTTCTAAAGGTCCCTACTTCTTCAGCCACTAAATTGCCATTAGGGCCTACAACAAACTGTGTGCTGATGTTGTTAAAATACAACTGTTGCATTGAAGGTGCTCTAAAGCCTGAGCTTAGCGCACCACGAAGTGAAATATCTTCAGTTACTGACCAGTTACCGGCTAGTTTAAAGTTAACTGTATCGCCAAACCCTTTGTAATTGTCGTAACGTAACGCCCCTGAGATAATTACATCTTCAATAACGTAAGCTTCAGCATCTAAGTAAAATGAGATCACATCACGCGACTCATCAACCGAAGATGCTGGCGATGAACCACCAAAGCCTTGTGTGCCACCGGATGCGTTTTCGCTGCCAATACCACCGCTTAGTCCATCGTAAATATTAACACCATTGTTGGTATCGTAATCACGATATGCATATTCACTACCCTCTAAAATTCGGTACTCATCGGTACGAATTTCAGCACCCATTGCTAACGAGTAGTCATCAAAATTTTGAGTAAAATCAAGATTGATCGTTTGCAGTGATAGCTCCATGCCATAAGCGTAACCTTGACGTGGAATCGTGGCGCGAATATCTGCTGCACTTAGGCCTTGATCATAACGTAAAAAATTCGCGTAAGAGCCATTAATAGTATCGCTAGTCGTGTAGTCAATACTGTTTTCACCATAGGTGTACGATAAGTCTAAGCTTGAGTCGTTATCAAATTCAGTTTTATAACCAAAGTTATATGAAATATCGTCAATCGTGGTGTTTATTTTAGGTAAAAAACCAGCTGGGATAGTTGCATCGCCATCTTGAAGTACCGGGTTACCACCTGCATTAGCATTATGGCGGAAAAATGCTGCTGATTCGTTATCACGAGTTGAATAGGTAATAAAACCGTATAGTTCACCCGCTCCTAATTCGTAGCCGGTGTTAACTGTTAAACCAAATTGTTGAGAATCAGCATCGCCAATTCTGAATGTATCACGCGGTGCGGTTAATTCGCGTGGATCACCTGCAAGCAAGGTACCATCAGAAAGTTCAGTACAGCCATAGAACTGACATGAGCCATGAAGGCCTGCACGGTTAGTTGGTGCACGATCACGGTAGTTAATAGTTGTATTTAAATAACCGTTATCACCTAAAGCAAAGCCTTTATTAAAGTCAATATTAATGGTTTCGCCATCGCCTTCTGAATACTCACCGTAGTTAACGGCCGCTTTACCACCTTCGCTGCCATCTTTTAGCACGATATTAATAACACCGGCAATTGCATCCGAACCATATTGAGCTGCAGCGCCATCGCGAAGCACTTCAATACGTTTAATTGCTGAGGCTGGAATCGCATTCATGTCAGTACCCGCAGTACCACGACCAACCGAGGTATTAATATGAATAATACTTGCTTGGTGGCGACGCTTACCATTGATCAATACCAATGTTTGGTCAGGGCCAAGGCCACGTAACGTTGCAGGTCTTAATGCATCAGTACCATCACTAATAGATGAACTTGAAAAGTTAAAAGAAGGTGCGATAGCTTGAAGCATGCGGCCAACTTCTGTTTGGCCGGTGTTTTCGAGTGCTTCTGCACTTAAAATATCAACGGGGACAGGTAAGTCTTCAACTGAACGTCCTGCGACACGACTACCTACAATAGCAATTTTTTCGATGTTTTTTTCTGCGCTTTGTTCAGCGGCATTTATTCCTTGTGAATTAACTGCAAGTAAAGCAGGTAATACGGCAGCACTAACTCCTGAAAGCTTCATCATGTTGTTATTCTTCCTATTGATTTGTTTGAGTTTAATACTCAGTAAACCATTTTGATCAACAACCGCATCGAGCTCAGTCTCAGCTAACAATGCGTTTAACGCATCGAGTTGAGAATAAAATCCATATAATGAATTTGCCTCGTACTGTTTAGCAAGCTCATACGAAAAAACCACTGTTTGTTCAGTTTGCTTAGCAAATTCTATTAAGGCTTTGTCTGCTCGTTGCGCTTTTATATCAAACTGCATCATTTGTCCCTCAGTTTGACTCGCATGCACACTGATACTAAAAAACAGCGGTGCAACGAGTCCCAGCGGACTTAAATAACACGTATGGTTACTGCGCAACTTATATAAACAGTTAGCAAACAAAAATCCTCTATAGGTTTTTATCATTTTTTTAATCTTTAAATTACTTTTTACACCCTTATGAGTAACATTGATTAACAATGGCGTGATTTTCATTACCATTACCTATGATTTTTTTTGATATTTTAAACTAACAACATGCTCGCCTAAACGCTCATGTTCAATTGAAAAGTTATTTTGTAGGCTCTCTAAAAGCCCTGCAACATCACCCGCTTTAAAAACGCCTGCCACTTTAATACGCGCTAATTCATCAGATGATAATTCAAACCGAGTGGCGGTATAACGGCTAACCTCGTTTAAGGCATCAACTAACTTTTCGCCATTAAATATCAACATGCCATTTTGCCAAGCTAAATCACGTTGTACATCATCAACCGATAACTGTGTGATTGGTTTGGTAACGCTTTGTTCAATAATGGCTTTTTCACCAGAAATCACAATGTTGGCATTGATTTGGCGAATATCTTGGTTGCTGTTATCAGCTTGTTGATACGCTTTAAAATCGTCAGCATTAACAGCAACACTAGGGTCGGTGATCATTACTTTACCTTCAGTAACTACCAATTCAAGATCAGATGAGGTATTGCGCTGCACGTTGAATACTGTACCAAGCGCGGTAAAGCTTTTATCCCCCGCCATAACACTAAACGGGCGTGATGCATCTTTAGCTACATTAAAACGCCCTTCTCCACGACTTAGTAATAACTGTCTGCGTCCTTGGCTATAAGCGACTTCTAGTGAACTATTGGTATTAAGCTGAACTATGGTGCCATCTGGTAAAACATAGGTTGCTTGCTCGCCAACCTTTGTTTTATAAATTTTTGTGTAATTTACTTTAGCGAGATCTTGGTTAAAGTTGCTCTGCATGTTTAGCAAAAAGTAGCTACACATCATTAAGGCTGCAACAACACTTGCCGCAATACCGTATACATAAGCAGGCTTGGTTTGAATGCCAGCTGAGTGCTTATTAGGAAATAATACGCTGAGCTCGTTAAGCACACTTAAGTCATCCCACAGTTGTGCTAATTCATATACCGCATTCTGATGAGCCGTGCTTTGTAGCATCCACAGTTTAAATTGCTCTTGCTCTTGTGTACTTAAGCCACGATCAATCGCGCTTATCCATTGCGATGCTTTTTCTAAGATTAACTCTTTTGATGTAAATTGATGGATGTTACTCATTTTACAGCCCTCACTATGCTCGCACTTTGTTGGCAATTCTCATCGTGCGCTTCGTCGCGCATATATAGCATGGTGTTTAGTAGCCCTTTAGCAATGTGCTTTTCTACCGTACTTTGACTTAGCTGCATTTGCTGTGCGATCTCTTTTTGGCTCATCCCATATACTTTTTTTAATATAAAACATTTTCTCACTACAGGGCTTAGCTGCTCAGTAGCACGACAAAATAGTAAAAAACGCTCTTTGGAGGTATATTCATCTTCTAATTGCATCGATTTTAGCAATTTAGGAAGTTCAGTTTCGTGATTTAAAGGAGTACTAAATTTATTATCCCATTTAGCTATATGATTTAGGGCGAGATGTTTAGCTGTTTTCAACATATAACTGCGGGTGTATTGAATATCTTGTTTTAGCTCTGCTTCATAACTTTTAACAAAGGTTTCTTGAACAATATCATCAACATCGTCAGGTAACACAATTTTAGACACAAAGCGCCGCAGTTGCGTGGATATATCTGAGAATGTACTGGCTAATTTAATTCCTCGAGCCACGTGGGTAGTCCCTTGTTATTATTATTACGGTAAGATTACGAGTTTTATGGTTAATTACAAGGCATTTTGTTAATTATTGGTTATTTATTAGTTGCGAATATACGCACTCAGTATAAATGTATTAATATTTATTATGTTCTTAATCATTATGGCTGTATAAAAAGTAGCACCCCTAGCGTTTTTATAGTGAAGCCAAACCCTTATTTAGCTTAATTTTTATTGGGTTGCTGTGTAGTAATTTAATAACCGCAACGCTACTATTAACGGATAGAGGCTAGGAGTTAAAAATGAATAATCAAAAATTAGCTGATTTTGAGCTTTACTTTCAAATTGAAGAGAGCAATCGCGTCAATCTATTTGCCGTAGATGACGCAGTGGTACCAAAAAGTTTGGCTGAACTAGACGCAGATATTCCGCCTTTATTTAAACTTGCTAACGAAGTCAGTAGTTTAGATCAAAGTGCTTTGGGTCCTTTACGTAACTTAGGAGATATTGCCCAAGAACTGACGACGTTTTTACAAGCCCAGTCGCGTAAGATAGATTTGATCATGAGCCATATTTTAGCTTCAGAACAACCTGAAGATAACTCAATTTATTGCGATAGTTATGGCGGCGGCGGAATTAAGTTTACCAGTGAACATTTGTACACATTAGGTCAGAAATTTCGTACCAAACTGTTTTTACAGCATGAAGCCTCTGCGGTGTATTGTTATAGCGAAGTTGTTGCTATAGAAAAACAAGACAATGAGCATTACCAGTATACCCTGCTATTCGTATCAATAAGAGACAGTGATCAAGAGTTGGTTGTTAGAGCCAGTTTACATGCACAAACACGCCAACTTAAAAAGCGCCAACAACTTGAAAAAGCGAAAGAGAGTTCAAACGAGTAACACGAGTGTTTATTTACTGGTTTAAATCGCTTTAAATTGTAGTTCAAACGTTTATTTAAAAGTGACTTAGCTGTAATTGAACTGCTAAACTAGCCCCATCTTTATTTGTATTAAAAATCCATGAACTTTAGACTTTTACCTGAATGGGCCGAGCAAGATGCTGTTATGCTTACATGGCCTCATAAAAATACCGATTGGGCTGATAATTTAGCGCGTGTTGAACCCGTTTATATTGAACTTGCAAAACATATTACCGCGCAACAAGCCTTAGTGATTGTAGCTCATGATGAGGCATTAAAAACCCACATTAGTTCGTTACTAAATGATGCTGGTATTGAGCAAACCCGTGTATATTTTGTTGTTACTCCTACTAACGACACGTGGGCGCGTGACCATGGCCCACTTACGTGCAGCGCTATAGAAAAGCCAGATCAATTAAAAGTCTTCGACTTTACCTTTAATGGCTGGGGTAATAAGTTTGAAAGCGCCCTTGATAATCAAATAAACAACACATTAGTTAAACAGCTAAGTAATACAAGTAACCAGTATCAGGCCCTCGATATGGTGCTTGAAGGCGGTGGTATTGAAATTAATGAACACGGTGTATTGCTGACAACCAGCGAATGTTTACTGAATAAAAACCGTAACCCTGATTTAAACCCAAGTGACATAGAAGTACTTTTAAAAGCGCACTTAGGCGCTACTGATTTTTTATGGGTTGATCATGGTTATTTAGCCGGTGACGACACCGATAGCCACATTGATACGCTCGTTCGCTTTGCACCTAACAACACCCTTGTGTATGTAAAATGTGACGATAAAAGCGATGAGCATTTTAGCGCGCTAGATGCCATGGAAAAACAACTACAAAGCTTTAAAACTGCTGATCAAACCCCATATAAGCTAATTGAGTTACCGTGGCCAAAAGCCGTGTATGACGATGAAAATACGCGTCTACCTGCCACCTATGCAAATTACTTAATTATAAATAACGCAGTATTAGTGCCTATTTATGATGACGTAAACGACCAACGTGCTTTAACACAGGTTCAAAAAGCATACCCAGAGCACAAAATTATTGGTGTAAATTGTTTACCTATTATTGAACAATTTGGCAGTCTTCACTGCATTACAATGCAATTACCTCGTGGATTTTTAGCTGGAGCAGCACAATGACAAGCCCTGCACATTTATCAGTTGCCTTAGTGCAACAAAGCAACAGTGACAACGCTGGACATAATATTGAAAAATCAATTGCGGGCATTCGCGATGCAGCTAGTAAAGGCGCGCAACTTGTTGTATTACAAGAGTTACACCGCAGTTTATATTTTTGCCAAACCGAAGACGTTGATGTATTTGATTTAGCAGAAACAATACCAGGCCCAAGTAGCAACACTTTAGGCGAACTCGCCAAAGAACTCGGTATTGTTATTGTGGCTTCATTATTTGAGAAACGTGCTACGGGTCTTTATCACAATACCGCCGTGGTGCTTGAAAAAGACGGCAGTATTGCAGGTAAATACCGTAAAATGCATATTCCAGACGACCCTGGGTTTTATGAAAAGTTTTACTTTACCCCTGGGGACTTAGGCTTTGAGCCTATTCAAACCTCTGTAGGTAAACTAGGTGTACTGGTGTGTTGGGATCAATGGTTTCCTGAAGCCGCGCGCTTAATGGCAATGGCCGGTGCTGAGCTTTTAATTTACCCAACAGCTATTGGCTGGGATCCACGCGATGATAAAGATGAGCAAACCCGCCAAAAAGATGCTTGGGTTATTTCACAGCGAGCGCATGCGGTTGCTAATGGCGTTCCGGTGATTAGCTGTAATCGGGTTGGTCATGAAAGCGACCCGAGCGGTCAAAGTGACGGCATTCAATTTTGGGGCAACTCGTTTATTGCAGGCCCTCAAGGCGAGATTTTGGCAGAGGCTGATAACCAAAATGAACAAATATTAATGGTAAAACTTGATCAAAAACGCAGTGAGAACGTAAGACGTATCTGGCCGTATTTACGCGACCGTAGAATTGATCATTATCAAGATTTAACAAAAATTTACCGTGACTAAATAATAATGTGGTTCTTACTCGTTAAGAGCCTAATTTAATGGAGTAATTAATGGCGTTTGAGCAATGGGCAGCCTTGCCTTGGGTAAAATCTCAAAAAGATAAAATTCAATGGGGCGAACTTCTAGGCAGTGGCTTAAGCATTGCTATTGCACAAGGTGTTAAGCAGCAAGACAACTTAGTGTTAATTGTTACCCCTGATACCCCAAGTGCTCTGCGCCTTGAAACAGAATTAGAGTACTTGCTGCCTGATAACCCAGTAATGGTTTTTCCAGATTGGGAAACATTGCCTTATGATCACTTCTCTCCCCACCAAGATATTATTTCAGCACGTTTAGCAACACTCAATACACTGAAAAAAGAGCAACAAAGCGTGCTCATTGTTCCGGTATCAACCTTGATGCTGCGCACCGCCCCAGCATCATTTATATACGGCTCAACGCTGAATTTTAAAGTAGGCGATAGATTAGACACCCATGCTCTGCGGGACAATTTAGAGCAAGCGGGTTACTTACATGTGCAACAAGTCATGGAGCATGGCGAGTACGCTATACGCGGCTCAATTGTTGATTTATACCCCATGGGGAGTAAGCATCCATTTAGGCTCGACTTTTTTGATGATGAGCTTGATACCATCCGTTTATTTGATGTGGAAACTCAGCGCTCAGACGATAAAGTAGAAAAAATTGAGCTACTACCTGCTCATGAGTTTCCTACTAACGAATCAGATATTGAACGTTTCAGAATAAGCTATCGTGAAAAATTTGGCGCAAGTGCTGAGCAAGACTCTGTCTACATGCAGGTCAGCAAAGGCAATTGGCCAGCAGGTATAGAATATTACATGCCGCTGTTTTTTGAAGGCTTAGCAACCATTTTCGACTACTTGCCTGACTCAACAACCGTCATGCAATTAGGAGATTTAGAGCATGCAGCAGATAACTTTTGGCACGATGTTAATGTACGCTATGAGAACCGCCGTGTAGATCCTCTACGCCCACTATTACCACCCGATGAGTTATATCAGCCAATTAATGAGCTGTTTTCTAATTTAGGCAATTATGGCCGCATTCGTCTATCGCAAGCAAAGTTAGGCACAAAAGCGGGCAATAAAAATCTCGCAGTTAATGAATTGCCCAATGTACGCATCGATCATAAACAACATCAACCCTACGATGCATTTATTAACTATGTAGCTGAGCAAAAAAAGAAAAAAGGCCGAGTGGTTATTAGTGTTGAGTCGGACGGTCGACGCGAATCATTACTGAGTATATTAAAACCCAGCGGCTTAAAATTTAAAGAATTTGATAGCTTTGAGCAGTTTACCAACAGCAGTAATGACGTTGGTTTAATTGTCAGTCCGCTTGAGCAAAGTGTGGTGCTTAGTACTAAACCAAGCTTGAGCATTATTACCGAGCAAGAATTGCTTGGGATCAAAGTATCACAACGCAGACGCCGTAAGCACAAGTATGAAGCAAGCCAAGACGCGTTAATTCGTAACTTAGCAGAGCTTAAAGAAGGACAACCGGTTGTGCACCTTGACCATGGTGTGGGCCGTTATCAAGGGCTGCAAACGATTGATGCCGCCGGTGTGGTGACTGAATTTGTGACCATTACTTATGCAGGTGAAGCAAAACTGTATGTGCCGGTATCGGCACTTCATATGCTTAGTCGTTACTCTGGGGGTGAAGAGGCCAGTGCGCCACTGCATAAGCTCGGCTCTGATGCCTGGGATAAAGCAAAAAAACGCGCCGCTGAAAAAGTCCGTGATGTGGCTGCTGAGTTACTCGATATTTACGCACAACGCCAGGCTAAGCCTGGTAATAAGTTTACGCTTGATGGCCAAGCTTATCGCCAATTTAGTGATAGCTTTCCGTTTGAAGAAACAGATGATCAACGTAACGCCATTGAAGCGGTACTTGGTGACATGCAGTCAAAACAAGCCATGGATCGTTTAGTATGTGGTGATGTTGGTTTTGGTAAAACCGAAGTAGCTATGCGGGCAGCCTTTGTAGCGGTTAACGATAATAAGCAGGTGGCTATTTTAGTCCCTACCACCCTACTTGCTCAACAACACTACGATAATTTTAAAGACCGCTTTGCTGATTTTCCAATTGAAGTGGGGGTGCTATCGCGTTTTAATTCGGCCAAAGAGCAAAAAGAAACCCTTGAAAGAATGAATGATGGCAAGCTAGATGTGGTTATTGGCACTCATAAATTGATTCAACAAGATATCAACTTTAAAGATTTAGGCCTGTTAATTGTTGATGAAGAACACCGATTTGGGGTTCGTCAAAAAGAAAAAATTAAAGCTCTGAGAGCTGATGTAGACATACTCACTCTGACCGCAACCCCTATTCCGCGTACATTAAACATGGCGATGAGTGGCATGCGTGATTTATCAATTATTGCCACTCCACCGGCTAAACGTTTAGCGGTTAAAACCTTTGTACGCCAACGCGACGAAGAGCTTATTCGCGAAGCGGTACTACGTGAAATTAAACGTGGCGGCCAAGTATACTTTTTACATAACAACGTAGAAACCATTGAACGTGTCGCTCAAGAAATTAGCGAATGGGTGCCTGAGGCAACAGTAACCTCTGCACATGGTCAAATGCGAGAGCAAGAGCTAGAGCAAATAATGACCGATTTTTATCATCAAAAATACAATGTCCTTGTGTGTACCACGATTATTGAAACCGGTATTGATGTGCCCACAGCAAACACCATAATTATGGATAGAGCCGATAAACTTGGTCTTGCTCAGCTACACCAATTGCGCGGACGTGTAGGTAGAAGCCATCATCAAGCCTATGCTTACTTACTTACCGGTAACCCTAAGGCACTCTCTAAAGATGCGAAAAAACGTTTAGATGCGATTGCATCATTGGAAGATTTAGGTGCAGGCTTTGCCTTAGCAACTCATGATTTAGAAATTCGTGGTGCGGGTGAGCTATTAGGCGATGATCAATCAGGGCAAATGCAAACCATTGGCTTTAATTTATACATGGAAATGCTTGAGCAAGCCGTTAACGCACTTAAAAATGGTCAAGAGCCAACCCTTGAAAATCTATTACAAAAACAAACAGAAGTAGACTTAAAGTTACCTGCCTTGTTACCTGATGATTATATTCATGATGTTAACGCGCGTTTAGGTATGTACAAGCGAGTAGCAAGTTGTGCTAACCTTGCTGATATTGATGAGCTGCAGGTAGAATTAATAGACCGCTTTGGTTTGTTACCTGATGCAGCTAAAAACTTATTTAGTTTACAACAACTAAAGATGCAAGCGAGTAATTTAGGCATAACTAAAATAGAGGCAAACCCGAAAGGGGGCTACTTTGAGTTTAGTCAAAACACTAAGGTTAATCCTAGCTTCATTATTGGTTTGATACAAAGTGCGCCACATATTTATAAGATGGATGGCGCAAATAAATTACGCTTTGCCATTAGCGAGGCGAATGCCCGTGAACGCTTAAAAATGATCACTGCTATGATTGCAGATTTCAAAAAAAAGGTTAGCCATTAATGTTGCTGAAAAAATCGCTGGTTGTTTTATGCTGCTTGTTTAGTAGTACTGCATTTGCAGAGCGTTGGTTTGAAGTAGAAGTGTTGATATTTAAACAACCCTTTGCCCCATACCTACAAGAAGACTTTAGCTTAAAGCACGACGCCATTGAAGATAAAAACACCTTAGATTTACTAAGCCCTGTTTATAAAAGCCAAGCAATGGACGCATGTATAAACGGCGATCCGCGTTTTCAAAAGCGTACCTTTGCTGACACTCTAGTCAACTCAAACCCTCAGTCAGCAGCGTGTAACGACAGCATTGATTATGTCAAGAGTTACGATGTACTGCCAGTGATCCCTCAAGCACCTGCACAAGAGACGATGGAGCAAACTTACCTGTTAGCCCCTGAGCAGTTGCAGTTTGAATCACAACGTCAAGCCCTAGACCGTAAAGGGTTAACTCCTTTATTACATACTGGGTGGCGATTTGAAGGTGCGAGCAAATCACGTTCGCCTAGCATTCACTTGTTTGCAGGCAGCCAATTAAAAAACAATATGAACACCACGATTAGCTACGCAGATTCTGATTTTATTAGCTTAATAAATACGCCTGAGCCACTGTTTGACGAAGTCCAATCTCCCGAAATGAAATGGGAATTAGATGGCCTATTCAAAATACATTTGCGCCATTACTTATTCATTAATGCACACTTTGATATAAATGAAAGACGTAACAATGGCGATCTAGAGTCAGCCCGCTTTTCACAGTTTAGACGAGTGTTCAGTGAAGACATTCATTATTTTGATCACCCTCGTATAGGGATGATTGTGCAAATTCGAAAATTTAATCATTAACAATACTCATTTCAAAGGAAGTAGCAATGAAGAAACTTTTTATTATTTTTGCAGCACTCAGTCTTGCAGCTTGCTCAAAAGTAAGCTTAGAAAATTACGAAAAGATTAAAATAGGTATGGATAAAACAGAAGTTGAAGCTCTTTTAGGCAGTGCTGATAATTGTGTAGAAAAAACACTGCATACCAGCTGTACTTGGGGTAATGACGCTAAAAATATCGAAATTACCTTAGTATCAGACAAAGTAACGCTATACAGCAAAAAAGGACTAACGGATAAATAGTTTAGTTTAAGTAAAAACAGGAATAACCTGTGTTATTCCTCTTTTTTACTGTCGCTGGTGTAAATCAGCTCTATATTAACAATTTTACTGCGATTTAAAGTGATTTTATAGCGCTGATACAGCGCATTATCAGATTCAGTCTGAACGAGTACCATATTTAATTGGTAGCGTCTTTCAACTCCTTGCTTAGAGATTTTATTATTTTCTAAATGGTAGAGCTTCCCTTCCCCCTTTTTTAAATAACGTGCAAATGGTGCAAGATTAAATTGCAATGTTTGTTGTAAGCTATCGTAGCCTGGCAAAAATTCTTTAGCACTGACCCGCGTTTCACTAGCAAAATGCAGCCATTGCGCCGCCTGTTTATTTTGCTGACGACGCTTAGAGAAAATTTTCCTAACTTCTTTAGGGATTTTTTTAAACCGCGTATATTCTAACCAAATAAACTGACTCGCTACTTTATCTTTTGTAATACTGTTTTTAAAAATAAAGCGCCATTTTGGCCGTCCTCGCACAATAGCACGCCAAATAATACGAGTGATATCCTCTTTAAATATCTCTCTTAACCCGTAAATAACCCCTAAAATCAAAATCAGTGAAGCGGTTATTTCAGTAAAGGTAGAACGTGCATTTAAAATAACCACCATCACAAAAGCCATTATAACGGCTGTTACAGAGCCTTTTACCAAGCGTTTTAAATAACTATTAAGATAACGGGTTTGGCGCTGCAAAATCACACCATGCTCTATTAAACGCTGCAATAGGCGCATTTTATTAGTGATTCTGTTGGCGTCTTTAAGTGTTGAGTCAGAATTATATTGTTGCTCTGCTCGGTAGTCACTTTCTGACTTACAAAAGTTTAATAAGTCATTTCGCTCTTTTGCGTGATCGCTACTGCGCGGCCCTTCATCAAGCAGCTTTAAAAAAGTTTGTTCAATTTGCCAACTTAGGTAATTATCAGCATTGGTATAAAACGGGATCAGCTTTTCGTTATCTGGGGTGTAACGTCTGAGTTTTCTGAGTAAGCTTTGGCTTTGCTCGCAAAGCTCCATGGCCCGTTGATAAAATTCATCGCTTTCTTGAATTTTTAACGCATCTTTAATATCAGCATCAATGGCGAGACGTACTTGATAACAATATAAATTTAAATTTTGTCGGTAGTCTTGCTGCTCACCTTTGTTTTTACTCACAAAGCGGCTTCGCACTAATGGAAGGTGAATGTTATTCGCGTTATAGGCTACAAAAGATTTAAATTGGTTATTAAAGTAAGTCTCTTCGCTGAGTGTTTGTGCATTAATTCCCATTTCATTTGGGATAGAAAAATAAAGATCGAGACGCTGCTCTGCACGCGGTGATAATTGCGGTTCAATAACAAACGATAAGTTTTCGTCTTGCTTTAACAATGGTGCCTCCTAATTTTACTTACCTGAGTTTACGTGCCTCTTTAATTTTGTTCAACAAAAAAGGCCTAGTAAAAACTAGGCCTTTTAGTGATTCTAATTAGTTAAAATTAGAATTTAACGTTTACGTTTGCAAAGAAACGACGACCTAGTACATCGTATGTGTACGGGTCAGTGTTTGAATCATTGTTACCAGTGTAGTAAGGAGGCTGTTTATCGAACAAGTTGTTTACACCTGCAGTAAGAGAAACTGTATCATTTACTAGGTAGCTACCACTTAGGTCACTATAGATAACTGATGGTGTTGTAGGTGCATAACACGTGTCTTTATTTAGACATGCGTAGCTATCCATACCCGCGATGTAACGCATTTGGTATTGTGCATCCCAGTTATCGCCAGACACATTAATGGTTAGGTTTGACTTAAGATCTGCGTAACCACCTGAACCAGATGTTACTAACCCTGCGTAATCAACAGGAGAACCAGTTACTTCTACAACATATTCATCTAAGTAAGTTGTATCTAAGCCCGCTTTCCAGTTAAGACCTACTGCTTCAAAGCTGTATGCAAGATTTAAATCAACACCCGATGTCTTTTCAGAACCAATGTTTTGTAATTGGTTGTTAAAAGTAATACGACCCGTAGAGTCTAGATTTACATTTGCTGACTGACATAGTGCAGAACCTGCATTAGTGTCTACAGCTAAACACTGATCAACAATGTATTGATTGTCTACAGTTGCAATTGCGTTTTCAATTTCAATTGAGTAGTAATCAAGTGTCATTGAGAAACCATCAAACCACTGCGGTTCATACACGATACCCGCAGTAAATGTATCAGCTTCTTCTGGTGTTAATGCATCATTACCACCAACAGTTACTTCAGCCTGCTCTTGTGCACCAGGGAATTCAACTTGATTAAATGATGGAGAGTTACCTGAGTATAATTCTGAAACCGTTGGAGCACGGAAAGCCGTTGAAACAACGCTGCGTAGCATTAATTCATCATTTGCTTTCCATGTTAAACCTAATTTCCATGTATTATCAGAACCAAACGTGCTGTAGTCGAATGCACGAATAGCGGCACTAAGCTCTACATTTTGCGCAAATGGTGCATCTGTTAGTAGTGGAAGCGCAAATTCAACATAGGCTTCGTTTACATCAAAGCCACCTGCTGTTGGTTCAACCATAGGGTCATTTGCAAGGCCTTGCGCAGTTAGTGAATCTGGTGTGAACCACGCTTTTTCTTGACGACGCTCTACACCCGCAGCAAATGCTGCATAACCTGCAGGTAATTCAAATAACTCGCCAGAAACAGATGCCGCGATAATGAATAACTGGCTGCCACCATTATTTACTTCTGTGTATACATTTTTACGGAAATCTTCTGAAGTCCAAGCAGACTGATCTAACGGGTTAAATGTGCCCTCAACTTCGCCATCTACGGTACGTAAAATACTATCGCCGATCGCACCCATGTTGTGTAAGTTACTTAACTTATCAACCGAATCGTTACGGCCGAAGTTCGCTGAAACGTCCCAAGAGTAATCGCCTACAAAACCTTCAGCACCAACAACGGCGCGAACAGTGTCAACTGACTGTTCAAAAATACGTGGACCAGTATCAGACATACGGCGACCGTAGAAAAGATCATCACCGTACGCATAGTTTGCAGATTCAGTAATGTATTTACCATCAGCATCTACATCTGCGTAACCATCACCGTTACGGTCTACTTTACTTGTGTATGATTGACCAAGAAGTGAGTCACCCATTGATTCATCATATTTAAAACCAAACCATACAGGTTGTGGTGCCATTTGCTGCTCTGACCAACGCTTGGTGTAAGTGAACTCAGCGAATAAACTTGTATCATCACTAATTTCGTAAGTTGCAATACCCGTTAAATTTAAACGCTCCATTGGCGTGTATAAGTAACTTGTTGGTGAAAAGTTGTAACGATCAGCATCAGTAAATGGGTGTAGACCACCTTGACCACTTAAACCGTTGTCGCCTTGTGCCAAGCCAACGCTAACTTCTTCGCCTTTATCGTTTAATGCTGTTGTAGTACTGTCTTGCCAAATGTGACCACCCTCAGCATAAACAGAACCACCGTTACAGTTTAACCCGTTTGCATCTTCTGCGATTGGGCAATCTGAAAAGCCACGATCTGCTTGTGATGCTTTACCACGATCTGTGTACTGCATGCCGATAACGATATTACCTTTATCGAAAGAGCTACCCACAGTGAAATCTATAGAGTTTTCTGTTGCATCGCCTTCACCGGTAATTGCAGAATTTACGTTCATGTCTAGGCCTTCAAAATTATCTTTTAAGATAATATTGACTACGCCTGCTACCGCATCAGTACCGTATACAGCAGATGCACCATCTTTAAGTACTTCTACTTGTTTGATCATCGAAACCGGAATAGTGTTTAAATCAACCGTTGATGCTGCACCAGTACCTGATGCAATCATACGACGACCATTAACAAGTACTAATGTACGGTTAGCACCTAAGCCACGTAAATCGATACGTGCGTTGCCACCCGAACCATTATTAATACCTGGGTTGGTCATTGCACCGCCCGTAGCGGTCATTTTTTGTAAAACACTATCAATACTTGTTGCACCCATAGCTTGAATGTCATCAGCACCGATAAGTGTAACTGGGCTTGCGTTTTCCATGTCTGAACGCTTGATACGAGAACCCGTTACTTGAATTTTTTCAATTGACTTTACTGCTTCGTCTGCAGCTAAAACTTGAACACTTGAGAACATTGGGATTGCTGCAATTACAGCTAAACCAAGAGTTGATTTTTTCATGGATGAACCCTACTTGTTGAAATTTACCTAAATTGGTAACGCTCACTTTTATGAGAATTTTGAGTGAGCGGGGGCAACTTAGGCGCCTTTAACTGAACGAAAACTTAACGGAAGATCACTATATAAACAGCCAAAATTAAGGTACCCCATGAAAGGGACAAAGGTTACAGCATGTTTCATTGTTAATTAATAAAAACAGATAAAAGTCATGAACTTAACCAAGCGCAATCACATAAAAAACATAGGTGAAATCAAATATATGGAGTTTGTAATCAAATGTAATTTAATCATTAATGTGCCCTTAATAGGTAAATTAACATGTTAATCACAGCTCATTATTAAAACGGTAAAACTAGGTGTTAATTACTAACCATATTTATGCAAGTAGATTGTTTATTTAGTCTGAATTTTTTTACTAAAAGTTTTAATCGTGCAAATTTTATGTTTATTGAGAGTTTCAATCTAGATCTATACCTATAAAGGAGTAATAGCAAAACGAGGGTGTAATAGAAGAAAAGTATTTTATTGCATATGTTGGTATAGCGCTGATCAGATTTGATCATTGGGTATCATTGCGCTTACAGTCCCAGCGCTTTAACTTAGTAATGAATGTAGCTTTTTTATGCTGAGCATAAAACAGACCCTAACATCGGCTAGGAAAGAAACTATGCCTCAGGAGTGTGTTACACAAAAAATAGTGCGATTATGAATAATTGAAAACTAAAACATTTTAGTAAGTAACATTAAAATAATATTCAACCGTTTGGTTAACCGAAGTGCTTTCATTAACTGCAGTGAGCACTAATTTCCAAACCATATTTTGCTCTGAGCAAATACCAACCATAGTATCGGCTAACCAAATATTATCTTGTTTAGTAAACTGCAATGGAATGTAACCCATATACATAGTTACTCCCTCCAATTTAGCCGCTGTTATTGTTAGATCATTAGGTAAGTGAGCATAAATTGAAAACGGTGTCTCTGGTGATAAGATTTCTTCGCTTAACCAAACCTTAACTTGATTTTCAAAATGACATGGTTTGTTATTTTTACACTCAGTTTGCGATTGGCTTACTTTTGCTGTTGATGTTGATCCAGAAAAGTCACAACCTAGTAAAAATAATAGAAAAGAAAGTAAGCATACTCTATATATATACATGCAGGTTCTCAAATATCTAATGTATGGGCCCAACATTTAGGGCAAGTTGGTTGATTATCGGCTTTAATGAGTGAGTAAGGTACAAATCACCTCAAAAAATAGACAGCAACTCAATAAAGTTTGATTGATGTCATATTATTACGCAATTGACCTATCTTTTTAAGGCCAAAAAATTTATCATTTCAACCGCAAAAAAAACAAGTATTTCTTGAGATTATTATCTTTAACAACCACATATTGTGGGGTTTAGATAGTATACTTTGGAATAATAGTAGGTCCTACTTTAACAAGTAGGTAATTCATTTCTAAACGCATTTATTGCAGCGGAAGCCAGAAAATGAGCCAAACAGTAGCATCACAAACTGAGTACAATTATAAAGTTGTACGCCAATTCGCTATTATGACAGTGATTTGGGGCATCGTTGGCATGGGTATTGGGGTTCTGATTGCTGCCCAACTAGCTTGGCCAGCACTTAACTTTGACACACCATGGTTAACTTACTCTCGACTTCGTCCGTTACACACGAACGCAGTAATTTTCGCATTTGGTACAAGTGCTCTTTTTGCGACGTCTTATTACGTCGTACAACGTACATGTCAAACGCGCCTTCTTTCAGATAAATTAGCCGCCTTCACCTTTTGGGGTTGGCAGTTAGTGATTGTTCTAGCAGCAATTACTCTACCTATGGGTATTTCAAGTTCTAAAGAGTATGCAGAACTTGAGTGGCCTATCGATATCTTAATTGCTGTTGTTTGGGTAACGTACGCTGTTGTATTTATGGGCACTATTGCTAAACGTAAAGTGGCTCATATTTATGTAGCTAACTGGTTCTATGCTGGTTTCATTATTACTGTTGCAGTACTTCATATTGTTAACAGCATGGCTGTTCCAGTCTCACTAACTAAATCATACTCAATTTACGCCGGTGCGGTTGATGCGATGGTTCAGTGGTGGTACGGGCACAATGCTGTAGGTTTTCTTCTTACTGCTGGCTTCTTAGGTATGATGTATTACTTTGTACCAAAGCAAGCGGGTCGTCCAGTTTACTCATACCGTTTATCGGTTGTTCACTTTTGGGCACTTATCTCGCTTTACATTTGGGCAGGTCCTCACCACCTTCACTACACTGCGCTTCCTGATTGGACGCAAAGCTTAGGTATGGTGATGTCTATTATCTTATTCGTGCCGTCTTGGGGTGGTATGATCAACGGTATTATGACACTTTCAGGCGCATGGCATAAGTTACGTACTGACCCGGTACTTCGTTTCTTAGTGGTTTCATTGTCTTTCTACGGTATGTCGACGTTTGAAGGTCCAATGATGGCAATTAAATCTGTAAATGCGTTATCGCACTACACAGATTGGACAGTAGGTCACGTACACTCAGGTGCATTAGGTTGGGTTGCAATGATTTCTATCGGTGCAATTTACCACCTTATTCCAGCGTTATTCTCGCAAGGTCGTATGTACAGCATTAAATTAATCAATACACACTTCTGGTTACACACAGTGGGTGTTGTTTTATACATTGTTGCAATGTGGATTTCAGGTGTAATGCAAGGCCTAATGTGGCGTGCAGTTAACTCTGACGGTACATTAATGTACAGCTTTGTTCAGTCGTTAGAAGCCTCTCATCCTTTCTATGTTATGCGTTTCTTAGGCGGTGTATTCATCGTTACAGGTATGCTGGTTATGGCTTATAACGTTTATCGTACAGTTTCAGCGAAAAATAACTCGCTAGAACTTGATGAACAAGCGCAGTTAGCATAACGGAGTCAGATAATGAGCAATAAAAATTCGCAAAATAAACACGAAATTATCGAGAAAAACATCGGCCTTATGGCCATCTTGACTGTTTTCGCAATCAGCTTTGGTGCATTGGTGGAAATTACTCCGCTAATGTTCCAAGACGACACAACTAAACCCGTTGATGGGTTACGCCCGTTAAATGCGCTTGAGTTTGAAGGTCGTGACATCTATGTGCGTGAAGGTTGTGCTAACTGTCACTCACAAATGATTCGTCCATTTCGTGATGAAGTTGAGCGTTACGGTCACTACTCGGTTGCGGGTGAGTCAGTATGGGATCACCCATTCCTTTGGGGCTCTAAACGTACTGGTCCTGACTTAGCACGTGTAGGTAAACGTTACTCAGATGACTGGCATTATGCGCACTTAGTTGACCCACGTGCAGTGGTTCCTGAGTCGAATATGCCAGGCTTCCCTTGGTTAGCAGAGAACACGCTTGATACAAGCCTGACTCTGAAAAAGCTACAAATTTTCCGTGACACGTTTGCTATTAACCCAGAAAACCCAAAACACCCGGGTTTAGGTTATGGCAGTGACGAGGAATTAATCGCTGACATTGCTAAAGTTGACGCAATGAATGACGGTAAAGGTGCAACAGAAATGCAAGCCCTTATTGCTTATTTGCAACAACTTGGCACACATTTGAAGTAGATTATTATGGACTACGGGACATACAGAGGCATTTTGACTCTGGTAATTTTAGTATTATTTATTGTGATTGTTGGATGGGCATATAGCAAGCGTAGTAAAAGTCGTTTTAAAGACGCTGCTAATGTCATATTTGAAGATGAAAAAAAACACAACAATACACTCTCTAACGAGGAAAAGGGGTCTGAGAAATGACTAGCTTTTGGAGTATATGGGTTATTGTATTAACCCTTGCATGCTTAATCATTATCTTTGGTCTACTAGTTTGGAACTTAAAAAACTATGTAGGTGTAAAAGAAGGTGAAAGCTGTGGACATGAGTTTGACGGCATTGAAGAATTAAACAATCCACTACCAAAATGGTGGACTTACATGTTCTTCGCAACGTTTGTATGGTCTGTTTATTACTTAGCAGCTTACCCAGGTTTAGGTAACTGGGAAGGCTTAGCAAAGTGGACCAGCTCAAATCAAGGTGTTACCTCTTTAACTGAATCGAAAGAAGCAGTGGTAGACGCTCAAGAAAACGGTCGCTTTGTAAAGCTAGATGCAGAATACCGCGCCGCTGAAGAGCGTTTTGGCCCAATTTTCAATGAATTGGCAAAAACCCCTGTTTTAGAATTGGTTGACTCTAAATTAGCGGGTGATGCAGCTCAGCAAATCGCTCTTGAAAATGGCACTAAACATGAACAAACGCAAGGTCAATTAGCAGTTGAAATTGGTCAACGCTTATTTGCTCAAAACTGTGCGCAATGTCATGGCTCTGATGCTCGTGGTGGTACAGGCTTCCCTAACCTAACAGATAACGACTGGTTATATGGTGGTACGCCTGACAAAATCAGAGAAACGTTACTTTTAGGCCGTGTTGCAGCAATGCCTCCTTGGGGTGATGCATTAGGCGAGCAAGGCGTTAAAGAAATGACGGCTTACGTACTTAGCCTATCTGGTCGTACTGTTAACCAAAAAGATGCCGCGGCAGGTAAAGCGAAATTTGCGATGTGTGCAGCTTGTCATGGTGCAGATGGTAAAGGCTCAGTTGCGCATAACCTACCGTTCGGTGCACCTAATCTAACTGATAACATTTGGTTATACGGTGGTTCTCAACGTGCTGTTGAAGAAACACTAAACCACGGCCGTGCTGGTGTAATGCCTGCTTTTAAAGAGATCTTAGGCGAAGACAAAATTCACCTATTAACTGCTTACGTTTATAGCTTATCGCAAGAAAAATAACGATAAAGTTAACAAAACGTTTCAGTTTTAATCTTTTTATTTCAATAGATTAATACAGATCAAAAAAGCCTCCACTCGGAGGCTTTTTTTTAGTCTTTTTCTTTTATTTATTATAATATAGCTGCACATTCATCAATTTTAGAGCAACTATGCAACCGACTCCGTGGTATAAAAATTTTTGGCCTTGGTTTTTAATCTTCTTCCCTCTAGCTGCAATTATTGGCTGCATTAGTTTATTTATTACAGCCATTGGTAACGGCCCAGATATGGTCGTTGATGACTATTATAAAAAAGGCAAAGCAATTAATTTAGAGCTGATCAAATTTGATAAAGCAAAAGCTTTATATTTACATGGTGACCTAAATGTATCTGATGAGCGAGTAAGCTTTAAATTTACTAAAGGCGATACGAGCAACATTCATGCGCTAAAATTATCGTTTTTTCATCGCACTATAAAAGCTCATGATTTTGAAGCTACCCTCACTCCAAATGCTAATCAAGAGTTTACTGCATTATTAGAAAGCTACACGCCTGGTGCTTACTCAGTGTTTATTGAACCTGTTGATGCTAGTTGGAAAATGAAAGAAAGTGTCACTTTACCAACCACAACCACCATTTTAGTTACTCCTAACTATAAGTAGTATTTAGTATGTCTAAAAATTGCTTTCATTGTCTTGAAAGTGTGCCGGCAGGGTTTGACGCACACGTTATTATAGACAATACCGCTGAGCCAATGTGTTGCATTGGCTGCCAAGCGGTTGCTCAAAACATCATTGACCAAGGAATGACCGACTACTACAAATACCGCACCGTAAGTGCCGGCAAAGTAGAGCAACTGGTTCCTGAACAGCTCGCTTTTATTAAAAGCTATGACAATGAAGATATCCAAGATGAATTTATTAGTACGCACAACAACAACTCTGAGGTATTACTGAGTGTTGAAGGTATAACCTGCGCCGCCTGTGCCTGGCTAATTGAAAAGCAATTATTAAACCTTAAATCGGTAAAACGCGTTGATGTAAATACCTCAACAAATCGTGCCATGATCCACTGGGATAAAAGCGCCACGCCTTTAAGTGAGCTAATTACCTCATTGGCTGAAATAGGTTATAAAGCGTACCCCTTTCAATCTGATTTAGAAGCTCAGCAAAAGCAGCAAACTGCCAAAGCGTATATTCGTCGTCTCGGTGTTGCAGGTTTGATGACCATGCAAGTGATGATGTTTGCCTTTGCAATGTACTTTGGCATGTTCTCTGGAATGGACAGCAATTTTGAACAGTACTTTAGATGGATCAGTTTAATTCTCGCTACCCCCGTTATCCTATACAGCGCCCTGCCCTTTTTAAGTAATGCAATTAATGGCTTAAAAGCAAAACAGTTGAATATGGACTTACCAGTATCATTGGCTATTTTTGGTGCTTATGGCGCTAGCTGTTATGCCACAGTAATGGAAGTAGGCGAGGTTTACTTTGAATCTATTTGTATGTTTACCTTTTTACTCTTATTAGGTAAATACTTAGAATTTAGAGCGCGTTTAAAAGCCAGTGAATTCACTGCTAACTTGCAAAAGTTGTTACCCCTTACTGCCCGTACGCTCGATGAACGCGGTAATGAGCACATCATTGCCGCCAAAAAACTCAAACTTAACGATATTGTGTTAATAAAGGCAGGCGAAACCATTCCTGCTGATGGCATATTAGTTAAAGGCAGTACCAGTGTTGATGAGTCGATGATGACCGGCGAACATCAACCAGTACGAAAGTACATTGATCATAACGTGTATGCAGGCACGGTTAATCATGATGGTATAATTGAAATAAAAATCAACAAGCTAGGCCAAAACACCCTGCTTAATCAAATTATTCGCCTGCAACATAATGCCCTGACAAAACGCCCAAGACTGGTTGAAATTACCGATAAAGTGGCGCAGTGGTTTGTTGCTGTATTACTAGTATTTGCCTCCATAACTGCGATTGGTTGGTATCAGGTAGACCCTGACGTTGCATTTTGGATCACTATTTCGGTGTTAGTGGCCACTTGCCCGTGCGCATTAAGTTTAGCAATTCCAACCGCATTAACCTGTGCTGTAGCAACCTTAACCCGCAAAGGCATATTAATAAAGCAAGCGCATGTGCTCGAAACGCTATCAAAGCTCACTTTATTTGCCTTTGATAAAACAGGTACGCTTACACAAGGTAAATTTAGCCTCGACGTGATTGACATACTTGATGATAACTACAGCAAAGAGCAAATTCTTGATATTGCAGCCCAGCTTGAAAGTTATTCTGAACACCCTATTGCCAGTGCATTTAAGGAGTTTAAAGGACAGCGTAAATTTGACGATGTACAACTCCACCCAGGCATTGGGATAAGCGCCCAGTTTGATAATACCCATTACGCTATTGGTAAAAGTGGCTGGTTTGATACAAAGAAAACCAACGCACAAGCCACGCTTTATATAAACAAGCAGGCTGTTGCACGCTTTTACTTTGTAGATAAAGTTAAAGCTGATGCCGATAAGCTAATTAATGTTTTACAAGCGGCTAACCTTAGTTGCCATATGCTAACTGGTGATGCATCTGATGCGGGTGCCAAAGTAGCTAAAAAGTTAAAGCTTGATTCAGTACTTGCCAGTTGCAGTCCAAAAGATAAACAAAATGCCGTTGATCACTGGTCATCGCAAGGTGAAATTGTTGCTATGGTTGGCGATGGCGTAAACGACAGCCCAGTATTTGCCAGTGCCCATTTATCTATCGCCATGGAAACCGGTGCCGATATATCTAAAAACAGTGCTGATGTTGTATTGCTTAACAGTGACTTAGCTTCAATCTCGCATTTGTTAACTATTGCTAAACAAACACGACGTATAATTAAGCAAAACTTGGCGCTTTCTTTATTATATAATGGCTCTATATTACCGCTAGCGGCTATGGGCTTAGTTGCTCCTTGGATGGCCGTTATTGGTATGTCTGCCAGCTCTATTATTGTGATATGTAATTCACTAAGGCTATTAAAGTTATGAGCATAATTTATATTTTAGTTCCTATCGCTATTTTGTTTGTATTGATTGCTATTGGCGTATTTTTTTGGGCAGTAAAAGGCGAGCAATTCTCTGATTTAAACAAGCAAGGCCACAGTATTTTGTTTGAAGACGACAAAGAGCAGCACAATAAAAGTAATGATTGACCCTATTTTTGTTAGCGCTTTTTTAATGGGTTTAATTGGCAGTGGTCATTGCATTGCTATGTGTGGTGGTATTGCCAGCTCATTACAACTTGCCAGCAATAAACGTCAAACGTGGTTATATTCTCTAGCTTATAACAGCGGTCGAGCTTTAAGTTATATGCTAGCAGGAGCCCTTGTTGCGGGTATTAGTAGCCAGTTTGCTACGCAAAATTCTGCTTTTTCATTATTTCTGTCATTTTTAGCCGGTATTTTTATGTTACTGGTTGGCATTTATATTATGCGCTTAGCCGCCACCTTACAGTGGCTCGAAAAACTGGGTAAAACCCTCATTTGGCAGCATTTAATTAAACTTAATAAATATTTAATGCCCATTGATTCGCCTTTTAAAGCCCTTGGCTATGGCGCGTTATGGGGCTGGTTACCGTGCGGTTTAGTATACTCTGCACTTACTTGGGCAATGACCAGTGGCAACGCTATTAATGGTGCTTTAGTTATGCTGGCATTTGCTCTAGGCACATTTCCTGCCATGATCACCTTAGGTATGGCTGCACAAAAGCTAAATGCGCTTTTTAATCACCCATGGACACGAATAACATTAGGCAGTGTTATCATTTGGTATGGTATCTACCTTCTGATCATTGCAACAGATAAGCTAGTGCATTAACATTATAAAATGTCGTGCATAGAAATTTAACGGATTGAACTTATGGATTTTTCTCAAAGTCGTGCTAAAGGTAATTGTGCCATTAGCTGTAATAACTGCAGTATTAGCCAGTTATGTTTACCATTTTCTTTAAATGGCCAAGAAATGGATAAACTTGATGAGATCATTGAGCGAAAAAAACCATTACACAAAGGTGACTACTTATTTGAATCGGGCGCGCCTTTAAATGCAATTTTTGCGGTTCGTTCGGGTTCGTTTAAATCGTATACATTGTCTGAGCAAGGCGATGAACAAATTACAGGCTTTCATTTAGCTGGCGACCTTGTTGGATTTGATGCCATTAATAAAATGCAGCACCAAAGCTTTTCTCAAGCACTAGAAACCTCAATGGTATGTGAAATCCCCTTTGATACCCTTGATGAACTCGCTGGTAAGTTGCCTAAGCTACGCCAACAAATTATGCGCTTAATGAGTAGTGAAATAACCTACGATCAAGAAATGCTGCTATTACTCAATAAGAAGTCTGCCGAAGAGCGTCTAGCGAGTTTTATTTATAATTTATCAGAGCGTTTTGGTGAACGTGGTTTTTCACGTAAAGAATTTAGATTTACCATGACCCGCGGTGAAATTGGCAACTACCTTGGTTTAACTGTTGAAACTATTAGCCGTTTATTGAGCCGTTTTCAAAAAGCAGATTTAATCAAAGTAGAAGGTAAGTTTATTACTATTTTAGATAATGACGCGCTTGCAAAAACAGCTGCTATTATAAAACCCCGTTAATAATAGTTTCTCATTTTAAAATTAATCCCCCCTAAATCAGAGCGTAATTATTGCAATTATGCTCTATCTCTACTAACACTTTGAGTAGAGGTATTAACCATTCACTTTTAAGAGTCGATGAAGATAATTACTTACCTAGCTCATTTTCTAACATAAAAGCAACTACGTCCTATTACACTCTTATATAGAAGGACAATCTTATGCCTTATTCTTTATTTCTATTTATCACTCTTTCTTTAAGTATTTTATTTAGTAGTCAAGTATCAAGCTCTATGATCCCCGATGATGGAATTGATGACTCACAAGCACTAAAAGACTTGATTTTAAACACTGCAGAAAACTCTGAGCTTAAAATAGACAAACCAGGAGTTTACGATATATGTTCAGCTATTATCGTCAGAAACCTTAGTAACATTACTATCACCGCTAATGCTGGCGTCATACTAAAAAAGTGTGACCAATTTGAAGGAGAATATATTTTATCCTTTTATAATTCACGCTTCATAGAAATTAATGGTTTTATTTTTAGAGGGTTAACGACAGACAAAATTAATTATGTTTGGGGTGAGCAAGGTATCCTTTTTGCAGGCTCCGAAGATATTTCAATTAAACATAATCACTTTTATGATTTTGGTGATGCGGCTATAAGAGCAACATCTTCACATTTATCATCCCATGATGCGAATATAAATTCTTTCAGAATTGATATTCGTAATAATTACTTTGAAAATGTCACACAAGTAACAACTACTCACCCGTGGAATAATAACTATGGAGGTACGCATGATATTACAGTTGAAGATAATATTTTTGAGGGATTGAAGGGATCATTGAAATTTGCAACGGTTAAACCTGTATCAAAGGCTCTAGTAAGATATAACACTTTCAAAAACACCAAAGGCACTGCTATAGAAATTACTTATTATTCTAACGTAAAAATTATTGCTAATACCTTTATAGACAGTGATAAGTTTATCCTCAATGCTTACCCAAATAAACCAAGAAGTGTAACGGAGCCTTTTAATTGGGGAAATATTTATTTTACTCACAACACTATTTTACGTTCTAAGGGAGGCATTAGAATACAGTCAGATGTAACCGACGAGCTAATAGATGACAAATACGTTAGAGGCATTTATATCAATAACAATCACTTTATTAACGTTGATATGACCGTTTATCCTGAAAAAAAATATTGGTATCTTATTAACTTATTCAGTAGAGGTGGAAAGAGTTATCTGTTTTCTACCATTAAAGATAACGTTTATAACTTACTACCTGAAGTGGGCTTTGTGAAAAAAACGAGTGGATTTACTGTAGAAGATAACACTTCAATAAAACCTGAGAATAATTAAATTTTTATAAAGCCCTTCATGCTTTTATTCAACATAAAGAGTTTTAAAATTAGAGAAACTTTATTTCTTGATATAGAACAATAATCTTAGTGCTTCCCCCTTTAACTGTTGTGTATTTGCGTTACACTGAATGTATAACTGTTAAGTGAATGGAGTAGCACAATGGAAATGATTAAACGTATTATCGCGGTTATTGATCCAACTAAAGACGATCAAAATGCCCTCGCGCGTTCAATAGATTTAGCCAAAAAGTCGGGTGCGAGCATTACCGCATTTATGACGGTTTACGATTTCTCTTACGAAATGACTACTATGCTATCAGGCGATGAACGTGAAGCAATGCGTCAAGCCGTCCTTAAAGATCGTGAGCTATGGCTTAAAGAGCTGATCTCTCCTTATCAAAATATAAATATAGATACGCAAGTTATTTGGCATAATCGCCCATACGAGGCAATAATTAATACCGTTATCAATGATAAATACGACTTGGTTATCAAAGGTACGCATCAACATGGCGCACTAAAAGCGGTTATTTTTACTCCTACAGACTGGCATTTAGTTAGAAAATGCCCAACGCCCGTTCTATTTGTTAAAGATATGCAATGGCCAGCACAAGGTAATATTTTAGCTGCTGTGAATGCAGTCAGTGAAAATGAGCAACACCTATCACTTAATAAACGCATAATTAAAGATGCACAATTTTTATGTGAACTGGCTAATGCTAAACTTAACTTAGTCAATGCCTACCCTGCTACACCGGTAAATATTGCGATAGAAATTCCTGAGTTTAATCCTGGGCTTTACAACGAATCAGTTAAAAAACATCACATTGAATCAACCAATGAATTAGCTAATGAGTTTAACTTAACCTCTGATCAATGCTTTATTGAAGAGGGCTTGCCAGAAGATGTGATACCGGATGTTGCAAGTCGTTTAAATAGTGAGTTAGTGGTTATTGGCACTGTGGGACGTACCGGCTTAAGTGCTGCATTAGTGGGTAACACCGCTGAGCATGTTATTGACAGCCTCGATTGTGATGTACTTGCATTGAAACCTGATGGCTATGTAAGTCCACTCGCAGAAAGTTAACGTTTGCTGTAGCTGTGATATTACATATGGCATATAATACGCCCCTTTATTTTTAGCAATTAATTTTGCCGTACTGTTTATAAGGGGGCGTAGTGTCTCATTCTGCTCAAGCCAAAGCTCAACACAACTTAAATAAGCTTCAAAAGCGTTTACGTCGCCTCACAGGTCAAGCTGTCATGGATTTTAACATGATAGAAGAAGGTGATCGTATCATGGTGTGCTTATCTGGCGGAAAAGACAGTTACACTATGCTCGATATGCTGCAACATTTACAGCGTGTTGCCCCTATCAAGTTTGATCTTTTTGCGGTTAACCTTGACCAAAAACAACCAGACTTCCCTGAGCATGTACTGCCTGAATACCTTGATAATTTAAATATTGAATACAAAATTGTCGAAGAAGATACCTACAGTATTGTTACCGATATTATTCCTGAAGGTAAAACAACGTGCTCACTTTGCTCTCGTCTACGCCGTGGTATTTTATATCGTACGGCTAAAGAGCTAGGCGCTACTAAAATCGCATTGGGTCATCACCGCGATGACATGATAGAAACCTTGTTTTTAAATATGTTTTATGGCGGCAAACTTAAAAGTATGCCGGCTAAACTAATGAGTGATAATGGCGAGCACATGGTTATTCGCCCATTAGCTTATTGTAAAGAAGCCGATATTAGCCAATACGCATTTAGTCAAGGCTACCCTATTATTCCGTGTAACTTATGTGGCTCACAAGAAAACTTACAACGTAAGCACACCAAGAACATGCTAGAACAATGGAATAAAGAGCACCCAGGGCGTATAGAAAGTATTTTTACTGCAATGCAAAATGTTGTACCTTCGCATTTAGCTGATAACCAATTGTTTGATTTTGCTAATCTGCAAACCGGTGACGTTATTGATGGTGGCGATATCGCGTTAGATAAACCAGATATACCAAAAACGCCGGTTAATCCTGAACAAGATGAACTAAACCAAGCCGACGTGGTTACAATTAATTTAAGCTAATTTTTTAAGGGTTTGCAGTAATGCAAACCCTTCACTCTGTTCTATGCTGCTACTTACCGGCAGCTAATCCTTGTAAAAACTCTAAACTCTGCAATTCTTGTTTATTCGCCTGATAAGGTAGCTGCTGTAAGCTATCGTAAGCAAAATCTTCAATAGTAAACTCACTCACTTTACTTTGCCCAAAGCTGTTACGCTCACCTGGGCTTGGCGACATACGCTCAATAACAAAGTCACTCAATCGTAAGCCATTTGTTTGCTTAGGCAAAACAGACCAATGCGCTTTAAAATCAATTTTTTCGCTGCCCTCATTTAAACGTGCTTTAGCAACTAAATGCGCTAATGGCGAACTACCACTGTATAAGTTAGCTCTTAAGCGATATAAGCCACTTTTTATAACCGTTAAATTAGCAGGCACTATCATATTATCATTACGTGGATACGCGCTATCAAAGCTAGTTAGGGTTGCACTAGGCGGCATATATTGTATTTGTGCCACCACAGGGACCATTTTACCTGCAATGTCGGCTTCAACTAATAATTGTAAATTACGAGGATAGTCTTCCTCACCTTTAAACGTAATTGCTAGCTTATTGTCACGAGCAACACCGCTATGTGTTTTTAACGGCTGTTTGGTATCCGTATCACTGAGTGTTACCTGTGCTTTACCTAAATTTTGTGCGCTTATGGTTAATTCAATTGCTTGCGGATAGACATAGCGATATTGAGATAAACTTAAGGTTAACTCCCCCCCTTGCTCTCCTACAGGGCTAGTAACAGGAAAAAACTGATTTGGCTTAAGCCGGTCTTCATCATATACCGTTAAAGGTTGCGAATAAGGTGGAAATGCTAAGCTTTGCTGATATTGCTGCGCGACTGCCGATGCTGCTTTAGCTATATCTTCATTAAACTCATGCTGCTCTTTAGGCATGTTTTTTATGCTCGGTTTAATATCTAGTACCTTAGGTTTTGCTGGCATAGCAACAAATTCAGGTGTTTTTTTATGCTCTTTAGCTGTTGTTTGCGAAGCTGAATAACTAGCATTGCCTTTACCTAAAAACCACATCAAGCCGGTAACTATTATTACTAAAACAATAACGTAGGATTTTTTCATTGTTATTTATCCTATAACATCAAGCAGTTAATCACTTTTAGAACGTAAAGCTGATGCAATTTGCATTAAGCTTTTTTTGGCTAAAAATAAATAACTGCATAAAGCTAATTGGTACCAAAAGCATGCAGCATATAAAGCCGCACGCACAATCACCTTTATGGGATCACATTATATATGAGCGTTGAAGCACTCAAATTATCAGAGTCTTTCACATAGCGGTATTGTTTTTTCCAAAACCAACTACCGGTAGTTTCATCGACAGTTTCATATCCTAATTTATCGCCAGCCACGCTAATATTATTCATTGCCACCGTTACATTACCTTGGTGCTGCGCTTGTTGAATTTCGTTATGGCTGTAACTGTTAGTCATCATTAATGGATAATGGTATGGCATGAAGCTACTAACAGCATCACCTTGCGATTTTAAACGCCCATTGGTATCAATATTGGCGCTACAACTGCCAAATGAGCTTACCGAGCTTGCACCGCATGATGAGTGAGTAGCGACTACCGAATCATCGTTACCACGCAAAAAGCCAGCCGTTAAACCTAAGTAAGCATTACCATCGGCCACAAAACGTAAACGCGGTGTGCGCGCATCAGGTAATGGCGCGATTCTACGTGCATTATTAACTTTTAAATCATGTAATACACCAACCGCCTCATTAATTTCACTGCCTAGCCACCAAGTTAATGCAGCATCTACAGCAAAATTCCACGATGCGCCGGTTAACGCACTCACCGCTAAGTCGGCTAATTCACTACCGCCACCAGCACCTGCTAAATCAAAGGTAGCAATAATATTAAGCGGTTTTAAACCCGCGTTTTCTAGCCAGTTTTCTTGGTTATCTATAATATATCGGGCAACTAAGTCACCGGTAGAGTGGGTTACAAACACGCAGCCTGGCTCGCATAAATTTGAGCGAGAGATCTGTTGTAGCTTGGGCCATACCCAATCTGTAGTAATTTTTCCTTCTATTCGTTCATACGCAGGCCAGTCAATGCGCTCGTCGGCACGGTTTACCCAATAAGACTGCCAATAGCTTTGGCCATCGTTTACTACATCACTACCTGCTTTATTGGTAAGCTGGGATACTTGCAAACCATGAATTAAAACTACTTTATACTCTTTACTAAGCGCAGAAAAACTCATTAAGAGCCCTATTGCTGCTGCAAATAAAGTCGCGCGTTTAAAAGTGTGTGTGTTGTTCATATTAATCCTTAACTGATTGAATATTTTTATTATGCTTAGCTTATTACACGATGTTGTCAGTGCATGGTAAAAGCAATGCATTGACCAGTATTGGGAACAAATTTAAAAAATGCAACATTTTGTTATCATTTTCACCGTTAAAGCTAAATATTTGCGTTAAAATACGACAAAAGCGCCAAACTATTGTGTTAAACAAAATAGCTTTATCCCCTTCTTAAGCAGTATCAATAAACTTTCTTTTAACTGTGGTTAACTATTAAACAACACTACTTTTTATTGATGTAATAGCGTAAGTTAATTACACACGATGAAAATCAAGGAATTAAAATGATAAAAAAAATAATTTTTAGCAGTGTTTTATTTACTGCAATTTCAGCGCCTAGTTTTGCTAGTAGTATTAACACCCAACTTGAACAAGCAACACAAAGTGTAAGTGAAAAAGTCATTACATGGCGTCGCCATTTGCATCAATATCCAGAGCTGAGTAATCGCGAATTTGAAACCGCTAAGTACATTACTAACCATTTAAAATCACTGGGGCTTGAAGTACAAACCGATGTTGCGCATACCGGTGTTGTGGCTAAATTAAGCGGTGGTAAAAAGGCCCTTTAATCGCCCTTCGTGCCGATATGGATGCTTTACCCGTTACCGAACAAGTTGATTTACCCTTTGCCTCTAAACAAACCTCAACCTATCGTGGTAATGAAGTAGGCGTTATGCATGCCTGCGGGCACGACACTCATGTTGCTATTCTAATGGCCGTAGCAGAGTCACTGGTAAAAATTAAAGATCAGTTAGCGGGTGACGTACTGTTTGTATTTCAACCGGATGAAGAAGGTGCCCCCGAAGGAGAAGAAGGAGGCGCAGAGCTAATGCTAAAAGAAGGTTTATTTAAACAAAAACCTGAAGCGGTGTTTGGCTTGCATGTCACCAGCTCACTTAATACTGGTCAAATTGGCTTTAGAGAAGGGCCTCTAATGGCCAGTGAAGACTCTTTCACAATTAACGTAACGGGTCGTCAAACTCATGGCTCGCGCCCTTGGAATGGCGTAGATCCCATTGTTGCTTCATCACAAATTATAATGGCAACTCAAACAATTGCCTCTCGCCAGGTAGATGTAACTAAAGCGCCTTCTGTTATTTCATTTGGCGCGATTAACGGCGGCATACGCTCAAATATTATCCCCGATAATGTAGAGCTTATTGGTACAATTAGAACCTTTGATCAAACGATGCGTGCCGATATTAAAAAACGTTTAGCTAAAACCGCTGAGCTGGTTGCCGAATCCGCGGGGGCTAAAGCTGATGTGCATATAGATCACGGCTACCCTGTAACAGTAAATAATGTTGCACTGACCCAAAAAATGACCCCTACACTTGCCCGTATTGCTGGTGCTGACAACATTATTACCACAGATTTAATTACCGGTGCAGAAGACTTTAGCTATTATGCACTAGAAACCCCTGGGCTGTTTTACTTTTTAGGCATTACTCCGAAAGATCAAAACGCTAAAACGGCACCAAGTAATCATTCACCTCAGTTTTATGTTGACGAAAGCGCATTACAACTTGGCGTAGAATCATTATCTCAACTGGTCGTTGACTACTTACAATAAGAACCAGCATAACAAGCACTGGGCTAATAACCTTGTCCTTGTATTATAGACAGTGTTATTCAGCTAATATAAATCCCCAATCGCTTATCTTTTAATGTCTAATATAAATTCTCAATCTGGTAAGGACACCTCAATGACGGCAGAGTATTTTAATTTTTTAAGCCTTATTGGCGTGGCATTCTTTGCAATTTCAGGTGCATTATTAGGCCACGACAAAGATATTGGTGGATTTGGTGTTGTGGTTGTTGGCTCAGTCACTGCGTTAGGTGGTGGCACGCTCAGAGATATTCTTCTTAACCAACCTGTATTTTGGATAGCCAACCCCGATTATTTATACGCTACCTATGGCGCTATTTTTGTCACCGTTATGTTTATTCGCCACTTGCCCGACCTGTCTAACTATTACATGTTACTGGTTGATGCCATCGGTATGGCTATTTTTAATGTGGTCGGCATTGAAAAAGCATTAATTGAAGGTACAACCATGGTTGTTGCGCTTACAATGGGAATGACGACGGGTATATTTGGCGGCTTAATACGTGATGTGATCTGTAGAGAAGTACCGCTGGTGATGCGCGAAGAGCTATACTCCACCGCGTGCTTTGCAGGAGGCTTAACCTATGCCACACTATTTTTATTAGAAGCTCCTTATTTATGGTGCATTATAGGTTCATTATTGGTAACCGTCTTTCTAAGATTGGGCGCACTGCATTTTGGCTGGCAACCCAACCTATTTAGAAAACGAACCCCAAAAATAAGAGATTAGTATAAGTATGGCTTTACACTAATCGCTCATACAAGCCTGACGCCCGTGATACACTTTTACCCATGGCCAATTGCAGCACTTTTTTATCTGCCACCAGCTCAAAGGTCTGTTTTGCGCGGGTAATTCCCGTGTACACTAATTGCCTATTAATACCGATACTCGCCTGCTTGAGCGGTGGTAACACCATCGCGGTATAACTAAACTCTGAGCCTTGGGATTTATGAATGGTCATTACATACACTTTATCGTGCACCGGAAGCCGTGCGGGTGAAAATGCCCGTTCATTCCCTTGCTCATCAATAAACAGTGCCTTGAGTTGGCCGCTATCATCGGGCATTAAAATCCCTATATCACCGTTAAATAATTTTAGCTGGTAGTCGTTTTGACTAACCATTATCGGCATCCCTATATAATGCCGCTGATTAGGATTAACGCTAATTAAACCTTGCTGCTGTAATACCCGTTCAATACGCTGGTTTAAACTATTAACACCATAATCGCCTTCACGTACCGCAGCAAGTAACTGATAACTGGCAAAAGCTGCATGCACTTTCGCAACACTGGCACCTTGCGCTATCAGGGTTAGGTAATTAGCATAATGACTTGCGGCACTATTTACTAACTTTTCAATCGGTGTGGAAACAAAATCATAGTCTAAAATAATATCGCTAAAATGCCCTTCGCTGCTTTGTTGTTCAACGTAATTTAATATTCCTCGGTTGTTGGTATTTACAGCCAGCGCCAATTGACCTATGCCACTTTTTGCATCAAACCGATAGCTATGTTGTAAAAAGGCAATGCAATCCGCAAGTTTAAACTCACTTTGACTTTGCGCATTTAGTTTAACAGCGCCATTAAAGCACAGCGTGTTCAATTGCTCACAGCGTACTTTTGAATAACGCGGTGTTTGTCCAAGCACTAACCCTTGGCATAAATCACTCATTACACTGCCAGTATCAACCGAAGCAAGTTGGTCTTTATCGCCAAGTAAAATCAATCGAGCATGATCTGGCAAGGCCTCAATTAGTTTAGCCATAAGTGATAAGTCGACCATGCTGGCCTCATCAATAATCAATACATCAACATGCAACGGATTGCTTTTATCGTGTCGGAATTTATTGGTAAATGGCTTAACTCCCAACAGACGATGAATGGTTTGCGCACTTTGCGGGATCAACGCGTTAATATCAGCCGGTATTTCACTAAGCTTATTTTTAGCCCCTAAAATTGACTCTGTTAGCCGTGCCGCTGCTTTACCTGTGGGTGCTACTAATTTTATGCTCAATGGCGCCGCTTTATATAACGATTGTAAAATCGCTAACAGCTTTGTTACCGTGGTGGTTTTACCGGTGCCAGGCCCGCCCGTGATCACACTAAACCCTTTTGTGGCGGCAATCGCACACGCTACTTTTTGCCAATCAATGTCAATACTCGGATCATCAGGAAAGTAGCGGGTTAATAACTGAGCAAGTACTGCATCATCAAGGTTAAGTTGTCGTTCGCTCATTGTCAGTAATCGTTGGGCAAGGGTTTGTTCATAGCCTGCTAAACGAGAAAAATATAATCGTTGATTAAACAATTGCAGCGGCTTTTGCTCCCCAACACTGTGATGTGAGAGTAAATAACGTATTGCTGCCTCAGTCGTAAAGTCATTACTAAATGGGCTGAGAGTGTCAGGCTGCGTGCCTTCTAGTTTAGTAAAGTCGCTTTGACGTAAATTAAACGGATTAGTCCAATCAACCTCTGTTAGGGTTAAACAGCTATGCTGGCTTTGTTGCGATAAACACAGCATTAAAATTATATAAAAGAGGTCGTCATACCCTTGCTGTGCGTTTGTGCCACTGAGTAATTCAGCCAGTTTTACATCAACCACACGCACTCTATGTTCGTCCGTTAAATACGTTAGCAACGGCACGACTTTAATACTTTCGCTGCCCTGCATCGTTGGCTGTGCTGTTGTGAGCACAGGTTCGTCTATAGGGGCATCATCTAAGTCATCAAACAAACCCGGTTGTTGATTTAAATCACTCATAGCATGGCTCCTTGGCTAAACAAGCCATCTAAAATAACGACTTGATCTGGACTTAGCTGTTTAAAGTACACTCCCTCACCTGCTGGCATACCGCGTAAAAAAGTATAATAAACACCGCCTAAATGCGCCTCTATTGAATAATCGGGAATTCGCTGTTTAAGCAAGCGATGCAGCGCTACGGTATAAATTAAATACTGTAAATGATATTGGTGACTGGTCATTGCTTGCTCTAGCTGCTCAGACACATAATCGGCAGCGGTACTGCCCAAATAATTCGATTTATAATCTAAAATATAATACTTGCCTTGGTAGCAAAAAATTAAATCAATAAAGCCTTTTAGTAACCCTTTAACATGGGCAAACTCAAGTTTACTTTGGTTAAAACCAAAATGTTTAATTAACACTTCATTAAGCTTAGGGGCACTGAGGCTGCTAAGCGGTAAATTAAACTCCATTTCTACTAAACAGTCACTTGGCGCTAATTGGCTCAAACTTAAATTATTCTTGCTGTTTAACGGGCAATTAAGTGCATCGAGTACCCATTGCTCGGTAATTTGCTGCCATTGCTCATCGATATGGTACTTTTCAAAAGCACGCTCAATCACAGCCGTTAAGTTTTGCTCGGCATTCGTGGGATGATTTACCGGACTGGTAAAATCAAGCTGCTCAAATATTTCGTGCAAACAACTCCCTGGTTTTGCACCCTTAGGAAAGCTATACGGTGAAGGAAGTTCATCTTGCTGCACGGCAAACTCATCTCTTTGATGATCTTCATCGCTGCGCCCTGGAGCAAGTTGGTCAGCATGCTTTTTAAAGCTCAAGGCACTAAAGCTAGTTGCTCGCCAGTCACGTTCAATCTGCGCAGTTACTGTATTAATAAGTAAATCGTGCTGTTTAGTGTCACTATTTTTTAACCGAAGTATGCCCTGCTCATGTAATTCGCCTGAGGTAAATTGCTGGTATTGCATAGCATGATTAGCCTCACAAAATTCACTTAAATGGGTGCGCCATACTTGGCTACTGCTTATCTCTAATCCTGAGAATAACACATGCCCCAGCGCACTACTTTGAATTGCTAAACGGCTACTTTGCCCTTGAGAAATGTTATACACGCCCAGCGAACAAAAATGCACTGCACGGGTCAGTGCCACATAAAGCAAACGTAAGTCTTCTGCTAAACGTTCTTGTTCGGCTTTTTGCAAGGCGTCTTCGTCTTTACTTAAATCGTAAATCAACTTGCCATTTTGATGATAAAGCGCGTCTTTAGTTTCACGATAACCACTGGCAAATGGCATAAATACCAATGGGTATTCAAGCCCTTTAGAAGCGTGCATAGTCACAATTTTAACTAAGTTCGCATCACTTTCTAAGCGAACTTGCACTGTTTCGCCATCTTGCTGGCTCACCTTTTGCGCAAACCAACGTAATAAACGAAGTGTCCCTTCAAGCTCTATTTGTTTTTGCTGCAGTATTTCGCCAAGATGTCTAAAGTCGGTAAGCCACCGCTCTACGTTATAGCCCAAGCCTTGCCACTTGGCACTGAGCTGATTGTGACTCAGTAAGCGTTCGAGCATTGCCATTGCCCCTTGCTTATGCCAAATATGGCTAAGTTGAGCAAAAAAGTTTAGGTGTTCTTGCCAGCTATTTTCATCATCGGCTAGAGCAAAAATATCGTTATAGCTTAAACAAAATAACGGGCCAGCTAATACACCGCGTAGTAACGCCTCATCGTACTGACCATGCAAAGCCGTTAAAAAATTGAGCAAGTGATGACTTAACTCTTGGCTAAATACACTGTCGCGCGACAAATACACACTGGCAATATTAGCTTTACTCAGCGCTTGCTTCATTATTTGTGCTTCAACGCGGTCGCGCACCAAAATACAAATATCAGCAGCGCTTACCGGCGTACTGCCAATACAGGCTATTCCTTGGTTTGCCTGCTCAAGTAAAGTAACAATTTTATTGGTAAAATGGGTGGCTAAATGAGCTTGCCCTAAGCCTTTACTGGTCGGCTTATTTTTTTCATCGCCGGCTTCATCTACAAACACATTAAACTCAAACGCGGTGGCAGGTTTACCGTCAATTAAAAACGACTCATCTGCTTTTTTTCCTTTCGCTTTCACTTTATTAAATGGAATGGCGTCGTTATAAATAAAGCTGTTTTCGTATTTGCTAAATAAGCTATTTATGCTATTTACAATATCACTGCTTGAGCGAAAGTTAGTGCCCAATGTAAATTGTTGTGGCTCATCTACCGCTTCTTTTGCGCCAATGTAGGTAAATATATCTGCGCCCCTAAACCCATAAATTGCTTGTTTGGGATCGCCTATCATAGCTAAAGTGGTATTGCTTTGAGCATAAATTTTACTAAAAATCCCGTACTGAATCGGGTCAGTATCCTGAAACTCATCTATCATTGCCACCGGAAATAACTGCGCTATTTTTTGTGCGAGCACATCACCTTGTTCACTCTTTAAGGCACTGTGTAAATTAGTCAGTAAATCGTCAGGGGTGATCACGCTTTGTTCTTGTTTGCGTTTAACTATGGCCGCTTTTACCCAGCTCGCCGCATATTGCACTATCGCAATTTTTAACCCTTGGTTAATGGTGTTGTTAAGTGCGGCTAAGGCATCGAATTGGCTAATAAGTGGATGAGTCAGTAATGTGCCATTTTTTTTATAATTAGCGGCATTACTTAAGTTCTCGCTACTCCACACCTCAAACGAATACTTACTGGTACCAAATTCAAAAAAGTCATCATTGCCTAAGCAAAATGCTTCAAGTGCAGCAAGGCTGCCCTTTCGCCCAGGTGTTTTTGAACCACTTAAATCGGATGCTTTAACAGCGCCAATAAACTCTTGCTCTAGGCACGCTTTTTTAAAGGCAGGAATACGCGCCAAGTATTCATCTCGCGCTTGCCATACCGCATCTAAACTAACTTGCGGGGTTATCTCTGCGTTCGCCTTATTTAAAATACTACTTACATGACTAAATAGTGATTCGGGCGCGGCAAATACCGCTAAAATCGCATCTGTTTTTTCTTTACTAAGTGGGTATACAAACGCGCGCCAAAAGTCTTTTATGGTTTCAAGCAGAATATCGCGCTCATCTAAAATGAACTCTAAGTTAAATGCCACACCGGATTCAAACGCATGCTGCTTTAGCATTCGCTGACAAAAACCATGAATGGTAAAAATAGCTGCTTCGTCCATTGATTTAGCTGCGGCATCGAGTAAGTCAAATGCACGGTGCTTGTCATCAACGCCCGCTATTACATCCTCAATTAGCTCATCATTGGGTACTTGCCCCAGTAACGCATCACGCGCAGCAATAATACGGCTACGAACACGGTCTTTAATTTCTTGCGTGGCGGCATCGGTAAAGGTGACTACCAAAATTTGCTCAACACTCAATGGCGTATTTAGCTCACCGGATATTTGCATACCCAATAAATAACGCAAATACAAACCCGTGATCGTGTAGGTTTTACCTGTGCCTGCACTGGCTTCAATTAAGCTTTGTCCTGATAATGGCATAGTGAGTGGATTAAGCGCTTGCATAGTCACTCTCCTTGGCGTGCTCGAATAATGGGGCGAGTAGCTTATCGCTCCAATGTATAAATTCGTCTTGGCAGTCATTAAGTGATTGCACCGTTAAACGAATATAAGGGTTTTCTCCTTCACCTCGGCCAATATACTGTGGACTAAATTTACTGTTGGCTTTTGCCATATCACCACCGCTTTTTACGTATTCATAACCACTTACCGGAAAAAACGCCACGGGCTTGTTGCGTAATGCTTTATAAAGCTCAAACCAATCTGCGAGCAGTAAATCGGCATCGGCTTTACTCATTGGGGCAAAGCTAATTTGTTTATCTAAACCCAGTAATAAAGTTTCAACCTCTTGTTGCATGCTTTGTGCAGCAAGATGATAAATAAAGCCTTTAATTAAATCTTTAGCTTTAATACTAGCACTGCGATAAAACACTTGTTTTTGCATATACACATGGTTTAACCAGCCTTCAATGGTGGTGTTTTCAAGTGACAGTAATACTTCTATCGGTTCGCTTTTACCCGCTTTTATTTGTTGTTTTACTTGCCCTGCAAGCGCATCAACGCGATGTTGCATGCTTTCATAAATTAAGCTACCAACATGAGCTTGCGGCAACTCACCGCGCTGCAGTATTTGTTCGGTACTTAGTGGGATATCGTTAATATTAGCTTCAAGTATTTCATCAAGGTAAAAATAACGGCGTAGCGCATCTAAGCTAAACGGTTCTTCATCTTTGGCTATATCGTTAAATTGCGGCAAACGTAACCCTAAGCTTTGCTGATAAAAGCTCTCTTGGGCATGGCACACACTGCGAATAAACACATCAAGATCAAGTAGCTCTGGAGGCGTTACATCAAGCGTAGTAATTGCTTTTGGCTCAATGGCCTCGCTAGGCAGCCAAATTGGGTTATAGCTGTGGTTGTTAAGCCCTGCCTGTTCAGCGCTAGCTGGCAGATAATACTGACTATTAAAAGGTTGTAAATGTTGTTGGCTAATAAGACAATCTGGCAAGGATTTATCACTGGGTTCGCTAAGTTTGAAGCTGCGACCTATGTATTCTAACAATTCACTGACAAGCGTTGATGGCATGCGCGGCTGGTTGTCAAAACATGAGCGACCAATGTAGCTCATATATAAATTATCTCGGGCACTGAGAAGTGCTTCTAAAAAGAGGTAACGGTCATCGAGTTTTCGTGAACGATCACCTTTTTGCTTTTTAGAGTAAGGTACTAAGTCAAAACCGATAGGCTGCACGGTACGTGGGTAATCGGCATCGTTCAAGCCTAACATACACACTACCTTAAACGGCACGGCGCGCATTGGCATTAACGTACAAAAATTCACTTGCCCCACTAAAAAACGTTGGCCGACACCTTTTTCTTGTATGCCTTGTTTAATTAAATAGCTAACAATGCGCTGCGACACGGCCTCACTGTAATCACCGTTATCGTGGTGCTTACCAATATCTTCGAGTACTTTTTGCAGCACTAATAAATCCCAACTGTCGTCACTTTCGCTCTCATAAATAGTATTGAGCAGCTCATTTAAAATTTGGGCTTTATTGGTGAGTGTGTCATCGGGGGTGAGCTTAGCTTTAAAGTCTTGCAGCACATCAATAAAGTGTACCAGCTTATTGAGTGTATCGAGCGCCATGCCCTCAACCTCATCGGCACTGTAAATACCATTAAATGGGCACTGTTCATCGCGCATGGCAATACCCAGTAGTAAACGGTTTAAGCCATGCTGCCAAGTGTTAAGCTCAATTGCGGGTAAGTCAAAGCTACTTTTATGTTCAGCGTTTACGCCCCATTTAACGCCAACACGCTCCAACCAATACTGAATTTGCTCATATTCATGTGCTTCTAAACCAAATTTTTCAGCAATTTGGGTAACCTGTAATAAATCGAGAATATCCGACACGCCGAAGCGCGAAAACGGTAAGTTAGCCAAACTGGCAAACGAACTCAGTACAGGTTTTTCTTGCTCTATGGCTAAATCAGCTAGCGCATAAGGTATAAATCGGCTGCCCTGTGCACCACCAAAAACTGCTTCAATATAAGGGCTGTAGGTGCCAACATCGGGCATCATCACGATGATGTCTTTCGGGGTAAGCGCTGAGTTTTGATTAAACAAATTAAGTAAGTAATCGTGTAAACGCTCTACTTCTCGAAGCGGTGTATGGCAATCACTAAGTGTAATACTTGCATCGTTTGCAGTTATTGGCAGCTTGCCCTCATCGTTTATAAACCATTCTTTGTTATCGGTGAGCGACTCACCTTTAAAGGCAAGTTGGTAAATTTCACTTTGCACTTGGCCAAGTAAGCTGTCGTCAAATACATCTATAAAGCCATCAATCCAGCGGGCATCAAGCTGCACTAGTTGCTCAAAATAATCGCGGCCGAGTTTACCCCACGACGATAACAGCGGATTACCAATAAAATAGTATTCCTCATCGGGATTGGTGTGCTTTTTTTGCTGCGCTTCCAGCAGCGGCATTTTGGCATATTTAGCGGTGATTTTAGCGGCTGTTTTTTCATCAATGATATCGCCCCAGTAATGCTCGCTAGGGTTAAAAAAGAACAAAAACACTTCAGTTTTTTTACTTAAGGCTTCAAACACCTCAAGCTGCGAGCTAGCAATGGCAGATATGCCAAATAAGCTAATGCGTTTTGGTAATAAGCTGCTATCCATGCTCTCAAGTGCACTGAGTAACTGCCCTTGCATATTGGCACGGTGAAATTGGCTTTGCCCCAGCTGCTTGCTTAATTTGACGATACGACGCCATAAATCGGGTTGCCAAGGCGCAATCGTTATATCAACATCATCAAGCTCATCGGTGCCACTATCCCAACTGGCTATCCAATGGGGGCGGTACATCAAATATTGGTCGTACACATCGGCTATTTTTTCACATAGAGCAAAGGTTTTTTGGCCGTCAATATCGCCCTCTAAATAGGTTTTAAGCGGTAAGTACAGCGGCTCATTTATGCACTGGGGTAAAATGGCAAATAATTTCCAAGCAAGGTTAGGTTTGTTAAAGGCCGACTCTTTAGGCACGTTTGGCAGTAATTGCTGATACAACTGCCAAATAAAACTCGACGGCAGCGGAAAGTCTACCTGTGCAGCTACGCCTAAATTTTCACTTAAACCGATTTTAAGCCACTGCGACATACCCGGCGATTGCACTAACACCACTTCTTTATCAAATGGGCTTTGCAATGGGTTTATTTTTAATAGCTGATGAAACTGCGCTTGCAGGGCTTCCATACGGTTTGATTGAATAATATTGAGCATACGATACCAGCCTTACTTGAGATAAAGCCAGTGTAAGATATTTTCAATTTAAGCGGTAGCGCTAAGGGAGCATTGGCGTTAATAAATCAGCAAGTTAGCCCGCCAATAGATGAACTTTTAAACGCACAGCTTGAACCGCAGTGCGTTTATTATTTAAATGGTGATGCTATTTATAAGGACAAATACTTGAAAGACTAAAGTCACTTTGCATAATAACCTGACCCTCAATGCCTTTAAGCTTTAATGAAATAGCAGGGTCGACTTGTTGCCAGTCTATGCTTAAATCACCATAGTTAACATTATGCGTGTAATCACCGACACGATGCTGGTTAGGGCTAACGTCTTTCCACTTTTCTGTCAGGCCTGAGCTGGTCATTTCAATAAGCGGGTAATCAAGGTTATGTTGATACCTTGAAATCTCGCCCCAGTGAGTATCGCCACTAATAATAATCACACCATTTACTTGGTGTTTTTTAATTAACGCAAATAAACGGTTTCGATCCTCAGGAAAATTTGCCCACGACTCCCAGCCGGTAAAATCTGGCAGTAACTGCAAGCTTGACGCTATTAGCTTTATTGCCGCTGGCTTTTTCAGCTCTTGCTCAAGCCATTGCCACTGTGCCTCCCCTAGCATTGACGCGCCTTTAACTTCAGTTGGACTGTACGGGCCTTGGTTATTTAGTTTACGCTTGGTGTAATACTCAAGCTCGCTAACAGAATTAAGTGTGTCACGATTAAAGCGTAAATCTGGCATGATCACCTGCACGGTTTGCTCGCCTTCGCCATACATGTACGAGGTATAAATACCATCAGCACGGGTACGGCGTTTTGAATTTGCCGGTTCTTGCCAAAAATCGAGCATGATTTGTCGCGATGCTTCCTTATGCGGATACTCTTTCCCCGCGTCATTTTGACCATAATCGTGATCATCCCACATGGCTATTATTGGTGTTTTTGCGCGTAGTGCTTTAAAGCCAGGCTTTGCCCCAAGGCGTTGGTATTTATTTTTAAGTACAGCCATGTCGTTAGTATCGCCATAAATGTTATCGCCTAAAAAAATAAATAAATCACTCTGCTCTTTGTTAATGGCGTTAAATATAGGAATGTCTTTATCTTGGTGCCCGCAAGAACCAAATAATATTTTAGACGGCGCAGCCATTGCTACACTGCTAATCACAATAGTCAGTGACAGTGCAGAATACTTAACGGTTTTTAGTAACTGTTTCATTTTAAAATCTCATTAATAGCCGGTGCCATATTAGGGTTAATTATGTGTGGGTTTTGCCCAAGTGCTTTTAAAACGGTGGCGGCAACTTGCGCTTGTTTAAGCTCGTTTTTAGTTTTAATTAAGCCGTTATTTTTAATTGCAGGGCCAATAGCTGCCAGCCAAATATGCTCAGAGCCAATAATTCCCTCAGGAAATGCCTTTTTACCCTGCTCCGAATTTGCTAATGCCCGTTTAGAGCTGTGATGTTGCCAATCGTTTGCGTAGCTGCCACGGCCGTGATCGGTAGTAACAATTAACGTAGTATTATTTTTATAACCTGCTGTGCTTTGAATGGTTTGCCATAAATCTTTTAAAAATGCATCGCTTTGTTTGGCCGACTTTAAGTAAGCATCGTAATGGCTATCGTGAGCAAAATCGTCAGTTTCTCCTAAGCTAATCACCAATAATCTTGGTTTTTTCGCCAGCATATAAGCTTTAGCAAATCGATAGGTAAAACTATCAAGCCGTACATTGTGCCATGGGCTGGGTATTTCTGTTTGTAGCGCATTAAGTAGCGCTGCGTCGGCAAATAAATCATCAGCAACGGGCATAAACCCCGCATTCACCTGCACCTTACTGCGCTGGGTATTTACAATGTAAGGAAACACATCCCAACTACCAAATAACGCGGTGCTGTTTTTAAATTCAGGCTGAGCGTTTAAACGCTCTAAAATAGTTTTATTTGGGTTGAATACCTTGTCGTTACTGTTGATATTTTCATCCACTTCGCCAGTGAGAATTTCGTTATACCCAGGGTATGAAAAATACCACGGATTACTCACCGACATAGTTGAGCCTTTAGCCCTATCGCCAATAATAACGCCTTGTTTTGCAATGGTTTGAGTTAAAAATGGCATTAACAACTGTTGACGCTGTTGCACACTTTCATGCCAAAATTGGCTCTTTAATAGCGCTGGTTGTTTAACAAAATCTTTATTATTAATCAGCTTGCTATCGGCACCATTAAAGACTTCTTGCCAGCGAACCCCATCTAAAGTTACCAACACCACATTTTGCGGTGCTGCCAAAACCGCCTGACTGTTAAGTAAAACCAAACCGATTATTAGTATTGTTACTATTGTTTGCATACACACCTCGTTTAATAAAAAGCCCATCAATGATGGGCTTAATTACGTTTATTACGTTTTAAAACGTGGCCGTTAACGTCACGGCTGCTGTGCGTGGGGCGCCAATAAAGTAAGTGCTTCCATTGCCTGTGCCGCCCGCTAGGTAGCTTTCATCAGTAATGTTGTAAACCACAAAAGCAATATCAACGGCTTTAAACGGGCCTGCGTTAACTTCGGCTGTATAACCTGCGTTTAAATCAACCACGGTGTAGCTATCTACATCGCCACGCTCGCCAGTGTATTTAGCCGATAAACCAAAGCGGAAATCACCGCTGTAATAATCGGTTGAAAGCACAAATAAATCATCTACTGAATCAATTACTTTGCCTCCTGCTTCAAAGCCTGGCGCATCGCCTTTGTATTCAGAGCTATTATTGGTGTATGAGCTATATACATTCCACTCATTATTAAGCATATAACTTGCTGACAGCTCTAAACCTGTCGATTCAATACCGCCCACATTTAGGTACGAGCCGTTAGTACCTATGGTGTAATCAATACCCCCCGTGTCGCTGCCTGGTGCGATAAAGGTAATACGGTTATCAAATTCAATTGAATAGGCCGTTGCCGTTAGCTTAAGTGCATTATTTTGATAGCGTACACCTAGATCAATATTTTCAGCGGTTTCTGGCTTAATAGCTGATAAGTCAGAGCTGTCGCGCTCAAGCACACCATCTTTAATGGCGGCAAAGTTTTCGCTATAGCTGGTAAATAACTCAGTATTACTATTTAGCTGATACAAAATGCCGCCACTAAATAGAAGGTCTGAATCACTGTTTACTTTAGCTGTGATGGCGTTTTGATAATGGTCATACTTTTCTATGTCTACTAAGTACTTTTTCACCCCTAGATTAAGGGTTAAGTCGCCAAATGCCATTGAGTCTTGGGCGTACCATTTGAGCGTATCGGTCTCAAAGGTGTTTTTATATTGCGTCCAATAAGGGGTGTTATCAAAATGATGATAAATACGCGCATCTATAACTTTATGCCAATCTCGTGACTCATCACGGTCGCTTTGCTCATACCAAAAACCGGCTTCAATATCGTGCATGCCAATGCTTGCTTGATAATTAGCAGTTACCCCTAAACGATCTTTATTATAATGTGTATGACGATAAGACATAACAGGCGTGGCATCAGCGTCGTAACATGAAGGGTTGAGCTCAGGGCCTGACTCCCACGGCCAATTTAAGCTAACCGTGCAACCTGCGTTGGGAGCAAGTGGGTTGCCATTACTATCTGTAAAGCCATAAGAGCCTGCGTTTGTACCACCTTCCGTGGTTGGGTTACCATTTTCATCTACAGGAGACGTTAAATAAGGAGGGATCCAATCACCTCGGCCTGAGTTTTTATGGTAATACGGGCTAACGGTTAACAATGAGATGGGTGAAATCGCGTATTCAAACTTTAAATACCCTAGAGTGTTTTCACGCAGCGTGCCCCAACCTTCTGCAAACATTTGGTCAAAGTGAGGAACGCCTGTCCAGTTCCATGTTAGTTGATCCCAATCTGGAGTTTGTTCAAATTGTGCCAAGCTCACGCTATTGTAGTTGGTTTCGCTTACATCGTCGTACGATAAACGCCCTGTAATAGTTAACTCATCAAGGGTGGTGACAAATTTCGCTTCAGCGTGTTGGTTATCTTTCCCGCCATTGCTGCCCGAGCCAATCCAACGGCTAGTATCGGTTTGCGAATAACTCACATACGCTTGAGTATTATCAAAAATGGTGCCTGTTTCGTGTTTAACGTAATAGCGACTTGCGTCATGGCTGCCTGAGGTGTATGCAAAAGTGGTGCTTTTTTCAAAGCTAGGCGCTTTACTTACAAAGTTAAAAGTACCGCCTAGCGCCTCTAACGAGGCAGATTTAATATCTGAGGTGCCCTGACCTACTTCCACGGTGACAAGATTTTCGCTATCTAGGTAACGATTCGCTTTAGCACCACCGCCATAATTAGAGCCGCCATTAGGAATGCCGTCTATCGTCATACCTAATTGCTGTTGGTTTGAGTCAATACTAAAACCACGCATGGTAATAGTTGTTGACCAATCGTCGCCGCCAAATGCGTCGCCTTCGTTTATGCTAATACCTGGCAAGTTATCAATTACCGATAACACACTCGATACCGAGCTTTGTTGCTCAAGCATGGCAGGTTCAATAACGTTGTTTGCATAACTGGTTGGTTTTGCAGTAACGGTTACTTCTTCTATCACGTTATCGTTAGCATAAGCTGAAGTTGATACCGCCATGGCCACAGCCATGCTCAAAATCGATTTATTTTTTAAAGCGTACATTCTTGTCCCGTTTGATTCTAATTATGAAAGGTAATTATGAAAGCGGGCACAGTCTATTTTTTAAATATGACAACGAGGGGGAACTTTATTGACAGCAAGATTAAACAATTATGAGTAAATTATGGCAAATAAATGTATAAAAAAAGACACTCACAGTTGTCCATGAGTGTCCTATCGTTTTTACTAAATTAGCTGCTATTTCAATTCAGCTAGCATTTCATCACTGTAAGCTGTGACTTCTTCGCCGTTTTTAATTTTGCTAATGTAATCTGGGTTAGCTATAAGCGGGCGACCAATAGCAATTAAATCAAATTTATTGTCGTTAATCGCTTGTTTCGCAGTTTCAAAACTATAACTACCTACACCCACTAAGGTACTTGCATAACCAGCTCGTAAAAACTCAGAGGTTGATTTACCTTCTAGTGAATCAAAACGCATGCTGTCGTCAAAAATACCGCCGTGTAAATAAGCTAACTTGCGGTTTTCAAGCTCTGGTAATAAGTAGTCAAATACTGCTTTATCGCGATTGTCTTCGCTCATATTAAAGTAGGCACCCGGTGTTAAACGCATAGCGGTACGCTCATTGCCTACAACATCAATAACTGCATCGGTTACTTCCAATGCAAAACGAGACATGTTTTCTGGTGTTTGCCCGTACTCGTCATCACGTTCATTTGCCGCATAATGTAAAAATTGATCAATTAAATAACCATTAGCACCGTGAATTTCTACGCCGTCAAAACCCGCTTCCATCGCATTTTCTGCGGCTTTAGCGTAGTCAGCCACTAAGCCTTTAATGTCGTCTGTAGTTACAGGCTTTGGCGTAACATAAGTGAGCTCGCGCATACGCGGTACTGAACCATCAACCCCTATTGCAGATGGCGCCAAAACATCACCACCAAAAAAGTGAGGGTGTGCTACACGGCCAACATGCCATAGTTGTGCAAACATTTTTCCGCCATTGGCATGTACTGCATCAGTGACTTTTTTCCAACCTTGAATTTGTTCGCTAGTGAAAAGCCCAGGTGTATTTGGATAACCTTGAGCATCAGCACGGATAATAATGGCTTCACTAATAATTAAGCCTACATCAGCACGGCGAGCGTAGTAATCAACCATGGCTTGTGTTGGCACTAAATTGTCATCTGCCATACAACGGGTCAATGGTGCCATAAGTACGCGGTTTTGCAGTTCTATGCTGTTATTTAATTTAAAAGGTGAAAGTAAGTCAATCGACATAATATTTATCCTTTGTTGAATGTACATTCAAGATAAGGTCACTTGAATGAATATTCAAGTATAATTTTGAAACTTTGTTTAAGATTGCGTAAACTGCCACCTAGGCCTAAGAAAAATAAATTTCTTCATTACTACTCTCTCCACTAAAAGAGTCATTATGAGAACTGCAGAATTTGATAAAGAGTTTGTACTACGCCAGGCTATGGCCATGTTTATGCTTCATGGCTATGCAAAAACCAGTATGCAAAAATTGACTCAAGCAACCCATTTACATCCGGGTTCTTTGTATGGAGCATTTGGTAATAAAAAAGGTATTTTTTTAGCCGCTACGGAGCAATACCAAACCGATCGCAATACACAATTTACGGCGCTGTTTGAGCACAGTAATTGTATTTTAGATACGCTGAAACAATACCTTAATATCATTGTGCAAGAATGTATTGACGGCGAAGCAACTAAAGTGTGCTTGCTTACAAAAAGCATTAGCGAGGTAGAGGGTAACGATCCACAAATTTGCCACGTATTACGTACTAATTTAACGGCGTACGAGCATGCCTTTGCGCAGCAATTACAAAAAGCGATAGATAACAAAGAAATTACCAATGGACGAAGTGCCATAGAACTAGCACGATTTTGTGTTATGGGTATTTATGGATTGCGCACTTATGCATTAACAAATCAAGACCCTGACGCACTAAACCAACTAGCCGACGAGCTGCTTGCAGCCATTAGCTAAACTTAATTTTAAAGCGCAGTATGTCGCTGCCTTTTGTATTCCCCCCACAGTGAGAGAGAGCCAAAAATGACCACTGACAATTTATCAAAGCAAGACGACGTAATTTTAGGTCTTGGCGCAAAAAAACGACTCGCATACATGTACGAAACTGTGCAACAGTTTAAGCAAGTGTGGATTTTAAACGATGACGACGGCTGCGTAATGCTCACTAACGAAGACGACGATTGCGTACCCGTATGGCCAACCCGTGAGTTTGCACAAGCATGGGCAACCGGTGAATGGGAAGGATGTACACCAAAAGCAATTCCAACAGCAGATTGGTTTAGCCGCTGGACGCCAGGCCTTGAAGAAGACGACTTACTAGTTGCCGTGTTCCCTACCGAAGAAGACGACGGCACAATTTTATTTCCTGATGAATTTCAAACGCAGTTGAATAAATCAATTAGAAAATATTAGGGCCTGTTAATCTTTTCAGATTAAAATTTGTTCAAGCTAGGGGCGATTTAATCGCGGCACAAGGGTTGTAACCTAGTAGGCTCGATAACTGCTCCTGCGTTATTCTACTGGCTTACATCCTAGTAAGAACAAGTCATAACCGAGCAAAACTTCCGCGTCCTGCACACGCCCCTTACCTACATCCATGTAGGCAACAAAGAATAAATAGCCCCTAGGCAGAACCCTTCGGGCAGCGCCTGTTTGGCATGGATACTGCGTTATCGCCTATTTATGGGGAATAAACCACATAGGCGCTGCCTTGCCTAAATACCAAACAGACTGCTGCAAATCCAACCTTGAAAGGTCAACAGACCCTAACCTCTAAAATAGTGACCATTTTAAATAAGTTTGTTATAAGCATGAAATGAAAAGTTTTTTACCAAAAAGTTATAAAGCATCTATTATTGTGTTGTAACTTACTCTTATAAAAATCGATTTGGGTGGACATTAATTCCAGCCCTGTTAAAAATCGAATTATGTAATCTATAATCAGGTAAATTTAATAAAAAATATAACGTTTATTTTCCGTGTTTAAATTGGGGTCTACATGCTGTTCAATTCAAAATATAAAAACAAAATTAACGAGTTAAATAACGAGTTAATGCAATTAAAAAAAGCCAATGAAAAACTTGAGGAGCAATTATTAGCAGTAAACAGCGAGAAATCACAACTAAACCACAATGAAATAGCAAACGATACGGCATTTGTAAAACAGCGTGAATTAAATACCTTATCATTGCAGTCATCTGATTTAATTAGTGATATCAGAGAAAGCTTAGCCTCAACTTCACATAAACTAATCAATGATATTACGTCATTTAAGTCATCCCAAGAATTACTTGATACAATTTTAGATATGTTAGCAACGACTTCATCGTCAACACATAATATCTCAAGAGATACAAAGTCCGCCTCTAAATCCGTTAAAGAATTGCAGTCAGTAACAATCGGCATTAATGATTTTGTAAACATAATTAAAGGGATTTCTGATCAAACAAATTTACTCGCACTTAATGCAGCCATTGAGGCAGCAAGAGCGGGAGAGCAAGGGCGAGGGTTTGCAGTCGTCGCAGATGAAGTGAGAACGCTTGCTCAACGCTCTTCTGAGGCATCTAACGAGATATCTAATTTAATAGATAAGGTTAATGAGCAAATGCAAAGCGTTGTAACTAACATTACTAACGTTAGCGAAGAAAGTGATGGCATTGCAAATAGCTCATTAGAAATTGATACTACTGCTAAAAAGGTGGTTGAACTATCACAAAATATGTATAGCGTTATTGTTAATTCAAGTGCGGATGCATTTATTCAAACAGTAAAAATGGACCATATTGTATGGAAATACGATATTTATAAAGTCATTTTAGGTCAATCAAACAAGACGGCAGAAGACTTTTCTGATCATACCATGTGCCGTTTAGGTCAATGGTACTATCAAGGTGAAGGTGCATTAAAATATTCAAGCATTAACGACTTCAAAGCATTAGAGAAACCACATGCAGATGTCCACAAAAATGGCTTTGCTGCTCTAGAAGCATTCCAATTAGGCGATCTCAATACTGCTGTTGAAAAAGTATCTCTTATGGAGCAAGCAAGCTTTAAAGTAGTCGATATACTTAGCGCGTTATCAGATAAAATTATGGAGCATAACTTTAAATAAAATAGTCATAAGTATCTCCTTTTGCATAGCGATTTATAATCATTCATCGCTATGAATATCAAATTCATGTAAATCAATCAGAAACTAATCACACGTCTACACGAGCGTAAACCTTAAAGAGTATTTTTGTCATAAATATTGCTCAATAGCCAAACTAGATAAATTATTAACCCTTTAATTAATCATTAACTATATTTTTATAATAACAGCTCACCGTTTAGTGATTAAAGTTAGTAACTATAAAGCAAGAATACGCTAAAGCGGTCATAGCAATAATTATTCTGTTAAAAATGCAGTACAATTTTTACCGGTAACTAACTTAGGTATTACATGCGGTACACTTTCAATTTTATATGTTGTTTACTATTTCAAACCATTAGTTTTAATGCTTTTGCTGTAGCATTAAATCAAAATGACAGCTTACAACTAAAGTCAGCTATGTGGCATCAAGTAGATTTAGCTAAACCAACCCAAGGTGAGCAACTCATTAATGCTTATAACAATGTAAGTACTCCCGTCACTTCGCTGTATAGTGCCCATGGCAGTGCAATAGCAAAAATCAGTTTAACCACAGAGAGCGCAGGTCGCTGGTATATAATCCCCCAAATTAATTATTTAGATAGTGGCGTTGCTTTTTATCAAGATACTAGTGGGATCAGAAAAGTCGCTGATTTTTCGCAAGATAGTGCCAGCCCATCAGCCATTGTAATGCACAGCCGAGCTTTTGAATTACAACTAGAAGCTAATTCACACGGTGTTTTATGGCTTTATGTTAATGCTAAACACTTTGCTAAACCTGTCAGCATTAATGTTATTCCTCAATCTAGGTTTATTAAACTTCAGTTTTATATCAATTCATTAAGCTTAGTGTCTATTACTATAATGCTGACCTTGGCTTGCATGGCCTTGATCATGTTTTTTAAAACACGACATCGCGTGGCATTATTTTGTGCAGGTTATATAGGATTACACGGCATTGGTTGGGCATTCGCCGCGGGGGTAGTTGCGTTACTTTTTAATTACCACGCAATTAACACCCATTACTTTGGCATGTATATTTTTGCCTTTGCTATTGCTTGTGCCAGTTCATTTGCCTATTACTTATTTAACTTTGACCAACATACCCGCACTGGTATTAGCCGATTTTTAAAATACTTCTCCATAACCGCACTTGCCTGTGGTTTTTTAAACCCCTTTTTACCCTTTCATTGGGTGTTTTATTTAGCTCATTTCCTTGCTGCCATTTGGGTGTATTTAAGCTTAAAACTGGGCTTTACAATGCTGGGGATGAAAGACTTTAGAGCGAAATATTTTTTAACTGGCAACCTTGTTTATAGCTTGTCCTTAGTTATTTTTATTTTATCGCACCTAAATTTAATAGAAATAAGTTCACCTGAATTATGGGTACTTATTGCTCTGGCCATTGATTGTATCTGTATTTTACTTTCTTTATCTGAATGGCTAAAAATAAAGCAAAATAATTTTATAAAAGCGCTAGAGCTATCACGCATAGACCCACTCACCAAAGTAGGAAACCGGCTGCAATTACAAGAAAAGCTCGATAACTTAGATAATTTTTATCTCATTGTGTTTATAGATTGCGACAATATTAAAAGCGTTAACGATCACCTAGGTCATGCTCACGGTGACAAGCTACTCATTGAGGTTACGCGGTTAATACAAAATGCGTTAGCCGACAAAGGCGAGGTATGCAGAACCGGCGGTGATGAGTTTATTTGTGTGTGTAACGTTCAGTCAGCACAACAGCTCGCCCAACTCACCCTGAGCATCAACGAGTCGTTAAACTATATTCATCAACAAGTTCAAAAACATTGGCCGTTATCAGGCGTGAGCTATGGCTTAGCTAGTAGTGAGGAATGTAATGACTACAAAGCCTGCTTAACCCTAGCCGACCAACGAATGTATACATTAAAACATCAGCGTAAAAACAAACGCCAAGTACAAAGCCAACACGCTTAACTTTATTACAGGCACAAAAAAGGACGCCCTGAGACGTCCTAATATAGAATAATGGTGGAGAGAGAGGGATTCGAACCCTCGTTAGGGATTAACCTAAACACACTTTCCAGGCGTGCGCCTTCAGCCACTCAGCCATCTCTCCACAATGTTGCTTTGCAACAGCGCGCTATAGTATGAAATACACTTGCTTGGTGCAAGGCCTTTTTAACATCATGCTTTTAACTGCTCAATAATCAAACTAACTACTCATAAGCAAATAAAAAGGCGATACCTGAGTATCGCCTTTATCTAATGCATTATATTGCTATTTATTATTTTGCCATATTGGCTGTAAAATCTAGCATGCGATTTAATGATTTAAGTGCGCCTTCACGCAAATCCATATCAACAAACACTTCTTTACCGCTAGCATCAATCAGTGCTTCCTCAATCGCTTGTAAGCCGTTCATTGCCATCCAAGGGCAGTGAGCGCAAGTTTTACATGTAGCGCCGCTACCAGCCGTTGGCGCTTCAAAAAACTCTTTATCTGGGCATAGTTGCTGCATTTTATAAAAGATACCGCGATCGGTCGCCACAATAAACTTTTTATTCGGCATAGTTTGCGCTGCTTTAATAAGCTGGCTAGTAGAGCCAACAGCATCAGCGAGTTCAACAATTTCAGCCGGTGATTCTGGATGCACCAATACGCCTGCATCTGGATGCAAGACTTTAAAGTCTTTTAGCGCTTTGGTTTTGAACTCATCATGTACAATACATGCGCCGTTCCACATGATCATATCGGCGCCAGTATTCTTTTGAATATAACTGCCTAAATGCTTATCTGGGCCCCAAATGATTTTTTCGCCTTGCTCATCTAAGTGCTCTACTATTTCAAGTGCACACGATGAGGTAACTATCCAATCAGCACGCGCTTTAACCGCGGTAGAAGTGTTAGCATACACTACCACTTTACGGTCTGGGTGTTGATCACAAAACGCTGAAAACTCATCCACTGGGCAACCAATATCTAATGAACAAGTCGCTTCAAGTGTAGGCATCACCACAGTTTTGTTAGGGGTTAAAATTTTAGCAGTCTCACCCATAAAACGTACACCCGCGACGATGATCATATCGGCTTCATGGCGAGCGCCAAAACGCGCCATTTCGAGTGAATCGGCTACACAGCCGCCCGTTTCTTCAGCAAGTGCTTGAATTTCAGGATCAGTGTAATAATGAGCAACAAGTACCGCGTTTTTCTCTTGCAGTAATTGTTTTATACGCGCTTTATATTCGCCTTTTTCGTCTTGTGTTAACGGTGCCGGCTTAGGAGGGAAAATATAACCTTCAGGCATAATAGTTTGAGCTAAACTCATGTTCTCGACCACTTTATTTACAGTGCAATTAATAGCGCAAATTATACGAGAAACGAACGCTAAATAATAGCAATCTAGTCAGGCAGTTTATAAATAAAAATAAGGGAGATACTAAGAAATATATTATACGGAGAAGTGTACCAGAAGTGGTGGGTCATGATGGACTTGAACCATCGACCAATGGATTAAAAGTCCACTGCTCTACCAACTGAGCTAATGACCCGCTCTGGTTTACTTATAAAAAGTAAGGCTGCGTAAATCCGCCGATTATAACCACTCAATAAAGAATGGTGGGTCATGATGGACTTGAACCATCGACCAATGGATTAAAAGTCCACTGCTCTACCAACTGAGCTAATGACCCGCTCTGGTTTACTTATAAAAAGTAAGGCTGCGTAAATCCGCCGATTATAACCACTCAATAAAGAATGGTGGGTCATGATGGACTTGAACCATCGACCAATGGATTAAAAGTCCACTGCTCTACCAACTGAGCTAATGACCCGCTCTGGTTTACTTATAAAAAGTAAGGCTGCGTAAATCCGCCGATTATAACCACTCAATAAAGAATGGTGGGTCATGATGGACTTGAACCATCGACCAATGGATTAAAAGTCCACTGCTCTACCAACTGAGCTAATGACCCGCTCTGGTTTACTTATAAAAAGTAAGGCTGCGTAAATCCGCCGATTATAACCACTCAATAAAGAATGGTGGGTCATGATGGACTTGAACCATCGACCAATGGATTAAAAGTCCACTGCTCTACCAACTGAGCTAATGACCCGCTCTGGTTTACTTATAAAAAGTAAGGCTGCGTAAATCCGCCGATTATAACCATTCAGTAAAGAATGGTGGGTCATGATGGACTTGAACCATCGACCAATGGATTAAAAGTCCACTGCTCTACCAACTGAGCTAATGACCCGCTCTGGTTTACTTATAAAAAGTAAGGCTGCGTAAATCCGCCGATTATAACCACTTTATTAACAATAAAGAATGGTGGGTCATGATGGACTTGAACCATCGACCAATGGATTAAAAGTCCACTGCTCTACCAACTGAGCTAATGACCCGCTCTTTTTGTCGCATTTCGAGTGGGGTTACCATTCGTTTGCTGCGGGCGCTTATAATACTTATTTATAAAATGAGTGCAACCGAAATTGTCTCTTTTTTTAAGTTTTTATGTCTAGTTGAGCAAATTTAGACCGCTTATGACAAAAAGCAGTCTAATCAAGCATCAACATTTATTTTGATAAGCGATCTGTGGCTAGTTTAGCAGCAGTTGTACTTGGGTACTGATTGATTAGCTCATTCAGTATTTTTTGCGCTTCAGCCTTTAACCCTTGCTCTTGTAAAAGTGTACCAAGCTTTAACATTGCATCTGGGCGCTTATTTGAGTTTGGAAATTCGTTAACAACTACTTTGAAATGCTCGGCTGCTTTTACACCGTCATTTTTAATCGTTAATAATTGCCCAAGCCAATAATGTGCGTTTGAGGTGTACACTGAATTTGGATACGTTGTTAAGAACGCTTGAAATTCTGGAATAGCTTGGTCATAGCGCTTATCTTTCATTATAAGCGCAACAGCACGCTCGTACGCTTCGTTTTCAGATAAATCACTGCTGTAGCTCTGATCGCTACCTGGTTGCGTGTAGTCTGTTGTAGGCGCTGGAGTAGCCGGCTTAGCATATGCTTGGCTAACACGGTTTTCTATTTCTTGATAAAGCTCGCGCTGGCGCTGCAATACCTTTTCAAGTTTATAGCTTTGCTCTTCGGTAACACCGCGAATTTGACTCACTTCATCTTGCAGTAAGTTAAGCTGTTGCTGTAACTCTACTTGTAAGAAATTACGTTGTTGCATCATGCTTTCAAGGGTTGCTAAACGCTTTTCAATGCTCGACTGTGAACTTGCAGCTTCTGAAACAGGAGCGGGAGCAGCCATTAACTGGGTGCTCCCGCTCAATATCATGGCTGCCAAAATAATTTTCGGCTTCATAATATCTCTTATCTTAGTAAACTAGTACCGCACGGCGGTTTTTAGCGAAAGCTTCTTCAGTGCGAGATTTAACCATTGGCTTCTCTTCACCGTAGCTAACTACTGACATTTGGCTTGCAGAAACACCTAAGCTTTGTAGGTATTTTTCAACTGCTTGTCCACGGTGCTCACCAAGTGCAATGTTGTACTCTGGCGTACCGCGCTCATCTGCGTGGCCTTCGATTAATACTTTAACAGAAGGATTTTTAACTAAAAACTCAGCGTGTGCACGAAGTAGCTCGCCGTATTGACCTTGAATCGTTGCAGTGTCAAAACCAAAGTAAATGATTTGCTCTTGACGAAGCGCTTCGTACTTTTGACGAAGTTGCTCTTCAGCTTGTTGCTCTGGCGTCATTGTTGCTACTTCAACTGTATCAGTTGTTGTTTGCTCAACAGTTGCTTGGTTAGACTGGTTGGCTGCATTTTCATCGATATCTGAAGATGAGCTACAAGCTGCTAGTGTCATTACTGGCACAGCAATTAGCAGGCCTTTAAGTATTTTGTTAAGTTGCATTGAGTAGATTCCTATTTTGAGTAAACCAGCAATTATTACTGTAAATATGGCGACCAAGCCGGTGCCTTCACTTGTCCATCAAGCACAGGTAAGCGTGCTTTAAAACGGCCGTCCATCGATACTAGCGCAAGTACCTGTTTATTATTATGGAGCGTGCTGTATATAATCATCGAGCCATTTGGCGCTATGCTCGGCGATTCATCAAGGCGAGTTCGAGTTAAAACTTGGAACGCACCTGTAGCCAACTCTTTCTTAGCAAGATGATACTGTCCGTTAGTACGGTTTACCATCACTAATTCTTTCCCGTCTGGTGAAATAGAACCCGCTAGGTTCATGTCACCGTCAAAGGTTAATCTTTGAGATCTGCCAGTTTTTAAATTTAACTTATAAATCTGAGCATTACCACCCCTTTCCGACGTAAATACTATATCTTGACCATTTGGGTACCACGAAGGTTCGGTATCTATACTACGATGGCGTGTTAATCGGGTCTCTTTACGCGTTAGTAAGTCTAATAAGTAAACCTCAGTTGCACCAGTTTTATCTTTTGATAGCACTAACAGTAGCTTTTTACCGTCTGGCGAGAACTGCGGCGCACCGTTAATTCCTTTATAGCTGGTGATCAGTTCACGTTTACCGGTATAAATGTCTTGAATAAAAATTTGGCTCTGGCGATTTTCAAACGTTACATACGCTAATTTAGTACCATCAGGCGACCATACTGGCGACATTAATGGCTCTTTTGAGCGCAATAACACTTGTTCATTAAAGCCATCGTAGTCAGCAACCACTAACTGATAAGGCTTTTCGTCAGTATCACGAACAATAACATAGGCTATTTTAGTTAAAAACGCGCCCTTTTCACCGGTTAGTTTTTCATAAATTACATCACTGATGCGGTGCGAGTAACGGCGAAAGCCGGTTTCACCGATCACGCTTTGGCGCGCTTCTAAGATATGGTCTTGGCTTTGAACCAGCTTACCGTTGCTCATCATTTGTGTTTCACCGCCAGTGATTTGGCCGCGAATAACATCAACCAACTCATAACGCACTAAATAGCGTCCATTGGTTTGCTGCTCTACTTCACCAACCAATACAGCTTCTACACCTTGATTTACCCAAGCACCGTAATCAATATCAGCATCTTTGTGAGGCTGTTGTGGCATTTGAGACACACTCACAGGCTTAAACTTACCGCTGCGCATTAAATCGGCAGCAATTACATCACTTAGCTGCTGTGGAATAGGACCAATACCTTGGTATTTAAATGGCACAATCGCAATCGGTCTTGCGCCGTCAATACCTTCAGTAATAACAATTTCAAGTGCCGCATGTGCAACACCCTGAAATCCTAATATTAAAACTAAACAGGCTATTTTAATTTTGTTAAACATGTCATCCCTTAAAACTCTGGCGCGATGGTTATATTAATATTCTTTAGTTGCTCGAATACGTCTTTATCTTTAGATACCGGTAATGTGTCGGCCATGCGAACAGCTCTTAATGCAGCCTCACATACTAACTTATCACCGCCTAACGATTTAACTTGTGTTACCAGCCCATTAAATCCAAGACGGATGTTAATGCGGCATTGCTGGTTTTTCATTTTTTCATCAATTAATAAGTTTTGTTGAATACGCGCCATAATTAATGCGCGGAATTTATCAACTTCACTCACTACTTGCTGTTGACGTATTTTATTACGTGCCGCCTGCTCTTTGGCAAGCTGCTCTTGCAGCATTTGTTCTTGCAATGCTTGCTGACGTTTACGTTCTGCTTCTTCAGCGCGCTTTTTACGCTCTTGTTCGGCTTTTTTAAGTGCCGCTTCTTCCGCTTTGCGTTTATCGGCAGCCGCTTTTGCTGCGTTTTCAGCTTCTTGCTTTTGCTTTTCGGCTTGCTTCGCTTTTGCTCGCTCGCGTTGTTCTATTTCACGGGCTTTTTTAGCTTGTGCTTGCGCCTCTGCGGTTTCTTTTTCTTTCGCTTTGCGCTGCTGTTCAAGCTTTTTAATGCGTCTTGCTTCAGCTTCACGCTGTTTACGTGCATCGGCAGCTCTGCGTTCTAAATCTCGAATGCGTTTATCTTCAGCACGCTTTTTATCATCTTCTTTCTTTTTAAGCTCAGCTATTTTTTGCTCAACTTGCTTTTGATCAACCGTAACCGCTGAAACCGCTTTCTCTGGTTCAGGAATAGCCGCATTAAGCGTCACTTCCATTACTTTAGGTTTAGGAGGATGAATGTTTGCTGATGCATACAAAAACCCGCCTAACGCTAAATGCAGCAATACTGATTTAATTAATGAACTACTCATACAGTTACTTGGTCCCCTCAAAGGATTCGGTCATTAATCCTACCGACGGTACACCTGCATTTTTTAAAAAGTCCATTAACAGTAACACTTCCTGATACGACACTTTACCCGAGCCTTTGATCATCACAGGCACATCTGGGTTTTTCATTAGTTGTAGCTTAATTACTGCGGCTACATCTAATGCTTCCATCGGCTCCTCAGGATCGGTACCGACACTCACATAATACTTACCATCGGCATCAATAGAAGCAATAATGGGTGGCGTGTCTTTGGTATCGACTAAGTCCGACTCTTCCATTTTTGGCAGGTCTACTTTTACACCATGAGTAATTAACGGCGCAGTGGCCATAAATATAATAAGCAGCACCAACATTACATCAATGTATGGTACTACATTAATTTCTGCGACTGGGCGACGCTTTTTACGCTGGTACATTCGCTTGAGCCTCTATTTGGGTAGCTGCTTGACGGTGTAAGATATTGGCAAATTCTTCCATAAAGTTAATATAGTGAGATTCTAACTTTTCAACTTTGTTAGCAAAGCGGTTGTAAGCAATAACGGCTGGAATTGCCGCAAATAAACCCATTGCTGTAGCAATTAGTGCCTCTGCTATACCAGGAGCAACCATTTGTAAGGTCGCTTGCTTTACCTCACCTAAGGCAATAAAGGCATTCATAATACCCCACACCGTACCAAATAAGCCGATGTAAGGGCTAATTGAACCGACCGTTGCTAAAAACGATAGGCTTGATTCTAGTTTTTCTATTTCGCGAGAAAGCGCAACCCGCATTGAACGGTGTGTGCCTTCCATTACAATGCCCGCACTTTGAAAAGTATTTTTTTTATGACGTGCAAACTCTTTAAAGCCTGAGGTAAATAACGCCTCAATACCAGCAGACTGGCCACCGCGAGAAGAGATTTCGTTATATAGTTTACTTAGGTCAACACCAGACCAAAAACGTTGCTCAAATTTTTTGGCATTTGCTAAGGCGTCAGAGATGGCTTTTTTACGTTGAAAAATAATAGCCCATGACATAACCGACATAGCAACCAACGCTAGCATTACTAATTGCACAAGCAAACTGGCTTCTAGAATTAGATCTAAAAAATTAAGCCCTGATCCCACGTTAAACTCCTAAATAATTAAAAACATCAAATTGATTTATTTGAGTAAGGTAACTTAGCAATACATTAGCCACCATTAAAGTTTTGCTAGTGTATCTAGTGTATTTACTGCTGACAACGATATTGCTGTGAATAGACAACAAAAAACGTTAAAAAAAACAGCTTTACTCAATATTTACTACTTAACTCTTGTTCTACTGTATAAATAAATAACAACAAAGCTTTATGGAAGCGCGCTTAGTTTCACTAAAGAGTGACAAAATGCGCTGTTTATTCAAAATTAATGCATAAGCACTCATAACCAGCACATGCTTACCTTAACGTAATAGTAAAACTAATACCGAACGTTAATATGTTAATATACATAAACAAAGCATTTCATTAACTTATAGAATTAATGATTAATTAACATGCAACAATAAGCAAAAACAAAAAACCGCTGCTATTAGTTTTTTTAATCTGAAAATATAAATTTTCTAGTTTGAACAAATTGTGTCGCTTCGGTATTATTCTCCCATACCGAGCTAGCGCATTAAATGAAAGCTATTTCATTGAATCCAGTTCTTCGTAATATGATTTATTTCGTATTACTTTTTTACTTCTTGGGGTATGACCTCAACAAGTAAAACGTAGTTCCCTAGATTACTTCCTTAAACTTGTTGTTTGCCCGCATTATTTGCGGGCTTTTTTTTGCCCACAATTTATCAAACCATCTCAACTCGGGCTAAATAAGCAGTCGAACAATAGCCTGGTATGTCTTAACGCTCTGTGAATTATTGGCAAAGTAAAATACGTAATGTTTGCTCATACAAAAAAGCCACTGTCGTTAAAAAGACAATGGCTTTAGTATTTAACCTAAACTCTGGATAATAAATCTATCTCAGGCTGCTAATTAGTCTTGCTTGGGAAGTAAACCAAAATGATGATACGCATTATCCGACACAATTCGTCCGCGAGGCGTGCGCTGAATAAACCCTTGTTGAATTAAAAACGGTTCAATCACATCTTCTATGGTTTCTTTTTCTTCGCCTATGGCAGCGGCTAGGTTGTCAAGGCCAACCGGGCCACCCATAAATTTTTCGATGATGGCGAGTAAATATTTACGGTCCATGTAATCAAAGCCGCTTTTATCAACATCAATCATATCGAGGGCTTGTTGAGCAACCTCGGCATTAACCGTACCATCTGATTTAACTTGGGTGTAATCGCGCACGCGACGCAATAAACGGTTTGCTATACGCGGTGTGCCACGAGAGCGCTTGGCAATTTCAGCTGCGCCATCGTCACACATTTCTAAATCAAGGTAATGCGCTGAGCGCCCCACTATATGCGACAAATCCTCAACAGAATAAAACTCTAAACGCTGTACAATACCAAAGCGATCACGCAGTGGTGAGGTTAATGAGCCCGCACGCGTGGTTGCGCCAATTAAGGTAAATGCAGGTAAATCAAGCTTAATAGAGCGTGCTGCAGGCCCCTCACCTATCATTATATCGAGTTGGTAATCTTCCATTGCAGGGTAAAGTATTTCTTCTACTTGTGGGCTTAAGCGGTGAATTTCATCAATAAACAGTACATCACCTTCTTCAAGATTAGTAAGCAATGCAGCTAAATCGCCGGCTTTTTCAAGTACAGGGCCCGAGGTCGTTTTAATATTTACGCTTAATTCATTTGCTACAATATTAGCAAGCGTGGTTTTACCTAAGCCTGGCGGGCCAAATATTAATAAATGATCCAACGCTTCACTGCGGCTACGCGCAGCTTCAATAAATATTTCCATTTGTTGCTTAACATGCGGCTGACCACGATAATCGGCCAGTAACTTAGGCCTAATAGCACGATCTATGGTGTCTTCATTGGTTTTTTCAGCAGCATCTATTAAGCGATCAGCTTCGATCATAATTTACTCACAGCATTGATTTCAAAGATTCTTTAATTAGAACCTCAGTCGACATATCGGGTTTGCTTACTGATTTTACTGCTTTTTGCGCTTGTGGCAATTTATAACCGAGCGCCACTAACGCCGAAACCGCATCATCGGCCGCATTATTAGCTATAGTTGCATCGCTCGCAGGCTCTATTACGGCGCTGTCGCTAAATGGGGTAAATAAGTCGTTGCCCCAATTCTTTAATCGGTCTTTCATTTCGAGCACTAAGCGCTCGGCGGTTTTTTTACCTACCCCTGGCAGTTTAACCAAGGCGGTAGCGTCTTCATTATTTACGCAACTTACAAACTGCTGCGCCGACATACCCGACAAAATAGCTAAACCCAACTTAGGTCCTACGCCATTGGCTTTTAACAGCTCTCGAAATAAGGCTCGTTCGGTTTTATTATTAAAGCCAAACAATAACTGTGCGTCTTCGCGTACAACAAAGTGAGTGTACACAATGGCGTTGTCGCCCACTTTGGGTAAATCATAAAAACAGGTCATTGGCATTTGTACTTCGTAGCCAACGCCACTCACTTCTAATAATATTTCTGGGGGCTGTTTTTCAACTAACACGCCGTTTAAGCGACCTATCATTGTTATTTCCTTAGACGTCCTCTAACGGTTTTGCTTGCGCTACCCGCTAGTTTTATTAAATTTTGTTCAGAGTGAGCATGGCAAATTGCAATCGCGAGTGCATCTGCTGCATCGGCTTGCGGCGTACCTGGCAGTTTAAGTATATTTTTAACCATATGTTGCACTTGCGATTTATCTGCTCCACCGTTACCCACCACGGCTTGCTTTATTTGCCGTGCAGAGTATTCAAACACCGGTAAGTCGGCCATAGAGGCCCCCACAATGGCAGCACCACGGGCTTGCCCAAGCTTTAAAGCAGAATCGGGGTTATGTGCCATAAATACTTTTTCTATGGCAAAGGTTTCAGGCGAAAACTGCTCTATAAGCTGCGTAATACCTTGGTAGATCATTTTAAGTCGGGTGGGAAAGTCATGATCGGCTAATTTAATACAGCCACTGCCTAAGTATGTAAACTTAGCACCTTGGTGCGCAACCACACCGTAACCCGTTAAACGCGAGCCCGGATCGATCCCTAAAATAATGGCCAAACAGCACTCTCATTATTGTTATTTATTAATAATGCTAATAATGCCAGAGCACTGTATAAATTACCAGTACCAAGCCAAAACAAAAATGCCTACTTAAAAAGTAGGCATTTAAACTCTATTTGGCCAAAAAGTTTACGCCAATGCGCGCACTAAGCCTTGGGTGTTTTGTTTGAGCGTACGGGCAATCATAAAATAACCTAAACCTGCTACAAACACGCCACCAGCAACGGGGCCAATAATCCAAATATTTGGATGCAGCTTACCCGCCAAATCAAACATTTGCTGCTGCACTATTAACAGTGCAATATCACTAAAAAATGCAGCGACCAGTCCGGCTAAACCGCCCAGTAATAAAAACTCATATAAAGTGGCATTTTTTATTAATCGGCTTTTAGCACCTAACGTACGCAATATTACGATTTCTTGCATGCGCTCACCTAAGCTTGCTTGCACCTGCGATATTAGTACCAACGCACCACATAACACCACAATAGCCAATACAAAACCAATGGCTAACGACACTTGCTCAATAGTCGACTGTATTTGCTTAACAAAATTATCTACATCAATTGCTGTAATAGTGGGGTATGAACGTAATAACTGGCTAAAGTCGCGCTTTTGCTCAGGTTCAATGCGTACCGATGAAATATAGGTTGCCGGAAAGTCGCTAAGTACATCTGGGCTTAAAATAATAAAAAAGTTAGGCTTGAGTGTGGCCCAATTTACTTTTCGCACACTGGTTATTTTAGCATCAAACGACTGCGCACCGATTAAAAATGTAAGAGTATCGCCTAATTTAACATCGAGGCGCTGCATCATCGACTCTTCCAGTGAGGCCTCGGCAACGGCGTCATCGCCAAACCACTGGCCATCGATAATGTCATTTTGCGAAGGGACTTCGTCAAGCCAGGTTAAATTGAGCTCGCGGCCAATGCCTGAGCGGGCTTCTTCGTCTTTTTTCTCGTTATCTTGCAGTGACACTTCACGCGCAACCGCTTCACCGTTGACGGCATTTACGCGACCACGAATAGTCGGGTAAAACTCCGACACCTGAATGCCTTTTTGTGCTAAATATTCATTAACTGGGTCCAGTTCATTTTGCGTAATATTCACTAAAAAAGCATTAGGTGCATCACTTGGTAATTGTGACTGCCAATCAGAAATAATATCATTTTTAAGCACAATTAAAAATAACAGTAATTTAATAGCTAACGAAAAACTAATTAACTGCACTGCATTAACATTGGCGCGCTTTTGAATAGACGCAATAGCCAAAGACCAGCTGTTACCCGGCTTTAAGCCAAGCTTGCGGCCACCGCCAAATATTAACTTAGAGATTAAAAATAACACCAAAATAAGCGCAAGCGTTGAGACAAACAAAATAAGCGTAATTTTTATGTTATTACTAAATAACCACATTAATAAAAACACGGTGAGTGCACTTAGCCCTAAATGAATTTTACTTACCGCTAGTCGATCGCCTAAATTACGGCGAAGTACTCTGAGCGGTGGAATATCAAATAAATCTAAAAGTGGCTTAATAGAGAACATAACCGCACAAATAACCCCTGTACTAATCGCCACCAGCCAAGGTTTAAAACCAGCCATGGGCAGTTCGGTACCCATACTTTTAGCTAAATAACCGGTAGCCATCTCTTGCAAACCATAGCCAATAGCTAGGCCAACAACCACCGCCATGGTACATACCATTAATAGGTGCATAAGGTAAATTTTACGGATCATATCTCGGCTGCCACCTAAAGTTTTCATCATTGCGACTGGGTCGTATTGACGCTCACAATAGCGCTTAGCCGATACTGCAATAGCAACCGCGGCTAAAATAATCCCTAGCAAACCGGCTAATAACAAAAAGCTTTCAGCTCTATTTAAGCTATTTGAAATGGGCGATTGACGGTCTTTAACACCATACCAGTTTTGGTTTTCTTTAAGTTGCGGTTTTAACCAATCGTAAAAACTATTTATTTCGCTTTCATCACCTGCATACAACTGGCGGTAAAATACACGGCTACCGGGCTGTATTACTTCAGTTTTTGGTACATCGTCAATATTAATTAGTACCCTGCGGCTGCTAGAGAACACATTAAACGGCGCATCGGGTTCTTCAACAATCACCTTTTCCACATTGAATAACGCAGCACCTAGCTCAACTTGGTCGCCTACGTTTATATTTAAACTGTAAAAAACCGATTCACTTAGCCACACGTTACCGGGGGTTGGTGCCCCCGGGGCAACTTCTGTTTCTGCGTTTAAGCCCGACTTAACCTTTAACTGGCCTTTAAGCGGGTAACTGTTTGACGCAGCTTTTACTGAGCTAAATTGCATTTCATCGTTTGCAAACAGCATAGTGTCAAAATACACCATTTGCGCTGTTTTGAGGTTTTGCTGTTTGGCTTGAGTAATATAAGCGGTATCTATGGCATGGTTACTGGCCAACACCCTATCGGCTGCAATAAAGGCACTACTTTTTTGCGCAATACTTTGTGCAATTCGCTCGGTCACCATAGATAAAGTAAGCACCGTTAACACCGCTAAAGCAATGGCTGCACTTATAACGGTTAGTTCACCACGGCGAAACTCTCGAGAAAATAGTTTAAGTGCTAATTTAGCCCACATTTGCCATTTCCTCAGTTGAATTATGTACCAGCTCACCGGCTTCAATCTGAATAATACGTTCACACTTTTGCGCCAGTGCTTCATCGTGGGTAACTAAAATAAGCGTTGTGCCATTTTGCTTATTTAAATCAAATAATAACGACTCAATCATATGGCCGTTTTTGCTATCTAGGTTAGCTGATGGCTCGTCGGCAAACAGTATTTTAGGCGAACCCACAAATGCACGAGCAATAGCAACACGTTGTTGCTCACCACCAGATAACTGCGATGGGTAATGATCAATACGATGACTCAAACCAACTTTTTCAAGCAAGGCGAGTCCCTGCTCTTTAGCGTCATGTTCGCCAGCAAGCTCTGCAGGTAGCATCACATTTTCAAGTGCGGTTAAACTTTGCACCAACATGAAAGACTGAAATACAAAACCGACTTTAGCGGCTCTCAGTGCTGCTCGCGCTTCTTCATCTAACTTGTGCAAAGGCTCACCATCTAACATTACCTCGCCACTGCTGGCGGTATCAAGCCCTGCTAGCAAGCTCAATAATGTAGACTTACCAGAACCCGATGTGCCAACAACAGCAACAGACTCACCATGCTTGACATTAAAGCTGATGTCGCTGAGGATGGACAACTCACCTTCAAAGGTGGAAACCACTTTAGACAAACCATTTACTTGAATTATATTTAATTGAGAAAGCGCTGACATATGACTCATTCAATCCTACGTTGTGTATTCATTTTATTTTTAGTTATTAACCCACTACACGCGGCAGCTAACAACACGATTTTAATACTTGGTGATAGTTTAAGCGCAGCCTATGGCTTAAAACAAGAACAAGGCTGGGTGCAATTGTTACAAGATAAATACGATGCCGAGCAACGCCCTATCAACTTAGTAAATGCCAGTATTAGCGGCGAAACCACCGGCGGAGCATTGCGCCGATTAGACGCGCTACTTGAGCAATATCAACCCACTCACGTACTTATTGAGCTCGGTGCCAATGACGGCCTGCGCGGTTTTCCAATCACTAAAATGCAAACTAACTTAACCGCTTTAATTAAAAAAAGCCAAGCTGCAGATGCACAAACCGCACTTATGGAAATATATATTCCACCTAACTATGGCCCTCGGTACAGTAAAATGTTCACCGATAGCTTTGCCAGTGTTAGTGAAGCTACTAACTCACATTTAATGCCGTTTTTTATACTTAAAGTAGCAGGAAAAAACGAGCTAATGCAAAACGATAACTTACACCCTAACAAAACTGCACAACCAATACTACGAGATGAAATGTATAACACGATCAACCAGTGGTTAAATAAAGACTAGGGCCGTAAAGAGTCTCCTGCGCAAGTCCTTAAAACTAAGCGCTTGCGCAATAAACATCCAAACAAACAAAAGCTTATTGATTTTTTTATAAATACACGTACTATTGCTATCAAAGTCGGTATGTGGCGCAGCTTGGTAGCGCACTGTCATGGGGTGGCAGGGGTCGAGAGTTCGAATCTCTCCATACCGACCATTTAAATCCTTTCATAATTCTATATTATTCAATAAAAACTGCTTTCCTTTCGTACTACCTAATTTAATAATAAAAAATATCGCACATTTATCGCACCGACTAATTTATTGACTGTTTTTCTGCTTTTTGATTTCCATGGTATTGAGATTATGTGACGCCACAGTTAAATACTTTTCAAATAATAATTAAAAACACCATTCAACCGGTTAATATGAATGGTGTTTAAGCTAAAGTTATTTATTCTATGGGTTAGCCCATGGTTATTGATTTCTTAAAGCCTTTTAGCAATAAAAAACTGATAACCAAATTCGCCTAAATGAGATTTATATAAATCTATTTCATTTTGAATATCAACCACAGCTTGTGACCCAGTCATTTTTGATGCAACATCTTGTAAGCGCAGTTCGAGTGGCTCGTAATAATTCTTCCAAGCTTGCACTGATACCGTAAATGTATGCTGAAGCTGGTAGCCAGCTTTTTCTATTTGTGATTTACGTGTATTAACTGTTTGTATATCTGGATAATCGCTCTTCCAATAATCAATAGCATCTTGACTTGGGCTGTCAGTTAACCAAACTAAATCGCTAAAAACCAAAGTACCATCGTCGGTGAGTAACGATTTCCATTTTTTTAGGGCGTTTTCTATACCCATTATATAAGCCGAGGCTTCAGCCCAAATAACGTCAAACTTTTTAGTGCCAAAGTTTAATTCTGTCATGCTGGTGCATTTAGTTGATACCCGCTCACTCAAGTTATGCTGCTTTATTTTATCTTCTACTTTATCAAGCGCACTTTGCTCATTGTCAGTCGCTATTATTTCTGCGTTCGATAACCTTTCGAGTAATATTGTTGAGTAACCCTTGCCACAGCCAATCTCTAAAATTCGTTTAGGATTGGTACTAAGTAAATGAAACGCTTTTTTCGTGTCCTCTTCACTATTAGGCCCCCAAGATTCTAGTGCTGCAAATACGCTCATAAAATCTTGCATATATTTGTCATGTTCGTTCATATCTTTTGATAACCACCTAATTCTTAGAGCTTGCTTTTCGTTAAACCCTTGAGTTTTTAACCAGTCAATATGCGCATCTGGAGCCACTTCGCTAAGCATTTCATGCCATGACTTGCTACTGTTTTCTCCTAACAGAGACGACAGCAAAGCCAATGACTTTTGTTTTCGTTTAATGTCTTCTTCTAATTCGTTATAACGAAACTTAAGAACAGACTTATCTAACTTACTATCGAGGCAAGACTTACATTCAGCCAAGCTCAGTCCACCACTTTTTAGGTGTTGAACTAAACGCACCTGCTGTAAAACTCTTTCGCTATATACTCGGTAGCCACTTTCTAACCTCTTACTAGAAATTAGCTTAAGCTTTTCGTAATAAAGTAAAGTGGTCCTCGATAAACCAACTAATGCACCTAGCTCAGAAATACGATACACATATGACTCCATACATTTTTAAATGCGATGTTAAATGTAAACTATAGAGTAATAGACAGGTCAAGTGTCAACCTAAACTCTTTGTGTTGGTGTGAAATGATTTTTATTAAAAGCTGAAAGAAACACGTCTTTTATACACCTCACTCTGAACAGTACGTTCATAATGACTCGCTAAAATACAAGAAGAAATTATTAAAATTAGCATTTAAACAATATGATCATCCTCTAGATTTGCTGTTCATTACTTGTTCGACTATTACTATACTATAGGAACTACATTTACTTGCGGGATGCTTGATGGACCTTAAAAAAGTAAATAAAAAATCTAATTCGCCAAGTGTAAATGTAAATATGGATGAAGCATTTTTAACTCAGCTAGTTAATTGTTTACCCATGGGGGCAATGATAGTTAATACTGATGCTCAGATCCTTTTTGCCAATAGTCAACTATCTGAAATACTGGGGTATGAGGATTCAGAACTCATAGGAATGAACATAGATAGTTTACTTCCAGCGCAATTTAAAGCGAACCATACCCATTTGATGAGTCAGTTTTTTGTTAACCCTCGAAAACGCTTAATGGGTGAAGGTCGTGAGTTATTTGCGAGTCAAAAAAATGGTAAGCAAATCCCAATCGAAATAGGCTTAAACCCAATACACGGACAACAAGAGTTAGTTTTAGCCACACTGGTTGATATATCGCAAAGGCTGCGCGCTAACAATATGTTTCAACGCTCTATTCAGGCTGCACCACATGGTGTGTTAATAGTAGACCAAGCGGGCATTATTCAAGCGGTTAATCAATCGTTATGTAAATCTTTTGGCTACAGTGAAATAGAATTACTCGATAAAAAAATGGAAATGCTATTACCGCAGCGCTATCAAGGGCACCATTCAGCACTTCGCCATTCATTTCATCGTGAACCCAGTGTCAGAAGTATGGGAGTAGGCAGAGATTTAACCGCCTTACACAAAGATGGAAAAGAATTCCCAGTTGAAGTGGGCCTGAGTCCTTTTATAAACACCAATGACGAAGACATGGTATTTGTGTCCTTGTTAGATATAACAGAACGAAAACGAATGGAAACCGAGCTAAAAGAAAATAACACTAGCCTGAAAGAATTTACCTATGTGGCCTCTCATGATTTACGCTCTCCATTGCGAGGCATTTCAAACTTAATTGAATGGGTAAAAGAAGATTTGGGCACTACCACGCCTGAAGTCGAATATAACTTAACGCGTATTGATGATCGTATTCACAAAATGGAGACGTTAATAGATAATTTATTGGCCTATGCAAGAGCTGGTAAAGCCAGCCTAGATACTCAAGTAATCGATATGCATAAATTAATTTATAACGTTACCGAACTGTTAGATTTACCAGTTGGAATGAAGATTCATAAAGACATTCAATTAAATACCATCGTGACTGCATGGACGCCACTTGAAACCGTGGTCCGTAATTTATTAAGTAACGCTATTAAACACCATGACAGTAAAGAAGGAACTATAGAGATTAGTTGTGTAGCAGAAAATACGCTTTGCCATATCACTGTGACTGATGATGGACCCGGTATACCACCAGAGGCTTACGAGCGTATTTTTAGTTTGTTTCAAACAACTTCCGATGATAAGTCGGTTTCAGGTATAGGGCTGTCTATTAGTCGGCGCCTTGCACAAGCCCATGGTGGGCGCATTTCAGTTAGTTCAAATGAACCGCACAAAGGGTCAACATTTCATGTTTGGTGGCCACGCTTTGCTAGGAAAGAGAATTTATGATCAAAAATCTATCCATACTACTTGTTGAGGACGACGATGTTGCCGCGGAAGCCGTTACAAGAAGCTTAAAAAAAGTTGATCCTAAAATTAAAATAATTTGGAAACAAAACGGAAAACTTGCGCTAGATGCGTTACGAGAAAAAGCGCAACAAAAAGAAATATCGGAGCCTTACTTGGTATTACTTGATTTAAATATGCCAGTGATGAATGGGTTTGAATTTTTAGACCATATTCGTAAAGATAAAAACTTAAACAATACCGTTGTATTTATACTAACGACCTCCAATGAGGATAACGATCGTACTCGCGCGTATCATAACAACGTAGCAGGTTATATGGTTAAACATGCAATTGGCCCGCAGTTTGCCAAATTAGCGATACTTATGGATGCTTATATACATGCCATTGAGCTTGAATAAGCTATTTTGCAAGAGATATGGATATGAGAACTTCAATAGATGATTTTGAAAGCTGCGACACTATTAACCTACTCATTGTTGATGACGATGCGGTTGATAGAGAACATATACGTCGTATGATATCTCGCTCTAACATACAGGCGAAAATTTCAGAAGCATCCTCTATTGAAAGCTCGATGTCTTATCTTGAACATGGGGAGTTTGATTGCGTCATAGTTGATTATCGATTAGGTATCGGCTCCGGGCTTACCCTGCTAGATAATATTAGAAAGTCTGTAAATAATCATTGCGCTGTGATTATGATCACGGGATTGGGAGATGAACAAATAGCAGCAGAAGCTATGCGGCTAGGAGCAAGCGATTATTTACTTAAAAACCAATTAAAAAGCGCTCAGTTGATACACTCTATATCTAGCTCTATTCAACGCGCAAGCTCAGAGAAAAAACTTCATGACATGGCACATTACGATAGCCTAACAGGCCTAGCAAGCCGCCCTATTTTAATCGATCAACTTCAACAAGCTATTACATCTCACCAAAAGCTCGCCGTTGCCTATTTAGATTTAGATAACTTTAAACCTATTAATGACAAATACGGTCACGAAATCGGAGATTTCGTGTTGAAAACCATTGCCCAAAGGCTACAAAACACATTACGCAAGGAAGATACACTAGCGCGTATTGGTGGAGATGAGTTTATCCTTTTATTAAGAGGGGCTGCGCACACAATACAAGAATATGAGATTCTGTTACAAGACGTGCTAATTGAGGTAAATGATCCGATAAAATTAGCAGAGTTTTCGTGCTCCGTTCAAATTTCAGTCAGCATCGGCGTTGCACTTCCCAGTGATGATGGCTTAACTTGTGATGACATTTTACGAAGAGCCGATCAAACTATGTACCAAGCAAAAAGATCAGGAACAAACCGGATTCTGTTTTTTGATCCAGAGGAAGAAAGCCTAAGGCATGCAAGACATGATTTGTTATTGGCTGCTGAAAAAGGCATTGCTCGTAAAGAGTTTATTCTACATTATCAACCAAAGGTAAATTTAATGGATCACCAGTTGATTGGCGTTGAAGCCTTAATACGCTGGAATCACCCTACTTTGGGTTTACTTTACCCTGGTCACTTTTCAGAGGCATTAGAGCACCCACACATTGGTATATTAATTGGTGAATGGGTACTTGCTGAAGCCTTAAAACAACATAAAATTTGGACTAGAAATCATCTTTCTATGAGTGTAAACATCTCTCCAGCTCATTTACTTAGTGAGGGCTTTGTTGAAAACCTCAGAGAGTTACTCATCAGCACTAATAATATAAAACCAAAAACCCTCGAATTAGAAATTTTAGAGAGCACCACCATTGGAAACGTTGAACAGGCAGTCGACGTTCTCAATGGCTGTCGAAATTTAGGGGTAAGTATTGCGTTAGACGACTTTGGTACAGGTTACGCCTCTTTGAGTTACTTAAAAAAATTACCTTTAGATACATTAAAAATAGATCAAAGCTTTGTTAAAAAGCTCCTATCAGACCATGAAGACAAGTCCATCGTTACCTGTATCGTGGCGCTAAGTAAAGCATTTGGGTTTAACCTAATAGCAGAGGGGATCGAGTCGCAAGAGCTCGAAAAAGTACTTATAGATATGGGTTGCTATCATGGGCAAGGCTATTATATTGCCAAACCAATGTCTGCAGATAACATGAACTTATGGATAAAAAATATGACATCAACTAAGCACTGAATCCAAATAATATCCCTCTATTTGGATTGCCAGTGGTATACATAAATAGGCGTTTGGTAAAAATCTTTAAGCTTGATAACGTTAGTTGGTTTACATGAAGGTAAAGCGAAGGTATTACTCACAATAGTGATTTTATTATTAACTTTTTCATGCTTTAACTTATCTTCAAGCGCTACCATACCACCAGGAAACAAGTAACATACCAAAGTAGACGCAGAACTAAGATCGGCATTTTTGAAGTCTTTACGATAGAGGGTAAGATTACCTAAACCCAAACTATATTTAAAAAGCACTGAAACCATCCAAGGAAACCACGATAACTCATAGCCAATAACATGTTTATTAGGATAATTTTTAGCAACCGCTATAACGAGCGTCCCCCAACCTGAACCCAAATCAATTAATGCGCCTTTTTCATCCATGCTTATTGCATTAAGCATAGTTTGGCGCGCTTTGCTTGAGCTCATCATCGGTGAAATTCCCGTTTTTAGCGTGCTCCAAACAATAGATAAAGCGATTAGAAGAACTAAAAAGAAAAGTCCGATAGCAATAAAGTCCATACTAACTAACACCTGATAACGGTTGAATATTGATGATTTCACCTGAGCTATTTCGCTTTTACATAATAAAACTAGTGAAACCATTACATAGCGTGCCATTTGTGTAAATTTATTTTATATTTAACACCTGTTTAAAATAAAACCACAAAAAAAGCGCCATTTGGCGCTTTTTAAATTAGTAGTAAGGTACTAGTGCTTACGCCCTACGCCGTTGCGCACCATGTCTTGTCCGCTTTGGAAGATCTCTTCGGTAATTTCACGTGCTAATAAAAGTTGTTGCTTGTCATCAAACACGGCTACAAAACGGCTGCCGTCAGCATTGTTAGTTGCCATACCCACGCCTGCTACGCCGGTTAAACCTAGGCCGCCGTTTTCAACTTGCAGTAAAAAACTTTCAAGTTCAGCGAGTGTATCGATTGCAGTTAGTTTGTTTTCCATTATGGTTACTCTGTGTTGCTCGCCATAGCGAGTCTGTAAATAATATGCAGTTATTTTACAGATCATAGTGGCAAACTTAAACCATCAAACATTAACCTTTATGCATTCCACGAATAGGGTAATTATTATCAGGGTTTTTAATCCAAGTTATACCTCGCAATAAAGTAGACAGATCTGGTCTTACAAATGGGTTATTTGAGATATCAACAACTTGTATTGTACCGTGTTCATTCACTACATACACAGCAGGCTCAGCAAATAAATGGTCTGTTTCTTGAGCGTTGCGAGGTTGAGAAACATACAGCCCTAACGCATTCATTTGTTCAGGCTTTAATTCAAACGCAATGGGATAACTCACTGATAACTTCTCTTTATGTGTTAACAACTGCGCTTCGCTGTCGGCCGATACAGCAATTAAAGAAACTCCAATGTCTTGTAATGACTGTTTAATTTCTTCTAACTGATTTAGATACTGCGTACACATAGGACAATGCTGGCCACGATACACAACCACCATTTGCCAAGCAGCGTCTTGCTGGACACGCCCTAACTCTACTTCGTTACTATTTAGTACAGGGCAATTAATCTTTGGGAAACGACTCCCCGGAAGAAGTTTATTTGTATACTGTGATGCATTAGTCATTGTGTTTCCTCTCAAAAGTGTGTACTTATATGTGCTTTAAAGCGCGCTAAGTCAGTATCTATATCGGCGTTTTTCATAACATCAAAACAAGCAATGGTAGGCATTGCTGTCATACCAAAAAACTTAAAGTTCATATGCATTGGGAACATTAAGTCGTCAACACTTTTACCATTAAAAAATTCTTCTAAATTGTTAAATGACTCCTCTGGTGCGTTAAATGTGAGTGACATCATATATTTAGTATCTTTAAGTGTGCCACCTGTGCCATAACCGCTTTTTGGGTCGTCCTGGTGACGACCATCGCCATTACACATGGCGCCACCCATACCGGCTGTATACACCTCGTCCATATATCTTTTAAACGAAAATGGCACGCCCATCCAGTTAATAGGTGATTGCAGTAAGACAACGTCAGCCCATTTATGAAGTGCTAATTGTGCCTCTACATCAATACTATCTGTCATAGTTACGGTTTTAACTTCATGGCCTTTTTCTATCAGTATCGATGATGCTACATCAACTAGGGTGGCATTTAATTTGCCCTCTGAAAAAGAATAATATTGGTGTGCATTTATAATGAGTACCTTGCTCATGTGATCTCTCCAAAAATAGTACAAAAATTGGTCTTTACTTTAATGTGGTATATAATAGTTACCTGAAGAATAGATTCAATTAGTATACTTTTAGTAACCACCCTATTTTAGAGGTTAAATTTTGGAAAGCTCTATAGAAACAGATAGTAAGGGAAGAAAAAAAGTTTTAAATGCCTGCTTAGAACCTTGTGCTATTGAAAAAGGAATGCGCTTAATTGGCGGGAAGTGGACAAGCTCTATTATTTATCACTTAAAAGATGAACCTGTTCGCTTTAATGATCTAACTCGAATGTTAGGTGGAGCGAGCAAAAAAATGATAGATCAACGTTTAAAAGAGTTAGAGGCCAATAAGATGGTTTTAAGGACGGTGATCAGCACTAGACCTATTGCTGTCACCTACGAGCTCACTGAGTTTGGGCGCTCTGCACTAGGAATTCTTCACGATCTTAGGGTTTGGTCTGAGTCTAATATTTTAGACTAATTACAAAATAAAAACCCCGCAGATGCGGGGTTTTATGTATTAACTTTGCTTCATTGTGCCTTGTTGCTCAAGGCGGGTATGCCAGCTGAATGCCTCTTCTAAAATATGAGGCGTATGACCGCCACGAACACATGCACGCTCGTAGTAGTCAAGCATGGCGTTGCGATAATCTGGGTGTACACAGTGCTTAATGACTTCAATTGCACGTTCGCGTGGCGCTAAACCGCGTAAATCAGCAAGGCCTTGCTCGGTTACTAAAATATCAACATCGTGCTCAGTATGATCAACATGGCTTACCATAGGCACAACACTTGAAATAGCGCCACCTTTGGCAATTGATTTAGTTACAAACACCGATACATGCGCATTACGTGCAAAGTCGCCTGAACCACCAATACCGTTCATCATTTTAGTACCACACACATGGGTTGAGTTAACGTTGCCATATATATCAAACTCAAGTGCAGTGTTAATTGCAATAATACCTAAACGACGCACAATTTCAGGGTGGTTCGACATTTCTTGTGGACGAAGTACTAGCTTATCACGATACTTTTCAAGGTTATTAAATACTTGTGAGTTACAACGCTCTGATAAAATAATTGAACACCCTGATGCAAAATTAAGTTTACCCGCATCAATTAAATCAAAGGTAGAATCTTGTAGTACCTCTGAATACATAGTGAGGTCTTTAAAATCAGAGTCTAATAAACCCATCATTACTGCGTTGGCAATGTTACCTATACCGGCTTGTAATGGGCCTAGGTTTTCAGGCATACGCTGTTGTGCTACTTCTTCTTTAAAAAAGTTCACTAAGTGACGTGCAATAGAGGCTGTATCTGCATCTGGGTCGGTAACGGTTGAAAATGAGTCACTTTGATTGGTAAATACAATACCCACAATTTTAGCCGGATCAATTGGAATTGCAGTACTACCAATGCGGTCATCTACTTTCACTAGCGGCACTGGCGTACGTGTAGGACGATAAGATGGAATATAAATGTCGTGCAGCCCTTCAAGCTCTGGCTGGTGTAACATATTAATTTCTACAATTACCTGTTTGGCAAAAATAGCAAAGCTGGCTGAATTGCCCACTGATGTTGTAGGTACTATGTGGCCTTCTTCAGTAATAGCTACGGCTTCAATGACCGCTACATCAGGCATAGTTAACTGATGATTACGTAGCTGTTCAACGGTTTCAGATAAATGCTGGTCAATAAACATGACCTCACCGTTGTTAATCGCTTTACGTAATGTGCTGTCTACTTGAAATGGCATACGACGCGCTAACGCACCTGATTCAGTTAGTAGCTTATCTAAGTCGTTTCCTAATGACGCGCCCGTCATTAAGTTAATTTTCATTGGGTTTTCACGCACTCGCTCTGCAAGCGCACGTGGTACAGCTTTCGCTTCACCGGCACGAGTAAAACCACTCATACCCACGGTCATACCGTCTTTAATAAATAAACTGGCCTGCTCTGCAGACATTACTTTGTTGTGTAAGTCGCTACGACGAATTCGTTCTAATTGCATTTGGAACCCCTTAAACCCCATTTTTATTTGGCGCTATTCTAAGTATTTCCTTATGCTTCGTAAGCTAGACCTAAGTCTCATTTACGCATTGTTGATATAAAAACATCGCGAAGCGTTTTAATTTTGTACACTTTATTACTTAACTTATTGGTGATAATAAGGTTAAAATACTAAAAAACGCATACAACTATTTAACTCACTGAGTTTAAAAACAAACAAAACCAATTAAAATCAACAGCTTAAAATTTCAATCAGGAAGGTTGAAATTTTTAATTGTATAAAAATTTAGCCGCGCTATGCGGAGCTTACAAAATAATAAACTGTTCATTCATTGGGCAGTAACCTTGTGAGGAATAGAATCCACAATTTAGGTATTAAGGAAAATACATGGATTTGTCTGACGAAGAAATTAACTTTTTATCTGGCTTATTTGAACCTAGTCAAAGTAGTGCATTAATCAATGAAACAAAGTTAACAGTACAAGCATCAATACCAGATGGTATTGCGCATTTACTTGGTCAAGCTAAATTAACCTTATTAGCAGAAGTAGCCCACTACCAACTATGGTTCCCACTTCAATTTAAAACCGATGAATTAGGCCATTTCAGTACTGTATTAGAAGCCCCCGAAGTAATTGACACTAAAGGTATTCAGCGCAGCTGGCGGTTGAGCGAATTAAATATCCAAAGCCAAGGTTTTTGCATTGAATCTATATCTAGCACAGGGATATTTTTAAAACCCACATCAGTACACAGTGAACTTGATGAGTTGCAGAATATGCAATTTATTTTACCCAACGAAGCGGCGATATCATTAGATATAGAACCGGTTAGGCAGAGTAAGTGTGGCATAGCAGCAAAAATTAAACACATTCACCATGGTAAAGAGCAGCTAAGAGCGTATTTATTTGAAGTTCATAAACGTCAATTTTCAAGCCTATACCAGCTAGAGCACAAACAACAAAAATTGGAATTATCAAACTAAAAAAGCCACACAATGTGGCTTTTTTAACTTATTTTATCGAGTGACTTTTACTTTAAGCGTTTGGCTATATCAGCTACACGTTCGCCGTATAAACGGGCCGTTTCTAAATCGCCTGATGGAATAGCAGATTCATCTGCATCAGTAGGTGATTGCACTAATACGCCAACTGAACCGCCTAAATTATTGATGTCTTGACGAGTTGATTCCAGTTTATTGGCCGGTGGTAACCCTAGGCTTACCCAAATTCCACCATGTTGCGAAGCCAATGTTTGCATACTAATTAGAGTGACTTGTTTATCGCCATTTAGGCTGCCGCTATTAGTAAACCCGCCAAATATTTTGTCTTTCCACCCCATGGTAAACCATACTTTAGAGGTAGCATCAACAAACTTTTTAAACTGCCAAGGATATGAGCCCATATAGGTAGGTGCACCAAAAATAATGGCGTCTGCATTGTTTAACGTATCCCAATCGGCGTCTTGTATATCGCCATTTTCATCAATAGCAATAAGTTGAGCGTTTGCTCCATCAGCTACAAATTCAGCCACTTTTTTGGTATGGCCATATCCCGAAAAATAAATAACCGCTACTTTACTCATGAACCTTCCTTTTGTTGTGATTTAATAAACACGCTTTAAATATAGTATGGCCGCTAAAGTTAAAATCAACTAAGCAGCGTGTTTAATTAAATTAGCTTGCGTGGCATTAAATTAAAAGGTACTCACTGCAATTTCTAAATTACTCACCGCACAGCCATACTGCGCAGCACTAATACGATGATATGCCGACTCAGGCGTGGTAGATAGGCTAATAATAAACTCACCTTGCTGACCAACAGCCGTTTGTTCTTGGCTAAGGCACATGGCTTGCGTTAAAGAGCGTAATTTGGCATCCATTAAAATACTGCCAAAACGCTGAACTGGTAAAGGCGGTATTTTAATTGCTGGTAATGCTTGGCTAATACTGCGCTGACTTAAGGTATAATCGTTATTTTTAATATCAATCACACTTCCCACAGGCCAATAAGAGTAACTATAGGTTTTAGTTTTAGCCTGAGCTTGCCCTGTTGATTTAACCATCACTACACCATTTTTACCAATTACGGTCATTAAATTGCCAGCTTCAGATTTAATCACCACTAAGGCTGTGGTTTCGTCTACACCAAAACCGAATGTCGGCTGATCTTGGTTTGCGCTTAAGTCGTCGAGCAAAGTGCCTAGTCTTAATGTACGGTTTCGCTCGCTAAAGTGTGTATCGAGTACACCGTAACTAAATGTGCCTAAACCCCCAAAGCGGTTGTAAGTTAAACTATCGCTGTTTGAGCGTTCACTTGGGGCATCAATGGCTTGTGCGCCTTCTTTCAATGCCGACAAGCTAGTGCCATTGGTGATCATCACCACATTCCCGGCGTGGGCTTGCCCACCACTTTGCACCGCGGTACCTGCACTTGTTCCAACAATAACAGGGCGAGACTGTAATGCTTTTGTCCAAGGGTAAGGCTGGTTATTTTCATCAAATAATACTTTTCGAGTTAGGCTTTGATCGCCACCATTAAACATCACACCGGTACTGTTTTTTATTAGCTCTACTAAAGCGTCGATGCCTTTTTTACACAATTGATATTCAGCTTGTGTGCGATCAGGGTAAATATGTTCGCGTTGATATAGCCCCATTTCGGAGTGCCTAAGCGTGGTTAAATCATCACACTTGTTGGTGGTTATTGCTTTAGCAAGCGCAGGGGTTAATGCAAGCCATTGCGAATTTACATTAGGGAAGCTTAGTAATCCTTCGTAAAAATCAGCAGATTCATAAGGGTCTCTGCTTGAGGCGGTAATGGCCAGTATACTCGGGTTGGAGTTATTAACTTTTAAACTACCCGATATAAACTGCAAAATCTCTGTCGCTGCCGATTCGCTATTAAGCGCAGTATTTACCCGCTCTTTTAGCCGTGTGTTGTCGCTTTTTATTTGAGCTACTTCAAGCATATCTATTACAAAATTGTATTCTTGATCCGATAAACTATTGAGCTGTTTGCTATCAATATCGCGCCACAACCATAACAGTTCTTTTTTCGATAATGTGGGCGATGACTTAGCCTGCATTGTTGCTAAATTTTTAATAGTGTTATTTTTAGCTTGGCTATTTTTACTGGGCCATTGTTGCTTTATTTGGCTAATTTTAGTGTGAGAGAGCGCAAATACATTATGCGTTTTACCCGAGATCTGAGTATTTTTTTCACAGTTTTTAGAGCTTAAACTGGCGCATGTTGTGAGAGCTCCCCCCACTAAAACAAGAGTTTGATTAGACTCTTTTGCGCCTAACTGTAGCGAAAAAGCAATTAAAATTGAGTAAAAAGCGGTTATTATTCGCGATTTAACTAACCGCTTGTTTGGTAAATTTATTCGTTCCATTATGTTACACTCATGTGAAAAATTATAAGAAATAACTTGCGAGAGCGTCTCTCACTTGCTATAAAAAAAAGGAACTTTAAAACGCGAGTAAGCTAGCACCCATTTGCTAGCTTTGTCAAAAACCTTTTTGGAACGAGAATTATGTTTAAAAAAGCAACACTGCTTACAACATATTTCTACTCACCACACTACCTTTCGGAGTGGTTTGACGAGTAGCCCACCACCTCACTAATTTCTGTGAGGGGCTCAGCGTGTCATTTCACCATTGCCCTGTCTAAAAAACCATAATAATTAAAGCCTTAAGAAATATTAAACCTATTTCTGCGCGCTTAAAAAAGACAAAAGGTACTACAATGTTTCGTCAACTAACTATTGCGGCCACAGTAAGCACTTTACTGAGCCCTGTCACTTGTGTGTATGCACAAGAAACTCAAACTAATACCAACATTGAACGAGTAGAAGTAACAGGATCTCGCTTAAAAGGCGTTGATCTGGAAGGCACTATTCCACTAACCGTGCTAGACCAAGATGCAATCAAACGCTCTGGTGCTAATACCATTCATGAATTACTCAAAGATTTATCTGTTTTTAAAGGCGGAAGTGGCACATTTTCAACCTCTGAAAGTGGCGGTACGTCTACCTCAACACCAGCGGGTCAATCAGCAGCGAGCTTAAGAGGCATGGGGCCATCAGCAACGCTTACATTAATAAATGGGCGAAGAGTTGCGCCTAGCTCATTTGCTGCAGGCACTGAAAACTTTGTAGATGTTAATTCTATTCCACTTGCGGCCATTGAACGTATTGATATTTTAGCCACCGGTGCATCAGCCGTTTATGGTGCCGATGCTGTAGCGGGTGTTATTAACTATATTTTAAAAGATGATTTTGAAGGCGCTGAAATCAATACTTCGTTTGCCGATAGCTTTGATCAACATGACGAAAGTAAAAAACAATTAAACTTAGTGTATGGTACAAAAATAGGCGAGAGTAACTTAACGGTATTTGCAGATATATATGACCGTAACGCTTTTAAAGCCACCGATCGTAATTACACGGCCTCTCCCTCTTTAGTGAATGGTTACTCCTATTTACCTAAGCTGGAGAACTCACCTAATATTTATTATTTCAGCAGCCGAGATGGTAACGAACTTCCATCACCAAACTGCAAAACCGAGTTAGTTACTACTGAACTTGATGAACAAATTTGTGCTTACTACCCAAATCAAGATGATTACCTAGAAACGCCATTTGAAAGCCTTTCAACTGGCTTTATGTTTAATAGTGAGCTTGGTGGTCTACAATGGCATACTGATTTTTTTTACAGTCAGACCAAGGCAAAAGCGTATTCATCGCCCTCACCTATTAACCAAATTAATGATGACGACGGCCCGTATGTTTTAGAAGACGCCTTATTTATTTACGATAATGCCGATGGTAGTAATGATTTAATGGATCAACTTTATATTGACCCATTTGATACTCAAAGTGGCCGAGAAGTATATGGCTTTGCGTTTGACGCGCGCTTTAATGCCCCAAGAACGGTGGAAGTAGAAACGAAAAACTTTCGCTTGGTAAGCAGTCTAAGTGGTGAAATTGGTGATTGGGGTTGGGAATCTGGTGTTACTCTTTCTCGCTCACGTTCAGAGCAAGAAGCGATTGCAGGGGTATATAATCGTTACCAGTTTCATGGCGCGATTACAGGCGAGCTATGTTCAGACGGTACGCTGGCAAGTTATGACGGTACTGACTTAAATTGTGTATCTGGGGAGTTGCTACCTTTTTACAACCCTTTCCTTCAAGGCGACGCCGCTAATGATGCCGTTTTGGCAACAGCGCAAGCTCGCCCAACACGCAGTGGAGAAAGTACTGTTTACGGCTGGGATGCTAACTTTAATGGTGAACTATTTACCTTTAACGACCTACCAGCCTATGCCTCATTTGGGGTAGAAGCACGCCGTGAAGAGCTAAGCGACTTTCCTTCGCTTAATTCACAAGCTCAAGCAGACAAAGACTACCTTGTTGATGTATTTGGCTTTGGCTCTAGCTTATCAGAAGCCGAGCGCACTCAATATGCCGCCTTTGCTGAATTAAGTATTTCACTGAGTGAGCAAATAGAGCTGCAAGCAGCGGGTCGATACGATCATTACGATGATTTTGGTGGCACCTTTAATCCTAAAATAGGTTTGAGCTATCGCCCGACTGATTCGTTAGTTGTTCGTGGTTCATGGTCAACCTCGTTTAGAGCACCATCATTAACTCAAGCTGGCGTTAAATTAAGAACCACGCAATCTACTTTTGACTGTGGTGCCAACCAAGCTGTAGCCGATTTATACTGTATGGGTGATGGCACCCAAGTGAGTGTTAATTCGTTAGAGTTAGGTAACCCTAATCTAAATGCAGAAGAATCTGAGGCTATCAGTGTTGGCTTTGCATGGAGTCCATCGGCTAATACTAATTTAACCATTGATTATTGGCAGTTTGATCATGAAGAAGTAATCGATACCAACATGACCGCAGTGCTCGACCGCGCTATAACTGATGCGTCACTTCGTCACTGTGGCATTGTCCCACCGGGCGAGCAAGGCATATCGTACGATGAAGCATTATGTGATGTCACCGACACCAGTGGTTTAAACATAGAGCAAGACGGCGCTAATTTAACTGAAATTTTAAGCAGTTATATAGATGAATTTAACCCACGTGATGACGAGCTATTTTTACCGTTGTTTCGCGATCATGCTATCCCACTTGAAAACACTGGTACACAAACATTAGCAGGCATAGACTTTAAGTTTGACCATAGGTTTGTATTACCAAGCGGCGATTTGACCTTTGCGTTTGACGGTACTCATTACCTTGAGTTTGAACGTAATAAACCGGGGTCTGACTCGTTAGAGAAGTTGGTAGGAACTTATCGTTATCCTGAAAATGTTGCGCGTATGTCAATAGATTGGGAAGCGCAAAATTACTACCTTAACTTAGGTGCAAACTACACCAGCAGCTACGAAGATGATATAAAAGGCCTGCGTGGTCGTGAAATTGATGAGCTAGATTCGCTTGGCGTATTAGACTCAAAAGGTGAGCATCAGGTTGATGACTGGCTCGTTTGGGATTTATCAGCGGGTTTTTATGTTAATAAATCACTGACTTTGCGTGCGCGCATCAATAATATTTTTGATAAACAGCCACCCACTCTTTATGGCTCAAACCGTGGCTTTGATTCAATTAATCATAATGCCCTAGGTGCTAATTACAAATTAAGTATTAGCTACCGTTTTTAACCACTTAGCCGCAAAGCAAACGCTTTGCGGCCTTCCTTTTATTACAGGTCATGGCTACAGTGACACTGCCTATTAAGTGCTAAAGTACGTTTAAGCGTTTATTTACGCATCAACACAATGACCTTTTATTAAAGTGAAATTATGAAACAAAAACAATTTTCTATGCCCGATGCCAGCATCATTTTGCTGTGTGTGGCAGTGATTGCCTATATGGCCACGGTATTTATTACCCCCGGGGTATTTAATGCAGAATCTGGTAGCCACACTGTGCAGCTTTCACAATATCAAGCCGTTAACGACCAACAATCACCACCTGTTTTTGCACAAGGTGGGGACATTGGTTTAGCAAATGTATTGTTTGAAGGCTTAGTGTCGGGTGATAAATATGGTGCAGCTATTGGCGTAATGGCGTTTATTTTAATCACTGGCGGTGCCTTTGGCATTATTATGAAAACCGGTGCGATTAATAACGGCATTATGGCACTTATTAATAAAACCAAGCGGGTTGAATGGCTGTTTATTCCCTTACTGTTTTTACTATTTTCGTTAGGCGGCGCGGTATTTGGTATGGGCGAAGAGGCTATTGCATTTTGTATTGTGCTGCTCCCTATTATGCAACAACTTGGCTACGACGCTAAAGTCACTGTACTTACAACTTATGTGGCTACGCAAATAGGCTTTGCCACCTCATGGATGAACCCTTTTAGCATTGCTATAGCGCAATCGATAGCTGAAATTCCAGTATTTTCTGGTGCGGGCTTTCGTATGTTAGCGTGGGCTTGTTTTACCCTTGTAGGCCTTGTGTTTACTATGCGCTATGCAAAACGGATAAAAACACAATCCCTAAAAACGGGTGATCAGCCAACGATTAAACTCAGCCTAGCCGATGCACTCACATTATTAGTGTTTGTATTGGGCATAGCCTGGGTTGTATGGGGAGTGATGGCTCGCCAATATTATATTCCTGAGCTTGCGGCACAGTTTTTTTGTATTGGCCTTATCAGTGCAATAATTGCCATCGTGTTTAAAAAGCTAACCGCGAATGAGTGCGCGGATGCGTTTAAACACGGTGCACAAGAATTATTGCCAGCGGCGTTATTAGTCGCACTGGCTAAAGGCATTGTATTACTATTAGGCGGTAGTGATTTAACCACTCCCTCAACTCTCAACACCCTGCTTTATTACTGTGCAAGTAGCATAGCCAGTGTGCCAGATTACATTGCAGCTTGGGGAATGCTGGTGTTTCAAAGTGTATTTAACTTTTTTGTTTCATCGGGTTCAGGCCAAGCTGCCATCACTATGCCGCTGATGTCTCCACTTGGCGATTTGCTCAATGTATCAAGGCAAATTGTGGTATTGGCCTTTCAATTAGGTGATGGATTAACCAATATTTTAATTCCCACCTCAGCTAGTTTAATTGGTTGTTTAGGGGTCGTGAAATTAGATTGGGGAGAATGGGCTGCGTTTATTTGGCGCTTTGCTCTAGCACTTTTTGTATTAGCAAGCGGCTTTATATTTCTTGCTTACTTTATTAATTATCAATAAAAAGAATTTGTTATGTTAACTTTAATTCAAGGTGCAAACGTTTATGCACCTACCTACCTAGGCACACAAGATGTTTTAATTGGCGGTGGTAAAATCATTGCTATTGACGAAAATATAATCCTCGACAGCAGTGTACTCGTCAAACGAATTGACGGTAAAAATAAGCTTGTTACGCCGGGGTTTGTTGACTCGTTAGTGCATATTACCGGTGGCGGTGGCGAAGCTGGATTTGCCAGCCGCACCCCTGAAATGAACCTAACCGATGCAACCCTATCGGGCACTACCACAGTGGTGGGCGCACTGGGTACCGACTCAAGCTCACGTACGCTTACCAATTTGGTTGCCAAAGCAAAAGGCCTAAAAGAGCAAGGGCTGAATGTATTTTGCCATACCGGTTCGTATCATTTACCCGCTAAAACTCTTACTCACTCAATCACTGACGACATCATGTATATAGAGGAGTTTATAGGTGTTGGCGAAGTGGCTATTTCTGATCATCGCAGTAGCCAACCTACGGTCCAGCAATTAGCAGAATTGGCAGCCGAGGCCAAAGTAGCCGGTATGCTCAGTGGTAAAAAAGGCACCGTGAGTATTCATGTCGGCCCTGTCGATAGTCACTTGAGTATTTTGCATCAGGTGGCTCAGCAAAGTGATATTAAGCTTAAACAGTTTTATCCTACGCATATGAACCGCAATAAAGCACTTCTTGATGCCGGTATTCACTTTTGTGATCAGGGCGGTACTATCGACTTTACCACCAGCACCACCGACTACGATTTAGCACATGGTGAATATGCAGCAGCCCATGCCCTTGCCTACTGCTTAGAACAAGGCGTAGCACCAAATCAACTCACTATGAGCTCAGATGGCCATGCTAGTTTACCTATTTTTGATAAAGACTTTAATTTATTAGGGCTTGAGGTGGGCAAAGAGGCATCCCTACTGAGTTCGTTTCAGCAAGCAGTCAAAGAATATAACGTCCCTATAGAGCAGGCTTTAATGAGCATAACCAGTAACCCTGCCGATATTTTAGGACTTGATAAAGGCCGCCTTAAAGCAACAAGCGACGCGGATGTTGTGCTTCTCGATAAAGAGACCTTAACCCCTGAGTATGTATGGGCTAACGGCATATTAATGGTGCAAAACCGCCACGCGGTTATAAAAGGATTGTTTGAATAAACTAGAACAGCTCAAATGCTGCTGAAATATTTCAGCAGCATTTAACGCCAAAAAATTCGTTACCCTAGTTTGAAATTTTAATCCGAAAAGGTCGCTAGAACATAGTTATTAAATTCAACTACCTTTCATTGTAGCTGAGTTTTTTGTCATAAAAACAAGACCATTTTCATTTATACATTCAGCATACACCTGAGCACTCATGGGTTTAGAAAAGTAATAACCTTGAAACTCTTTACATCCCATTTCGGACATTATTAAGACCTGTTCTTCGGTTTCTACTCCCTCGGCTACACACTTGATATTGAGTTCATCACACATCACATGCATAGCTTTAACTAAGCTTTTCTGGCGTGTAGAGCGTGTAACCTGACTTATTAAAGAGCGATCCAATTTAAGTTTATCAATAGGGTAATCAGCAAGGCGTGCAATATTTGAGTAGCCAACACCAAAGTCATCCACAGTAATAGAGAACCCCCAATCTTGCAAAGTTTGCATAAGTTTTAGAGAGTGGGCTTGGTTAGCCTCAAGTGATGTTTCGGTAAGCTCTAATTCTATTTGATTCGGTTTTACATTAAAATCCGCCAAATATTTCACCAATTTTGACATAAAGTCAGCTTGGCTAAAATCGAGCAAAGATATGTTTATTGCTATAGGTAAAAGTGGCAAACCAACTTTATTCCATTGGGCAATTTGAGCGCAGACTTTTTGAATAATTAAATCCGTTAATCTACTAATCATTCTGTACTCTTCTGCAATAGGAATAAAGACAGTTGGCGATATATTACCAAGCACAGAGCTATGCCAACGAGCTAATGCTTCAAGCCCAATACATTCACCTTTTGCATTCACTTTAGGTTGATAATGTACTGACAGATCATTTTGTTGCAAAGCTTCATCAAGTAACATGGAAATTTCATACTTTTCCATAAAAGCCTGTGATTGTTTTTGGTTGTAACCACTAAAAGGCAAGTTATAGTCTGCGAGCTTGAGCGCCTCACACGCATTACTAAGAACAATAGCACTATCTTCACCGTGCTCAGGACACTTAGCAAAACCAAATAAAAATGATTGTTGGTAATTAGTACCAAATACATCATAAGTTTGATCTAAAGTGCTTTTAATTTGTATTAATAACTTGTTTTGCTGTTCACTTGAGCTTGAACCAACAATAAAGCAAAGTTTACTACCTTCTATATACGCACAAAGCAAGGGCCCTTCAGGCATTGCTTTTAAGCGCTTATAAGCAGTAATTAGCAATGATTGGGAGTCAGCCTTTTTAAGTTTTAAATTTAAATATTCACTATTTGCGCTTTGTGTGACTACGATATAAAAGCCTTTTTGATATTTAGACGTTAACCTATCGCATTGCATCTCAAACCACTCTCGATTAGGCAATTTCGTCTGCGAGTCTCTAAACCTTAGACGTTTGTTCTCTTGCTCCATCATAGACAAGTTTTGTTTAATTAACTGCTCTTGCGTGCAATCATAAAAGTCATACACTCGGTAATTTGTACTCATTGCTATTTGCTGATAATTACTCTTATAGTAGCGACTCTTATATTCTATGATTTGATTTTTTATATTTAACTCTTTGCTATTAAGTGCAGGGAATAATCCATCAATTCTCTCAGCCTTTTCTTTCAAGCTGTTTTTTAATCCAAACATTTCAATAGCATGTTGATTTAAATCTGTAATTACTAAATTTTCGTCGACAATAATTTTAGCTTTATTAGATTCAGTAAATAAGGTGCGATAAAGCTCGTTTTTATCTTTAAGGAAGCTATTAGCATTTAACATGGTTTTGTTTAAACGTTTGGCAGCAACAATTGTTCGCGCAGTAGCCAGTGGAATACAAATATTAAAAAATAAAAATATCAGGCCTGTAATATATAAGTCAGCTTCTGGTAATTGGCTTGATATTCCTGAATAGCCAGATAAATCAACATTATTAATAATCATGTAAAAAGGTATGATGTTTAAAATACCGTAGGCCAAAGCCGTTCTGTAACCGAGTAGCATAAGAGCAATGATGGGACATGAATACATAAACATAGAACCCACCTTTGCAAGCTCTAAGTCAGTTAAAAATAAATTCATTGATAAACTACCAGCAACGATAGTTAATAAAAGTGCGTTTGCACTAAATGTGTAAAATCGCTTACTTGCTAATAAAAGACTAAAAGCAATAGTGAAAAAACTAATAGTAATAACTGCAATGTAAATTAGGTTGAATTCAATTGCGCGGGTGTATGTATAACAAACTACCAAAAAACAGAGCAAAGTAACGAGAGTTAAAATTATCCGCAGTGCACTCACCCGCCAGTGTGCGACTTCATCATGGGCAGTATGATGATCGTTAAGTAAGAAGTACTTATGGAGAAAGTGCATAATAAACAACAATTAATACATGTCATTCAATTAAACATTGATAAGTTGTCAAAATCAATTAAATAAGTCTAATAACTAATCCAATTGAAGTGACTCTCAAAGTTAATCTAATATATGGTAACTATCCAATATGCTCACTTTCATAAACCGGGGTTACCCAATATTTAACGGTGTGTACTTACAAACAGGGCTTAGCGTCGTTTTTAGTATGGCAAGTTCAGATAATAAAATATGCACCTCAAATTGATAAAAACTACGATACCCTTCTACTTGCTCGGCAATATCAAACTCGCTGTGCTCTTTGCTATAGCCTTGAATTTTTTTAAGTTAAAGCCGGTTATACAGTCTATGCCTATTAATATATCAACTACGTCATCTTTTATATTTGTGGGTGCATTTAGGGTAAAAAGTAACTGTTCAGCCATATTTTTTCTCCAACCAACCATAGAAGATAGGTAATAAATAAAGGGTAGTAATAGTGGAGGTAATTAACACGCCAATAACCACGATAGCTAATGGCTTTTGTATTTCAGCTCCTGGACCTGTTGCAAACACCAGCGGCAATAAACCAAACATAGCGGTTGTAGCGGTCATTAATACAGGGCGTAGCCGCCTACTTGCAACATCTAAAATGCACTGTGTTACATATACAGCAAAGCCGATGTAGAGTGCAGACATGAGTTTGCCGCATGGTTTTTAAAAGACTTTATGCAACAAAGGTACTATCCGCATTCAAGCTCAGCCATTAACTAATGCAGTGACTATCGCATATACTTGCGCGCTATTTTAGTCAGCGTTAAGCTAACGCTTTATTTTCGTCATTATGGTCTATGTGCTCTATAGCCCGCAGAGATAATTCAACTTAAAGGTTTAATATGAATAACAGTAGTTACCCAATTGGTACGCCTGGTGAGAAGTGGAACAACAATAATAAAATCCAATGGCTTGAGGCACAAAAAATTAAGCGAAGCTATCAACAAGAAGTCGTAACATTAATTGATGAACTTAAAAGCACTCTAGAAGTACAGCAATACGGTGAGCTTAATTATGCCGCAGGTAGCTACCCTTTGTACGCGTTAAAAACCACTAATTTTGATACAAACAAAGCCACTGTTTTAATTACTGGCGGCGTACATGGCTACGAGACCAGTGGTGTTCATGGCGCTTTAAGATTCGCTAAAACATTGGCAAATAAGTACGCTGAGCACTTTAATATTGTAATTACCCCCTGTATTAGCCCATGGGGTTATGAAACGATTAATCGTTGGAACCCAGATGCGGTAGACCCTAACCGCTCTTTTTATCAGGGCAGTCCAGCACAAGAATCAGCGGCAGTAATGAACTATGTGCAATCTTTAAATACTGATTTAATCGCGCATATCGATTTACATGAAACAACAGATTCTGATAACAGTGAATTTAGACCAGCACTCGCGGCTCGTGAAGGCAAAGTAAACACCAACTGGAACATTCCTGATGGCTTTTATTTAGTGGCTGATAGCAACAAACCAGAGCCTGCTTTTCAAAAAGCAATTATTGAACATGTTGAAAAAGTAACGCATATTGCACCTAGCGATGAAAATCAGCAATTAATTGGTGTACCACAAGCGCAATTTGGGGTAATTAATTACGCGGCCCGTGATTTAGGCTTATGTATGGGATTTTCTGAAGCTGCGTATGTCACCACCACTGAAGTATATCCAGACAGTGCAACGGCTAACCCTGAAGAGTGTATATTAGCGCAAGTTGCTGCAATTTCAGGTGCCTTAGACTACATTATAAATAAGTGACCAATGCAGTAGATAATCAATAAAAGGAGCGGCTATTGAAATTTGAAAATAACTACGGCAGTTATAGCTTGCGCGTTGAAGGTAATATAGTTATTGGGCAGTTTAAAGGTAACTTAAACCCTCAGTTATTAAATCATTTTAAAGCCGCTTTATTAAATACCATTGAACCTTTTAAACATTTGTCTTGGGGTTATATTAGCCACTCTCCTGAGGTGATTGCTGCTACCCCCGATGCTGAAAAAAACATGATAGATGTAAGCCAAACAATGGGGATTAATAACTGTTTGATCAGTGCGTTTGTCCTCACCTCGCCTATTGCTATAAGGCAATTGCAGCGGATTATGCACAGCTCAGGCCGTGATGCTCATTTACAAGAGTGCTTGTTTGATGATTTTCAAAGCGCCAAAAAATTTGTAATTAAGCAGCTAGCCCTAGCCGAGTCAGGTTGTTAACTGGCTAGGACTCATACTTTATTAATTTTTATAAAACTGACTGTCTTTGGTAATAGTAATTGCAGGATCTTCTTGCGAAGTGATCACAAAACTCAGCTTACTCACTTTGCGTGCTAAATCGTAACCGTCTGCAGTCACCGTTACCGGCACACTTTTCATCAGCCCAGGCTCTACTAATATAGCATTTGGGCTTTGCAATGTAGCCCCCTCTAAACCGCTAATTGAAATTGAATAATGCAGCGGTTGCTGAGTTTTATTGATAATAGTAAGTGTGTAAGGGTTTTCAACTAAGCCTTCGTAATTTACCCGATACAATGCGTTTCTATCTCTAAGCACAGAAGCTTCTATAGGGGTGCGTTGTAACATCCAAGCAAACATAGATAAAATTAATAGCGCAGTTAACGCCCCATAGCCTACAAGTTTAAGCCTAAATGGATTCGTTTTTTGCCCTGCCATTTGCTTTTCACTGGCGTATTTAATTAAGCCTTTTTCGTAGCCAAACTTATCCATGGTGTCGTCACAAGCGTCAATACATAAACCACAGTTAATACATTCATATTGCAAGCCATTGCGAATATCAATCCCTGCAGGGCATACTTCCACACATAAGTTACAGTCTACGCAATCACCTAAATTAAGCGCTTTAGGATCAGCTTTGCGTTTACGTGGGCCGCGATTTTCACCCCGTTCGCTATCGTAAGTAACCACCAGAGTGTCTTTATCAAACATCACCGATTGAAAGCGCGAATACGGACACGCCACAGTACACATTTTTTCACGTAAAAAGCCCGCATTTCCATAAGTACAAAACGCAAATAAAAATACCCAAAAACTGGTGATCCCAGACCACTCTAAATTTAACATTTCGAGATACAAGGTTTTAGCGGGGATAAAATACGCTAAAAATGAGGTCGCCGTGAGTATCGAAATAACCAGCCAAGCACTGTGCTTAGTGATTTTTTTTCGCAATTTGGTAATATCCCAAGGGCTTTTATCAAGCTTAATACGCTGGTTACGCGTACCCTCTATACGTTGCTCAACCCAAGAAAACATTAACATCCAAATGGTTTGTGGGCAGGTATAACCACACCATACTCTGCCAAGCCAGTTGGTAACAAAAAATAGGGCAAACGCTCCCACCATAAACAGCATGGCTAAAATCATAAAGTCTTGAGGGAGCAAGGTAAGGCCAAAAATAGTAAATTTTTGGGTGGCCACATCCAATAAAACCGCTTGCTGGCCGTTATATTGAACCCACGGAATGGCAATAAAACTCAGCATTAACAACCAGCCTAAATTGCGACGTATACGTTGAAAAAAACCTTTTTGCTCGCGTATATAAATTGGCCCCTCTTCTTTATAGGGCTTTATGATCATGTCTTCTTCTTTAATATCAAACTTCATGCTACTTACTTCATAGTGACGGGTACTAAACAAGTATTTGCAACTTTCAGACCACACTGAAAGTTAAACTAAAGCATTGATATTAAATGACTTTAAAAATAAAACCGAACTATAATATCGCGATATTTAGCGACTATCGCGATATATCACGAGTTAGCTCTGACGACGCAGTCCTAACTTTTGCATTTTTGAGCGTAAGGTGCTCTCTGGTAAGCCCAACTTATTTGCCGCGCCTTGTTCACCTGCAATTTTCCAATTACACAGTGCTAATACGCTACTTATATGCTGTTTTTGTGCTTCATCAAGTGTAAGCGTTGGGTTTATGGCGTTATCATCGCCCGCTTTGAGCGACTGACTTAACTGTAATGTAGAGTGTTTAGATAAAATAGCTTCTCGTTCGAGTACATTTTGTAGCTCTCTAATGTTACCTGGCCAGTCATAGGCTTGTAATTGTCTGATCGCTTTTGTACTTAACCCTTGCAATTGCTTACCTAAGCGCTTGTTTATTTGTGCAATTAAGTTTTGACACAAGTAAGGAATGTCTTCTTTTCGTTCTTTAAGTGCTGGCACATGAATAGGAAATACATTTAAACGGTAATATAAGTCCATTCTAAACTGCCCTGCTTGTACCATTTCCCACAAGTTACGGTTGGTTGCAGCAATGATGCGAATATCAACCTTTAGGGTTTGACTACCGCCAACGCGTTCAAATTCACGCTCTTGTAATACCCTTAATAGCTTACTTTGGGACTCTAACGGCAGCTCTGCGACTTCATCTAAAAATAAGGTGCCGTGATCGGCAAGTTCAAAACGTCCTTTACGACGCTCGTTAGCGCCAGTAAATGAGCCCCTTTCATGCCCAAAAAGTTCTGACTCTAATAAACTTGGAGTGAATGCCGCACAATTTACTTTTATGAATGCTTGTTCGTTGCGCTTACTGAGACGGTGCAAGTTACGCGCTACCAACTCTTTGCCAGTGCCATTTTCACCAAGAATGAGTACGGTGCTGTCGGTTTCACTCACTAACTGTATTTGATCTAACATGCGTTGGAATACAGCGCTGTGGCCAACCAGTCCTGAATCTTGCCAATCCTCGTTAAGCTCGGCAATAAGGTAATCGTTCTCATCTTTTAGCTGCTCGCTTAGATGCTTTACTTGAGCTAACGCTTCGTGCAACTGGGTTTGGGTTTGCTGTTGTGCTGATATATCGCGAAATACTGCCACAGCACCAATAAGCTGGTTATTTTTATAAACGGGAGTGGAGGTGTACTCAACTGCAAAGGCACTACCATCTTTGCGCCAAAATACTTCGTTTTTTACTTCGCGGCGTTTGCCATCAAACATAGTGCAATAAATTTGGCACTCATCGGCAGGGTAAGGGGTGCCATCGGCATGACTATGATGATGATATTGATGTATTTTTTTTCCTAATAATTCATCGGCCGTCCACCCAGTCATTCGCTCTGCAGCTGGGTTTACAAATACCGCATTACCGGACAAATCAAATCCATATATACCCTCACCTACCGCATTGAGCAATAAGGTAGGATCGTTTAAAAAGTTTTTTATCATAATACAACCTCGCGAAATATCGCGAGCATTATGCCAATTTTATCCTGCTTTAGCACTTAATAATGGCTAAATAACGCCTTAATATTTATTTTGGCGTCTAAACGCGCTGCAATTAAATATAAGCCAGCTAATTTACGGTGAATAAACAATGCATCCACAGGAGGGGTATGCCACTGCTGCGACTGGGCACTTAATTGCATTCCAGCATCTTTGATGTTGCTAGCAAGTTCACTGTTTTTAAAATCAAACTCACCATTATAGCGAAGTGGCTCGCAAGCCATTAAAAATAAATCAATCACTCTTTCTTTATAGTCATCTTTTAGAGCGTCTTTAAAATAGCCAATAGCAGTGGCGGCATTGAGCACACCTTCACGATCATTATTACTGCCGGCTTTAAACAAGGCTAAATAGGCATCACTTAGGGTAGCTGTAATTTCTCGGGTGGCACCAAAATCAAATAACACGATTTTTTGTGATTCTGGTTGGTAATGGTAATTAGCAAAGTTAGGGTCGGTTTGAATTAACTTAAACTCAAACATTTCTTTAAAAAACAAATCAATTAGTTGCTCAGCAACCCGACTTCGATCTGATTGTGGTAAATATGTAATGCCCTCTATAGGCTTGGCATCTACATACTCCATGGTTAGCACTTGCGCAGTACTGTGCTCTACATACACACTAGGCACTTTAAAATGGGGGTTAGTCGATAACAGGTTTTTGTATCTTGCTAAATACTGAGCTTCTAGGGTGTAATCAGTCTCAGCTAGTAACTGCGCTTTCGCTTCTTCAACTAAGGGTTTTATATCCAATTCTTTAGGTAATAATCGCGATAAAGTAAGTAAAGTGATCACATTATCTACGTCGCTTACCACACTTTTAGAAATACCTGGATATTGAATTTTAACGGCTAATTGATCACCATTTTCTATATAAGCTAAATGAACCTGCCCAATTGATGCAGCTGCAAACGGCCTTAGTTCAATATGAGAAAAACGCGATAACCAATCATCCCCCCATTGCTCTTTTAGCACGCTCACTAATTGCTTATGTGGCATTGGGTTGGCATCGGCACGCAACAAAGACAGTAACTGCGCAAGCTCGGGAGTTAATAAGTCGCCAGCATCCATTGAAAGTAACTGCCCAAGCTTCATTGCCGCACCGCGAAGGTGCGACAGCTGAGTGGCTAAGTTTTCAATATTTTTCGGCTGGAGTAATAAGCTTTTATTATCCCAGCCTTTACCACTAAGCGCACTTTTGGCACCACCTACTAACATATTTGTGGCAACACCTGTGGCTAATGAGCCTAACTTTGCAAATCGTGAAAGTCGAGAGGTGGGAACGGATCGCTCATTAGCCATAATTAACCTAATCTATTAATAATAAGGTCAATTAATACGTTTTATTACGCTTATTAGATCTAAATTATAACCGAGGTACTAGCTTAATCGCGCCTTCGACTACTTTTAAATCTAAGGGTAAATTACTTAACAGTGCCATTTTAGGGTCGTTCATATTTAACTTATAAACAGGGTTAACCGCTAAAAATGCATTCATGACATCCATCGCCTCATTATCCAGCACTTCTAAATTACCTTTAAAACCCCCTGCATCGATACTTGAATCGCGTAACTTAACATTACGTAAAAATACGGCTTTTTTCTCGCTATCATAAAAAGGCGTGCCTTGTATTTGTAACTTTAAACGCACAGGATACTTCAATGCAAAGGCATTAATCTCGGCGCTCGAATCAGCACCTAATAAAACATAATCACTGTTGTCGGGACCAATATTAACGCTTAAATCATTTACATCAAACTGCACAGGTAAGCCCATCAGGCTAACTTTTTCACTTAATTTAGGTAACTCTTTATTTAGTAACGACTCAACCTCTGAATTTGTAAATGAATAAACCGAAATACCCTGAGTGCTGTTACAGGCAGTTAAAAATAATAGTGAAATAAAAACAAAAATTTTCATACAAAACCCTATTCATTAATCGTATTGGCAGTAAGTAGCCATAATAAAAAACCGCTTTAATAGCGGTTTTTTTATTTTAGTTGATAAAAGTTAATTTACAGCAAAAATAACTTTTAACCTTGCTAGTGTGTCAGTTTTGACTGAACCTTCGCTGAGTGCAATTAATTGCTTTAAATAATAGTTTAAATCAGCGTGGTCTCCACGGTGCTTGTCATCTAGCATTGCCACTTGCTCAACCATTCTTTGCGCTGAGTCATGCGAACTAACGTTGGCTAGTATTTCCATACGCGTTAGCAACTGCTCGATACTTAATGCCGTTTTTACCACACCAGTATACTGACTTGGCACTGGTTCATTATTCTCAAGCGCAACAAATAATGCGTTTAAGTTAGCTTGTTCGTTTTTGGCGGCTAATCCGGTTAGCTTTTCATCTATAGCTGACAATAAAGCGGATACTTTAGGCGTTAACGATTTAAATGGCATATACCCTTTAACTTTGGTTTGCAGATCCAGTAATTGGGCTTTACCTTCAACACTATTTAAAACCGCTTCGAGCTCATTTAGTTCGGCTGTTGCTAGCTTATCTGATTCACCTTGCTCGCGTTTTTGCTGCTCAAACTCTTCGCTGCGTTTAGTGAATGTTGCATCATTAAACTCACGGAATTTTTGCCATAGTGCATTCTCAGCTTTTAAGCCTGCAAACCCTATACTCTGCCATTGTTGCTGTAACTGCTTTAACTGCTGACACGCCTCTGCTAGGTTTTCACTTTGAGATAGCTGTTGCGCTTGCTCAACGAGCTCATTTTTAAGTGCGGCATTGCCTTTATGAAACGCATTAAGTGAAGATACAACTAGCTGCTGTTCTGCCTTATAACGCTCGTTTAAAATTCGGTATGTTTTAGGATCAACTTTACCTACACTACGCCATGCTTTTTGTAATCGGTTGTAGTGGCTTTCGAATTGTTTCCAATCTAAATCAGCATCCTCTGTCGCTTGTAAATGCAGTGCATGCATTTGCGCTATTAGTTGCTCACGCTCTACTTTAGCCGCTTCACGCTGGATTTCTTGCTCTGCGAAATAACTACGACAAGGTGCGAACAATAGCTCAATTTTTTCATCAAACTCATTTCCTTGCTGCTTTTCTTGCTCTGTATCAAGACGACCTAGTTCATTCCAACGCTTACGCAATACTTTAACTTGGTCAGCACGCTGTTGCGGATCGTTACAAGGCTCATCAACTAGCAGTGTTACTTCTTCTAAAAGTGCAGTGCGTTTAGGGGCCGCTGCATATTTTTGCCAATCTTTAGCATCAGCTAGCTGCGCTTCTAGATCAGCTTTTGAGTTAACCAGCGGCTGTTGGTATTTCTCAGTTAGGGCATTAAATAGCTCTTCGAAGCCTTTAAATACACCAAATGCAACATTAAAACGCCCTTCTTCAATTAAACGTTTAACATCACGCGCTTTTCGCTTAGCTTGGCTTTGAGTTTTTTCTAGCGGCTTAGTGAGTTCGCTCATTGAAGCTAAGAACTGCTTCTTATGCGCATTAAGCTGAGTTTTGAATGACGCTTGTAAATCAGCGCTAAGTAAATTTAAGTGGCTGCGTGCAGTTTTAAAGGTATTATTGAATGCTGTTAACTGTTGATCGTAATCGCTAAGTTGCTCTGCAGGTTTTATTTCACTAAGCGCATTGTAGGCAATTTTATATTCTTTAATCGCCGCAGTTAGCTCAGGCAACTTAGCAACTTGTGAGAATAATTGCTCAAGCTTATTAATCACTTGTTTTGATTGCTGATCAGCCACCAGTTCCGTTTTATCTAGCGTGTCTTTCGCTTGCGCTACTTTTGCATTAAGCCAGTCTTGCTGAATTTGCTCTGGCGTTTCTAACCCTAACTGTAATGCATTCTCAATTTCTTCACTTAATGCTTCTAACGTAGCTAACGCTAACACTTGGCGCTGTTGCTGAGCTAAACATTGCTGCTCTACTTCGTGCTGCGCTTTTAGTATGGCAATGTGGGCATCAAGCTTATCGGTAATTGAAATATACTTAGCATCAAGGGTTTTTACATGTTCTTCACTTAGCCATTTTAATTCTAGAGCTTGCCATTGTGCCATGAGCTCTGCGGCTTGTGGGTCAACAATGGCGTAGTCATTTTTATCACGCAATGCATTAAGCTTGGCTAAAATAACACGGGTAGCATTTTCAACTTGCGCTGGCATTTCAAGCGCTAAACGCTCGTTTTCAAGATGGCTTTCAAGGGCCGTTTTAGCTTCACCTTGAGCATGCTTTAACAAAGCTTTAGTTAACTGCTGTGTAATGACTAAGTCAACTAACTGCTTTTGCAGCTCTTCATTGGCTTCTTTAAAAGCTTTTTCAATCAGTTTAGGGTTTGCTAGGCGTTTTAAGAGCTTAACTCTCACTTGCAGTTCTTTTTCTGCAAATGCTAGTTTTTCAAGGGTTTTAACCGGTGCAAAACGTTCAATGTACTCATTTTTAATCTGCGCCGATAAGCTACTTTCACTGTTTAATACAGCAGACGATATTTGCTGCTCAGCTACATCTTTTAATGCCTGATCTTGCTTGTAAGCTTTCCACCAAAGCGGTAAATCGTTTACTTTTTGCAGTGCTTTACGACGAATTTCAGCCGATGAGTCTTCAAGCGCTAAGGTGCTTAAAATTGTTACGTCGCGTGCTACATCAAGTTTTTCAATCGCATCTAAACGAACTTGTTGCTTCGGGTGTTTCCATTTTGGTGTAAAAAGGTGTTTAAAGATCATTTTCACTGAACCTAGCTATTTCGTTATCTGATTTAAATTCTTTTTGTAGTTGCGCTTTGGTTTTTTGGATCATTTCTCCATCTGCACCAATGGTAAACTGCTCGTTTGATTGTGCTACTTTTGCTTGATACAACATCACAAGTTGGACTGTTTGTTGTTTTTGTTCATCTGATAAAGGTGTGCCATCTGGCCACTTTCCTGTTGATGCGCCATATTGTAGGCGCTCAAATAATTCTGGAGTAATATTCTGTACTAAGTTGTCAATATTCATGTCATTTTTTCTTTTTCAGAGTCACTAAAATAATACGGTTAATAAGGTACCAAATACAGCCAATGCCTATAGCTGAGGTATACGCATACCACTGAAGTGTTTTTTCTTGAGGTTGTAGGAAGTACAAACAAAAGAAGCCACCTAAAAATAAGATCAGCGCTAAAAAGGAGTGGTTCATAAACATTTGCTGCTTTTTAATTCGCTGCTCACGTTGAAGTTGTTGAACTTGCTCGGCATTTAATTCAGCAACGTTACTTTGGCAATGTGGACACTGCGGATGTTTATCTGAAATTGATTTTGCACATTTGGGGCAACGAATAATCGCCATACATCTCTCTCCATACTACGCATAAAAAAAGCGCCTTTCGGCGCTTTTCATTGTACTTGTTTTATTGCTCTTTGTCTTTTTTGAATTTAACCCAATAGTTCATATTAGGTTATTAGGGTCTGTTTATTCAGCGTCTTTTGATTGCTTTTCAAGGCGCTTTTCCCAGAAGGTAGCATTTTTAATCCCTAACTTAACAGGATCAAATATGATTTTTCCACCTTTTTTCTTTTGTTCTTCATAATCGCTCAAACATGATAAGGCCGGTTTAGCGACAAAGAAAATGGCTAATATACCCAATATGTTGATCCACGCCATTAAGCCAACGCCTATGTCGCCAATAGTCCATATATAACCGGAACTGTTAACCATGCCGTAGGCTACCATAAACATAATCATAAGTTTTACCACTACAAGCGGAATACTTCCTTTAAAGTAGCGATTTAAGTACGCGATATTAGTCTCAGCAATGAAGTAATAAGCAAGTATAGTGGTAAAAGCAAAGAAGAATAAAGCGATACCTACAAACGCTTCTCCAAAGCTACCAAATACACTAAACAACGCCATTTGGGTAAATGCTGCTGACCCCACTTCAGTTGCCGCATCAACATTTTGTATAATGAATTGTCCTTCTGGCAAAGTGCCGACTACATTGTATTGCTGCGTCATTAAGATCATTAATGCCGTTGCTGTACATACAAAAAGTGTATCAACATAAACAGAAAAAGCTTGCACTAAACCTTGCTGTGCAGGGTGATCAACTTCTGCTGCCGCCGCAGCATGAGGACCTGTACCTTGACCGGCTTCATTAGAATAGATACCACGCTTAACACCCCAAGCAATTGCAGCACCAAAGCCTGCTTGGGCTGTAAATGCATCACCAATAATAAGCGAGAAAATGCCTGGTACTTTGTCTATGTTTAAAAATACGATAATTAAAGCCAATACGATGTAACCAAGCGCCATAAATGGCACTACAATTTGGGTAAAATTAGCAATGCGCTTTATACCACCAAAAATAATAAACGCTAAAACGATTAGAATAATGGCCAATGCAACGAGTTTAAAACTGCCTACGTCACCAAAAGTTGTAGACACCATAGCGCCATCACCAAATACTTGAGTGAATGCGTTGCCCACAGCATTTGCTTGTACGCCCGGCAGAAAAACTCCACAGGCTATAATTGCCGACACAGCAAATAATACAGCCAGCCACTTTTGCCCTAAGCAACGGTCAAAATAATAGGCTGGACCACCGCGGTATTGGCCGTCTTCTTCTAGTTTATAAATTTGACCTAATGTTGATTCTGCGTATGCAGTGCTTGCACCTAAAAAAGCAACAACCCACATCCAAAAAATAGCGCCCGGACCACCAAAACCGATTGCGGCTGCAACACCGGCAATATTACCAACCCCTACTCGGCCAGACAATGAAACAGCAAGAGCTTGAAAAGATGAGATCCCTTTTTCTGAGGTGTTGGGGCTAAATAATAGCTTACACATTTCTTTAAAATGTCTAACTTGAGCAAATCGAGTTAGTACGGAGTAAAATAAGCCTGCGCCTAGGCATAAATAGATGAGTGCATCACTCCAAACAACATCATTAACGGCGCTTACAAAAGCTTCCATGAACATCCTCACAGTTATATTTATTATTATTAATTACCATACTCTGCTACTCAGAATACCTGTCATAAGCTTTACGAAATAAGGGGTTAATCTTTTTCGTCTTTCTTATTGCTCAATCGATATTAACTTAAGTACCCAACCTTGTTAACAGTTAATTTTCAAAACAACTTATTGTTTATTTATATTGAGCCTGCTAAGACAACGTTTAACTAAGTGGGAATTGATTAAAATTATAGGTTATTAAATCTGTCGAGAAGGTGTATTGAAACGTTTTAGTGTGATGGTGGGAAATGATTTTTATTTTTTGATACGGCCGGTTTAGCCTAAAATAAAAAGGGCATCAAAATTATTGATACCCTTTAAAACAAGCGTTTTATCTTAAGTTGTCTACAACATTAACAATGGCTGCTAAGGTATCTTGACCAAATTGATATGAACGACGATCTGACCAGCCGTAATCTGGATCTGGTAAGTCATTATTATCTTTAAATGGCATTTCAACGGTGTAAGTTAGTGCTTTAAATTCTTCAGCGGTCGCTGATGAACCTACTGTTAAATTAGCTTGACCTGGTTCGTCTTTATCGTAGCCATGCGTATCTTGAAACTCTGGAGTAATAGTTAAAAGCGCGGCTTTAAAGCTGTCTTCAAGGCCTTTTAGGCGTGCATCATAACTTGGTATGCCTTCACTACCGGCAACAAAGTTATATGGAATGGCTTCATCCCCGTGAATGTCAAGGTGCATATCTAAACCTGCTTCTCGCATTTTATTAAGCACTAAGTAAACTTCAGGACTATTTTCCATGCTTGGTGTTTGCCATTCACGGTTTAAGTTAACCCCTTTAGCATTAGTACGTAAGTGACCACGTGCACTGCCATCTGGATTCATATTTGGCACTACATAGAATACCGCTTTTGATAGTAAGGCTGCTGCATGTGGGTCTTCATCATCAAGCAGCTTGTGTAATAAGCCTTCTACAAACCACTCTGCCATAGTTTCACCCGGGTGTTGGCGAGCCGTGACCCAGATGATTTTTTTATCTGCACTTGGCTGACCAATTTTAAGCACGCTCATATCACGGCCATCAAGGGTTTGACCTAGCGTCTCTAACTGACAAAGCTCTTGGCTTTGTGCCCATGATAATAAGTCTAAATGGCGGTCGTAGCTGTAAGGAGCAAAATAGGCAAAGTAAACGCTGCTACACTCAGGCTCAAGCTCAAATGTTAGTGTGCCATTTTCATACGAAGACGGTACACGAAACCATGTTTGACGGTCGTATGAGGCAACAGCTTGGTAGTCTACCCAACCATCTGGGTATGCAGACTTATCAAGATTATTAATATTTAACTGATGTAATTGATAAGGCGTTGTTTCAAGACGAAAGTGAAACCACTGATAAAACTCAGACTGATGATCTTTATTAATTTCTAACTGAATATTTAACGGATCGGTGGCTTCAATAACTTTAATATTACCACTGTCAAAATTGCTACTGATTTTCATTACAACAAACCTATTAGTTAACTGTGTGTCTTGACCAAAGGATTTAGCCAAGAGGTAAGTACGTGTTAATGCACTTTAAACGGCTATTACTACGTACTCAATTTAATAAAGCGTACCATAACCACTACACTTTAAAAATCTTCAGACCTAAAAAAGCCAGCAAGTGCTGGCTTTTTTTAATTGCTCAAGTGTTTATCGAGGTAAACTTGGGAATGAGACTTCTGCCATATCGCGCATACAGCGAACTACCTGGCAGCTATAACCAAACTCATTGTCGTACCATACGTAAAGTACAACACGGTTTTCATCAACAATCGTTGCTTGAGAATCAACAACACCTGCGTAACGGCTACCCACTAAATCGGTAGACACGATTTCAGTTGATGCTGTGTAATCGATTTGATCACGTAGGTCTGAGTGAAGTGCTGTTTCACGTAAAAACGCATTAAGTTCTTCAACCGTCGTGCTCTTTTCAAGATTCAAGTTTAAGATAGCTAACGATACGTTTGGTGTAGGTACACGAATTGCGTTACCTGTTAGTTTACCTTCAAGCTCTGGTAATGCTTTAGATACCGCTTTAGCTGCACCTGTTTCAGTGATAACCATGTTTAATGCCGCAGCACGACCACGACGTTCTGCTTTGTGGTAGTTATCAATTAAGTTTTGGTCATTAGTGTATGAGTGAACTGTTTCAACGTGACCATTCTTAATACCAAACTGATCGTTTAATGCTTTCAATGTTGGCGTTATTGCATTAGTTGTACAGCTTGCAGCACATACAATTTTATCTTCAGGTAAAATATCTTGGTTATTTACACCGTAAACGATATTTTTAATGTTGCCCTTAGCTGGCGCTGTTAATAATACTTTTGCAGCACCTTTAGATTCTAAGTGTTGACCAAGACCAGCTTCATCTTTCCAAATACCAGTGTTATCAACAACAAGTGCGTTTTCGATACCGTAGGCACTGTAATCAACTTCGCTTGGCGAATTAGCGTAGATAACTTGAATGTAGCTACCATTAGCTTTAATAGCATTACGTTCTTTATCAATGGTAATTGAACCATTGAACGGACCGTGGATAGAATCACGACGCAATAAGCTTGCACGTTTTTCTAAATCGCCGTCTTTACCACCACGCACAACAATAGCGCGTAGGTTTAAGTCGGCGTATGGGCCTGATTTTTCAATTAACAAACGTGCTAATAAGCGGCCGATACGACCAAAGCCGTAAAGTACTACGTCACGTGGCGCTTTAGGCTCAGAATTAACAATTTCAGCTAGTTCGTCTTTAACGAACTCTTCTACTGAACGGCCATTCGCAGCATCTGTGTATAAATAGCTGTATGCTAATTTACCAATATCGATACGGGCAGAATTTAATTCCATTTTGCTGATAGCTTCTAAGAATGGGAAGCTTTCACGTAGGCGAAGTTTAGTTCCTTCAAACTGGGCTACTGATTTGTGAGACTTAATAATATCAATAGTGCTTGAGTTTACTAATGGACGGCCGTAAACAGCGATTTCAATACCACGATTACGGTACAATTTACCAATAATTGGTTGCATGCTTTCAGCGTAATCTTGACGTTCTTGCCAGCTACTTGTGTATTCTAACTCGTGAGATGAGGTCATTTTTTTTACCTAATTAAACAATTTTGAACGGATAGCCTAAGAATGTATCGAATTTTGAGAGCAACACATTCCTTCGGGCAGGCCTATTCTAATTTAATCTCATTTTATTCTCTACTGTTAGAGACTAAAGTTTAGGCTAGAATAATATTATATGAGGGTCTGTTGACCTTTGCGGATTAAAATTTGTTCAAACTAGGGGCTGTTTAATCGCGGCGCGAGGTTTGTAACCTAGTGGGCTAAGTCAAAACCGAGCAAAGCTTCCGCGTCCTGCTCACGCCCCTTACCTACATCCATGTAGGCAACAAAGAGTAAATCGCCCCTAGGCAGAACCCTTCGGGCAGCGCCTGTTTGGCATTGATGCTGCGTTATCGCCTATTTATGGGGAATAACCACACCACATAGGCTCTGCCTTGCCTCTATACCAAACAGACTGCTGCAAATTCAACCTTGAAAGGTCAACAGACCCTAATAAATTGAGAGGCTCGGATGGCTTTTAAGCACATAACCCTCACTTTTGCATTGTTGCTTGCAGGATGTGAAGAATCTTTTACCGTTGAAGATATTTGTGTGCAATCACCCGCCATGTGCAATGATCTTAACCACGATAGCCACTGTAAGGCACTGCGAGAGCGTACTATTTTTTCTCGCTACCGCGAATCCTTACAACCAGCCGATGAGAACAAATATCAACTACTCAAAGCGTTTGAGCATTACAACCAATGTATTGGCTTAGCCGCTAATATTCAGCATATAAAACTGAAAGGTAAAACTACCGCCCGTCGACGAGCCTACCTCACCAGTAATAGAGAAATGGCACGTATTTATCAGCAAACACATGCAACCACTCACCCTGGCCTACTCTATTACCATTGGTCAAGAAACAATGATGAAACGGCACTCACCCGGCTACTTGCTCTAGAAAATACCCCCGCGGTGGAAACAAGTGCTGAAATGCAATTTTATTTAGCGTCTTATTACATTAAAGTTGATGAGCAAAAAGCGATTGGTTTTTTATACAACACACTGGCGTTAAATCAAGCTAAGCAAATACCTGATCCAGAAATTTACACCTCTTTAATTAGTCTTTTTTACAAGCACCGCCAATATAAGCACGCGTACATTTTTGCCAAAATAGCAGAGCTTTCTGGAATAAAAAATATCGATATATTATTAATTGAACAGCAGTTAATAGCACAAGGAAAGAATTTAGAGAGTTTAGATGCCCTCGCGGAGCAAACATTACACCAAATAAACCAAGGAAAATTTATTTCTCCCCGGAAATAATACAACAGATACAAAAAAGGCAGCTTGCGCTGCCTTTTTGTTTATTTTTTGCTTGTGCCTACTTCGACACGGGTCTTTAACTTTTGCCCCGGCCTAAAAGTAACTACGCGACGCGCTGAAATTGGAATATCTTCTCCCGTTTTCGGATTACGTCCCGGTCTTTCTTTCTTATCTCGAAGATCAAAGTTACCAAATCCAGAGAGCTTAATCTGCTCGCCTTTTTCAAGCGCTGAGCGGATTTCTTCAAAAAACGCTTCAACTAAATCTTTGGCATCTTTTTTATTGATCCCGAGCTTTTCAAATAGGTGTTCAGCTATGTCGGCTTTAGTAAGCGCCATATCTAGTCCCTCAACGATGCATTAAACTGTTCGGCCAGTGCGGCCACCACGTTATCAACTACCTGATTGATATCTTTCTCTTCGAGTGTTCTATCAACCGCCTGCAGTGTTAGAGCAATCGCCAAACTCTTATAATTTGGCTCAATACCTTTGCCCTTATACACATCGAATAAGTTTAGGTCAACCAATTGATTTCCGCCAACTTTTCCGATGACGTTTAAAATATCACCAATTTTAACGCTGTCTTGTACTAAAATCGCGATGTCGCGGCGATTTGATGGGAATTTAGACACCCCTACAGCTTGAGGTAAATTTCTTTTTTCTAATGCCGACATTTCAATTTCAAACACAAAAGTAGCATTGTTGATATCTAACGATTTTTGCGCTTGAGGATGTAATGCACCAAAGAAACCTACTTTTTTACCATCAACATAAATAACGGCAGACTGGCCAGGATGAAGACCATCAGATTGCTCAGCTTTAATTTCAAAGCGGCTAACATCGTTGGTAATTGCAAGTAATGCTTCAACATCCCCTTTTAGGTCATAAAAATCAACGTTACGTTTTTCTTCAACCCAATGCTCACCATGAACCAAACCAGTAATAACGCCACCAATAACAGGCACTTGGTATACACCATTTTCAGCATTTACATCACTGATAAACTTAAGGCCGTGTTCAAATAAGCGAATACGAGGTTGTTGGCGGTTTTGGTTATACGCAACAGATGAAAGCAACCCTGGCATTAAACTTACACGCATCGCTGACATTTCAATTGAAATTGGGTGCGGCAATACCAATGCATTACACTCAGGGTGTAAAATAGCTTGCGCTTTAGGGTCAACAAAACTGTAAGTAATGGCTTCTTGATAGCCACGTGTTACTAAGGCATTACGAAAACGGCTCAGGGCAACAGTTGACTCATCATGCGTGGTCATTTTCAGTTTTGCAGTTGGTGCAACATTAGGAATGCTGTTATAACCGTATACACGTGCAACTTCTTCAATTAAATCTTCTTCGATACGAATATCAAAACGGTAGCTTGGTACATCAGCACTCCAGCTATCATTGTCAAATTTAACATCAAGTCCTAAACGCGTCAGAATATCGGTTACTTTCGCATCTTCAATATGATGACCAATAACGCGGTCTAAACGTGAACGACGTAAACGTACTTCAGTTACTTTTGGTAACTTATCAGCAGCCACAGCTTCAACAACAGGACCCGCTTCACCACCAACAATTTCAAGCAGTAACGCTGTAGCGCGCTCCATTGCATCATGTTGTAGAGCAAAGTCTACACCACGCTCATAGCGATGAGATGCATCGGTGTGTAAACCGTAGCTACGTGCTTGACCAGCAATGGCAACAGGGTTAAAGAATGCGCTTTCTAACAGAATATCAGCTGTTTTTTCAGTAACGCCAGATTGCTCACCACCAAAAATACCAGCAATGGCTAGCGCTTTATGATGATCGGCAATCACTAATGTCGATTCATTTAACTTTGCAGTGTTACCATCAAGTAAAACTAATTCTTCACCTGCGTTTGCACTACGTACTTTAATTCCACCCTCAATCGCATTTAAATCAAATGCATGCATTGGGTGACCAAGCTCTAATAACACAAAGTTAGTCACATCAACTACCGGGTCGATTGAACGCACACCACTACGGCGTAGCTTTTCAACCATCCATAGAGGTGTTTCAGCATTAAGGTTAATGCCTTTGATAACACGCCCTAAATAACGAGGACAAGCTTCATCGTTAACCAACTCTATTGATACTTTATCTTCAATTGTCGGTGCTACCGCTGGAATACTTAATGTATTAACATCAATGCTGTTCAGTACGCCAACTTCACGAGCAAGGCCTTTAATACCTAAACAGTCACCACGGTTAGGGGTTAAATCTACATCTATGATGTTGTCATCTAATCCTAAGTATTCGCGTAAATCTGTGCCAATCGGCGCGTCAAGCGGCAATTCCATAATGCCATCGCCCTCTTCGCTAATGCCTAGCTCATCAAACGCACACAACATGCCGTATGATGGTTGACCACGAAGTTTGGCCTTTTTAATTTTAAAATCACCTGGTAATACTGCACCAACAGTGGCAACAGCAACTTTAATACCTTGGCGGCAATTTGGTGCACCACAAACAATATCAAGCAGTTCATCACCACCAACATTAATTTTTGTTACACGTAGTTTATCTGCATCAGGGTGCTGGCCACATTCAACCACCTCACCTACAACAACACCATTAAATTTGGCTGCTGCCGGCTCTACGCCATCTACTTCTAAACCAGCCATTGAAAGCTGTTCCGAAAGAGCTTGCGTATCAATTGCAGGATTTACCCACTCTCTTAACCACTTTTCACTAAATTTCATTTTATTTCTTCACTCTTAACGGAACTGGTTTAGGAATTTTAAGTCGTTTTCGAAAAACGCACGTAAATCGTTTACGCCGTAACGCAACATAGTTAAGCGCTCTACACCCATACCAAAAGCAAAACCGGTGTATTTTTCAGGATCGATACCAACAGACTTAAGTACGTTAGGGTGAACCATGCCACAGCCTAATACTTCTAACCATTTACCATCTTTACCCATTACATCAACTTCAGCTGAGGGCTCTGTAAATGGGAAGAATGAAGGACGGAAACGAATTTCCATATCTTCTTCAAAAAAGTTACGTAAGAAGTCATGTAAAATACCTTTGAGCTCAGTAAAGCTAACGTCCGTATCGACCATTAAACCTTCCACCTGATGGAACATAGGTGTATGTGTTTGGTCGTAGTCATTACGATATACACGCCCTGGTGAAATTATACGAAGCGGCGGCTGCTCTGTTTCCATGGTACGAATTTGCACACCACTAGTTTGAGTACGCAACACCAACTTAGGATTAAAGTAAAAGGTATCGTGGTCGGCGCGAGCAGGATGGTGCTCAGGAATATTTAGGGCATCAAAGTTATGAAAATCATCTTCAACTTCAGGGCCTGATTTAACTTCAAAGCCTAGTTCACCAAAAAAGCTTTCAATACGCTCAATTGTACGTGTTACTGGGTGAAGGCCACCAGAAGGCATAACGCGCCCTGGTAAAGTTACATCGATAGTTTCAGCAGCTAGTTTTTCTTCTAGTGCTTTACTCGCTAAAAGCTCACGCTTGTCATTAATTGCGCTTTGCACATCTTGCTTAGCTTGATTGATTACCTGGCCTGCTTCTTTGCGTTCTTCAGGAGCAATTTTACCCAGTGTTTTAAGTAAGCTGGTGATCTCGCCTTTTTTACCAAGGTAGTTAACCCTGATCTCTTCTAGTTGCGCGATTTCACTGGCACTGGCAACTGCCTCAAGTGCTTGCGCTAATATATTTTCTAAGTTCATTCGATACCTGATCTTTCAAAGAAGGTGATTACAATTTAGTTAGCTAATGATAACTGAAAGCGGGGTCTAGATTCTAGACCTACTACAGCTTTAGCGTTGATTTTATGAAAGGAATAGTTAATTTTCGCTGTGCAGCCATGGATGCGTGATCTAATTTGTCTAATACATCCAATAATGCGCGCATATCACGACTTAAACGGGTTAATAAAAACCGCGCGCATTCGTCACTCAGTTCAAGACCGCGCATGTTAGCCCGCTTTACTAGCGCTTGTGCTTTATCATCATCACTCATGGAGCGAATTTGAAAGGTGGTCCCCCACTTCAAGCGTGATTCTAAATCAGGCAAGCTAATATTAAGCATATTTGGCAGTAAATCAGCAGTTACTACCAGCATTTTATTAGGCTCATTAAAGCGGTTGAAGAAATTAAATAACGCTTTTTCCCATGCATCATTACCCGCCACTAAGTGAACATCATCAATACATAATACATCTAGCGCCTCAAGACCATCTAAAACCATCGGGCCAAAATGTAGAACTTCTCGCATTGATAGCAGCATATTCGATAAGCCACGCTCTTGGGCTTGAATACAGGTGGCGTATAACAAGTGGGATTTACCTGAGTCTCCTAAGCCACACAAATAAGTATACTGAAAAGCTTGAGATAGCTTAGAAAAGCTATCTTTAAGGTGGTTAACCTCTAATGAGTCTTCTCCCCCAAAATAAGAGGCAAATGTTTCATCATCCGGTAAAGTAACCGGTAGCGCCATTTGCATTGGCTCTTGAGTTAGCATTAGTTTTCAACCCATTGATACTCTAGGCTTTGCTTATCAACTATGTGATAAAAAGCACGGGGGTCGACATAATCTTTAAAGGCATTATCAAGACCAAGGGCTTTTTTAAGATCGTTTACAGTGCCGGTATGATCTAGCTTAAATTCAACAGAATCGGGAGTTTTACGTATAATAACCGCTTGGGTGACAACACTTAGGTTGAGTAGACGGCGCTTTGCCAACTCTATATCCACAAAATTATCTGTCCCTTTTAAGGTCAAATTGGCAGTACGTTGCTCATAATACGCATTCGGATCGATCGCATATTCGCCAGCTAAACCTTGCGCTAAATCATCAATCATTTGCGCAACGATTTGCTGTCTATAGCCAATAATTCGGTTAGATTCAAACATTTCGTCATTAGTAAAACGCCAATCTAATACCCAATTATCGGAGTTAAACTCTTGATACATTCTAGCAGTAATACTGCGCTCAGCACTGTAACGTTTAGATGCCTCTTCTACTGGTTCAGAAAAGTTCCCCCAAACCTCAGGGACACCAACAAGGCGTCTATCTTGTAAATCAAGCAAAGGTACAACGACAGGTAATCCACGACGGCTTGCCTTATCATAAATGAGCTGCTCTAACTGTGGGTAACTTTCTTGAGTTACTAGCTCTCGTTGCCTGTTATCTTCAATCCCTAACCAGATTGCAACCAGTGGTCGTTGCATTCCCCACAATGGCAAATTAAGCTCTTTGATTAGTGCATCGATTTTTCGTGCTTCAAACTTAACTAATAATTTAAGCTCTCCGGGGATACGCTCATCATATTCAAATTTCAGCATATAATCGGATATATCTTTAGTGCGTTGCTTAGCGACTCGATTTTCATCTGCGCTTTTGTCACCACTCACTTTTACTAATACGTTAAGTAACGCTTTGCGGCTAGCGTCTAAACGAGTATCACGAGATTTATCTTCTACGACCAAAATATCTTGATATAGATCAGTTACTTCAACTGCTGATACAGAAACACAAAAGAAAATGGATAAGGCGCTAATTAATAATCTATACACAGGCAAATCATTCATGGTTTTAAACTGTTTTGATCCTAAATCAAAGCCACTAACAAAGCAAAATTATATTTTTCTCAGTCACTAACGCCATTAAGCTCGCTTTAATGATCATAAAAAACCTCAAAGTAAATACCGACTAATTGGAGTCGGTGCGCTACTTAATTACGGCAATCACCTAGAATATTGTCGAGATACTAAACCCACGATACGGTGGTCAGTTTGACGCAGTGCAACTGATAGCTGACGGCTGATAGCTAATATTTTCACTTTCCTGCAGACGTAAAAAAACCCGTCACATTTCTGTAACGGGTTTCTCTTATTTGGAGCCTGGTAATGACCTACTTTCACATAACAAATGCTACACTATCATCGGCGCTGTTTCGTTTCACTACTGAGTTCGGCATGGGGTCAGGTGGGTCCAAAACGCTATTGTCACCAAGCAAATTTGGGTGTCAGTCCGTATCGCTACGCACTAACTAAAATTTGGAATTCTGATAATAAAAGTTTTCAGTAATCTACTTTAGTCTATTAACTTCTTCGCTTGTTTCACTATCACATAAAACGCGTTTGGCGTTGTATGGTTAAGCCTCACGGGTAATTAGTACAAGTTAGCTTAATGGCTCACACCACTTCCACATCTTGCCTATCAACGTTGTAGTCTTCAACGGCCCTTCAGAGACTTTAAAAGTCTAGTGAGAACTCATCTCGAGGCCTGCTTCGCGCTTAGATGCTTTCAGCGCTTATCAGTTCCGAACGTAGCTACCGGGCAATGCCATTGGCATGACAACCCGAACACCAGCGGTTCGTTCACTCCGGTCCTCTCGTACTAGGAGCAACCCCTCTCAATTCTCAAACGCCCACGGCAGATAGGGACCGAACTGTCTCACGACGTTCTAAACCCAGCTCGCGTACCACTTTAAATGGCGAACAGCCATACCCTTGGGACCGACTTCAGCCCCAGGATGTGATGAGCCGACATCGAGGTGCCAAACACCGCCGTCGATATGAACTCTTGGGCGGTATCAGCCTGTTATCCCCGGAGTACCTTTTATCCGTTGAGCGATGGCCCTTCCATTCAGAACCACCGGATCACTATGACCTACTTTCGTACCTGCTCGACGTGTCTGTCTCGCAGTTAAGCTGGCTTCTACCATTACACTAACCGTACGATGTCCGACCGTACTTAGCCAACCTTCGTGCTCCTCCGTTACTCTTTGGGAGGAGACCGCCCCAGTCAAACTACCCACCAGGCACTGTCCGTAACCCCGATTCAGGGGCCAACGTTAGAACATCAAAACTACAAGGGTGGTATTTCAAGGACGACTCCACAAAAACTAGCGTCTCTGCTTCAAAGTCTCCCACCTATCCTACACATGTAGGTTCAATGTTCAGTGCCAAGCTGTAGTAAAGGTTCACGGGGTCTTTCCGTCTAGCCGCGGGTACACAGCATCTTCACTGCGATTTCAATTTCACTGAGTCTCGGGTGGAGACAGCGTGGCCATGGTTACACCATTCGTGCAGGTCGGAACTTACCCGACAAGGAATTTCGCTACCTTAGGACCGTTATAGTTACGGCCGCCGTTTACCGGGGCTTCGATCAAGAGCTTCTCCGAAGATAACCCCATCAATTAACCTTCCGGCACCGGGCAGGT